>JAPDDQ010000548.1 GCA_027587225.1 Solirubrobacter taibaiensis
CAATGGTTGGAGCGGTAGGAAATGATGATTATGGAACAGTAGTTAGAAAAAATTTAGAGAACGAACGCATTTTTATCGATTATGTGGTACCGGTTACAGATAGAACGACAGGAATTGCTCATATCGTTTTAGCAGAAGAAGATAACAGTATTGTTGTCGTACAAGGGGCGAATGCTCTTGTAAATAAGTCAGTTGTAGATCGCTCCAAAGACCTTCTTGTAAAAGCGGATATGGTTGTTCTTCAACTAGAAATTCCACTTGAAACAGTAAAATATGTATTGGCTATTTGTGAGGAACATAATATTCCTGTTATGTTGAATCCAGCGCCAGCACAAGTTTTATCAGAAGAAATTTTAGAAAAAGCAACTTATATTACGCCAAATGAACATGAGTGCCGCATTGTATTAGATGATTTTACATCACCAATTGAAGATTTATTGGCGAAGTATCCAAATAAATTATTGATGACAGAAGGTTCTAACGGTGTTCGTTTCCATAATGGAACAGAGATTGTACATGTTCCTAGCATTGCTGTTGATGTAGTGGATACAACTGGAGCTGGTGATACATTTAATGGTGCGTTAGCAGTTGCACTTTCTGAAGG
>JAPDDQ010000052.1 GCA_027587225.1 Solirubrobacter taibaiensis
CGCGCCGCGCGCGGCCGCGATGACGCCCGCCGACGCGCTCGTCGCGGTGCGCGCGGCGCTCGCGAAGCCGCCGCGCGTCTCGCGGCCCGTGGTCGCGCTCGCGCACGTCCCGCAGGCGGCGGGCGTCGCACTCGTGATCCAGCCCACGGTGGCGAGCGTGTTGACCGCGATCGTGGCGGCGTTCGTGGTGGCCGCGCTGGACCTGCTCGCCGACCGCTCGCACCTGTTGCGCACGCTGCTGCCGGTCGCGGCGGCGTTCGGCGCGGGCTGCGTCGTCTTCCTCGCGGCGGAGCTCGACCTGCTGGAAGGGCCGCTCCGCACGGCGCTCGCGCCGATCGCGGTGCTGCTGCCGGGCGCGTTGATCGTCACCGGCATGTCCGAGCTCGCCCAGGGCGCGATGGTGGCCGGCACGGCCCGGCTCGCCTACGGCACCGTCCAGCTGTTGCTGATCACGTTCGGCGTGTTCCTCGCCGCGCGGGTCGTCGGCCTGGACCCGGACACGCTCACCAACGTGCGTCTCGACGACTTCGGTCCGGCGGCGCTGGTCGCCGGTGTCGGGCTCGTGGGCATCGGCGTCTTCGTCCACCTCAGCGCGCCGCCCGGCGTCCTGCGCTGGATGCTGCTCGGCCTGCTGGCGACCGCGGTCGTGCAGGCGCTCGGCCAGCACGCGGGCGGCGCGGCCCTCGGCGGCTTCGCGGGTGCCGTGACCGCGGCGCTGGTCGCCGCGTTCGTGCACCGGCTCCCGCACGGCCCGCCCTCGTTGAGCGTCTTCCTGCCGTCGTTCTGGCTGCTCGTGCCGGGCAGCCTCGGCGTCGTCACGGCCACGCAGGTGGCGACGGAGGGTGCCGAGGGCTTCGCCACCGCGACGGCGGCGGTCGCGACCGGCCTGGCGATCGCGCTGGGCGTCCTGGTCGGCTCGGCCGCGGGGAACGCGCTAGGGGTTCGTCGCAGAATGGGCGATGCGCCTTGATGCGGTGCAGCCGTGTGCCGCGGATGTGCCGCAGCAGGCGTGTCGGAATTCTGCGACGGGCCCTAGGTCAGCGCCGCGAGCGCGCCGCGTAGGACGCGGAAGCCGTGCTCGAGCTCCGGCAGCGCGTCGGCGGAGCACTCCGCCGCGACCTGCTCGATCACGCCGAACATGGCCACGGTGGCCGCCGCGAACATCTGCGGGCCGGCGCTGTCGGCCGCGGTGCCGGTGTCGGCGGCCACGGCCGCGGCGATCGCATCGTGCGCGCGGTTGAAGTGATGCACGCGCAGCGCGCGTAGGTCGGGGTCACGGGCGATCGCGCGGCTGCGCAACAGCCGCATCTCCGGATCCTCGACCTCCTCGAGCGCGGACATCTCGTCGATCCACGCCTGCAGCCGGTCGACGACGTCACCGTCGGTGCCCTTCAGGTGCCGCTGGAGCGGGAGCATCACGACTTCGAAGCCCTCGAAGAAGATCGCCTCCTTGGACGGGAAGCGCGTCGTGACCGTGCGGGTGGCGAGGTCGGCGCGCTCGGCGATCCGCGCAATGGTCGCGCGCTCGTAACCGTCCTCCATCACCAGCTCCACCGCCGCGCGCACGATCTCGCGGCGGGTACGGAGCGTCTTGCGCTCGCGGCGGTTCTCCTGGACAGGCACCTCGTTCAAGTTAGCGTTTGTTGCGGTCGATAGCAAGGATGCCATACGTGGTAATTTTGCACCGTGATGTATTTGCGACTGGAGCGACACTGACATGGCTCGACTACTGCAACGCCTCGGCGCCTTCGCGGTGCGCCGCCGACGCCTCGTCCTCACGAGCTGGCTGCTCGGCCTGGTCGCGCTGGCCGGCTTGGCCGTCGCGTTCAAGGGCACGTTCTCGGACGAGTTCAAGGTGCCCGGGACGGAGTCGCAGCGCGCGATCGAGCTGATCGAGCAGGCCGTCCCGCAGGCCAACGCCGACGGCGCGACCGGCCGCGTGGTGTTCGCGTCCGACGCCAAGCTCGACGGGGCCGCCATGGGCGCGGCGGTCAAGCAGCTCGCGACCGTGCCGGACGTCGCCTCCGTGACGCCCCCGGTCGTCTCGCCGGACGGCAAGATCGCCTACACCGACCTGCAGTTCACGATCGCCCAGGCGGACGTGAGCGCGACGCAGACGGACGCGATCGAGAAGGCCGCCGCCGATGCGGCGCCGCAGGTCGAGTTCGGTGGGTCCGCCGCCGCGCTCGAGAGCGAGCCGCCGATCGGCGAGGTGCTGGGCGTCGTCGTCGCGATGATGGTGCTCGCGATCACGTTCGGCTCGCTGCTCGCCGCCGGCCTGCCGCTGCTCACGGCGCTGATCGGCGTCGGCGCCGGCATGCTCGGCATCCAGCTCGCGAGCGGCATCACCGGCCTCACTTCAACGTCGCTCACGCTCGCCGCGATGCTCGGGCTCGCGGTCGGCATCGACTACGCGCTGTTCATCCTCTCGCGCCACCGCACGCAGGTCGCCGACGGCATGGACACGGCCAAGTCGATCGCGCTGTCCGTGGGCACGGCGGGCAGCGCTGTCGTGTTCGCCGGCGCGACCGTGATGATCGCCCTCGTCGCGCTCGTGATGACCGGCACGCCGTTCCTCGCGCAGATGGGCATCGCCGCCGCGGGGACGATCGCCATCGCCGTCTTCGCCAGCCTCACGCTCGTCCCGGCACTGCTCGCGTTCGGCGGCGCGCGCCTCACGCGCGGCAAGACGTTCGGCGGCCACAATGCCGACAAGACGACGCTCGGCGCGCGCTGGGTGGCCATCGTCATGCGCCGCCCGGTGATCGCCGCCGGCCTCGTCGTGGTCGCGCTGGGCGCGCTCGCGATCCCCGCGCTGAACGTGCGCCTCGGCCTGCCCAACGACGGCTCGTCGAACCCCGAGACGACGCAACGCCAGGCCTACGACCTCGTCTCCAAGGGCTTCGGCGTCGGCGTCAACGGCCAGCTCACGGTCGTCGCCCGCGGCGACGCCGAGGCCACGGCGAAGACGCTCGCCACGCTGCCGGACGTCGCTGCCATCTCGCCCGTGCAGGCCATTCCCGGCCAGAACCTGGCGTTGATCTCCGTCACACCGTCCAGCGGCCCGTCGAGCGAGGCGACCGAGAACCTCGTCAAGACCATCCGCGACACCCGCTTCGACGGCGAGGTGCTCGTGACCGGCCAGACCGCGACCAACATCGACGTGTCGCAGAAGATGGCCGACAGCCTCATCCCGTACCTCGCCGTCGTGGTCGGCCTCGCGCTGATCCTGCTGACGGTGGCGTTCCGCTCGATCCTCGTCCCGCTGACCGCGATCGGCGGCTTCCTGCTCACCATCGCCGCCTCGTTCGGCGCGGTCGTGCTCGTGTTCCAGGAGGGCTTCGGCGCGGACCTGATCGGCGTGTCGCAGAGCGGCCCGCTCGTGAGCCTGCTGCCGATCCTGATCATCGGCGTGATCTTCGGCCTCGCCATGGACTACCAGGTGTTCCTCGTCTCGCGCATGCACGAGGAGTACGCGCACGGCGCCACTGCGCACGACGCGGTGCGTGACGGCTTCCGTCACTCCGCCCGCGTCGTCACCGCCGCGGCGCTGATCATGATCAGCGTCTTCGCCGGCTTCATCCTCCCGGACGACCCGATCATCAAGTCGATCGGCTTCGCGTTCGCGGTCGGCATCGCCATCGACGCGTTCCTGATCCGGATGACGCTGATCCCGGCGCTGATGACGCTGCTCGGCGCCCGCGCGTGGTGGCTGCCGCGGCCGCTACAGCGCGTGGTCCCCAATCTCGACCTCGAGGGCGCCGCGCTCGCGCGGACCTAGGTACGGCTTCTGGGTCGCCTTGTCGCGCTCGTACTCCGTCCGCGCCGTGCGGGTGGAGTCGAGCGCGGCGACCTCGGCCACCGGCACGTCCCACCACGCCCCGGAGTCGGGGGCGTCGATCGACGGGTCGGTGTGGACCACCACGACGGTCGTCACCTCGCTCGCGACGGCCTCGCGCAAGGCGGCCTCGAACGCGTCGAGCGTGTGCGTGTCGATCGCGCGGGCGCCCAGGGAATCCGCGTTGGCCGCGAGGTCGATCGGCAGTTTCTCGTCCGTGCCGCGGTAGCGGTAGGCGGTGCCGAAGCGCTGCGAGCCGACGGACTCGCTCAACGCCCCGATCGACTGGTAGCCGTGGTTCTGGACCAGGACGATCGTGAGCTTGATGCCCTCGGCCACCGCGGTCGCGATCTCCTGGGCCATCATCAGGTACGAGCCGTCGCCGACCATGACGAACACCTCGCGATCGGGCGCGGCGAGCTTGATGCCGAGGCCGCCGGCGATCTCGTAGCCCATCGTCGAGAAGCCGTACTCGACGTGGTAGCCCTTCGGGTCGCGCGTGCGCCACAGCTTGTGCAGGTCGCCGGGCATCGAGCCGGCGGCGCACACCACGACGTCCCGCGGCTGGCTGACGCGGTTGACGACGCCGATCACCTCGGCCTGCGCGGGCGGGTCGTGGCGCTCGCTGTAGGCACGTTCGACGACGGCGTCCCAGTCGTTCACCGGCGTCTCGAACGTCACGTCCAGCGCGTCGTTGAGTGCCTGCAGCCCGAGCCGCGCATCGGCGACGAGCGGCAGCCCGGCGTGCTTGAACGCATCGACGGTCGCCACGTTGAGGTTGATGAACGTGGCGTCGCCGGCGAACAGCGACCGCGAGGCGGTCGTGAAGTCGCTCCAGCGCGTGCCGACGCCGAGCACCACATCGGCCTCGCGGGCGGCGGCGTTCGCGGACGTCGTGCCGGTGGCGCCGATCGCGCCGAGCGCCTGCGGATGGTCATAGGGGAGTGAGCCCTTGCCGGCCTGCGTCTCCCCGACGCCGATCCCGGTCGCCTCCGCGAACTCGCGCAGCGCTTCGGTGGCCTCGCCGTAGATCGTGCCGCCGCCGCTCACGATGAGCGGGCGGCTCGCTCCACGCAGCAACGCCGCGGCCTCCGCCAGCACATCGGGCTCAGGGAGCGGGCGGCGCACGCGCCACACGCGCTGCTCGAACAGCTCGTCCGGGAACTCGTACGCCTCCGCCTGCACGTCCTGCGGGAGCGCCAAAGTCACCGCCCCCGTCTCGGCCGGGTCGGTCAGGACGCGCATCGCGCCGAGCAACGCCGGCACGAGCTGCTCGGGCCGCTCGATCCGGTCCCAGAACTTCGACACCGGGCGCAGCGTGTCGTTGACCGTGTTCGCGAACGTGCGGTCGTCCTCGAGCTGCTGCAGCACGGTGCCGGGCCCGCGCGTGGCGAACACGTCGCCCGGCAGTAGGAGCACGGGCAGCCGGTTGATCGTCGCGAGTGCGGCGCCGGTGACCATGTTGGTCGCGCCCGGGCCGATGCTCGACGTGCACGCGAGCGTCTGCAACCGGTTCTTCTGGCGCGCGTAGGCGACGGCCGTGTGCACCATCGCCTGCTCGTTGCGGGCGTGGTAGAAGGGCAGCGCGTCCTGCTCCTCCAGGAGCGCCTGGCCGACGCCGGCGACGTTGCCGTGGCCGAAGATGCCGAAGCAGCCCGCGATCAGCCGCTGCTGCACACCGTCGCGCTCGCTGTACTGGACGCTCAGGAACCGGACCAGCGCCTGCGCCACCGTCAGCCTCATTTGGTCCTCGCCTTCGTCATCGGGAGTCGCGGGTCCATCTGCTGGCCGGCCCAGCTGTCGCGGATCCAGGCGTGGTCGGGGTCGTCGACGAAGTTCCACTCGCGGACGCTGCCGGCCATCACGTTGAGGTAGTACAGGTCGTAGCCGGGCGCGGCCATCGACGGGCCGTGATAGCCGCGCGGCATGTGGACCTGGTCACCGCTGCGGACCTCCGCCAGCAGTTCCATGCCGTCGTAGACACGCTGGTAGGCGAACCCGCCGCCGGTGATCTCGTAGTAGTAGATCTCCTCGAGCTCGTCGTGGCGGTGCGGCGGATACGAGCTCCAGTTGCCGTTGGGTGTCAGCACCTCGACGGCGATCAGCTTGTCGCACTCGAAGGCCTCGACGGACGCGAAGTTGTTCACCTGACGGGATGCGTTGCCGGCACCGCGCAGCTCCACCGGCACGTCCTCGGCGGGGCCATACCGGGCGGGGAAGTGCCGTGTGGCCGCCGCGGCGGGAATGGCGAAGCGGCCCTCGCCCTTGATCTCCACGTGCGACCCGATCGGCGCGTAGACGAAGTCGGTGACCGCGGAGAAGACGCTCTCGCGGCCGTCCAGGTCGAACGTCTCGCCGTCGATCGTGACGGTGCACGACCCGGCGAGCGGCAGCACGATCACCTCGTCGCCGCCGGTGTCGAAGACGTCGTTGTCCTTGACGATCCGCAGTCGCGTCACTTCAAGCATCGATCTTCGCTTCCACTTCTTCGAGGGTGGGCATGGCGTCGGCGCACGCGAGTCGTCCGGCGACGATCGCGCCCGCGGCATTGGCGAAGCGGATCATCCGCTCCAGGTCCCAGTCGGCGAGCAGGCCGTGGCAGAGCGCGCCGCCGAAGGCGTCGCCGGCGCCGAGGCCGTTGACGACCTCGACCGGTGCGGGCGGCACGTCGACGGATTCGGCGCCGCGCTGCGCGAACGTGCCGCGCGGCCCGCGCTTGCGCACCGTCAACGTCACGTCGGCCTCGCCGGCGGTTTCCCACTCGTCCTCGTTGCCGACCGCGACGTCGGCGAAGCGCAGCGCCTCGCGCACCCACTTGCGCCCCTCCTCGCGGGACGGCCAGAACATCGGGCGCCAGTCGAGGTCGAGCACGGCGATGCCCTCGCTGGCCTCCAGCGCCGCCAGCGTGGCGGAGCGCGACGGCTCCTGCGAGAGCCCCGTGACCGTGGCCCAGAAGACCTTCGCGTCGCGGATGGCATCGAGGTCCAGCTCCTCGGTCTTGATCTCCAGGTCGGGCGCCTTGGGCTCGCGGTAGAAGTACAGCGGGAAGTCGTCGGGCGGGAAGATCTCGCAGAACGCGAGCGGGGTGGGGAGGCCGTCGACCGCGGTCACCCAGCGGTCGTCGACGCCGAACCCCTGCAGTGCGTCGTGCAGGAACAGCCCGAACGGGTCGTTGCCCGTGCGCGTGATCGTGGCCACGTCGCGGCCGTAGCGCGCGGCCGCGACCGCGACGTTGGTCGACGAGCCACCGAGGAACTTGCCGAACGACTCCACCTCGCGCAGCGACACACCCACCTGCTGCGGGTAGATGTCCACGCTGATGCGGCCCATCGTGATCACGTCGAAGCCCATGCCAGCCCTTCCAGCAACTTGTCCACGTCCGGGAGCTCGACGTCCAGCCGGCGCGCCGTCCCGGTCGCGTCGAGCCGCGTGTCGTACGGAATCCGCTCGCGCTGGGGTGGCGGCGCACCGACCTGCAGCAGCGTCTCGTCCAACCCGTACGCGGCGACGGCGCGGCGCGCGAGGCTCACCCGGTCGATGTGTTCGGAGCCGACGCAGTGCAGCGTTCCGGTCACCTCGCGCTCGAGTGCGCGCCAGATGAGCTCGGCCGCGTCGGTGGCCAGCACGGGCGTGGCGATCCGGTTGATGGCGGGACCATCCCACACCGTGAACTCGCGTCCGCCGCTCAGCGCGTCGACCACCGAAGCGACGAGATAGCCGAAGCCGGCGTCCTGCGCTCGGGGCGTGTGCGGCTTGGCCCGGTGGATGCCCTGCACGCCCGCGATCCGCGCGACCGTCCCGCCCGCTTCGAGCACGATCAGCTCGGACGCGGCCTTCAGGAAGCCGTACGCGTTGATCGGGTTCGGCGGGTCGTCTTCCTTGGCCGGTCCCTGCGTGCCGTCGAACACCCAATCGGTGGAGACGAGCACGACGTGCGCGCCGCTCCGCACGCAGTTGCGCGTGGCCTCCACGTACCCGGCCCACGCGCGGCGCCGGTCCGACAGCAGGCCGGCCGGGTCGTTCCAGATCGCCGCGTGGATGATCGCGTCGACCTTCGGTGCCACCGTGGTCGTCAGGTCCAGTTCGGCGTGCGACGGCGCAAGCACGTCGCAGTGGTCCTGCAGCACGTGCACGAGGTTGGAGCCGACGAAGCCGGACGCGCCGGTGACGAGCACCCTCATAGGCGGACCGGCCGTCCTTCGCGCAGCGACTGCCACGCCGCGAGCCCGATCACGAGCGGCGCGCGGGCGTCGACCGGCCCGACCACCGGCGTGGTGCCGGTCGCGACCGCGGTGGTGAACGCCTCCCACTCGCGCAGGTAGCTCGGGATGTAGCGCTCGAGGAAGAAGTACGGCAGCGTCGCCGCCCGCAGGCCGGTCGCGGTGCGCACAATGGTGCTGTGCGCGAGCGGGTTCTCCGACGCCGCCATCCCCGCCGACCCGAACACCTCGACGCGCTGGTCGTAGCCGTAGACGGCCTGGCGCGAGTTGTCGATCGTCGTCAGGCAGCCGTTCTCGTGCTCGAGCAGGATCACCGCCGTGTCGACGTCGTTCGCCTCGCCGAACTCGGGGTTCACGCGCACTGATCCGCGCGCGTACACCTCCACGACCTCGCTCTGCGCGACGAAGCGCGCCATGTCGAAGTCGTGGATGGTCATGTCGAGGAAGATCCCGCCCGACGTCCGCACATACTCGATCGGCGGCGGCGCGGGATCGCGCGAGGTGATGCGGAGGATCTGCACCTCGCCGATCTCGCCTTCGGCCACGGCGCGCGCCACCGCGGCGTGCGCGGGGTCGAAGCGCCGGTTGAAGCCGATCTGGAACGCCACGCCGGCGGCCTGGACCGCGGCGAGCGCGCGGTCCACCTCGGCCAGGTCCAGCGAGACGGGTTTCTCGCAGAAGATCGCCTTGCCCGCCTCGGCGGCCGCGACGATCAGGTCCGCGTGCGTGTCGGTGGAGGTGCAGATGGCGACGGCGTCCACATCCGGCGCGGCCAGCAGCTGTTCGACGCTGCCCGAAGCGACCTGCAGCCGGGTGGCGGTGGCGGCTGCGGCGGGTACGTGCGCGTCGTTGACCCAGGTGACCTCGGCGTCCGGGACCTGGCGCGCCAGCAGGTCGGCGTGCATGCTGCCGATCCGCCCGACGCCGATCACGCCGATCCGTACGCTCACACCTCCTCCCAGTGGCCGGAGCTCGCGGAGCGCAGCAGCGCGTCCTGCACGCTCACCCACTGCACGGCCTGCTCGAAGCCGGGCTCGAACGCCCGCTCGGAGGCCACCGCCCGGCAGAACTCGTAGTCCTCGATCACGACGAGGTCCTCGAAGCCGATCCCGTTCGCGCTGCCCGGGACGAAGTGCCCGTGGTACGGGAAGCGGTCGCCGCCGAACACGGTCCGGTAGCCCGTGTGCAGCTCGTCCTCGACGACGTAGAGCTGCAACTCGTTGAGCTTCTCGAGGTTCCAGCCGAGCGCGCCTTTGGTGCCGTACACCTCGAACGCCATCTGCGACTCGGGGCCGATGATCGAGCGGCTGGCCTCGAACGTGCCCCGCGCCCCGTTGGCGAACTCGCACAGCATCCCGGCGTAGTCCTCGTTCGTGACGGCGCCCGTGGGATCGGTGGGTCGCCCGCGCCCGTAGTGCGACCCGGAGGACGTGGGGAGGGGGCGCTCGGGGATGAACGTCTCCGTCGTGCCCACCACCCGCGTGATCGGGCCGAGCAACATGTGCGCGAGGTCCACGCTGTGGCTCATCAGGTCCGTGGTCACGCCGTAGCCCGCCTGGTCGACGAGGAAGCGCCACGACAACACGCCCAGCGGGTCGCTTCCGTACATCGAGAAGAAGCGGCCGCGGTAGTTCGTGATCTCGCCCAGCGCGCCCTCGGCGATGAGCTGGCGCGCGTACTGCACGAGCGGTGCCCAGCGGTAGTTGTAACCGACGCCGCTGATCACGTCGCGGGCGACTTCCTCGGCGCGGATCGTCTGCGCGGGCGTGCCGCCGACGGGCTTCTCGCAGAACACGTGCTTGCCCATCGCGGCTGCGGCTTCGACCAACTCCACGTGGAGCATGTTCGGCGCGGCGACCCATACCGCGTCCACGTCCGGCGCGTCCATCACCTCCTGCCAGTTCTCGGTGGCACGCCCGAACCCGAAGGAGCGGACCGCGTCCTGCCGTCGCTCCGGCAGCGGGTCCGCGCAGATCACGAGCTTCGTGTCGGCGCGCTCGTCGAACAGCGTCGGGATGCGCAGAAGCGATCGGCTGTGCGCCTGCCCGAGCCAGCCGAAGCCGATCACGCCCACGCCGATCAAGAGCGCCTCAGCTCGTGCTCCAGCGCGTCCAGCTCCGCTCCGCCCGACATCTGCTTGACCAGCTCGTCGCGGCTGATGTCGCCCTTGTCCCAGGACCCCATCAGCCGGCCGCGATTGAGGATGACGAACCGATCGCCGACCGGGTACGCGTGGTGCGGGTTGTGGGTGATGAAGATGACGCCGAGGCCGCGGTCGCGGGCCTGCGCGATGTAGCGCAGGACCACGCCCGACTGCTTGACGCCGAGCGCGGACGTGGGCTCGTCGAGGATCAGCACCTTCGCGCCGAAGTAGACGGCGCGCGCGATCGCCACCGCCTGCCGCTCGCCGCCGCTGAGCGTGCCGACCGGCTGGTCCGGGTCGCGCACGTCGATGCCCATCTTGCGCAGCTCGGAGACCATCGTCTCCTGCGCGAGCTTGACGTCGATGCGCCGCAGCGGGCCGGCGCCCTTCGTCGGCTCCGAGCCGAGGAAGAAGTTGCGCCAGACCGACATCAACGGGACGGTGGCGAGGTCCTGGTAGACCGTCGCGATCCCCAGCGCCTTGGCTTCGCGCGGGTTGGAGAAGTGCGTTTCCTCGCCGTCGATGAGGAGCTGACCCTCGTCGTGGCGGTGCACGCCCGAGAGGATCTTGATGAACGACGACTTGCCCGCGCCGTTGTCGCCGAGCACGCAGGTGACCTCGCCCGCCCCGACGCTCACGCTGATGTCCTTGAGCGCCACGACATTGCCGAAGAACTTCGAGACCTCACGCGTCTCGAGCAGCGCGGTCATCGCCGGGCCCCTTCCGCGCGCTTGCGGACGTAGTTGTTGACCAGCACCGCGACCAGCAGGATCACGCCCAGGAACAGGTAGCGCCAGTCGGTGTTCCAGCCCGAGAACTGGATGCCGATGAACGCCATGCCGATGATCGTCGCGCCGAGCGCCGCCCCGATCGCGGAGCCGAAGCCGCCCGTGAGCACACAGCCGCCGACGACCGCGGCGATGATGTACTGGAACTCCTCGCCGACGCCCTGGCCGGCCTGCGTGGAAGCCAGCCGCAGCGCGACCATGATGCCGGTGAGCGCGCACACGAACGACGTGGCCATGAACAGCCCGACCTTCACGCGCGCGACCGGCACGCCGACGTTGCGCGCGGCGTTCGCGTCACCGCCGACGCCGAAGATCCAGTTGCCCGTCCGCGTGCGGGTGAGGACCCAGGTGGCGAGGAGCGTGATCGCGATCCACCACAGGACCGTGATCTTGAAGTCGTGGCTGCTGAATGAGCCGCCGAAGATCTTGTTCGCGCTCTCGTAGCCCGCGGCGAGGTCGATGCCGCCGACCGTCACCTGGTCGGTGATCACCTTGGTCACGCCGAGGTTGAGGCCCTGCAGGATGAAGAACGTCGCGAGCGTGACGATGAAGCTCGGCAGCTTGGTCTTCATGACCATGTAGCCGTTGACGAAGCCGATCCCGGTCGCCATCGCCAGCGTCAGCACGATCGCGAACCAGATGTTCATCCCGACCTCGGTGGCCAGGATGCCCATGGTCAAGCCCGCCGTGCCGGTCATCACGCCGGCGCTCAGATCGAACTCGCCTCCGATCATCAGCAGCGCGACCATCACGGCCGGGATGCCGATGGTGCTGGCCACGTCGGTCCAGTTCGCGATGCCGTCGAGCTGCAGGAAGAGCGAGCTCTGGGTCCAGAAGAAGATCGCCACGACGATCGCGGCGAGCAGCGCGCCGATCTCCGGCCGGCGCAGGATGCGGGCCGTGAGGCCGATGTTCGCCAGTCGCTCATCGGCCACAGGAGCCAGCTTGGGCGGGGCGCCCACTGTGCTCATCGCGTACCTTCGCCCGCCAGCTTCTCGACCGTGTCGACGTTGCTCTTGTCCACGAAGCCGGGGCCGGTCAGCACGGGCTGGCCGCCGCCCACGGTGTTCGCGTTGGTCTTGTACAGCTTCAGGAACACGATCGGCAGGTAGCCCTGCAGGTACTGCTGCTGGTCGATGGCGAACGCGATCGAGTCGTCCTTGATGCGCTTGGTGACGTCCGCGTTGAGGTCGAACGTGGCGAGCTTGGCGGAGGAGCTCGCGCCCTTGACGGCGGTCGCGGCGGCGTTGGCGATGTCCGGGTTGAGCGCCATCACCGCGTCGTAGGACTTGTCGGCCTGGAGCTTGGACTTGATCTCCGTCTGCGTGGTGGCGACGTCCGCGGTGCCCTTGACCTGGAGGTTGTCGACCGTGCCGCCGAAGCCCTGCTTGACGCCGTCGCAGCGCTGGTTGAGGCCGACGTTGCTCTGCTCGTGGATGATGCACAGGACCTTCTTGGCGCCCTCTTCCTTGAAGCGCGCGCCCGCGGCCTGGCCGGCGATGGCCTCGTCCTGGCCGACGTGCGTGATCGCGCCGAGCGCCTTGAACTGATCGGCGCCGGAGTTGAGCGTGATGATCGGGATGCCGGCGTCGGTGGCCTTGGCCAGCGCGCCCTTGATGGCGTCCGCGTTGGGGACGGAGACCGCGATGCCGTCGACCTTCTGCGAGACGGCGGCCTCGATCAGCTGCGCCTCCTTCTCGGGGTCGTTGTTGGACGGGCTCCAGACGAGCTTGACGCCCTGATCCTTGGCCGCCTGCTCGGCGCCCTTCTTGACGACGGACCAGAACGAGCCCTCGTCGGAGTGGGTGACCATCGCGATCGTGAGGTCGGTGCCCTGCGTGAGCTGGACGTCGTCGCCACCGCTGTCGTCCTTTGTCGCCGTGTCGTCGCCTGAGCTCCCGCAGGCCGCGAAGACCAGTGCGAGGGCAAGGATCGTGAGTCGCTTCATGGGTTGACTGCCTCCTCCGGAGCCAAGGTGGACAGGAACTCGATACTGGAGGCGACATCCAACGCCGGACCGCCGCCGACCGGGGGCTCCGACCCGGTGATGGCGAGGTCCTGCTCGAGCACGAGCCAGCGCTCGTAACCCGAACGGCGGAGCGCATCGACCACCTCGTCGATGCGTGCGTCTCCGCTTCCGAGGGGCTGGAACAGGCCGTGCTGGACGGCCTGCATCAGCGTGAGATCCTTGCGCGCGGCGATGTCCGCGTCGACGTCCTTGAAGTGCACGTGGCCGATGCGGTTCCCGTGCTCGATGGCGAACGCGACCGGGTCGGTCCCGCCGATCAGCAGATGGCCGGTGTCCAGGCACCAGGGCACGCGCGTGTGCTCCAGCGCGAGCTCCACGTCCCGTCTGGTCTCGAGGACGGTCCCGGCGTGGGGGTGCAGCACGAGCTCCACGCCCTCTTCGGCCGCGATCGCCGCGAGCTCGTCGAGGTGCTCGCCCGCGTGGGCCCAGGTGTCGGCGTCGAGCGGCAGGGGCGGGGCCCAGTCCATCGTCTGCACCGTGGCCGCCACGAACACCTCTCCGCCCGCCTGCGCGAGCTGGGCGGCGGCCTTGCGCGCGTAGTCGCGGTCGAGGTCGGGTTCGTGCACGACGACGGGCACGAACCCGCCGACCAGCTGCAGCCCGTAACGGTCCAGAATTGCCTTGGCCCGTGCGCCGTCGGTGGGGAGCCAGCCCAGCGGACCCAGCTCCGTGGCGGTGATGCCGAGCTCGGCCATGTCCGCGAACACGCGCTCCGGCGGCAGCTGCAGACCCCAGCCGGGCACCTCGCAGACACCCCACGAGATGGGGGCGGCGGCCAGTCGTCCTGGTAGTCCCGAGCCCACTCTTCCTCCTCCGTTAGAGCGCTCTAACGAGCATACTCCTTGGGGATGACGCGAGGCGGCTACGTGACCATGGACGACGTTGCGCGTGAGGCCGGGGTCTCCCGCGCGCTCGTGTCCCTGGTCATGCGCGGCAGCCCCAAGGTCAGCGAGGAGCGCCGCCGGCGGGTGCGCGACGCGGCGGCCCAGCTCGGCTATCGCCCGAACGCGATCGCGCGCAACCTCGCCTCGCACCGGACGAACACGGTGGGCGTGCTGCTCAACGATCTGCACAACCCGTTCTTCGCGGAGATCGCGGACGGCATCGAGTCGCAGGCCTCAGAGCTCGGGCAACGGCTGCTGATCATCACCGGCGGCCGGCGCAAGCAGCGCGAGCACGCGATGCTCGAAGCGTTGCTGGAATACCGCACGGACGGGCTGATCCTCGTGTCCCCGCACGTCCCGGGCCCGCAGATCGCGGCCGCGGTGGGCGCGCTCCCGTGCGTCGTGATCGGCCGCCGCGTGCGCTCGCGGGCGCTGGACTGCGTGCTGGTCGACGAGTCGGTCGGCGCGCACCTGGCGGTCGAGCACCTCGTCGCGCTCGGGCACGAGCGGATCGTCCACATCGACGGCGGTGACGGTGCCGGCGCCGCGCCCCGTCGGGCCGGCTATCTCAAGGCCATGGACGACGCGGGCCTGTCTCACGCGGCGCGCGTGCTGTCCGGCGAGTTCCACGAGCGCGCGGGCGTCGACGCCGCCGGCCGCCTGCTGCGCGACGCCGCGCTGCCGACCGCGATCATTGCCGCGAACGACCTCGTCGCGGTGGGCCTGATCGACCGGCTCGAACAGGACGGCGTGCGGATCCCGGAGGACGTGTCCGTGATCGGCTACGACAACACGTTCATCGCCGGCCTCGCCCACGTTCAGCTGACGACGATCAACCAGCCACGTCGCGAGATGGGGGCCGAGGCCTTCGCGCTGTTGCTGGAACGCACCCATGGCCGCGCCGAACGAGTCACGCGTGTGCACGAACCCACGTTGGTGGTCCGCTCGACCACCGGGCCGCCGCCGCGATGACCGAGGGGGGTGCCGCAACTGAGCGTCGACAGGTGACGCTGGATTGCGACACCCCCGTGATCGCGCCGCCCGGCGACGTCCCGCGCGGCGGCGGCGGCGGCGCGCCGCGCGGAGCCGTGTCGCGTCGCATCGCGCTCCTCGCGGCGCTCGCCCTCGTCGCGCTCGCCCCCGGCTGGCGCGACTCGCCGCCGGCGCCCGTCCCGCTGCGCGTCACCGTGTCCGCGCACGGCGTCGCAACCGGGGTGGCCATGGGGGATGGACGCGTGCTGACGGTCGCGCACGTGCTCGACGGCGCGCGGTCGGTGCGGGTCGACGGTCGGCCCGCGCGGGTCGTGCGTGTCGATCGCCGGCTCGATCTCGCCGAGCTCGCGGTGCCCGGCGTGGCTGCGCAGCCCCTGCGCACCGCCGACGCCGGCGACGACGCGGTCCTGCATGTCTTCCGCGCCGGACGCGCGGTGGCGCTCGCCACGCGGGTGCGGCGGCGCGTCACGGCGTCGATCGGCGGGCACTCGCGACCCGCGCTCGAACTCGCCGCGGTGGTCGAGCCGGGCGACTCGGGCGCGCCCGTGGTCGATGCCCGCGGGCGCGTGCTCGGCATCGTCTTCGCGCGCGGCTCACGCGGCGCCTGGGCGGTCGCCGTAAGTTCGGGGTAGGTCCCCGATTTACGGTGCCGCGCGTTGCGGTTACCGTCTTCAAGTGACCCGGATCGCGCTCCTCACCCTCATCGTTTTCGGTCTATTGGCGTCGGCGGCGGAGGCGCGGACCTGCCGCGACGGGACCACGGTCTACCGGGAGGCGGGGTTCCGCGTGTTCAAGGCGGGCCCCGCGTGGTACGGGTGCGGCAAGGACACGAAGTCCCCGGTGCGCCTGTACACGGCCGAGGGCGAGGACGAGTTCCGCGTGCTCGGGCGCCGCGCGGGCCGGCTGCTGTTCGTCGACAACTTCAACCCGGAGGGCGGGGGAGACATCGCCACGGTCGGCTGGTTCGACGGGCGGCGGATCGGCCTCGGGGAGCTCGCCGGCGGCTCGTACAACAAGGTGCTCGACGTGGTCGTGGCGCCGGACGGCGGCATGGGTGTGGCCGTCGAGACCAACGATCACGACAGCGGCACGCGCGTGGGCTACGTCCGCCCGCATCGAAGCGAGGCCCGGCCGCTGGAGCTGGCGCTCGCCGTGATCAGTGGCTACGCCAAGGGCTCGGTCACGTTCACCGACGGCGGCGGCGCGCTCACGTGGCGACACGCGGACGGCCGCGTCGGCCGCAGCGTCCCGCTCACGGGCGAGCCGGTCACGTGCACGAGCGGCACGACCGTGGCCGAGAACGCGGGCACGCGCGTGTTCGAGGTGCTGCCGGACCGCAAGCAGCCGGGCTCGGCGTCCCAGGCGGACGTGCTCGCGGTGTGCGAGCCCGGCGCGACCACGCCACGTGAGCTCGAGTCCCATGGGGTCGATGGCCAGAACCACTTCGCGCTCCGCTCCCTCGCGCGCGCCGGCTCACGGGTGGCGTTCGTCGCCGGCAATCGGAGCGTCGGGCTCCTGGACGGGCCGGCGCTCGACTTCAAGTCGCTACCCGACTTCTTCGAGTTGCACGAGATCGCCATGGGCGATGCGGGCGAGCCCGTGCTTGCCGGCCAGCTGAAGGCGGGCGGCAACGTCATCGCCCGGTACTCGGGTGAGGCGTTCGCGGCCATCGGCGGTGATCTGGCCCAGGGTTCGCTCGCCCTGACCGGTGACCGCGTCACGTGGCGTACGACCCAGGGCTACGCGCAGTCCGCGCCGTTGGCCGGAGAGACGACACTCGACTGCGGGTCGGGCACGACGATCTTCGACGCCGGCGGCGTGCGGGTGTTCGTGGTGCTCGACCGGGTGACACGAGAGCTCGGGTGCGCCCTCGGCGCGTCCGAGCCGGTCGAGCTCCGGGGCGCCATCTGGCGGCTGAACGAGCTGGCCCGCGGCCGCCGGCTCCGCGGCGTCGCGATCACCCCCGACGGCACGGTCGCGCTCGCGGCCAAGATCGGGACGCGCTGGGTCTTCAGCGTGCTCGGCCGCAAGGAGCAGGTGCTCGCGACGCGGACCGATGGGTTCGCGGTCGGGTCGCTCTCCATCGACGGCGAGCGGGTGCGGTGGCGCAACCGGGCCGGCGGCGTCCGCTCGGCGCGCCGATGATCCGCGCCGCGCTGCTCACCCTGGCCACCTTCTTCGTGCTCGCCTCCGCGGCGCAGGCGCGCACCTGCCGCGACGGGAAGACCGTCTACCGGCAGGCGGGCGTACGCGTGTTCAGCCACGGCGGCGGGTTCTGGGCGTGCGGCAAGGCGACGCGGCGTCCGGTCCATCTCGCTTCGTACACCGGCCCGTACGGAAGCTTCAAGGTGCTTGGCCGCCGCAGTGGCAAGGTGATCTTCGTGTTCGAGTTCTCCGGTGAAGGCGGGGGAGAGGACACAAGCGTCGGCTGGTTCGACGGCAAGCGCGCCCGCGGCGGCCAGCTCGCCGGCCACGTCAGCAACGACGTGCTCGACGTGGTCGTCGCGTCCGACGGCGGCATGGGGGTCATCTCGTCGCTGGGTGAGGACGCTGGTGTGCGGGTGGGCTACCTCGCACCGGGGCGGGGCGAACTGGTCCTGGCGACGATCGACGGCCGCTACGCGCCGCGCTCGCTGACGTTCACGACCGGTGGTCTGCGATGGCGCGCGGACGGGCAGACGCGCACGGTCCCGCTCACGGGCGAACCACTCTCCTGCACGGCCGGCACGACCCTGCTCGAGCACGAGGGCGCACGCCTCTTCGAGGTGTTCAAAGGCGACCGCGACCGGCTCGCCGCCTGCCTGCCTGCGGACACCACGCCGCGCATCCTGGCTTCCACGTCGGTGCGCGACCAGGACCCCTGGACCCTCGACTCGGTCAAGCGCGCCGGCTCGCGCGTGGCCTTCCTCGCCAACGACCGCATCGGGCTGCTCGACGGACCCACGATCAGCGTCATGAGGCCACCGGGCTACGACGAGCTCGACGACGTCGCCCTCGCCACCGTCGGTCCGCCCGTGTTCGCGAGCCAGGGTCACGTCCTGCGCCTCGACGGGACCTCGATCGCCTCACTCGGCGGCGTGATCGAGCCCGGCACGCTGGCCCTCACCGACGACGGTCGCGTCACCTGGCGCAACGCGGATGGCCGCGCGCAGAACGTCCCGCTCGCCGGCGAGCCGACGCTCACCTGCACCTCCGGCACTACCCTGCTCGACAAGGACGGCCTGCGCGTCTTCGAGGTCCACACCGACGCGACCCGCCTCTACGGGTGCACGCCCGGCCTCCCGGAACCGGCGCTCTTACTTGCGCAGGGCGCCGGCGAGCGGGTCGTCGAGCTCACTCGCCAGCACGGGTTGATCGCGCTCTACGTCGTGAGCCGCCGCGGGGACCGGGTGATCGTGCTCGGTCCGGCCGGCGTGCGGGTCAAGGCGCCGCGGGAGTCGCTCGCCTACGCGGAGTTGCGCGACGTGACGATTGCGCCCGACGGGTCCCGGATCAGCTGGCGCGACCGCAAGGGAAGGCCGCACACCCTCGACCTCTGACCGGGGGTTTCGACGCATAGGCACGCCACTTTGGACGCGGACTTGACGTAACGACCTACATGTCGGTAGGTTGTGCCCCGGTCATCGTTTTTCGAGGAGGAAGTCCGTGAGGAGAAATGGGAGCGCGATCGCCAGTCGCGTCCGTACGGTTGTCGGGGCCGCCGCCGTGGCGAGCATCGCCACCGCTGCCATCGCCGCGCCGTCCGCGAATGCGCAGGGCACGATTCCGAAGGAGAAGATCTCCTTCCAGCTCTACAACTTCCTGATCCCGGTGTTCGGGGCGTTCCCGCTCGGGGACGGCACGTTCTTCCCGCCCGGCGGCACGCCCAACACGCCCGAGCAGCAGAAGACGGCAGTGCTGAACGTGTTCAGCCAGATGGCGGCCAACGGCTACAAGTCGTTCGAGAACTTCAACGGCACGTTCGGCTGGTCCAACGCCGAGTACCGCCAGAAGTTCGAGGAGCGCGGTCTGCACGCCGTCGCTGATCACGGCACGGTCGACGAGGGGTCCTGGGACGCGCGCCTGGTCCAGGCGCAGGAACTCGGCCTCAAGTACGTCGGCTCCGGCGGCTGGCCGTCCGGCACGAACATGAACACGGTCGAGGGCGCGCAGAACATGGGCGCCGTCCTTAACCGCCTCGGCACGAAGGCGCGGGCGAAGAACCTCTGGGTCTACGGCCACAACCACGACGCCGAGTTCTCGACCAAGCTGCAGTACGACACCAACGGCGACGGCGTCAAGGAGACGGTCCCGGCGCTCGAGGTCGTGATCCTCAACACCGACCCGTCGCTCGTCACGTTCGAGATCGACGTGCACTGGCTGCTCGAGGGCCTCAGTTACAACCAGGACGCTGCGGTCGCGTTCATCCGCAAGTACTCCAAGCGGATCTCGATGCTGCACGTGAAGGGCTCGGACCCGACCAAGAACCCGCAGACGATCCCGTCGACCGACTTCACGCGCGTCACCGACGCGGGTGGCCCGGCGGACGTCACGGACTGGAAGCGGATCTTCGAGGCCGCGGCCGACGTGGACTACTACCACTGGGAGTACGACCTGGGCGCGGACCCGTTCGCCTCCTCGAAGATCGCGTCGAACCTGCTCAACACGATCCAGTTCGGCAAGCTCCGCGACGAGACCGGCACCGTGGGCGGCACCGTCCCGGCGACACTGTCGCTGACGTTGGGTGCCCCGGCCACGTTCGGCGCGTTCACTCCGGGCGTCCAGAACGACTACTCGGCCCAGACCACCGCGACGGTCACCTCGACCGCTGGTGACGCGACGCTCGCGGTCACCGATCCCGGCCACCTGACCAACGGCGCGTTCAGCCTCGCTGAGCCGCTACGCGTCGAGTTCGGCAAGTCCAGCTGGACGGGCCCGACCTCCAACGAGAGCGTCCCCGTGACGTTCAAGCAGCTCATCAAGCGCACGGACCCGCTGCGCACGGGCTCCTACAGCAAGACCGTCACCTTCACGCTGAGCACGACTCAGCCGTGAGCGAACCGGGGCCGGCGCGGGTGAGCCTCTCTCTCCCGCCCGTGCCGGCCCCGAGGTTCGTTACTTGATCAGCTGAGAGGGCTTCGCCCGCGGCAGCGACACGCGCTCGCCGTCGAGCTTGATGGTCGTCTTGCCCGCCACCGTGCGGGCGCTCTTGACCAGCTGGATGACGACGTTGTCGCCCAGCCCGCCGTCGATGACGTCGGTGCCCGGGCCGCCGAGCACGACGTCGTCGTCCGCGCCGCCGTTGAGCGTGTCGTTGCCCTGGCCGCCGATGATCACGTCGTCGCCGGCGCCGCCGTCGACGGAGAGCAGCAGGGCGCTCGCGGCCAGCCCGGAGGCGTCGACCACGTCGTCGCCCGCGAGGGCGTTGACCGTCAGGCGGTCGGTCGCGGCGATCGCGCCGGAGACGTTGACCCGCGCGGCAAGGCCCGTGACGGCGGCGGTGCCGTTGCTGCCCGCGACGACCGCGACATCGTCGCCGTTCGTGCCGCTGGCGATGACGTTGTCGGCCGAGTTGTCGTTGCCGCCGGCGTCGGGGCTGACGTTGGTCACGTCGGTGCCGGACAGGTCGTTGACCGTCAGCGTGTCCGCGCCGCCGAGGAGCTTCGGCGTGATCGTCTCGACGTCGTTGAGGTCCATGACGATGTTCGCGATGTCACGGATGAAGCGCACGCGCCCGCCGTTGGCCGAGACCTCCATGCGCTCGTTGATGTTCGAGCCGTTGAACAGCATGTTGTCGGCGCCGTCCTGGCCCTCGATGACGTCGTTGCCGTCGCCCGGATCCCACTGGAAGACGTCGTCACCGGCGCCCATGAAGCCGACGTCGTTGCCCTGCTGGCCGTCGACGAAGTCGTTGCCGTCGCCGCCGAGGATGATGTCGACGCCGTTGGAGCCGAGCAGGTTGTCGTTGCCCGTGCCGCCGTCGACCGTGAGCTTGATCAGCGCGGCGAGGTTGCCGGTGGCCGAGAAGCGGTCGTCGCCGCCGTTGGCGTTGGTGACGAGGTTCTCCGACGTGCCGATGTCGATCGAGAACGGGGCCGGGTCGAGCCGGTCGAAGCGCACGCGGGTGCCGTTGGCCGTGGTCGTGAACTGCTCGGTGCCGTTGCCGCCGTTGACCTCGACCGTGTCGGTGTCGGCGCCGCCCTCGTTGAGGTCGGTGTCGTCGCCCGGGTTCCAGATCAAGCGGTCGTTGCCGCTCTGGCCGAAGGCCTGATCGTCGGCGTCGCCGCCGGTCAGCGTGTCGTTGTCGTTGCCGCCGAACAGCAGGTCGAAGCCGCCCTTTCCGAGCAGCGTGTCGTTGCCGGACTCGCCGAACAGCTGATCGTTGCCGGAGCCGCTGGTGAGGACGTCGTTGCCGGAGCCGCCGAACAGGTTGGCGCGGGGGAGCGCGCCGTTGACCTCGCTCAGCGAGAGCGTGTCGTTGCCGGCGAGGCCGAAGGTCTGGATCAGCGCCGTGTTCGCCACCGTCGGCGTGCCGCCGAGGACGGCTACAGCGCCGCCGTTGACCAGGATCTGGCCCGCGGCGTTGCGGCTGACCGCGACGTTGTTGTCGAGGTTGTCACCGGAGATGCTGAGCGTGCCGTTGGTGAACGTCGAGGTCACCGCGGCCTGGGCCGAGCCGGTGATGAAGAGGCCGGCGGCGAAGACGCCGGCGGCGAGGAGTCGGTATCTGGGGAGGATCATTTGCCCAACTAGACGCTCCCCGTTGCGCTGTATTCCGTCAGCTCGGCACAAGCACCAGCGGAGCGGACCAGCCGCCGGCGGGCGTGACGATCAGCTCGACGTCCACGCTGGGACGGCGCGCGAACGCGTCCGCGAGCCGCAACGCGATCCGCTCCGACGCCCGCGCCTCCGGCGTCCCGTCGTCGAGCGAGAGGATGTACTGGCAGGCGTTCAGCGCACCGGCTCGTGATCCGCGCCGCTCAGATCGTCGTGGTAGGCCTCGCGCATGTCCCAGCCGCAGGCCGTGCACTCGACGTCCTCGGGCGGTGACGGCACCCCGCAGCGCGGGCACGACGTCTCGGGTGAGTCTTCGCGGTGCAGCAGACGGTTCAGCAAGCCCATCGGTGATCACCTCGGCGGAGTCGGGGGGCCTTCACCGCGCAACCTAGGTCCGGGACCGGCCGGTCGATATGGGGGCGCGCTCCCATCTGCGCACGATCAAGGGGGTGTTCCAGGGGGTTCACCCGTGGTTCGTCCGCGGGGTGGCTGGGACGGTGAGCAGCAGACATGTCTCCCGTTCAATCCCTCCCCAGGAGCTGTGACATGCACCACCGATTCACCTTCGCGACCCTCGTGACCTTTCTGGCGCTGGCCGTGGCCGTGCCCGCCGCCCAGGCGCAGGAGCCGGACCTGCCGCCGTGGCCGCCCTGTGGCCCCGTCCAGAACGTGGTCCCCGGCGGGGACAACAACCCCAACTTCCTCCCCGGCACCCCGGTGAACGACCTGATCGACGCGTTCGCGCGCGACGACGTCCTGTTGGGCTTCGACGGCAACGACATCCTCAACGGCGGCTACGGCGACGACCTGCTGTACGGCCACGCCGACAACGACTGCCTCAACGGCGACCCGGGCGAGGACAAGCTCTACGGTCACACCGGGCGCGACCGGCTCACCGGCGGCGAGGGTGACGACGCGCTCTACGGCGGCGATGACAATGACCGGCTCGCGGGCGGCCCCGGCGCGGACTACATCGACGGCGGCGCCGGCTTCGACGCCTGCGACGTCGATGCGGCGGACACCTGGGTCAACTGCGAAGTCGTGTTCTAAGCGCGGACAGGCGCCGTCGGCTACCGGCGGCGCCGCATTACACCGACGGTGCCGGCGGCGGCCAGGATGCCGACGACCACCAGGCCGCCGACGAGCACCCCGGTGCCCGCGCCCCCGTCATCGGAGGCGCTCGCCGGGTCGACCGTCGCCGTCGGTTCCGCGGACGGTGTGGGCTCGACGGTCGGGCTTGCCTGCGTCGTCGCCACCGCGGCGGGTGTGGCCGCCGGCTTGGGCCGGACCTTGAACCGCCACGAGCCACGCTGGACGTGCCCATCCACCGCGGTCATCGTCCAGCGCGCGACGTAGACGCCGCCCGCGAGCTCCTCGGGGATCCGCGCCTCGATCGCCCGGACGTTGTCCGGGCTTCGCCGGCCGCTGCCCTCGGACACCTTCTTGCCGGCCCGGAGCACCTGGAGCCGGCCGGACCGGATCGGCTGGTTGAACCGGGCCCGGACCACCTCCAGCGTGCGCTTCGCGTACGAACCGGCCTTCGGCGTCGTCGACGTCAGCTCGGTGTGGGCCGTCGCGGACGACGTGGTCAGGGCAAGACTCGTCGCTGCGACCAGGAGCGCCGCGGTCAGGCGTCGGGCGTGGACCATCGACTTCAGACTAGTCGTGCCGGGTAGGGAGCCGAGATGGAGCAGCGACCCGGACCCACCGCGCGCGTCGTCGGCCGCGGCCGCATCAGCGCCGTCCCGATCTGGACGTTGATCCTGCTGATCGGCATCTCGGGGATCGTGCTGGGCGGCACGGCGATGGCGCTGATCATCGGCGTCCCGTTCACGCTGCTCGCGCTGTTCGGGATCGGCACGCTGATCCAGGCCCGCGTCTGGGTCGACGGCCCGGTGCTCTACTCACGCACGCTGTTCGGCCATCGGCCGCCGATGCGCCTCGATCAGCTCACCAGCGCGCGACTGGACGTCAACCACAGCTTGGGGCGCGAGCTGTGGCTGATGGGGAAGGACGGGGCGACGCTGCGCCTCGACGCCACCAACCTGCGCCTCGTCCGCTTGTACGCGGCAATGGCGGAGTTCATCGGCCCGTTCGACCGCGTCGCGAACGACCGGCTACGGGAACGGATCGAGAAGTACCGCTAGCTGCGGGTTGCGCAGCGCTCGTCATGGCACGGGTAGGGGCCGCGCGGGCCGGCGTGGAAGTGTCCGGCGCCACGGTCGTGGGCGGTGGGGATCTGGCGCGTGAGCGCGGTGAGGAGTCGGTTGATCACGCCCTCTGTGGTACCGGTCGCGCAAGCGCTTGCGGACGCGCTGGAGAGCCAAGCCCCCCGACTGGCGGGGGAACCGTAGCGAGCGTCACACAGCGTCTGGGGCGCTGATGGCGACCACGCCGCCCTGCGGGTCGGCGATCACCGCGTTGCGGAACCCGGGGGCATCGGTCGGCGGCATCAGGAGCGTGCCGCCGCCGCCCACGGCGCGCTCGCAGGCCGCGTCCACGTCGTCCACCCGGAAATTGACGGCCCAGTGCGGCGGGACGGTCTCGGTGGCGAGTGTCGCCACGGCCACGACGTCCCGCGGAAGCGGCTGCCCCGGCGCACCGCCGACGTAGCCGGGGAGCCGCCACAAACTGAGCGGAGCACCCGGCACGGGCTCGAGCTGCCAGCCGAACAGCGCACCGTAGAAGTCGCCGGCCGCTGAGAGATCCGGCGTGTGCAGCGCGCCCATGGCCCAGGCCCCGGGTTCGTTGACGAGCTCCGCGCCGAACCGGTCGCAGACCGCGAACGCAACGCCGGTGGGATCGGTCAGCACGCCCATCTGGCCGCCGCCACCCGCCGCCAACGGTCCGCCCAAGACCGTGCCTCCCTCGCCCGCAACCTGCGCCAACGAGAAATCGACCCGATCGACCCGCACGTACGTGCACCAGAACGCGGGAGAGCCCTCGGGCGCCTGGCCGATCCCCGTGACGCGGTGCTCGCCCAGGCGCGCGGTGAGATATCCGCCCGCGGCGGGCGCGTCGAAGACCCAGCCGAACACCGCCGAATAGAAGGCGGCGGCGGATTCAGGATCAGGCTGGAAGGTGTCGACCCAGCACGGCACGCCGAGCGGGTAGTCGTCGCGCAACATGCGCGAGGACGCTACCTCAACTGGCTACCAGGCCCACCAGGACCGGGCGCCTTCGGCGTCCCGGTAGGGCGGGCCGCCGCGCAGCGCCATGTTCAGCTTCGTGAACCGCCCCGTGCGTTCGCTCTCCTCGCACTCCGGGACGTAGCAGCGCAGGACCGCGGCGAACTCGCTGGGCGCCGCGACATCGGCGGCGTCGACGAGCACGATCGCCGGCGGCGTTGTCGCAGCGGTCGTGGCGGAGGTGGAGGAGGGACCCACGAACCTCCCATCGGCGGCTGGGGCGCGAAGGTTTAGCCCTCCGCGCCCCCTTTGCCGAATCCTTACGGGGTGGTGGTGCTCAACGTGAACGTCAGCGTCTTGCTGTACGTCCCCGTGCGCAGCGGGTCATTCGCCTTGACGAGCTGCTTGAACGCGATCGCGACGCTCTCGTTGGAGACCGGCGCGGTCCAGCTCGCCTTGCCCAGCTCGACCCGCAGCGGCTCGGCCAGCGTGAACGAGCCGTTGGTGAGGTAGCCCGGATCGGAGACGCTCAGCGCCGCGTCGCCCGCGGTGGAGATGACGTTGGCCGTGGCCGCCGCCGTGTACTCCTTCGCGATGCCCGGTGTGAACGCGCCGAACGACGCCGGACCGCTGAGCGACAGCGACAGCGTGGCCGGCACCGTGCCGCCCACCGTCCCGCCGGCGGTCGTCGCGAACGGCAGCACCGGGGTGACGTCGTTCGGCGGCGCGACGCGACCACTGGCCTTGGCTTCGAACGCGTACGCGTAGCCCATCAGCTTCAGGTCGTCGAATTCCTTGCCCTGGAGCTGCAGGTTGATCGGCTGGCCGTGGTCGTTCGTGCCGGCCGGGAAGATCACGTTCGGCAGGCCCGCCGACGAGCCCTGCGGGTCACGGCGGCCGAAGCTCGGCTGGATCGAGTCGTTGAGATGGATGTCGCTGAGCTGGCCCGGGAACACGACGGCGTCGACGCCGTTGGTGTCCATCCACGCGGCCATCTGCTGGCGGTAGGTCGCGCGGGCGGCTTCGAAGGCCATCGACTGCTCGAGCGTCATCGCGCCGGTGCCGGTGTACGGGTTGGTGTTGCGGAACTGCGGGATGCGCAGCGGGCTGCGCAGGATCTGCGCCGCGTCCGTGTAGGGCGCGTTCGGGTGCTCGAGCAACCACTGCCGCCAGCCCTCGTAGCCACGGTCGCCGGGCGTGCTCGCCGGGCCGCTCGGCGGGTTCGGGATCTCCTTGACCGTCGCGCCCGCGGCCACGAAGTGGGCGAACGAGGCGCGCATGGCGTCCTCGGTGCCCTGCGTGCCGAACGGGTCGTCGAACGCGGTCAACGGCACGCCGATGACCTTGCCCTGGAGCGCGCCTGCGTCCAGGCCGGCGGTCCAGTTCGCGGGCCGATGGCCGTTGGAGACGTCGTCGAGGCGGTCGGCGGGGTTGTCGATCGCGGTCGCGTTGAGCAGCAGCGCGAGGTCCGGCAGCGACTGGCTGATCCAGCCCACGTAGTCCTGGATGTAGGTCAGCGGCATCGTGCCACCCGAGCTCTGCATGCCGTCGGTGCCGCGCAGCGAGACGAGCGACACGGCGCTGGACGGACCCCACAGGGAGTCGCCGGTCTGCGTGCCGAACGCCGCCGCGGCGAAGCTCGAGGCCACGGCGGTGGCCGAGCCGCCGCTGGAGCCGATCGGGCTGATCGACGGGTTGTAGGCGTTCCACACCTGCCCGAACGCGCTGGAGCTGAAGTGGCCGTCGTTGGCGAACTCGGACAGGTTGGCCTTGCCCATCACGAGCGCGCCGGCCTCACGGACCTTGATGATCTGCCAGGCGTCCGTCAGCGGCTGGAAGCCCTCGAACACGCGGCTGCCACCCGTGGTGGGCATGTCCTTGGTCGAGAGGATGTCCTTCGCCAGGATCGGGATGCCGAGCAGCGGGCGCATGTCGCCGGCCTTGCGGGCGGCGTCGGCGGCCTTGGCCTGGGCGATGGCGTTGGGGGCGAGCGTGATGATCGAGTTCAGGCCGAACGCGCCGCCGTCGTAGGCCGCGATCCGGTCCAGGTAGGCCTGCGTGATCTGCTCGGAGGTGGTGACGCCCGACTTCATGTCGGCGATGAGCTGCGTGATCGTCTTGCCGACGACGTTGTACGGCGAGCTGGTGGTGGCGCCGATCGCCTTGTCACCTTCGACCGGGCCGAGCGCGTAGGCGGGAGCGGCGGCGCAGTTGACGGCCGCGATGCTCACGTTCGCCAGCGCGCACGCCTCGGCGGGCGCGAGATCGGCGATCGGCGGCGCGGCGGCGAGGGCCGTCGCCTTCGCGGTGACGGCGGCGACCTGCGTGCCGGCGACGGGCGTCGTGCCGCCGCCGGCGGGCGCGCGCGTCTCGGACAGGCCGGTCACGACGAAGCGCACGAGCGCCTTCGTCGCGCCCGCGGGGATGGTGAGCGTGTTGACGTAGCCGATGTGGTTCGCGTGGTCGCCCGTCGTCTCGAGCGCGTACGTGAACGGGTCACGCAGGAAGTTGCCGGTGCGGTCGAACGTGCCCGGGACGGTGGCGCTCGTGCCGTTGACGGTCGGCGTGCCCGCGGCCGTGGAGGGCGAGAAGCTGACGGCCCAGGCGTCCGCGGTGGTGAGCGTCGTGTCGCCGCTCGACGTGCCTGCGATCGAGCTCTGGTTGGTGCCGGTGTTGTAGCCCAGCTGGCCACCGAACGCGGCCTCGATCGTGATCGGCGCGCCCGTCGTGTTCGTGAACGTGTCCAGGTAGCGCGCGTACGACTCGGTCGTGTTGAACAGGATCGAGCGCTTGATCGCGACGCCGCCGAGCGCGACGGCCTTCTTGCTCGTGAAGACGGTCGGGCTGTCGGCCGTGAGGTCGAAGCCGCGCAGCAGCACGCCGTTCATGCGCGGCGAGCCGGACACCTTGACCCGGAGGCCGCCGTAGCCCTGCAGCGAGTTCGTGCCCGTGTTGTGGATCGAGCCCGTGTCCATCCCGGGGTCGGCGGCGTCGTTGACGTTCCACGTGTCCCCGTTGGAGTTCGTCACCGTCGTCCAGCCCCACGCGCTGGACGCGGAAGCGGCGAGCAGCGCGCATGCGGCTGCCGACGCGAGAGAGATTCTGCGCAAGTGTTGCTCCGTAACGAGGTTGACCCGACGCCGCTCGCTGGAGCGGCCGGCCGAACCTATCTGGCAGACGGTCCTGGGTTTATGGACCGCCTGTCGGAACCGGAGCGACCGTGTGACGTCAGCCGGTCTGCGCCGGCTGCGTGCCGAGCGTGACGGTGAGCTCGGTGGTCTGGCCGCCGCGCTCGATCGTGAGGGCCACGGCGTCGCCCGGTTGGTGGGTGGCGATGGCGGCCACGAGGTCGTTCTGATCGGCAATGGCGGTGTCACCGAGCTTGGTGATGACGTCGCCGGCCTGCAGCCCGGCCGTCTGCGCGGGGCTGCTCGGCCTGACCTGCTCGACGCTCGCGCCGTCACCCATCGCGACGCCGAGATAGGCATGCTCGACGTCCTGCCCGGCCTTGAGCTGCTCGAGCTCGGCCTTGACGAGGTCGATCGGAACCGCAAAGCCGACGCCCGAGCTCTGCGACGAGCTCCCGTCCGTGGCGATCTGGTCGGCGATGCCGATCACCTGGCCCGCGGCGTCGAGGATCGGGCCGCCCGAGTTGCCGGGGTTGATCGCCGTGTCGGTCTGCAGCGCGTGGGCGACCGTGAAGCCGTTCGGCGCCTGGATCGTGCGGTCGACGCCGGAGATGATGCCGGTGCTGATGCTGCGTTCGTAGCCGAACGGATCGCCGATCGCGGCCACCGCCTCTCCGACGCTGACGTCGGCCGAGCTGCCGAGCGTGAGCGGCGTGAGCGTGAGGCCCTCGGGGTCGACCTTGAGGACGGCGACGTCGGTGGCGTTGTCGGAGCCCAGGACAGTGGCATCGCGCGTGGTGCCGTCGGTCAGCGTGACCTTGACGGTCTTGGAGCCCTCGACGACGTGCGCGGCGGTGAGGATGTGGCCGTCCGTGTCGATCACGAAGCCGGTCCCGGTCCCGCTGCCGGCGGTGATGTCCACCACACCCGGCGAAGCGGCCGCGAACAGCGCCTCGGCGTCGAGCGCGCTGCCGTCGGTGGCGGTGCCCGTGGTCGCGGCGTTGACGACGGTCGTCGTGTCGCCGTCGAGGTGGCCCGTAACGGCGAGCGCGCCGACGGTCGTCCCGCCCCCGAGCAGCGAGCACATCACGAGCAGCAGCGCCAGTGGGGGTCGGCGCCGCCGACGCCGGCGCTCGACGGGCGGGCGCCCACCCGTGGGCGGAGCGCCGCCGCCGAACTCGCGACCGTCGTCGGCCCACAGCGGGCGGTGTGCTTCATCAGGGGGCGTGAGCAGCGAGGAGGACATGCCTCGATCCTGCGCGCCGCGGCTGAGTCTCCTGTGGCCGGAAGCTGGGAGCTCCCTGGGACTAGGCGGCCTTCACGTACCGGACCTTGTCGGGGCTGATGTGGAACTTCACGCGCTCCTCGCCCTCCGCGCGCCACGGGTACTTGTCCTGGTTGATGTACTTCTGCGCGAGCGTGTCGATGTGCTCCTCGCCGCCCGGCGCCTCGCTGACGCCGCCGGCGATCTCGACGTACTCGTACGGGTTGTCCTGATTGATCACCAGCAGGTTCGCGCGCGGGTCGCGCTCCAGGTTCGTCGGCCACTTCCGGCCACGCGCGGTGTTGACGGCGACCTTGCCGTCCTCGGTGCTCAGCCAGACGACGGCATTGTGCACCGACCCGTCCTTGTTGATCGTCGAGAGCACGGCGTGGTTCGGCTTCTCGAGCAGTTCGCTCACGGGCGCATCGGTCAGTTCGGCCATTGGGGCGATGATATGTCGGGAGCCAGGCGGGGGGGCCTGCGCGGCTACGCCTTGCCGAGCTCCCGCGACCGCTCCGTCGCCGCCATCACGGCCTCGAGAAACGCGGAACGCACACCCCCGCGCTCCAACTCCCGCAACCCGGCAGCGGTCGTCCCACCCGGCGACGTCACCGCCGCGCGCAACGCGGCCGCCCCGTCGGACGACTCGACCAACAACTCCGACGCCCCCCGCAAAGTCTGGAACGCCAACGTCTCCGCCAACTCCCGCGGTAGACCGGCCAGCACCCCCGCATCGGCCATCGCCTCGGCAACCAAGAAGACGTACGCGGGCCCGGAGCCCGAGACGCCGGTGACCGCGTCGAGCTGGGCCTCCTTCACGCGGACGACCACACCCACCGCGGACAGGATCTCCTCCGCCCAGGCGAGGTCCTCTTCGCCCGCATGCGTGCCCGGAGCGATCGCGGTGACGCCCGCGCCGACGAGCGCCGGCGTGTTGGGCATCGCGCGGATCACCGGGAGCGGCTCGGCGATCGCGTCCTCGATCGCCGCGGCGGTGATGCCCGCGGCGACGGAGAGGAAGCGCTGCGCACCCGCCTGGCGGGCGGCAAGAGCAGCGGCGGCGAGGTCGCCCGGCTTGGTGGCGAGCACCACACCCTCGGCGGCGACCGGCTCCGAGACGACCTGCACGCCGGGGTACTTCGCGGTGAGCTCGGCGCGGCGCGGCGCGTACACCTCCGACACGGCGAACTCCGACGGCTCACGCCCCGCGGCGAGCATGCCGCCGAGCAGCGCCTCGCCCATGCGGCCACCGCCGACCAGCAATATCCGAACGTTCATACCTCGGGCGAGACGGAGATCATGCGGCGCTCGTGGGTGCCGACGCCGATCGTGCGCTCCCCTTCCTTGACCTCGACGTCGAACCGCAGCTTGCGCCCGTCGATGACCTCGAACAGGTGCGCGGTGGCCGTGCACTCGGCACCTTCCAAAGCGCCGCCGACGTGCCGTACGTTGACCTCGAAGCCGACGGTCGCGTGCCCGGGCGGGAGGTCCTCGCGTACGAGGTTGGATGCCGCCAACTCCATCATCGAGATCATCCCGGGGGTCGACAGGACCGGCATCGGCAACGTGCCGTCGACATCGGTCAGCAACTCGCCCTCGACACGGAACCCCTCGGTCCGCTCGGTGCCCTGGTTGAACGCCATGGCCGGACTCTACCCGCCCGCTACCGGGTGACCTGCACCGCCAGCAGCGCGATGTCGTCGCCCGGCGCATCGGCACCCGCGGCCAACTGGAGGCGCTCGCACACGTGGTCGGCGTCGTCGCCGGTGCCGGCGAGCAGCGCGCACAGCCCGCGTTCGCCGAGCATCTCGCCCGTGCGGCGGGACTCGGTGACGCCGTCGGAGAACAGCAGGAGCAGGTCGCCGGGATCGAGCGTGAACGCGACGTCGTGGAGCGTCACCTCCGGCACCGCGCCGATCAGCGTGCCGTGCCGGCCCACCGCTTCGACGCACCCGTCGGCGCGCCGCACCACGGGCTGGGCGTGGCCGGCCAGCGCGACGGTCGCGTCGAGCGCGCCGTCACCGCGCTCCACCAGCCGCACGAGGGCGAGCGTGCAGAACCGGCCGCGGCACCCTTCGCGCCGGCGGAGCACGAGCGCGTTGAGCTGCTCGAGCATCCGCGCGGGGGAGTGGTGCTGCATGGCGATCGTGCGCAGGCTGTGGTGGATGAGGCTCGCGACGGTCGCGGCCTCGACGCCCTTGCCCTGCACATCGCCGACGAGCGCCACCCACTCGCCGTCGCCGAGCGGGAAGCAGTCGTAGAAGTCGCCGCCCACCTCGGCGCCGCCGCGGGCGGCTCGGTACCGCGCGGCCAGGTCAAGCCCCGGCGCCTCCGGCAGCGCGGGTGGGAGCAGCGACGTCTGCAGGGTGCGGGCGATGTGGTCGCGCTCGAGGTTCACGCGCGCGTGCTCGATCGCGCGGGCGGCGCGCGCAGCCAGGTCCACGATCAGCGTCCGGTCCTCCTCTGTCAACGCGCGTGAGCTCGGGCGGTTGGCAAACGTGATCGAGCCGATCGGGCGGTCCTGCCAGACGATCGGAACGGTGATCGCGGTGCCGCCGTCCGCCGCGCCGATCCCCACCACACGCCCTTCCTCGAGATCGATCACGCACCGGTCGACGAGCGCGGGCACCGCGACGTGGGCGACCTGGGCGAGCGTCTGCGCGTAGTCGAGCGAGGAGACGAGCTCCGTCGTGGCCTCGGCCAGGAACTGGGCCCGGGCGGCGCTCAGCCGCCGCTGGTCCGACAGCGCCTGCAGCTGCTCACGCCGGTGCGCGGCCAGCACGCCGAAGCAGCACGCGCAGACGAGTGCGGCCAGGCGGGCGAACGAGTCGGCGCCGACCGGCATGCCGTTGATCCGCCACAGCACTGCCGCGGCGAGGATCGAGCCCACACCCGCGAGCGCGGTCCGCCGCGCGTCGAGGCGGACGCTGGCCAGCAGCGGCGCGCCGATCACCAAGCCGACCAGGACGATCCGCGGATGGCCGTCGCGGTCGAGCGCGATGTCCGCGGCGAAGACGACGATCAGCCAAGCGCCGCAGAGCGCGAGCCACAGCGACTGCGAGGAGAGGGTCCGGCGCCCGCGGACAGCGGCGGGCATGACGGAAGACGCCATGTCGAGCTGATCGGCTCGTCAGGTCCTGGGCCTTCGCAAATGGCAGCTTTCCCCCGTACGGGGGAGGTTTCAGCCCGCCGAGGCGGCCGCGCGCAGCGCGCGGCGCGGCGCGGCCGCTGAGAGCAGCGCGCCGGTCAGCAGCAGCGCGGCGAACGCCAGCAGCGCCACCTTCGGCGCCATGAACTGCGCGGCGACGCCGAGGCCGAGCACCGGCACCGACAGCCCGAGGTAGCCGGCGAGGAAGAAGCCCGCGAGCACCTCGGCCCGGTTCGGGGAGGACGCGGCGAGCACCGAGGCCCGCACGATCCCGCCCTTGAACAGCAGGCCCGCGCCCGCGCCGGTGATCACGCCGCCGACGAGGAAGAGCGCGAGGCTCGGCGCCCAGAGCGCGGTGACGAGCAGCGCGAGGCCGGCCGAGAGCGCGGCGGTGCCGGTGCCGACCAGCCGCCTGACGTCCCACTTGCCCGCGGCGAACTGGGCGACGATCGCGGCGCCGAAGCCGGTCAACGCCGGGACGCCCGCGAGCACATGGCTGGTGTAACCGAGCGTGCCCGCCAGGAAGGACGGCGCGAGCGACGTGAAGAGCCCGAAGGCCGCGAAGGAGACGAACGCGCCGGTCGCGGCGGCGAAGAAGGAGCTGCGGGCCGCGGCGGGCACGGCGATCCGCTGCGGCCGGTAGGCGGGGCGCGTCTGCGGGCGCGTGACCGTCTCGGGCGCGAGCGCCACGAGGATCACGGCGACGACCAGCAGCGCGGCGAAGAAGACATACGGGACGGTGAGCGGCGAGTCGACCGTCTGCGCGAGCGTGCCGGCGATGATCGGACCGATCCCGAGCCCGCCGAGGTTCGCGGTCGACGCGAGCACCTGGGCCCGCTTGGGCGACGAGTGCAACTCCGCCAGGTACGCGGTGGCGGTGGCGGTGACGATGCCGACGGAGAGGCCGTTGATCACGCGCGCCACGAGCAGCCCGGCCAGGTCCCTCCACACGAGGAAGAGGCCGGCGCTGACGAGGCTCAACAGCAGCGCGGGGATCAGCATGCGCTTGCGTCCGACCCAGTCGGAGAGGTGCCCGGCGAAGAACAGCGCGAGCGTCACGCCGACGGCGTAGGCGGCGAAGATCACGGTGATCAGGAACGTCGAGAAGCCGTCGCGCTCCTGGTAGATCGAGTACAGGGGCGTCGGCGCCGTGGAGTAAGCGAGCACGGCCAGGAAAGCGAAGGCGACCGCCCACAGACCGACTCCATGACGAAGACGTGTGTTCATGCGAGACATAGTGACTCGCGCAATCATCGGATTCGACGCACGTTTGCGCTATCGGCTATCGCGATCTGCGATAACCATGGCCCATGGAGCTGCGTCACCTGGCCACGTTCGTCGCCGTCGCCGAGGAAGGGAGCTTCACGCGTGCGTCCGGTCGCCTGCACGTCGTGCAGTCGGCCGTTTCGGCGGGCGTGCGTGCGCTGGAGCGTGAGCTCGGCTCCCCGCTCTTCGACCGCACGACGCACCAGGTGGGGTTGACCGACGCCGGACGAGCGCTGCTGCCGGAGGCGCGCGCGACGCTCGCGGCGGCCCAGTCCGCCCGGGAAGCGGTGGAGGCCGTGAGCGGCGGCCTGCGCGGCACGGTGCGGCTGGGCACGATGCAGGCGGACGCGCTCAGCGGCTTCAGCCTCGCGCGCCTGCTCGCGGCGTTCCGCGCGCAACACCCCGAGGTGGAGCTGCACGTGCGCCAGGCGCAGTCCGCGGCGATGGCCGAGGAGGTCCGCGACGGGCGCTTGGACTTCGCGCTCCTCGCGCTCCCCGGACGCCGCAACCCGGGGCTCGACCTCACGCCGCTCGGCTACGAGGCGATGCCGCTGGGCGTGCACTCCGGGCACCGGCTGGCGGGCCGGGCAGACGTCGAGCTGGCCTCGCTCGCCGACGAGACGTTCGCGGATGGGCCGCCGAACTGGGGCACGCGGGTCGCCGTGGACCGCGCCTTCGCCGCCGCCGGCGTCGAGCGCCGCGTGACGCTGGAGATCAACGACACGCCGACGATGGTCGACTTCGTCCGCCACGGCGTCGCGGCCGCGTTCCTCGCCCCGTCGTTCGTGCGCGATCCGACCGGTATCGCGCTCGTGCCGATCCGCCATCACGCGCCCGCGTTCGCGACCTACATCGCGGCGCCGACGACCCGTCGCCTGGGCGCCGCCGCGACGGCGCTGCTCACGCTGGCGAAGGCGCACGTCGAGCCCGGACCGCCGCCTGAACCAGTTGTGACCATCGTGTGACGCACGTTCACAACCGGGCGCGGCGCGCGCGATCCTCGGGCGTCATGACGTACGCGCGCAGGGCAGGGCTCGTGGGGTGCATCGCGCTCGTCCTCGGCATGGCGCCACCGGCGCTCGCCGACCAGGACGGCAACTACTTCAACCTCGCGATCGAGGGCCGGGGCAGCGCGGCGCAGACCGGCGGTCGCGCGCCAAGCGCCTTCGGGCCACTCGCGTGCGAGTCCACGACGGATGAGGGCCGGGTCTGCAATCCCGGCACGTGGTACGGCTCCGCTCCGGCCATCCTGGCCGTCACCGCGACCCCTGCGAGCGGCTACGAGTTCACCGGCTGGACGCTGACCGCGCCGCCCGAGTCGCGCCAGTACGTGCACTACTGCGCCAACCCGGCCACGCCGACCTGCGAGCTGCACGTCGCGCAGGGGAGCACGCAGGGCGAGCACTACTTCGAGCTGCGCGCGAAGTTCCGGGCGATCCCGGCGGGAACGCCGGCTCCGCCGACGACCGGCACGGTCACCCCGATCGTCAATCCACCCGGGACGGCATTCGTCGACGCCGACGGCGACGGCGTCGCGAACACGCTCGACTGCAACGACGCCAGCGCGGCGGTCCGGCCCGGCGCCGTCGACGTGCCCGGCGACGCCATCGACCAGGACTGCAACGGCACCGACGCCGCCGCCCCGCGGATCCATACGCCGATCAGCTACGGCTTCAACGCAAAGCGCACATGGTCACGCGTGAACCTCCTGCGCGTGCGCGACATCCCTGCCAACGCGACCGTGGAACTCGTCTGCTCCGGGCGAGGCTGCCCGTTCAAGGCGCGCAAGGTCGCCGTCGCGAGGGGCGCGAAGTCGCTCGACCTGCTGGCCAAGCTGAAGCGCGCCAAGCTGCGTCCGGGCGCGAAGCTCACCGTGCGGATCACCGCGCCGGGCTCGGTCGGCAAGGCGCTGCGCTTCACGATCCGCGCCGGCCGCACGCCGAAGGTCCTAGCATCGCCGGCATGAGCTACGTCCGCACCTGGCCCATCGACGATCCGGCGCGGCTGGTGGTGCTCGTCCACGGCTACGGAGAGCACATCGGCCGCTACGAGCATGTCGCCGCGGCGTTGAACGCGCGCGGGTCCGCCGTCGTCGGGCCCGACCACCGCGGCCACGGACAATCGCCCGGAGAGCCCGCGCTGGTCGAGGACTTCGAGCCGATCGTCGACGACCTGCGCGCCGTCGTCCAGGACGCGCGTGGCGACCTGCCGGTGGTGATGGTCGGGCACTCGATGGGTGGCCTGATCGCCACCCGGTACGCGCAGCGGTTCCCGGAAGATCTCGCCGGGTTGGTGCTGAGCGGGCCCGCGATCGGGCTCGGCCCGGTGCTCCAGGGCTGGCTCGAGGACCCGCCCTCGGACGCGATCGACGGCGCCGTGCTCTCGCGCGATCCGGCGGTGGGGGAGGCCTACGCGGCCGACCCGCTCGTCTACCACGGCGGCTGGAAGGTCCCGACGCTGCAGGCCTTCATCGCCGCCGACGACGCGATCGCCGCCGGCCCGGGCTTCGGCGCGCTGCCGCTGCTCTACGTGCACGGCGGTGACGACCAGCTCGTGCCCGCCGGGCTCGCCCAGCCCGTGGTGGAGCGGCTCGCGGGCGAGGACTCAGAGCTCGTGGTGATCGACGGCGCGCGCCATGAGGTGTTCAACGAGACCGATCAGGCGGAGACGATCGGCCGCGTCGCGGACTTCGCCGAGCGCGTCACGTAGTCCCGGGCGCCGGTGCGCTCGGCGCCGACGCCCGCGGCGACGACGAACAGCAGGCCGACCGCCGGCACGAGCCCCGGCGCCTGCGAGAGCACGAACAGGCCGACGACGAGCGCGATCGCGGGCTCGAGGCTCATGAGCGTCCCGAACGCCGTCGTGGTGAGGCGCCGCAGCGCGAGCATCTCGAGCGCGAACGGGATGACCGGCAGCAGGATCGCCAGCCCGAGTCCCGCGAGCAGGATCTGGCCGGTGAGCTCGCCGTGCAGCGAGGGGCCGGCGACGGCGATCGAGATCAGGCCGGCGACCGGCATCGAGATCGCGAGCCCGTTGAGGCCCTTGACCTCGTCGCCGACGCGCTGGGTGAGGACGATGTAGGCGGCCCAGCAGACCGCGGCCGCGAGCGCGAAGGCCACGCCGATGGGGTCGGCCGTGCCGTGCCACGGCTCCGTCAGCAGCACGATGCCGACCGCGGCGAGCGCGGGCCAGAGCTTGGTCGTTCCGTGGCCGCGCGCCACGGCGACGCCGAGCGGGCCGAGGAACTCGAGGGCGCTCGCAGTGCCGAGCGGCAGGCGATCGATCGCGGCCATGAAGCACATGGTCACGCCCGCGGTCGCCACGCCGAGCGCCACGGCGGCCTTGAGTCCGCGGGATGAGAACGAGGAGCGGCGCGGGCGCAGGATGACGAGGAACAGCAGGCCGGCCCAGGTCAGACGCAGGCAGGCCGCACCTTCGGGGCCGACGTCGTCGAAGAGCCCGACCGAAGCGGCCAGTCCGAGCTGGACGCAGATCATCGAGGCGAGCGCCATCCCGGCGCCGGTGCGTGTGTCCCGTCGTGTCACGCCGCGTATTTGAGCGACTCAGACCGTTAACTTCCACGTCGGATTCATGGAGGTATTGTTCGATGCAGTCGAACGATGGATCTCCGCCGTCTCACGCTGCTCCACGAGTTGTCCCGCCTCGGGTCGATGCGCGCGGTCGCCGACGAGCTGGGCTACACGACCTCGACCGTGTCCCAGCAGCTCTCCGTGCTCGCGCGCGAGGCGGGAACCGCGCTGATCGAGCCGACCGGCCGCCGCGTGCGCCTGACCCCGGCGGGAGAGCGGCTCGCTGCCCACGCGGGGACGATCCTCGCCGCGGTCGATGCGGCGCGGGCCGACCTTGACCCGTCCGGCGAGCCGGCGGGGACCGTGCGCGTCGCGGGCTTCGCGACGGCGATCCGGCGCTCGCTGCTGCCCGTGGTGGCGCGCCTGTCGGCCGAGCATCCCGCGGTCCACCTGCGCCTGTACGAGCACGAGCCGGCCGAGGCCGTGCAGCTGCTCGCGGACGACGAGGTCGACCTCGCGCTCGTCTACGACTACGAGCTCGCGCCGGTCCGCTGGGATCCGCTGTTCGCGATCACGCCGCTGTGGACGTCCGCCTGGGATCTCGGCGTCCCGGCCGCGGACGCCACGCAGGCGCTCGCCGCCTTCGCGGACGCGGACTGGATCGTGAACTCCCGCAACGTCGCGGACGAGCACGTCGTGCGGCTGTTGGCGTCGCTCGCCGGCTTCGAGCCGCGGATCGCGCACCGCGCCGACAGCCTCGAGCTCGTCCAGGACCTGATCGTCGGCGGGTTCGGCGTCGGGTTGCTGCCCGCCGAGATGCCGCTGCGCGAGGGGATCGGACGACTGCCGCTGCGCGACCCGGGCGTGCACCTGCGCGCCTACCTCGCCGTCCGGCGTGGGCGCGAGAACTGGCCGCCGCTGCGGTTGATCAGTTCGATGCTCGTTTGAGCGGCAACGCGCCAGCTCCGGGACGCCTGTCGATTCTCGGAGCGCGGCTTCGATTCCCTCACATGTCAAAGGTCATCGCTCAGCTCTGCATCTCCCTCGACGGCTGCTACGCCGGCCCGCGCGACGACGAGCCGAACTGGTTCAAGAGCGTGGAGGCCCCGGGCTTCTTCCGCATCACCCGCTGGGTCACGGAATCGATGGCGTGGCGCGACCGTCTGCAGCTCGAAGGCGGCGAGGCGAACGTCAACGACGAGGTGATCGCGGAGTCGTTCGCGCGGCCCGGCGCGTACGTCATGGGCCGGCGCATGTTCGACGGCGGCGAACGGCCTTGGGGTGAGGAGCCGCCGTTCCGCAACCCGGTGTTCGTCGTCACCCACCGCGAGCGCGAGAAGCTGGAGCGCCAGGGCGGAACGAGCTTCACGTTCGTCACCGACGGCCTCGAATCCGCGATCGCGCAGGCCAAGGCGGCGGCCGGCGAGAAGGAAGTGGCCATCGCGGGCGGCGGGACGATGATCAAGCACGCGCTCGAGCTCGGCCTGCTCGACGAGCTCGAGCTCCACCACGTCCCCGTCATCCTCGGCGACGGCCAGCGCCTCCTCGACGTGAACATCGGCGCCCGCGAGGGCATCGAGCTCGTCCCCGAGCGCATGATCCACACGCCCGAGGTCACCCACATCCGCTACCGCGTCGAAGGCCGCGCCCCGCTCGTCCTCGACTCCCGCGGCGGCAAGTACGAGGGCCTCGGCGAAAGTTAAAGGGGTCAGACCCTTTAGGTACGAACGGCGCCGCAGAGCGGCGTCGGCGGCGCGGCGAAGGTAAAGGGGTCAGACCCTTTAGGTGTTCTTTAGGTGCTCGGCGCGGGTGGCGAGGTGGCGGCGTTCGGTGTCCTGGGGCGCCGCCGCGGCGGCCCGGGCGTAGGCGTCGGCGGCGGCTGACGCGTCGCCGGCGCGGGCGAGGAAGTAGCCGCGGACCGCGTCCAGACGGTGACCGAGGCGGGGGTCGTCGGCGAGCGCTTCGACGGCGGCCAGGCCCGCCGCGGGGCCATGCACCTCGCCGACCGCCACCGCACGGTTCAAGGCGGTGACCGGGTTCGGATGCGCGGCGAGTAGGAGGTCGTAGAGCGCGAGGATCTGCGGCCAGTCGGTCTGGTCGGCGGTGGGCGCCTCGGCGTGGACGGCGACGATCGCCGCCTGCAGCGCGTACGGCCCCGGCGGGCGCCGCGCGGTCACGGCGAACTCCACGAGCTCGATGCCCTCGGCGATCAGCGCGCCGTCCCAGGCCGACCGGTCCTGCTCCTCCAACGGCACGAGCGAGCCGTCGTCGGTCGTCCGCGCCGCGCGCCGGGCGTCGTGCAGGAGCATCAGCGCGAGCAGGCCGGCCACCTCGGCCTCCCGGGGCCGCATGCGGCGCAGCTCGCGCGCGAGCCGGATCGCTTCGGTGGCGAGGTCGTCGCGACGCAGCGCGGCGCCGGACGTCGCCATGTGGCCCTCGTTGAAGATCAGGTACAGCACCTGCGCGACGCCCGCGATCGGCGGCTCCGGCGGGAGCCCGAACTCGACGTCGCGCAGACGCTGCTTGGCGCGCACGATCCGCTGCGCGACCGTCGCGGGCGTGGTGAGCAGCGCCGCCGCGATCTCCTCCGTCGTGAGTCCGCCGAACGCGCGCAGCGTCAGCGGGATCTGCGCCGACGGGGCCAATGACGGATGGCAGCACAGCAGGAGCAGCGCGAGCGTGTCGTCGTCATCGGAGACCGCGGCCGCGGTGACGTCCTCGCGGAAGACCCGCTCCTCGCGCGCCGCTCGCGAGGCGTCTTGGCGCAGCGTGTCCGTCAGCCGGCGCGAAGCGACCGTCAGCAGCCAGCCGAACGGGTGCTCCGGCACGTCCTCCCAATTCAGGTACGCCTCCAGCAGCGCCTCCTGGACGGCGTCCTCGCAACGGGCGAAGTCGCCGTGCCGGCGGATCAGCGTCGCGAGCACCCGCGGGGCGTGCTCGCGCAGCGCGGCGTTCAGCGCTGATGCATCAGGCGCCACAGCTCGACACCGCCGCCCCCGCTGGTCACACCGGGGTACTCCTGCACGATCTCCAGCGCGCGCTCGTAGCTCTCGACATCGAGGATGAAGTAGGAGCCGACGTGCTCCTTGACCTCGAGGTACGGACCGTCGGAGACGACGGGCGAGTCGCCGGACTGACGGACGTTGATCGGCGGCCCGATGAGGCCGTTCGCCGTGATCAGCTCGCCCGACTCGGTGAGGCGCTTGTTGAACGCGTCGACCTCGGCGATCACCGCGGGCCGATCGGGCCAGTCGTTCCAGATCTCTTTGTTGCCATAGATCAGGGCCAGATAGCGCATGGCGAACGATCCTAGGCGAGGGCCGCGCCGAGCTGCTCGATCTCGCCGACGCAGCGGATGCCGAGCGCCTCCAGCCCTGGCCGGGCGTCGACCGGAAGCGGCCCGCCGTCGTCCTCATTCAAGACGCCGCCGAAGATCACCGTCACGTCGGCCGGCAGCGTGCGCATCAGCTCCTTGCCGAGGGTCAGCGCGCCGCCGTTGTAGGTGGCGACGATGACGGTGTCGGCGTCCTCGTCAGCGGCCGCGCGAGCGAGCTGCTCGGGTGAGATCGAGCTCGGCAGCACGATCACCTGCGCGCCCGCCTGCGGCAGCTCGCGCGCGAGCGCGTCGCGGACCACGTCGTGCACCTCCAACGCCGCAAGCACGATCCGCCGGCCATCCAAACGCGGGAGGCTGCGCCGAGCGCGCTCGGCGACGGTGGCGACGACGCCGTGCTTCCACGTCTCCAGCTCGAGCAGCTCCCGCGAGGCCGGGATGCGGATCGCGCGTTCGAGCGCCGCCGGCGTGGTGCGCCGCAAGGCGAGCAGGAGCGCGCGGGCGTCGCCCGGGTCCGCGCCCGCGTCGGCGAAGTGCGCGAGCGCGCCGTCGCGGAACGCCCGCGCGTAGGCCACGGCCTCCGCCGCGCGGCGCTCCGCCCACGCCCAGTCCAGCAGCGGCGCGCCGCGCCGGACCTCGATCTCGAGCTCGCGGGCCATCAGGTGCACCTCGAGGATCTCGTCCGCGTCCGGGATCCGCTCGGCCTCGCTCAACGGCACGGGGTTCAGGGCGTGGCCGGTGGGCCGGCGCAGCTGCGTGGCGACGTCGATCATCACCGAGGTCGCGAGCACGCCGAGGTTGCGCTGGCGTTCGGGCCCGTACTCGACCGTGTTGCCGTAGACCATCGAGCCGAGCGAGTCGCCGTCGCGCAGGTGGTCAAGCGCGAGCCCGACGATCGCGCGGTGCGCCGGGTTCGGCACGAGGCCGCCGTAGCAGTGCGCGAGCCGCGCGCCGAGTAGGTCCTCGACGATGTGCAGCTCGAGCGCCGCCCAGCCCAGGTAGCCGCCGTAGTGGTTGAACTGCATCGCGGGACCGTCGTCGAGGTAGGAGTGCACGAGCCCGCCGCGCGCCGCCATGGCGCCGATCGCCTCCACGGTGATGCCGGTCAGCGCCTCGTCGTCGTAGCCGCCAGGCGGCTCGAACGCGAAGTGCTGGCCGAGGTTGCCGATCGTGGTGATCCCGACGTCCAGCGCGCGCTGCGTGTTCTTCAGGCCCGCGGGCGTGCCGATCATGAAGTCGCCCAGATGCGGCTGCACGGGCGCCGCGGCGACCTTCGCCCAGTCCTCGGCATCGAGCACCGGCCCGGTCTCCTTCGCGGCCCCGGTGCGCTCCGCCGCGGGCAGGCTCATCGCGCGCGAGAGGCACAGGCCGAAGCGATCGAGCGTGTACCGGTGCTCGGCGAGGCCGTCGATGATCTCGTCCAGCGCGGCCTCCGTCGCGTCCCAGTCGCTGAGGCCGATGTGGGCGTGCCAGGTGAGCTCGCCCGCGTCGCGCCGGCGGAGCTTGTACTCGCTCTCGGTCTCCACGCCGTGGTGGGCGCAGAACGCGGTCCTCACCAACCCACTTCTACCAGGGCCGTTCGTTCGGCGTAGCCTGCGCACCATGATCTGGCTGATGGCGCTGATGTCAGCGACGAGCTTGCAGTTCGCCAAGCCGCCACTGGTGCTGACGACGGCGACCGGCAACACGCTCCAGATCACCGTGGAGCTCAACCGCCCGTTGCGCTTCAACGTCGGCCATCCCGAGGAGTACCGCGAGAAGGGGGCCTCGCTCGAGGCCGCCGACGGCCAGCACGACATCCCCGGCCTGTGGCGCGACGCCGTTCGCCCCACGTGTTACAGCGAGGACCTGTACGTGGAGCGGACGTTCGTAGCCGGCGAGCCGGTCGAGGTCTCGCTGGTGCTCAGCGAGACCGAGAAGCTGACGGCGACGGTGCCGGTCACGGTCGTCGAGTCCAAGGACATCTTCCGCGGCCGGGCGCTCCTCGGCTGTCCGTCGCGCGCGCCCGGCGAGGCTCGGGTGAAGCGGTGCCGCGGCCGCGCTCCCGCCCGCGCGTTCGGCGTGATCGGCACCGACTCCGCGCAGGGCACCTCGTGCGCGACGGCCCGCCGGGTGATGACCAGCGTCGGCCGCTGGGCGAGCTCCAGCCGGTGCTTCCGCGACCTGTGCGTGCGCAAGCACCGGATGAACGCGGGCTACCGCTGCGAAGCGGCGCTCAGCGGCGAAGCGGCGTGGGAGATCGTCTGCCGGCGCGGCAAGAAGGTCGTCACCGGCTCCGCCTCCGAGTGATCACACAGTGACCGTCTCTCGCTCCTCCTCGCGGGCGCCACCGTCGGTCTTGGCGAGTTGCGACGGCCACCAGAACTTCGGGCCGATCAACAGCGTCGCGGCCGGAACGAGCACCGAGCGCACGAGGAACGTGTCCAGCAGCACGCCGAACGCGACCACGAACCCGATCTCGGTCAGGAACACCAGCGGCAGCGAACCGAGCACGGCGAACGTGCCCGCCAGCACGATGCCGGCGCTCGTGATGACGCCGCCGGTGACCGCGAGCGCGCGCAGCATCCCCTTGCGGGTGCCGTGCTCGTACGTCTCCTCCCGTGCGCGGGCGGCGAGGAAGATGTTGTAGTCGACGCCCAGCGCGACGAGGAACACGAACCCGAACAGCGGCAGCGAGGGGTCAGAGCCCGCGAAGCCGAAGACGACGTCGAACATGAAGTACGAGACGCCCAGTGCGGCCGCGTAGGACAGGATCACGGTCCCGATCAGCACGAGCGGGCCGATCACCGCGCGCAGCAGCAGCATCAGGATCAGGAACACGACGAGCAGCACGATCGGCGGGATCACGAGCGAGTCCCAGGCGGCCGCTTCGCGCACGTCGAACTCCACCGCGGTCGCGCCGCCGACGAGGGCGGCGCCGGCGACCGCGGCGCGGATAGGCTCGATCAGCTCGAACGCCTCGGTGGAGTACGGCGGCGGGTCGAGCGTCGCCTGGATCAGCGTGCGGCCGTTCTCGTCCGCCGCCACCGGAGGGCTGACGGTCTGCACGCCGTTGACGCCCGCGACCGCCGCGGAGACCTTCTCCACGTCCTCCGCGCGCTCGACGATGATGTCCGTCGGCGCGCCGGAGCCCGCCGGGAAGCTCTTGGCCAGCAGCTCTTGGCCCTCGATCGACTCGACCTTGTCCCGGTAGCCGTCGTTGGTCGTCAGGTCGGTGGAGAAGAAGAACAGGCCGAGGCACATGACTCCGAGCACGGCGATCGCGCCGGTGAACGTGCGCTTCGGGTTGACCGCCACGCGGTCGCCGACCCGCTTCCAGAAGCCATGCGTCTCGTCCACCACGTGCTCGTGTTTGACGCGCCGCAGCTCGTAGGGCGTGAAGAAGCGCGGGTCCAGCATCGACACGATCGACGGCGTCCGGCCGCCGGAGACCTTGCGCACGAGCGCCGTCAGGAGCGTGAGCGGCAGCAGCACGGCCACGACCAGGCCCGCGCCGGCGACCTTGGCCAGCGCCGCGAAGCCCGACCCGCCCATCGCGTCGACCGTCGGGCGCGTCTCCGGCGTGTGCGGCACGAACGGCCAGAACGCCCGCCGCCCGAAGATCAGCAGCAGCGCGGGCAGCAGGGTGAGCATCGACAGCGCGGCGCAGAACACGCCGAGGGCGCCGAGCGGGCCGAGGCCGCTCGTGCCGTTGACCCGCGCGAGCGACAGGCAGAACAGCGCGGCGATCACGGTCGCGGCGCTGGCGAACACGGCCGGACCGGCCGAGATCAGCGCGGCCCGCATCGCCGCGTACTTGTCGACTTGTCGATGCATCTCCTCGCGATAGCGGGCGACGATCAGCAGGGCGTAGTCCGTGCCTGCGCCGAGCACGAGGATCGACATGATCGCGCTCGACTGGCCGTTGATCGTCACGCCGGACTCCGCCAGCGCGTACCCGAGCGTCTGCGACAACAGCTCGGCGAACATGACCGCGGCGAGCGGGATGAAGAGGAAGATCGGCGACCGGTAGATCAGGATCAGCAGCACGATCACGAGGCCGGTCGCGGCGAACAGCAGCGTGCCGTTGATGTTCTCGAAGACGCTGATGGCGTCGGCCGCGTAACCCGCGCCGCCGGTGATCTTGACCTCCAGCCCGCCGCCCGGGTTGGAGACCGTCTCGCGCCAGAAGTCGACGGGATCGAGCAGGTGCGCCGCCTCGCCGTCGCCGCGCAGGTAGGCGAACACGAGCGCGGCCTTGCCGTCCGCCGAGCACACCGGGCCCACGAACGGCGCGTAGCCGGCCGGCTGGCCCGGGATCGGCGTCACCGGCGTGCCGCAGCCCTCGGCGGCGGGCGGCGGGGCTTGGCTGCTGTCTCCGCCGCTCTGGCCGCCGGCGGCGGCGGTCGCGCCATCCGCCACGACGGCCTGGAAGCGCTTCGCGGTCAGCGCCTCCACGTCCGTGACGATCTTCTGCTTGTCCGCCGCGGTGAGCCCGCTCTCGCGCCGGTAGAGGATCACGGCCGGGGCCAGCTCGCCGCCCTGCAGCTCCTCCGCCGCCGTCAGCGCCTTCGTCGACTCGGCGTCTCCGGGCAGGAACGACGTGGACTCGTTCTCCTGCGCGTCCGTGTACTTCTCGGGAACCCCCGCCCCGAACGAGGCGAAGATGACAACAAACCACGTCAGGAACACCAGCCACTTCGCCCGGGGAGAGGCGACTGCGGCGAAGATCGAGCTGCGGAGACGCATGGGGAGCCTCGATTCGGTCGCGGGGGCGCCGAATGATGTGACACGCACTGGTGCGTGTCAATGCTCCGCTCAGCGCAGCTCGAAGTCGCGCGGGTGCTCGGCGACGTACCGCGTCAAGGAGCCGTCGATCGACGGGAGCGCGTAGAAGTCCTCGTCCAGCGTGTCGAGCGTCGCGTCGTCGCGGGGGCCGGCGGCGAAGCGCTCGAACACCGCGGCGTGCGGATCGGCGCCCACGAGCCGGGCCGCGGCGATCGCCTCTTCGGTCCAACCATCGGACGAGTTGTCGATCCAGGCGCGGAAGCCGCCGTTGTCGACCTGTCCGACGATCGTGAACAGGACGGTCAGCGCCCGCAGCCCGGGCGCCAACTCGTCCAGCCGGCCCGCGACGAGGTACTCGAAGGCCTGCTCGTGCAGCGCCTGCAGGGTCGCGAACTCGTCGCTCCAGTCCATCCCCACCATGGGGCGGAGTTCAGCACATCAGCGCAGCTCGTCCACCAGCTTCGCGTTCGGGAACTCGGCCAGCGAGGCGTTCGCGCTGGCGAGCTGCAGCTTGATCGAGGCGTCGGGCGCGTTGTAGGTGCCGGTGCGCGTCATCGTGCGGGCGATCATCGCGGCGGCGATCGGGGTGGAGAACGAGGTGCCGTCCCACTCGGCCCAGCCGTCGAAGCTGACGGACGGATCGTTCTTGGCATCGATGACCGGGCCCTGGGCGACCTTCGTGGTCTCGCGCGCGAACGTCGACTGCAGGTTGCTGCCGCGGGCGACGAGGTCCACCCAGGTTCCGTGGTTGCTGTAGGAGGCGGGCGCCCACAGGCCTTCCTTGTCCTCGACGGCGCCGACGGACACGACCGGGCCGAACGCGGCGGGCCAGAACGGGCGCTTCTCGGCGTGGTTGCCGGCGGCGGCGAGGACGACGCGAGAGTTGAAGGCCTGCGACTGCATGGCCAGGGCGATTGCCATCGGCGGCTGGTCGCCTTCGGTGTAGCCACCGAGCGAGAGGTTGACGATGTTGACGTTCGCGGGGAGCTGGGACATGGCGGTCGCGACGGTCAGGTCGTCGCCGACGCCGTGGGAGTCGAGCACCTTGACGGCGTAGATCGACGCGGACGGGGCGACCTGCTGGATGAGGCCGGCGATGAACGTGCCGTGGCCGGACTCGTTGTCCCCGTAGCCGTCGTTCTCGACGTCCCAGACGTCGTTCGCATACGGCGCGCGCACCACGTTGGACAGCCATTCGTGCTCGAACATGCCGGTGTCGAGCACGGCGATCCGGGCGCCCTTGCCGTCGCTGGCCAGCGCGTTGCGCTTGGGCAGCGCCTTCGGGCCGAACGCGGGACGGACGGTGGAGCCGGGGCCGCCCTGGATCCGCGGCTCGCCCATGAAGTTGATCGCGTCGGCGGTCGCGGGAACCGCCTCGCCCACGAACACGTGGTTGGGGGCGACGCACGCGGGGCCTTGCCGGCGCTTGGCGGTCGCCTTGCGGATGTAGGCGAGCGTGTCGAGCACCTCTTGCGCGGCCGTCTCGGGCTTGTCCGGCTTCTTCACGAACAGCGTGATGCCGTACGCGCGCGTGTCGTTGTTCTTCCAGCCGGTGCCGTTCAGGACGCGGGCGACGTCCGCGGCATCACCGGGGCAGACGAGGATCTGGCCGGGGCGCAGCAGGAACGAGTTGGAGTCGTCGGGACTGACGGCGACCTGGGCCGGGTTCCACTGGACGGGCATCCCGGCCGCGAAGGCGTTGGCCGAGAGCGCCGCGAGGGCCACCAGGAAGATGACGGCCCAACCGACGAAAGCACTGACGCGAGAGGTGTTCACGCCGCGCAGCCAATCGTGCGCGGCTTGGGATCCGTTTGGCGCTTTCTTGGAGCTACCTTGCGGCGGCCAGGTCGGCCTCGACGAGACGGGCCCATTCGGCCTTGTCGTCGCGCCAGCCTTCCTCGGTGCGCTTGAGCTTCCAGTAGCCGGAGATCGACATCGTCGCGGGGTCGAGGCCGCGGTCGGCGATCAGGTGGCGGCGCAGGTTGCGGACGCTGCTGGCCTCGCCGTGCACGAACACGTGGCCGCGGCCGTCAGGGAGGTCGAGCGCGGCGACGGCGTCGGCCAGCAGCTCGGGCTCCTCGCCCGGCCCGGCCGAGCGGTGCAGGTAGGTGAGCGTGAGGTCGCCGGGGGTGTCGAGCGGCTGCTCCTCCTCCGGCCCGTCGACTTCGATGATCACGTGCACGGGCGTGCCGTCCGGGATCCGCGGGAGCGAGGCCGAGATCGCGGGGATGACTGACGCGTCGCCGGCGAGCAGGTGCCAGTCGGCATCCGGGTCGGGCGTGTACGCGCCGCCGGGGCCGACCAGGTCCAGCTCGTCGCCCGGCTGCGCCCTGCGGGCCCACGGGCCGGCGACGCCGACATCACCGTGGACGACGAAGTCGATCGTCAGCTGCTGGGCTTCGGGGTCCCACGCGCGGACCGAGTACGTGCGCGTGCGGACCGTCTCGGGGTCTTGCGGATCCGGGAGCTTGAGCTTGACGTAGTGGTCGGTGAACTCGCCGGGCGCGAACCCGTCGAAGGCCGGGCCGCCGAAGACGACACGCACCATGTGGGGAGTCACGGGTTCCGTGGAGACCACGGAGACACGGCGGGGAGCGCGGGGAGGCATGCCTTCGAGCTTACGAACGGTGCGTGAGAAGCGGGCGCAGGTCCTCGATGCGCTCGTACGCCCACCACAGGTAGTTGCGGGTGCCGTTCTCACGCAGCGGGTGCAGTTCGGCGTGGTCGGGATCGTCCAGGAAGCCTTGAAACGCCTCGCGTGAAGGCCATTCGACGAGCACGAGGGCTTGACGCGGCGCGGTGTCGCCGACGAGCACGGGCGCGTCCTCGTCGAGCTTGCCGAGCGCGACGACGCTGCCCCCGTATTTCTGCACGGCCGCGAGCGATCGGCGCGAGTACGCCTTGTAGTCGTCGTTGCCGGCGAGGTCGAACAGGTTCAGCGCATAGAGGCTCATCGCGGGAGCGTGCCAGCCCGCAGCGGTACGGTGGGCTGGTGACGGAGTTCTCAGCACTGGAGCTTGTCGGCAGCACCGTCGGGCGGGTGCGGCGGACGCTCGGGCTGAACACCGTCGACGGCGATCCCGCCTTGGACCGGCTCGCGCGGCTGGCGGCACGGCTGCTCGGGGTGCCGGTGGCGTTGGTCTCTCTGGTGGACGTGGACGAGCAGGTCTTCCCGGGGCAGTCCGGGCTGCCCGATACGCGCTCGACCCCGCTGTCGCACTCGTTCTGCAAGACGGTGGTGGCGACGCGCGAGGTGGTCACGACGGTGGACGCGCGGGAAGACTCGCGCTTCGCCTCGAATCCGGCCATCCCGGACCTGGGCGTGATCGCGTACGCCGGCTGGCCGCTGCTGACGGCGAGCGGCGAGGCGTTGGGTGCGCTGTGCGCGATCGACACGCAGCCGCGGGAGTGGTCGGCGGAGGACGTGGAGACGTTGCACGATCTGGCGGACGCGGCCGTTGCCGAGCTCGAGGGCCGCGCGGCGCGGATCCTCGCCGAGGAGGCGCTCGCGCGGGAGGCGCACACGGCCGCGACGTTGCAGCACGCGGTGCTCCCGGGGGCGCTGCCGGTGATGGACGGCATGCGGATCGCGGCGCGCTACGCGCCGGCCGAGAACCTGATCGGCGGTGACTGGTATGACGCGTTCCGGCTCCCGGGCGCGCGACTCGGCGTGGCGATCGGCGACGTGGTCGGGCACGATGTCGACGCGGCCGCGACCGCGGTGCAGTTGCGCAGCGCCTTGCGGGGTGCGGCACTCGAGGACCCGGCGCCGGGGCGCGTGATGGGGCGGCTGAACGACCTCGCGCACGAGGCGCCGCTGGCGGCGTTCAGCTCGGCGGCGTTCGGGGTGCTAGACCTCGGCGCGATGACGTGGACCTGGGCGCGGGCCGGGCACCTGGCGATGCTCGTTCGCACCCCGTCGGCGACCACCTTCGAGGTCGGGCCGGATGGGATCCTGCTGGCGTACGACCCACCGGGCGCGCCGTTCGCGGAAGCCACGCACGCGCTCGTGCCGGGCACGACGCTCGTGCTCTACACCGACGGGCTGGTCGAGCGGCGTGACAGCGATCACCTCGAGCGCGCGGAGCACCTGCGCTGGTCCGTCGAGCACGGGCCGGACGATCCCGACGCGCTGGTCCAGACGCTGATCGAGCGGATGGTCAAGCCGGGGGCCGCGGACGACGTCGCGGTCGTGGCCGTCAGGATTTCATAAGGACACTCCCAGCCGTTCCTCAGCGAGTCCACCGATGCTGAGGGCATGTCCAGGAAGAAACTCATTGCCGGTGCGGCGACCTTGGCCGTCCTTGCCGGCGGCGCGTCCGCCGTAGCCGCCACGACGACGACCGATCGCAAGGCGGAAGAGCAGGCCTTCCTCGCGGATGCGGCCAAGCGCCTCGGCGTCAGCTCCGACCAGCTGACGTCCGCGCTCACAGCGGCCCAGGACGCGCGGCTTGCCGCCGCCGTCAAGGCCGGCGAGATCACGCAGGCGCAGGCGGATGCGATCAAGGCGCGCCGCGCCGCCGATGGCACGGTGCTCTCGCTCGGCCGCGGCCCGGGTGGCCCGGGCGGGCACGGCGGTGGTCCCGGCGGCCGCGGCGGCGGGCGCGAGTTGCTCGCGGACGCGGCGAAGGCGATCGGCATCACCGAGGACGCCCTCAAGACGCAGCTCCGTGACGGCAAGACCCTGACCGCGATCGTCAAGGCCGAGGGCAAGACCCTCGCCGACGTGCAGGCCGCCGTCAAGAAGGCCGCGGTCGCGCGTCTGGACGCCGACCTGAAGGCCAAGACGATCACCCAGGCCCAGTACGACGAGGCCGTCGAGCACCTCAACGAGCACATCGCGCGCCTCGGCGACGCCAAGTTCGGCCCCGGCGGCAAGGGCGGCGGCCCCCGCGGCGAACGCCCCTCCGGCACCGCCACACCCACCCCGACTCCCTAAAGGCAACCTAAAGGGTCTGACCCCTTTAGAAACGAGAGACCTCGCCATCCCCGGCGTGAGGCCGCGTGAACCTAAAGGGGCCTGGCCCCTTTAGGTTCGCCGGATCCTTCGAGTGACGGATTGACATGGACACCACCCTTCCAACACCGGCCGAGCGCCGGAGCGCGAATCGTCGCGTGGGGGCGGCCGCCCTCGCGGCGTTCGTCGCGCTGCTCGTGTTGGCCGCCGCGCGCGGACCGGCCGAAGCGGCGCCGACCTCCGCGCCCGCGACGATCCCTGGGCTTCCGCAGCAGGGCGATGACGACAACGGCGGCGGCGGGTTCCGCGAGCGCCGCGGCGGCGGTGGCCCTGGTGGCGGCTTCGGCGGCCCCGGCGGGCCCCCGAACGGTGGCGGCGGCTTCGACGGCGGTGGCGGCGGCCAGACCGCTCCGGCCCCGAGCGTCCCGGCCCCGAGCACCGACGGAGGCACCACGACATGAGCGACCTCTTCCACTCCGCCGCGTCGGCGGCGTTGCCCGTCGCGATCGTGCTGCTCGTGCTCGGTGCGAGTGCCCGCGGCGTCCTGTGGGCGCAGATCGACGACCCTCGCTGGGTCCGCATCGCCCGCCAGTACCTCGCGCCGCTGAGCACCTGGGCGGTGGCCGGCTTCATCACCTACGCCCTGGCCCTGGTGGCGGCCGGCGAAGCCGCGACGGGTCCGCTCGCACTCGCGCTGGTGCTCGCGGTGGCCGCCGCCGTGATCCGCCTTGAGGGCGACGAAGAGGAACGCGCGCCGGCGCCGCGCGTGGGCGGCGAGGCGGCGTTCGCCGCGCCGGGTCAGCACGCGGAGGTCGGCCGGCGCGAAGCGGTGTTCGCCGACCGCGAGCGCGCGCGTGGCGAGGCCGTGTCGGCGGGCCGCGCAGGCGCGTCGGGTGAGGCCTCGGCGGCGCGGCGCGAGGCCGTGACGGCGGG
>JAPDDQ010000549.1 GCA_027587225.1 Solirubrobacter taibaiensis
ATTAAACCGGGATTAGAAGATTTAGCAGTTTCTCGTACTTCATTTGACTGGGGAGTTCGTGTTCCTGGTAACCCAAAACACGTTATTTACGTATGGGTTGACGCATTATCTAACTATATTACGGCGTTAGGTTATGGAACAGCAAATGAAGAGAAATATAAAAAATTCTGGCCTGCAGATGTGCATTTAGTTGGGAAAGAAATCGTTCGTTTCCATACAATTTATTGGCCGATAATTTTAATGGCATTAGATTTACCTCTTCCGAAGAAAGTCTTTGCTCATGGCTGGATTTTAATGAAGGATGGAAAGATGAGTAAGTCAAAAGGAAACGTAGTAGATCCAGTTACATTAATCGATCGTTACGGATTAGATGCATTACGTTATTACTTACTTCGTGAAGTTCCATTTGGATCTGATGGCGTATTTACACCAGAAGGATTTGTGGAGCGTATTAATTTCGACTTAGCAAATGACTTAGGTAATTTATTAAATCGTACAGTAGCTATGATTGATAAGTACTTTAACGGAGAAATCCCTGCATTTAAAGCAAATGTGACGGAATTTGATGAAACGTTAGTAGCGTTTGCACAAGATACTTTGAAAA
>JAPDDQ010000550.1 GCA_027587225.1 Solirubrobacter taibaiensis
TTAATAGCTAAAAGCAGTGCCTAAAAGGCACTGCTTTTTTGAGATAAGAAATCAAAATAATGAAGAAGTGTAGAATTATTTATGTTTCTTCACTATTTATTTAATTCCATTGCAACTTGTTTACCATTCACTAAAACCTCAGTTACTGCTACGATTACTTCTATCATTTTTTTCATCTCTCATCTCTCCTCGTTTCATTTCTTACTTTAAGTATAAGAGAAGAGAGATAATTCAACTATCGAAGTACATGACGTAGAAATTACATTGTTGTAAGAAAGTGGTTTATTTTTGTCACTTTACTCAGCAGTGATTACAAACTGATCATAATATTTTTCATTCACATATATATTTAATAACCATAATCCAGATGAAGGTAGTGACATAGTGAGAGGGAGTTCGCTTGTAGTAGAATCGATTGTATTTGAAGTAGTCCAAGTTTGTTTGGAAGTTTCTTTTTGAAAGAGTACTGGTGTTGGAGTTACAGATCCTTGTTTTAGCGCAATAATAGACAATTTTCCAGTTGGTATTTCAGAATCTAGAAAGTACCACATTATTTCATTTTGTTCATTTGCGATAATAGGACTATCAACCATTGCGACTTTAC
>JAPDDQ010000551.1 GCA_027587225.1 Solirubrobacter taibaiensis
GAACTTCTAAAATCTTGCGAAGTGATTCTCTCATATCATCACGATGCACCACCGCATCTAATTGACCATGATCTAGTAAGAATTCTGCCGTTTGGAAATCTTCTGGTAGTTTCTCACGCACCGTTTGTTCAATTACACGTCTACCAGCAAATCCGATAAGTGCACCTGGTTCTGCAAGATTATAATCACCAAGTGAAGCGAAACTCGCTGAAACCCCGCCCGTCGTTGGGTGAGTCATAACAGAAATAAATAATCCTCCTGCATTACTATGCTTTTTCAAAGCTACGCTTGTTTTTGCCATTTGCATTAAACTTAATATACCTTCTTGCATACGGGCACCACCCGAAGCAGTAAAGTTAATAAATGGAACTTGTAAGTCGTACGCCTTTTCAACCGCACGGGCGATTTTTTCTCCTACTACAGAGCCCATGCTCCCCATTCGAAAACGAGAATCCATTACTGCAACAACAACAAGCATGTCATCAATTGTTCCTTCACCAGTTACAACCGCTTCGTTCAATTCAGTCTTCTTACGATCGCTCTCTAGTTTCTCTTCATAACCTGGAAACTCGAGTGGATTTAACGAAACCATTTCTTTGTCAT
>JAPDDQ010000552.1 GCA_027587225.1 Solirubrobacter taibaiensis
TGGTCATGACTCCTTACTTCCCTCATCCAGACTTATTAATTTACTTAGAAGGTTCTTTCGATGATATTGTCGATCGTATTCAAGAACGCGGGCGCCCAATGGAACAGCAAACACCAATTGAGTACTGGAAAGAAATGCATGGACGTTATGAAAACTGGATTAACAACTTTAATTCATGCCCTGTATTACGCTTAAATATTAATGAGTACGATATTTTAAAAGATGGTGATTCAATCGAACCAATCATAAAAAAAATTGGCCATTTTTTAAAACAAACACGTAAACTTGTAAAATAAAAAACCCGTGCATATGCACGGGTTTTCCTATTAAATTACTTCTTCTTTGTTGGAGCAATAATTTCACTCTCAGGTTTTCCTGCGTTAATGCGCTGACGAACAGTACTTGTACTAATATCGTATGCTTCAGCAATCTCTTTAACAGTCATTTCTTTCCCGTTAATTACTGCCGTTAATACTTTACCTGTACGTTTTGGAGCTGCTTCTTTCTTTACAGCTGCTTTTTTAACTTGTTTTGGCGCCTCTACTTTACTCGTAGCTGGTTTTACATCACAAGTACAACCACAAAGTTTACGGAATGTATCA
>JAPDDQ010000553.1 GCA_027587225.1 Solirubrobacter taibaiensis
ATAATAGGATTACATAATAGCCTTAGTACCTATAAATAATGAAGAGTATTAGAATGATAGTTGTAACGTGAAACATATATAATAGAAGAAACTCGATTTAATAGGTAAATAAAAAACGCAGGAGTGTAAACTCCTACGTTTTTGTTTATTCATATCGTAAACATTCAATTGGATCCAGTTTGGCAGCTTTGTTAGCTGGTAGTAAACCGAATAGTATACCGATTAACATAGATAGGGCAACGGAGATAAGTCCTAGTTTTAGTGAAACGACAAGTGGCCATCCTGCAAACATTGCGACAATCCATGCGAAGAAGATTCCAAGCATAAATCCGACAAAACCACCAAGTGCTGTTAAAATACAAGCTTCGATTAAGAATTGCATTAATACTTTACCACGTGTTGCACCTAATGCTTTACGGATACCAATTTCACGTGTACGCTCTGTTACAGATACTAGCATAATGTTCATTACACCAATACCACCTACAAGTAAGGAAATAGCAGCAATACCACCGAATACACTTTTTAATATACCTGTGAAGCTATCAATTTCTTTTAAGAATTCTTGTGCATCTGGTACTTCAAATTTACCTGAATGCTCT
>JAPDDQ010000554.1 GCA_027587225.1 Solirubrobacter taibaiensis
AAAGAGGCAACTAGATCTTACCAATCTAGTTGCTCCAAGAAGTTATATACATCCTCATGTAGCTCGTCACGTTGTTTATCAAGTGTAATGACATGCGTAGAGTCTTCGTACCATTTAATGTCTTTTAACGTAGATTCTACACCGTTATAAATAATGTTAGCACTATCTGTATTAATCATTTCGTCATGACGTGCTTGTACAACAAATGTTGGCGCATAAATCATATCCACATTGTTACGTACGTCAGCAATTAATTGTTGTAATGCTTTTAATGTATTCATTGGTGTCTTTTGGAATTCCAACATTTCTTGTTCAATTTGTTCTGGTGATTTTTGCTCACGTTTTTTATATTCGCGGGCATATGCCAATATACCTTGGTACATCGTTTCTTCGCTCTTAATATACATAGGTGCACACATTGGTACTACACCTAAAACCGGTACTGTATAACCCAATTTTAAAGAAAATACGCCGCCAAGTGACAATCCAACAACAGCAATTTTCTCAAAACCTTTATCTTTTAAAAGCTGATATGCCTCCGTTACGTCTTGCCACCAATCTTCAGGACCTGTATGAACAAGCTCTTCTGGTGGTACACCGTG
>JAPDDQ010000555.1 GCA_027587225.1 Solirubrobacter taibaiensis
CCAAAGATATGACTTTGCCCGATTCGTTTATATGTTTTGTTGTTCGGATTGATACCAATTGACGTGGCGTGTGATGTACATGACGCATGCAATTAAAATGAAAGACAAAATGGAGCCAAACAAGAAAGTTTTTCCGCTGGATTGTAGTAATAGATACATCATGCCGTATAAAGCACTGAGCAAAACACCGAAGAGTATGGCGGCTTTAAAACCTTGAACGACGAAGTATAAATACCAAGTAATCAAGCCAATACATGCAACTGCCGCAATCAGATAGGCAAGGGAAAAAGCGTAATATTCACTGATTGTTAGTAATAAGACGAAGAACACGCCTTGTGCCATGGCAACCAAAGCATACTGAACAGGATGAATTTTGAGATTCTTCAAAACCTCGAATAAAAAGAAGCAACCAAAGGTAATAATGATCACCATAATGCCATATTTGATGGCACGATCAGTTTGGGTATAAATATTAACGGGTTCTAAAAATTGCGTTGAAATACCAGAAATGTTATTTGAAGATGTATTTGAAGTAGCATAAGCAGCTTCAACATCACTGATCAGATTGCTTTGAGTATTTAAAGCTTGGTAAAAACACTGA
>JAPDDQ010000556.1 GCA_027587225.1 Solirubrobacter taibaiensis
TCAGGAAAAGTTGATTTCGTAATGGCAGGCATGACGCCAACTGCAGAGCGTAAAAATAATGTTGATTTTACAGATATTTATTTTGTTGCGAAAAATATGGTCGTTTCTAAAAAGGATTCTAACATTAAATCTGTAGAGGATTTAAAAGGGAAAAAAGTAGGAGTACAAACAGGGTCTATTCAAGAAGAGAAAGCAGCAGAATTTAAAAAACAAGTAGATTTCCAGGTTGAGGGACGTGACCGTATACCAGAAATCGTACAAGAAATTAAAGCTGGTCGTTTTGACGCTGCAATTATAGAAGATACAGTTGCTAAAAATTATTTAGAGAAAATGAAAGATTTACAAGGAATTGAAATTAAAGAAGCACCAGAAGAAGTTGCAGCAGCAATTGCCCTTCCGAAAAACAGTGATAAAACAGCTGAATTTAATAAAGTAATTAAAAAAATGCAAGAAAATGGAGAAATGGATAAATTAGTGAAGAAATGGTTTGGCAGCGGAAAATAAGCTGCCTTTCACTTTTCTGTGAGGGGAATGAAAAGAATGAACTTAGATTTTTCGGCGATTACGCCTTCGATACCATATATACTAAAAGGTTTAGAAG
>JAPDDQ010000557.1 GCA_027587225.1 Solirubrobacter taibaiensis
AACTTTAAAATATCTTCCGCTTCAACCAGACGGTACAATTTCTTTAGAAGATGTTCGTCAAACAGTTACACCGAATACAAAAATCGTTTCTATTATGCAAGTATCAAACGTACTTGGAACGATTAACCCTGTAAAAGAAATCGGAGCAATCGCACACGAAAATGGCGCAATTATGGTCGTTGATGGTGCACAAAGTACACCTCACATGAAAGTAGATGTACAAGATTTAAACTGTGATTTCTACGCATTATCTGCTCATAAGATGTGCGGACCTACAGGTATCGGCGTATTATATGGTAAAAAAGAATTGCTGAACAATATGGAGCCAATTGAATTTGGCGGTGAAATGATTGATTTCGTAGATTTACAAGAATCTACGTGGAAAGAGCTTCCGTGGAAGTTTGAAGCAGGTACACCGATTATCGGTAATGCAATCGGACTTGGTGCGGCAATTGATTTCCTAGAAGAAATCGGTCTTGATAATATTGAAAAGCATGAGCATGAATTAGCGCAATACGCTTTAGAAAGACTATCAGAAGTAGATGGCGTTACAATTTATGGTCCAAAGCATCGCGCTGGTCTTGTTACATTTAATATTGAA
>JAPDDQ010000558.1 GCA_027587225.1 Solirubrobacter taibaiensis
CTTATTTTATAGTAAGCGAGTTTTTTATGCTGTTTAGGTGATATTAAAGAGAGAGATAAGTGAGAGAACCTTAGCCAGTCAGAGCTAAACGAGCCGTCTACACTTTTAATTTCAAAAGACAAAAACAGGTAGTTGCAAAATGAAGTTAGCCTTGTTATAATTTCATCATATGTGTTTCATCAATATAGTTGTGTATGCAGCTGAAGATGAAAAACTCTGTTTCGAAAATGATTCAGGGCGGAAGGAGATGAAAAGAATGAAAGCAGGAATTCACCCAGATTACAAGAAAGTTGTATTCATGGACACAAACACAGGCTTCAAATTCTTAAGCGGATCTACTAAAGGATCTAACGAAACTGTTGAGTGGGAAGATGGTAACACTTATCCATTACTAAAAGTTGAGATCAGTTCTGATTCTCACCCATTCTACACTGGACGTCAGAAGTTTGCTACTGCAGACGGACGCGTTGACCGCTTCAATAAGAAATACGGTCTTAAGTAATAAAAACATAAAACAGGCAAGTGTATGTATTCGCTTGTCTGTTTTTTTTTGCGAAAATATTATACCTTTACCCTACTTTTAACTGAAAAGTAGATGAAA
>JAPDDQ010000053.1 GCA_027587225.1 Solirubrobacter taibaiensis
CCGGCCGCTGCCCTTGCGCACGTCGCGCCCGCCGCCGCGGCTCTCGCGGTCCCTGGGCCGGCCTCCGCCGCCCGCGCGCACGCCGCGCTCGCCACCGCCGGCCTGCTCGAGCCCGGCCGCCTCCGCTACACCCACGCCATGCTGCGCGAAGCCGTGTACGCGGGCATCGTCCCCGCCTCCCGCTCATGTCTGCACCGGCGCGCGGCGCGCCTGATGCACGACGCCGGCGCGGATGAGAGCAAAATCGCGGCGCAGTTGCTGGCCGCCGAGCCCGCGAGCGACGAAGGCGCGGCTGCCGTCCTGGAGCGGACGGGGCAGGCGGCGTTGGAGAGCGGCGATCCCGACGTCGCCGTCCATCATCTGCGCCGCGCGCTGGCGGAGAGCGTCTCGGCACCGCCCGAGCGACTGCTCACCCTCGCACTCGCGGAGACCCGCGCCGGGGACCCCGCCGCCCGGGAGCACCTGGAGGCCGCCGCGGCCGCGGAGGACCCGGTCATCGCGGCACGTGCCGCGCAAGTGCTGGCGCGGGTGCTGATCATGAGCGGCCGCGCCGACCAGGCTGCCGACGCCCTCGACCGCGGCATCGCGCGTGTCCGCGACGTGGATCGCAAGCTCGCCGAGCGGCTGGAGGACGACCTCTTCGACGCGCTCAACTACCGCCCAGATCTCACCGAGGAGCGCCGCCGCCGGCTGGCCGCCGCCGACGACCGTCCCGCCGTGCTCGCCCACCGCGCGTTCGACCTGGCTGCGCGCGCCGCACCGGCGGACGAGGTGCGCTCGCTGGCGTCGCTGGCGCTCGCCGACGGCTCGCTCGCCCAACGCCCGGAGCAGCCCGCGGTGCTGTACGCGATCGAGGCGCTGATGGCCGTGGAGGCAGCGGATGAGGCGAGCGCGGCGATCAGCGCCTTCTCCGATGTCGCGCGCCGCACCGGCTCGCGCGTCGGCATCGGCGGCGTCGCGATGGCCCGCGCACGCTGGGAGCACGAGTTCGGCCAGCTCGAGGCGGCGCAGGAGTCAGGGCGGCTCGCGGTCGAGATCCAGACCGCGCTCTCGGGCACCCCGACGCGGTCGGTGCGGTCCGCGCTCGCCGCCGCCCTGCTCGACGCGGGCGAGATCGACGAGGCCGAGCAGCTGATCGCCGACTTCGAGCCCGGCGACACCGGGCTCCCGATCTGTGGCTACCACTCGCTGCGCGGCCGGATCCAGCTCGGGCGCGGGCGGGCCCAGCAGGCCCTCGCGGACCTCGAGCGCCAGCTCGCGCTGGAGGAAGCGCACGGCTGGGTCGCCTCGTTCCGCAACGCGACGCGCGTGACGCTGATCGGCGCGCTGGCTGACGTCGGTCGCCTCGACGCGGCCCGCGCGCTGGCCGACGCGCAGCTCACCCGCGCCCGGACCCGTGGTCTGCACGGGCACGAGGCGCGCGTGCTGGTGGCGAGTGCCCGGCTCGCGCTGGACCGAGCAGCGGAGATCGAGCTGCTCGAGGCCGCCGTCACCGCCGCGCGGCGCTCGCCCAGCCGGCTCATCCAAGCCGAGGCGCTCGTGGAGCTCGGCGCCGCGCTGCGCCGCGGCAACCGTCGCGCCGACGCGCGCGATCCCCTGCGTGAAGCCCGCGAGCTGGCGCTGCTGGCGGGCGCGAAAGGGCTCGAGAAGCGTGCGCACGACGAGCTCGTGGTCGCGGGCGCGCGACCGCAGCGCGTCGCGCAGAGCGGGCCGGAGGGGCTCACGCCGTCCGAGCGCCGCGTGGCCGAGCTGGCGGCGGCCGGGCGCCGCAACCGCGAGATCGCCGAGGAGCTGTTCGTGACGCTCAAGACCGTCGAGGTGCATCTCGGCCGCGCGTACACGAAGCTCGGCATCAACAGCCGCTCGCAACTTGCTGATACCCTTGGGGGGTATGCAGCATGAGCAATCACTGAACCGGCTGGCCTTCAGCGCCACGGTGCACTGCCTCTCCGGCTGTGCCGTCGGCGAAGTGCTGGGCATGATCATCGGCACCGCCCTCGGGTGGTCGGACCTGGCGACGATCTTCCTGGCCGTCGGCCTCGCGTTCCTGTTCGGCTACAGCTTCACCAGCATCCCGCTGCTGCGCTCCGGCATGGCGCTCGCCACGGTGATCCCACTCGCGCTGGCGAGCGACACGATCTCGATCGCGATCATGGAGATCGTCGACAACGCGATCATGCTCCTCATCCCGGGCGCGATGGAAACGGGTGTCGGCGACATCGGCTTCTGGGCCGCGCTCGCCGTCGCGCTGCTGATCGCGGGCGCCGCCGCCTACCCGGTCAACCGCTGGCTGATCTCACGCGGCAAGGGCCACGCGGTCATCCACCAGCACCACTAGGCAACCAGGACGTGGATCGTGCCGAACGCGGGATCGCTGGCCCCGTGCAGGCGCGCGCCGACGGCCTTCAGTGAGCGCAGGTACGCGATCACGTCTTCGGTGATCCGCTCGCCGGGCAACAGCACCGGGATGCCCGGCGGGTAGCCCGCGATGGCCTCGGCGCTCACGCGCCCGATCGCGTCGTCGACGCCGACCACCTCGGCCGCGCCCAGGAACGCCTCGCGCGGCGCCACGACGACCTCGTTCTCGAACGTCCCCGTGGCGAGCGTGACCTCCTCGGTCTCGCCCGGCCGTTCCATCCGGCGGGCGATCCACGTCAGGTCGTGGATGAAGCGCTCGAGCTCACGTGGCGGCTCGTCGATGCCCAGCACGAGCACGATCGTCGCCTGCGTGGCGAGCTCCACCTGCGTGTCGAAGTTCGAGCGCAGCGCGGCGGCCATCTCGTAGCCGGTCGCGCCGGTGCCGCGGACGTCGATCACGATGCGCAGCGGATCCCGGCCCGCCACACCGGGCCGGCCGATCTGCTCGTCGCCGACGACTCGGCAGCCGGGAATCTCGTCGATGGCGGTGCACGTGCGGCGCGAGGCCGCGATCGTGTTGCCCAGCAGCGCCTCGCCGTGCAGCACGAGCTGGCGACGCGCGCCGTCCAGGGACGCCATCAGCAGGGAGGAGGGCGACGTGGACCGCACGAGGCGGAGCGTGCGGGCGATCGCGTCGGGGTTCACGCGGCCGGAGTCGCTCACGTGCAGGAGCGCGGACTGCGTGAGCGAGCCGGCGATCTTGTGGACCGACGTGAGCATCACGTCGGCGCCGAGCGTGAGCGCGCTCGCGGGGAGGTCCTCGTGGAAGCCGAGGTGTGGGCCCCACGACTGGTCGACGACGAGCGGGACGCCCGCCGCGTGCGCCACCTGCGCGCAGCCCTCGACGTCCGCCGCCATCCCGTAGTAGGTGGGGGAGACGATGAACGCGGCGCGCGCGCCCGGGGTGGCGTCGAGCGCAACCTTCAGCGACTCCGGCGTGACGCCGTGCGCCATGCCGAGCACCGGCTCGTACTGCGGCGCGACCCAGGTCGGGAGGCCGCCGCTCAGCACCAGCCCGTCGATCACGGACGCGTGGCAGTTGCGCTGCACCACGACCGGCGCGCCCAGCGGGGCGAGCGCGAGGCAGACCGCGTGGTTGCCCTGCGTCGCGCCGTTGGTCAGGAACCACGACCGGGCGGCGCCGTACGCCTCGGCGGCGAGCTGCTCGGCGCGCTCATACGGCGTGGGCGAGGGGCCGAGGTCGACGCCGTGGATGTCCTGCGGGATGTCCAGCCGGTGCGTCTGCCAGCCGAACGCGGTGCGCACACCGGGGTCGGCGCCGTTGCCGGCCTTGTGGCCGGGGACGTGGAAGCGGGTGGCGCCGCGGAACCCGTACGCCACGACGGCGTCGAGGTAGGGCGCGGTCGGTTGGTCGGGGGAGGCCATGGCGCGCTCAGCATGGCACGATGCGCGGGTGGTCGTCTCCCGCTCATACATTCAGATACCGGTCGGAGAACGTGCTTCCATGCGCACGTTCGTCACCGCGCCCCAGGCTGAAGGCACGTGGCCGGGCATCGTCTTCTACACCGACATCTTCCAGCTCACCGACGCTTCGCTGCGCTGGGCTGTGCGGCTTGCCGCCTACGGCTTCCTGGTCGCCGTGCCCGAGATCTACCACCGCGTCGAGCCGCCGGACACCGTGCTCGCGTTCGACGACGAGGGCAAGGCGCGCGGCCAGGCCGACGTGGAAGCGATCACGACGGCCGAGTTCGACGAGGACATCGACGCCGCGCTGACGTGGCTCGCGGCGCGGGGCGCGCCGGTCGGCGCCAGCGGGCACTGCACGGGCGGCCACCTCGGGTTCCGGGCGGCGTTCGACGCGCGCGTGGACGGCACCGCGCTGTGGTACCCGACCGGCCTGCACAACGGCAAGCTCGGCAAGGACGAGTCGGATGCGCTCGCGCGCACGGGCGAGATCGGGCAGGAGCTGCTGCTGATCTTCGGGACGCGCGACCCGCACACGCCGCCGCCCGGCCGCACGACCGTCAAAGCGGCGCTCGACGCCGCCGGCACGCGCTACCAGTGGCACGAGTACGACGCCGAGCACGCCTTCGGGCGCGACATCGGCCCGCGCTTCGACCCCGAGGCCACGGACCGCGCGTTCGCCGAGACCGTCGCGTTCTTCCGCCGGGTGCTGCGATGAAGCTCTACGACCACGCGATGTCGGCCAACTGCCTCAAGCCGCGGATCCTGCTCGCGCAGCTGAGGCTCGAGTACGAGCGCGTCGGGGTCGACATCTTCGACCGCGACCGTCACGGCCAGCTCGCGCGCAACCCGACCAAGCTCGTGCCGGTGCTGGAGACCGACGACGGGGCGTTCATCCCCGAGTCGGGCGCGATCATGCTGTTCCTGGCTGAGGGCACACCGTTCCTGCCGCCGCCCGGCGTCGACCGAGCACGCGTGCACCAGTGGCTGTTCTTCGAGCAGAACCAGCTCGAACCCGGCCTCGCGGTGGCGCGGTTCATGAAGCGGATGGGGCTCGCCGACCACGCGCCCGAGGTGTACAAGAACCGCTTCAACCAGGGGCGCCGCGCACTCGACGCGCTCGCCGCCGGCCTGGCGGACGGGCGGCCGTTCCTCGCCGGCGACACCTACAGCGTCGCCGACATCCAGGTGTACGCGTACGCGCACACCGCGGGCGAGGTCGACCTCGAGCTCCCGTCCGCGGTCGCCGACTGGGTCGCCCGCGTGGAGGCGACCCCCGGGTTCGTGAACGACCTGGAACCGATCCCTATGCGCGAATCGAGCTAGGCGGGGCGGTCGCGCGGCCGCCCGCATTGGACCCGAGCGCCTCGCAGTCGTAGAGGCCAGGCTTGGTGGGCGTGTAGGTCGCGGTCCGGGCCACGGTGACGAACTCGTAGTGGGTCTTTCCCATCTGGCGTCGGCGCCAGCGGAACTGGACGGTGTCCGGGGCGACGGTCCAGGTCGCCGTGCAGCTGAGCGTGTCACCGCTGCGGGTGATGGTGGTCGGGCCCGCGGGGGTCGGCGCCCACACCGGCTCGGGGGCGAGGAGGAAGTCCGCGTAGTGCGAAGCCTCGGCGCTCACGCTCGGGAGCTTGTCCTCGCCGCAGCGGGCGCCGGTCCAGCTGATGATCCCCACGAGGACCGGCTTGGCGAGGGTGCCGCCGATCATCGGGCCGCCGGAGTCACCCGCGCACACGGAGGCGCGCCCGCCGGCGCACACCTCGGACGCCGCCTCGAAGCGCTTGGCGTACTTCGTGCCCTTCCACCTGGGACCGCACGCGCGGTCGGCGATCGTGGTGAGCGTGGCCTGCCGCAGCCCGATGCGGCCGGTGGGCGCGTCCCAGGCGCGCTTGCCCTGGCCCAGGATGCGCACCTTCGCGGGCACGCTCGTGGCCAGCGGGACGGGCTGCACGCGCGTCACCGGGCGGTCGAGCTTGATGATCGCGACGTCGTCGCGCGCAAACCCGGCCGACTGCTCGCGCCACGTGCTCGGGAGCGCCACGGCTACGCCGCGGCGTGTTTCACCGCCGACCTTGATCGTCTCGAAGTCGCCGAGGTCCACCGGGTCGACGCAGTGCGCGGCGGTCGCGAGCCGGTCGGGCGCGATCAGCGTCGCGCCGCAGATCCCCGCCGGCACGAACCACGGCGCCTTGGAGGGCTTGAGCGCCTGTCCGTTGACGACGGCGTGGGCGGGGGCGACGAGCAGCGCGGTGAAGAGCAGCGTGAGGCGGAACAGCATGCCGCCGACGATGACGGACCCGGCGGTCCGTCATGGTTCGGGTACTACGTCAGCGGCGGCGGAGGAAGCCGAACCAGCCGCGGCGCGGCTCGGGCAGCGGCTTGGAGGCGACCGGCGCGGGCTGGGGAGCCTTGAGGCTCTCGAACCAGAGCGCCTCGTCGATCTTCGCTTGACTCATGTGATCGAAGGTAGGCGGATGTCCGGCATCCGCCCCTACCCGTCAGTTCAGGGCGCGTTCGAGGATGGCGAGGCCGCGCGTGAGCTCGTCGTCGGTGATCGTGAGCGGCGGCAGCAGCCGGATGACCTGGCCGTGCAGGCCGCACGTGAGCAGCAACAGGCCTTCGGCCCGGGCCCGGGCGACGGCTTGCGCGGCGCGCTGCGGGTCGGTGAGCTCCAGCGCGAGCATCGGGCCGAGGCCGCGCACCTCACCGATCACGGGGTTGTCGATCGCCTCCAGTGCGGCCCGCAGCTTGACGCCCAGCGCTTCGCTCTGGGGCTGGAGCCGGACGATCTCGTCCAGGACGACGTTGGCCGCCGCGCAGGACACCGGGTTGCCGCCGAACGTGCCACCGAGGCCGCCCGGGCCGACGGCGTCCATGATCGCGGCGGCGCCGGTGACGGCGGAGAGCGGCAGGCCGCCGCCGAGCGACTTGCCGGACACGAGCAGGTCGGGCTGCGCGTCGTAGTGCTCGATCGCCCACATCGGGCCGGTGCGGCCGACGCCCGCCTGGACCTCGTCGTCGATCCAGAGGATGCCGTGGCGGTCGCAGATCTCGCGCAGGCGGCGCGGGAAGTCCTCCGGGAGCGGGATGAAGCCACCCTCGCCCTGGACGGGCTCGAGGATCACGGCCGCGACCGTCTGCGGGTCCACGTGTGCGTGGAAGAGCTGCTCGAGCGCGGCGATCGCGTCGTCGGAGGAGACGCCCGCGTACGGGTACGGCGCCGCGGTGCGGTAGATCTCCGGCGCGAACGGACCGAACCCCTGCTTGTACGGCTTGACCTTGCTCGTGAGCGACATGGTCAGCAGCGTGCGGCCGTGGAAGCCGCGGTCGAACGTCACGATCGCGGGGCGGCCGGTGGCGGCGCGGGCGATCTTGACCGCGTTCTCGACGGCCTCGGCGCCGGAGTTCAGCAGGATCGACTTCTGGTCGTCGCCGCGGCAGGGCGAGAGCTCCCCGAGCTTGCGGCAGACGTCGACGTAGGGCTCGTAGGCCGCGACCATGAAGCACTGGTGCAGGTACTGATCGACCTGCGCGTGGATCGCCTCGACGACGCGCTCCGGGTTGTGGCCGAGGTTCTGGCAGCCGATCCCGCCGGCGAAGTCCAGGTACTCGACGCCGTCGTCGCCGGTCACGGTCGCGCCGCGCGCTTGCGTGGCGGTGATGGCGGGGGCGCTGACGCCGCGCGCGACCCAGCGCTCGCGGGCGGAGGAGAGGGGGATCTGCGTCGCGGTCATGGCTTGCAGTGTCCTCCTCCCGCGCGCGGGGACTATTGTGCAGGATCCAAACTTGCCGTGCTCGTCTTAGCCGATCTACTAACCGCCGAGGACCTCGGCCTGACGCTCGTCGCCGGCGGGGCCGACGCGCTGGCGCGGGAGGTGGCGGGCGCGCACTCGATCGACGTCGAGGCGCCGACCCGGTTCCTCGAGCGTCACTGGGTGATGCTCACGGCCGGGATGCGGCTGCGCGGGAGCGCGGCGGCGCAGCGCGCGCTGATCGCCGAACTGGACGAGGCGGGGATCAGCGCGCTCGGCATCGGGCTGGGGCTCGTGTTCCAGCGCGTGCCGCGGGCGTTGGTCGAGGAGGCTCGCTCGCGCTCGTTCCCGCTGTTCACCGTGCCGCTGGAGACCGCGTTCCGGGACATCGCGGGCTACGTGGCCCGGTCGTCTTTGTCGAGCGACCTGCACAGCTATCAACGGCTGACCTCGATCCAGCGCCACCTGGTCGACGCGTTGCGCGAGCCGGAGCCGCGCGAGGCGATGGTCGCCCGGCTCGCACGCATGCTCGACGCGGGCGTGCTGGTGCTCGACGGCCCGTCCGCGGGCGCCGTGCCCGACGCCGAGCGCGTACGCCGCCGCGTCGCCGAGCGCGAGTTCGAGGACGACGGCTGGCACGTCGTCACGGTCCCGATCCCGCCTTCGGGCTGGCTGGCCGTGGCGGCGCGCCGCCGGGTCCCCTTGGCGCGCGCGGCCGCCGCGGCCGCCGTGCCGCTGCTGGCGGCGACGGAGCGCCTGGCCGAGCACGCCCGCGAGCAGGAACGCGCGGTCCGCGCCGCGCTGCTCGACGAGCTGCTGGAGCTCACGCCCGGCGCCGAGACGCGCGGCCTGGCGGCGCGTGTCGCCTCGTTCGGCGTCACGTTCCCCGCCCGGATCGTCCTCGCTGAGCAGGGACGGCTCGTTACCCGACACCGCGGAAGGTGGGTGGCCCTGGTCGACGACGAAGGTCCCATCGGCGGCCGTCCCATCCACGGGGTGGAGGGGGTTCCGCGGTCCTACCGCGACGCGGTGCTTGCGCACGAGCGCGGGCTCCCGGCCTACGAGGCGTTCGACCTGCCGGCGCTCCTGCTGGCCGACGCGGACCCGGAGCTCGTGCGCCCGCGCGTGGATGCGTTGCTGGACCCGTTGCCCGCGCCCGTGCTGGACGCGCTCAAGGAGTTCTTCGCGCGCGATCAGGACGTCAGCGCGGCCGCGGCCGCGCTGCACGTGCATCCGAACACGCTGCGGTACCGGCTCGGGCGCGTGGAGGCCCTGCTCGGGCGGTCGTTGCGGTCGCCCGCGACGATCGCGGAGCTCATGCTCGCGCTGTCGACACGAGCTTCTTGACGTGCGGGGCGGCGACGCCCATGACGATCACCGCCAAAGCGCTGGAGGTGACGACGAGATCCCAATTTCTTGTCAAGCGAGTCATGTCGTGCTTGAAGGTGACACCGCGGCATTGGCGCAACCTTGGGGAAACCCCAAGATCTAGCAGTGCGGAGAACCGCACTAAAGCTCGCCGGTTGCGCGCCGCGCTGCCACCTGCTGGCCGCCACAAGCGGGGGTCGGGCGGTCCGTAGCTTCCCGGGCCATGCGCTTCCGCCCTCTGCTGACTCTCGCTGCTGTTTCGACACTGGTTACATTCGCGGCCGCTCCGACGGCCAACGCCAACTGGCTCGGGCTTCCCGGGCTCGGCGCCGGCAACGCCGACTGGGTCCGTGAGTACGTCACCGACAGCACGAAGATCACGATGTACGCCGCGACCGAGGACGACGGCGTGTTCCGCTCCGTCAACAACGGCGTCACCTGGAACGCGTTCAACACCGGTCTCGAGGGCGTCCCGGGCGCGAAGAACGTCCGCACCGTCTTCACCAGCGGCACGACGGTCTACGCGGGCACCACCGCGGGCCTGTTCAAGTCCTCCGGCGGCGGCGGCTTTCAGCCGGTCGCGCAGGGTCCTGAGCAGGACCCGAAGAACCCGAAGATGCTCAACGCGCCGGTGCAGGCCGTCTTCACGGGCATCCTGCCGGGCAGCCCGATGCTCGCGGGCGTCGCCAGCGGTGGCATCTACAAGTCCACCGATGGTGGCGCGACCTGGCAGCCGCCGTCGCCGGGCAACGGCATGCTGCGCTCGGAGACGGTCTGGAGCATGGGCTCCTTCAAGGACAACGGCGCGCTGATCTACGCGGCGACGCAGAGCGGCATCTACATCTCGGAGAACTTCGGCTCCAGCTGGGTGCTGTCCAACGACGGCATCACCGGCATCACGCTGCGCGCCTGGGCCGACGACAAGTACCCGAACATCTACTACGCGGGCACCACCGACGGGCTGTTCCGCTCGGTCACGGCCGGCCTGACCTGGAACCGGATCAGCGAGGACACGACGGTCCGCGCCATCACGCAGTTCAACGGGATCAAGACCAAGCGCATCTACGCCGCCACCGACAACGGCGTCATCGCGGGCCAGACCGACCTGCACGGCCTCCCGGGCAAGGCGACGTGGCGCAAGCTCACGACCACCGGGATGTCGCCCAACACCGAGGTCTGGGGCCTCAACAGCTACATCAACACGCCCGGCACCCTGCTCGCCGGCACGCACGGCGGCGGCGGCAAGGCGCTGGTCCTCACCCCGCCGGTCTGGGCGGGCGTGAAGCCCACGATCAAGCCGGTCACGGCGGTCGTCGGCGCCAAGCTCGAGGTCGGCTCCAACGGCACCTGGACCGGCACCCCGACGATCGAGTTCACCTACCAGTGGCAGGACTGCACCGCCGTGTGCACCGACATCAAGGACGCGACCGAGTCCTCGTACGTGATCCCCACGCAGAACCGCAAGTACCGCGTCGTGGTCACCGCGCAGAACGACTTCCCGCTCGACGACGTCGGCCTCTCCGACAAGGAGAGCGACGTGACGGCGGCCTCCGGGCCCAAGCCGGGCACGCTCCCGGGTGACGCTCAGACCAGCACGGGGTCGATCAAGCTCACGCCGGCCGGCCAGCCGCAGCCCGGCACGATCCTGACGGCGCAGAACTGGCTGTTCAACCCGGCGGCGACGACGTCCACGAGCTTCCAGTGGTTCCGCTGCGTGGGCGTCGGCAACTGCGACAAGCTCGAGGGCGCCACCGGCATCAACTACACGATCATCGACCAGGACGTCGGCAAGTACCTGTGCGTGGCCGTCACCGGCCAGAACCCGTCCGGTTCCAAGACGCTCGACTGCACCGGGCTCTCGGGTGAGGTCCTCGCTCCGGACCCCAAGCAGACCAGCGCCCCGACGATCGCCGGCAACGCCTGGGTCGGCCACACGTTGCTCTCCGGCGCCGGCCTGTGGGCCTACTCCGGCACGCGCTTCGAGCGGCGCTGGATGCGCTGCAACGCCGAAGGCGGGAGCTGCGAGTACACCGGCGACAAGGCGACCACCTACGTGATCAAGGCCGCTGACCTCGGCAAGCGCCTGAAGGCCGAGATCGCCGCCGACTCGAACATCGCTAACAAGCTCCCGCACCCGGCCTACGTCTACACGCCGCTGAGCGAGGTCGTGACCGAGGCCCCGGTGGACCCCGTGGTGCAGGGCGGCGGTGGCAACGGCGGTGGCGACGGCGGCGGCAACGGCGGCGGGCAGAACGGCGGCGGTGGCGGCGGCGGCCAGAACGGTGGCGGCGGGCAGAACGGCGGCGGCCAGACGCCCCCGCCGCCCGGCGACAAGATCGCGCCGGCCCTCTCCGCCAAGGTCGCAAGCGCGAAGATCAAGCGCGGCGCCGCGCTGTCGCTGAAGATCACGATGTCCGAGGCCGGTTCCCTGGTGGTCGAGTACCGCAAGGGCAAGAAGAAGGCCGCGTCGTTCAAGGTCAAGGTGGCCGCGGGCAAGCGCACGGTCAAGCTGCCGAAGAAGAAGCTCGCCAAGGGCTCGTATACCGCGGTGATCGTGCCGGTGGACGCGGCGGGCAATCGCGGGGTGGCGAAGAAGGTGTCGTTCAAGGTGCGCTAACCGCGGGAACGGCGAACTGCGAGCACGCCCGTGTCCGCCGCGTCAAGAAACTCGTGCTTCGCATACAAGTTTCTTGACCCGTCGGGGCGGGCGTGCTGTTTGCGGGTGAGCCGGGTTCCCCGGACTGAGCGAACGCTCAGGCGTTCACCGCTATGCGACCACAAACGATCAAGCGTGATCGGTCGTGACACGCGAGGTGCGAGTTTTACCCCCTATAGGGCGGAAAAGTCGACGTTCGCGTGGCAAGGGCGATGATCGTTTTGCCGCGAGGAACGTCTCACCCCTCCTCGATGCTGTCGTTCGCCAGGGCAGCGAGGCGCTCGGCCAACAACGCGCGGTCCGCGTCACTCTCGGCCAGCGGCAAAGCCGCGTTCAACGCCACCCGCGCTTCGGCCACGCGCCCCAACCGTGTCAAGAGCTCCGCCCGCACCGCGTGGAACAGGTGGTAGGTCCGCAAGTCGAGCTCGTCCACCAACACGAGCGCCTCGGCCGCGCCGCCTACCTCGGCAACGGCCACCGCGCGGTGCAGCTCCACCACCGGCGTCGGCGTGAACACGAGAAGCTGGTCGTACAACGCCACGACCTGCGCCCAGTCCGTCGTCCCTTCGCTGTGGACGGCGTTGATCGCGGCCTGCACCTGGTACGGCCCGGGCTGATTGCGCGCCAGCGACCGTCGGACCAGCGCCTGGCCCTCCGCGATCATCGTGGCGTCCCACAGGCCGCGGTCCTGGTCGCGCAGCAGCACGCCGCCTTCTCGCGCGGTGCGGCGCGAGTGCACGAGCAGCATCAGCGCGAGCAGCCCGAACACCTCGGGCTCGTCCGGCATCAGCGCCGCCAACGCGCGGCCCAGCCGGATCGCTTCCTCGCACAGCTCGCCGCGCGGCCCGACGTAGCCCTGGTTGAAAATCAGGTAGACGACCGCGAGCACGCCCTTCAGCCGCTCGGGCAGGTCGGCTTCGCGCGGCACGCGGTACGGGATCTTCGCGTCGCGGATCTTGCCCTTCGCGCGCACGAGCCGCTGGGCCATCGTCGGCTCGGGCACGAGGAACGCGCGGGCGATCTCCGCCGTGGAGAGCCCGCCGAGCAGGCGTAAGGTGAGCGCCACCCGCGCCGGCACCGCCAGTGACGGGTGGCAGCACGTGAAGATCAACCGCAGGCGATCGTCCTGCACCGGCCCCACCTCCTCCGCGGGACCGGCCGACTGCTCGGCCAGGAGCGCGGCCTGCGCGTGGCGATCGTCGCGCGAAGCCTCGCGGCGCAGCCGGTCGATCGCGCGCCGGCGGGCGGTGGTGATGATCCACCCCGCGGGGCTCGGCGGGACGCCGTCGACCGGCCAGCGCTCCAGCGCGGCGGCGAACGCCTCCTGGACCGCTTCCTCGGCGATGTCGATGTCGCCGAAGACGCGGACCAGGACGGCCACGGCGCGCCCGTGCTCGGCGCGGAAGGCATGTTCGACGTCGACGTTCACCCGTTGAAGGGGCGGACCTCGATCGGCAGCCCGGTGATGACCTGCGCGCTCTTGCGGCTCCACTCGAGCGCCGCGTCGAGATCCTCGACCTCGATCACCGTCAGGCCGCCGATGTGCTCGTGCCCCTCGGTGTAGGGCCCGTCGGTCACGAGCACCTCACCGTCGCGCGCCTGCACGACCGTCGCCGTGCTCGGATCGTGCAGGCTGCCGGAGAACACCCAGACGCCGGCGTCCTGCATCTCCTGTTGGAGCGCGTGGACGTTGCGCGAGATCTCCGCGAGATCGAGGTCGGCCGGCGGCGGGCCGTCGGGCTGGTGGACAATCAGTGCGTATCGGGTCATACCCACTACACGAACGAGATCCGCGATATCGACATACGACGACCTTAGTTCCGTCTACGAGTAGCTGACGCCCGAGGCGTTGCGCACGCCGGAGGGCCACGTCGCGGCGTTCGCGCCCGTCATCGAGGCGCTCCCGCCCGGCGCCCGCGTGCTCGATGCCGCCTGCGGGATCGGCCTGCTCGCCACGGGGCTCGCGCTGCGTGGTTTCCGCACCGAGGCCACCGACGCCAGCCCGGGCATGGTCGCGCGCACCCGCGCCACGGCGGCCAGGCATCACGCCGAGTTGCGCGCGGGCGTGTGCGCGTGGGAGGACCTCCCGCCCGGCCCGCGCTTCGACGCCGTGTTCTGCGTCGGCAACTCGATCGGCCACGCACGCGACCGCCGCGCCGCCCTGCAGGCGCTCGCGGGCACGCTCAAACCCGGAGGTGCGCTCGTCCTGACCTCCCGCAACTGGGAGCGCGAACGCGCGCTCGGCTCGCGCACCGACGGCACGCACACGTGGGAGATCCCGGAGCGCTGGGACGAGCCGCACACCGTCACGGTGGCCGTGGGAGCCGTGAGCGAACGCCTCACGTACTGGCCGTTCACACACGCGCAACTCCAGGAGGATCTCCGCGCGGTGGGATGCACCGCGATGGAGAGCACCTACACACCACAAGTAGAGCGCTACATGGTCTGCGCCACCGGGTACCCTCGGACATAGATGCCCGACGTGGTCAGTGGTCTGTCGCCGGGATGGCTGGCGCTGGGCGTGGTGCTGCACTTGGCGAACCAGGTGGCCCGCGGGCTGGGCTGGTTCTCCGTCATCCGCACGACGAGCGAAGCGCCGCCGCGCCGCCGTGACGCCCTCACGGCGTGGGTGGCGGGCGCCGGAGCGGGCGGTGTGGTGTCCGCGCGCGGGGGAGACGCGGTGCGCGTGCTCCTGCTCGCCCGCCGGATGCCCGGCCGCGGGACCCGCGCGCTGCTGACCGGCACGCTCGTCGCCGAGGCGGCGGGCGAGACCCTGCTGGGTCTCGGCCTGCTGACGCTGGCGCTGGGTATCGGTGTCGGACCGGACGTCTCACCCGACGCGCAGACCGGTCTGATCGTCGCCGCCACGCTGCTGACGCTGACCGGCGCGGTCCTGCTCGGCCGCCGTCACCCGAAGTCCCGCCGCTTCTTCACGCGCGTGAAGACCGGCTGCTCGGCGCTCAAGTGCCCGAAGACCTACGCGCGCCACGTGCTGCCGTGGCAGTTGCTCTCGCGCGTGCTGCGGCTCGCGGCGCTCGGCTGCTTCCTCGCCGCGTTCCACCTGCCGGCGACGTTCGCGGCCGTCCTGCTGGTCACGTTCGCGCAGTGCAGCGGGCGGCTCGTGCCGTTCTCGCCCGCGAGCGTGGGCGCCGGCGCGGCGATCCTCGCCGCCTCGTTCGGCCCGGTGACCGGCCAGTACGTGCCGGCGGAGCAACTCGCCGCGTTCTTCATCGGGACGAGCACGGTGCTGACCGTGGTCGGCACCGCGCTCGCGCTGATCCTGTGCGCGACTCAGGCTTCGGCGAACGCGCGGCCCAAGCTGGACGGCGTCGGCCGCTTCACGCGGATTCGCGCCGCCATGAGCACCAGGCCGTAGCCGAGCGCGGCGGCGGCGAGGCCGGCGACCGCGTCGAAGAAGAAGTGGTTGCCGGTGGCGACGACCGCCAGGCCGACGACCGGGCCCCACAGCAGCGCGGCCCACTTCAGCACCGGGTTCTTCAGCACCGCGAACAGCGCGAACCCGACCGCCACGGCGAAGCCGACGTGCAGCGAGGGCACCGCGGCGAGCTCGTTGAAGAAGCTCGTCGAGAAGTTCGACGTCATGCTCATGCCCGTCTGCGAGGTGATCGTGTCCTTGATCCCGAGCCCGGCCAGACGCGGGGGAGCGACCGGGAACAGGCCGTAGACCGGCACCGAGATCAGCCACGTCGCCAGGATCGTGTTGCGCAGCGTGGCGTAGATCGCCCACGAGCGGTTGTAGAGGAAGATCAGCACCGCCGGGATGACGCCGAGCTGCGCCGCCAGGTACAGGCGGTTCAGGACCCACATCACCCAGCTGCCGTCGAGCGCGTTCTGGACCGAGGACTCGACCCCGACGCCGACGGCGTTCTGCAGGTCGACGATCCAGTGCGCGTTGGCCGTCGCGTCGGCGAGGTCACCGATCGTGAAGAAGCGCGCGACCGTGTACACGGCGTAGGCGAGCAGGAAGAGGCCGATCTGCATGCGGGCTCGCCGGGAGAACGGCAGCCGCACACCGGCAGTGGGGCGGAAAGTCGAGGCGGCGAGCATGCAATGCAAGTTACGCGCGCCTCCTTGGCCCTACAGCGGTGGAGCCTCCCGACTGCGGGTAGGGTCGAGAGCAATTCGACGTGGGGTTATCCCCACCTATAAGTCGCTTACCCTTCATGCGCGACTTACTTTATAGAAGCACCCAGATGGGGCCCGCGTGAGAACGCGGGCCCCGGGGTTCGAACTACGGGGTGGTCGTCGACAGCGTGTAGGTCAGGGCTTTGTTGTACGTGCCCGTGCGAAGCGGGTCGTTGGCCTTGACGAGCTGCGAGAACTCGAGCGTGACGGCGTCGTTGGACACCGGCCCGTTCCACACCAGCAGGTTCAGCGAGCTGCCGATGTTGTTGTACGCGGTGCCGGTGTTGGCGGCGTTGCGCGCCCGGGCCTGGAGCGGCTCGGGGAGCACGAACGTGCCGTTGACCAGATGGCCGGTGCCGACCGTGGACGGGTCGGAGACCGTCAGCAGGGCGTCACCCGCGGTGGAGGTGACCGTCGCCGTGCTGCTGGCGAGGTACGTCCGCAGGATGCCCGGCGTGAACGCGCCGAACTGCGCCGGAGCGCCGATCGAGAGCGCCAGCGTCGCGCCGACGGAGCCGCCGACCGTGCCGTTGACCGGCACGTCGCGGCGGACGACGACGTTGAACGTCTTCGCCGCCGACGTGTTGCCGTTGGCGTCCTTGGCGACGCAGGTCACCGTGGTGGTGCCGACGGCGAACTTGGAGCCCGAGGCCGGGTCGCAGGTGACGACCGGGTTCGGATCCTCGTTGTCGGTGGCGGTCGGGAGCGTGTACGTGACCGTCGTGCCGGTGGCGTCCGTGGTGGCGGTCGCGATGTCGGCCGGGACGGCGCCCAGCGTCGGGGCGACCGTCTCGGCGTCGGTCAGGCCGGCCGAGGCCGCGGCGGCGTAGCCGCCCTGGATCGGCAGCGTGACCTTCGACGTGCGGGTGTCGAGCGTGACGGCGACGTTGGTGTTGCCGGTGGTCGCCGCGGCGCCGTTGTTGCCGGAGACGACGATCCCGATCTGGTGGCCGGCCTTGAAGATGTGCTCGGTCGGCTGGGTCGGGAACTTGTAGCGGTACTGCTGGCCGATGGTCACCGGGTTGGCGTCCAGCCACCACAGCGAGTCACGGTTGGACGAGTCGACGATGCCGCGCGTCACGCGCCACGTGGTGGCGGTGGTGGTCGGCTTGGTCGTGTCGAAGTAGCAGGCGTTCTCGATCTGCGCGTTCGCGATCGTGCACGGCTGGCCCACGGTGCAGGCCTCGCCGCCGGTGGCGCTGTCGCCCCAGCAGGTCTTGGTCGCAGCGTTGATGACGCCCTCGCTGTTGGTCCGCGAGACCTGCGTGCCGGTGCCGTAGTCGGCGATCAGCACGGCGATGTTGCTCTGCGTGGTGCCGAACGAGGCCGCGAGGTCCGCCATGGCCGTACCGGACAGGCGCACGTCCTTGGTCAGCGTGCGCGAGAGGAACACGCGGCGGTTCGTCTGCGAACCGGTCGGCGTGTTCATCGCGCCCGTCTCGCTGGTGTTGCTCTGCGAGGTGTAGCCGAGCGTGTCCGCCGCGCCGCCGTTGGCACCGCCGCCGAGCGTGCCGGCCGCCGTGGGGACATCGGACGCGCGCAGGAAGATGTCGACGTTCTGCGTGCCGTCGATCGGCCAGGACGTGTAGTCCTTCCAGACGTCGGCCTCTTCCTCGACCGTGACGGCCTTCTCCTTCTCGACGCCGTTGTTGACGCCGTAGAGGTAGTGGTCGAACCAGCGGTGCAGCGTGTCGACCCAGACCGCGCGACGCGAGTCGAACGGGTCCTCATGGCCGGCGCGCAGGATCCACAGCTTGCGCTCCACGCCCGCCTTGCCGAGCGTGTCCCACCACATGCCGATCTGGTCCATCTTGACGTTGTCGTCCTGCAGACCGTGCGTGGCGAAGACCGACGCCTTGATCTTCGTGGCGGCCGGGATGTTGTAGTCGCGCTCGCGCCAGAACGTGTTGACGTCGCCGTGCGAATCACCATCACCGGTGTCGGTGTTGGCGTCGTTGTTGAGGTCGTTGTTGACCGGCTGGCAGATCGGGCGGCGGTCGGTGATGCCGAAACCGAGCGTCGGGCTGGTGCCGTTCCAGGTGATCTGCGGGTTCAGGCTGCTGCCCGGGTAGTTCGTGTTGTGGCGAACACCGCCGGTGCGCGAGTAGTTGTACCAAGCCGAAATCGCGCTGATCGGGACGATCGTCTTGAGGCCCTCGACGCCCGTCGCGGCCACGCCGTTGGACAGGGTGCCGTCGTAGGACTTGCCGATCATGGCCGACGAGCCGTTGTGCCAGCTCGCGACGACCTCCGGAGCCGTCAGGCTCGCGGACGTGTAGGCCTTCACGCGGCCGTTGAGCCAGTCGACGACGGACTTCTCGCCCGCGATGTCGGTCGGGCCGCCGTGCATCGGGCAGCCGTTGGTGGTGACGCCGGTGCCGTTCATCTGCGCCAGCACGTACGCGTAGCCGCGCGGCAGGAAGTAGTTGTCGTAGAACAGCGGCCAGCGATCGTTGACGTTGTCCGCGTTGAAGTCAGTCATGCACTGACCCTCGTTGCCGCGACAGAGCGTCGTGTAGTACGGGCTCGGATCGATGATCGCGGGCATCTTGTTGGCCGAGTTGCTCTCGGCCGGGCGGATCACGTCGGCCGTGACCCAGTCGTCGACGCCGTTGCGATCCGCGTCGATCCCGGGCTGCGGAATGAACACGCGCTCCCGGACCGCCGTCTTGTAGTCGTAGACGGCCTTGGTCTTGCCGTTCTCCAACTGCGGAGCCTGCGCCTGCGCGGCCCCAGCTCCGAGAGCCAACATCGTCAGCGTCATACCGCTCGCGACGAGGCTCCTCACCCCAATCCTCATACAACCCTCCGTTGCCGGATAGACCCTTGCCGTCGTCCGTTGACGGCTTGAGCAGACGCTAAGGGGTTGAGGGCACAACCGCCCTGGACTTTGGACGCATTGTGCGTGGAGATTGCTCAACGTGCTCCGGCCGCGCTCGAGGCGCGACCGGAGCAGCGTGAGAGCGGGATTAAGGCGTCGTGGTGCTCAGCGTGAACGTCAGCGTCTTGCTGTACGTGCCGGTGCGGAGCGGGTCATTGGCCTTGATGAGCTGCTTGAACTTCACGGCCACCGAGTCGTTGGACACCGGGCCCGTCCAGGTCGACTTGGAGAACTCGACGCGCAGCGGCTCCGCGAGGGAGAACGCGCCGTTGGTGAGGCGACCCGGGTCGGAGACCGTCAGCAGCGCGTCGGCCGCGGTGCTGATGACGTTGGCCGTGGTGCTCGCCTCGTACTCACGGGCGACGCCCGGCATGAACGGGGGGAACGCCGCGTTGGCGCCGAGGGTCAGGCCCAGCGTCGCCGGCACGGTGCCGCCGACGGTGCCCTGCGGGTCGGTGAACGCGCCCGAGTCCACCAGCGACTGCGAGCCGCCGACGAGCGGGAGCGTGATCTTGCTCTGACGCGTGTCGATCGTGATCGGCTGGGCGGCGCTGACCGCGGACGGGATGCTGCCCGAGGCGCCCGCGCCGTACAGGTTGGCGGTCACGATGATCGAGATCCGGCTGCCGGCCTTGAAGATGTGCTCCGTCGGCTGCAGCGGGACGTTGTAGGTGTTGAACTCGCCCGGGACGACCGGCGACGCGTCCTGGTACCAGGTCGAGTTGCGCTGGCGCGAGTCGATCGTGCCGCGCGTGACGCGCCACTCGGTGACCGGGCCGACGCGCTTGCTGATCTCCAGGTAGCAGGCGTTGTCGATGCCGATACCGGTCGTATTGCACTCGGCGCCGAGCGTCGGGCACGCGTTGTTGTCGGTGTTCGTCGCGCCCCAGCAGGTGCGCCGGGTCGTGTTCTGGTACCCGTCACCGGTACGCGAGATCTGCGTCGTCGGCCCAAGCTCGGCGACGACCGCCGAGAGGTTGCTCTGCGCGGTGCCGAGTGCGGCCCGCAGGTTCAGGACGGCGGTGCCGGAGAGGCGGACGTCCTTGGTCAGCACCGGCGAGAGGAACACGCGACGGTTGTTCTGCTGGCCCTCGGGCGTGGCCATGAGCGTGCCCTCGCCGATGTTGGCGCCCGTGTTCTGGAACGTCAGCGTGTCGGCCGTGCCGCCGCCGGCGACGCCGCCGAGCGTGCCCGCGCCGGTATGGCTGGAGCCGCCGCGCAGGTACACGGCGGTGTCCTGCGTGCCGTTGATCGGCCACGACGTGTAGTTCTTCCACACGTCGGCCTCTTCCTCGACCGTGACCTTCGGCTCGGCGCCGATGCCGTTATTGATGCCCTGCAGCTCTTGGTCGAACCAGCGGTGCAGCGTGTCGACCCAGACCGCGCGGCGCTGCTCGAACGGATCGACGTGGCCCGTGCGCAGCAACCACAGCTTGGTGCGGACGTTGTTGGCCTCCAGGGCCTTCCACCACCAGCCGACCTGGTCCATGCGGACGTTGTCGTCCTGGAAGCCGTGGACGACGAAGACGGACGCCTTGACCTTGGCCGCGTCCTTGACGTGGTCACGCTCGCGCCAGAACTCGTTGACGTCGCCGTGCTCGTCACCGTCCAGCGCGTCCTGCTGCGCTCTCACGGGTGCGCAGAACGCTTGTCGCGTGACGGGCCCGGTCGGCGTCTGGACCATCGGCGGGCGCAGCCCGGCGTCGGTGTTGAAGCCGGCGATGCCGCTCGAGAGGCCGCTCGGATAGTTCGTGTTGTGGCGGACGCCCTCGGTGCGCGAGTAGTAGTACCACTGCGAGATCGCGCTGATCGGGACGATCGTGGCCAGGCCGTCGACGCCGGTCGCGGCGACACCGTTGGCGAACGTGCCGTCGTAGGACTTGCCGATCATGCCCGACTTGCCGTTGTGCCAGTTGGCCGCGCTGGGCGTGGTGCCGTCGACCGTGGTGTAGCCCGGGACGCGGCCGTTCAGCCAGTCCACGACCGCCTTGAAGCCGGCGATGTCGGTCGGGCCGCCATGCCAGACGCAGCCCGTCGAGAACGCGGTGCCGAGCGAGTGCGCGGCGATGAACGCGTACCCGCGCGGGACGAAGTAGTTGTCATAGAACAGCGGGAAGCGATCGAGCGTCCCGCTGGAGTTCGTGATGATCCGCTGGCCCTCGTTGCCACGCCCGTTCGAGACGTAGTACGGGCTCGGATCGATGATCGCCGGGACCTTGACCGCCGGCCCGGACTCCTTCGGGCGGACGATGTCGATCGCGATCCGGTCGACGATCCCGTCGCTGTCGGTGTCAGTGTTGGCGACCGGGATCCAGACCCGCTCGCGGACCGCCTGCGTGTAGTCGAAGACCGGCGCGGTCTTGCCATCGGCGCCGACCGTCACCACCGGCGACTGCGCCTGTGCGACGCCCCCACCCAAGCCCAATGTCGCCAGCGTCAACGCGCCCGCGACGAGGCCACGTACCCCAATCCTCATACACCCTCCGTCGTTTCAGACCTACTCCTCTAGCTGGAGAGTGACGTGAGATGGCGATGAAAGTCCACGCCTGGAGCGTGGACTTAACTCAACGCTAGTCGTCGGCCGGCGGCGGGGCGAAGATGATCTTCTTGAGCTCCTCGACGTTGCGACCGCCGAGCCGCAGCGACGTCATGAAGCCCTCCTGGCCGAGATCGCCCGCGTCCAGGCGGTTGCGCAGCTCGGTCAGCGGCGCACGGTCTTCCTCGGCCACGGAGTCCTTGCCGGCCTCCACGAGCACGATGTGGCGCGCGCGGCGGTGCGCGGCGGCGAGCCGCACGTAGCGCTCGCGCTCCTCGGGGGAGAGGCCTTCGACCGGGACCACGACCGACGCGCCCGCGGCGAACCGCTTGGCGACAGCGGCGTCGAGCAGCGTCTGGGCCTTCGCGTCGAGCTCGTCTTCCGCGACCTTGCCCGCGAGCAGCGCGCGGACCTTCTCGAGCGAGAAGATCGTGCTCTGCTCCTCGATCACGCGCGAGAGGAAGTTCGCCCGCAGCGCGGGATCCGCGCAGGCGACGACGAGCAACGAGCCCGGGTTGTACCGCATCCGGAACACGGGGGAGAGCACCCGCCCACGCACGGAGACGTCCGCCTGGCGCGGCGGGCGCTCGGGCTCACCTGCTTTGCGGGGACGGTCCGAAGACCAGCCGCCCCGCTCGTTATCACCGATCTTGACGCTGCGCGGCGGCTGAGACATGCCGCCCATTAAAGAACTCCGTCAGGACGAGAGCTGGACGAGGGCCCCGTCGGTCCAGTCCAGGGCCTCGCCGTAGGCCTTCGCGATGTCCACCAGGCTCACGCCCGTCTGCACGCACTTGTCGAACTCGCCGGCCTCGTACGCGAGCACGCCCGCGAGCACTTTGCCCTCCGGGCCCTCGTGGCCGCCGAGCGCGCGCGTGGTGCGCTCGTCGAACGGCAGCTCGGCCAACAGGTCGGGCATCCGCATGCCCAGCAGCGAGTCCACGACGGAGAACAGGCCGACCGTGAAGCCGCGGTCGGGCTCGGCGCCGTCGGTGCGCGACGCGACGAGCTCGCACAGGCGCGCGCGCAGCAGACCCGTCTCCAGCAGGTGGCTCGGGCGGTCGTTGACGCCGGCGAGCGCGAGCAGCGCGGCCCACCGGCGGACGGTCGTGGTGCCGAGCGCCATCAGCGCCTGCTTGATCGTGCCGACCGGGTGGCGGCCGCCGTAGAAGGCGGAGTTCGCGAGCTTGACGAGCTTGAGCGCGAGGCCCGGGTCCTCGGCGATCACGCGCTCGAGCTGCTCGAACGTCGCGGCGTCGCCGGCGGCGAGCATCGACAGCGCGCGCAGCCGGTAGGTCGGGACGGAGGCGCCCTGGACGACCACGGGCTCCGCGAAGTACTGGCCCTGGAAGGCGTCGAAGCCGAGGCCGCGGCAGAAGCCGTAGACGGCGCGGGTGGGGACGCCGTAGGCGATCACGTTCAGCCCGCGCCCGCGCGCGGCGTTGACGTCGGTCTCGATCTCCTCCTCGGAGCGGTCGCGGACGTCGATCTTCACGCTGTCGGCGAGGTCCAGCAGCACCTCTTCGCCGACGCCGTCGCGGAAGCCGTCCAGGGCGATCCGGAAGCCGGCGGTGCGGATCTCGCGCAGCACCGCGAGCAGCTCGTCGTCGATGTGCTCGTCGGCCGCGATCTCCAGCACGACGCGCGCGGGGTCCAGCGGCAGCGGTGAGACCAGCAGCAGGAACTCACGCGTGACGTCCACGTGCGCGGGCCGGTCGCCCACGAGCTTGAGCAGCCCGATGTCGGCGATCGCCTGGGACAGCACGCCCGCGGTCGCCTCGTGCGGGTGCGCCTCCGGCGGGGTCAGCAACTCGAAACCGACGATCCGCTCGACATTGTCGAGGATCGGTTGACGGGAGACGACTACCGCGGCCGCGCGTTCGGTCTCCCTGGCAAAGCGAGTGCTGTGCGACATACACCACCTATCGACTGGTCGACAAGGGCGCAGTGTAGGGCGCGGACCCCATAGTGGGGTCCGCACCCTACAGGCCGTTTTACGGCGTGCTGGTCGAGAGCATGAACACCAGCGTCTTGGCGTACGCGCCCGTCGCCAGCGGTTCGTCGGCGCCGATCGCCTGCTTGAAGGCGATCGTCGTGGTGTCGTTGCTGACGGGATCGCCGAAGCGCTTGAGCGCCAGCGGCGTGCGGTCGGCCTTCAGCGGTGCGAACACGTCGCCGATCCCGACCCGGAGCGGCTGCGCCAGCGCCCGCGTCCCGTTCACGAGCCGGCCCGTGGCCTCGAAGCTCGGGTCACGGACCGACAGCTCGGCGGCCGAGGCCGTCGAGATGACGTTCGCGGTCATGGTCGTGTTGTACTCGCGGGCCACGCCCGGGACGAACGTCCCGAACGAGCCCGGCGCCCCGAGCGTGAGCGCGAGCGTCTGCGGCACGTTGCCGGCGAGCCCACCCTCGGTCTCGGTCTTGACGACGCCGCACGCGGCGTCGTCGACGATGCCGGCCGCCACCTGCAGGCCGCCGAGCAGATGCCCGAGGAACACCGGGTCCAGGAACGAGGCCTCGGTGTGGCCCAGGCCCGTGTACCAGGCGCGGCCGCCGTCGTAGCGGTGGCACCAGGCGATCGGGTGGTCGTCGTCGACGCCATCCGAGCCGTCGGCCTCGGCGTAGGTGGACTCGTCCATCGTCAGCAGCACGTGGATGCCCGACGTGTTGCGGGCGCTGTAGTCCGTGCCGCCGCCATTGACCACCGGGTTCACCGGCGACTGGTAGTTGTACCACTCGTCAACGCGTGTCCAGCGCGCAGGAATCCCTGCGGTGGACGGGTGTCCGGCGTCCTCGTTGACCACCGTCGCGGTGGGCGTTCCGTTCGGATGGTTGCGGAAGTACGCGCCCACCAGTTGCCCGTACCACGACCATCCGTACTCCGTGTCGGACGCGGCGTGGATGCCCACGTAGCCGTGCCCGGCCTGGATGTAGCGTTCGAACGCCGCCTGCTGCGCCGCGTCCGGGAGCGTGTCCCCGGTGGTGGAGAGGAACACGACGGCGTCGTAGCGGGCCAGGAACGCGTCCGTGAACAGCGACGGCTCCTCGATCGCGTCGACCGCGAATCCGTTGTCGGTGCCCAGCTTCTTGATCGCTGTGATGCCCTCGTCGATCGACGAGTGACGGAAGCCCGCGGTCCGCGAGTAGATCAGGACCTTGAACTTCGCGGCCGGGTCGAGCTCCGCGGCCAGGACGTTGACGGTCAGCGCGCGCGTGGCCACGCCGCCGAACGGGTCGGTCACCCGCAGCACGGGGGAGTAGGTCCCCGGCTGGCTGTAGGTGATCGTGGCGTCCTTCGTCGTGGTCTCGAACGTGCCGTCGCCGTCGAGGTCCCAGCTGTAGCTGACGGTGTGCCCGTCGGCGTCCGTCGCCGCGCCCGTGAGGTTCACGACGAGCGGCGCGATCCCGGCCTGCGGTGTCGCCACGGTGGCGGCGCCGATGGTCGGGTTGCGGTTGGCCTGGACGACCACCGGCAGCTCTGCCGAGCCGGTGCCGCCCTTGCCGTCGGAGACGGTCACCTTCACCGTGCGCGTCGCCGCGGCGAGGAACGTCTTCGTCGGGTTCTGCTCGGTCGACGTCGTGCCGTCGCCGAAGTCCCACGCGTACGTGAGCGCATCGCCGTCAGCGTCCGTCCCGGCGGCCGTGAAGGCCACCGGCACGCCCACGCGCACATTCCCGGTCGGGGTCCGCGCCGCCGTCACCGTCGGGTTCGTGTTCGAGCACGTCGGCGGCACGTTCGCGCCGTCGAGCGTGAACCAGTCGAACGTCGGCGTGACCTGGGTCGTGGCCGCGTTCGAGAGCGCGTAGACACCGACCTGGGCGTTGGCCGGCAGTGCCGTCGAGGCACGGCCGACGGTCGTCCAGGCGGTCCCGTCGGTCGAGTAGGCCCCGACGAGGTTCGTGCCGTTGTAGACGATCCGCAGGTAGAAGTCCTGCGGGAACGTCGCCGCCAGGTTCGCGGTGTAGTCCTGGTTCGTGTTCCGGGCGGTCGCGTTGAGCTCCTGGATGAACTCGAACTTCTCCGTGTTGGCGGCCGTGGCCGTGTTGGTGGCCGTGCGGTCGATCTTCACGTAGTTGTCGTCGGTGCCGTAGACGATCAGGCCCGCCTGCTGGTACTGCACCAGGCCCTTGTGGTTGACCTTGGTCACGATCGTGAACGGACCGGCCGGGGCCGGGCGCAGCACGAGGTTCTTGGCCGTGTTCGCCGTCTGGTACAGGTCGCCGACCTGCGTCGGGATGCTCAGCAACCCGTTCGCGAGCGAGTGCGCGCCGTCGCCGCGGACGATGCTCCAGCCGGCGCCGAGGGCGGAGCCGTTGAAGTCGTCGCGGTAGCCCGCCGTGCACGTCGCGCCGGTGACCTTCACCGGCAGCGTGGCGGACGCGGTCCCGCCGCGGCCGTCGCTCACCGTCACCTTCGCGGCGTACTCGCCGGGCGTGAGGTAGCTCTTCGAGACGTTCGCCAGCGCGGAGCTGCCGCCGTCGCCGAAGTCCCACGCGTAGGTGAGGGTGTCGCCGTCCGGATCGGCCGCCGTCGCGCTGAACGCGATCGCGGCACCGGTGGCCACGTCACCCGTGGGCGTGCGCGCCGCCGTCACCGTCGGCGGCCGGTTGGCCTGGGTGACCACGACGCTGAGCGTCGCCGTCGCCGTGCCGCCCTTGCCGTCGGACACCGTCACCTTGACGGCGTACGTGCCGGGGGCGGTGAACGCATGCGCCGGTGCGGCCGAGGTCGCGTTGGCGCCGTCGCCGAAGTCCCACGCGTACGTGATCGGATCCCCGTCGGGGTCGCTGGCCGTGGCGGAGAACGCGACGCTCGTGCCGGTGCTCACGTCACCCGTGGGCGTCCGCGAGGCGACCACCGTCGGGTTCTGGTTGGCCTGCGGCGCCTTCCCGCAGGCGGCGGACGGCGTGACGCCGGCCGTGATCTCGATGCCGGCCTGCAGGTGGCTGAGCATCGCGGCCTCGGAGAACGAGGCGTCGGTGTGGGCGAGGCCCGAGTACCAGGCGCGGCCGCCGTCGTAGCGGTGGCACCAGGCGATCGGGTGGTCGTCGTCGACGCCGTCGGAGCCGTCGGCCTCGGCGTACGTGGACTCGTCCATCGTCAGCAGGACGTGGATGCCCGCCGTGTTGCGCGGGTTGTAGTCGTCGCCGCCGCCGTTGACGACCGGGTTGACCGGCGATTGGTAGTTGTACCACTCGTCAGCGCGTGTCCAGCGGTCAGGGATCGCCGCAGTGGACGGGTCCGTCTTGTCCTCACGCACGATCGTCGCCGTCGGCGTCCCGTTCGGGTGGTTGCGGAAGTACGCGCCCACCAGCTGCCCGTACCACGGCCAGCCGTACTCGGTGTCGGCCGCCGCGTGGATGCCGGCGTAGCCGCCGCCCGCGCGGATGTAGCGCTCGAACGCCGCCTGCTGCGTGGCGTCGAGCACGTCACCGGTGGTCGAGAGGAAGATCACCGTGTCGTAGTGGGAGAGGACGTCGTCGGCGAACCACGTCGAGTCCTCGGTCGTGTCCACCTGCCACTGCTGGCTCGTGCCGAGCGCCTTCAGCGCGTTGATCCCGGCCGTGATGTTGCCGTGGCGGAAGGCCGCGGTCTTGGAGAACACGAGCGCCCGCAGCTTCGCCGCGGGGTCGTCCGGGGCGAGCACCTGGATCGCGATCGTCCGGGTGGCCACGCCGCCCTTGCCGTCGGTCACCGTGAGCTTCGCCGTCGAGCTGGTCCCGTACGCCGCCGTGGCGTTCGGGCCGGTCGCGTCGACGTCACCGTCGTTGTCGTAGTCCCACAGGTACGTGAGCGGGTCACCGTCGACGTCGGTCGCCGTGCCGGCGAAGTCCACGCCCAAGGGCGCGACGCCGAACGTCTTGGAGGCGGTGGCCGTGCCGATCACCGGCGCGGTGTTGCCACCGGAGCCGGGCACGCAGTTCGGGTCCGGCGGCACGTTCGGGCCGTCGAGCGTGAACCAGTCGAACGTCGCGTTCACCGTGGTGGCGGCGGCGTTGGAGAGCGCGAAGAAGCCGACCTGCGCGTTCGCCGGGAGCGGCGTCGAGGCGCGGCCCACCGTGGTCCACGTCTCGTTGTTGGTCGAGTAGGCGGACGTCAGGTTCGTCCCGTCGTACGCGATCCGCACGTAGAAGTCCTGCGGGAACGTCGCCGCGAGGTTCGAGGTGCGGTCCTGGGTGGCGTTGCGCGCCGTCCCGGCCTGCTCCTGGATGAACTCGAAGAACTCCGTGTTGGCGGCCGTGGCGGCGTTGGACGCCGTCCGGTCGAGCTTGACGTAGTTGTCGTCGGTGCCGTAGACGATCACGCCGGCCTGCTGGTACTGGACCAGGCCCTTGTGGTTGACCTTGGCCACGATCGTGAACGGGCCGCTCGGGGCGGGCCGCAGCACCACGTTCTTGGCCGTGTTGGAGGTGGTGTAGAGGTCGCCGGCCTGGGTCGGGATCGTCACGAGGCCGTTGGCCACCGTGAGGTTCTGGTCGCGGCGGATGACGTTCCAGCCCGCGGCCAGGTCCGTGCCGTTGAAGTCATCGCGGAAGCCGGTCGGGCACTGTCCGACGACCGCCCCGACGGTGATCGGCGTCTGCACGTAGGTCACGCCGCCGTCCGCGTCGGTGACGGTGAGCGTCGCGACGTAGCTGCCCGCGGCGCCGTACAGGTGCGACGGGTCCTGCTGGGTGGAGCCGGCCGTGCCGTCCCCGAAGTCCCACGCGTAGGTGAGCGCGCCGGCCCCATCGGGGTCGGTCGCCGTGGCGTTGAAGACGGTCGTCATCGGCGCGTTGCCGGACGTGCCGAGCGCGTTGACGGAGACGACCGGCGGCGCGGTGGCCGCGGCGCCCTGGCCCACGAACTCGATCTGGTTGAGGTTGAGCAGGTTGCCGGTGGCGCCCGCGTTGCGGAACACGAGGAACAACTCGGTCGTGCCGGTCGTCGCCGGGATCGCCAGCTCGACCGTCTTGTAGGTCTGGTTGCCGCCCGTCGGGGCGATCTGCGGCGTGGCCGCGACGAGCGGGCCGGTGGCCGAGCCCGTGTGGACCTCGATCGACCCGCCATTGGCGGCACCCGCGACGCGGAACCGCAGGGCGTTGATGCCCTTGAGGCTGATCGGCTTGTAGGAGACCCAGTCGCCGTCCTCGAGGCCGGTGACGTTCAGGCCGCCACCGATCGCGTCCGTCGTGTTCTGCGTGCTCACGCCCGGGCTGGCCGACGCGAAGAACTCGGCCTGCTTGGTCTTGGGCTGCAGGATCGCCTCGGCGCGGCCCGTCAGCGGCGCGATCCCGCCGGGACCGCCCTTGTCGGTGTAAGAGACACCGAGCACCGTGAACGTGTTGGCCTCGGCGCCGTGGCCGGACGTCAGGCCCGCGTTGACGGTGCCCTCGCAGCCGGTGTGGTCGGAGAGGCCGTGCGCGTGCTCGTCGTGGCCGAGCTGCACCTTGACGATCACGTCGTTGCAGCTGATGCCGGAGCCGGTCGAGCCGTCCTCCGGGTCGGTGACCGCGATCTTGTACTTGATCTTGTCCGTGAAGGACGCGATCTGGCCGTTCTCCGGGAACTCGATCGTGACCTGCGGCGTGCGGTTGCCGACGGTCACCACGGTGTTCGCGACGCCCGTGAGGCCGCCCGCGTCGGAGACGGTGAGCTTGACCTGGTAGGTGCCGTTGGCCGCGAACGTGTGCGACGGGTTGGCGGCGGTCGAGGTCTGGCCGTCACCGAAATCCCACGCGTAGGTGAGCGCGGTCCCCTCGGGATCGCTCGAGCCGGCGCTGGAGAACTGCACGGCCAGGGGCGAGAGGCCCTCGGTCGGCGTCCCGGTGGCGCGCGCGACCGGGTTCTGGTCGCCCTTGAGGTAGTCGACGCGATACACGCCGGAGTCGGCGTTGTTGCCGTTGAAGCCCGAGCCCCACTCGATCACGTACAGCGCGCCGTCGGGACCGAAGTCGAGGTCCATCGGACGGCGGTAGCCGGTGCCGCGGGCGAACGCCTGCACGCCGGTCATGGCGCCGGTCGCGTTGAGGTCGGCGGTGCGAATCCAGCCGTTGTTCCACTCCGCGATGAACCACTTGTCGTCGTAGAAGGCGGGGAACTTGCGCGAGGAGACGAGCGCCGGGTCGTAGTGGTAGCGGGGGCCGCCCATCGGGGCGCCGCCCGTGCCGAGGCTCGCGCCGAAGCGCGGGTCGGTCTCGTTGAAGGCCAGCCAGGCGCTCGCGCCGCGCGCGGGCGGGAGCGTGCTCCGCCCGGTGTTGTTGGGCGAGTCGTTGACCGGGTTGGCGCAGTCGAACTTCGTGCCCGAGGTCGAGGTCGCGAAGTTGTAGTCGTTGTAGGGCGTGTTGTCGCGGATGCAGTAGGGCCAGCCGAAGTTGCCGGCGCCCGTGATCGCGTTGAACTCGACGGAGCCCTGCGGGCCGCGGTTGGCGTTGCCCGCGCTGGCGTCGGGGCCGTAGTCGCCCATCAGCACCCAGCCCGTCTCCGGGTCCACGGTGAAGCGGAACGGGTTGCGGAAGCCCATGCCGAAGATCTCCGGCCGGGTCTTGTTGTCGGTGTCCTGCGCCTCCGGGAAGAGGTTGCCGGCGGGAATCGTGTACGTCGCGTCCGGACCGGGCGCGCCCGTCGGGATGTCCTTCGGGACGATCCGCAGGATCTTGCCGTTGAGGTCGTTCGTGTTGGCTGACGTGCGCTGCGCGTCCCACGCCTCACGGCCGGAGCGCTCGTCGATCGGGTTGAAGCCGCTCGAGTCGAACGGGTTCGTGTTGTCGCCGGTCGAGACGTAGAGGCTCCCGTCGGGGCCGAAGTACAGCGAGCCCGAGGAATGGCAGCACTGGCCACGCTGGTGCTGGAAGGTCAGGATGCGCTGCTCGGACGCGAGGTCGAGCGTGTCGCCGTTGACCTTGAAGCGCGCGACGATCTGCGTGTTGGTCGAGTCCGGCAGCTGGCTGTAGAACAGGTACACCCAGTTGCTGAACGCGAAGTCCGGTGCGAGCTGGAGGCCCAGCAGGCCGTTCTCCTGGCTCGTCGTCACCGGGACGGTGCCGGCGGTCACGGTCTGCTGCGTGTTCGGCTTCCAGATCATCACCCGCCCATCGCGCTCGATGTAGAAGACGCGCCCGTCAGGGGCGACGTCCAGCTCCATCGGGTTCTGCGTGTTGTCGTCGAGCGTGACTTTCTGGAAGTCCGCTGCGACGGGATCTTGCGCAAACGCGCTGCCGTTCCATCCCAGAACGGCGAGCAGCGTCGCCATCGTGGCGAGCGCTGCCCTCAGGCACCGACCCATAGCTCTCTCCTCGCTATCGACAGGACTGCCTCGTGCAAAGGTCCGTCGTGCCGCCAGCGATAATTCGGCGGTAGCCTACACAAATTCACGCGCTTGTGTCTAACTGTCTTACAAGTTAGGGTTCGACCGTATGGAGGAGTGTTGGGCTGGAGCCGTCGAAGCCGTCGTGTACGAGCTCGCGCGACACAATGGAGAAAGTCCCCTGGACCGCGGCGCCACGCTGCGCCGGAGGGTGCTGGAGCTGGCCGGAGACCTCGGTTTGGCCTGCGCGTTCGATCAGGTCGCCGCCGAGCGCGGCTGGCGAGGCGACGAATCTGGCGCGGAATCCGAGTCCCGCGTCCACGCGCGCGTGCGGTTCGCCGCCGGCACGGCTACGCTGATGGCCGCCTGATGAGCGGACTCGCTGTCACCCCGATCTCCACCACGGAAGCCGTCGTGGTCTCGCTGCGCGAGAAAATCCTCGACGGCGTGATCCAGCCCGGCGCGCCGCTGCCCGAGGTGGACCTCACGCGCGAGTTCGGCGTCGCCCGCCCGACGGTGCGCGCCGCCATCCAGACGCTCTGCCACGAGGGCCTGCTCAAGCGCGAGCGCAACCGCAGCGCGTTCGTGCCGCTGCTCACGCGCGAGGAGGTGCTCGATCTCTTCAGCGTCCGGATCCCGATCGAACGCCTGATCGTGCGCGAGTTGCTCACGCGCAACGCGTCGCTGGAGGGCGTGCACGCCGCGATCGGCCCGCTCGCCGCCTTGCGCGTGGACTCGCGCTGGAGCCAGGTCGTGGACGCCGACATGGGCTTCCATCACGCGCTCGCGCACGCCGCGGGCAGTCCGCGTCTGGAGCGCCTCTACGGGTCCCTCAGCGGCGAGATCCGGCTCTGCATCGCCCAGCTGCGCCCGTCCTGGGCCTCACCGGCCGCGATGGGCGAAGAACACCGCGACCTGCTCGCGGTGATCGAGCGCGGTGACGTGGCGGAGGCCGAGGCGCGCATGACCGCGCACCTCGACCGGGCGCTTCACGATCTAACGGACTGAACCTCTTCGAGCCGCGCGGGGTCGCCGTGCCAGGCGGCGTCGAGGATGCGCTCCAGCGCGTCGATGTCCAACTCTCGCGGGTTGTTGTCGATCAGCCGCTTGAAGTTGAACGAGGACTCGGCCATCCCGCGCAGGTCCTCCTGGGCGATCCCGATCTCGGCCAGCGAGGCCGGCAGCCCGATCCGCTGGCCCAGCGCGTGCACGTGCTCCACCGCGCCGCCCGGCGAACGCATCACGCGCGCGAGCTCGGCCAGGTCGTGCGGGCGGGCGGGCCGGTTGAACTCCATCACGTAGGGGAGGAGCAGGCCGGTGCCGAGGCCGTGCGAGGTGTGCGTGGCGGCGCCGACGGCGAACTGCAGCGCGTGCGCGGTGGAGACGCCGGAGTTCCCGAACGCGATGCCGGCCAGCAACGAGCCGTAGAGCATCCCGGTGCGGGCCTCGAGGTCGTCGCCGTCTTCCACGGCGCGCTCGAGGTGCGCGGCGATATGCCCGGCGGCCGTCAGCGCGAGCGTGTCGCTGAGCCCGTTCTTGCCCACCTGGGGCCGGCCGAGCACGAGGTCCACGCTCGGTGTCTCGGCGGCGGCCATGTAGCCCTCGATGGCGTGCGAGAGCGCGTCGATGCCGGCGTGCGCCGTGACCACGGGCGGCGCCCCGAGCGTGAGCAACGGGTCGCAGATCGCGTGGCGCGGGATCAGGTGCGAGCTGGCGACGCCCATCTTCATGGCGGTCGTGGCGTCCGTGATGACCGCCACCGGCGTGGCCTCTGAGCCGGTGCCGGCCGTGGTCGGGAGCGCGATCAACGGCACGATCGGGCCGGGCACCGAGTTCACGGCGTAGTAGTCCGCGAGGGCGCCGCCGTGGCTGAGCAGGAGCGCGGTGACCTTCGCGAGGTCGATCACGCTGCCGCCGCCGACGGCGACGATCACGTCGGGCTCCGTCGCGCGCCCGAGTTCCACGGCCGCGTCGACCGCGGCCGGCGGGACGTCGACCTCCGCACCGGTGGTGATCGCCACGTCCAGGCCCGCGGCCCGCAGCGAGGCCTCGACCGTGCCGAAGCCCGGCGTGCCGGCGATCACCGGGTCCGTGATCAGCAGCACGCGGCGGCCGTGGGTGGCGGCGACCCGGCCGGCGGCTTCCGCCATCCCGGCGCCGAACAGCACTTGGGAAGGGGCGCGTAAGACGGCGAACTCAGGCATCGGGGGTCTCCAGGAACGTCACGACAAGATGGTTGAACTCGGCGGTGTACTCGAGCGGTGATGCATGCCCGCAGCGGCCGAACAGGTGGGCGCGGGCGTCGGGAAGCGTGCGCAGCAGCGGGAAGACGCTGTGCTCGGGCGGAACGATCCGGTCGTTGATCCCGTGGATCAGCAACACGGGCGCCGTGATCGAGGCCAGTTCCGTCTCTGACAGCGAGAGCGCGTCCACCCAACGCTGGCGCGGTGCCGGGAAGAGCTCCCGGTACTGCGGTTGTGCGCGCATCGCTTCCAGTCGCGCTGCAACGGCCTCATCTCCCGGTGGGTCGTAGAACAACAGGTCCAGCAGGGCTCGAGCCTCCGCCTCGGTCGGCCCGGTCCCCCACAACGCGTCCAGCCCGGCCGGCAGCGGCATCGGATACCCCATCGACCCGACGGCGACCACCTTCGTGGCCAGCCCTCGCGCGGCCAGCATGAGCGCGAGCGCCCCGCCGGCCGAGTTGCCGATGACCGCGCACGGCTCGTCCACCAGATCGAGCGCCCATTCATAAAGGGGCCTGGCCCCTTTAGGTTCGGCGCCGAAGCCCGGCAGATCCGGCGCGATCACCTCGAACCGCTCGCCGAGGGCCTCGACGAGCGGGTTCCAGGCGGCCGCCGTGGTCCCCGGCCCGGAGCCGTGCAGCAACAGAACGGGGACCATGTGCGTCCAGCTAGGCGGGGACGGCCGCGCGCTCGAGCACGTTCATGAACGCGCGCGACCACTCGGGCATGTCCGGCCAGCCCCGGCAGGAGACCATGTTCCCGTCGACGCAGTCGGGCGCGTCGACGATCGTGGCGCCGGCGTTCTCCATGTCGCCGTGCAGCGGCGGGAACGCGGCGGTCTTGCGGCCGCGCAGCAGCCCGTAGACGGCGGGCACCTGCGGGCCGTGGCAGATCGTGCCGACGGGCAGGTCCTTCTCGAAGAAGTACTCCGTGATCCGGCGCACGTCGGCGTCGAGGCGGATGTACTCGGGCGCGCGGCCGCCCGGGATGACGAGCGCGACGTACTCGGACGGATCCACGTCCGCGAAGGCGATGTCCACGGGCAGCTTGCGGCCGTTCTTCTCGGTGTACGCATCCGAGTTCGGGTCGAAGTCGTGGATGACGAGCTGCACCTCACGGGTGGTGAGCCCGGCGACGACGGCGTCGTAGCCACCCTCGCGCAGACGGTAGATCGGGTACATCGCGTCGAGCTCCTCGGCGGCGTCACCGACAAGGACCAGGACTTTCTGTTGTGACACGGGGTCTCCCTCCTGTGCTGTCTCAGTCAAAGGCAAAGTACTTGGGCTCGAGGAACTCGAGCAAGCCGTGATGTCCGCCTTCGCGCCCGATGCCGCTCTGCTTGGCGCCACCGAACGGCGCCGCGGGATCGGACACGACGCCGCGATTGAGGCCGACCATGCCGGTCTCGATCCGCTCGCCGATCGCCATCGCGCGCCGCAGGTCGCGGCTGCAGACGAAGGCCACGAGCCCGTATTCGGTGTCGTTGGCCATCTGCACGGCCTCGTCCTCGGACGTGAACGTCATGATCGGCGCGACGGGGCCGAAGATCTCCTCGCGCAGCAGCTCGCTGCCGGGCTGGACCGCGTCGAGCACGGTCGGCGGATAGAAGAAACCGGGGCCGGGCAGCCGCTCGCCGCCGCAGCGCACGCGGGCACCACGGGAGACGGCGTCCGCCACCAGGCGTTCGACCTTCTCGCGCGCGGCCGCGTTGATCAGCGGGCCGAGCTGCGCGTCGTCCTCGAAGCCGTGCGCGACGCGCACGGCGCTCATCGCCGTGGTGAGTCGGGCCGCGAAGTCCTCGGCGACCGACTCGTGCACTAGGAAACGGTTCGCGGCCGTGCAGGCCTCGCCACCGTTGCGCATCTTCGCCGCCATCGCCTCACGCACCGCGACGTCGAGGTCGGCGTCGGCGAGCACGAGGAACGGCGCGTTGCCGCCAAGCTCCATTGACGTGTTGATGACGCTGCGGGCGGCCAGGCCGAGCAGGTGCCGGCCGACGGCCGTGGAGCCCGTGAAGCTCAGCTTGCGCACCCGCGGGTCGGCGAGGATGGCTTCGCACAAGGGCCCGGGATCGTCGGTGACGACCACGTTGACCACGCCCTCGGGCACGCCCGCTTCGCGCAGGATGCCCGCGATCAGCAGCGCCGTCAGCGGCGTCTCCTCGGCGGGCTTGAGCACCACGGTGCAGCCCGCGGCGAGCGCCGGCCCGATCTTGCGCGTGGCCATCGCGGCCGGGAAGTTCCAGGGGGTGATCAGCAGCGACACACCGACCGGGGCGTGCGCGACGAGCATGCGGTTCGTGCCGGCGGGGGCGACGCCGTAGTCGCCGTTCGCGCGCACGGCCTCCTCGGAGAACCAGCGCAGGAACTCCGCGGCGTAACCCGCCTCACCCCGAGCCTCAACAAACGGCTTGCCCATCTCGCGTACGATCGCGCTCGCGATCTCGTCCAGTCGCTCGGTCATCAACTCGTAAGCGTTCCGCAGGATCTCCGCGCGCTCGCGCGGGGCCCGCGAGGCCCAGGCCTCCGCGGCGCCGGCTGCCGCGTCCACGGCGGCCAGACCGTCCTGTGGGGTCGCGGATTCCAGAGTCTCGATGACCGATCCGTCGGACGGATCGAGCACGGGGAAACGTGACCGTTCAGGCGCCAGAACCATGGTCTGACTGTATGACACTGTGCAAGGCAATGCAAGAAATTGCCATAGGTGTTGACAACGAATGCAAAGACCGCGTAGGTTTTTGCAAGCCTCGTGCAAGGTTCGCAGTGCCGCCGTATGTCGGAGAGCAGTAGGACCAACCCTCGTGGAGGAGGAGTTATGAAGGGGAGACTCGCGGTCTCGGCATCGCTTACGGCGATCGCCGCGGCGGTAACGCTTGCCGCCTGTGGCGGTAGCGATGGAGATGGTGGTGGAGGAGCGTCCCAGGCGCCCGCCAAGACCACGGCGCTGTCGGATCAGCCGATGGAGCTGACGTTCCTGTGGTTCGAGTGGCCGCCCGCGGCCGCACTCGAAGAGCTGGGCAAGGAGTACACGAAGACCCGCCCGAACGTGACCGTCAAGGTCAACACGGTGCCGAACCCGCAGTGGCACGACGCGATCTTCACCCAGTTCGCGGCGCGCAAGACGAACTTCGACCTGCCGATCCTGGACTCCCAGAACATCGGTGAGGCGGTTGAGAACGGCTCGATTCTCGACCTCACGGACTTCGTGAAGGAGAACATCGACACGTCCGTGTACGACCCGTACTTCCTCGCGGCGTACGGCCAGTACCCGCAGAACACGACGGGCGAAGCCGATCCGGACGCCAAGACCTACGGCCTGCCGCTGCTCGGCGACACGTGGTCGATGATCTGGCGCAAGGACCTCATGGGCGACACGCCTCCCGCCACCTGGGAGGACATGATCGCCGCGGCCAAGAAGTGCCAGGACGAGAACGAAGGCATGAGCGGCCTCGCGTTCCACCAGGCCGGCACCGGCGACGCCGCGGCCGTGACGTACAACGTCATGAACGCGCTCTACGGCGGCGAGCTGTGGAACCAGGGCGACCGCAAGATCGAAGGCGTCATCAACGACGCCGCCGGCAAGAAGGCGATGGACGTCCTCGTCAACCAGATGGTTCCGCTCACCCCCAAGGGCTCGAACAACTGGTTCATCGACGAGGTCAACGCCGCGATCTCGCAGGGCCAGGTGTGCGTCGGCTTCCAGTGGATCGCCGCCATGGGCGGCCTCACCGACCCGGCGTCCTCCAAGCTCGGCAAGACGAAGGAAGAGATCCTCGAGAAGCTCGCCTTCGCCCCGCTGCCCAAGCAGGTCACCGACCGCAAGCCGCTCGGCGGCATGGGCCTGCACGTCTCCAAGTACATCCCGGAGGAGAAGCAGGCCGAGGCGCTGAACTTCATCAAGTGGTTCCAGACGCCTGAGGCCCAGAAGAAGTGGGCGCAGCTCGGTGGCGTGCCGGCTCGTAACGACGTCCTCAACTCGCCCGAGTTCCTCGAGGCGACGCCGTACAACCAGGTCTTCACGGACTCGGTGGCTCAGTTGAAGGACTTCTGGAACCTGCCGGAGTACGCGAAGCTCCTCAACGTCCACTCGACGCAGGTCAACGCGGCCATCTCCGGCACGCAGCAGCCTGACGCCGCGCTGGACAAGCTCGCGGCCGACGAACAGGCGATCCTCGACGAGAGCGGCGGCGAGTAGCCCTCACCGCTAGCTGAATCCTGGGCGGCCGGGCGCGCACATCGTGCGCGCCCGGCCTCCCGGCTAGCTGCCTGGACCAATGGCCAACACGCTTCAACCACCGCCTTCGACCAAGCCGCAGGCTGAGCGACTGGTGGCGCCACCCGCTGCCCGGCGCTTCGCGTTCCTCACCGACCGCAAGCTCGCCTGGCTGTTCATCGGCCCCGCCCTCGCGCTGCTGCTGTTCCTCTCGATTTGGCCGCTGATCCAGCTGATCGGCCTGTCGTTCACCGACTACAGCGCCACGCGCGACGTCGGTTACAACATCATCTGGTTCGACAACTACGTCGACATCCTCACGTCGCCGGTGGTGCATGCGCGCGCCCTGACGACGCTCATCTTCGTCGTCGGCGCCGTAGGCCTGCAGACGATCCTCGGCTTCTCGATCGCGTTCCTGATCTCCCGCCGCATCAAGGCCCGCGGTGCGATCACGACGTTGTTCCTGATCCCGATGATGCTCTCGCCGATCGTCGTCGGCCTGTTCTGGAAGTTCATGCTCGACGTGCAGTTCGGCGTCGCGAACTCGTTCATCGACAGCCTCGGCTTCAACCGCGTCGAATGGCTCACGAGCCAGCGGCTCGCGCTGTTCTCGCTGATCATCGTCGATACCTGGCAGTGGACGCCGTTCGTGATGCTGATCGCGCTCGCCGGCCTCACCGCCGTCCCGAAGTACCTCTACGAGGCGGCGGAGATCGACCGCGCGTCCGAGTGGTTCAAGTTCCGCCGGATCACGTTCCCGCTGGTGTGGCCGCTGCTGCTGATCGCGGTCATGTTCCGGGCGATCGAGGCCTTCCGCCTGTTCGACCTGGTCTACATCCTCACCGGCGGCGGCCCTGGCGGCACGACGGAGACGCTGTCCTACAACGTCTACAAGGTCGCGTTCTTCGGCTTCGACACCGGCCGCGCGTCCGCCTACGGCATCTTGATGGTGATCGTGGTCACGATCGCCGCGCAGTTCTACCTGCGTTACCTCAACAAGCTTCAGGAGCGCTAGCGATGGCGACCCACATCCAACCCGAGGGCCTGTCGGACAAGGGCATCGCGGGCGAGACCGTCGCCCCGCCCGTGCGCAAGGAGCGGAAGTTCGGTTCCGCCCTCGAGATCGTGCTGCTCGCGATCTTCATGATCGTGATGCTGTTCCCCGTCATCTGGATGCTCGAGACGGCGCTCAAGGACACGCGTGACATCTACGCGGTCCCGGCGAAGGTCATCTCGTTCAGCCCGACGCTCGAGCACTTCAAGAACGTCTTCAGCTCGGAATCGCCCGTGTTCCAGGGCTTCGTGAACTCCGTCATCGTGGCGACGGCCTCGACGGTCATCGCGACCGTGCTCGGCGTGCCGGCGGCGTGGGCCTACTCGCGCTTCACGCTGAAGGCCAAGAAGGACCAGCTGTTCTTCATCCTCTCCACCCGCTTCATGCCGCCGGTCGTGGTCGTGATCCCGGTCTTCCTGATGTTCCGCGATCTGGCGCTGCTGGACACGCTGCTCGGCCTGATCCTGGTCTACGCGGCGTTCAACCTGCCGTTCACGATCTGGATGATGAAGGGCTTCATCGACGAGGTCCCGGCGGAGTACGAGGAGGCCGCGATGCTCGACGGCTTCTCACGCTTCGAGGCCTTCTGGCGGGTGACGATGCCGCTGCTGATCCCGGGCATCGCCGCCACGGCCGTGTTCGCGCTGATCTTCAGCTGGAACGAGTTCGTGTTCTCGATCTTCCTGATCACCGATCCGGACACGCGCACCGCGCCGTCCGCGATCGCGGGCCTGATCGGCGGCACCACCGTCGACTGGGGCCTGGTCGCCGCTTCGGCGATGGTGTTCGCGGTGCCGGTGCTGGTGTTCGCGTTCCTCGTGCGCAAGCACCTGGTCGCGGGCGTGACCCTCGGGGCGGTGCGTCGCTGATGGCTGAAGTCCACGTCACCAAGCTCCACAAGGCGTTCCCGGACGGGACCGTCGCGGTGGAGGAGCTCAGCCTGGAGATCAACGACGGCGAGCTGTTCGTCATGCTCGGCCCGTCGGGCTGCGGCAAGACGACGACGCTGCGCTGCATCGCCGGCCTGGAAGAGGAGACCGGGGGCGAGATCCGGATCGGCGACGAGGTCGTCTCCGGCCTGCGCCCGTCCCAGCGCGACATCGCGATGGTGTTCCAGTTCTACGCGCTGTACCCGCACCTGAGCGTGCGCGAGAACATGGCGTTCCCGCTGCGGGCGGCGAAGCGGCCCGAGTCGGAGATCAACGAGCGGGTCGCCGAGGCGGCGAAGATGCTCCAGCTCGAGCCGTACCTCACGCGCAAGCCGAGCAAGCTCTCGGGCGGCGAGCAGCAGCGTGTGGCTCTGGGCCGCGCGATGGTGCGTCACCCGAAGGCGTTCCTGATGGACGAGCCGCTGACCAACCTGGATGCGGAGCTGCGCGCGGAGATGCGCGCGGAGGTCAAGCATCTCCAGCAGCGGCTGGGCGCGACGATGATCTACGTCACGCACGATCAGACCGAGGCGATGGCCCTCGGCGACCGGATCGCGATCATGAACAAGGGCAACCTCGAGCAGCTCGGGGCGCCGATGGAGGTCTACAACCGGCCCGCGTCACTGTTCGCCGCCCGGTTCATCGGCTCACCGCCGATGAACCTGATCGAGGCCGAGGTCACCAACGGGCACCTCACGGCCGCGGGGGACCTGCAGATCACCGCCCCCGAAGGCCTGCAGCGCGGACAGAAGGTCATCGCGGGCGTGCGCCCGGAAGGCCTCACCATCAGCCAGTCCGACGAGGGCGTCCAAGGGCGCATCGTCTCCAAGGAGGCGCTGGGCGACGAGACCATCTACGTCGTCGAGTGCAAGGCCGGTCTCTTCCACGTGCGCATGCCGGCGACGGCGCGCTTCGAGGAAGAGCAGGTCGTGGCGGTGCGCCATGTGGGTGCCGCGCCGCCGGCGTACGACCCGACGACGGAAAAAGTGGTGAGCGCATGAGCAGCGCGATCGTGGCGGAAGGGATCTCGAAGTCGTTCGGCGAGGTCGAGGCGCTCAAGAACCTCCAGCTCGACATCCCCGAGGGCTCGTTCTTCGTGCTGCTCGGTCCGTCGGGCGCCGGCAAGACGACGACGTTGCGCGTCCTGGCCGGGCTCGAGACGCCCGACGTGGGCAACGTGCTCCTGAACGGGATCAACGCGACGAAGGCCACCCCGGCCGAGCGTGATCTCGCGATGGTGTTCCAGAGCTACGCGCTCTACCCCAAGCAGACGGCGGCGCAGAACATCGCGTCGCCGCTGCGGGCGCGCAAGCTGCCCAAGAGCGAGATCGACGCCCAGCTCAAGCGCGTGTCCGAGCTGCTGCACATCGAGGAGCTGCTCAACCGCTACCCGGCGCAGATGTCGGGTGGACAGATGCAGCGGATCGCCCTGGGGCGCGCGTTGGTGCGCGAGCCGCGCGCGTTCCTGATGGACGAGCCGCTGACGAACCTCGACCTGAAGCTGCGGGTCGAGATGCGCACCGAGCTCACCCGCATCCATCGTTCGCTCGGGAGCACGTTCCTCTACGTCACCAACGATCAGGTCGAGGCCATGTCGATGGCCAACCAGGTCGCGGTGCTGCGGGAGGGCACGGTCCAGCAGGTCGGCGCGCCGACCGAGATCTACGACCGGCCGGCGAATCGCTGGGTGGCGTCGTTCGTCGGCTCACCGCGGATGAACCTGCTGCACTGCACGGCCAACGGGCGCATCGAGGGCGAGGGCTGGTCCCTGCCGAACCCCGGCTTCGGGGTCGAGGGCGATCATAAGGCGCTCTTCGGCGTGCGCTCTGAGGATCTGTCCCTGGACGTGCGCGACGAGGCGACCTCGCTGGCCGGCAAGGTCTACGCGGTCGAGCCGCTGGGCGACCGCACGCTCGTGGACGTCGAGGTCGGCGGGCAACGGGTGATCATCAAGGCCCCGCCCACGGCCACCTACAAGGTCGGTGAGCAGGTCCGGGCGGCCGTGGACATGGAGCGCGTGCACCTGTTCGACGCCGAGTCCGAGCAGGCGATCGCGAGACGATGACCGAAGGTCCGCTCCCTCCGGTTCTGAGGCGAGCGAAGATCCTCGAGCGCGTCTCACGTGACGGTGGGGCGTCGCTCGCGGAGCTTGCGTCCGAGCACGCGGTCTCGCCGGTCACGGTCCATCGTGATCTGGAGCTGCTGTCGGGAGAGGGGTTGCTCGAGCGCGTGCGTGGAGGCGCGCGCTCGCTCCCCGATTCGCGCCCGCGGCAGATCGAGACGGCCTGGAACGCGCGTGTGCGCGAGTCCGCGCACGAGAAGGACGCGATCGCCTTGCGCGCGCGAGAGCTGGTGGAGGACGGGTCGACGATCTTCCTCGACGCGTCCTCGACCGGGCTGGCACTCGCACGTGCGCTCGAGCTGCGGCCACCGACCGAGCTCACGCTCGTGACGAACTCGCCGGCGATCGCGCTGGGGCTCACGGCGGACACGATCCACGTGATCGTGCCGCCGGGCGAGCTCAACCAGCACATGCGCGTGCTCACCGGGCGCTGGACGACCGAGTTCCTGCGCGGGCTCAACATCGCGGTCGCGTTCATCTCGGCCGCGGGGGTGACGCTCGAGCACGGGTTGACGACGTCACGCAGCGCGCTCGCGGACACGCTCAACGCGGCGGCGGCAGCCGCCTCGACGACCGTGGGTCTGCTGGACTCGGGGAAGTTCGGGCGTTCGTCACTGCTGTCGATCCGTCCGGCGCAATCACTGGACCTGTTGATCACCGACGACGGGCTGCCGGCATCGGTGGTCGATCAGTACCGGGCAGCGGGTGTGCGGCTCGAGATCGCCGAGCTACTCGAACGGGAGTATCTGTAGCGTCTGCGTGAGCTCGAGCAGGCGCTGGACGGCCGGCTGCAGCGGGCCGCGGAGCTTGACGTCGGCGTGCTCGCGTTGCAGGCTCAGCAGCGCGCGCAGGCCCGTCGAGTCCATGAACGCGAGCTCGGACAGGTCGATCCGCAGCGGCTGCCCGTCGCCTTGCGCGAGCGCGTCGGCCAGCACGGGCTCGCTGACGAGATCCAACTCTCCGATCAGGCGAATCAGAACGGTTCCATCCACGCGTTCTGAAGCGACCTCGAAGCGAGGGGGCCGGTAGCCGGAAGTGTCGGGCTCGCCGCTCATGACGGCGAATGATCGCATCATGTACGTATGAGCAGCGTGCTGAACCCTCAGTATTTGCCTACGGCGGTGCCGCCGCCGTCCGGCGAGGCACTCGCCTTCCACCGCGCGCTGCCCGGCTACGTGCCCACGCCGGTGCGCGATCTCGGCGGCGGGGTCTGGCTGAAGGACGAGTCCGACCGGTTCGGGCTGCCCGCGTTCAAGGTGCTCGGCGTCTCGTGGGCGGTCGAGCGCGCGCTCCGGGAGGACCCAGGAGTCCAGACGCTCGTGGCCGCGAGCGCCGGCAACCATGGGCGGGCGGTGGCGCACGTCGCCGCGCGGCGTGGCCTTCGCGCGCGCGTGTTCCTGCCGGCCCGGTCGGTCGCCGCGCGGCGCGAGGCGATCGCGGCGGAAGGCGCGGACGTGGTCGTGGTCGACGGGACGTACGAGGACGCGGTGCGGCTGGCGGCCGAGGAGGGTGCACAGCCAGGCTTCGTCGAGCTCGCCGACGTCGGCAGTTCCGGCCCCGCGCACTGGGTGATCGACGGCTACGCCACCTTGTTCGCTGAACTGGATCAGGCGTTCGACACGATCTTCGTGCCCGTGGGTGTCGGGTCGCTCGGCGCGGCCGCGGCGCGGTACGGCGCGGCGACGGGGACGACCGTGATCGCGGTCGAGCCGGACGTCGCGGCCTGCCTGACCGCCTCGCTGCTCGCGGGCGAACCGACGGTCGTCGACACACCGGGGACGGCGATGGCCGGGCTGGACTGCGCGGAGGTGTCCGAGGCGGCTTGGCCGACCTTGAAGCACGGCATCACGGGCACCGTCACCGTGTCGGAGGAGCAGACCGCCGCTGCGATGCGTGAACTCGCCGCGCTCGGCCTCGCCATCGGGCACTCCGGCGCCGCGACGCTGGCGGGCCTGCACGCCGCCACCGAGTTGCCCATCAAGCGCGAGCGGGTGCTGCTCATCGCCACCGAGGGCCCGACGGACCCCGAGGGCTACCGGGCCGTGGTCGGTTGAACGTCCGCCGCAACACGGTGCTGCTGGCCGTCGCGATGGCGGTGTACTCGTCGGTGCTGCAGCTCACCGCCGCGGTGTCGTCGATCACGTTCGTGCTGGTCACCGGGATCGAAGGGCTGCTCGGGCTCGGCCCGGCGATCTTCCTGATCGCCTCGGGGCTGGCGGCGGTGCCGGCGGGGCGGCTGATGGACCGCGTAGGACGCAAGCCGGTGCTGCTGGGGGGCTACGTCATGTCCGCCGTCGGCTGCTGCCTGACCGCGCTCGCGACCAACATCGAGTCGGCGGTGGTGTTGCTGATCGGCTTCGGGCTGACCGGCGCGGCCAACGGCGTCGCGCTGCTCATCCGCACCGCGGCGGGCGACATGTACCCGCCCGAGCGTCGCGCGCGCGGGATCTCGTACGTGCTCTTCGGCGCGGTGTTCGGCGCGATCCTCGGCCCGGCGGTGTTCGGCCCGCTGTTCTCCGACCGCGAGCTCGACGCCGCGGCGCTGACCGTGCCGTGGCTCGCGGCGGCCGGCATCAGCCTGATCGCGCTCGTGGTGGTGAGCCTCGTCACGCCCGACCCGAAGGTGATCGCAGAGCGCTTCGCGCGCGACGACGACCGTCCCGCTCCGCCGGCCGCGCCGCTCGCCGAGATCCTGCGCCGCCCGGGTGTGCGGCCCGCGATGCTCGCGGCGCTCGCGAGCTTCGGCGTGATGGTGTCGGTGATGAACCTGACGGGCTACGTCGTGGTCGATCACCACCATCACCACCAGTCCGACGTGTTCCCGATCATCGGCGCGCACGTGCTCGGCATGTACGCGCTGGTGCTGTTCGTCGGGGCGCTGATCGACCGGATCGGCCGCCCCGTCGCGCTCGCTGCCGGCTTGCTGGTGATGGCGGTGTCCACGATCGGGATGCTGGCCTTCAGCAGCGTCTTCGCGACGGCCGTGCTGCTGTTCCTGCTCGGCGTCGGCTGGAACGTCTCGTTCGTGGCGGCGACCGCGCAGATGGTGGACCTGACCGAGGTGAGTGAGCGTGGGCGGCTGATCGGCTTCAACGACCGGCTGTCCGCGTTCCTGGGCGCCGGCCTGGCGCTGCTGGGCGGGTACGCGCTGGACTCGATCGGCGTTGCGGCGCTCGCCATCGGCGCGACGGCGATCGTCGCCGCGCCGGTCCTGTGGCTCGCGCCGCGGATCCCCGCGTTCAGCCGCTGACGTCGAACGCCACCACGAGCGACATATCGGTGCCTCGTTGCTCAAACGATGTTCGAGCCGTGGGCCCTACGGGTCCGACGAGCGGACACGCGACAGGCTCCATGACTAGTCTTCACCGTCTCCCCACTCTCCCGGTTTCTCTCGGAGGCGTTTGTGTCACTGCTCCTCGCGCGCGTCGCGCGCACTCTCACCACTCACTGGATACGTGGCCTGCTGGGCACGCTCGTCGTGCTGATCGCGCTCATCGCCGTCTCGGCCGCAGCCGGTCCGGCGGCCGACGACTTCTCGACGCCGGGCACCGAAAGCCAGAAGGCGATCGATCTCTTCCAGGCTCACCAGCGCGAGCTGGCGGGCGTCGAAGCCACCGTCGTCTTCCACACGGACGACGGCAAGATCACCGACCCGGACAAGCAGGCGGTCGTCAAGGCCACGTTGGACAAGGTCAAGGCGCTGCCGCTCGACAAGACGGTCTCGGATCCGTTCGCCGAGGGCGGCACGATCTCGCCGGACGGCAAGCTCGCGTCCGCCGACGTCCGCTACACGATCGATCCGAGCGAGGTCAAGGCCGAGAACGGCCGCCCGCTGATCGAGGCCCTCGACGAGGAGGACGGCAAGGCGGGCGTCGAGATCTCCGCGCGCGGCGCGATGGTGGACATCGGGTCCGAGCAGGAGCTGCCGGTCGGCGAGCTCGTCGGCATCGGCATCGCGATCATCCTGCTCTGGGTCCTGTTCCGCTCCAAGGTCGCGATGCTCGTGACGCTGCTCGGCGCGCTGCTCGGCGTGTTCCTGGGCCAGATGCTGCTGGCGGCGCTGTCGAAGCCGCTCGGCCTGCCGTCGTTCGCGGCGTTCATCGCCACGATGCTCGGCCTCGGCGCGGGCATCGACTACGCGCTGCTGATCGTCGGGCGCTACCGAGAACAGGTCGCACAGGGCGATTCGCCCCGTGACGCCGCGGCCAAGTCCGCGGCCACCTCGGGCGCGTCCGTGGTCGCCGCCGGTCTGATCGTGATGCTCGCGATCGCCGGTCTGCTCGTGATCGGGATCCCGTTCATCGGCAAGCTCGGCGTGGGCGCGGCGATCGCCGTCGGCGGCGTCGTGCTGTCGGCGCTCACCGTCCTGATGGCGCTGATCGGCGCGTTCTCGAAGTGGCTCACGCCGAAGGACCCGGACATGGTCAAGCCTTCGCGCGCCTTCGAGCGCTGGGGCGAGCGGGTCACGGCGCGACCGTGGCTCTCGATCGCCGGCGGCGTGCTGATCATGCTGATCTTCGCCTTCCCGGTCACGCAGATGCGCCTCGGCCAGCCCGACGACGGCAACCAGCCCGAGGGCAAGCTCCAGCGGGTCGCCTACGACCGCCTCAGCGCCGCCTTCGGCGCGGGCTCCAACGGGCCGTTCATCATCGCCGTCGACACCGCGGGCGGGGCGGACGCCGTCCAGGCCGACCTGACGAAGTTGCAGGAAGCCGTCGCCGGGACCGACGGCGTCGGCCAGGCCGCGCCGGCCACGCCGAGCCAGGACGGCGAGATGGCGACGATCTTCGCCATCCCGACGAGCGCGCCGCAGGACGTGGCCACGAGCGAGCTGCTCGACCGGCTGCGCGACGAGACGATCCCGCAGGCCACCCAGGGCACAGCGCTCGCGGACAAGGTGTTCGTCGGTGGCGCCGTGCCGGTGTTCGAGGACCTCTCGGACAAGGTCGCCTCGCGCCTGCCGATATTCATCCTGACCGTGATCGGCCTGTCCGTGCTGCTGCTGATCATGGCCTTCCGGTCGCTGTGGATCCCGCTCGTGTCGGCCGCCTTGAACCTGCTCTCGGTGCTGGCCGCATACGGCGTGGTCGTCGCGGTCTTCCAGGAAGGGATCGGCGCGGGCCTGGTCGGCTCGGAATCGGGGGTGCCGATCGTCTCGTTCATCCCCGTGATGCTGTTCGCGATCCTGTTCGGGCTGAGCATGGACTACAACGTGTTCCTGCTCTCGCGCGTGCACGAGGCCTACAACGAGGGCGACGGCCCGCGTGACTCCGTGATCCACGGCATGGCGCGGATCGGCAAGGTGATCCTGTTCGCCGGCCTGATCATGTCCGCCGTCTTCCTCGCCTTCGTCACCCAGCCCGACGTGGTGGGCAAGATGATCGGCCTCGGCCTCGGTCTCGCGATCCTGATCGACGTCCTGTTCGTGCGCCTGGTCATCTCCCCGGCGGTGGTCACGCTGCTCGGCGACAAGGCCTGGTGGCTGCCGGGCTGGATGGACCGGATCCTCCCGAACGTCTCGCTCGAGGGGCACCTCGTCGAAGGCCTCGACAAGGAGCTCACGCAGGAGCACGACGTCGTCGACTCGTCCAACGGCCACTCCACCAACGGCGGCGCGGCCACGCGCGAGACAACCAGGGCGGACTAGACGCTCGGTGCCAGTGCTTCGTCCGCGACCACGTACCGGTCGCGGCCGAGGCGCTTGGCGGCGTAGAGCGCATCGTCGGCGCGGCGCATCAGCGCGTCGGCGGCCTGCGCGCCGTCCCAGGCGGCGATGCCGGCGGAGACCGTCTGCCCGTACGGCGTCGCGCGGCGCAGCCGTTCGATGACGGCCTCGGGGTACGGCGTGCTCAGCAGCACGGCGAACTCCTCGCCACCGATCCGGGCGATCCGGCCGTGGCCGTCCAGCAGCGGGGTCCACACGGCCGCGGCCTCGGCGAGCAGCGCGTCACCGCTCGCGTGGCCGTGCGTGTCGTTGTAGGTCTTGAAGTGATCGAGGTCGAGCATCGCCACGGCGAACGGCGCCGGGCCCGAGGCCGCCGCGGTGAGCCAGTCCGTCCAGGCCCGGCGGTTCGCGAGCCCGGTGAGCGTGTCCGTGCGCGCCATCCGCTCGAGCTCGGTCATCAGCGCGGCGCTCTCGCGGGCGAGCCGTTCCAGCTCGGCGCGCTGGGCCTCGCTGTGCGCCGCGTCGCGCCGGACCCGGTGCACGAGGCGCTGCACGGTGAGCCCGATGACGGCGCCGACGATCGCGGACACGGCACCCTGGCGCAGCCCCGACAGCGGGTACGCGTCTCCGCCGACCAGCAGCGGCGGCAACGCGAAGAAGATGAGCACGCCGACCAGCACGAGCATGAGGTGGGAGCGCGGGTGATACAGCGCGCACCACACGACCGGCAGCAGGGTGATGATCCCGATGCCCGCGGTGGTGCCGCCCGCGGCGTCGCGCAGGCAGGCGGCGGCGACGAGGAACAGCAGCACCGGCAGCACGCGCGTCGAGCCTGGCAACCGCTCCCACGGCACGACGATCGCCGAACCGACCACGAGCGCGGTCAGCAGCAGCGCGAGCCCGTACCCGTCCCAGCGCACGTCGGTGCCGACCGGCACGAGCGCGAACGCTGACGCTGCGGCGGCGACGAACGGCGCACAACGGCGGACGAGCTCACGGCGCGAGACGAGCGGGATCACACCCGCGTCCTCGGCACCTCGGTCCGAGAACTTGAGACGGGGGTTCCACGTCAGACTTCAGGGCCGCCGAACGACGAGAGAGCCATGACCGATCCGGAACCCGCGAATCCCCTCGACTACTTCGCCGCCTGTCTCGCGCAGAGCCGTTCAGGCCTGGGGCAGGCGACTGTCGCGATTCTCGGTCGCGCGGGCGCGGGCAAGAGCACGTTGATCAACACGATGTTCGGCGCGGGCGTGGCCGAGACCGGTGTCGGTGCGCCGATCACGGGATCGCTCGTGGAGTACCGCGTGCCGGGAACCTCATTGACGCTGCTGGACAGCTGGGGGCTGGAGCTCGGCGGGCAAGCACTGGAGGGCGCGTCTCAGCTCGTGGCCGAGGAGGTCACGCGGCGCGCCGGACTCCCCGTGGCGGAAGCGCTGCACGTCGTCTGGTACTGCGTGGACACGAGCTCGGACCGGTTCGAGCCGGCCGAGGAGGAACTCGTCCGGCGCTGCGCCTCGCACGTGCCGACGATCGTGGTCCTGACGAAGGCCGTGGACCCGGACGACGTCGGGTTGCGGACCTATGTCGGCGGGCTCGGCCTCCCGGTCGAGGCGGTTCTGCCCGTGTTGGCCGAGGCGCGCCTCGGCCGGCAGCCGTACGGCATCGAAGCGCTGGCGGCGACGACGGCGTCGGTCTTGCCGGAGGCCGCGCGGCGCGCGTTCGTCGTGGCGCAGCGTCACGCGATCGAGCAGCAGGTGGTGGAGGCCCGTGGGGCGGTGGAACGGCGCGCCTTGGCGGCGGCGCAGCTCGCGATCGGCACGCGCGGGCTCGATGCCGACCGCCTCGCGCGACACCAGCTGCGCATGCTCGCCGAGATCACGGTGCTCTTCTCCCTGTCGGTGCCGGACGTGGCGCTGAAGTCGCTCGTCACCGGCATCAGTCGCGGCACCTCCGGGCTGGCGGGCCTGGTCGCCCGGCTGCTGGAGCTGCTCGACGAGGCCGGCGTCCCCGGGATGGAGATCGCGGACCGGCTCGTGACCGGGGCGGCGGCCGTGGCCTCGACCCGCGCGCTCGGCGAGGGCTTCGTGCGGCTGTGCCGTGAGCTCGCGGTGCGAGAGGCCGAGGGTCGCCCGCTGCCCACCGACCTGCTCGCCTTCTTCCGCGAGACGCTCCGGTGACGTCCTTCCTGGACAACCCGGGCGGATTCGCGACCGGCCGCCGGCGGCGGGCGGTCAGCGACATGCCGCGGTGCACGATCGTCGTCGTCGGCAAGACGGGCGTGGGCAAGAGCACGCTGATCAACGGCGTCTTCGGCGAGCAGCTCGCCGAGACGGGCGTGGGGCGCCCGGTCACGCAGCACTTCAGCGAGTACAGCGTCCCCGGCATGCCGGTGACGATCGTCGACAGCCGCGGCATCGAGCTCAGCCAGGACCTCAGGGCCGTCACGGACGAGTTGCTGCGCGAGATCGAGGACCGGCTCCGCGGCCCGGCCGACCGCCATCTGCACGTGCTCTGGTATTGCATCTCGGCCGAGGGCGCCCGGTTCGAGCCGGAGACGGAGGGCGCGCTGCTGCGCGCCGTCGGGGGCAGCACCGATCTCCCGTGCCTGGTCGTGCTGACCAAGGCCTACGACCCGGAAGACCAGGGCGTCGCCGAGCTCAAGCGCTTCGTCGAGCACGAGAACCTCCCGCTCCGTGGCGTGGTGCCCGTGCTCGCGGAGGGCCGGTACGACCTGCCACCGCACGGCCTCGACGCGTTGATCACGGCGACGGAGGCGCACATCGACGAGGGCGTCCGCGCCGCGTTCGTGAACGCCCAGGTGCGGGAGATCGGCGCGAAGCTCACGTCGGCGCTGGCGCGCGTGGACGAGCTCGCCGACGAGCAGGACACCGCGTACCGGCCGCTCGCCTTCGCGAGCGAGGCATTCGGTCGCGGTGACGCCGGCGAGGAAGAGCGCTATCTGCGGCGCGTGCTGGACGTGATCGCCGAGGTGGCCGCGATCTTCGGTGTGGCGACAGCGACCGACGAGCGACTCGAAGTGCTCGCGCTGGCCACGCTGGGTGGACAGACGGGCTTGAAGGGCCTACACAACTTCCTGCGCAACGCGAGCCGGCTCGCGTTGCTGATCCCGCCCGTCGGGCCGACGGTGACGGTCAAGATCGGGGCGAAGCTCGTCTCTGCGCTGATCGCGGCGGAGGGCGCGAACCGGGTGGACAAGGCCGAACGCGTCCGCGCGCAGCTGCTCAGCCGCATCTACGGACGCGCGGCCGCCGCTGTGCTGGCCGAGGCCGCGCACGCCGACCTGGCCGGTCGGACGCTGCCGGACCCCGACTTCGCCGCGCGCTTCGACGAACAGCTGGACCACGAGGCCGCCGCGGCGGTGGAGAGCTGACCCGTGCCGATCTGGCTGCCCGTCCTGGGCGCGGCGGCCGCGGGCGGCGGGGCGGTCAAGTGGGCGCGCGGCCGGCCGCCGGCGCCGGTGCGGCCC
>JAPDDQ010000559.1 GCA_027587225.1 Solirubrobacter taibaiensis
TGAATGGTATGACTATTCATACTTGGGCAGGGATTGGAATTAAAGATAGCTTGAGTGATGATGATCTTAAGCGTATGAAAGAGCGTAAGTATTTAAAAGAACATTTAGAAAATGCTCAGGTTCTTATCATAGATGAAATTTCAATGCTGCACGCTAAGCAGCTAAATCTTGTTAATCAAGTCTTAAAATATTTTAAAGAAAGCGATGAGGCTTTTGGTGGCATACAAGTGATTGTTGCGGGAGATTTTTTCCAGTTACCACCCGTAGGTCGAAACGGTGAAGCCAACCGTGATAAATTTTGCTTTATGTCTGATGCATGGGTTGAAGCTAAATTTCGAGTTTGCTATTTAACCGAACAACATCGTCAAGACGATGAAATTCTTAACCAAATTTTAAACGCTATTCGTGCTCAAAGTATTGAAAATCACCATATCTCAGCTTTGCAGCAGTCTAAACATCACGATATAGGTGAGACGTTTACACGTCTTTACACACACAATATGGATGTTGATAACATCAATTATCAGCATTTGAATGAAATTGATAACGAGAGTCATCAATTCAATGCGGTTGTTGATGGGAATGAAAAACTGATTGAAAC
>JAPDDQ010000560.1 GCA_027587225.1 Solirubrobacter taibaiensis
GGGCACTAGGACAGAAGCCGGCACTAATTCGTATTTTTGGTGCTACCGGTGGAAGGCTTGATCACGGTTTGGCAAATATACAGATGCTTTTAAAAGGGTTAGAAGTAGAGATAGAAATGTGTATTGTGGAGAATAAAAATGAAATAACAGTTAAAAAAATGGGTACACATATAATTGAAGAAAATAAAAATTTTCCTTATGTATCTTTTGTACCAGTTACTGAAATAGTGGAAGGGATTACATTGTTTGGTTTTAAGTACCCTCTTACTAATAAAACAATAGAGTGGGGATCAACACTTTGTATTAGTAACGAACTCGTTGAGGAAAAAGGTACTTTTTCATTTACTTCTGGCATATTAATGTTGATAAGAAGCACTGATTGAAGAAACAATTTTGCTCCTTACATCATATAGTGACCAAGTGGAGTAATGGGGATTAGGAGGGAAACCATGAGATTTTATACAATTAAGTTACCTAAATTTCTTGGTGGAATAGTTCGTGCAATGTTAAATACCTTCAAAAAAGATTAAAAAAAGCACCTATCACCGGTGCTTTTTCCATTGTTATAGTAAAAAAAGAGCCTATCGGCTCTTTTTTTTA
>JAPDDQ010000561.1 GCA_027587225.1 Solirubrobacter taibaiensis
CTTCATCAATTCCGTATAAGCCTTCATCACGTTTTACAATATCTTGTAACGGTTCACTTAGCATTCCCTTTTCAGCAAGGACATCAAGCTCGATACCAGTAATCAGTGCGTTTTGTACTTCACGTTTTGATAGTACACGTTCTACATTGTAACGGCATTCTGACATCTCTAAATTTGGATGATATTTTTTTTGAAGAAAATGAACAAGTTCAGCAATATCGTCAATTGTTACACCGCGTTCTTGTAATAGTTGTAATGCTCTTTCTTGTAGTTGATTTGATTCTTTCATGTTTATCACCTTTTTTTCTTTTTAGTATTTGTATACGTTTCGTTGCTTTATCATGTGCATAGGAATGAAAGGCGAGCACAAGCTCATATATATAAAGAAAAACCATAGGTGGCGACTGCGATGATTCAGCATATTTATGAGCATTATCACATGCATGTTAAAGAATTAATCCCCCTTGGCCCCTATAAAAGCTTTTGGATTCGCAACAAAATTTATGTACTTGTTCCAATTGGAGAAATGGAGGAAGAAGTACTTGTAGAGATGAAAAAGCTCAGTGACTATATGAACCAGCAAGGGGATATAACTGTAGC
>JAPDDQ010000562.1 GCA_027587225.1 Solirubrobacter taibaiensis
ATTAATAAAGCTGAATTATGCCTTGCATCATATACATTAAAACTTTGTCTTTTGTATTTAAGACCTCCAACAAAGAAGGATAACCCTCCTACTAATAATAAATTTCCAAGTACGGATCCCGTTAAAGAAGCTAACACCACTTCAATTAACCCTGCTTGAAGTGCAAAAATTGAAATGATAAGTTCAACAGCATTACCGAAAGTAGCATTTAATAATCCGCCTATTCTAGGACCAGAAACAATTGCTAGACTCTCTGTTGCTCTACCCATAAAACCAGCTAATGCGATAATCGTAACACAATACACAGCGAACATAATTGTTTCTGGCCAATGAAGTGTTTTTCCAAGTACAGATAGTGGTACACCTATAAGCGCTACTATAAGAAATATTTTATTAAACATGTTTTTCATCCTTCCATCGTATGTATTTCTCCTCAATATTATTATTATTCTTCTCCTAACTTGTCCGATTTCATCACAATTACGTTTAAAAAATCGGATTGAAGAAAACAGTATGAAAGATATTTAAATTATCTTGTTTAAACAGACAGAATTATAAATTGTGAAAAGGGGTTAAAATTATGCACTTAAAAGAAAAAA
>JAPDDQ010000563.1 GCA_027587225.1 Solirubrobacter taibaiensis
TTTCGGATAAGGTATCGCTTTTAGTAGGATAATAAGGTGAAAAAATCGGAGGGGGTTGTAACATGTTAAAGAAAAAAGTTCAAATTGGTCGTAAAATGGATGAAATTACAGTAGGAGAGAAATTATCTATCACTGAAAAAATTGAGGATAAAGATTTGTTATTGTACTTAGGGTTAACGAATGATGCCAATCCATTATATATTCAGCATGATTACGCATCCCAAACTCCGTATGAAAAGCCGATTGTACCAAGCATTATGCTAACGGGAATGATTACAACGGCGGTTACGAAATATTTACCGGGTCCAGGAAGTCATATTACGAGAAAGGACCTTACATTCGTGAAACATGTTCACCATTATGAAACGTTACAAATCCACTTTGAAGTTGTGGCTGTTTCTGAGGAGGAACATACAATTGATATGCTTGTATCTGCTCATGATGAAAAAGGAGAAACTGTTGTGAAAGGTTCATTAACAGTAACGCCACCTTTTAAATCAGTTTCTATTATGGAAAAAGCATTAGATAATTTTTAAAAAGATGAAAATATGAATAGCGCTAGCATACCTTTAATAAGGATGCTAGCGCTATTTTTAGT
>JAPDDQ010000564.1 GCA_027587225.1 Solirubrobacter taibaiensis
TTATTAGAATCTGGTTTACCTACATTTCATTACCTCGTTACAGATCGAGATGAAACAAACTATGACAGAATACATGAGCTAATAGAACGTGCATATGAAGTTGATAACAGTGTACTCCTTCAAGAAATCGATACTACAATTGACCGTCCCTTGCATGAAGCATTCGAACCTTTTGATTGGATTTTATATGTTTCTCAAAACGGAGACATTGACGGTTTAAAAACAGTTCACACTATTTGTAGAGAAACGAAAAAGAATTTTATACCAGCTATTTGTTTATCAACACTCGGTATAGCTGGACCTGTCGTAACGGAAAATCGTGATGAATGCTGGGAATCCGCATGGCATCGGCTACATGAAACGACTTTGCAAAATGAAAATTCATCAGATTCCTTCTCACCAATTACATCTGCCATGTTAGCAAATGTAATCGTTTTTGAAATGTTTAAACATGTCGCGGATGATTCATATCGTGAAAAAGAATCACAATTCTTTTTATTAAACTATGAAACACTTGAAGGAACGTGGCATCCTTTTATAAAACACCCTCTTGCAACTGATGAAAGTTTTACAATTGATACGATAGAAAATCTTTCTG
>JAPDDQ010000565.1 GCA_027587225.1 Solirubrobacter taibaiensis
CTCCGATCGCTTTAACATCAGAACCACCTGTTGTTTCAAGAGGCGGCGGTTCTAAAAAACGCGGTGGTAACGGAGGCGGATACCGTGATGGTAACCGTAATCGTAGTCGTGATGGACGCGGCGGTGGCGATGGACGTAATCGTGACCGTAACCGTGATGGACGTAATCGTGACGGAAACCGTGATCGCAATCGTGATGGTGGTAGTCGTGGTCGTAGAGGTGAAGGTCAAGGTCGCCCTGGTTCTTCAAATGGACGCGGCGAAAGAAAACATCATAGCCGTCCACAAGCTTAATAAAAAAAGAGAATGCCCTTTGCGGGCATTCTCTTTTTTTTATTTCTATAATTGTGCATACTACATAATAGTTATGATAGAAAAGGGGCTGTTATATGCTTGTAAGGCTTGGTTACGTTGCGATGAGTGTACATTTGAAGAATGCATCTCCATCTCAAACGATGACGTATGCACAGTTTCAGAAATTAGATGATCGTGATGCTGCAATTCGTAAGCTTGAAAGAATTGCTAATTCCAATTTAGAAAATTGTTTACGTTTATTAAAGCATAATAAAGGGCATGACATATCTTTCTTTCGGCTCAG
>JAPDDQ010000566.1 GCA_027587225.1 Solirubrobacter taibaiensis
AGTTTATGTGCAATAGGAATCGGCTTTTTCTTAGCTGGTAGGGCACTCGTACCTATTCAAAATTCATGGGAGAAACAGCAGCAATTCGTTTCTGATGCATCACATGAACTAAGGACACCGCTTGCAGTTATTCAATCAAAAACGGATGTGTTATTTCAGTCACCATCCGCTACGATAGAAGAAAAAGCGATGGATATTTCTACAATTTCAAAAGAATGTAGGCGGTTATCGAAACTCGTTAGTAATTTATTATTGCTAGCACGTTCTGATTCTAATCAAATTGAGATGGATAAGAAAATATTTGAACTTGATAAATTGTTAGAAGAAATAGTAGCTCCATATAAAGAGATTGCTTCTTATCAAGAAAAAGAAATGATGCTAAAAGTAGAACGTGGTGTATCTTTTATGGGGGATAGAGAGCGGATTCATCAAATGATGGTCATACTGTTAGATAATGCGATGAAGTATACAAACGAAGGTGGGCATATTCAAATTGATTGCACGCAAACGAGTAGTTCAATTCGCATACAGGTGAAAGATGACGGGATAGGAGTGAAAGAAGAAGATATTCCGAAATTATTTGATCGTTTTTATCAA
>JAPDDQ010000567.1 GCA_027587225.1 Solirubrobacter taibaiensis
AACAGCACATGCAAGAATGCTATATTGAAAAACTTTTTTCATCTAAAACCTACAAGCATTGTTATGACACAAGAGAATTTAAATGCTATCGAACTTATGCCAAATTCGCCATAAGTACATGCAATTTCTATACGAAAATCAGTAATGAGTATTTAACAACTGCTAAAACATTTGCTGATATATTTCAGGCTGTAACATCTGTTTACTTTGTTCTGTCGTTAAATAAATATCAAGCTGTGGCGCATCTTTACTGATTTGATTCGCTCGGTAATGCAAACCAATCCCCTCGCCATCAAAGAACCAATCTGATTGACCCCAGTATAATTTTTTAGGGATTTGTTTTTTAACTTCATCAGACTGCTTTTCAATCCATTTTTGATAATGAGTTTGAACGATCTCATTCATCGCATTCTGCTGATTTTTTTGAATCACATCGAAGACGGTTAAATTCTTCTGCAACTTACGATCAGCGACAAAAAAGTAATAACGATCTTTGACCGCAATATCTTCTTGTTTAGTATCTACACCAATCTGTAACAGTACATACTGATTACGTTGTGAAGCAATACGCGTATTCATGCGCAATTCATAGGCTTT
>JAPDDQ010000568.1 GCA_027587225.1 Solirubrobacter taibaiensis
ATAAAAAATATAAAAAGGCTTATTTCTTTTAAAATAAGTCTTTTTATCACATATCATTCTATTCATTTATTATTTTTCTATAATTGGTAACGAGACGATAAATTGAATAGTGCCATCCCTATATTCCGCTCGAATACTACCACCTTGTAACTCAACAATACTTTTCGCAATCGCTAAACCGAGTCCCGACCCTTCCGTTACTCTACTTCGAGATTGATC
>JAPDDQ010000569.1 GCA_027587225.1 Solirubrobacter taibaiensis
TTCTCTTGTAAACTCTTCACTATGATTCGCAATTACAATTTGTATATCCCTACGCTGCCTTTGAAGAGATACTTTTATCTCTCCATCATCTTTACTATACTTAATTGCATTCATTAGTAAATTATCAAATACACGAACCATCTTTTCCGAATCAATCGATGCATAAGCACGTTCCTCAGGAAACTTCTTAACAAACGTAAGTCCATGCTCTTCCGCTTGCGGTACTAACTCTTCTATTAATTGCTCAAGCAACTCATTTACACATACTTCTTGTTTTTCTAATACAACTTGTTCATTTGTTAACTTCGTATACTCAAATAAATCTTCTATTAAATTTTTTAACTGCTCCGACTTTGCAAAAGCAATT
>JAPDDQ010000054.1 GCA_027587225.1 Solirubrobacter taibaiensis
CGGCGGGTGGCGACGGCGCGGGCACGGCCGGCGCAGGCACGGCCGGTGCGGGCGCGGCCGGCTCGGGCGAGAGCGGGCGGGGTGCGCGGCTGGAGGCGGCGCTGTTCGCGGCGCAGCGGGCGTTGCGGTCGCTGGAGGCCGTCGGCTGGGAGGTGGAGGCGCTCGATGCGCGGCTGATCGCCGGGCGCGCGGCGCTCGAGCTCGGACAGCCGCGGCTGGCGCGGCGGCAGCTCGAGCTCGCGGCGGCCGGGCGCGACCGCGGGCCGGTGCAGGTCCGGACGCGCGGATGGCACGCCGCGGCGCTGGTGCGGCTGTCGCAAGGCGATCGGCGCGGGGCGAGCGCGGCGGTCGCGGCCGGGTTGCGCGCGCTCGAGGCGCACCGGATGACGCTCGGGGCGACCGAACTGCGCGCGCACGCGTCGGGGCACGGTGAGGAGCTCGCGACGCTCGGGCTGCGCCTCGCGATCGAGTCCGGCTCGGCCGCGCGCGTGCTGACCGCCGCGGAACGCCGGCGCGCCGCGGGCCTGATGCTGCGCCCGGCGCGCCCGCCCGACGACGAGGCACTGGCCCACGACCTGCAGGAGCTCCGGCGCGTGTCCGCCGCGCTCGACGTCGCGCTGCGCGAGGGCCGCCGCGAGCCCGAGTTGCTCCGCCGCCAGGCCGCGCTCGAACGGTCCGTGCGCCGCCGCGCGCTCCGCGCCCGCGGAGCCGCGCCGCACCCGCGCGTGGTCGATGAGGGTGTGCGGCGGGAGAGCGGGGTGTTCCAGCTCGAGGAGCCCGCGCCGTCGCCGAGCACGCTCGCGGACGCGCTCGGGGAGCGGGCGGTGGTGGAGTTCGTGGCGCTCGACGGGGACCTGTTCGCCGTCACGCTGGTGGGCGGGCGGGCCCGGCTCCACCGGTTGGGCGCCGAGGCGCAGGTGGAGAAGGAGGTCGGGAGCTTGCGGTTCGGGCTGCGCAACCTGGCGACCTCGAGGACCGGGAGCCGGGCGGCGGAGGGGATGGCGCAGGTGGTCGCGACCGTGGCGGAGCGGCTCGACGCGCTCCTGCTGCAGCCGCTGCACCTCGGCGACCGGCCGCTCGTGCTCGTGCCGACGGGCGCACTGCACGCGCTGCCGTGGTCGATGCTGCCGAGCCTCGCGGAGCGGCCGGTGGCGGTGGCGCCTTCGCTCCGGCTCTGGCACCGGGCGGCGACCGAGCCGCAGCCGGCGCATCCGAAGCGGGTGTTCGTCGCCGGTCCGCGCCTGCCGGCCGCGACGGAGGAGGTCGAGGTGCTGGCTCAGCGACACCCCGAGGCGCTGACGCTCACGCACGCCGACGCCACCGTGGACAACGTGGCGCGCGCGCTCGACGGCGCGGACTCGGTGCACGTCGCCGCGCACGGCCGGTTCCGGGACGACAACCCGCTGTTCTGCAGCCTGGAGCTCGCGGACGGGAACGTCACGGTCTACGACCTCGAGCGCCTGCGCAAGGTGCCGCAGCGGATCGTCCTGTCCAGCTGCGAATCCGGCCTGTCCGCTGTGCACGCGGGTGACGAGCTGATGGGGTTCACGGCGGCGTTGTTCGCGCTCGGCACGTGCACGATCTTCGCCGCGGTCGTGCCCGTCCCGGACGAGGCCACGAAGGGCCTGATGCTGGCGCTGGACGAAGAGTTGACGAAGGGCACGCAGCCCGCGCAGGCACTGGTGAACGCGCGGCGCGATAAAGCGAAGATGAGCGTCGCGGCCGCGGCGTTCGTCTGTTTCGGAGCGGGCTGACTACCCTTCGGACCGTGAAGACGAAGCCGCTCCGCTCGACGGTCGAGCTCATCCTGACCGTCGCGGTGGCGTTGTTCTTCGCCCTGACGATCCAGGCGTTCGCCGTCAAGCCCTACCGCATCCCGTCCGAGTCGATGGTGCCCACCCTGGAGAAGGGTCAGCGCATCCTCGTCAACCGGTTCAGCCACAAGATCGGAGGCGACCCCAAGCTCGGGGACGTCACGGTGTTCACCCCGCCGGAGGGCGCCGAGATCAACGAGTGCGGGAACTCGGGCCAAGGCCCGTACTACGACGGTGGCGCCGAAGCCCGTCAGTCGTGCTCGCAGCCCACCGGCGAGAAGGCGGACACGACGTTCGTCAAGCGCGTCGTCGGCATGCCGGGCGACACGATCGCGGTCGTCAACGGGCGCGTGATCCGCAACGGCAAACGCACCGACGAGCCGTTCGCGTCCGAGTGCGCGGGCCCGGAGTGCAACCTGAACGAGATCAAGGTCCCCGCGGGCACGTACTTCATGATGGGCGACAACCGCGGCAACTCCGCCGACAGCCGCTTCTGGGGCCCGGTGCCGCGCAAGTGGGTCATCGGCAAGGCGGTCGCCACCTACTGGCCGCCGCAGGAGATGGGCGGGGTCTAGGCGATCGAACGCGGCAGCCGGCTTCGCCGGCGCCATGCGCGATCGCTTGGAGATCGCTTCGCGGATCTCCGACCCACTCGCGGACTAGGGCTTCCCCCGATGCGCGCGCCCGCGCGGCGCCCGACCATCGGGGGATGCTGATCACGGACCGCAGCGCATCTGACGTAGAAGCCCTCCGCGCCCGCCTCCACGGCGAGGTCTTCGGCCCCGACGACGCCGGATACGACGACCACCGCAAGCCGTGGAACCGCGCCGTCGATCAGCGCCCCGCGGCCGTCGCCTTCCCGCGCACCGACGCGGACGTGATCGCGCTCGTGGAGTTCGCCACCGAACGCGGCTTCGAGCTCGCGCCGCAGGCCACGGGCCACGGCGCGGGGGCGGCCGGCTCGCTCGAGCGCACGATCCTCGTCGCCACCAAGCACATGCGCGGCGTGCGGATCGACCCCACCACGCGGATCGCCCGCGTGCGGGCGGGCAACGTGTGGAGCGACGTCACCGTCCCCGCGGCCCTGTACGGCCTCGCCCCGCTGGCGGGCAGCGCGCCGGACGTCGGCATCGTCGGCTACACGCTCGGCGGTGGTCTGGGCTGGCTCGCCCGCGCGCACGGCTGGGCGTGCAACAGCGTCACGGCGATCGAGATCGTGACCGCCGAAGGCCGGCTCGTCCGCACCGACACCCGCACCGAGCCGGAGCTGTTCTGGGCCCTGCGCGGCGGCGGAAGCAGCTACGGCATCGTCACGGCGATCGAGTTCGAGCTCTACCCGGTGACCGAGCTCCACGCCGGCGCGCTCCTGTTTCCCGGCGCCCGCGCCCAGGAAGTCTTCACCGCCTGGCGTGATTGGACGCGCACCGTGCCGGACGCGGTCACGTCGCTGTGCCGCCTCGTCAGCCCACCCGGGGGCGACCCGATCGTGCTGGTGGAGGTCGCGATGCTCGGCGACGACACGCCGCTCGCCCCGCTGCGCGCCCTGCAGCCGGTCGCCGACCTCGTCGCCCCGATGACGCCGGACCGCCTGACCGAGATCCACAATGACCCGAAGGAGCCGAGCGCCGGCGTCTCCGGCCACCGGCTGCTGAACGACGTCCCGGACGGCGCGCTCGCGCAGCTGATCGACCACGCCGGCGGCGCGCTCGTCAGCGTCGAGCTCCGTCACCTGGGCGGGATGCTCTCCCGCGGCAGTGTCTGCAACGGCGCGCTGAACGATGTGAAGGCCGAGTTCGCGCTGTTCGCCGTCGGTCTCGTGCCGGACGCGCAGGCGGCGATGACCGTCGACACCGCGCTCGCGCGCCTCACCGACGCGCTGGAGCCGTGGGACGCGGGCCGCGCGCTCGTGAACTTCACCGAGAAGGCGGTCCGCTTCCACGACGGCTTCACCCAGCACCGCCTGCGTGCGCTCAAGGCGCAGCTCGACGGTGCCGGGATGTTCGCCGGTCGCCCTACGGGTTCGTCGTCGAGAGCGTGAACGTCAGCGTCTTCGAGTAGCTGCCGGTACGCAGCGGCTCGTTGGCGGCGATCGCCTGCTTGAACGTGACCGTGGCGGCGTCGTTGGACACCGGGCCGGAGTACGTCTTGACGACGCCCAGCCCCTCCAGCGGGGTCGCCAGCGCGAACGCGCCGTTGACGAGCTTGCCCGGGTTGGCGCCGGTGTCGGCGACCGACAGGGTCGCGTCACCGGCGGTCGAGATCACGTTCGCGGTCGTGGAGGCCGAGTACGTGTTCGCGACACCCGGGACGAACGCGCCGAAGGACGCGGGCGCACCCATCGTGAGCGAGAGCGTCGCCGGCACGGTGCCGCCGACGCCGCCCTCGGTGCACAGCGACAGGTCGGCCGTCTGGCCCTTGTCGACCAGGACCTGCTTGGTGTCCACGACCGTGCCGTCCGGCTTCGCGCAGGTGAGCGTCCAGCTCTCCTGGTAGTAGCCGCTCGGGCCCGGGACCATGCCCTCGGCGCGGTACGGCGGGACCGGGCGCACGGACGGGTTCACGTGGAACGCGAACTTGCCGCTCGCCGGGACCCGCATCCAGGACTCGAGGTGCGTCGGGATGGCCTGCGGCGCCGAGAACGTGACCGGCGTCGTGTTGTTGCGGATCGTGTTCGTGTACAGGTTGAAGTCCTTGGTGACCTTCAGCGTGTAGCCGGCCGGAGCCGTGCCGTTGATCACGGAGTGGCCGCCGGCGATCGTCGCGTAGGCGAGCGACGTGTAGAAGGCGTCACGCATCGCGTGGCCGCTGTACGCCGTCTTGATGTCCGCGGCCGCGTCGGCCGGCACGAAGCCGGTGTAGTCGCCCGTGGTGCAGTTGACGTAGTTCGGGGCCTTGCCGGCCTTGTTGGTGGCCGAGGCGCGGTTGCAGGTGCTCGAGCCGCCGACGGTCTCCGGCGTCACGGCGAAGCCGCGCGTCGCGTAGTAGGACCAGTCGATCGTCTCGCCCGACGTCTCGTAGTCGTGCGCGGAGTCGCGGACGTTGGTGTAGCCGTTGTTGGTGGCGGCGGCCATCGCGACGGAGAGGCCACGGATGGACTCCAGGTCGGCGGGGAAGCCGGCCGCGACCTCGAGGCCCGGGTAGAAGAACGCGTGCGAGTTGTTGTGGTTCGTGAGCAGCGCCACGACCTGGTTGCTCTTCACGATGTCCATCGTGTTCTGGACCTCGGGCTCGGAGCCCGGGCCGAGGCCGCGCGCGGCGAACGTGACGCCGATGTTCGAGCCCCAGCCGAACGGATAGTTGCGGTTCATGTCGACGCCGGTGGTGACGCACGTCGAGCCCGCGGGCGGGGCCGTGATGCCACCGCAGTTGGCGCGGCGGTTGCGCACCCAGCCGTCGACGTTGACGACGGGGATGACGATCATGCGCGTCTTGTCCAGCAGCGCCTTGACCTTCGGGTTCGTCTTGGACGTGTTGATCACGTCGTAGATGAACTCGAGCGTGTGCTCGCCCGCGGCCCACTCGTCACCGTGGATCGAGCCCATCATGAAGTAGACCGGCTTGCCGTCGTAGTTGCCGACGTCGTTGGTGATCTCGACGTACTTGATGTCGCGACCCTCGACGCTCTTGCGCGGAGCGGTCTTGAGCGAGACGAGCGTCGGGTTGGCCGACGCGAGGTTCGCCAACTCCTGGTTGATCTGGTCGTAGGTGCGGTAGCCGAAGTTCTCGGTGGTGCCCACGGTCGGCGACACGACGCGCCCGGACGGCATCGTGGTCAGCGGCGTGAGGCCGAGGTCCTTGAACGCGGCGACCGCCGCGTCGACGTTCGGCTCGGCCGACGCGACCGCCGGCATGGCACATCCAACGAGCGCAGCCGCGACGGCAGCGCCCATGACCCTAGTTCTGAGCGACATGGTCCCCCTCATCAGGCACCGCGCCTGGCCGCGCGTGCTTATTGGCGCGTCAGAACCTATGTGCCACCTAAGGCGACTTCAAGCTTTCAGGCGCTGGGAAACCTCAACGGGCTGCGCGCCCGGGAAGGTGTACTGCGTCACCAGCCACGCCGTGCCGGGGCGCCGGACCGTGAGCCGCAGACGCCGCTCGCCCGCCGCGGAGAACGTGCGCGTGACCGCGGCGGAGCGGCGCTTGCCATTGACGCGCACGTACGCGCGAATCGTGCCCCGCGCGGGCACCCGCACGACCGCTCTGACGACGCCCCGCCGCAGGTTCGCGTCCGAGACCGCGTGGCTCTGGACCGCGACTGAGGCGAAGAACTGCGCGACTCCCGCGTGCACCTCGCCCGCGAGCGTCGCGGTGACCGGCAGCGGGAAACTCGCGACGCGACGGGGGTCCAGCGTGAGCGTCCACAGATGCCCGTCCTGCTGGGTGAGCGTGCCGATCCCGGGCGGGACGTCGACCGTCGTCGTGGGATCGGCGAAGCGCAGCGTGAGCGTCCCGCCCGGCGCCACCAGCACGTTCGGCCCCTGGGCCGCCGTCGCCGGCGCGCCCTCCCAGCCCGCGAAAGCCAGCGGACGCTCGTCGATCCACGCCTCAGGCGTCTGTGCCTGCGCGCTCGTCGCAATGGCGAGCGACGCGAGCAACAGTGCCGCACCCTTGAGCATCTGCGCGAGGCTACAGCGGGCGCTGCGCGATTTCGACCTTGGTCGGCGTGGACTGCCAGGCGAGGTACGCGGTCTCACCGCTGAAGGCCACCGACGGCTGGTGCGGTTCCTGCTCCGGGCCGGAGACGTCCTCGGGCGCGCCGAACGCGCTGCCGTCGAACGGGACGGCCCAGATGCGGTCCTTCGCCGCGACGGCGACGACCGCCTTGCCGCCGGCCGAGGTGGCGAGGTCGCCGAGGCCGATGTCGGCGAAGCTCTGGTCCGGCGCGATCGGGGCGATGGCCTGCGGGGTGTGGATCGAGCGGCCGTTCACGAGCGCGGCCTTGATGGCGTCCGAGCCCGAGAACACGACCATGTTCGGCGCCGTCTTGACGCCGACGCCGCCGGCGATGTTGTTGTTGCCGTAGGTGTCGAGCTGCTTCGGCGCCCGGAATCCGCGCGTGGCGGTGCGGGCCGTGGCCCACGCCGATCCCTTCGCCGCCTCACCCTCGCTGATGCGTTGATCGATCCAGCCCACCACCGCGCGGCGGTCGTCACCCAGCGAGACCGACAGCTTCAGCGCCGCGTCCGTCGTGCCGAGCTCCTTCACGTCGGAGAGCCGCTCGGAGCTCGCGTACCAGTACCGGGCCTCGATCTTGCCCGCGCGGTCCCAGACGGCGAGGATGTCGCCGCCCGCGTTGGACGCCACCGCGACGGAGCGGATGCTGCCGCGGCCGGAGAGCTTCTGCGTCGGGCCGAGCGTCTGGCCCTCCTGACGCACGAGATAGACGTATCCGGGGTCGAATGTGCCGAACACCGCGGCACCCGGTGCGGCGGCCGCACGTGCGCCGCCGGTCTTCGGCCCACGCAGGGACGTGCGCCACTGATTGTCCGGCCCGGCGGCCTGCCCGACGAGCACGCGCTGCTCGCCGTTGGAGCCGACGTAGAGCGCGCGCTCACCGCCGGCGAACGCGCCGTAGGTGGTGTCGAAGCCGGCGGCGCCCGGCCACTCGGTCGCCTGGGCGGAGCCGTCGAGCGGCGCGCGCAGGACGGGGCGGGCGAACGTCGCGCCGGTCCCGTTGAACGCGACGGTGCCGGCCCCGCCGGCGAAGAGGACGTGCGGAGCGGCGGTGGCCTGCGACGACACCGACACGGGCGCGCTCCACGGGGGAGCGGCGTGCGCCGCGGCGGGGAAGGCGAGCGCCGCGGTGGCGATCAGAATCCTGGGGAACTTCATACCTCTACAGCTACTACGTCACATGAGAGTTGCGGTCCACCTTGGTGGAAGCGCGCGTCCACCCCATCGTGTTGACTTCCCCTGCAGATGGTCCGGTTCTTCGCAGTCGTGGCGCTGCTGCTCGCCCTGGCGCCCGCGGCACACGCGCAGATCACCCCGCCGGTCCCCGAGCACAAGGCGGACCCGTCGCTGACGACCTACGTCCAGCGGTCAGGCCCGTTCAAGCTCGGCCCGTACGCGACGCTGTTCGACTCCGCGAAGGTCACGCCGCCGCAGGTCCCGGGCGCGATCGTCGGGATGGACGTGCGGCTCGTGGACTCAGACGGCAAGGTCATCCCGCAGTACGTGGCGATGCTCCACCACCTCGTCTACACCAACGGCGGGCAGGACAACCGGCGGCCGGACCCGATGTGCCCGATGAAGACCACGCGCGAACGCTTCTACGGCACGAGCGAGGAGCTGCGGCCGATGACGCTGCCGGCCGGCTACGGCTATCCGAGCAACCCGGCTGACAAGTGGCACGGATCGATCATGGTCATGCACCACCGGTCGGGCACGCAGGAGTTCTTCGTCGAGACACGCGTCACGGTCGACCCGCGGCCCGTCATCCCCGTCAAACCGTACTGGCTCTCGGTCATCCCCTGCTCGCCCGACCCGCAGTGGTCGGTGCCGGGCCGCGGGAGCAAGGAGCACCGCCGCGCGCGCCTGTTCGCGATGCCCGAGGCGGGCCGGATCGTCGCCGTCGGCGGGCACCTGCACGGCGGCGCGAAGGAGCTCATCCTCAGCCAGCCAGGCTGCACGTACCGCACGCTCGTGTCCAACAAGCCGTTCTACGCGCCCGCGAAGGACCGGCTGTACGCCGTCCGCCCGCTGCTGCACGAGCCCGACCCGAAGGCCATCAGCTGGTGGCAGTCGCCCACGGGCTACGCGTTCCGCAAGGGCGAGCAGTTCAAGGTCACCGCGGCCTACGACAACACGCGCCCCCACACACGGGTGATGGGCATCAGCCACCTCTACGTCGCGCCGCCGCTCCCGGGCGCGCCGGACGTCAAGTGCGCCTCCGCCCCGCCCGACGCGGTCGAGCTCGGAGCCGAGTTCGCCGGCGCCCGCACGAAGCCGCCCGCGGTGCGGCTCACGATGTCCCGCGTGGGCAAGGACGGGCGGGCGCGGCCCACGACCCGCGCGGAGGGGACCGCCCGCAAGGTCAAAGGACTCGCCGCGACCGTGACCGTGAGCGACTTCGCCTTCAACTCGTCCAACCTCGTCGTCGGCCTCGGCGCGACCGTCCGCTGGCGCTTCCCGGACAACGAGCGCCACGACGTCACGCTCGCCGACGGCCCCGTCGGCTTCGGGTCAGACTGGTCGCAGGACGGCGAGAAGTACGGCCGGCGCTTCACCGAGCCGGGCCGCTACCTGCTGATGTGCTCCCTGCACGCCGCGTTCATGTCGCAGGTGGTCACCGTGCGCACGACACCCGCCGTCCCTCGAGGTTCAGACAAGTCGTCGTGATCGAGGGGCGTTTGCGCGCCCGCACGGTGAACGTCTTGGTCACGCCGAGCGTGCCGGGCTTGGTCACGCGCACGGTGATCCTCGTCTTCACCCGCAGCGAGCGGCGCACGAACGGCTTGAGCGAGACCGTGCCCGAGCGCGTGGACGTCATCGCCTTGCGCGCGCAGCCCTTCGAGCAGGAGACCCGCACGGTCGCGCCGCGCGGCACGCCCTTCACCGACAACGTCGTGAAGCGCGAACTGGTGCGGCCCAGCCGGCTGAACCCGTAGCTGAGCGTGACCGCGAGCCGCTCGGGCGTGGTGACGATCACCGGCTGCGAAGGGGCGACACCGGCGCCGTTGAGGCTGATCGTCGGGGCGCCGGCGTTGGACCTGAAGGTCAGGGTCGCGGCGCGCGGCCCCGCCGCGGCGGGCATGAAGCGCACGATGAGGTTGCAGGAAGCGCCGGGCGCGACCGGGGCCGGCGTGCAGCTGTCGCCCACGAGCGCGAACTCATCGGGGTTGAGCCCGCCGAACACCGCGCCCCGGTCGATCAGCAGCACGGCGCCGCCGCTGTTGGTCACGGTCAGCGTCGTGTCCCGGGCGCCGCCGAGGCCCTGCTCCCCCGTGCTGACCTGGGTCGGCGTCGACAGCGACGTCTGCGGCGGCGGAGCGAGCGAGAACGCCTGGTCGGGGCCGAGCTCGCCGTGATGCCAGATCTCGTCGGGCGCCGCGCGCCAGTCGGCCCAGTAGACGTAGCTGGCGGCCGCGGGGTAGCCCTCGTCGCGGTGCGCGATGCACTCCCACGTCCCGCCGGCCGGGATCGTCACGCCCAACCCGTTGGCGCACAGGGTGTCGAGCGGCACCGCGGGGAAGGCGTCGCTGCGCACCGGCACGTCCATGTCCGCGAAGACGGGCGTCGCCGTCTGGTTGCGCACGGTGAACGAGAAGCGCAGCGGCTGCCCGGTGTAGAAGCCCTTCGGCGCTTCCACGCGCACGGAGCTGACGATGGTGAGCTCACCGGCCGCGGGAGCGGCGGCGGGAAACACGAGAACGGCAAGGAGCGCGAGGGCGCAGACACGGCTGAGGTACGTCACGACCCGCGGCACGGTAGCCGCGCACGCCGCGCCCCGTCAAACGGCTACGACCGCTCCGCCGCGGCGCGGGTCGCCCCCGCCGCTGAACGAGCCGGTGCCGTGATGGCGCTCCGCCGCTTGGCAGCCGCCGAAGAAGAGGTTGCGCTCGCGGAAGCGGACCATCGTGCGCCCATCGATGTCCCCGATGCCCGGTTCGGCGTACACGAGGCCGTCCTCGAAGTGCAGGCGCGCCGCGTCGACGGCGGGTTGCGCGTCCAGCCCGTGGTCGATCGCGTTGACGATCACCTGCAGGATCGCGGAGCGGATGCGGTTGGAGCCGGCGCTCCCGACCACGAGCTCCGGGCGGCCGTCCTCGAGCACGATCGTCGGCGCCATCATCGACGGCAGCCGTCGCCCCGGCGGGTGCGTGAACCAGCCCGCGGGTGAGAGGTCCTGCTCGCCCATCATGTTGTTGACGTGAATGCCGGTGCCCGGGACCACGAGCCCGGAGCCCTCGCCGTTGGTGGTCGTCACGCTGCAGGCCCAGCCGTCCGCGTCGAGCACGGAGACGTGCGTCGTGGAGCCGAGGCGGGAGCTCATGAACGTGTCCGCGAAGCCGGGCTCGTGCAGGTGGTCGAGGAACTCGTCGGTCCGCTCGGTCTGCGCGGCCTCCATGGCGGTGACGAGCGCCGCCGCGTCGGGCTTCCCCCCCGCCCGCTCGAGCAGGGCGAGCGCGTAGGCGATCAGGAGGCCTCCGGCGCTCGGCGGCGGGTTGGTGAGCACCTCACGGCCGTGGTAGCGGACGCGGACGGGCTCGCGCGGGAGCGTGGAGTAGGCGTGCAGGTCGGTGCGGGAGAGCGTCCCGCCGCGCTGGAGCACCCAGTCCGACACGGCCGCCCCGATGTCGCCCTCGTAGAACGGGCCCGCGCCTTCGGACGCCAGGCGCTCGATCGCGTCGGCGAGGTCGGGATCGCGCACCACGTCGCCCTCGCGCGGCGGCTGCCCGTCGAGCAAGTAGCGCGCGCGGGACTCGGTGGTGGCGAACGCGATCGGGCCCAACAGCTCCCACAACAGCGCCTGAGTGGTGTTGGTGACCACGCCGTCGCGGGCGGCGGCGACGGCCGGCGCGGCCAGGTCGGGCAGCGGGACGCTGCCGAAGCGAGCGGACGCCTCGTGGACGCCCGCCGGCACGCCGTAGACGCCGCACGAGGCGGCGCCGATGTGAAAGACCTGGACGGCGTCGCCGAAGTCGAGCACGACGGCGTCCAGCGGCGCGCGCTCCCCGTTCGACGGCGACGCGACCATGAAATCCAGCAGCACCGGCTCCCCGCCGGGCGGCGCGACGAGCATGTAGCCGCCGGCCCCGAGCCCCGTCAGGAGCGGCTCGGTCATCAGCGACATCATCAACGCGGCCAGCGCCGCGTCGACCGCGTTGCCGCCGGCGCGGAGGATGTCCGCGCCGGCTTGGGCGGTCAACGGGTGACCCGCCGCCACGACTCCGCGGCTAGCCACCCGTGTTCCTAGAAGCGCGGCATGAACTCTGGGACGTCAACGTCCGTCGGACGCTGCTGCTGCTGCTGCTGGCGTGCGGGCTCACGGTTGCGGGTTACCCGCGGCTCGCCGATCGGCTCACGGAAACCGCCGCGCTGGGAGGTGTCCGGCCGCGCCGGAGCGGGCGCGTAGCCCGTCGCGACGACGGTGACCCAGACCTCGTCCTCGGCCAGGTTGTCGTCCACCATGGCGCCGAAGATGATGTTCGCGTCGGGGTGCGCGGTCTCCTGGACGGCGCGGGCCGCCTCGTTGACCTCCCACAGCGACAGGTCCCGACCGCCCGTGATGGACAGCAGGATCGCCTTGGCCCCTTCGAGCGTCGTCTCCAGGAGCGGCGACGTGGTCGCCTGCGTGGCGGCGTCGAGCGCGCGCTTCTCGCCCGTGCCCATGCCGATGCCGAGCAGCGCCTGGCCGGCGTCGGACATGATCGTCCGCACGTCCGCGAAGTCCAGGTTGATCAGGCCCGGGAGCGTGATCAGGTCGCTGATGCCCTGGACGCCCTGGCGCAGCACGTCGTCGGCGACGCGGAACGCCTCGACCATCGACGTCTGCTTGTCCAGCACCGACAGGAGCTTGTTGTTCGGGACGACGATGAGGGTGTCGACCTCTTCGGCGAGCGCCTGGATGCCGGCCTCGGCCGCCTGCAGGCGACGCGAGCCCTCGAAGCCGAACGGCTTGGTGACGATGCCGACGGTCAGCGCGCCGAGCTCGCGGGCCACGCGGGCCACGACCGGCGCGGCGCCGGTACCCGTGCCGCCGCCCTCACCCGCGGTGATGAAGACCATGTCCGAGCCCTTGAGCAGGGACTTGATGCGGTCGTAGTCCTCCATCGCGGCCGCGCGGCCGCGATCGGGGTCTGAGCCCGAGCCCAGGCCGCGCGTGATGTCCGCGCCGATCTGGAGCGTCAGGTGCGCGGACGAGGACTGCAGCGACTGCGCGTCGGTGTTGAGCGCCATGAACTCGACGCCACTGACCTCGGCCTCGATCATGCGGTTGACGGCGTTCACGCCGCCACCACCGACGCCGACCACGCGCAACTGCGGCGTGCCGGGGCCGCGCTGGCTGACCGAGCCCCACGTGTACTCGTCCGAAGCCGGCGGCGTCGGAGGTGCCGGGGGCTCCTCCGGCGGGGCCATCATGTCGCCCGGGACGTCCGCGCTGAACGCGTGCCGGAGCCGCTCCTGCGGCGACGGCGGCTGCGCCGGCGTGGCGCGCTCGGGAACGGCCGGCTCCTCGCGCGGCTCGGGCACGGACGTTTCCTCCGCGGTAATGGGCTGGCGCTGCGGCTCAAGCCCTTCTGTCTCGGTCTTGCGGAACAGGTTGGCCAACGGGCCTTCCCGCATGCTTGCCCGCTTGCCGCTACCCATTCGAGAGCACCTCCTTCGCCAGCCGGCGATACGCGTCAGCCGCTTGCCCAGTCGGGTCGTACTTGAGGACGGACATCCCCTTCACGGGAGCTTCCGCGAAACGGACGGTCTTCTTGATGCGCGCCCCGAACACCCGGTCCCCGAAGTTCTCCTCGAGGATCTCGAGCGCTTCCTGCGCGTGCAGCGTCCGCGTGTCCACCATCGTCGGGAGGATTCCCATGATCTCCACCGTCGGATTGAGGTTCTCGCGAATCAAAGTGAGGGTGTTCTGGAGCTGAAGCAGCCCACGCATCGAGAGATACTCGCACTGCACGGGGACGATCACCTTGTCGGCCGCTGTGAGCGCATTGATCGTCAAGAGTCCCAGAGAGGGCGGCGTATCGATGCAGACGAAGTCGTAGTCGTCCGAAACTGCGTTCAGCGCCTTGTCCAGCGAGCGCTCGCGGCCGATCTTCATCGACATCGCCATCTCGGCGCCGGCGAGGTCGATCGAGGCCACGGCGACGTCGATCTCGCAGCGGTACGTGACCTCGCGGATCGGCACGTCGTGCACCAGCACGTCGAACATCGACTTCTCGAGCGTCTCGGGATCGATGCCCTGCGACATCGAGAGATTGCCCTGCGGGTCCATGTCGACGCACAGCACGCGATACCCCGTCTCGGCGAAGGCCGCCGCGAGGTTCAGGGTCGTGGTGGTCTTCGCCACCCCGCCCTTCTGATTGGCGAAGGCGATCACCTTGGCCACGTCACACGCTCCGTTCGCTGTCGCAGGGGAAGCCCATCGGGCCCATCGTTCGCCGCGACGAACGGTGTTCCTGCTCGCTACTGCTTGCGCTGGCAGGGCGCGGGGAGCTGCACGGCGGCTTCGCCGTCGACCACGAGCTTCTCGCCCGGGATCGGCTCGGAGCGGCACCACGCGTACGTGAACGTGTCGTAGTGGACGACCCCGCGGAACGGGTAGCCGAGGTTGCCGGCCAGGTTGCGATCGCTGCGCTTGATCTCCGTCGTCGGCATGAAGCAGTTGAACACGGCGTAGTCGCCGGTCGTGGGCGTGCCCGGCGCGCGTTCGCACTCCGGCGGCGCCGTGACCGGCTTGATCTCGCCGCTGGCGCCACGTGCCTGCGCGCCGGAGTACATGGCGGCCTCCATGGCGGCGTCGAGCTTGCCCTTGGCGGCCTCGACCTCGGCGCCGGTGGCGCCCGCGGCCGGCATGAGCGCCTTCGCGTCCCCGAGCGTCGCGCGTTGCGCGCGCGTGATCCGGGCGTTGCTCTCCTTGCGAACCTTGGCCCGGAACGCGGCCTCCTCGGCGGCGTTCTGCTGCTTGCTGGAGTCGATCCGCGGGACCAGGATCGCCAGCGCGATCCCGACGATCAGGGCGCCGATGCCGGTGGCGATGGCGAGCTTGCGCCACGGCACGGGCGGGATCTCCACGCCGCGCGGTGGCGTCCAGACGTGCAGCCAGGCCCCGAGGATCTCGAGGGGGTTGGCCTTCTCCTCCGGCGCCCGATACATGCCTGAAGCATACAGTTTGCGGTTGCGCGGATGACGCCGATCGCCCTATCCTCGTGAACGTGAGCGATCCCGACCGCCTTCACGAACACGAAAAGCCTCGGGCGCCCAAGCCCGAGCAGACCAAGCAGAACGAGGATGCAGCGCCGCTGCACAACCTGGTCTCGAACGTGGGCAACCGCGCGTTCGGCGGCGCGATCGCGGCCCGTCAGGGCGCCGGGATCATGGAGAGCGGCCAGGTCCACAACTCCGTGCAGTCGAAGATCGACTCCACGCGTGGCAGCGGCCAGAACCTGGATTCGGGCGTCGCCAACAAGCTCTCGCCGCAGCTCGGCGACCTGTCGGATGTCCGCGTGCATACCGGCGACTACGCCAACGACCTCAATCACGCCGTGTCCGCGAAGGCGTTCGCGACCGGCACCGACGTCTACTTCGGCAAGGACCAGTACAAGCCGGGCTCGTCCGACGGCGACAAGCTGATCGCGCACGAGCTCGCGCACGTCGTCCAGCAGCGCGGCGCGCCGACGAGCGGGCCGCTCACCGTCTCCAACCCTGGCGATGCCATGGAGAACGAGGCGGACGCAGTTGCAGACAAGGTCAAGACCTAAGCCTTGACCGAGATCTCCTTCGGTTTCATCGACCGCCGCGTCATGGCGGCGGTCGAGCGTGTCGCCGCGTCGGACCCCGATCCCGGCGATCCGTTCCGGGGGCTCTACATCTCCGACGAGGTCGCGCTGCGGCTCTCGCAGGGCGACTCGTCGCTCGACGCGGACGGGCGCCTCCAAGAGGTCGTGCGGGCGCTGGGCCTGGATCTGCTGGAGGCCGCGGTGCTCGCCGTGTGCGCCGCCACCGAGCTCAACCCCCGCTACGGGCGGCTGTACGCGTACCTGCAGGACGACGTCACGCGCAAGCTGCCGTCGCCGCGACTCGTCGGGCAGCTGCTCGAGGGTGAGGGGCTCACGCCCGCGGACGTGATGGTGGCCTTCGACGCGCAAGGGCGCCTGCGAGCCCGCGGCGCGCTGAAGCTGCTCGGGGACGCGCAGACGCCGCTGGCCGAGCGACCGATCAAGATCGCCGACCGCCTCGCCGCCGTGCTGCTCGGTGGGCGCATGGACGAGTCCGCCCAGCCGTCGCGGCTGCGGCTGGTCGAGTTGCCGTTGCACGCCCCGGGGCGCCAGGAGGCCGTGGACACGATGGCGGCGCTGCTCGCGCGCGAGAGCCATCTGCCGATCGTGCTCGCCGGCCCCGACGCGGACACGCTGATCGCCACCGCGCTGGGGCGGCCGATGGTGGCCATGCACGTCCGCGACCTCGCGGACAAGGACGTGATGGCCGAGGCCGCGCTGGTCAGCGCGCTCGAGGGCCGGCCGATCATCTGCGAAGGGCTCGAGGACGTCGAGCCGAGTGAGCGCGGGAAGCTGCTGCGCGCGATCGAGGCGCGCCCTGAGCGGACGCTGCTCGTCGCCCCGAACCGCACCGCCGCGCTGGCGCTGGGCGAGCGGACCGTGCTGCTGGTCGAGGCCGGCCCGCCGTCGTTCGGCGAGCGCCGCCAGGCCTGGTCGGACCTCAGCGGTGTGGCCGACACCGAGGACGTGGCGGCGAAGTTCCGGCTCTCGATGACGCAGATCATCGAAGCCGCCGAGGTCGCCCGTCTGTCCGCGGTCGCCCGCGGCGTGTCCGGTCCCGAGCAGACCGACCTCGACGCCGGCGCCCGCCAGGCCTCCTCGTCCAAGCTGGGCGAGCTCGCCGCGCGCCTCCCGCCGGGCTATCAGTGGTCGGACCTGGTGGTCCCGCCCAAGCAGGCCGAGCAGCTGCAGTCGATCAGCGCCTACCTGCGCCACCGCGACCGCGTGCTCTCCGAGTGGGGCTACGAGCGGACCGTCTCCCGCACCCAGGGCCTGAAGGTCCTGTTCGCGGGCGAGTCCGGCACGGGCAAGACGATGGGCGCCCAGGTCATCGCCGCCGAGCTCGGGCTGGAGATCTTCCGCGTGGACCTCGCGACCACGGTGTCGAAGTACATCGGTGAGACCGAGAAGAACCTGGACCGGATCTTCGGCGCCGCCGAGGGCTCCAACGCGATCCTCTTCTTCGACGAGGCCGACGCGCTGTTCGGCAAGCGCTCCGAGACCAGCGACTCCCACGACCGCTACGCGAACATCGAAGTCGCCTACCTGCTGCAGAAGATGGAGGGCTACCCGGGCGCCGTCATCCTCGCGACGAACTTCCGCCGCAACATCGACGACGCCTTCATCCGCCGCCTGGACTTCGTGATCGACTTCCCCTTCCCGGAGAAGGAGGACCGGCGCCGGATCTGGAACAAGGTCCTGCCGCCCGAGGCGCCGCTCGCCGACGACCTCGATCTCGACTTCCTGTCGGAGAAGTTCAAGCTGAGCGGCGGCGCGATCCGCAACTGCTCGCTGTCCGCCGCCTTCCAGGCCGCCGACGAGGACTCCGCGATCGCCATGAAGCACCTCGTCCGCGCCGTCGCCAACGAGTACGGCAAGCAGGGCCGCCTCACGCTCGAGGCCGACTTCGGGATGTTCCACGACGTCATCAAGGTCGGCGCCCGCGCCAACGGCGGCTAGGGAGCCTTGTCGACCGCGCGGCCGATGTACGGGCCGAGCGTGCGCGAGAAGTTCTGCGTCAGGTGGTCCTGGTCCTTGTGGACGAGGACGCCGCCGACGACCGGGAAGCACTGCTTGGTGGAGCAGAAGAACGGCGTGAGGTCGATGACGGTGCGGCCGAGCTGCTGCGCGGCGACGGCGGTCGCGTCGGTCACGAGGGCGCGGCCCCGCGGGATCGCGCACTGCGTGCCCGGCGTGAGCTTGCGGCGCACCGCACGGCGGATGCAGTCGGGCGTCGACACGCGCGCGGTGGGGGTGTCGCGGAGCACGAACACGCGCGTGACGGACGGCGGCAGCGCGCGCAGGGCGGCGACGTGGCCCTGGACCTTGTAGCCCATGCCCTTCTCGGCCATCGGGAGCCGCGCGTTGTTGGAGACGAACACGGACGCCACGTCCGGGTGCTCGGCGAGCCACGCCACCACGCGCTGGTTGTAAGCCACGCAATCACTGGCGCCCGCCTCGGTCGGCGCGGGCTCCGAGTAGGAGAACGGGCAGTGCGGGCGGGCGAACTCGACCACGCGCCAGCGGCGGGACTTCGCGAGCGCGTCCATCCCGGCCCGCCAGTGCCCGGCGTGCGAGTCGCCGACCAGCGCGACGGTCGCCAGCGGGACGTGCGAGCCGTACGTGCACGAGTCGGCGAGGTCGCCGCGCGCGCAGGCGACGTTCGGCGTGATCAGCGCCTCGTCGGGCGTCGGCGTGACGCGCTTGCTGTCGTCGACGCACATCTTCTCGGGGTCCCTCGCGGCCGCGCCCACGCACTGCTTCTGGGCAGCGTCGGCCGTGCCGGCGAACAGCGCCAGCACGATGACCGCGAGGGCAACTTTCACGTGTTCTGCTGGTACGTCAACGTGACCTTCTTGCCACCGCTGCGCGAGCAGGTGACGCGGCCGTTGATCTCGGTGGAGATCGTGGTGCGGGTCTCGCGGCACGAGAACTTGCGGACCTTGGAGACGCAGCGGCCCTTGTCGCCAGTCTTGGTCCGGCACTTGTGGAACGCGAGCGCGACCTTGGAGGCTTCGCTGCAGCTGACCTTGGTCGCCTTCAGCGACGTGAAGTAGCCGGAGTCCGGGTACTTCGGCGGCGTGCAGGTCGCAGCTTGCGCCGACGCGGGCAGGGCCACGAGGAACGCCAGGGCGGCGACGAAAACGGCGATACGAGACATGTGGTGCGGTCCTTCAGTAGGTGAAATCCTGTCCGAGTCTCGCCAAAACCGTCTCGGCGAGCAACCCGGCACCCTCATCATTTAGGTGGATCCCGTCAGCGGCCCGAACGATGCGGCGTCGCCCGTCGATCGAGATCGCGTCCTGGTATCCGCGGGGCGCGAACTGCGCCACCGTATCGATCACGCGGACCTGACTGGCCCAGGGCTGCGCCGCGACGCGCACGGCGGCGTTGACGACGCGCCCGATCTTGGCACGCTCGGCGTCCTCCGGCGTGGGCACGGTGATCCAGTACACCCGCGAGTTCCCGCCCTGGCGGTAGGTGTCCACCATCCGGCGCGCGCGGTTGGCGTACAACGCCGCCCAGTCGGCCGAGCAGCACTCGACCTCCTTGCCGCTCGCGTCCTCCATCGGGAAGCCCTCGTTGGCGCCGATGAACACGATGGTCGCGTCCGGCTGCTCCTTGCGCACCTGCGTGGTCGAGAGCTCACCCCAGTCGAGCAGGAAGGCCTTGGAGATGCCGGTGCCGAGGCGCACGTCCGGCACGACCTTCACGCCGCGGTCCGCCAGCGCCTCGGCGAGCTTCGCGTCCAGCGGCTGCGTCATCGAGTCGCCGGTCACGAGCAGCGTCCGCAGGCGCTCCTTCCGCGGCGCGGCCGCGCCGATCGTCGACGGGTCGAACGCGTCCTTGGTGACCGGCGGCAGCTCGCCCCCGGCCTGCGCGGCAATGTTCTCGAACCCGCCGCCGCTGTCGAGCGCCTCGTCGGGTGAGAGGAACGCGAGCGCGTCGTCGACGGCGTCGCCGAACGGCAGCGCGTCGGCGATCGCGCCCGCCGGCTCGCCGAAGAACAGCACGACGTCGCGATCCCAGCCCGGGTCCATCCGCTCGCCCTGCGCGCGCAGCCCGTCGCCCTTGACCACCACGAGCAGCGCCGCGCACACGAGCAGCGCAAGGATGCCGTCGCGCGCCCGGAACCGGGTCAGCCCGTTGCGGTCGAAGCGGTTCATCAGGGAGTCGTCGGGCATCAGAATCGGAAGTAGATGAAGGGCGCCACGCCCTGGCTGGAGACGGTCGCCGCGACGAGCGCGATGACCACGGCGAGACCTGCCCCGAGCAACACCGGGTTGGTGCGTTCGATGCGCACCTGCACCCGCTCGACCGTCCGTTCAGGCACCAGCTGCAGCCCGATCACGGCGAGCACCATCAGCGCGACCGGCACCGTGAACAGGGTGGCAGGGCCGGGCTCGAACATGCGCGCCATGTAGTCCCCGAAGATGTCCATGTTCGGCGAGCGGAACAGGATCCAGCCGAACACGACGAGGTGGAACGTCACCGCCCACCGCAGCCACGAGGGGAACGTGATCCGCGCGCCCCACGCCCGCTCCACACAGAGCATCGCGCCGTGGAACACGCCCCAGAGCACGAACGGCCACGCCGCCCCGTGCCACAGCCCGCCCAGGACCATCGTCAGCATCAGGTTCCGGTACGTCTTCCAGCGGCCCTTGCGGTTGCCGCCGAGCGGGATGTAGAGGAAGTCGCGCAGGAAGCGCGAGAGCGTCATGTGCCAGCGCCGCCAGAAGTCGCTGAAGCCCGTTGCGCGGTAGGGCGAGCGGAAGTTCTGCGGGAACACGTAGCCGAGCAGCAGCGCGAGCCCGATCGCCATGTCCGTGTAGCCGGAGAAGTCGCAGTAGATCTGGGCGGTGTAGGCGTACGCGGCGAGCCACAGGTCCGGCGCGGCGTACGCGTCCGGCACCGCGAACACGGGGTCCACGACCTCCCGCGCCAGCGTGTCCGCGATCGCCAGCTTCTTCACCAGCCCGAGCGCGATCAGGGCGATGCCGGAACCCACCGCCACCTTGCGCGGATCGGGCGGCTGCTGGAGCTGCGGCAGGAACTCCCGTGCCCGCACGATCGGCCCGGCGACCAGGTGCGGGAAGAACGACAGGTAGATCGTGACGTCGATCATCGAGGCCGGCTCCACGAGCCGGCGCTTGACGTCCACCACGTACGAGATGGCCTGGAAGGTGAAGAACGAGACGCCGACCGGCAGCGCGATCGTCAGCAGCGGCAACGGCATGCCCACGCCCGTGCCGCGCAGCGCGTCGTCCACCCCGGAGACGAAGAACCCGTAGTACTTGAAGACGCCGAGCGTCAACAGGTCCAGCGTCACCGCCACGCCCAGGATCCACGACCGCGCCCGCTCGTCGGACGTCCGCGCGATCAGCTGCGCGGCGCACTGGTTCCCGACCGTGATCCCCGCCAGCAGCAGGCAAAAGCGCCAGTCCGCGTAGCCGTAGAAGACGTAGCTCGCGACGATGATGAACGGCTTCCAGATGGCCTGCCGCTTCATCAGCGCCCACGAGACAACGAGGACGACCGGGAAGAACAGCGCGAACTGGACGGTCGGGAAAAGCACGGCGGAGGACTGTAGGAATCAGGGTTCCAGCAGGAACAAACGCGTCAGCTCGACCAGGTTGCGCTCAAGGTCGTGCTCGTTGAGCTCGATGCCCACCGCCTCGGCCAGGTCGGCGCGGATCGCCGCCCGGTCGCGCGTCCCGTCCAGCAGCGTGATCAGCTTGCGCGCCGCCGGCTCCTCCATCCGCACCCGCATGTAGGCGAGCGAGACCATGTCGGCGCCCCGCGCCGCCTGCCAGCGCGCCAACCTCGACGCCGTCGGCCGCTCGCCCGGCTCCGTCGCCGCACGCAGCGCCCCGGCATGCGGCATCAGGCGCTCACGCCGGAAGCCGTCGAGCAAGGCCTGCGCCAGTGCTTCCGGCTCCGCCCCGAGGAGCTCCTGCAGCGTCGCGAAGGAGACCGCGCGGGGGCGCTGTTGATCGAGCACGCGGAACGCGTCCGCGGTCAGCCCGACCTCGAGCGGCTCGGCGTTCGGGCGGACCGCCCAGTGCAGGCCCATGGTCCGTTCGGGCAGCGCCTCGACCGTCGCCTCCGGGCCGCCCGCGTGGCAGACGATGCTCTGGCGGAAGTGGCGTCCGATCAGCAGGTCGCTGAGGTTCTCGAACGCGATCCGGTCGCCGTCCGCGAGCTCCCACACGTGCGGCTCGACACCCGCGGGGAGCATCTCCGACCGCAGGCTGTACAGGTCCGCTTCCCCCACGTAGGCGAGCCCGTGTCCGGCGGCGTGGCCGGCGAACTCCGCGAACCAGCGGGGCTTCCAGTTCTCGCTCAGGTCGTCGTGCACGAGCCGGTAGCTCTGGGCGTCCGCCAGGGCCGGCACCTCGCGCCCGAGCAGCATGCCGTAGGTGTCGGAGTCGCTCACCCGCTGCTCGTTGAGGAACCGGTAGAGCTCCTGCGCCTTCGCGGCCTTGGCCTCCGCGCCGACCGCGTCGCGGGCGTGCCACAGGCCGGCGTCGCGCAACAGGCGCCGGAAGTAGCCGCCGGGCTGCGCGTTGAAGGAGACGTACGCGATCCCGCCGGGCGCGAGCGAGGCCTTGATCGTCTGCAGCAGCGCGTCGTCGACCTCCTCCGGGATCCAGCCGTACACGCCGTGGGCGATCACATAGTCGAATTGGCCCAGCTTCCCGTTCGTCAGTCCGCGGACGTCCTCCACCCGGAACTCGGCGTTCGTGAGCCCGATCTCGCGCACCGCGAGCTGCGCTTCGGCGATGGCGGTCGGGGCGAGATCCACCCCCACCACGCTCAGGCCGGGTGTGGCCGCCGCCATCGCCAGCAGGTTGCCGCCGGCGCCGCAGCCGATCTCCAACACGCGTGAGGCGAACGGATCGGGCGGCTCGAGGCCGTGCAGGGTCGCGACCGTACCCAGCCGGTCCGGATGCGTCTGTGCATACGGAAAGTTGGAGTAACGAACTTCGTCATAGATCGTCTGTGCCATCGGGCGGGAATCTTCACACCGCAACCCACGTCATAGGTAGGGTGCCCAACGTGCTGACGATCAACGTGCCGCTGAACACGATGCTCGCGGACCTCGACGAGACGCTGCGCGACCTGCTGAAGGCCGAGCTCGAGCGTCACGGTTTCGAGGGCGTGGACATCGAGTTCGATGCTCCTTCACGGGAGTGGTCGGGTCAGCTCTCCAAACCGACGGTCAACCTCTTCCTGTACGACCTGCGTGAGGCCGAGAGCCTGCGCACCAGCGAATGGCCGCGGGCCACCAGCAGCAACGGCCGCCGCGTCGAGACGCGGCCGCCGATGATGATGGAGTGCTCGTACGCCGTGACCGCCTGGACACAGGCCGTCGAGGACGAGCATCGCCTGCTGAGCCAGGTCCTCGCGATCCTCTTCGCCTATCCCCAGATCCCCGAGGAGCGCCTGAACGGGCGGCTCGCCGGCGGGGCGCAGGCGTACCCCATCAAAGGGCGGATCGGGCAGGGCAAGGGCGAGAAGGCGGACTTCTGGAGCGCCGTGGGCGGCCAGTACAAGGTCTCCCTCGACTACGTCGTGCGGCTCTCGGTGGAGTCCGGCGCTCGTGTCGAGCGTGGCCCGGAGGTCCGTACGCAGACGATTCGCACCTCGCTGACCGACGCCCCGCGCACCGTGCTGGAGATGCACCGCTCCACCGGGCGGGTCAGCGACAAGTCCGGCGAGCCGGTGCCGGACGTGTGGGTCACGCTGCCCGATCTCGGCGCCTGGTCGTCCAGCAACCCGCAGGGCACGTTCCGTTTCGACCGCCTTCCCCCCGGCCTGCACCGGCTACTCGCCCGCACCGCCGACGGCCGCGAGGCCGACGCGCTGCTGCAAGTCCCCGGAGCAGGTGTAGATCTCGTCATATGAGCAAGCGTCACGGCACGGATTGCCCAAATGGCTGCCTGTCAGCCTCTGGCCTTCCCGAAGGATCCGAAGCAAGGTGTGGGCATGGCGATTGAGCCCGGCCCCCGCGTCCTGCTCGGAAACCTCGGACCGATCATGCGAGTCGGCATGAATCGTGTCCTCATCGAGGAGGGCTGCGAAGTGGTCGGTCATGAGGACCGGCCCAGCGCCATCATCGGGGCCGCGCATCGACTGCGCCCCGACATCGTGGTGCTCGATCTGGACAACGGGTCCTCGCATGAGCTGGCTCAGCTCGTGCGCGGCGCGTCTCCGGAAACCACCGTCGTGCTCTGGGCCCGCGAAGAGGACTTGATGGAAGTCCTCGAGCCGGTCTGGAATACATCTCGCCTCGTCGCCGTCCCGATTGTCGAGCGACTGCGAAGCGAACTGAGCGGCCAGCACGTCCACGAGTGAAGGAGTGACATGCCCACGTACCTGACTCCCGGCGTTTACGTCGAGGAAGTCCCGTCCGCGAACAAGCCGATCGAGGGCGTGAGCACGTCGATCGCTGCGTTCGTGGGCCTGGCCCCGGGCGGGCCGGTCAATACGCCGATGCGGATCTCGAACTGGACCCAGTTCTCGAAGATCTACGGCGACCCGAACGAGCCCGACAACGGGCCGTTCATGGATGGCGCGTTCCTCGCGCACAGCGTCTACGGCTTCTTCCAGAACGGCGGCACGACCTGCTGGATCGTGCGCGTCGGCGAGGACGGCAGCACCAACGGTCGCGGCCCGGTGCCGCGCGCCGCGCTGCCGGCTGCCACCGACGCCTCCGTCGAGGCGTTCGCGGCGGTCGCGCTCAACGCCGGCAAGGAAGAGGTCACCGTCGAGGTGACCGAAGAGCCGACGGCCGGCGAAGGCGCCGACAAGACCTACACGGTCAAGGTCTCGCAGGGTTCCGCGAACGAGGAGTTCACGGGCCTGTCGACCAAGAAGGGCCGCACGAACCTGGCCACCAAGGTCAACGCGCAGTCCAAGCTGATCAAGATCGAGGAGACCGGCGCGGCGCTGCCGGACGCCCAGCGCGTCCCGGCGACCGGCCTCTTCAAGCTGTCGGCCCCGTCGATCGACCCGTCCAAGGTCGAGGGCACGCACTTCGCGGGCGACGTCGCCCGGCGCAAGGGCCTCGGCGGCCTCGCCGCCGTCGACGAGATCACCATGCTCGTCGCGCCGGACATCGTCAACCTGATCGGCGACGACGGCGACGACACGTCCTTCCGTGACCTCCAGGGCAAGATGATCGCCCACGCCGAGGGCTCGGGCGACCGTATGGCCATCCTCGACACCCCGCCCGACCTGCTTCCGCAGGACGTGCTCGAGTGGCGCCTGAACACCGCCGGCTACGACTCGAAGTTCGCGGCGCTGTACTACCCCTGGATCGAGGTCCAGAACCCGCTGACCAACAAGCCGATGATGGTTCCGCCGTCCGGCCACATGGCCGGCCTGTGGTGCCGCGTCGACGGCACGCGCGGCGTGCACAAGGCTCCGGCCAACGAGGTCGCGCTCGGCGCCAACGGCCTGGGCTTCCAGGTCACGCACGCTGAGCAGGGCGGCCTGAACAAGGTCGGCATCAACTGCATCCGCGCCTTCCCGGGCCGCGGCATCCGCGTCTGGGGCGCCCGCACGCTCTCGAGCGATCCGGAGTGGCGCTACATCAACGTCCGCCGGCTCTTCAACTTCGTGAGCGAGTCGATCATGGAGGGCACGCAGTGGAGCGTGTTCGAGCCCAACGACGAGAAGCTGTGGATTCAGCTTCGGATCGCGGCGGAGAACTTCCTCACCCGCGTGTGGAACGACGGAGCCCTGTTCGGCTCCACGCCGTCGCAGGCGTTCTACGTCAAGTGCGACTCTGAGACCAACCCGCCTGAGGTCATCGAGGCCGGCCAGGTCATCTGTGAGATCGGCATCGCGCCGGTCAAGCCCGCCGAGTTCGTCGTCTTCCGCCTGTCGCAGTTCAGCGGCGGCGAAGGCTCGTCCATCAGCTAGTCACGTCGGTAACTGAACGAAAGGACTGACCGGTATGCCGGCCAATGACAAGGAAGCACACGTCCCGATTTGGTTCACCCTGTCCATCGGCGGTGCCGAGGCAGCGGGGTTCTTCAAGGAGGCGACGGGCTTCGACTCTGAGTCCGAGGTCACCGAGATCAAGCGGTCGCTCCCGAACGGGCGCACCGACGTGATCAAGGCGATGGGCAACACCAAGTGGGGCGACATCGAGCTCAAGCGCGGAATCGATCAGGACAAGTCACTCTGGGAGTGGCGGAAGATGATCATCGACGGCAAGCTCAAGGAAGCCCGCAAGGACTGCACCATCACGATGATGGACTACGAGCTCAAGCCCGTCGTGACGTACTCCATCATCAACGCGTGGCCCAAGAAGTACACGGGCGTGGGCCTGAAGGCGGACTCCAACGAGGTCGCCGTCGAGGGCATCACGCTCTGCCACGAGGGCTTCGAGATCAAGTAGCTGGAGGACCAGGCAAACGCCTATGAAGTCGGAGTACGCGTTCACGCTCCCCCGGGGGCTCGTCGACAGCGCAGGTGGCGTCCATCGCGACGGCACCATGCGGCTGGCGACGGCCCGCGACGAGATCGAGCCGCTGCGGTCCGTCGAGGTACGCCAGAACGAGGCGTACCTGACGGTCCTGCTGCTGGCTCGGACCGTCACCCGGATCGGGGACTTCACCGAGATCACCCCCGAACTGGTCGAGAGCCTGTTCGCCTCCGACTTCGACCACCTCCAGCGCCTCTACGAGCGGATCAATTCCGACGGAGAAGCGGTGGGGGTGGTGGCCTGCCCGGCCTGCTCCAATGCGTTTGAAGTTGACCTCACGGAGATAGAGGACGGGCGCCTGGGGGAATGAGTCGGCCGTCCCCTCCTGAACTTCTGGAGGAGACGGCCCGCCTCGCGTATCACTTCCACTGGCCGCTCGACACAATTTTGGACCTGGAACACGCTGACCGGCGCAAGTTCCTGAGCGAGGCCGACGCACTCGCCTATCCCTACGAGGACTGAACCGTATGGCCGACGACACCCCGCCCCAGAAGCGCCCACCCGTGAAGATGGGGCTGCGCGTCGTCGCGCGTCACAGCGCCGGCCGTCACGGCGGCCGGGCCTTGGCGCGTGACGTGACGGAGGCCCGCGCGCCGAAGCACCTCGCCGCGTCCACGCGGCTCTCGCGGCACCCCGACGAGGAGGCCGCCCCCGAGACTTACGCGCCTGTCGCTGCGCCCGCGCCTCCGGTCCCGCCGGTTGTGGCGCGCGAGGCTGCGGCGCCCGCGGCTCCGCCCCCCGCTGCTGCTGCCGCCGCGCCCGCCGCCCCGGCCGAGGCCGCCGCTCCCGCCGCGAACACGCCCGATTGGCAGAAGGCCGGCATGAGCCCCTTCGCCGCCCAGTGGCTGTTCGGCGACGGCGCCGTCGCGGACGACCTGGTGCCGATGAGCGTCGCCGAGAAGATGCCCGAGCCGTCGAAGGAGCAGCGCATCGCCCGCTTCCTCGCCCGTGGCGGCCTCGAGCGCTCCCGCGGCGCCCGGATCGTCGAGGGCGCCGGCTCCGGCAACCCGCTTTCCTCCGACGAGCTCGGCCTCGACTCCAGCGAAGAGGGCGACTCAGACGCGTCCCCGAAGCGCCTGTCGCGCAAGCCGCTGGACGCCGCCCCGTCGGACCCGCCCGCCCCCGCCGACCCGGCGCCCCCGAGCGTGGACGCGCCGTCTGCGTCAGCCCCGGCCTCCATCGCGCGCACGCCTGCCGACGCGCCGTCATCGCCGCCGGCCACCTCGTCCGCCCCGGCTTCCATCGCGCGCACGCCCGCCGACCCCGCGCCGTCTTCACCCACACCGACGTCGGCCCCGGCCTCGATCGCGCGCACCCCGGCCGACCCGAAGCCTTCGTCTGCGCCGGCCTCGATCGCGCGCACGCCCGCCGACCCTGCGCCGGCTTCGCCCAAGCCCTCGTCGGGCCCGGCCTCCGTCGCGCGCACGCCCGCCGACCCCGCGCCGGCTTCGCCCACGCCCTCGTCGGGCCCGGCCTCGATCGCGCGCACGCCCGCCGACCCCGCGCCGGCTTCGCCCACAACCACGTCGGGCCCGGCGTCCATCGCGCGTACCCCGGCTGACGACGCACCGTCTTCGCCCATGCCCTCGTCGGGCCCGGCGTCCGTGGCCCGCACCCCGGCCGACGCGCCCTCGCCGGCACCCGCCACCTCGTCGGCCCCGGCCTCGGAACCGCCGTCCTCGTCGCCCGCCACTTCGTCGACCCCGGCCTCCATCGCGCGCACCCCCGCCGATGACGCGCCCGAGCCTTCGCCGGCCCCGGCGTCCATCGCGCGCACCCCAGCCGACGATGCCTCCGCGCCCTCGTCCGCGCCCGCCCCGGCGACGCCCTCGTCGAGCCCGGCGTCCGTGGCCCGTACCCCGGCCGACACGCCTTCGTCGCCGCCCGCGACCTCGTCCGCGCCGGCCTCGAGCGCCTCGTCGCCGACGCCGTCCGGGCCGGTCAAGCTGGCGCGGAAGGCCGTGACCGAGCCCGAGACGCCCGCGCGGCCGGTGATGAAGGTCGCCCGCGTGACCGCTCCCGCGCCGCCGCCGGTGGTGCCCGTCGACCCGACGCCCGCCCCGGCCGCCGTCAGCGCGCCCGCTCCAGCGGCCGAGGCGCCCGCGCCCGAGGCCGAGTCCGAGGAGCCGCAGCGCCGCGGGATCTTCCGGCGCTTCATGGACGTGGTGAGCGGCGCCGAACCAGCCACCGTCGCGCGCTCCGCCGCCGACGACGCGCCCGCGACCGACGAGCCGACGCTCGCACGCACGGAGGAACCGGCCGCGACGGCGCCGCCCAACGCCCCAATGCCCCCGACGCTCGCGCGCACGGCCGCACCGGCACAGCCGACCCTCGCGCGCGCCGCGCAGCCGTCGCCGGCCGCGACGAGCCAGCCCACCCTTGCGCGCCGCGCGGAGCCCACCCCCGCGGCCACGCAGCCCACCCTCGCCCGGACCGCGCAGCCCGCGCCCGCCGCGAGCCAGCCGACGCTCGCTCGCTCCGCGGACTCGGCGCAGCCGACCCTCGCGCGGCAGGCCGATCTGGCGCCGCCCGCGGAGTCCGAGGAGGACGCGACGGAGACCGAGGAGCCGACGGTGGCGCGTAGCCCGCAGGGCGATGCGGCGTCGCCGGCCGTCGCCCCCACGGCGCCGGATGAGACGCCGAGCGCCCCGGCCGACCAGCCGACGCTCGCCCGATCCACGCAGGACGAGGAGTCGTCGCCCGCCACCGATCAGCCGATCGAGACGTCGACGCCGAAGCGGCTCGCCCGACTGTCGTCGAAGCCGCCTGCCATCGCCCGTACGCCGCAGCCCGCTCCGACGTCGGCTACGCAAGACACGTCCGCGGGGGCAACGCCCGCGCAGGACGCGCCCGCGCAGCCGACGCTCGCGCGCTCCGCGCAGGACACGCCGGCGCCGACACTCGCCCGCGCGGTCGAGGACGCACCGGACGAGCCCACGCTCGCCGGCGGCGCGCAGGACGCGCCGGCGCAGCCGTCCCTCGCGCGCTCCGCGCAGGACGGTCCGACGACCGCGGCGGACCACACGCCCGCTGAGGCGACGCCGGCCGCGCAGGACCCGCCGCAGCCGACGCTCGCGCGCGCCGCGCAGGACACGCCGCCGCAGTCCGCCCTCGCGCGCGCCGCGCAGGACACGCCGGCGCAGCCGACACTCGCCCGCGCCGCGCAGGACACGTCCGCGCAGCCGACACTCGCCCGCTCCGCGCAGGACACGCCCCAGCCCACGGTCGCCCGCTCCGCGCAGGACACGCCCGCGCAGCCCACGGTCGCCCGCTCCGCCCAGGACACACCCGCGCAGCCCACGGTCGCCCGCTCCGCGCAAGACACGCCGCAGCCCACGCTCGCTCGCGCCGCTCAGGACACGCCGGCGCAGCCGACACTCGCCCGCGCCGCCCAGGACACGCCGGCGCAGCCCACGCTCGCCCGCGCCGCCCAGGACACGCCGGCGCAGCCGACACTCGCCCGCGCCGCGCAGGACACGCCCACGCGGCCCACGGTCGCCCGCTCCGCGCAGGACACCCCCGCACGGCCCACGGTCGCTCGCTCGGCGCAGGACACGCCCACGCCCGCCCGCGCCGCGCAGGACGGTCCGACGACCGCGGCGGCGGGCGCGGACGCGGGCGCGACGCTCGCTCGCGCCGCCCAGGACACGCCCGCCGCGCCCACGCTCGCGCGGGCCGTCGAGCCGGCATCCGCGCCGACGACCGCCGAAGGGCTCACCCCCGCGGCGTTCACAGGCGCGCCGTCGATCGCTCGCGCGGCGTACGAGTCCGCACTCCCGACGCCCGCCCCGACGCTCGCGCGCTCGACGGCGACCGGGGCCGCGCCGCTGGCGCTCGCCTCGAAGGCGCCGGAGCCGCCCACGGCGAACAAGCGGATCGCCGCGCGCGCAGCCGCTGCTGCTGCCGCCGCGCCCGCGACGGCCCCGCAGTTCGACCAGCGGCCGAACCTCGAACTGGTCCAGGACACGCCGCAGATCGCGCGCAGCGCCGCGGAGCGCCTCGCGGACGCGACGGGCGGCTCGATCAGCCACGACGGCGAGTCCGGCCTGCGCAGCGTGACCTTCCCGGCCCCCGGTGAGGCCGACGACGCCGCTCCGCACCTTTCGCAGGCCCCGTTCACGATCTCACGCGAACTGGCCGACCCGGCCCCGGCCTCGGCGCCCGCCGAAGCCCCCGCCTCACCGGGCGGAAGCGCGAAGCCCGGCGACAGCCCCGAAACCGCCCAAGAAGAGGCCCATAAGCGCGAGGAGCTGTACGAGTACTTCCTCGACCGCTTCAAGCGCGATCTGCTCGCCGAGCGCGAGCAGATGGGCCACCTGATCATCGACAACCCGTAGCGAGCTGCCCATGCCTCCCTCCAGCGGAACAGCCGACGTCAATCCCCAGGTTCAACACGCGAAGGCCTTCAGCGTGTCGATTCCGACGCTCACGCTCGAGGTGGGCCTGTTCACGCAGGTCACCGGGATCTCGGCGCAGATCGACGTGATGGAGTACCCGGAGGGCGGCATCAACACGTTCGTGCACCGCCTGCCGACGCGGATCAAACAGGGGAATATCACGCTCAAGCGCGGCGTCACCAAAGAGAAGGCGCTGCTGCAGTGGTTCCAGTCGACGGTGGTGAAGGTCCAGCCTGCTGACCTCTCGATCAACGTGCTGGACGAACTCGGCAACACGATGCAGTCGTGGTCGTTCGCCAACGCCTATCCGGTCAAGTGGACCGGGTCGGACCTCAACGCCGGCGGAAACGAGTTCATGACGCAATCCCTCGAGATCGCCCACTCGGGCATGAAGGTGATGTAGCTCGATGGCCACGACCGCACTCCCACAGAACTTCGTCCGCGCGTACCTCGAGATCGAGGGCGGCGCGAAGCTCGACTGTTACTTCAACCCGACCGAGTACTCGATCGCGAAGACGAACACCTGGGAAGCGGAGAAGGTCAACGGCAAGTCCTCTCCGAACCAGAAGTTCACGAGCGGCAACCCGCGCAAGATGGAGCTGAGCCTCCTCTTCGACCAGACGATGCCGCCGTTCACGATGGGCGTGGGCGAGGCGACCGCGCTGCTGCTGGACGCGATGGAGGTCCCGTCGGGCCAGAACGCCGGCACGCCGACCGCGGCTCCGCCGTTCATCACGTTCGGCTGGGGCAAGCTGAAGTTCAAGGGCGCCTGCACGAGCCTCACCTGCACGTACAAGCTGTTCACGCCTGAGGGCCAGGCGCTGCGCGCCGACGTCAAGCTCAGCCTGACGCAGACCGGCGAGCCGCCCAAGGGCCAGAACCCGACCACGCGCGCGCAGGCCGGCTTCGGCGTGCATCGCGTCAAGGACGGCGACACGCTGCCCTCGATCTCGTACTCCTCCTACGGCGACGCGACGGACTGGCGCCGGATCGCGGAGGCGAACGGGATCGACAACCCGTTGCACCTGCGCCGCGGTTCCTCGCTGTCGCTCCCGAGCATCGAGAACTAGATGCCGGCGACGAGCGGGACCCAATCCAAGGAACACGTCGCCTCGATGTCCGTCGTCGTCGACGGACAGGCGCTCGATCCCAAGTACGCGGAACTGCTCTCCGAGGTCAAGGTCATCGACAGCCTCACGCTGCCGGACATGGCGCTCGTGCGGATCACCGACCTCAAGGGCGAGAACATCGACGCGAACCCGCTCAAGCTGGGCGCGAAGATCGAGATCAAGGCGGGCGACAAGGGCGCCAACACGACCGAGTCGATCTTCAAGGGCCAGATCGCGGCCGTGGAGCCCGAGTTCACGCCGCAGGGCGTCGTGATCTCCGCGCGTGCCTACGACGAGGCGCACAAGCTCAACCGCCAGAAGAAGTCGCGCACGTTCCAGCAGATGTCGGCCTCCGACATGGCGCGCAAGGTCGTCGGCGAGGCCGGCCTGGCCGCGGGCGAGATCAAGTCCACGAGCGTCGTCCACGAGTTCTTCCAGCAGAGCAACGAGACCGACTGGGACTTCCTGTGGCGGATCGCGCTGATGCACGACTACGAGGTCGTCGTCACCGACGGAAAGCTCAACTTCCGCCCGGCGAACGTGGCCAAGGGCAGCGCGGTCACCCTGCGCTGGGGCGACAACCTGCAGACGTTCCGGCCGCGGATGAGCGGCATCCAGCAGGTCGACAAGGTCGAGGTCCGTGCCTGGGACCCGAAGGCCAAGAAGGTCGTCAACGGCAGCGCGAGCAGCCCGACCACGACGTCGAAGCCGGGCGTGCAGCGCAGCGCCGTGGCCAGTGACCTGGGCGGAGGGACGACCGTCGTGACCGACCGCGTCGCGACCACCACCGCCGAGGCCAACGAGATCGCCAAGTCGACGCTGCAGCGGATGGCCGATGCCTACTTCGAGGCTGACGGCGTCGCCATCGGCAACCCGAAGATCAAGGCGGGCTGCAAGGTCAAGGTCGAGGGCGTGGGGACCAAGTTCGGCGGCGAGTTCACGATCTCCTCGAGCACGCACTCCTACCACGGCCACCGCGGCTACCAGACGCAGTTCCAGATCTCCGGTCGCAGCGCACGCACGCTCACCGAGCTCGTCCGCCCGCCCGCCAATCGCGACTGGACCGCTTCGATCGTGGTCGGCGTGGTGACCAACAACAACGACCCCGAACAACGTGGTCGGGTGCGCGTGAAGTACCCGAGCCTGTCCGACAAGGAAGAGTCGGCCTGGGCGCCCGTCGCTACCCCGAGCTCCGGCAACGCGCGCGGCCTGCTGATGCTGCCGCAGCCCGACGAGGAGGTCGTGATCGGCTTCGAGCACGGCGACAGCCGCCGCCCGATCGTGCTCGGCTCGACCTTCAACGGCAAGGACAAGCCGGGCCCCGACCTGCTCCAGAATCGCGACGGATCCTTCGCGGTGCTGTCGAACGAGAAGATCCACCAGCACTCCAAGAAGGACTTCGAGATCAAGTCCGACCAGAAGATGATCGTCGAGATCACCCAGGACGAGAAGGTCACGGTCAAGGGCAACTCGGAGCACACGACGACCGGCAGCAACAAGCAGAAGGCGCAGACGTTCGTCGTCGAGGCCGGCAGCTCGATGACCGTCAAGGGTGTCTCCGTGAACGTCGAGGCCTCCGCGGCGCTCACGCTCAAGGGTGCCACCGTCTCCATCCAAGGCTCGGGCCCCGTGAGTATCAAGGGCACGCCGATCAGCATCGGTTAGGGTCGAGAGCGTGACGGAGATCATCGGATCGGGCCTCGCCTTCCCGCTGCAGGTGGACCGGCGCGGGCAGATCGCCCTGGCCAAGGACGAGCAGGACATCGAGCAGGCGATCCAGCTCATCCTCGGCACGGCGCCGGGCGAACGTCCGATGCGTCCCGAGTTCGGCTGCGGGGTGCACGACTTCGTCTTCGACTCGATCGACGCGAACACGATCGGCAGCATGGAGCAGGCGATCCGCGACGCGCTCGTGCGCTGGGAGCCGCGGATCGAGGTCCAGCGCGTCAACTTCGACAGCAGTGACGCGACCAGCGGCCTGCTGACCATCGACATCGTCTACAAGGTGCGCGCCACCAACACGTCGCGCAACCTCGTCTACCCGTTCTACGTCATTCCCGCGGAGGAGATGGAGTGAGGCTCCCCGAGATCCAGCTCGACGACCGGCGCTTCCAGGATCTCGTCTCCGAGGCCCGCACGCGGATCGCGCGTTCGTGCCCCGAGTGGACCGAGCACAACGTCTCGGACCCCGGCATCACGCTGATCGAGCTGTTCGCGTGGATGACGGAGATGACGATCTACCGGCTCAACCGGGTGCCGGACAAGCTCCATGTCGCCCTGTTGGACCTGTTGGGCATCCGCCTGGACGGTCCCTCAGCCGCCACCACCAGCCTGCGGTTCCGGCTGGCGGACGCGCCGAGCGAGCCGATCCTCATCCGCGGCGGCGAGACCGAGGTGGGCACGCCGCGCACCGCGCACGACGAGTCGATCATCTTCCAGGTCGACGAGGACTTCACGATCCCGTCGATGACGCCCGCGGCCTACGTGCTGCAGCGCGTCGGGCAGTCACCCAAGAACGTCGGCGTGGCCGACGGCGAGGCGCGCCCGCAGGGCTCGGACCAGCTCGCGTTCGGCACTCCGCCGCAGGTCGGCGACTCCCTCTACCTCGGGTTCGAGGACGCGCTGGACCGGCTGATCATCCAGATCGACGTCGACGCCTCCCAGGCCCGCGGCGCGGGCGTGAACCCGGAGGACCCGCCGCTGATCTGGGAGGTCTCCCAGGGCGACAACGAGTGGGCGCCGGCGACCGTCCTCGAGGACCTCACGGGCGGCTTCAACTACGGCTCGGGCACGGTGGAGCTGGAGCTGCCGCCGCGCTCGGCGATCGCCCCGATCGCCGGCCAGCGCCTGTACTGGCTGCGCTGCCGGATCACCGAGCTGACGGCGAGCGGGCGCGAAGGCGCCACGTACTCGCACGCGCCGGAGATCTACTCGATCACGGCCGTCCCGATGGGCGCGCGCCTGCCGTCCACGCACGCGTCGCTGATCGAGCGCGAGACGCTCGGCTCCTCCGACGGCACGCCCGGCCAGATCTTCCCGCTGCGCAACCACCCGGTGCTGAAGGTCAGCCCGGGCGAGACGCTCGAGATCCAGGACCCGGACACGGGCGACTGGGTGCGTTGGGAGCACCGCAACGACTTCGTCGGCTCCACCGAGCACGACCGCCACTTCACGGTGGACCTCGTGTCCGGCGACGTGGAGCTCGGCCCGGCGATCCGCGAGACGAGCGGGCGCTGGATCCAGTACGGCACGGTCCCGCCCAAGGGCGCGATCCTGCGCTTCACGCGCTACCGCCACGGCGGCGGGCGCGACGGCAACGTCACCGCGAACTCGCTGACCGTGCTCAAGAGCACGATCGCGGGCATCGACACGGTCACCAACCCGGACGCGGCGAGCGGCGGCGTGGACGCCGAGATCCTCACGCACGCGCGTCAGCGCGCGTCGATGGAGATCCGCTCGCGCTACCGCGCCGTCACGGCGGAGGACTTCGAGTTCCTGGCCGGTGAGGCGAGCCCGCGCGTGGCGCGTGCGGTGTGCATCCCGCCGCGTGACGGCGGCGCGGTGCCGCTGCACCTGGTCCCGCGCATCTACCCGGCCGACCGGCGGCTGCACTTCGAGGAGCTCGTCCCGGAGCCCGAGCTCTTGACCGAGGTCGGCGAGTACCTCGACGAGCGGCGCCTGATCGGCACGACGGTGGAGCTCAAGCCCTGCCGCTACCGCGGGCTCAGCGTCGTCGTGAACCTGCAGGCGCGGCCGCTGGCGGACACCCAGCGTGTCGAGCAGGACGTCGCACACGCGCTCTACACGTACCTGAACCCGCTCGTGGGCGGCAACCCGACCGGCCCTGGCGCGGGCTGGGCGTTCGGACGCGCGCTCAACCAGGGCGAGCTCTACGGTGTGGTCCATGCCGTCGAAGGCGTGGAGTTCGTGCGCATCCTGCGCCTGTACGAGACCAACCTGGAGACGGGCGAGCAGTCGGCCAAGCCGGCCGGCACCCACATCGTGCTGGAGCCGGACGAGCTGATCGCTTCCGGCCTGCACATCGTCAAGGCCACGCACCGCGAGGATTAGTTGCCGCCGGACCAGTACAAAGGACCGGACGAGGACGGCGCGGCCAACGGCCACGGGACCGAGATCGAGCCCGCGTCCACGGACGGCAACGGCAACGGCTACCGCACGTTCTCGGGGTCCGGCTTCGGCACGCTGATGATGCAGCTGTCGCTGGGGCCGAAGGAGACCCCGCCGGTCGCGTCCACGCGCGCGTACCTGCGCAACGGCCTGCCTTCGCTCTACCAGGACGGCGACTTCGGGATGCGGTTCATCGGCTCGCTCGAGGAGCTGCTGGATCCAATCGTCGCGATCCTGGACGCACTCCCCTCGCACTTCGATCCGAACTTCGCGCCGCCGGACATCCTGAACCTGCTCGCCGCGTGGCTCGGCGTGGACCTCGACGAGACGCAGGACATCAAGCACCAGCGCGAGATGGTCCGGCGCGCGGCCGAGCTCGGCCGCCGGCGCGGCACCGTCAGGGGCCTGGAGCTGGCGCTGAAGCTGCACTTCCCGTACCTCCCGTTGCGCGTCGAGGACAACGGTGGTGTGATCTGGCACGGGAAGCCGGCCAAGGAAGGGAATGCGACGTCGGATTTCGTCGTCTATTGCGATAAGCCCGTCGACGCGGACCTGCAGGCCTCGGTGGCCCGCATCATCGAGCAGTACAAGCCGGTGCAAGCGACATACCGGCTGCGCGTGAAGGCAGCAAAGAAGAAGGTCGAATCATGAGGGCGTGCCAGAGCTGCGGCAAGGAGAACGCGGACGATCAGGACTTCTGCAGCTGCGGTGAGTACCTGCGCTGGGAGCCGACCGGCTACGCGATGCCGGCGATCACCCCCGATCAGGTCCAGCCGCAGGATCCCGCAGCCGCACCGCCCCCGCCTCCGTCGGTGACGCCGGCGCCGGCGTTCACTCCCGAGCCTGGAAACGGCCACGGCAATGGCCACTCGGTGCCCGCCGCGCCTCCGCCGCCCCCGGCCGCGTCGCCGCAGCCCGCGGTCGCACCGCCCGGCCAGCGCCCGACGGCCAAGACGATGGTCCGCAACCTGCCGGCCGTCCCCGCGGACGCGCCCGTGCCCGCCGTTCCGGCCCGTGGTGGCGGCGCCCCGCCCCCGCGCATGGCCGACCGGCGCGACGAGCTCCCCGAGGAGCCGGCGACGATCGTCCTGCGCGAGAACGAGCAGGGCGACTTCGCCAAGGGCGGCGAGCTCGAGACGACCGTCGAGCCGGGCGAACGTGGCCGCGTGCTGGCGCTCATCCGCAACCAGAGCGGGATCGTCGACAACTACGACCTGCGCGTCGAGGGCATCCCGGACGACTGGTGGTCGATCTTCCCCGGCACGGTCTACCTCGTGCCGTTCGGCGCCGGCGGGACCTACGAGCAGGAGGTCGAGGTCCACCTGCACCCGCCGCGCACGCCTGAAGCCGAGGCGCGGTTGTGGGAGCTCAAAGTCGTCGCGGACTCCAAGGCGAGCCGGATCGTCGCGGCCTCCGCCGCGCTGCACCTGCACATCGGCGCGTACGAGGACACGGCCACCGCGCTGCGCCCGCAGCGCCGCCGCGGTCGCCGCAAGGCCACCTACGACGTCCACGTGATCAACAAGGCCAACGCGCCGGTGCTGGTCGCGCTCGACGGCGAGGACCCGGACGGCGAGATGCAGTTCGGCTTCAACCGGCCGCCGCAGGAGATCCCGCCCGGCGGGTCGGTCACGACCCAGATGCAGGTCAAGCCGCCGAAGCAGATCTGGATCGGCCGCGGCAAGGACCGGCAGCTCTCGATCACGACGATCACGGGCGAGGAGGCGCAGGCGCGCGCCGCCGCGCAGCCGCTGCCCGCGGCCGTGCTGGAGGCCGAGGGCCCGCCGCCCAAGAAGAAGTGGTACCGGCGCAAGCCGAAGGCCCCGCGCGTGCCGGGCATGTACCCGCCGCGCGTCTACAAGCCGCAGCTGTACCCGCCGGACGTGCAGTTCGGACCGGGTGGCATCAACCTGCGCATGCCGCAGATGCGCGGCCCGCAGGTCGCCGGCCCGCAGATGGGCGGCATGAACGCGCGCCAGATGATGCCCGCGGGCGGGCTGAAGATGCCCAAGCGCGGCGGCGGCACCCCGAGCGGTCCGCTGATGCCCTCGCAGGGCGTGTTCAAGCAGCGGCCGTGGATTCCGTGGTGGTCGCTGATCATCCTGGCGCTGCTGCTCGCACTGCTGTTCTTCCTGTACCGCTCGCTGCCGCAGAACGTCGTCGTGCCCGAGCTGGTGGGCGCGGAGTCCGCGTTCGTGGCCGAGGAGACGCTGACAAAGTCCGAGCTCAAGCTGGACCCGTCGCAGAAGACGCAGGTCGACGATAAGGCGCCGGCCGGTTCCGTGCTCGATCAGACGCCCAAGGAGGGCGAAGAGGTCAAGAAGGGCGCGACCGTGACCGTGCTGATCGCGGTCGGCTCGGGCAAGGTCGACGTACCCGACCTCACGGGCCTGACGGCCACCGAGGCCGACAAGGCGCTGCGCGAGAAGCAGCTCACGCTCGGCCAGGCGTCCCCGACGGACGCAACGCCGGAGGCGAAGATCGCATCTCAGATCCCGGCGACCAAGGAGATCGTCCAGGCCGGCGAGCCGATCGACATCTTCTTCGAGGACCCGACCGCGGCCGCCAACCGCGACAAAGACGGCGACGGTAAGGACGACAAGCCCGGCGAGGCCGATGGCGGTGCGGGCGGCGGTGGCGGCGGCGCCGGTAGCGGCGCGGGCGCCGAGATCACCGTCCCGCCGATCGGCAAGGACGACGTCGAGAAGTACGCCAAGAAGGCCGCTGACCTCGGCATCGTGCCCAACCCGACGCGGCGCTTCGACGACGCGCCGGTCGGCCGGCTCGTGGCCGTCGTCCCCGAGCCCGGCACGAAGGTCAAGAAGGGCACGAAGGTCCAGCTGATCGTCTCCGCCGGCCAGCCGCAGGTGATCTTCACCAACGAGAAGGACATCCTGCGCGTCAACGGCGCCAACGGGCAGAAGCTGGACCCGATCGCCGATGACGACGAGCTGCTGGAGACCAACCCGACCTGGAACGCGGCCGGCACGCACGTGGCCTTCTCCGCGGACGGCCGGATCATGCTCAAGGACATCACCAAGGACAACGCGGACGCCGTGCCGCTCTCGCCCGCGGGCAGCGACGACTCCAACCTGGCCTGGGCGCCGATCGCCGACACGAACGTGATCGCCTTCACGCGCGCCACGGCCCAGGACGCGGACCTGTGCTTCGGCAAGATTACGCGCGACGGGATGGACGCGAACTGCATCGTCGAGCCGAATGTCTCGCCCAACCGCGTCGTCCACTGGGCGCCGGACGGCAAGTCGATCCTCGCGTTCGCGGGCAAGAACGACCAGAGCGCGGCCGGCATCATGCGCTGGCGCCTCAAGCAGGGCAAGGACCCGTTCTCGAGCAACCCGTCGGACTGGTCCAAGGGCCGCTTCGTCTCCGACATCGAGCGCCCGAACAAGATCATGATCGACGCGACCATCTCGCCGGACGGCAAGCAGATCGCGATGATCTCCAACCTGGGCTCCTCGCGGTTCCAGCTGTTCCTGGGTGACGTCAAGGACGGCTTCGACATCGAGAAGGCCAAGAAGACCAACGTGCGCGCCTGCAAGGTCGTGTGGCGCAGCGATGGCCGCGAGCTTCTCGTCATCCAGTCCGACGCCGCCTGCATCGAGAAGGTGGGCGCGCTGGTGCGCGTCGGCGTCAGCGACCTGCGGGTGGGCGAGCAGCTCAACGCCTCCGGCGACGACCCGGTGTACCAGCCGCTGACGCTCGAGGGCTGATCAACGGTGCTGTGCCCCAGCTGCCGTCGCCAGCTCGAGCGAGGAGCGAGCTACTGCGGCAGCTGCGGGGCGCCCCTGAACGGGGCCCCCGCGCCACTCGAGCTCGTGCTCGACGGTGGGCAGCGGGTGCCTATGGTGTCGGAGTTGACGATCGGGCGCGCGCCCGGCTCGACGCTCGTGCTCTCCGACCCGTCCGTGTCGCGGATGCACGCGCGGATCACGGCCGACGCGGTGCTGGAGGACATCGGTTCCTCCCACGGCACGTGGCTGGACGGGGTGCGCGTGACGGGGCCTTCGCCGCTGCGCGACGGGGCGAAGATCCGGCTCGGCGACGCGGAGCTGCGCGTGGAGCGCCGGCGCGATGTGGCCGAGGCCGGGCGGACGATGTTCGTCCCCGCGGGCGCGACCGGGTTCATGCCGTCGATCGGCGGCAGCGGCACGCAGTTCGGGATGCGCCCGCGCGTGCGGTCCGGCTACGCGCTCAAGCGGCTGGACGCGTCCGAGGGGCGCCAGCGGTGGGTTCTGAAGGATCAGCGCAGCGGGACGTTCCTGCGGCTCTCGGACAACGACGCGTGGGTGTTCGACCTGTTCGACGGCACACACACGCTGCTCGAGCTGGTGGCGATGTGCGAGCAGCGGTTCGGCGCGACCGGGTCCGCCCGGCTGGTGCGGCTCTTGACCGACCTGGGCGAGCGCGGCTTCCTCTCGGGCGTCGCGGGCAGCACGCCCGCGGGCGAGGCGCCGACTTCCTGGTGGCGGAAGCTGGTGCGGCCGCGCGAGAAGATCTTCACCGGGCTCGGCCCGCGGATCGAGGCGATCTACCGGCACGGCGGCTGGGTGTTCTTCACGCGTCCGGCGCTGATCGCCCTGGCCGTCCTGGGCGTGCTCGGGCTGGCGTCCTTCATCTACCTGATCGCCGGGCGCTACGGGACGCCGTTCGTGGTGGCGTCGAAGTTCGGCCTGGGCGGGCTCGTGTTCCTGCTCGGGCGCTTCGCGGTCGTGGCCGTGCACGAGACCGCGCACGGACTCACGATGGCGTCGTTCGGGCGGCGCGTGGACAAGGCCGGGCTGAAGACGATCGCGATCTTCCCGTACGCGTTCGTGGACACGTCGGAGGCGTGGTTCGAGCCCCGCCGGCGGCGGATCGCGGTGAGCGCCGCGGGGCCGTTGTCGGACTTCTCGCTCGGCGCGATCTTCGCGCTGTGCGCGCTGCTGCTGCCCGAGGGCACGGTGCGCGACATCTTCTTCAACCTCGCGTTCGCGGCCTATGTGGGCGCGTTCTTCAACCTGAACCCGTTCATCGAGCGCGACGGCTACCACATGCTCGTCGACGGCTTGAACGAGCCGGGGCTGCGGCGGCGCGCGAAGGAGCAGCTCGAACGTCGGCTGCGTGGCGAAGGGCGCCGCGAGGGCGATTCGCCGGTGCTGGCGCGCTACTCGCTGTGGGGGCTCGGCTGGTCGGTCGTGATGGCCGTGTTCGCGATCGCCATCACGTTCCGCTACAAGACGATCTTCCTGGAGTTCGCGCCGCCGGCCGTGGTGTACGGCGTCATGGGAACGCTCTGGCTGGTGTTCTTCCTGCCTGTGGTGTTCGTACTGGGCAAGCCGCTCTGGCAGCGGTTCCGAGGGGTTAAGTAGGCGATGGCCACCTCGCCCACCGAAGCGGACGTCGCCGCCCGGCTGATCGAGCGGCTGCTCGCCGACCCGAGCTTCCGCGCGCGGTTCCGCCGCGACCCGGCGGGCGCCTGCCGTGAGGCCGGGCTCGACCAGCTCGCCCAGGAGATGTCCCTGGGCGGCGGCAAGGCGTTCCACACGCTGGACATCCGCGAGTCCAAGTCCTCGCTGGCCGGCGTGATGATGGCCGCCGCGATGGAGGGCGTCGGGATCTGGCAGTTCTCCGAGAACGTCCTGCCGGGGCTCAAGGAATTGCCGAGCCACGTCGCGGACGTCGTCTCGCGCGTGGACCTGCCCGCGATCTCCATGCCCGGCGGTGGTGGTGACGACGCCGCGCCGGCGGCCCCAGCCGCACCGGAGCCGGACGCACCGGCCCCCGCGCCGGGTGCGGGCGCAACACTGCCGGCCTCGTCGGACGTGCCGGGCGTCGCGGGTGCGCAGGACGTGCCGGGGGTCGCCTCGGCCGACGGCGCGGGCAGCGCTCCGCCGGCCGCAGCCGGAGCCGCGCCGGCCGCTCCTCCTCCGCCCGCCGCCGCGCCACCCGCGGAAGCGCCCGCGGATGCGCCGAAGGCGACGGAGGCTGACGCCCCGAAGGAGCCCAAGGCGCCGAAGGACGACCCTGCCGCGGAAGCGGCCAAGAAGATCGCCGACGAGAACTCGCCCGAGGCGGCGAAGCGCGCGCAGGAGGAAGCGGCCGCGAACGCGCTCGACGAGACGACGAGTGGCGTCCCGGGCTCGGACGCGCTGCCGGGCGCGCCGGAGGGCGACGGCGCTTCCGGCGACGTGCCTTCCGGTGCCGTCGCGGTCACGCCCGAGAGCGGCAAGTCGGGCGGCATCACCGGCGCCGCGCGGCGACTCACCCGGCGCTTCGGTGGTGGCGGCGCCAAGGGCAGCGACCCGTCGCTGCCGCCCGGCGGCGATGCGCCGGCGAGCGCACCGGCCTGGGGCGGTGTCCCTTCGTCGGCCGCCGGGGCGGGCGATCCCTCGCTCCCGGGCGGCGCGTCCGCGGACTCGTCGCTGCCCGCGGCGGCGCCCGAGAACTCCTTGCCAGGCGACGCGCCGCCGGAAGCCGGCGGCGATCCGTCGCTGCCGGCCGCCTCAGCCGACTCGCTCCCCACCGACGCGCCGGTCGAACTGCCGGCCAGTCCGCCGACGCCGCAGGCGCTCGCGCTGCTCGCGAACAAGAACGTCGTGATCGACGCTCCAGGGGTCGCCGAGATCAACGCCGGACGGGTCGACGCGCGGGTCGTCGGCGTGCTGACGCAGCTCAGCCAGGAGCACAAGATCACGGTCTCGGCGCTGAAGTCTGCCGACGGAGGCATGGACATCTCGGCGGTCGACGGTGAGATGGTCAACCCCGACAGCGGCGCGGCGCGGGACCTCGCGAGCGCGCTGGCGGAGCTGCCGCCGGGCCTGCGCCCGGATTCGGTCGGGTCGCCGTGGGCGATCGCCGCGCCCGGGTTCTTCACCGACGGCGTGCATCAGGACCACCTGTCCGTCGCCTTCAAAGAGGTCGCCCCGGCGCCGCCGGCCGCGCCCGTCGCGGCGCCCGCGCCGGCGGTTGCCGTTCCCGCCGCGGTGCCGGCGGTGGCCGCCGCGGGGGTGCAGACGCCCGTCGTGCCGGTGGAGCCCGCGTTCGACCCGACGAAGTCCGACGCGTTCCTCCCCGCGGTCAAGGCCCGGGCCGTGGCCTCGTCGGCTGACCGCGCGCCCGATCCGCGCGATTCGCAGGCCTTCCTGCCGGCGATCGAGAAGAAGCCGGCGGCGGCGCAGCCGGCGCAGTTCACGGGCCAGCCGGCCGGTGCGCCCGTCGACATCTCCGCGGTCGCGGCGGCCGCGCCGGAGGCGTACCCCGGCAACGACGCGCCGAAGGAGCAACTCGCGGCGTGGATGGCCGGCCAGGCGGAGAAGCGCGGCCTGCCGCCCGAGCTGCCCGTGATGGCGGCGCTCGTCGAGTCCGGGATGAAGAACCTCAACTACGGCGACGCCGACAGCATCGGGTTCTTCCAGATGCGCGTGAGCATCTGGGACCAGGGCCCGTACAAGGGCTACGGCGACAAGCCCGAGTTGCAGGTCAAGTGGTTCCTGGACGAGGCGGAGAAGGTCAAGAACGCGCGGGTCGCGGCGGGCAAGCCGATCGATGACCCCGACCATTACGGCGAGTGGATCGCGGACACCGAGCGGCCCGCCGCGCAGTACCGCTACCGCTACCAGACCAAGCTCTCAGAGGCCAAGGGCCTGCTTTCCAGCCGCGCCGCGGCACCGCAGCCCGTGGCCGCGGCGGCCGCCGTGGTGGACGCGGGCGTGGTGCCCGCTCCGGCCGGCGGGGGGCTCGGGGGCGCCGCGCTCGGCGTCGCGAAGGGCGAGCTCGGCGTCCGCGAGGTAGGCACGAACGCCGGGCCCAAGGTCGACGAGTATCTCGCCGCGGCCAAGGTCCCGTCCGGCAACCCGTGGTGCGCCTCGTTCATCACCTGGTCGCTGGAGAAGGTCGGGCACAAGATGCCGGGCGGCGGCTGGGCGGCGGTCCAGACCTGGGTGCGCAACGCCGAGCAAGGCAAGAACGGCCTGCAGATCGTCAGCGCGGCGGACGCCCGCCCCGGCGACATCGTGGCCTACGACTGGGGCGGCCAGAACGACTTCGGCGCCGACGGCCACATCGGCTTCCTCGACAGCACGGTCCAGGACGGCAAGTTCAAGGCGCTGGAGGGCAACAACGCCGACGCCGTCTCCAGCGTGGACCGCAACACCAACGTCGGCAACGTCGTCTTCATCCGCGTCAACGGCGACGCGCCGGCGGGCGCCGGCGTGCCGGTCCAGCCGGGCGCGCCGGCCGTGCAGCCCGCGCCGGCGGCCGCGACACCGCCGGTGGACCCGAAGCAGTTCGGCGGCGCGGAGGTCGGCACCGGCGGCCCGCCGAACGCCGAGGCGCTCGCGCTGCTGGCCAACAAGAACGTCGTGCTCGACGACGTGGGCAAGGCCGACATCAAGGCCGGGCGCATCGACCCGCGCGTGATCGGCGTGCTGACCAAGCTCAGCCAGGAGCACAAGATCACGGTCTCGTGCATGTGCTCGGACCACTCGAAGTTCACCGCGGGCGGCTCGATCTCCAACCACTTCTACGGGCGTGGTCTGGACATCGCGGCCATCGACGGCGAGATCGTCGGGCCCGGCAGTCCGCTCGCGCGGGAGATCGCGTCCGAGGTCTCGACGCTGGACCCGGACATCCGCCCGAACGAGATCGGCTCGCCGTTCGCGATCTCCGGCCCCGGCTACTTCACCGACGCGGCCCACCAGAACCACCTGCACCTCGGCTTCAAGCAGGAGATCTCGCCGGACTGGAAGCCGCCGGCGGACGTCGCCGCGGGCCCCGCGGTGGCGGCGCCCGGCGCCGTGCCCGGGCAGTTCGCGGCCGTCGCTCCCGGCACACCGGTCGCCGCGGCCGCCGCCGTCCCCGCGGAGCCGGCGTTCGATCCCAGCCAGTCCAACGCGTTCCTGCCCGCGGTGAAGGCCACGGCCTCCGCGGCCTCGGCCGCCGACCGCGCGCCCGACCCGCGGGACTCGCAGGCGTTCCTGCCCGCGATCGAGAAGCCCGCGGCGCCGGCCCAGGCCGCGGCCGCAAGTCGGATCGT
>JAPDDQ010000570.1 GCA_027587225.1 Solirubrobacter taibaiensis
GCCTTCATTTCTTCAGCCTCGCCACGCTGCGTATACGTTAAATGGTGTTCCAGTTGTTTAAAATCAAAATTAGACGTAAAGAACGTCGGTAAGTTTTCTAACATACGGAATTGCAAGATTGCACCAAGCACATCGTCACGCACAAAGCTTGACATCGCTTCTGCCCCGATATCGTCTAACATTAAAACTTGTACGCGTTTAACCGCATCAATCTTTTCACCAATCGAATTATCTTGAATTGAACTTTTAATTTCACGTAAAAATTCCGGGAAGTATACGAGCATCGAACTTATTTTCTTTCGAGCAAGCTCGTTCGCTATTGCTCCTAACAAATACGTTTTTCCTACACCAAATTTACCGTACAAATATAAACCTTGTGCTTTTTTACCTGGTTCATATGTACTTAAAAATTCATTCGCTGCACCAATCGCATCGATACGTGCATTTAAATCAGAAGGATCTAAGTTTTCCATAGTTGCCTGTAAAATATCCGTTGGCATATATACACTTTGAACAAGTTTTTCATATTTCTTTCTCTCGTCATGCGCTACTTTTCTAACGCAGCGATCGTATTGAATATCAATCATCTTCCCTTG
>JAPDDQ010000571.1 GCA_027587225.1 Solirubrobacter taibaiensis
TCCCCATGTTGTATCTTAACTTCAACTCGCTTCTTTTCACAATTCGTAACTGCCTCTAATGCATTATCAATTAAATTTCCGACAATCGTAATAAGTTCATGAGTAATACTTTCATCATCTATTTCCGGCATATAAGAATCTTCACTTATAATTAATTTTATATTTTTCTCTCTAGCATAGCTGAGCTTACCTAGTAAAAAACCAGCAAATACTGGACTTTTTATTCTTTTCATAACTCCACCAATTTCATATTGATGCTCTGATACCATGCCGCTTATATACTTCTGTAATTCTTCATACTGCTTCATATGTGTAAGCCCTAATACGACATGCATCTTATTCATAAACTCATGAGATTGTGCCCGTAATGCTTCTGCATATAGTCTAATACCAGTTAGTTCCTCTGCTAGTTTTCCAATCTCTGTTTTATCACGAAATGTTGCAATTGCACCAACTATTTCTCCTTTTACATATAAAGGAACTCGATTCGTCACAATCGTAATTCCATAAATATTTTGTTCTTCGTTTAATTGTACTTCTCCCGTTTGCAATACTTCTTTTATACGTGAATTCGGCATATACAACTCAACATCTT
>JAPDDQ010000572.1 GCA_027587225.1 Solirubrobacter taibaiensis
AACATCTTATCCACTCGCTTATCAACACGGTTATCCACGTAGTTATACACAAAGTTATCCACAGCCCAATGTATATAATAGGTTAAATAGACTAAATTTGTTTTGCACCAACTTTAGCCAACTCTGCACGCATTTGGTCGATCACTGTTTTGTAATCTGGCTGACCAAAAATTGCTGAACCAGCAACAAACATATCCGCCCCAGCTTCTGCTATTTCTCGAATATTTGCAGGTCCTACACCACCATCCACTTCTAAACGAATATCACGGCCACTGGCATCAATAATTTGGCGTGCTTGGCGAAGTTTTTCTAATGTCATCGGAATAAATTTCTGCCCACCAAAACCAGGGTTTACACTCATTAATAAAATTTGGTCCACTTTATCTAGAACATAATCAAGATAATGTAATGGTGTCGCTGGGTTGAAGACCAAACCTGCTTTTGCACCACCTGATTTAATCAACTGCAAAGAGCGATCAATATGATCTGTCGCTTCTGGGTGGAAAGTAATGATATCGGCACCTGCTTCTAAGAAGTCACCAATCATACGATCCACAGGAGAAACCATGAGGTGTACATCAATTGGTGCTTTAAT
>JAPDDQ010000573.1 GCA_027587225.1 Solirubrobacter taibaiensis
TGATCATCAATTACTGAACGTAGGAACATTGTGCCAAATGTAATGATTAAACCAATAATTGCTACTAATAACCAGAACTTATCTTTTCCGCCCTGCATATACATCGCACCAAATGCCGCTATAAACAATCCGAAAGAAATGACAAATGGTGAAAACGAAGGATTTGGCATATGAATATCACCAACTGGTTCCGCTGCTGTCATCTCTTTATTACCTTCACGTTTTTCAATCCAAAACGGATCTAATCCGCGAACAAATGGTAATTGTTTAAAGTTATATTCTGGTGTCGGTGCTGGCATTGTCCATTCTAATGTACGTGCATCCCACGGATCACGACCAGCTTTTTCTTTTGATACTGTCGTTTTAATTACATTGAATAGAAGAACAATCGTTCCAAGAGCCATAGACACCGCTCCGATGGAACTAATCATATTCCCCATTTCCAACCCTTGCCCTTCAAGATATGTGTAGTAACGGCGTGGCATACCAATCAAGCCAAGGAAATGCTGAATAAAGAACGTTAAATGGAAGCCGATAAAGAATAGCCAGAACGTTATCTTTCCTAATGTTTCATTTAATACTTTATTAAACATC
>JAPDDQ010000574.1 GCA_027587225.1 Solirubrobacter taibaiensis
GTTGCTCTGGTGTAGCAGTAAGCAAAAGCACACCTGCTGTTTGTTCAGCGAGTTCTTCTACTAAATCATAACGATCATTACCGCCGTCTTCTTCACTCCACATTAAGTGATGTGCTTCATCTACGACGAGTAAGTCAAAGCCAGCTTCTACGGCTTGCTCACGTAAGTCTTCATGGTCAACCATCAAATCAACACTGGCAATAATACATTGCTCAATTAAAAATGGATTGAGATCAGGATCATGTTCTTTGATCGAGGCAGTACGTGTTAAATCGAAAAGTGAAAATTGCAAATTGAAACGACGGCGCATTTCAATCATCCATTGATATTGCAATGAATCAGGAACCAAAATCAGAATACGTTCTGAGCGACCCGTTTTTAGTTGTTGATGGATGATTAAACCAGCTTCAATGGTTTTACCTAGCCCCACTTCATCTGCTAACAAAACACGTGGCGCAAAACGCTTACCGACTTCGTGAGCGATATAAAGTTGATGTGGAATCAATCCAACACGAGCGCCAAGGAAACCACGTAAAGGACTAGTATGCATTTGCGCTTGTAATAGCATGGCTTCGATCCGAAGGTCATACCATT
>JAPDDQ010000575.1 GCA_027587225.1 Solirubrobacter taibaiensis
TTCAAATGAAGATCGTGAAATCGGGAATGAAGATGTCTTACGCGTTCTAGATGCAGCACAAGTTGTGTCAATTGCTCCAGAACGTGAGTTTATTGATGTGGTACCTCGACAGTTCATCGTAGACGGTCTTGACGAGATTAACGATCCACGCGGGATGATCGGTGTAAGATTAGAAATGGAAGGTACACTTATTACAGGCTCGAGAACTTTACTACATAACCTACTTCGTTGTGTAGAAAAAGCAGGTCTTGAAATTGTTGATATTTGTCTTCAACCTTTAGCGGCTGCAACAGTTGCTATATCTTCAGATGAAAAAAATAGAGGAGTAGCCCTTGTTGATATGGGGGGAGGATCTACAACTTTATCTATTTTTAAAGATGGAGAGTTACAAGCGACAAGCGTATTACCATTAGGGGGAGACCATATAACGAAAGATATTGCGATTGGGTTGAAAACTTCAACAGAAAATGCAGATCAAATTAAGTTGAAATATGGACATGCTTTTTATGATACAGCATCTGAAGAAGAGATGTTTACGGTTCCTATTATGGGAAGTGATCAAACAGAACAATATTCTCAGTTGGAATTATCGGA
>JAPDDQ010000576.1 GCA_027587225.1 Solirubrobacter taibaiensis
ATCCTTCGATTTTCATAGTTCCTTCGATAGGTGCTAGTGCTTGAGCTGCATCATCACCATTTGCAGTGATTTTCATTTCTGCGTTTTGTTGAATGCCTAAAGACATAACGCCCATGATTGATTTTAAGTTAACGTTCTTTCCGTTATACTCTAAGTTAATGTCAGAACCGAATTTGCTTGCAGTGTTTACAAGTAGAGTTGCTGGACGAGCATGAATTCCTGAGTCGCTAGTTACTTTAAAGATTTTTTCCATGATAATTTATCTCCTTTAAATTACAGTATTTTTTAGTTGTATAGACGTGAGTACTACATCATCTATTGTATATAATAGGCGATGTTCGGTCAACCACATCGCCTATTATAATTATAAACATTTTGCGTCAAATTCCTACTGAATGTCAATAATAGCGGTTTCGCCCTTCTTAACATTTCCATCTTTTTTCAATTCGACTTGTTGCCCTTGTTGTAAGTTTGTAAAGACAATTGGTGTAATGATAGATGGTGCATTTTCTTTTACAAATGCAAGATCTACTTTTAATAATGGTTGGCCTTGTTTCACCTTGTCGCCTTGTGCTACAAGCGCTTCAAAACCTT
>JAPDDQ010000577.1 GCA_027587225.1 Solirubrobacter taibaiensis
CATAATAGTCAATCAGAAGCGAAACAACCCGAATTACCTTATATTGTAGTAATTGTGGACGAGTTAGCAGATTTAATGATGGTTGCTTCGTCTGATGTAGAGGATGCGATTATGCGTCTAGCGCAAATGGCTCGTGCTGCTGGTATTCATTTAATTATTGCAACGCAACGTCCGTCAGTTGACGTTATTACGGGTGTTATTAAAGCAAATATTCCATCACGTATTGCATTCGCTGTATCTTCTCAAACAGATTCTCGTACAATTCTTGACGGTGGTGGTGCAGAGAAGCTACTAGGTCGTGGAGACATGCTGTTTATACCAATTGGTGCATCGAAACCTGTACGTGTACAAGGCGCATTTTTATCAGATGATGAAGTTGAGAGAGTTGTAGAATATGTTATTGGACAGCAAAAAGCACAATATCAAGAAGATATGATTCCGCAAGATGTTCCTGATACGAAGCAGGAAGTAGAAGATGAATTATATGATGAAGCGGTTCAACTTGTAGTGGAAATGCAAACAGCATCTGTTTCTATGTTACAACGTAGGTTTAGAGTAGGTTATACGCGAGCTGCTCGCCTAATTGATGCAATG
>JAPDDQ010000578.1 GCA_027587225.1 Solirubrobacter taibaiensis
TATGGATGTTACCTAGAAAGATATACAAAATAATAATTTGTAAATTTTGTCAAAAAAACGTATTGATTTCGTAAATTATGAAATAAGAGTAATCGTTGTATTTTTAAGAAAACAGGCCAAACTAAGGAGGATATTAAATATAATTTTCTCATTGTAGCCTGCTACTTGTAGGCTAATTATTAGCTTCTTATTTATGATTTATTGAAATAAAAATGAAATCGGTAGCAACTTCATAGTTCTATTTTTAAGTAGGGATGGAGTGGGCGCTCCTATGTCTGGATAGGTTGCTCTCTTCACTCTAAAAAAGAGAGGCTTATAAACGATAACGTATGGAGGAATCATGATGGGGATTTGCCCGCTTTGCAACGCATTAGAATCACAAACATATTCTTGTCAAAATTGCCAAAGTATACTCCAAGATTATGGGAAGTCTGTAGATTACATAGACGATTATAGTGCCTATATGGATCAAGAATTATTAAGTGCAGTAGATGGTTTAACGCATAATAATTCAAATGAATATTGCAATCATATTTTTTATTGCAGAGTATGTAACGTGGAAACTGAGGTTGTAGTAAAACTTGTGTAAATAGA
>JAPDDQ010000579.1 GCA_027587225.1 Solirubrobacter taibaiensis
ATTTGCCATCCAAAGCTGTCCAATAATTTCAGCAGGTGTTAAGTCACGTTGGAAACCTTGTTTACCCGTTGAACAGAATGAACAATCAAGCGCACATCCAACTTGAGATGAAATGCAAAGTGTTTTACGCGCACCCGTTTTGTCTTCTGCTGGAATAAGTACAGTCTCAACTAAAGACCCCTCACCATCTCCTACACGGAAAACCCACTTACGAGTGCCATCTTTAGAATAATTACGGTGTACAACTTCAGGAGCTTTGATTTCACAAATTTTTTCTAATTTTTCGCGAAGTTTGCCGGAGATATTGGTCATCTCAGCAAAATCAGTAACAAAATATTGATGAATCCATTTCATCACTTGACCAGCGCGAAACTTCTTTTCACCTAATTCTTCAAAAAAGGTCTCTAATTCTGTACGTGACATGCCAAGTAAATTTACTTTTTTATCGGCAGCTTGGACGACAGATGTAGAAACAGACTGTTGTTTTTCATCCAAATTTTCTGATGAAACGACCACTGCAGAACTCATGTATATTTACCTAAACGATATCAGCACTAGAAAATATTGTGCATTATCCACACAATTCAATCTA
>JAPDDQ010000055.1 GCA_027587225.1 Solirubrobacter taibaiensis
GCGTCCACCCCGCCCCGCGACTCGCCACCCGCGTCCACCCCGCCCCGCGACTCGCCACCCGCGTCCACCCCGCCCCGCGACTCGCCACCCGCGTCCACCCCGCCCCGCGACTCGCCACCCGCGTCCACCCCGCCCCGCGACTCGCCACCCGCGCCCACCCCACCCCGCGACTCGCCACCCGCGCCCACGAGCACCGCCGCCGCGCCGGCCAGCAATGCGACGGCGAGCGCGATCCAGGCGAGCCACTTCGCGTCCTCGGCGGCCTGAACCAGTGCGAGTGGCGGGCCGTCGGCGGTGTCGGTCAAGGTCACGCGGACGGTGTCCGGGATGCGCGCGGCGAGGTCGGGGCGGAGCCGGTCCAGCGCCTCGGAGATCAGCAGTCCCGCGTCGACGACGGTCAGCGTCACCGTGCTCGCGTCGGTGTCGAAGGCGGAGCGGTGAAGGTCGCGCACCGAGCCGCGGACGACCGCGCCGAACGCCGCGCTGCGCACGACGCCCTCGGCGGCGCCGAGCACCAGGGGCCGCACGGCGACGAGGTCGGGCTGGGCCGCGATCACCGCATCCGTCAGGCGTCGCGCGACCTCCGCGCTCACCGCGTCGGTCTGCAACGCCTGCTCGGTCCGGGCCGCGAACCGGTCGGCGTCGAACACCTCGCGGTTCGCGAAGGCCGCGACCACGCTCACCATGAGCGCCACCGCCGCCAGCACCGCCAAAACCCAGGAGACCGCGCGCCGCATCCGCCGCGAACGCTACGCCTCACCCGACGTGGACGAAGCGCGATCATCCCGGGACGCCGGAAGCTGAGACGCGTGGCACTCCATATCGACATCCCCACTTCGGCTCAGCTCGCGACGCTGCTCGACACGCGCGCGCCCGGCTGCGTCTCCATCTACCTGCCCACGAGCCCGCTGCCGCAGGACGCGGACCAGTCGCGGATCGAGTTCAAGAACCTCGTCGCCGAGGCCGGCACGGCCAACGAGCTGCTCGACGACTTCGCCGAGGACTTCGTCGCATGGTCGCTGCTCGCGCACAGCCTCGCCGTGTTCGCGACTCCGACCAGCCTGCGCAGCTTCCGGCTCCCGAACCGCCTTTCGAGCTTGGTGGTCACCGCCGACCGCTTCCACGTCAAGCCGCTGCTGCGCGCCATCACGTTCCCGCAGGCCGCGCTCGTGCTCGCGCTCTCGCAGAATTCCGTGCGCCTCGTCGAGGTCGCGGGCGACGTCCCGCCGTCCACGATCGAGGTCGCCGGCTTGGAGGCGGTCATTGCCGAGCAGCCGCTGCGCTACGCGCGCCAGGTCGACCGCGCGCTGCAGCCCACGCTCGCAGGTCTCGGCCTTCCGCTCATCCTCGCCGCCACCGAGCCGATCGACTCCTTCTACCGCGCGACGAACAGCTACCCCGACCTGCTCGACGACGGCATCGCCGGCAACCCGGAGCACATGACCGAGGCCGAGCTCGCGCAGGCCGCCCGCCCGATCCTCGACGCCCTCTACGCGGCCGAGCTCGACACCCTGCGCGCCCGCTTCGACGCCTGGCAGTCCAAGGGCCGCGCCGCGACCGACCTCACCGACGTCGCCCGCGCCGCGACGTTCGGCGCCGTCGACACATTGTTCGTCGACATCGACGACCTCGTCGAAGGCACGCTCGACCCCGACAGCGGCACCATCACCGGCGGCGACGGTCAAGGCGTCGTGGACGAGATCGCCCGCCGCGTCCTCGCCTCCGGCGGCCGCGTCCTCGCGGTTCGCCGCGACGACGTCCCACACGGCAACACCGCCGCTGCGCTGCTCCGCTACGCGGTTTAGGCACACGTTTTTCGCAATGTTGTGACACACCGGTCTTGTTCCGTGTGAGGCCACGGCGCAAGGATGCGGGGGTGGCCCGACAAACCCCCGTCAGGCGTGAGTCCGGAGGGCAACCGCCCTCCCTGGACGTCGAAATCGCGGCCCTCGCGGGCGTGCAGCACGGCGTCGTCACGACTACGCAGCTGCTCGCGACGGGCTTGAACCACGAGGCCATCCGGCGCCGCGTGCGCGACGGGCGCCTGCACCGGGTGCATCGCGGCGTGTACGCCGTCGGTCATGCCGCCCTGTCTCGAGAAGGACGCTGGCGCGCCGCCGTGTTCGCGTGTGGCGAGACGGCGGCACTGAGCCATCTGTCGGCGGCCGAGTGCTGGAACGTCTCGCGTTGGCGCACCTCCCCCATCAGCGTCGTAACCGCGTCGAAGCACGCGCCCGCCGGCATCGACGTGCACCGCAGCAAGCACCTGGACCCCGAGCGCGACGTGCTCGTGTGGAGGGGAATCCCGGTCACCAACGTCGCGCGCATGTGCGTGGACCTCACAGACGAGCTCGACGCCTACCAGCTCGCCTACGTCATCTACCGGGCCGAGTACTGGCACATCTTCAACCTCGCGGCCACCAGGGCCGCCATGAAGCGCGCGACCGGCCGGCACAACCTGCACATCCTGGAACACGCGCTCGAGCTCAACGCGAGCGGCTCGGCCGGCACGCGGAGCGCCAAGGAGGACGCGTTCCGCCGCGCGCAACAAAGCGAACCGCTCGTGAACGTGAAGGTCGACGGGATCGAGGTCGACTTCCATTGGCCCGACGACAATCGCATCGTCGAGGTCGACGGGGTCCATCACAACCGCAGAGCCACGAAGCTCGACGACGCGCGGCGCGACGAGCGACTCACCGCGCGCGGGTGGCGTGTCGAACGGGTTCAGAACGACCAAAACACCGGCACCAGCAGCACGGCCACCAGCCCGAACCACACCAACAACGGGAGACCGAGCTTCCAGTAGTCGCCGAAGCGGTAGCCGCCCGGTTCCATGACCATCAGGTTCGCGGGGGTGGCGACGGGCGTGAGGAACGCTGCGGCCGCCGACACCGTGACGGCCATCAGCACGGGCTCGGCGGCAACGTCCATGTCGGCCGCGGCCGACAAGGCCACCGGGATCACGATCAGCGCCGTCGCCATGTTCGAGATCAGCTGGCCGAGTACCGCCGTCAAGACGAACAGGCCGAGCAGCAACGCGTAGGGACCCGCGTCGCCCACCACGTCCACCAAGACGTCGGCCAGCTGCGCGGCCGCGCCCGTCGCCACCATCGCAGTCGACAGCGACATCATCCCGCCGACGAGCACGACGGTCGTCCAGGACACGCCGCGCTGCGCCTGCTCGACCGTCAGCACGCGCAGCACCAGCAACGCGCTCGCCGCCAGCAGCCCCGCCGCCGCGGGTGGGACGGCGCCCGTGGCCAGCAGCAGCACCATCGCCGCCATCACGACCAGCGCCCGTTTCGCCCCCGCGCCCAACGGCATGGCCCGCCGCACGAGCTCCGGCTCATCGACCACGAGCACCTCGTCCAGACCGCGATCCAACGCCGCCCACGTGCCCTGCAGCAGCAGCGTGTCGCCTTCGGTCAACGCCACGGCGCCGACGTCCTCACCACGCCGCTGCACCGCCAACACCACGAGGTCCCCGCTCTCGGTCACCATCCCCGGGAAGACCCGATCGCCGGCCAGCGCGGATCGCGGCGGGATCACCACTTCGGCCACGCCCGACCGCCGATTCAGCAAGGCCTCTTCCGGATGGTCGAGCTCGTACTGCGCGATCAGGGTCCGCGCGTGCCCGCTGAAGTCGGGAGCGATCGAGCGCGGCGTCCGCGCGGGCAACAGCCGCTCCCCGAACACCAGCACGATCGCCACCGTCCCCAGCACCAACGGCACCCCGACCAACGCGAACGAGAAGAACCCGAACCCGTCGCCTCCCGGCACCGCGTCCGAGACGATCACGTTCACGGGCGTCCCGGTCAGCGCCAGCAACGACCCGGCGTGCGCGGCGAACGCCAACGGCAGCATCAGCTGCGAGGGCGAGCGCCCGGTCTGCACGGCCAGCACCACGGCGACGGGCACCAACGCCGCCACCGCACCGTTCACGTTCAACAACGCGGTCAACCCGGCCGCCAGCCCCATCGTCATCACGATCAGCCGCGTGCGGCTTCCGCCGACCCTGGCCACCAGCTGCTGCCCCACCCACGCCGTCACCCCCGACGCCTCCAACGCCTCGCTCACCACGAACAGCGAAGCGATGAACAGCACCGTCGGATCGCCGAAGCCCGCCAAAGCGTCCTCCAGCGACAACACACCGGAGGCCCACAAGGACAACGCCACCAGCACCGCCACGACCGCGACCGGCACCTTGTCCACCACGAACAGCACCACGGCCGCGCCGAGCACGACATACGTGATCGTGCTGTCGTCCATCTACGGGTGCACAGGCGCGCCGGGCCCCCAGGGAATCCCGACCAGGTACCACGCCACGAAGAACAGCGTCCACGCGATCGACAGGAAGATCACGTACGGGAGCATCAGCGAGACGACGGTCCCGATCCCCGCGTGCCGGTTGTAGCGCTGGACGAAGACCACGATCAGCGGGAAGTACGCCATCAGCGGCGTCACGACGTTCAGCGGCGAGTCGGCGACGCGGTAGGCCGCCAAGACCGTCTGTGGCGTCACATCCAGCCGGATCAGCAGCGGGATGAAGATCGGCGCGAGGATCGCCCACTTGGCGATGGCCGCGGGCATGATCAGGTCCACGAGCATCGTCACGATCATGAAGCCGATCAACAGCCAGATCGCGCCGATGTCCATGCTCTCGAGCACGTCACCGAGGCCGACCGCGGCCACCTCGGCCATGTTCGAGTACGAGAAGTACGCGATGAACTGGGCGATCAGCAGGAACAGGAACAACAGCGACGCCATCCCCGCCCAGGACTTGGTGATCGAGGCCAGGATCTCCGTCGACGTCTTGATCGTCCCCGCCCCGCGCCCGTAGGCCAGCCCGGCCGCCAAGAAGATCACCGCGATGATCACGATCAGGCTGTCCATGAACGGCGAGTCGCCGATCACGGCCCCCGTCTCGGGGTCCTGCAGCGGCGCACCGGGGATCGCGGTCAACAGCGCGATCACACCCACCACGCCCAGGGTCGCCCACAGCGCGTAACGCAGCCCGCGCGCCTCGCCGGCCTCGTCCACGACCGGCTCTTCCTCCGGCTGCGGCCCGGCGTCCGCGGGATTCCACGTCGGCATCCGCGGCTCCACCAGCTTCGCGGTCACCACCGTCAGCACGATCGTGACGAACAGCGCCGAAGCGATCCCGAAGAACAGGTTCGCGGCGAGATCGATCCGCGCGTTCGGGTCCACCAACGCGGAAGCGTCATTCGTGATCTCCGTGAGCACCCCGTCCAGCGGCGTGATCAGGAAGTTCACGCCGAACCCGGCCGCCACGCCCGCGAACGCCGCCGCGATACCGGCAAGCGGATTGCGACCCACGCTCTTGAAGGCGACCGCGCCTAAGGGAATCAGCACGATGTACCCCGCGTCCGAGGCGACGCTGGAGATCATGCCGAGCAGCACGATGATGAACGTCAGCGTCGAGCTCGAGGACACCGCGACGAGCTTGCGGATCAGCGCCCCGATCAGCCCGGCGGCCTCCGCCAACCCGACGCCGATCATCACCACGAGGATGATCGCCACCGCCGCGAAGTTGCGGAAGTTGTCCACGAACGAGGTGAACAGGAAGCGGATGCCCTCGCCGGTCAGCAGCCCCTCGACCGCGGTCGTCTTCTCGCGCACCTGGTAGTCGTCGGCGGGTTCGTGCTCGGTCGGGCCGACGTACACGGAGTCGGTGGAACCGCCGTAATAGGTCTCCTCCGACAGTGCCGGCGGCGGCTCGACGACCTGGTAGGTCGCCTTCACGTCCGCCCACGCGAGGATCTGCGACAGCACGATCACGCCCACGCAGAGCCAGAGGAACAGGATCGCCGGGTCGGGCATCTTGTTCCCGAGCCGCTCGATCCGGTCGAGCATCTTCGCCATGCCGGTGTGCGGCGCGGCGGGCGGTGTCGGTGCGGCGAGCGTGTCAGCCACGCCAACGCTCCGCGAGCTCGCCGAAGAACGCGGCTTCGAACGCGACCGCGCGTTCGAGCTCCTCGACCAGCACCCGCTCGTCGGGCGCGTGGATGTTGGCGTAGCCGTCGGTCGCGCCGACCAGCAGGATCTCAGCGCCCGGCGCCGCCGCGGCCAACGCGTTCACGAGCGGGATCGACCCGCCGCCGGCCGCGCTCACGGGATCGATGCCCCAGGCCGAGCGCATCGCCGCCCGGGCCGCCTCGTAGCCGACGCCGCCGGTCTCCGCGGCGAAGCCGTTGCCGGTCGCGCCCCCGCTCACCTGCAGCTCGATCCCGAACGGCCGCAGCGAGCGCAAATGGTGGATCAGCGCCTCCTGCGCCTGCACCGCGTCCTGCGCCGGATGCACGCGCAGGTTGATCGTGGCGCGCGCGTACGGCGACACGGCATTCAAAGCGTTGTCCACGCTCGGCACGTCGATGCCCGTGACGGTGATCGCCGGTCCCGACCACACGCGCGAGCCGAGCCCGCCCGTGCCGATCAGCGGCATCCCGTCTTGGACCTCGGCCAGCGCCCGGAACTCGTCGTCGCTGTAGGACTCACCGTCCCACTCCTCGCGCCGCAGGCCTTCCACCGCGACGTTCCCGTCGTCGTCGTGCAACGTCGACAACGCGCGCAGCACCGCGAGCAACGCGTCTGGGGCGGCGCCTCCGAACTGCCCGGAATGCTTTGCGCCGGCCAGGGTCGTGACCTCCACGGTCACCATCGCCATGCCGCGCAGCGCCACCGTCAAGGTCGGTACGCCGGGGCGCACGCTGCCCATGTCCCCGATCACCATCGCGTCGCACGCGAAGGCCTCCGGAGCGGTCGGCGGATAGGTCGTCAACGCGCCGCCGCCGACTTCCTCCTGGCCTTCGATCACGAGCTTGATGCCCACGGGCGGCTTCCCGTCCCACGCGCGCAACGCGCCGACGTGGGCGATGATGTTGGCCTTCGAGTCCGCGCTCCCGCGACCGTAGATCGCGCCGTCGCGCTCGACCGGGACGAACGGCGGGGACGTCCACAACGCCTCGTCCCCCGCGGGCACGACGTCGTAGTGGCTGTAGAGCAGGACGGTCGGCGCGCCGTCGGGCGCGGGGATATCGCCGGTGAGCACCGGCGCGGTGTCCGGCAGGTCGAGCGACCCGAGGTTCTGCACGCCCGCGGCGCGGAACAGCTCGGTGACGTGCTCGAACGCAGCGAGCAGTTGCGACCGTGTTGGCTCGGGGTAGCCCGCCGCGGAGATCGACGGGATCGCGACCAGCTCCGCGAGGTCCTGCTTGAGGCCCTCGAGCAGGCTCACCTGGGTCATGGATCAAACCCTGCGGGGCGTGAGGGTGAGGAGGCATCACCCGGACGGGATGAGGAGTACGGTGCCCGCCACGTACGAGTTGCTGCGACTTCAGAACCGCGACGGCGAGGAGACCACGATCTACCTCGTCCGCCATCCCCTGCGCACGACGCGGGTCACCGTCGCGCATTTCGACCCGCCGGAGCGGCTGGACCACTGGTGCGCGACGACCGGCCACAAGGAGGCGATCGTCGGCGGCTTCTTCCTCCGTGACCCGTACCGTCCGCTCGGGGAGCTGTGGCGCGACGGCGTGTCCATCCCCCACGAGCCCGTGGCCGCGCCCTGGGCGGACAAGCGAGCCTGCGTGCACGTCGATGGCCACGTGAAGCTGGCCCCGCGGGACGCCCTCCCCGCCGACCCGGTCGGCCACCTCGTCCAGGCCGGTCCGCTGCTCGTCCGCGACGGGCGCTCAGTGATCGACGGCTCGGACCCCGAGGGCTTCTCGGCCGGCGCCGCGCAGTTCGACTCCGACATCACCGTCGGTCGCTACCCGCGCGCCGCGCTGGGCGTGAGTGAGGACGAGCTGCTGGCCGTGTGCTGCGACGGCCGCCGCTCGGGCGTCGACGCGGGCCTGGACCTCGGTGAGCTCGCCCGGCTGCTGATCTCGTTCGGCGCTCGCGACGCGATCAACCTCGACGGCGGCGGGTCCGCGACGCTCGTGCACCGCGGCCATCTCCTCAACCGCCCCTACTCGGACATCGACCAGCCCGCGCCGGAGTCGCGCGCGGTCGTCAGCGCGCTCGTCTTCACGGCCTGAAGATCACGAGCGCCTCCGCCGGGCGACCGACGGCGGTGACAGCGTGCGGCTCCCAGGTGGAGAACGACGCCGCCTCGCCGGTCGCGAGCACGCGATCGGACGCGCCGACGAGCAGCCGCACCGCGCCGTCGAGCACGTACAGCCACTGATGCCCCTCGTGCTGATGAAGCCGCGGCGCCTCCACCGGCAGCACGATCCGGTACACACGCGGCCCGTCGGCGCGTTCAGGGCCGACAGGCCACCACGTACGGCCGTCCTGCGCGGGATCCGGCACCCGCTCCTCGGCCAGCAGCGCGTCGGTGGAGACCTCGAGCGCCGCCGCGAGCCGCTCGACCTGCGTCAAGGTGAGGCGTCGCGCGCCGGTCTCCAGGCGGCTGATCGTCGACGCCGTCATCCCCGCCCGGTCAGCCAGCTGCGCGAGCGACAGCCCGCGTTCGAAGCGCGCCTGCCGGAGCCGCGCGCGGACCCGCTCCTCGATTGCCATTTCGGCAACGAGGTTGGCAGCCGCTGAGCGAGCCGACAACCTCAGATCCATGCAGATCGACGTTCCGGCGGGCACATCAACGCGGTGATCGAAGGAGAAGGGCCGCTGGTGCTGCTCGTCCATGGTTTCCCGGAAGGTGCGTGGGCGTGGCGCCACCAGCTCCCCGCGCTCGCCGCCGCCGGGTACCGCGCGGTCGCGATCGACGTGCGCGGCTACGGCGAGTCCTTCGTCCCCGAGAGCGTCGAGGCCTACCGGATGCTCGCGCACGTGGCCGACAACGTCGCGGTGCTCAACGCGCTCGACGCGGAGACCGCGGTCGTGATGGGCCACGACTGGGGCTCCCCGATCGCGGCGGCGTCCGCGCAGCTGCGGCCGGATCGCTTCACGGCGGTCGCGTTGCTCGGCGTCCCCTATTCGCCCCGCAGCGCCGAGCCCCCGCAGTTCCCACCCGACTTCTACGTCGCCCACTTCCAGGGCGACGCGGCGCAGCACGAGATCGAAGCTGATCCCCGCGGCTGGTTGCAGCGCTTCTACGCGGCGCTCACCGATGGCACCCCAGGCTGGTTCGGGAACCCGATGCACCTGCCCGACGCCCCGCTCCCGGCCTGGGTCGAGGACTTCGACGCCATCGTCGCCACCTTCGAGCGCAACGGCTTCGCCGGCCCGCTAAGCCGCTACCGCAACTTCCTCCGCGACTGGGAGGACCTGGCCGCGTTCGACGAGTTGCGGGTGCCGTCGATCTTCATCACCGGCGAACGCGACAGCACGCGGCTGTGGATGCCGGCCGAGGGCACCGTGATCGACGACTGCGGGCACTGGGTCCAGCAGGAACGGCCGGACGAGGTCAACGCGGTGCTGCTCGAGTTCCTGCAGCGCGGGCGATGAGGTCGACGCAGTCGTCGAGCGACAGCGCCGTGGAGTCGAGCGTCATGTGGAACACGCCGGGCTCACGCGGATCGATCCCGTACAGGTCCTGGAGGTAGGCCCGGCGGAAGCGGTCGGCGCGGTTGAGCCGGCGTTCGGCCTCCGCGCGGCTGATGTCCTCGATCGCCATCGCTTGCTCCACCCGCGCCGCCTTCGGCCCGTCCAGCAGCACGTGCAGCACCCGCGGGTGCTCGCGCAGGAGGGCGACGCCCGCGCGGCCGAGGATGACGCCGCGACCGGTCTCGGCCAGCGCCTGCGCCTCACGCTCGAACTCGCGCCGCTTCGCCTCGTCCGGGAGCAGGTCCTCCACCGACAACCCCGGCGGTGTCCCCCACGCCACGGCCATTGACGCGAGCTTGGACAGGCGTGGCGCCTCGTCGCCGCACTCCTCGGGGTGCGGGAGGTGCGGGCGGCCGAGGAACGGCACGTCCAGGCGCTGCGCGAGCGCCGGCGCGACCCGCGAGCCGCCCGCGCCGTAGAGCGCCGCAACGGTCACCAGCGTCATGCGGTCCGCCTCGCGAAGTGCCGCGCCACCAACGCCGCCAGCGCGACCACGGTCATGATCGCCGCCATCGGGACCGCGCTCTCCGTCCCGGCCGCGCCCACCAACGGCGCCACGGCAGCGCCGATCACGAACTGCCCCATGCCGAGCAGCGCCGAGGCCGTGCCCGCCACGGCGGCGTGATCGTTGAGCGCGAGCGCGGTCGAGTTCGGGAGCACGAACGCCAAGCTCGACACGATGACGAACATCGGCACGAGGACCGCCACCACCCCGAGCCCGCCGATCGAGACCACGAGCAGCAGCCCGCTCGCCGAGATCGCGATCGCGACCAATCCCGCCCGCAGCAGATAGGCCGGGCCGAAGCTCCCGACGAGCCGCGCGTTGACCTGGCTCCCCGCGATCAACCCCAGCCCGTTCATCGCGAACAGCACGCTGTAGAGCTGCGGCGAGACGCCGTAGATGCCCTGGAGCACGAACGAAGAGCCGGAGATGTACGCGAACAGCGCGCCGAACCCGAGCCCACCCGCGAGCCCGTGCCCGACGAACCAGCGGTCGCGCAACAACGCGCGCATCGTCTGCAACGTCTCAGCCAACCCGCTGGACGACCGCCGCGCCTTCGGCAGCGTCTCCCGCAGCCCGAACGTCACGAGCAGCGCGATCAACGCCGACAGCACCGTCAGGACCCAGAAGATCCCGCGCCACGACGTGTGATTCAAGACCTGGCCACCGGCGAGCGGCGCAAGGATCGGCGCCAGCCCGGTCACGAGCATGAGCGAGGAGAACAGCCGGACCGCGGCGGCGCCCGAGTGCAGGTCCCGCACCACGGCGCGGGCGATCACGACGCCACCCGCGCCCGCCAACCCCTGCACGAACCGCAACCCGGTCAGCGCCAGCACGTTCGGCGCCACTGCGCACAGGACCGACGCCACGGCGTACACGCTCATGGCCGCGATCAGCGGCCTCCGGCGGCCGTAGCGGTCGCTGAGCGGCCCGATCAGCAACTGGCCGAGCGCCAACCCCGCCACGCACGCCGTCAGGGTCAGCTGGACCGACGACGCGCTCGTCTCCAGCGACCGTGCGATCTCCGGGAACGCCGGCAGGTACATGTCGATCGACAGCGGACCGATCGCGTTGACCGAGCCGAGGACGATCACCAGGCGCACCGAGGCGCCCTCGCTCACGGCGATTGCGGCAATTTGTGCGATCCGCGCTTGGCCGGCTTCGCCGACGGCGGTGGGACGACGGGCCCGATGTCGCCGTCGGGTGCTTCGTCGAGGTCCACGATCACGGGCGCGTGATCGCTGGGGCCGGAGCCCTTGCGCGCCTGACGGTCGATCCACGCCGCCTTGACCCGCTCGGCGACGGGCGCGCTCGCCAGGACCAGGTCGATGCGCATGCCCAGGTCCTTGTGGAACATGCCCGCGCGGTAGTCCCAATAGGAGAACACGCGCTCGTCGGGCCAGCGGTCGCGGACCACGTCGCGCAACCCGAGTGCCTGCAGGCTCGCCAGCGCGTCCCGCTCCGGCGCCGTGACGTGCGTCGATCCGACGTAGGCGGCCGGGTCGAAGACGTCATCATCGGTCGGCGCGATGTTCACGTCGCCGAGCACGACTTTCGCTTCCGGCCCCGCCTCGACCATGTCCTTCAGCGCGCTGACCCACTCCAGCTTGTACGCGTAGTGCGGGTCGTCGGGCGCGCGCCCGTTCGGCACGTACACGCACGTGAAGCGGATGCCGCCGCACGTCGCGGTCACCGCCCGTGCCTCCGGGTCCGGGAACCCCGGCCCGTCCGGGATGCCGCGCACGACGTCCTCGATCCCGACCTTCGACAGGATCGCGACACCGTTCCACGCTCCCTGCCCGTGCACCGCGGCCTCGTACCCGCGCGCGTGCAGCTCATCGTCGAGCAACGCGCCGAACGCGTCGTCGGTGAGCTTGGTCTCCTGCAGGCACACCACGTCCGGCTTGCGCTCGTCCAGCCACGGCAGCAGCCGCGGCACGCGCTGCTTCACCGAGTTCACGTTCCAGGTCACGATCCGCACGCCTCTCAGCGTACGCATCCGTGCGGCCCCACCCGGAGGCGGGGCCGCACGCCGCGTGTGTCTACGGGTTGGTCGTGGACAACGTGAACGTCAGCGTCTTGCTGTACGTGCCCGTGCGCAGCGGATCGGTGTTCTTGATCAGCTGCATGAACCCGATGTTCACCGTGTCGTTGGACACCGGGGCCGTCCATGCGCTCTTGGAGAACGAGACGCGCAGCGGCTCGGCCAGCGAGAACGCGCCGTTCATCAGGTGGCCCGGCGCGGAGACGCTCAGCGCCGCGTCACCCGCGGTGCTGATGACGTTCGCCGTCGTGCCCGCCGTGTACTCGCGCGTCACGCCCGGGACGAACGGCGCGAACGACGCGTTCGTGCCCAGCGTCAGCCCGAGCGTCGCGGCCACGGTGCCGCCGGCGCTGCCGTCGGTGTGCGTCGCGGCCAGGAACTTGAAGTACGAGCGATGCTGCACGCCCGTCTTCGTCGTGAACACGAACTCACGGCACGTGTCGCCCCACGCCGTGGTCGTCATCCACGGGTAGGTGTACGTGCCGGAGGCGTCGACCGACAGCGTCTTGCCGGCCGTGGTGACCGCGGCCACCGGGACCGGACGCGGCGTGATCGCCACCTGGCCCGGGGTGACCGTCGCCCGCGTCGTGCAGTCGACCTGCCGCGAGTACGGGTTGTTCTTGGTGGCGATGTCGAGACCGCTCAATCCCGCGTCCACCTTGAATTTCAAGGGGACCTCCGTGCCCGACACGACCGTGGTGATCTCCGGCCCGGGTGGGACGTTCTCGAAGCGGCGCAGGCAGTCGGGGTGCGTGTCGAACGCCTCCGAGTTGTCACCGCGGGCGGTGGTGCCCTGGACGGCGCTGTAGCCGAGGCCGCGGCGGGCGAACGTCGCCCACACGGTGCACTTGTCGAGGGCACCGTTGTTGCGGGCCTCGGCCGCGGCGATGATCGCCCGCGAGGCGACGACCAGGCCGGGGTTGCAGCCCTGCAGCTTCAAGCCGTCCATCACGTACTGCAGCGCGCGGTTGTTGCCGCCCGTGTTCCACGCCTGGTAGAGCTCGCGGTTGTAGCCGTACTTGTCGATCAGGTCCCAGTTGAGGTCCCACAGCACGGACGCCCAGCCGTGGCCGAGGCCGTGCGGCAGCGCCAGCGACGTGCCGTTGAGCCAGCCACCGGTCTTGATCGAGTCGTACGTGAACGGCTGGATCTCCATGTTGCGCGAGTACGGCCGCGGGCGGATGCCGGCACCGTTGCGGTTGCCCTGGAACAGCGCGTACGGGCCCATGCCACGACCCACGTCCGGGTTGTCGACCGTCGGGTCCATCGTGAAGGTCAGCGCGAGGTAGTCGCTCCAGCCTTCGCCCGCCTGCTCGTTGCCGCCGAGGCAGCTGTTGCCGACGCCACCGGTGAGGCGGCTGGAGATGCCGTGACCGTACTCGTGGATGATGATCCCGTTCTCGAGGTCACCGTCGCGGATGCCGGTGTGGGCCGGGTTCTTCTTGATGCCGCCCGTCTTCGGGCCGGCGGCGATGGCGGCCTTGAGCTCGGTGCCGTCGGCCTGCGTGACCGCGACCGACGGGATCGTGATCGCCGGCGTGGCGGCCAGCGAGCCGTTGATCGCCGGGGCGGCGCCGGTGGCGTTGTGGGCCACCACGACCGCCTTGGCGCCCTTGGCCTGGGCGACCTGCAGGCGCGTCAGGTACGGGCACAGCGTGGGCGGCGTCGTGACGGCGGTGCCGCCGTCGACGACGGCGATCCAGCTGCCGGTCGGCAGCTCGGCCGGGTACAGCTCAGGCGCGCAGCCCGTGCCGGCGTAGACGAACGCGCCCGTGAGGCCGGCGTTGGTCACGGGCGGTCCGAGACGCGCCCACGTGGCATTGATCGGCGTGGCGACGCCGTCGACCAACACGAGGTTCTGCGCGCCGATCTGGTTGCCCGGCCACAGGTACATCTGCATCCGCGGTGTGCCGCCGTCGTTGGTCGGCGGGTTGAAGTTGGCGTTGTTGGTGCCGTTGCCGTCAGCCGCCTCCGCACGCACGTAGTCGGTGCCCGTGCCGCCGCGACCGTAGTTGTTGGTCTGGAAGTTGCCCGACGCCTCGTCGAACCCGTACTTCCACGCGAGGTCGTGGATCATGTTGTTCGCGTAGAACAGGTTCGCCGTGTTGGCGTCGCGGTAGGCCTGCGCGTGCTCGGTGAAGTCGATCGGGAAGTCGAACTTGAGCGCTGCGCCGCCGTCCGGGCTGCTGTTCGGGTCCGGGAGGTTGTCGGCGTCCTGGTCCATGAACGCGTGCGCGTTGTTGCCGCGCGTGATCGTGTACTCGGGGCCGGCCGCCCCGTTCTCGTCATGCCAGCCGAACGGCGAGGCGTCGCGGTCCGCCGGGTTGGTGATGTTGAACCGATCGGAGTCGTTGGGGCTCTCCGAGGGGAACGTGAAGACGTTGTAGCTGGACCCGTCGTTGGTCGGGTTCTGCGTCTTGAGCACGAAGGCCGGCGGCGCGAAGTTCTTGCTGACCTTGGTCTCCCGGGCGAGCGCGGCGCCCGTGTGCTGGGCGTCGTCGTGGACCACGAGGTCGTCCGAGTCCAGCAGCGCGCCCGTGCGCGCGTCGACGTTGGCGAGCCAGCGCTGTGACTCCGACGCGGCGTCGATCTCCGTCTGCCACGCCAGTCGCAGGCTGCCGTCGGCCGCGGGCCGCCAGCCGAGCTTGGCCTGGATCGGCGAGGCCGAGATGCCGCCACCGCTGAGCACGGCGCTGCTGCCCTTGGACTCGGTCACCCGCAACCCGGCGGGATCGTCCAACCCGAGCGCCTGCGCCGCGGCCTCGACCGCGTCGGGCGCGTCGAGCGCCGCCGGCGTGGCGCCGGCGCGCAGGTGCTTGTACAGGTTGCCGCCGGCGAACACGATGCGCCCGTCGCGGCCCACGTTCACGGTCACCTGGCTTCCGAGCACGTCATAGCCCGCGTGCCGCTGCACGAGGCTCACGTGCGTGACCCCGGTGCCCGCGGTCTTGTAACTGCCCTGCACAGTCATCTGGGCCACATCCGCGGCCGTCACCCCGAACTGCGCGGCGTTCGCGCTGACGTAGTCGCGCGCGATCTCCTCCGTCGTTGCTGCCCACGCGGGCGCCGCGCTGCCAAGGGCAAGCGCCGCCGCAAGGACCGTTACCGGTCCTCGAACGTTGTGTTGCAAGGTCCCTCCTATCCCCACGGTCCCCGGCGACCGCAACCCCTCAGCGCGGGCGCCGGCTGATGTCCGTCTCCCAGCAATCAGGAATCTATGAGAAAACGAGGAGTCGCTGCTAGGGCTGGATGTCCGTGCGCAGACACCGTCACGGACGAAGTGTCCGATCGGCGTAGTCGTCGAGCTCCGGGACATGCGTGATCGTTGGCTCCGGCGAGCGGGCCTGAGCGCCGATCGACAGGCCGGCCCAGCGCCGCACGGCCGCCGTGGCCTCGGCGTTCTCCTCCGCCGTCAGGCGTGCGATGTTCGCGCCGTGGTTGGCGCCCGCCGCCTCGTAGGCGTACGAGTCGCGGGTGAGCGGCGTGATCTGGAAGCGCTCGGCGCTCCACGGATCGTTCTGGCCGTAGACGAACAGCAGTTGGCGCCCGAGCAGGCGCACCCACAGGTCCATCTCGAGCATCCGCAGCGGGTCGAACCGCGTGAGCGGGTCGTGCTGGAAGAGCGCGCGCGGGTCGAACGGGTCCGGGTGGAGCAGCAAGCCGCGAACGGGCTTGACGGACGGCTCCGGCCAGCCGAGCTGCGTCGCCGCCTGGAAGTAGTACGGCGCGTACGGCTCGATCCCCTCGTCGGTGTAGAAGGCGAAGCTCGCCGTCTCGTCGATGAACGCGTAGATCGTGTCGGTGCTGGCGGTCCGGGCGGGAACGGCCCCGCAGTCGGCCTGCGTGCGGTACTGCCAGAACGCCCACGGGGTGTCCAGGACGGTGGTCTCCAGCGCGCGGTCGACGCTGTTGCCGAAGCGCCGCTCGAACGTGTAGCCGCCCGTCGCCGCAGTGACCGCCCACCGGTGACGCAGCTCGGCGCGGCGCGGGCCGAGCGCCTCCTTCTGGAGCGCGACGAGCGCAGCGCGGCAGGCCGGGTCGGTGCCGACGCGCTCGAAGAAGCGCGTGTAGGCCGAGTCCTCCTCGTGGAGCGCGTCGTTCGGCGTCACGTAGGCGACCGTCCCGTCGACGTCGTGCGGGTAGTAGCGCCGGTGGTAGATCGACGCCATGCCGCCCTTGCTCGCGCCGGAGGACAGCCAGCGGCCCGCATAGATGCCCTTGACCGCGTTGATCAGCCGGTGGCTGTCGGACGCCGCCTGCCAGACGTTGAGCTTGGACCAGTCGACCGGCGTCGGGACGCTGGTCTCGAAGAAGCGATGCTCGATCGCCAGCTGGTTGCCGTCCACGAGCCGGGTCGGCTCAGACCGGCTCGGGTTGGGGTTGATGTCGTAGCCGTTGGTGTAGAAGACGGTCGGACGGTCCAGCCCGCGGTGCAGGAGCGTGGCGCGCTGCGCGAAGGTGCCCGCCCCGGGGCGCGCGTGGTCGACCGGCTGGCGGTAGGTGAAGCGGAAGAACTGGTACGGCTGCGCGACCGTCCCCACCGTGACGTTCTCGACGCCCGGGATCGCCCGCAGCTGCTCGGCGATGTCGGTCTGCGCGTGTGCGGGCCCGGCGCTGAGGCCGAGGGCGACGGCGCCCACCGACAGCGCCCGTCGCAGGGAGGAGGTTCCGGCGAGCTTCATCGTGCGCCGACCATCCATCCGCGTGCACGGGCTGTCACCCACCCGCCGCACGATATCCCTAAATCGCTAAAGACACCTACATCAGGTCTGTCAGCGTGAGAACTTGACGACCGTACATGGTCGATAATGTCGTTTCTCATCAATACTTGACACGTAACGATCAAAATGATCCACTCCTCGTAGGTCAACGAGGAGGAGAGACGTGTTGCACCGAAGGACTCGAGCGGCCCTCGCCGCTGCGCTGGTCGTCGCGCTGACGCCCGCGGCCGCGCACGCCGCAGCCGTGAGCCCGAGCGGGCTGCGGATGGACAACCGGCCCGACCAGCCGCTCGGTGTGGACGACGCCAAGCCGACGTTCACGTGGACGCTGAACGGGTCCGGCGGGGCAGCACGGCAGAGCGCGTACCAGGTGAAGGTCACCGACACGGCGGGCGCCGTGCTGTGGGACTCGGGCAAGGTCGCAGGCGCCACGCCGCGCGCCGACTACGCGGGTGCCGCGCTCACCTCACGCGCGCAGGTCGACTGGCAGGTCCGGACGTGGGACGGCGCCGGCGAGGCCTCTGACTGGAGCGCGACCCGCCGCTTCGAGATGGGTCTGCTGGAGAAGACCGACTGGGGCACGGCGAAGTGGATCCACCTCCCGCCGCCGCCGCTGAACCGCGGCGTCACGCTCGACGTCGGCGAGCAGGAGGGCCGCTACATCCGGCTCGACGTGACGAAGCTGGGGCTCGGCCTGTTCGAGTCCTCCTACAACGGCGTCGTCTCGCGCATCCAGCTCGCCGAGCTGCAGGTGCTCGCGCCCGACGGGACGAACCTCGCGCTCGGCAAGAGCGTCTCGGCGTTCGACCAGTTCTCGTCCGAGGGCTGGGGCACGCGCAACCTCACGGACGGGCGGATCATCTCGCCCGGCTACATGAGCCGGCACCTGTTCACCCAGGACGCGAGCCCGTCGAAGTGGGTGCAGATCGACCTCGGCGCTGCGCAGCGGTTTGACAAGGTCGTGCTGTTCCCGCGCAGTGACTCGCGGACGGCGGCGGGCCAGATCCCCAACTTCCCCGTCAACTACACGCTGCGCACGGGCACGAGCTCGACGCCGACGACCGTGATCAAGACGGTCACCGACCAGCCGAACCCGCAGGGCCCGGACCTCGAGAACCCGCTGCCGATCTTCGCGCGCACCTTCACCGCCGACAAGCCGGTCAGCAAGGCGCGCCTGTACATCGCCGGCCTCGGCGCCTACGACGCGACCGTGAACGGCAAGAAGGTCACCGACACGATCCTCAACCCGGGCTCCTCGAACCCGCTGCGCTCGGTCGAATACGGCACCTACGACGTCACGAGCCTCGTCTCCGGCGGCGAGAACGCGCTCGGCGTCGCGCTCGGCAACGGCCAGACGAACGTCAACCCGCAGGCCAACTCGGCGACCGGTCGGTCCGACGTCTACACCAAGTTCAACTCGATCCCGCTGCCGCAGGGCACGCTCGTGACCGCGGTCGCGGCGGGCGCGACCACGCTCACGCTCAACAGCGTCACGGGCCATGCCGTCGGCGACACGGTCAACGTCGACACGCTCGACGGCGGCAGCCGCCTGGAGTCGCGCACGATCACCGCCATCACCGGGACCACGCTCACGGTCACGCCGGCGCTCGATCAGGCGCACGCGGCGGGCATCGAAGTGCTCGGCAGCGGCGCGCGCACGGCGATGGCGGTCACGCCGCGGCTGCTGGCGCGGCTCGAGCTCACCTACGCCGACGGCACCACCGACACGATCGTCACGGACCCGTCGTTCAAGGTCGCGCGCGGCCCGACCGTCACGGACAACTACTACGCGGGCGTGGACTACGACGCGCGCCGGCAGTCGCCGACCGCGTGGGAGCCGGCGTCGCTCACCTCGGCCCCGGCGTCGACGACGAAGCTGGTGTGGCGCGAGGCGCCGCCGGTCCGCGTGCAGAAGACCTTCAAGCCCGTGCGCATCCGCAAGGTCTCCAGTGGCTCGTGGTCGTTCGACCTCGGCCAGAACTTCGCCGGCATCCCGAAGCTGAGCGTCAAGGGCCTGCCGGCCGGCACCGTGATCAAGATCGTCCCGGGTGAGTCCTGGTCCTCCAGCGGCACGGTCAGCACGGCCTCGTCCGGCTCACCGACCGGCATCTTCAACACGTACACGACCGGCGGCGCGGCCGAGGAGACCTTCGCGCCGACCTCGATGTACCACGGCTTCCAGTACGTCCAGGTCAGCGGCCTGCCCGACGACTACGTCGTCGACGACACCACGATCACCGGCCTGGCGACCAACGCCGACGTGCCCACGGGCGGCTCGGTCACCACTGACAGCGACCTGATCAACACCGTGCACCGGATGGCGGAGTGGTCGATCCGCTCGAACATGCAGTCCACGTTCACGGATTGCCCGCACCGCGAGAAGCTCGCGTGGCTGGCGGACATGATCCAGTCGATGGGCTCGATCCACGCCAACTTCGACGTGTCGGGCTACCTGCGCGGGATGCAGCGCCACATGCTCGAGGCCCAGCTGCCGGACGGGCTCATCCCGGGCACGGCGCCGGAGTTCCCGATCTTCGGCGGCGGCTACCGCGACGACGTCAACTGGGGCGGCGCGTTCATCATCACGCCGTACACGCTGTGGCAGACCTACGGCGACACCCGCACCATGCGCGAGTACTGGGCGCCGATGCAGGCCTATCTGGCGTACGTGCGCAAGCAGGTCGGCGCCAACGGGCTGCTGGTCAGCGGCCTGAAGGACTGGATCGCCGGCGACACGACGACCACGGCGGAGGCGACGGGCACGTACGGGCTCTACGTGATCGCCGACCAGATGGCGAAGATGGCGGCCGAGCTGGGCAAGAGCGCGGACGCGGCTGAGTACCGCGCGCTCGCGGACGGTCTGGCGGCCGCGTTCAACACCGCGTTCTACGACCCGGCGACAAAGACCTATCCGGGGTCGCAGGCGATGGCCGCGCTGCCGCTCGCCATGGGCATCGTGCCCGCCGGTGCGGAGCAGTCCGTGCTTGATTCGCTCGTCCAGCGCATCTACGCCTACCACCCCAGCGGGAGCGGGCCGCACATGAGCGGCGGCACGGTGTCACTGCAAGCCACTTACCGCGTCCTGATGGAGCACGACCGCGGCGACGTGTTGTGGGACGTGCTGCAGGAGCCGAGCGCGCCGAGCTACGTGAACTTCTTCAACCAGGGACGCACGACGATCCCCGAGTCGTGGGACTTCGCGGGCTCGCAGAACCACATGATCCTGCTGCAGATCGACGAGTGGTTCAGCAAGGGGCTGACGGGCATCCGCCAGGCGCCGGGCTCGGTCGGCTACGAGCGCGTGATCATCAAGCCGCAGGCCGTGGGGACGCTGTCGCACGTGAGCGGCTCCTACGAGTCGCCGCGCGGGACGATCACGAGCGAGTGGCGCAAGGGTGCCAACGGCGTGTCCTCGATGAAGGTGCGCGTGCCTGCCGGCGTGGCCGCGACGGTCTACGTGCCCGCCACCGCGGAGCAGTCGTTCGTCGGCGCGAAGCCGACGGGCCGCGTGCCCGGCTACCAGGTGTTCGAAGTGCAGCCGGGCGAGACGGAGCTCGTGCAGGGCACGAGCGTCGAGGCGCCGGTCGGCGGGACCGTGCCGGCAACGTTGTCGCTGTCGCTCGGCGCGCCCGCCTCGTTCGGCGCGTTCACGCCCGGTGTGGCGAAGGAGTACACGGCGGCTACCACGGCGAACGTGATCTCCACCGCGGGTGACGCGTCGCTGAGCGTCTCCGAGCCCGGCCATCTCACCAACGGCGCCTTCTCGCTGGCGGAGCCGTTGCGGGTGTCGCTGAGCCGGTCCGCGTGGACGGCGCCGGTGTCCAACGACACCGTCGACATCGCGTTCAAGCAACTCGTGAAGGCCAACGACCCGCTGCGCACCGGTGCGTACGCGCGGACGTTGACCTTCACGCTGTCTACAACGACGCCTTAGTGGCCGCCGCGACCGTGGCCGCGGCCCTTCTTGCCGTGGTCACGGTCGTCGTGGCCGTGCCCCTTGGCCTTGCCCTTGCTCGAGAACTTCACCTTGTCGAGGTACTTGAAGCCCACCTCGGCCGCCTCGAACGGGTTGAACGTGGTGTCGCCGAAGCGCGGGTCGTGCTCGACCGTGTAGTACCGGATCTGGCCCTTTGAGGCCGCGAAGATCTTCGGGAAGTCGATGCTGCCACGGCCGACGATCTCGATCCGACCGTCGCTCGCGCGCCGGTCCTTGACGTGGAAGAACTGGATCCGGCCGCGGTACTGCTTCAGCAGCGCCACGGGGTCCTGGCCGCCCTGGACCGCCCAGTAGAGATCGAGCTGGAAGGTCACGTTCTTCTTGGACGTGTTGGCCATCACGATGTCGTAGGCCGTGCGCCCGTTGTAGACCTTCGTGAACTCCCAGTTGTGGTTGTGGAGGATCAGCGTCTGGCCCGCCTTGCGCGCCTTCTCGCCCGCCGCGTCGAGGTACTTCGCGTAGGCGACCCAGTCGGCCTCGGTGTTGAGCTTGTCGTTGGGCGTCGCGCCCGAGCCGAAGTACTTGGTGCCGAGGACCTTGTTGTCGGCGATGATCTGGTCCACGTTCTGCGGGGCGGTCGGGTCGCCGACGTCGACGTGGCGACCGGGCGCCTTCAGGCCGTACTTGCGCAGCAGGTCCTTGTACTGCTGCGGCGTCAGGCCGCTGAGCTGGAACGGCTCGACGTTCTTGTAGCCGTAGGAGCGCAGCTTCGCGAAGACCTCTTCGGTGCGCTGGACGGCGGCCGGGCCGGGCTCGAACCCGACGTACTCGGCGAACGTCCACAGCTGGACGCTGATCTGCTGTGTGGGGACGCCGCGGCCACCATGGCCCTTCTTGCCTGTAGCCAGGGCGGTGTCGGCGACGCCTGCGCTCATGCCGATGGCAAGCGCGGCGGCGACGAGACCGCGGGTAAATGACTGCTTCATGGAGTCATGCCTCCCCCACCCGCCACATGAGAAAACCCATCGCGTCTCATCCGCGTGACGCTAAGGTCGCCGCGCATGGGTCGTTGGTGGACGCTTTTGGCCGTGTGCCTCGGCACGTTCATGTTGCTCGTGGACGTGACCATCGTCAACGTGGCGCTACCGGCCATCGAGGAGGACCTCGGGTCGGCGTTCGAGGATCTGCAGTGGGTGATCGACGCCTACGCGCTGACGCTCGCCGCGGCGCTGCTCGCGGGCGGGTCGCTCGCGGACCTGCTGGGCCGGCGCCGGATCTACGTGATCGGCGTGGTGCTGTTCACGTTCGCCTCGTTGCTGTGCGGCCTGGCGGGCTCGCCGCTGATGCTCAACCTCGCGCGAGGGCTGCAGGGCGTGGGCGCGGGCCTGATGTTCGCGTGCTCGCTGGCGCTGCTGGCCAACACCTACCGCGGCAAGGATCGCGGCACGGCGTTCGGCATCTGGGGCGCCACGACCGGCGCCGCGGTCGCGATCGGCCCATTGGCCGGCGGCATCCTCACCGACCTCATCGGCTGGGAGGCGATCTTCTTCGTCAACCTGCCGATCGGCGTGCTCGTGGTGGCGTTGACGTTGCGCTACGTCGCGGAGTCGCGCAACGAGCACGCGGGCGGCATCGACGTGCTCGGTCTCGTCCTGTTCTCCGCCGCGCTGGCCGCGCTCGTGTTCGGCCTCATTCGTGGCAACGACGAGGGCTTCACCTCGCCGCTGATCCTCACGCTCTTGATCGGCTCGGCCGTCCTGCTGGTCGCGTTCGTGTTCGTGCAGCGCACCGCCAAGTATCCGACGTTCGATCTGAGTCTCTTCCGCGTGCCCACGTTCGTCGGCGGGCTGATCGCCGCCTTCGTGCTGAGCGCGGCGATGTTCGCGTGCTTCCTGTACCTGACGCTCTACATGCAGAACCAGCTCGGCTACACCGCCCTGGAGGCGGGCGTGCGGTTCCTGCCGATCTCGCTGCTCTCGTTCGTCGTCGCGCCGATATCGGGCAAGCTCGCGGAGCGGCTCGGCGTGCGCTGGTTCATCGGCGCCGGCCTGCTGTTCGTCGCGGGCGCGTTGTTCTCGTTCAGCGGGCTCGACGTCGGCGACGACTGGACCGCGTTGCTGCCCGGGATGATCCTCGGCGGCATCGGCATCGGCATGGTCAACGCGCCGCTCGCCACCACCGCCGTCGGCGTGGTGGAGCCCCAGCGCGCCGGCGTGGCCTCGGGCATCAACTCCACCGCCCGCCAGGTCGGCATCGCCACCGGCACCGCGGTGTACGGCGCGATCGCGGCGGGCGTGATCGACGGCCGTGCCCCTGAGTTCGCCCAGGCCGTCGGCGGCCGCATCCCGCAGGGCGTCGAAGGCTCCTTCAGCGACTTCATCCTGTTCGGCGCCTACGAGCAGCTGGGCGAGCGGGCGATCGAGCCCGGCCGCGCCGCCTTCATCGCCGGGCTCGACCAGCTCCTGGTGGTCGGCAGCGTCGTCGCCCTGGTCGGCGCCGTCCTGTGCTTCGTGCTGATCCGGCCGCGCGACTTCGTCGACCACGCCTAGAGCTCGTAGTCGAACCAGACGCGGTGGGTGCCGTCGGCGTCGACGGCCATGCCGCCCGCACCGCTGATCGTCGCGAGGTCGCCCGTGCCGCTGGCCGGGACGATCAAGAAGTGCTCGTGCGCCCGGTCGGCCCCGCTGGTGCTCGCCGTGTGCGTGAAGTTGAACGCGCCGGCATGTCCGTCGAGTGACCCTTCGAACGACTCCATCGCGACGTACGTGCCGACCCCGCGGGCCTGGTCGAACGCGGAGGTGAAGATCGTCGCGGAGCGGCCGCTGACCTCGCCTTCGTAGGCCTTGGCCATCGTCGCGACGCCGACGGGCAGGGCGGTCTCGATCGGCGAGTCGAGCGCCACGGCCTTGAATGACTCGACGCGGAAGGTTCCGGTGGCTCGCATGGCGGGCGAGATTAGTGGTTGACCGGGGCGGGGCGCCGTGGGACGTTGTGCGACGTGACGGCCGTGCTGCAGCGCCCCACCCGCCGCGCGATCAGTGACCTTCCGGGGCCGCGCGGGGTGCCCGGGGCGGGGAACGCGCTGCAGCTGCGTAACACGCGCCTGCACCTCACGCTCGAGCACTGGGCGCGCCGCCACGGGCCGGTGTTCCGCTTCGCGATCGGCCCGATGCCCGTGGTCGCCTTCGCCGAGCCGGACGCGATCAACGAGATCCTGCGCGAGCGGCCAGAGGGCTACCGGCGCTGGCGCGAGGTCGAGGACGTGTTCCGCGAGGTGGGCATCCACGGCGTGTTCTCGGCCGAGGGCGGAGAGTGGCGCACGCAGCGCCGGCTCGCGGTGATGGCGCTCAACACGAACCACCTGCACCGCTACTTCGACGTCATCCGCGTCGCGACGGAGCGGCTGCGCGGCCGGCTCGACGCGGCGGCCAGGTCCGGCGAGTCGTTCGAGCTCCAGCGCGCGTACATGGCCTTCACCACCGACGTGGCGTCGGCGCTCGCGTTCGGGCAGGACCTGAACACCGTCGAGCACGAGAGCGAGCTCCAAGGCCACATCGAGCGCGTGTTCCCGATGCTCAGCCGCCGCATCAACGCGCCGTTTCCGTACTGGCGCTACGTCAAGCCACCGGCCGACCGCGCCGCCGAGCGCTCGCTCGTCGAGGTCCGCCGCGCGGTGGAAGGGTTCATCGCCGCGGCGCGCGCGCGGATGGAGCGGCGCCCGGAGCTCTACGCCCAGCCCGAGAACTTCCTCGAGAGCATGCTCGCGGCGCAGCGCGAGGGGCGCTACAGCGACGAGGAGGTGTTCGGCAACACGTTCCAGATGCTGCTCGCCGGCGAGGACACGACCGCGCACTCGCTGTCGTGGGCGAGCTACTTCATCGCGAGGGACCCGGCGTTGCAGCGCCGCCTGGCGGCGGCCGCGCCCGTGATCGAAGATCCCGAGACCACGTTCGAGTACGGCGACGCGGTGCTGCGCGAGACGATGCGGCTGAAGTCGGTCGCCCCGCTGATCTTCGTCGAGCCGCTCGAAGACGTCACGGTGGCCGGCGTCGACCTGCCGCGCGGCACCCGCGTGATCGCACTCACGCGCTACGCCGGCGCGCACGGCGCCGCCACGTTCGACCCCGAGCGCGAGCGCGACCAGAAGCGCTTCCTGACCTTCGGTGCAGGCGCGCGATTCTGCCCCGGCCGCAACCTCGCCCTGCTCGAGGCACGCACCGCGCTGGCCATGCTCACCCGCCACTTCGAGATCACGCTCGACCCCGCGGCGCCGCCGGTGCGCGAGCGCTTCGGGTTCACGATGCAGCCGACCGGCCTGCGCGTGCACGTCCGCGCACGTTCCTAGACGACGGCGAGGGCGACGGCGACCTGTGCCGTCCACGCCGCGGTGCGCCCCCAGTTGGCCCGCACGAGCCGGCGCAGGAGCCGCGGGTCGGCCTCCGTCTCGAGCCGGCCGTGCAGCGGAGCGAAGATCGCCGCGGTCGCGGCGAAGGTCCCGACCGCCAGCCCGGCGTTCAACCCACGGAGCGGGTCGACGCGGTCGAGGAGGAGGGCCACGGCAAGCCCCACGTTCGCGAGCATCAGCGGCGCCGCGATCCACGTGATCCGTCGCCGGTGCTCGGCGCCGTAGCGCGCCCACTCGGGTGCCCCGACGCTCGCGAACAGCGGATAGCCCACGAGCTGGATCGTCCAGATCAGCCCAGCGAGGAATGCGGCGACGGCGAGGTTCGCGAGTTCGAGGGTCACACGTGCGGTACGCCCGCGTGCCCAGTTCCGGCTCACGAAAAATCCCCGCGACAGCGCTCCGCATGCGACGATCACGGCCATGGCGCGCGCACCGATTCTCCAGATCGAGGGTCAGCTGCAGGTGATCGAGACCACCGGTGCGTGGGGCGTGTACGCCGGCGAGCGGATCGTGATCGGCTCCGGCGACAGCTTCCGCGACGACCTCGGCGTGAAGATCCGCGAGACGTTCGAGGCGGGCGCCGCGGAAGCCCTCGACGACGGCCGCTCGCCGTCCGAGCGCTTCGAGCTCCCACGCGTGCGCGTGACGATCGAAGTCATCGACCCTGCGTGAAGCGCGACCACTGGCAGCGCCGCATCGCGGAGCTGGACCCGCACACCGACTACGCCGAGATCTACCGGATCACGGCCGGCCACGAGTTCCCGTGGGACCTCACGCAAGCGCTGGGCCTCGCGCTCTACCGCACGTACGCGGTGCCGAGCATCGGTGAGCTGCTCTCGCGCACGGGTGAGTTCGAGCGTCGCACCCACAAGCGCTACGCGGATACGGGACTGATCCTCGCGGCCGTGATCGAGCACGGCTTCGGGCACGCCGCCGGCCGCACGGGCATCCGCCGCATGAACCAGATGCACGGCGCGTACGGCATCTCCAACGAGGACATGCGCTACGTGCTGTCCACGTTCGTCGTGATCCCGATGCGCTGGCTGGACGCCTACGGCTGGCGGCCGCTCACGGAAGCCGAACGCGTCGCGAGCACGAACTACTACCGCGAGCTCGGGCGGCACATGAACATCAAGGCCATCCCGGAGACCTACACGGAGTTCGCCGCGCTCCTCGACGCCTATGAGCGCGAACACTTCGCATTCTCTCCCGGTGGCCGCGCGGTCTCCGACGCCACGCTCAAGCTGCTCGCGGACTTCTACCCGCGCCCGGTCCGCCCGCTGCTGCGCCAGGTCACGCTCGCGCTGCTGGACGACCCGCTGCGCGAGGCGTTCCGGTATCCCGCGCCCGGCCGCTTCACGCGCGCGGCCACGGCCGGTGGCCTGCGCGTCCGCGCCGCGATCGAGCGCCGCCTCCCGGCCCGCAAGGACCCGCGCTATGTGCACGAGATGCGGGAGTTCAACTTCTATCCCGGCGGCTACGACGTCGCCGAGCTCGGCACCTTCCCGCGCGGCTAGGCGTGCGCGGGCTCGAGCAGCTCGGCGCTCGCGCGGCTGACGGCGATCTCACCGCGGATCGCGACCTCGCGCTCGAGCCGGAACTCCCGGAGCTCGTCGCGCACGAACTCGATCGCGCGCTCCTCGGACACTTCCGCCGTCTGGTCGTCACGCAGCACCGTGATCCACAGCACCTCGCCGTTCTCGCAGTCGAGCACGTGCGAGGCCTCGAAGCCCTCCATCGACTGCAGGCGATCGGCGAAGCCCTGGTCGACGGTCTGCAGGAGCTGCGCCACCGAGCCGCGACGGACGTGGTAGAGCCGGATGCTGACGCTCTTGCGCCGGCCGCCGTGACGCACCGGATCGAGCATCCCCTCCGCGGCGCGGCTCACCGCGCTCTCCCCGTGGATCGCGTCGAAGCGCGTGTGCTCGATGTCGACCAGCTCGGTCTGGGTCCAGCGCTGCGCCAGCGCGCGTGACGCCTCGGCCTGTGCGGCCTCGGCGAAGAGGCTAAGCGTGAAGAGGTCGCCCTCCCCGCAGTCGATCAGCACGTAGGACACGAACCCCGGCTGAGCGGCGATCTGGTCGGCGAACGACTCGTCGACGCGCCGCATGAACTCCGACGCCGATTCGGCGGACATCCGATAGCGCCTCATGCTCGCGAACATGCGTTGGCTCCCTTCGTCACGACTCCGTGATCGGAAGACTATGAAACGTGTCGAAGGCTACGGCGGCCGCCCCGGCGACGTCGCCGTCCGCGCACAGCCGGATCAGCGCTTCGTGACGCCCGACTGACTCGCGCCTGTGCGATGTCGAGAAGCGCAGCCGCTCGGCCCGGCGCAGCACGGGGGTGAACTGGTCGAGCACGGCGCTCAGCGCCCGGTTCGCGGCGACGGCGACCGGCACGCCGTGCAGATCGTCGTCCGCCCGCAGCGCCGCGTCCAGATCGCCGTTCTCGACCGCTTGACGGAAGCGCGCATTGGCCTCGCGCATCGCGTCGAGATGCGCCGGGGTGTCGCGAACCCGCTCCGCGGCCTCCAGCCCGACGCCGCGTACGTCCGCAGCGTTGTCGACTCGCTCCCCGGCCCGGTCGTGATCGCGGGCCATTCCTATGGCGGCTCGGTGATGACCGAAGCCGCGGACGGCGCTGCCAACGTGGCCGCGCTCGTCTACATCGCCAGTTTCAACCTGGACGTCGGCGAGAGCACCGGCGAGCTGGCGGCCAAGTTCCCGGGGGCGCAGCTGGGCTCCGTGCTCGACGCGGTCCCGTTCCCCGGCGGCACGGACCTGTACATCCAGCAGGACCGCTTCAACGAGATCTTCGCCGGGGATGTCGCGCCGGACGTGGCCAAGTTGATGGCGGCCACCCAGCGCCCGATCGCCGCCAACGCGCTCGAGGACCGCGCCACCAAGGCGGCCTGGAAGACGATCCCGAGCTGGACGATGGTCACGCTCGGAGACCTGGCGATCCCGGCGGATTCGATGCGCTTCATGGCCGAGCGCGCGGGCTCGACCACGATCGAGATCGACGCCTCCCACGCGGTGACCGTGTCCCAGCCCGAGGCGGTCGCCGACTTCATCGACACGGCCGCGCGCTCCGTCGCCGGCTGAGCTTCCGCCATCATCACCGCGTGCACCTCGCGCTCGACCTGATCGGCGTCTTCACGTTCGGCATCTCGGGCGCGTTGATGGCGATCCAACGCGATTTCGACATCGTGGGAATCGCCATCCTCGCGGTGGCCACCGCCCTCGGCGGCGGAATCCTGCGCGACCTCATCCTCGGCGACACCCCACCGCTCGCGTTCGATCGCTGGGAGTACCTCGCCGTCGCGCTGGCGTCCGCCGCCGTCACGTTCGTCGCCCACCCCGAGCTCAAGCGGATCACCCGCACGCTGCTGATCTTCGACGCCGCGGGCCTCGCGCTGTTCTGTGTCTCCGGCACGGTCAAGGCGCTGGACTACGGCCTCGCCCCGATCGCCGCGGTGCTGCTCGGCGTCACCTCCGCGGTCGGTGGCGGCGTGCTGCGCGACGTGATCGCGCGCGAGACGCCCGAGCTCGTCCGTCCCCGCTCAGAGCTCTACGCCATCCCGGCGATGACGGGCGCGACCGCCATCGCGGTCGCGTGGGAGCTCGACGCGTACGAGCCGGCGCTCGGCGCCGTCATCGCCGTCGCCGTGTTCGGCTTCCGCGCGCTCGCCCTGCACCGCCACTGGTTCGCCCCGCGCGCTCCCCGGAGCTAAGCCACGACGACGCGGTCGCGCCCGCGCGCCTTCGCGACGTAGAGCGCGGCATCGGCCTCGGCCAGCAGCGCCTCGCCGTCGAATGGGCCGCCGCCGGTGGCCGCGACCCCGAAGGACACGGTCACGGGCAGCCCGTCGAACGAGTCTGAGACGACCGCTTCACGCAACGCATCGGCGAGCGTGTGGGCTTCGTCGACGCCCGCTCCGGGCAGCAGCACGAGGAACTCCTCGCCGCCGACGCGGTAGGCAAGGTCGAACGCGCGCAGCCGTGAGCGCAACCGGTTCGCGACCTCGACGAGCACGGCGTCGCCGCGGGCGTGACCGTGCTCGTCGTTGACGCGCTTGAAGTGGTCGATGTCCGCCGCGATGGCCGCGATCGACTGGCCGCTGATCGCGGCCTGCGCCTCCAGCTCCTCCAGGCGCTGCTCGAGCGCGCGCCGGTTGAGCATGCCGGTCAGGTCGTCGACCACCGCTTCGGTGCGGTGCTCGAGATCCGAACGCATGAGCGCGCTGGACAGGATCGCGACGCCGACCAGCATCAGCAACGTCGCGCCGGTCGCGTAGGACTCCGGGAGCGGATGCGTCGCCGGGACGCCGAAGCCGACGGCGGCGACCAGCAGCGCGGTGAAGGCCACGCCGGCCGCGACGCCGTGTGATCCGAAGCGCGCCGGCAACGTCACGAGCGGGACCACGAGCCAGCTCAGGACGTAGCTCTCAGGCCCGCCGGTCAGGCCCACCGAGACCGCGATGAGGATCTGCGTGAACGACCACGAGATGGCGAGCCCGTACTCCGGCACGGACACGCGCCGGGCAAGCCGGCTCGCCGCCACCAGCGCGAGGATCGCGCAGCCCAGCAGCCCGAGCGGCCCCCACCCGAGGTACGGGATCGCGGCAGCGACGCCGACGCCGAGCAGCCCGAGCGTCCCGACACGCGGACGCCGCAGCCGCTCGTCCATGTCGAGCAACCGCTCTCGGGAGGCGGCATCGGGGCACAGCCACGTCGGCCGGTGCTCGATCAAGCGGGGTTCCATCACCCCATGTCATCGGCGCGTCCGTGACGAACTGCACTCAGCGTGGCGCGGGGAACACGGCGTGCGGCCACGCGTCGCCGCGCGACTCCGTGACCGCGGGGGCGTGCGTCGCCAGCCAGCGCGCCTGCGCGCCGGTCACCTCGAGCGCGTGCTCGCCCTCGGGCAGCCACACGCAGTCACCCGCGCCCGCGGTGAGTCCCGCGACGGTGAGCGCCCCGTCGAGCACATACAGCACGCCGTGCCGGGCGTTGAGCTGCGCGCCGCGCGGCCCTTCCAGCTCGTCGAGCGAGAACGCGTCGCCTGACTCGGCCGCGCCGATCAGCGGCCGGATCACGAACCCGTCGTGCACGTAGCGCTCCCCCACACCCGCTTTGAGCACGTACGGCGTCGGCGCGCCCGGGAGCGTGTCGTCGGGCCCGTCGGTCGCGTCCGGGTAGGGCGCCTCGCGGTCGTAGCTGGTGTCGAACTGCTGCTCGGCGGCGCCGAACTTGGCGAACGGCGGCGGCGAGTGGTCCTCGGGCGGGAACGCGGGACCGTCGTACGGCGTGCCCACGAACGCGAAGAACCGCTCCCAGCCGCCAGGGGTGATCGGCCCGACCGAGCGCGAGTACGGGCGCAGGAGCCGGTAGGCGTGCAGCGTGCCGGGCGGGACGCTGGCCATGTCACCCGGGTAGAGCACGCGGCTCTCGCCGTCGAACCACACCTGGATGGCGCCGCGTTCGCAGAAGAACACGTCGTGCGCCTCGCCGTGCTTGTGCATCGGGATCGGGCGACCGGCCGGCCCGACCATGGTCACGAACCCGAGCGCACCGTCGGAGTCCTCGCCGCTGACCAGCGTGCGGAACACCTCGCCCAGCAGCAACTGCGCGCTGCCCGTTCCGGCCTCGACGACGAACGCTTCGCTGCTCATGCACTCTCCCCTATGCGCCTCGCGGCGTCGCGGATCACCTGCTCCCCGCGGGCGATCGCCCGCGGGACCAGCACCGCATGATGGATCAAACCGGCGTAGCGCACGTGCTCGACGCCCGCGGCCGCCGCGTAGGCCTGGCCCTCGTCGCGGAACGGGTCGTACTCGCCGGTCACGACGAAGCCGGGCGTACGCGCGGGCCGCAGCAGCGGCGACGCGCGCGGGTCGTCGGGGTCGGCGCCGTAGAGCTCGTTGCTCCACTCGATGTAATCGCGCGGGAGTCCGTACTCGTCGCCCAGGAGGTCGATCGAGGGCGACGTCGCGTGTAGGTCGAGCACGGGCTGGATCAACGCCTGAAATGACGCGGCCCGTGCCCACGCCGCCGCGAGGTTGCCGCCGGCGGAGTCGCCCGCGATGACGACGTGCGCGTGCTGCCGGACCGCCCAGTTGAGCGCTCGCCCGAAATCGTGGAACGCGGCCGGGAACGGGTGCTCGGGCGCAAGCCGGTAATCCACGCTCAGCACCGCGCACCCCGACCCGTTGGCCAGCGCGCGCGTCAAGCCGTCGTGCGAGTCCACGCTCCCGCGTACGAACGCGCCGCCGTGCGCGTAGACGACGATCCCGCGCGCGTTCTCGGGCTCGTACAGGCGGCCGTGCTCGACCTCGCGCACGCTCGCCACCGGCTCGGGCGGGAGGCCGAATCGCCGCGCCACGTCCTCGGTGGCCGCGCGCAAGTCCTCGATCGGCACCGTGCGCGGCGACGGCGCGCGTCCCACGCGCTCGAGGAACGCACGCGTCTGCGCGTCAGCGCTCACGCAGGCGGCGGCGCTTGGCCACGAAGAAGCCCGCGGCGATCGCGAGGATGCCGCCCAGCGCGGTCAGACCCTTCTGCTGCTCGCTCTTCATGGCTCGAACCTACCCCGTGAGGTACTCGACGACGACATCCCCGAGCATCGTGCGATAGCGCTCGCGGCGCCCCGCTTCGAGCAGGTCGCGGTTGAACAGCGCCTGCCACGTGTGCCGGTTCGCGACGCGGAACACGCAGTAGGAGCTGATCAGCATGTGCAGGTCGACGGCGTCGACGTCGCGCCGGAACACCCCGGCCTCGCGCCCTGCCGCCAGGATGCGCTCGATCCGCTCCACCGCGGGCGCGTTGATGGCCTGCAGCGACTCCCCCATGTGCTCGCCGCGGTGGATGTTCTCGATGCTCACGAGCCGGATGAAGTCCGGGTGCGCCTCGTGGTGGTCGAACGTCAGCTCGGCGAGGGCGCGGATGGCCGCGACCGGGTCCAGGTGCTCGACGTCGACCTCGCGCTCGGCTTCGCGGATGGCCGCGTAGGCGCGCTCCAGCACGGCCACGAACAGGCCTTCCTTGGAGCCGAAGTAGTAGTAGAGCATCCGCTTCGTCGTCCGCGTGCGCTCCGCGATCTCGTCCACGCGCGCGCCGGAGTAGCCGTGCTCGGCGAACTCCTTCGTGGCGACGTCGAGGATCTCGCTCTGCGTCCGGTCCCGGTCCCGCGAGCGTTCGGGCGGCGTGGCGGCTCGTGCCATCGCTGCGAAGTCTAGGTGCGTTTGACAGATCGCGGAATGGGCATGTAACGTACTAGTTCGTACATTATGGGAGAGAGAGTACATACCGTCGGCCTCATCGGGGCCGGGATCGACGCTTCGCTGAGCCCCGCGCTGCACGAGGCCGAGGCCGCCGCGCTCGGGCTCAGCTACGAGTACCGGCTGCTGGAGATCGAGGGCCACGCGCTGCCCGACCTGCTCGAGCAGGCGCGTGCCGCCGGGTTCAGCGGCGTGAACGTCACGCACCCGTGCAAGCAGGACGTGGTCGCGCTGCTCGACGACCTCTCCCCCGAGGCCGCTGCGCTCGACGCCGTGAACACCGTGGTGTTCTCCAGCGGCCGCGCGATCGGGCACAACACGGACGCGAGCGGGTTCGCGGAGAGCTTCCGGCGCGGGTTGCGCGACGCGCCGCTCGGCAAGGTCGTGGTGCTCGGCGCGGGCGGTGCGGGATCGGCCGTGGCGCACGCGGCGTTGCGGCTGGGCGCGCAGGACCTGGTGATCGTCGACGTGGACTCCACCCGCGCGGCGGCGCTCGCGCACCGCCTCGGTGCCCGGACCGGCGCGCTGGATCACCTGCTCGACGCCGACGGCCTGATCCACGCCACACCCACCGGCATGGCCGCGCACCCCGGGCTGCCGCTGCCCGAGGCGCTGCTGCGTCCCGACCTGTGGGTGGCCGAGGTCGTGTATCGCCCGCTGGAGACCGAGCTGGTCAAGCGCGCGCGGGAGCTCGGGTGCCGCACGCTGGACGGCGGCGGGATGGCGGTCATGCAGGCCGCGGGTTCCCTCGAGCTGTTCACCGGCGTCACGCCCAACCGTGAGCGGATGCTGCGACATTTCGCCACCTTGGTGCAACCCGTGGGTGCACGATGAAGCGCTCGATCGCCACGGTCTGCCTGAGCGGCACGCTCGACGAGAAGCTCGACGCGGCGTCGTCCGCGGGCTTCGACGGGATCGAGCTGTTCGAGGCCGACCTGATCAATTCGCCGCTGTCGCCGTCCCAGGTGCGCGGGCTCGCCGAGGATCTCGGGCTGAGCATCGACCTCTACCAGCCGTTCCGGGACTTCGAGGCGATGCCGGAGCCGGACTTCCGCCGCGCCGAGGCCAAGTTCGACGTGATGGAGGCGCTCGGCGCACCGACCATGCTCGTGTGCTCGAACGTCTCGCCGCACGCGATCGACGACGACGCGCTCGCCGCCGCGCAGCTCCACGAGCTCGCCTCCCGCGCTCACGCGCGCGGGCTCAAGATCGCGTACGAGGCGCTCGCCTGGGGCCGGCACGTGAGCGAGTACGACCACGCGTGGCGGATCGTCGAGCAAGCCGACCACCCCGCGCTCGGCACCTGCCTGGACTCGTTCCACATCCTCAGCCGCGGCACCTCGCTGGACACGATCGACGCGATCCCCGGCGAGAAGATCTTCTTCCTACAGCTCGCGGACGCGCCCTACCTGCGGATGGACGTCCTGCAGTGGAGCCGCCATTACCGCTGCTTCCCGGGCCAGGGCGCGCTCGACGTCGCCGGCTTCGTGCAGCGCGTGCTGGCCACCGGCTACAGCGGCCCACTCTCGCTCGAGGTGTTCAACGACGTCTTCCGCCAGGCCGACCCGTGCCGGACGGCGGTCGACGCCATGCGGTCCCTGATCGTGCTGCAAGACGCGCTCCCGGAACCGGCGAAGCTCGACGGCTTCGCGTTCGTGGAGCTTGCCGTGGACTCGCCCGAGACCGAGGACCTGCTGCGCGCGATGGGGTTCGCCCACGTCGGCCCGCACCGCACCAAGCCGGTGCAGCTGTTCGAGCACGGTGACATCCGCGTGGTGCTCAACCACGAGGGCAGCGATCCGGAGGTCGTCGCGATCGCCGTGGCCTCCGCGGACCCGGATGCTTCCGCCGCGCGCGCCGAGGCGCTGCTCGCGCACCGGGTCGAGCGCCGCCGCGGCACGGGCGAGGCCGACCTGACGGCGGTCGCCGCGCCCGACGGCACCGCGGTCTTCTTCTGCGGCCCGGACTGGATCAACGACTTCCTGCCCACCGGCGAGGGCGGCGGCGAAGGCGTGCCGATCGAGCGCATCGACCACATCACGCTCGCCCAGCCGTTCGAGGCCTTCGACGAGGCGGGCCTGTTCTACCGCAGCGTCTTGGACCTGCAGCCGAGCGACGCCGCCGAGTTCGCCGCGCCCGACGGGCTCGTCCGCAGCCGCGCGTACGCCTCCGGCGACGTACGCGTCGTGCTCAACGTGCCGGCGCTCGCGAGCACGCGGGACCGCACCGAGCTCCAGCACGTCGCCTTCTCGTGCGCCGACGCCCTCGCCACGGCGCGCGCCATGCGCGAGCGCGGCGTCCCGCTGCTCGCCGTGCCCGAGAACTACTACGACGACCTGGAGGCGCGGCTCGAGATCGACACCGCGCCGCTGCGGGAGCTCGGGGTGCTCTATGACCGCACCCCCGAGGGAGAGCTCCTGCACTTCTACACGGCCCGTCTCGGCGGGCGCGTGTTCTTCGAGGTGCTCGAACGCCGTGGCGGTTACCGCGGCTACGGCGCCCTGAATTCACCTGTCCGCATGGCCGCCCAGCGCGGCGGTGTGGCGGAACCTGTCACCTAGGAGGAGAGACCATGGAGAAGGTGCTGGAGCGAGAGCCAGTCAAGACGGGGCGGTTCGCCCGGGCAGAAGGGCGTTCGGAGGAGCGCCAGCTGCCGGACGCGCCGCCGCTGCGCAAGCTGCTCGGCCCGAGCGTGATCCTCGTCGGCGTCGGCGTGGCCAGCGGCGAGTACATCCTGTTCCCGTACATCGCGTCGCAGGCCGGGCTCGTGTTCCTGTGGGCGGCGGTCATCGGCGTCGCCGTGCAGTTCTTCATCAACATGGAGATTGAGCGCTACACGCTCGCGACGGGTGAGACCGCGATCGGTGGGTTCAAGCGGATGTGGCGGCCGTGGGGCGGCATCCTCGCCGCCGGCGCGATCCTCGCGACGATGTGGCCCGGCTGGGCGACCTCCGCCGCGACCGTGTTCACGTTCGCGGTCGGCGGCGGCGACCCGAACCTGATCGCGATCGGGATCCTGTTCACGATCGGCGTCATCCTGACCGCTTCGCCGGTGGTCTACAACACGGTCGAGAAGCTGCAGTTCATCAAGGTCGGCGCGATCCTGGTGTTCATGGTCATCGCGGTCTTCGCGGCGATCAAGGCGACCGCGTGGGAGGACTCCACCGCGGTCGTCACGAGCTTCGGCAGCTTCCCGGGCGAGATCCAGCTGGCGATCCTGGTCGGCGCGCTGGCGGCAGCCGGCGCGGGCGGCGCGAACAACCTCGTGCAGAGCAACTGGATTCGCGACAAGGGCTTCGGGATGGGCAAGTACGTCCCGCGGATCGTCTCCCCCATCACCGGCCAGGAGGAAGCCGCGCCGGACGCCGAGCGCCTCTCCTTCCCCACCGACGAGGCGAACATGGCCCGTTGGAAGGTGTGGTGGAAGACCGCGAACGTCGAGCAGTTCGTGTCCTTCGCGTGCATTGCCACGGTCACGATCTGCGTCTTCTCGCTGCTCGCGTACTCGACCGTGTTCCAGAACCCGGACCTGCCCGAGTCCAGCGGCTTCGACTTCATCTCGCTCGAGGCCTCAGTGCTCGACGGCGCCGTCGGGAACTGGTTCGGGACGATGTTCCTGGCCGTCGGCGCGATCTCGCTGTTCGCCGCCGCCCTGGGCATCGTGGACTACGTCTCGCGCCTCGTCGCCGACGTCCTCCATACGCGCGAGTCCAAGTGGTCCGAGTCGCGCATGTACTTCACGATCGTGTGGACGATGATCGTCTTCGGTTCCGCGATCCTGCTGTTCGGGTTCGACCAGCCGCTCGTGCTGCTCACGATCTCGACCGTCATGGGCGGCGCGATCATGACCGTCTACACGATCCTGCTGCTGATCACGAACCGGCGCTACCTGCCGGATGCGATCCAGCTCGGCGGCTACCGGCGCGTGATCCTCGTGGCGTCCGTGCTGCTGCTCGGCACGTGCACCGTGATCGTCGCCCTGAACGAGGCGAAGAAGCTCCTTTAGCGCGCCGCGACGACCTGACGTCCCTCGGAGGGCTGGACGAGCACCCAGCCCTCCCCGGACATCGCCAGCTGGACGCTCTCGCCCGAGCCCATGCCGATCAGCGACTTGGCCTGGACGTCGGTCTTGAGGTCCGACCGTACGCCGCTGGACCAGGCGATCGCCGCCTGCGGGTCCACGAACGTCGGCGCCTCGGCGACGTTGAGCCGGAGCGGCTCACCGTCGGAGACGAGCGCCACCAGTCCGGTGCCGCGCATCTGGACGTTGAACAGGCCACCGGCGAGCACGCCGGAAGCGCCGCCCTTGATCTTCGTGATGTCCCACTCGATCCCGGCCTCGAAGGCGAGGATGTTCTCGCCGCTGACGGTCAGCGAATCGTTCTTGAGGCTCAGCACGTGGACGAGCATCGCGTCCTTGGCGAGGAACAACTCGCCCGAGCCCGTGGCCTCCATGAGGCGGAGGCTCTCACCGGTGGCGGCTTTCTTGAGCAGCCGCCCGAGTCCACCGCCCTTGTGCTCGAAGTGCACGTCGCCCTGGTAGGCGACCATCGACCCGTTGCGCGCCATCACGTTCGTCGCCGACAGCTCGATCTTCAGCAGGCGCGGGTTCTGCAGTGTGAACGCCTCGCCCGTCTCGACTTCTGCGTACTGGTCCAGTTCGCTCATGCGGCCGAGGGTAGTGCGGCCGCGCGCGTGCGCCCGGGAATGAGCAAGACCGACGCCGCGGCGACCAGCGCGCCGACCGCGCTGAGCACGAACGCGAGCGTGAAGCCCGAGTCCGCGACGCCCGTGGCGATCACGTGCGAGGCGATGATCACGCCCGCGACCTGCGCGCCGATGGCCGAGCCGATGTTGCGGATGATCGTGTTCACGCCCGTGGCCTCGCCGGTCTCCTTCGAGTCGACGGCGTTCACGATCAGGTTCGGGATCGACGCGAAGGCCATGCCGACACCGGCGAACAGCAGGGCGCACCAGACGATCACGATCGCGGGCGAGCCGTGCGCGAAGGCCATGCCCAGCAGCGCGCCGCCGACGATCAGGCAGCCGACCAAGAACGGCGGCTTGGAGCCGAACCGCTCGCCCGCCTTGCCCACGAACGGGGCGATCAGCAGCGAGAGGAGGCTGCCCGGCGCGAGCAGCAGGCCGGCCTGCGTGGCGCTCAGGCCGAAGCCCGCGCCCTCGCCGCCGTCGGGCAGCTGAGCCAGCTGGGGCACGAGCACGAACGTCGCGATCATCGCCGAGCCGATCAGCAGCGTCGAGATGTTCGTGGTGAGCACGGGGCGCCGGGCCAGCGTCTTCATGTTCACCAGCGGCGCCTTGTGCCGCGCCTCGAAGACGCCGAACAAGATGAGCACGATCAGGCCGGCGGCGATCAGGCCGATGGTCTCCGGCGAGCCCCAACCCCAGCTGGCGCCGCGTGAGATCGCGACCAGCAGCGCGGTGAGGCCGACGGCGAGGATGCCGGCGCCGACGAAGTCCACGCGGCCGGGCGTGCGGATGGGCGATTCAGGGACGAACTTGATCGTCGTGATCGTGGCGAGGACGCCCATGATCGCGGCGACCCAGAAGATCCAGTGGTAGCCCGGGCCGTCGGTGAGCACACCGCCGAGCGGGAGGCCGACGCCGGAGCCGATCGCGGAGATCGCGCCGAGGAGGGCGATGCCGGTCGGCACCTTGTTGGCCGGGAACTCGTCGCGGATGATCCCGAAGCTCAGGGGGAACACGCCGCCGCCCAGGCCCTGGAGACCGCGGCCGACGATCATCAGCCCGAGCGAGTCCGAGAGGGCGCAGACCACCGAGCCGACCGCGAACGCCGCCAGCGAGACGGCCAGCAGGCGCTCCTTGCCGAACATGTCGCCGAGCTTGCCGAAGATCGGGGTCGCGATCGAAGCGACCAGCAGGTACGCCGTGACCATCCAGGCGATCCCGCTGGCGGACGCGCCGAGCTCCTTCTGCATCTCGCCCAGCGCCGGGATGACCGTCGTCTGAGCGAGCACGAAGCCGAGCGTGCCGACGCCGAGGATGGCGAGTGTGCGATTCGGTGATTGGCGGTCTTCGTTCATCTGACCCTCAGTTGCGAAGTCGGTACTGCGTTTCTGGCGACCGCGGTAAGGTAGCAGGGAAACGCAGTGTCAACTTCGGATACATCCCCACGGCGTCGCGACGCCGCCCGCAACCGCGAGCGGCTGCTCGAAGCTGCCGCCGTGGCCTTCCGGGAGGAGGGTCTGGGCGCGAGCGTCAACCACATCGCGGCCGACGCGGGGTTGAACGTGGCCACGCTCTACCGCCACTTCCCGACCAAGGACGACCTCGTCGCGGCCCTGCTGGACGAGCTGCTCGAACCGCTCGCACGGGCTCGCGACGCGGCGCTGGACAGCGACGACGTGCTCGCCACGTTCATCCATGAGGCGGCGCGCCAGCAGCGTGCGCACCACGGCCTGGTCGACGCGCTGCGGCGGGACCCGGCGGTCGCCGGCGCGCTCTCACGCCTGCGCGAACCGGCGCTGGCGATCGTGGAGCCGATCGTCGAACGTGCGCACGCCGACGGGGAGTTGCGGAAGGACTTCGACGCCTTCGACCTGCTGTTGACGCTGCGCATGGTCGCTTCCGCGCTGACCGACCGTCACGTCGACGTGGTCCTGCGCGGCCTGCGACCCTAGGTCGTTGTGAACGCCGATCTTCGCCGCTCCCTCTTGGAGCTCCACCGCCAGCTGCTCGAGACGCAGCGCCGCCAGGTTGAACGCATCAACGGCCGGATGAGCCCCGGCGAGCTACTGCAGGCCGCAACCCAGGACCTGCGCTTCAGCTGGATCAACGAGCTGTTCGAACCGATCGCCGCACTCGACGCCGCGATCTCGGATGACGACGAGCCCGCCGCGGAGGCCGCGGTCGAGCGCATCCGGGCGTTGCTCGTCGAGCCCGACCCCGAGGGGTCGTTCGGACGCCGCTACCTGCAGGTGATGCAGGACGAGCCCGGCGTGGTGCTCGTCCACCGCGACGTCACCGCCGCACTCAGCCCTTGACCAGCTTCATCGTGAACTGAGACGTGACGCGGCCGATGCCGGGCAGCTCGGCCAGCTTCGCCATGTAGAACGCCTCGTAGGCCTCGACGTCCGCGACCGCGACCCGCATCAGGTAGTCGGGGACGCCGAACAGGCGCCGGCACTGCACCACCTCGTCCATGTCCGCGATCCGCGCCTCGATCGTCTCGACCGTCGCGCGGTCCTTGTGCGTGAGCTCGACCATCACCTCCACCTCGAAGCCCTTGCCGAGCGCGGCGGGGTCGATGTCGGCGCGGTAGCCGCGAATGGTTCCGGCCTTCTCGAGCGCGCGCACGCGCCGCAGGCAGGCCGAGGGCGAGAGGCTCACGCGGTCGGCGAGGTCGACGTTCGCGAGGCTGGAGTCCTTCGCCAGGTGGTCGAGAATTGCGCGATCGACGCGATCCACGCGTTGATCTTGCCATACCAAGGGCTGACGTGGCCATATTCGCCATCGTGCGTCACCGAAGCGCGCGAGAATGTCACTCGTGCTGGATCGACTCACCCGTGACTCGCTCTCCATCGGCCTCGCGACCGGCGTGTACGCCGTGTCGTTCGGCGTGCTGTCGGTGGCGGCGGGTTTCAGCGTGGCGCAGACGTGCGTGATGTCGCTCGTGTGCTTCACGGGCGCTTCGCAGATCATGTTCGTGTCCGTGATCGGCGCGGGCGGGAGCGCGGCCGCCGCGCTGCCGCCGGCCGTGCTGCTGGCCGCGCGCAACGGCATCTACGCACTCTCGCTCGGCGCCGTCCTGCGCCGCGCGGGCTGGCGGCGGGCGCTGGACGCACACCTGGTCATCGACGAGTCGACGGCGATGGCGCATGCCCAACGCGAGCCCGCCGAGCGACGGCGCGGGTTCTTGCTCACGGCGCTCGCGATCTTCGCGTGCTGGAACGTCGGGACACTGGCGGGCGCGCTCGCCGGTGACGTGGTCGGGGCGCCCGAGGCGTACGGGCTCGACGCGATCTTCCCCGCCGTGTTCTTGGCGCTGCTGGTGCCGCAGGTGCGCTCGCGCCAAGTGTTGGCGGCGGCGCTGGCGGGCGCGGCGATCGCGTTGGTCTTGCTGCCCGCGGCACCCGCGGGTGTGCCGGTGATGGCGTCCGCCCTCGCCGCCTTACCGCTGGTGCTGAGGCGGCGCGCGTGAGCTGGGCGGCGGTGCTCGCTCTGTGCGGGGCGGCGTACGCGCTCAAGGCGGCCGGGGCCGTAGCGGCGAGCCGGGCACCGGACGGTGGCGCGATGACCGCGCGGCTCGAGGTGCTCGTGGTGCCGGTGATCGCGGGGCTGATCGCGGTGCAGACGTTCGGGGACGGGAAGGCGCTCGTGCTCGACGGGCGCGCGCCCGCCCTGGTCGTCGCCGCGGTGTTGATCTGGCGAAAGGTCCCGCTCCTGCTCGTGGCGGCCGCGGCGGGCGGCACGGCCGCCCTCCTGCACGCGGTCGGTGCCTAAGCTTCGAGGGCGATGACGCCCTCGGACAGCGCTGCCCGTCGCGTACGAGCGATCGAACGCCTCCACGCCCTTGATCGCGCCGGCGACCCGGCGCTCACCGCCTTGACGCGGGTCGCGAGCTTCGTCGTCGGCGGCGGCGCCGCGGCCGTCCACCTGATCGATGACCAGGCACAGCACCGCGTGGCCGCGACCGCCGCGCCGCTGGGCGAGCATCCCCGCGAGGACGCGATGTGCAAGCTCGTGGTCGACGGCGAGCAGCGGATCGTGTGCGAGGACGCCACCCAGGACTCGCGCTTCGCGTACTCCTCGTTCGTGCACGGCGACGCGCCCGTGCGCTTCTACGCCTCCACCCCGGTTCGCGCCACGGACGGCACCGTCGTCGGGTCGCTGTGCACGTGGGACACCGAGCCGCGCGAGCTTCCCGCCGAGCGCGAGGCCCGCCTCGAGGACCTGGCCGAGCAGGTCGCGACACTGCTCGAGCTGCGCCAGGTCGCTTCCGAGCTCGGCCACGCCGCCGCGCACGACCCGCTCACCGGGTGCCTGAACCGCACGATGCTCGACGACCGGCTGGCCCACGCCTTCGCGCGCCGGATGCGCCGCGGCTGCGACGTCCTCGTCGTGATGATCGACCTCGACGGCTTCAAGACCATCAACGACACGCTCGGCCACGACGCCGGCGACGAGGTCCTCCGGGTCGTGGCCCAGCGCCTGCAGAGCGCGATGCGCGCCGAGGACACCGTCGCCCGCCTCGGCGGCGACGAGTTCGCGGTCGTCGCCGAGCTACAGCCGGGCGGCGAGGCCCGCGAGCTGATCGTCGCGCGCATCGAGGCCGCCCTCACCGAACCCGCCGAGTACGCCGGGGCGCTGCGCCCGCTCGCGGCGAGCATCGGCGCGGCCCTGGCCGAGCCCGGCGATGACGTCCGCGCCGCGCTCGACCGCGCCGATCAGGCGATGTACGCCCGCAAGCGCCGCCGCTAGCGATCCTCGCGCCGGGCCCAGAGCCCGCCGGGCGCTGCCGGCTCGCCGGGCCCGTCGAACAGGTGCGCCGCGGCCGGTTGCACCGGCGCGGCGTCGCCGCGCGTGCCCTCACGGCCCGCCGTCACGGCCTCGCGCCGCGCCGCCGAGGCCT
>JAPDDQ010000580.1 GCA_027587225.1 Solirubrobacter taibaiensis
CACTATCTCACATGCTAAAAGGTAAACAAGGACGTTTCCGTCAAAACTTATTAGGTAAACGTGTTGACTACTCTGGTCGTTTTGTAATCGTTGTAGGACCGAACTTAAAGATGTATCAATGTGGATTGCCAAAAGAAATGGCGCTTGAACTGTTCAAACCTTTCGTAATGAAAGAGTTAGTTGAAAAAGGATTAGCACATAACATTAAGAGTGCGAAACGTAAAATCGAGCGTGTACAACCTGAAGTTTGGGACGTTTTAGAGTCTGTGATTAAAGAACATCCAGTACTTCTAAACCGCGCACCAACACTTCACCGTCTTGGTATCCAGGCGTTTGAACCTACATTAGTAGAAGGTCGCGCAATCCGTCTTCACCCACTTGTATGTACTGCATACAACGCGGACTTTGACGGTGACCAAATGGCCGTTCACGTACCTTTATCATCAGAAGCTCAAGCTGAAGCTCGTCTTCTTATGTTAGCGGCACAAAACATCTTGAACCCGAAAGACGGTAAACCAGTTGTTACTCCATCTCAGGATATGGTATTAGGTACCTATTACTTAACACTTGAGCGTGAAGGTGCAATCGGTAA
>JAPDDQ010000581.1 GCA_027587225.1 Solirubrobacter taibaiensis
GATTGAAAAAAGCTTTAATGCTTTTGCCAAATTTATGGATCAGCTAGAAAATAAATTAAAAGAATAGGTCTTTGGTTGAAGATTTAAAATTAAAAGCGTCTAAAAATACAAAAAGGCTATTTCACTTATGAAATAGCCTTTCGAATATTAAAAATATTAAAACGTTGTCGTTTTATTATTGGCGTGAACATCTAAAACAGTTTTCTCATGCCGAACACTCGCAGCAGCTTCAGCTGCAGCTTGCTGAGCAAGTTGAATCTGTTCTTTTCTCAAATGATCAATATCTTTACGCAAGCGCTTAACTTCCCAACTATTTTGAAAAACTCGGAAAACTTGTACACCCAGTAATAATCCAACCACGACACCTAAAGCAAGTGTTAACAAAAGCAATAAACCTAATCGCATCGCTGGAACTTGAGTAAATAATAAATCGACTTGCAATTCAGCTGGATTCTGTAAAACTAATGCTAATGCGTAACCAAATATAGCAACAAGTAATGCAATTAATACATAGCGCATAATTCGCACCTCACTTATTTAATTTATTTTTTATTTAATTGACTCGTTTACTGCATCACGAAGAGCTTTACC
>JAPDDQ010000582.1 GCA_027587225.1 Solirubrobacter taibaiensis
TGACAACTTTTAAAGAAGCAATAGGAACAGCGGCAGGACTTCAAGCTGATCCGAACGGTAACTTTATAAATGGTCAAGTTAACGTTGTAACTGTTCAGTTCGATCAGCCGAAAGCCGAAAAAGAGAAAGAGCTAGAAAAAAGTGGCATGAACTGGTGGTTATTCGGTGGAATTACAGCTGGCTTATTAGCAATCGGTGGTCTAGTATGGTTCTTATTAGCAAGACGTAAGAGAAAGAAAGAAGAAGAGGAATATGAAGAATACTTAGCAGAAGAGGAAATTGCTGCAAGTAATGAAAGTATCTTGGAAATTCCTGAAGAAAAAATAGTGCCAGAGCCAAAACCTGAACCAGAAGAACCGAAAGAACCAACGTTAGATGAACAAGTGCAGGATGCTACGAAAGAACATGTAGAAGGTACTGCAAAAGTAATTAAAAAATGGTTAAACGGACAGTAAGGGAGGAACAATGATGTTAGATGAAATCTCCTCCAAAGAAAAAGCTGCCATCCTTATTCGTACATTAGAAGAAGGGGTGGCAGCAAAAGTCATTGAATATATGACAGCTGAGGAAAAAGAAGTATTACTTCGTGAA
>JAPDDQ010000583.1 GCA_027587225.1 Solirubrobacter taibaiensis
GAAAACAAGTTGTTCACAAACATTGTAATGTCCATGTTTACAAGCTTCACATTTACCACAAGAATAAATTGGCTCTACAACAACGCGGTCTCCCACTTTATGAGATGTAACTCCTTCACCAATCTCTATTACCTCACCACTAAACTCATGACCTAAAATAACAGGTGCTTTCACATGTGTTAATGGATGTTCTTCTGTTGGAATAAAAATAGGCCCTGCTAAATATTCATGCAAGTCTGTCCCACAAATACCACACCATTTAACTTTGATTTTCACTGTTCCTGGTTTTACTGTTGGTTCTGGTACTTCTTCTACTCGTACATCACGTTGATTATGCCAAAGTAGTGCTTTCATTTTATACATCCCTCTCTATGTATATACTTAACCTGGTGAAGTTTACAATTCTATTATAATACTTCTATCCATATATTTCAAAAAAACAATCGCATCTCTACTAATTTTTTACAAATAACGTTCAATATTTTGTCACTTTGTACTTTTTTCCACATCTGTTAATTCAATTTCATTGCAGGTGAAATTAGCATTGTGCCATAATAGCATAGGAGAGGTGAATATCGCTTGAAATATTTT
>JAPDDQ010000584.1 GCA_027587225.1 Solirubrobacter taibaiensis
TTGTTAGTTCCATGTACTTTCCGATTCGAACGTCTTGTACTTCTGTGAATGAAAGACTATGAAGTGCTCCTTTTACTGCTGTTCCTTGTGGATCTAATACGCTTTCTCTTAATGTTACATATACCTTAACTTTATACATGTGAAATTCCCCCTAAACGTTTTAAAATCTCTTCATAAGCATCTGTTAAATTTCCAAGATCGCGACGGAATACGTCTTTATCAAACTTTTCATTGCTCGTTTCATCCCATAAACGGCAAGTATCCGGTGAAATTTCATCCGCTAAAATGATTTCTCCTTCTTCCGTTACACCAAACTCTAATTTGAAATCTACTAATCTTACACGACAGCTTGCGAAATGATCAATCAACACTTGATTGATTTGTAGAGCCATATCTCGTAATACACTTACTTGCTCTGGCGATGCAACGTTTAATACACGAATATGATCTTCCGTTACAAGCGGATCTCCTAAATCATCATCTTTGAAGTAAAATTCTACGATTGGTTCTGCAAGTACAGTTCCCTCTTCCATTCCTAATCGTTTTGAAAGACTTCCTGCAATTACATTTCTTGTGACAACTTCTAAAGGA
>JAPDDQ010000585.1 GCA_027587225.1 Solirubrobacter taibaiensis
GTATTCGTGTGTTAATCGGGATTTCAGTTGGATATGCTGCTTATTATTTAGTTCGTAGTAACTTTAATTTATCTACTACGTATTTAGTAGACGAGTTCGGATTTAGCACTACACAAATCGGATTATTAGGTGCAGTAATGGCTGTTGTTTACGGACTTAGTAAATTCTTTATGGGTAATTTATCGGATAAGGCATTTGCTCAACGATTTATTGCAGTAGGTTTATTTTTATCTGGGCTTGTTAATATTTGTTTCGGTTATGCATCTTCCTTTGGGATGATTTTAACATTACTTGTTCTAAACGGTATTGTACAAGGTATGGGAGCACCACCTTGTAGTATTGTTATGACGAAATGGTTCTCGAAGAAAGAACGTGGTACGAAAACAGGCCTTTGGAATATTTCACATAACGTTGGTGGAATGCTTGTACCACCACTTGTCGGAATTGGTGTAGGTATTTTCGGTGAAAATCATTGGCAAGGCGGCGTGTTTATTTTCCCTGCGATTATCGCAATGGTAATTGCAGTACTTGTTTGGATCAATGCGAAGGATACACCAGAATCTGAAGGTCTTCCTCCAATTGATGAGTAT
>JAPDDQ010000586.1 GCA_027587225.1 Solirubrobacter taibaiensis
ATTATGTCAAAAACCTTGACCTAATATAAAAAGTTTTTATTTTCTGAATTTAAAAGACTATTATTTCAATAAAATAATCTTTTTATCCTTAAACTTACATATATATAAAGTGAAACTTTAATCATTGAGGTTTTCCTCATCCCCATTAATTATTAGCCCTCACCAAGCGGATTTGTACCGGATAAACAAGATAGGTGGTGAACATATGCCCAAAAAAGTTCTCATTTTTTGTGATCCTGGGATTGATGATACGATGGCTCTTCTCTTAGCATTCTTTATCGATGAAATAGAAATTGTCGGTATCGTTGCTGATTACGGCAATGTTCCAAAAAAAATGGCCGTAGAAAATGCTCATTTTTTTAATAACGAAACAAAGAATAGAAATATCAAGATATTCGGTGGTTCAGAACGTCCCCTTACTGGTGCCCCACCTGCGTTTTTTACGGATGTACATGGGAAACAGGGGCTCGGTCCAATTATTCCAAAGGTGAATGTGACTAACGGAGAAATGGAGAATTTTTTTGAAGTCATTCCTCTTATTGAACAGTATAAAGATGAATTAATCATTGTGAGTTTAGGAAGACTTACC
>JAPDDQ010000587.1 GCA_027587225.1 Solirubrobacter taibaiensis
ACAAAAGAAAATTAATGATAAAGCGAAAGGTGCCGAAGTTAAGTATCAACCAGCAGAAGAAACAAGTGCTTGGGTAACATTCTTTACTTCAATCATTCCATTTGTCATCATCTTCATTTTATTCTTCTTCTTATTAAACCAAGCTCAAGGCGGCGGTAGCCGTGTTATGAACTTCGGGAAAAGTAAGGCGAAGTTATATAATGATGAAAAGAAAAAAGTTCGTTTCAGAGATGTTGCTGGTGCGGATGAAGAGAAACAAGAACTTGTTGAGGTAGTTGAATTCTTGAAAGACCCTCGTAAGTTCTCTGAAGTTGGTGCTCGTATTCCAAAGGGTGTCCTATTAGTTGGACCTCCAGGTACAGGTAAAACTTTATTAGCACGTGCTGTTGCAGGTGAGGCTGGCGTTCCATTCTTCTCTATCAGTGGTTCTGACTTCGTAGAGATGTTTGTCGGTGTCGGTGCATCACGTGTACGTGATTTATTTGAAAATGCAAAGAAAAATGCTCCTTGTATCATTTTCATTGATGAAATTGATGCAGTAGGTCGTCAACGTGGCGCAGGTCTTGGTGGTGGTCATGATGAGCGTGTG
>JAPDDQ010000588.1 GCA_027587225.1 Solirubrobacter taibaiensis
CTTATGATTCCTTCTTTATTGCACTATATCAAAATTTTGGGATAAGTATTGGTTTTTGGATTTTCATGATTAACTTTGCCTTTACACTTATCGTACTCTTTTGGAATAGAAAACAAATTACAATCGGTACAATTGTAACGATGGTTCTTATTTCTCTTTTTGTTGATTGGATTGGTTCCATTACAACTATTATGGACGCTATCCGCTCTCTTCCAAAATATATAACACTTATTTGCGGAAATCTATTCGTTGGAGCTGGAATTGGTCTTTACGTCTCTACAAACCTTTGTGCAGCGCCTCAAGAAGCTTTCGTTTTAACGGTTGCCGAGAAGAAAAAATGGACGTTTAGAAGAACAGAGATTTCATTAGCCTTTTTATTTTTAACGTTAAGCTTTTTATTAGATGGACCTATCTATTTTGGAACAATCATCTTATCCTTTACAACAGGCTGGATTATCCAAGCATTTATTCAAGTTGGTACGCAGATTTTAAATAGAAAAGAGCCTATTAAGCAAGCTGCTTAATAGGCTCTTTCTGTTTTATGGTAAGGATACTACTTAGCATCCCCTTCAATTCGATAGTTCGCTTT
>JAPDDQ010000589.1 GCA_027587225.1 Solirubrobacter taibaiensis
GTTGAACATGATATACATTTTTCACATATTCATTTGGTAAAAATAGTTTCAATTTCTTTCACCTCTTTGAGGATTTTTCATAAAATTTTTCGACAACATTTTTCGATATATAACCTGTGGATAAAATTGTACACATTTTCCACATTAATTTTTCAGTTAATTTGGAATTTACTAACAAACTATACACACTTTATCCACCTAGGTATGTGGATAACCACTCGTTTGTGACTGTCATATTTTTTTGGTACATTAAATGCATCAACGAATCAATCCTTATATTATTAGGAGGTGACTCACCTTGAAAACAAAACATATGGAACAGTTATCCACTGAGTTACTCACTGAGTCTTATTATAAAGCAAAAGAACTAAAATTAAATCCCGACTTCATTTTACTTATAAAACAAGAAATCATTAGACGCTCATTAGAGGACAAGCTTGTCAAATCATCTTGATTACATATAAAGTGAAAGTTTAATCAGCCCTTACCAATTAAACAGTTAAAGGATAATTTATTGGATGCCCTGTAAAAAGAGCCATCCTACGATGGCTCTCGAATAAACAAGTACTCCCATCTAGGGGATTTCAT
>JAPDDQ010000056.1 GCA_027587225.1 Solirubrobacter taibaiensis
GGGAGAGGGCCCGCCCCCACGACCCGCCGGGGGCCGCCACGGCCAGCGCGGGGGGCGTGGGCGGCCGCCGGGCGGGCGCGCTGCGCGCGGCGGCGCGACTCGCTCGCGCGGACCTCTTCTCGCGGCCCGGGCAGACGGCGCTGACCGCGGTCGCGATCTTCGCCGCCGCCACCGCGCTCGTGGTGACGCTCGCGCTGCGCGCGGGGCTCGACGATCCGTTCGCGGACGCGATGGCCGCCACGCGCGGGGCGCACGTGGCGCTCTACGGCGACCTCAGCGACGCGGACGTCGCCGCGCTCACCGCACTGCCCGGCGTGACCGCCGTCGACGCCAGGGCGCGGGAGAACACCCGCGCGACGCTCGGCGGGCGTGTGACCGAAGTCGGGCTCGAGGCCCTACCGGCGGCCGACGCGGCCGTCGACCGTCCGCGTGTCACCGACGGGCGGCTCCCGGCCGCCGCCGACGAGCTGCTCGTGGAGCGCAGCTTCGCGCGCGAGGTCGGTCTCCGCGTGGGTGACCGGTTCGAGCTCGGGACCGTCGCCGGTCTCGCCGTCACCACCCAGCAGGCGACGTACCCGCGCTGGGGACCCGGCCTCGTGTGGGCGACCGACGTGCAGGCGCCCGGCCGGCGCGTCGCCGTCCACCTGCGCGATCCCGAGGCCACCGCCGCGTTCGCCGCCGCGGCGCGCCGTGCCCTGCCCGGCACGCGGCTCGCCCTGACCGACTGGCACGACGTCCGCGACACGATCACCGACCAGACGCGCACGAACGCGCTCGTGATCGGGATCAACACGCTGCTGGCGCTGTTCGCGGTCGGCTTCACGGTCGCGACCGTGATCGGCGGGCGCGTGCTTGCGCAGCGGCGCGAGATCGGGCTGCTCAAGGCCGTCGGCTTCACGCCGCGCGGGATCGTCGCGCTGCTCGTCGGCGAATACCTGGCGATCGGCCTCGTCGCCGCGCTGCTGGGGCTCGTCGCCGGCGCGGCGATCGCCCCGCTGCTGCTCGAGCCGATGTCGAACGTCCTCGCGACCCCCACGCCGAGCGCGTTCGCCCCGCTCCCCCTGGTCGCGGCGCTCGTGCTCATCCTCGCCGCCGTCGCGCTCTTCACCGCCGTCCCGGCCCTCCGCGCCGGCCGCGTGAAGACGATCGACGCGCTCGCGCTCGGCCGCGGGGTCGGCAACGGCCACGCCTCACGCGCGGCGCGGCTGGCGACCGCGCTCCACCTCCCGACCGTCGCCCGCCTCGGCGTCAAAGACGCCTTCACCAGCCGTTCCCGCGCGAGCTTGACGATCGCGGCGCTCACGTTCATGGTCGTCACGCTCGTCGCGGCGCTCTCGGTCGAAGCCACCTTCCACCGCGTCATCGACGACCCTTCCCTGCGCGCCAAGCCGTGGGACGTGCGCCTGGAGGAGCCGTCCGCGCTCGCCGCCGCCCAGGAGGACCCGGACGTCGCCACCGCCACCACGATCGCCGGCTTCCAGGTCGCCGGCCCGCGCGGCGAGCTGCACGCCCGCGCGGTGGGCGACGGCTTCGAGGCCTTCCCCTACGCCGTTCCCGACGGCCGCATGTTCGCCCGCCCCGGCGAGGCGATCGCCGGCCGCGGCCTCTACGAGGCGCTCGGCGCCGGCATCGGCGACCGCGTGACCGTGCGCGTCGCCGGTGAGCCGGTGACGCTCACGCTCGTCGGCCGCCACGTCGAACCCGACGACGACGGCCGCGTGCTGATCTTCCCCGCCGCGACGCTCCCCGAGCCGGTCGACGCGACCGCCGTGATCGCGAACTTCGCGCCCGGCACGGACACCCGCGCCGCCGCCCGCCGCCTCGAGGCCGCCGCGGGCACCGCCGCCGAAGTCCCGGAGGACGAGGTCCGCGGCGAACGGGCCGACATCCGTCCGATCCTGCTCGGCTCGAGCCTCCTGCTCGTCGCCGTCGGCCTCGTGAACCTCCTCGCGACGCTGCTCCTCGTCACCAAGGAGCGAGCGCGGGACTTCGCGATCTTCAAGGCCGTGGGTCTCACCCCGCGCGGCGTCCTCGGCGTCGTCAACGCGGGCGGCGCGGCGCTGGGCGTGATCGCGATCCTCGTCGGCATCCCGCTCGGGCTGCTCATCTTCCGCGCGGTGATGACCGCGATGAGCCCGAGCGAGGGCACGGACATCATCGGCGTCCCCGGCCCGTTCGCCTTGGCGCTGTGCGTGCCGTTCGTGCTGGTCGTCACGGTGCTGGCGAGTGCGGTGCCGGGCCGTGCGGCCGCGCGGGCCCCGGCGGCGGCGGTGTTGCGGGCGGAGTGATGGAGCTCCGCGCGGGTTGGCGCTGGGAGCGTGCCGCGTTCGGGGAGCACACCGTCGGGCGCCGCGTCAAGAAACCCGTGCTCGCGGCCGCGGGGCGGGATGCGACGTGGTCACGGGTTTCTTGACCCGTCGCGGCCGGCGCACTCTTGGTCGGGTGAGCCGGTTGCACCGGGTGCGCCCGGGCGCAGGCCGAAGCGCCTGTTCAGCGGGGGCGACGCGCCACCCGGGCACGCGAGCGTTCGCTTAGTTCCCTGAGCGGCAAGTTCGTGAACGCTCGCGTGGCGAACACCGTCCCTCGGCGTGAAAGGACGTGAACGCCGAGGCGTTCACGCTGCTCGCCGTTCTCAGCGCTCGCGCATCCGCGCGAACACAAGGCCCAACACGATGCCGGCGACGCCACCGACGATCCCGGCAATCCCCGAGGCTTCGGTCGTCGCCAGCGGCAGCAGCACCAGCACGGCAGCGATCGCCAGCACGCCGAGGAGGTCGCTGTCGTCCTCGCGCCCGGAACGGCGGCCGAGCACGTCGCGCATCGTCCAGGCGGCGAGCATGCCCAGCGCGGCACCGTTCGCGCCGCGGACGATGCTCTCGTCGAAGACTTCGGCGGCGACGTACGCGCCACCCACGCCGCAGACCAGGTAGACGAGCAGTGGCGCCCACCAGCCGTGGCGCTTCTCGAGCAGCCAGCCGAACAGCGCGATCGCGCCCAGCGTCACCGCCTCGTACCCGGCGGCGGTGTACACCAACGTCCCGGTGAAGGCCCGCCAGGGCTCGTCGAAGCCGGCGCCGTACGTGAGATCCGTCAGCCACTCGGGGTGCGTCTTGACCGCGAGCGTGACGATGACCGGCACGAGCACGAGCAGCCAGACGGCCCAGGCGCGGCGGTCAGCACGAATACCCGGGATCTCGTTCGGACGCAGGCGCGGGAGCTGCGGGCGCGAGCGCTTGGCCTTCTTGGATGCCTTGGGCACACCGCCGCGGTCGAGCTTGGGCGCGCGCTTCTGGATCCGGGTGCCGCAGTAGGGGCACTCCGTGATGTACGGGGACACCTCGGCGCCACAGCTCTTGCAGACGAGGTAGAGGTCTGGACCGCTGCTCATGAGGGGAACCCAAGTCTACGCCGCTCGCGCGCCCGGCTCGACACGATTTGGCGGCTAAGGACCCGAGGCCTCGACGATGTCCTGCAACAGCTCGCTGAAGTCGCGGTTCGCCTCGTACACCTTGCGCTGCCGGAATGCCCCGTTGCCGTGCTCGAGCAGGTCCTTGATCCCGTCGAGCTCGGAGTCGGAGCCGAGGTCCTGCGCGTGCTCGCGCAGCCGGTCCAGGAGCCGCTTGCCCAACGCCTTCGCGGCCACCGTGTCGCGCGACGGCAGGTCGACCAGCTCACCCTCGAGCCCGTGGCGGGAGGCCAGCCACTTGTTCTCGTCGAGCATCTCGTACGGGTATTCGGCGAGCTTCTTCCCGGCGTCGAAGTGCTCGGCGAGCTCCTTGACCATGGCCTGGATCAGCGCCGCCAGCGCCAACGTGTGGTCGACGTGCGTCTGCGCGTCCATCGCGCGGATCTCGACCGTCCCGAAGTTGGGATGGGGCCGCACGTCGTACCAGAGCCAGGTGTAGTCCTCCATCACGCCGGCGTCGACCATGAAGCCGATCCGCTCGACGTAGTCGTCCCAGTCCTCGTAATAGGGCGGGATGCCGACTCGCGGGAACGCGCGGAAGATCGGCATGCGCGTGGAGGCGAGCCCGGTGTCGTCGCCACGCCAATAGGGCGAGTTGGCGCTCAACGCCAGCAGGATCGGGATGTGCACCCGCATCCCGTTCGCGACGTGGATGGCCTTGTTCGCGTCGTCGAGCCCGACGTGCACGTGCAGGCCGAAGATGATCTCCTGGCGCGCGACGAACCGCAGCTCCTGCACCAGGTCGCGATAGCGCGGCGCGGCCGTGATCCGCTGGTCCTCCCAGCGCGCCAGCGGGTGCGTGCCCGCCGAACCGATCACGAAGTCCTTCTTCTCCGCCGTGTCTCGAACCTGACGTCGCAGTGAACGCAGCGCGACACCTGCCTCGCGCAGGTCCGCGCACGGCTTGGTCGAGATCTCGAGCACGGACTCCATGAGCTCGGGCTTGATGTCGCCGTCCGGCGAGTCCTCGACCAGGTCGTCGATCGCGTTGACCAGCGCGTAGGAGTCGGGGTCGAGGATCATCAGCTCTTCCTCGATGCCGACCGTGTACGCGGGGCCGCTGAAGTTCGACTCCATGTCGGCGGGTAGGGTACGAGCCGGATGGGCGGTAAGCGTCTCCTGATCGGACCGATTGCCCTGCTGGCGTTCGCACAGGTCAGCGGAGAGACGGTCACGCCCGAAGGACCGGCGACGCTGTACGACGACTGGCACGGCGGCCAGACCGACGAGGGCGCCCCGGAGGAACTGCTCACCGGACTGCGCGTGACCGTCCAGCCCGGCGGCAAGGCGGGCACGGTCCGGCTGCTCGTCAACCATCGGGGCACCGTGCACGCGGGCGCGCCCTTCACGCTCCCGGCGGAGCCCGGCACCTACGTGTTCCCGGCGCCGCACGTACTGCACGACTACCGCGAGATCAGCTTCGGGATCGAGCAGGAGACCGGCGGCCACGCGATCGCGACCCAGACGCGCTGCGAGCCCGAAGCGGGCGAGGACGACGTCTGCAACGACCAGTCCGTCGACGTCTACCGCCCGGCCATCGGCACCGCTCCGCCGGACCGGCGCACCGCCGCGGAGGTCCAGCGCGGCCGCCACCTGACGATCGACGCGATCACCGAGCCGGACGCCGACCGCGACGGCGCCGGCGACCTCACCGAGGACCGCACGAACCTGCGCACCTCCGCCACGACGCAGCGCCTGCCCAAGGGCCAGCGAGCCTTCGACATCACAGTCGAGAACGCCGGCCCGCGCCCCGCCGACCGCCCGCGGCTGCAGGCGAGCCTGGACCCGAGCCCCGGGCTCGGCACGTGGAGCCCGAAGTGCCTCAGCGAGCGGGTGATCCTGCCGGAGGGCGAAGTCCAGAGCGGTGCCCAGCACTGCCAGCTCGCACCGATCGCCGTCGGCGAGCGCCGGACGGTCCGGCTCGTCGTGCCCGATCTCGGCCGCGGCAGCCAACGGTTCACCGTCAAGTCCGAGGGCCAGGACCTGGCGCCCTTCGACGAGTTCGCCGACGTCGACTTCCGCGACCCGCTCCCGCCCGTCGGGATCGAGGTCGAGCCCTACCAGCAGCCGTACCGCGGCCGGCTCGCCGTCAAGCTCCACGCCGCCCGCAAGGGCACCGTCCGCGTGCAGCTCCAGCGCGGGGGTCGCACCTACGCGCGCCGCACCGTCAACTTCCGCCGCGCCGGGGGCCGCAGCGTGGTTCTGCGGGTCCCGAACCGCTTCGCCCGAGCCGAGGGCGTGGCGACGCTGACAGCGCGATCCGGAAACGCGATCGCCCGGGCTCGCTTCGAGCCTTCATACTGATCTGCGGTTCCAATCGCCAAAGAGGAGTAGACACAGATGGCCCTCGGTTACGACGGGAAGCTGTACATCCTGGCCTTCGATCACAGAGGGTCATTCCAGAAGAAGATGTTCGGGATCGAGGGCGACCCGACGCCCGACGAGACCAAGATCATCGTCGACGCGAAGCAGCTGATCTATGAAGGCGTCGAGAAGGCCGTCGCGGCCGGTCTCGATCCCAAGACGGCCGGCGTGCTGGTCGACGAGCAGTTCGGCGGCACGATCCCCGAGGCCTCCAAGGCTGCAGGCCTGTCGCTCACGATGCCGGCCGAGAAGTCCGGCGTCAACGAGTTCCAGTTCGAGTTCGGCGAGGACTTCCCCGCCCACATCGAGAAGTACGACCTGCTCGCCACCAAGGTGCTCGTCCGTTACAACCCGGACGGCGACGCCGAGATGAACGAGCGTCAGACGAAGCGCCTGAAGGAGCTCGCCGACTGGCTGCACGCCAACGGCAAGAAGTTCCTCTTCGAGCTGCTCGTCCCGGCCGAGCCGGCCCAGCTGGAGTCCGTCGGCGGCGACAGCGACCGCTACGACGCCGAGCTCCGCCCCGAGCTCATGCGCCGCGTCATCGAGCACTTCCAGAACGAGGGCGTCGAGGTCGACGTGTGGAAGATCGAGGGCGTCGACACGCAGGAAGACGCGCAGATGCTCGCCGACCAGAGCCGCAAGGGCGAGGGTCGCGAGAACGTCAAGAGCGTCCTCCTCGGCCGTGGCGCGTCCGACGAGAAGGTGGACCAGTGGCTGCAGGCCGCCGCGCCCGTCGAGGGCTTCATCGGCTTCGCCATCGGCCGCTCGATCTGGTGGAACCCGCTCAAGGCCTACCTCGACGGCGCCGACCGCGAGGAGCAGTCGCAGAAGATCGCCGACAACTACCTGCGCTTCGTCAAGGTCTACGACGAGGCTTCCTCGTCGGTCAGCGCCTAGCTAGAAGCCGGGGAGCTTCAGCTCCTCCGTGGGCGGCGCCCCCTGAACGGGGAGCCGGTCACGGCGGGCGATGCCCGATTCGATGGCCGCGGCGGCGACCGCCGCGGCCACGGCCGGCGCCACGTTGCGGTTGAACACGCTCGGCACGATGTACTCGGGCCCGAGCTCCTCCTCCGGGATCACGGCCGCGATCGCGCGGGCGGCGGCGAGCTTCATCGCCTCGTCGATGCCGCGGGCGCGCACGTCCAGAGCGCCGCGGAAGATGCCCGGGAAGGCGAGGACGTTGTTGATCTGGTTCGGGTAGTCGCTGCGGCCCGTCGCCATGATCGCGACGTGTTCCCAGCACGCCTCCGGCTGCACCTCGGGCGTCGGGTTGGCCATCGCGAACACGATCGCGTCCTTGGCCATCGTCTTGACCGCTTCGGCGGAGAACGCGCCGGGCGCTGAGACGCCCACGACGACGTCCGCGCCGACGAGCGCATCGTTGGCGGTGCCCTTGATCCCGCGCGGGTTCGAGCGGGCGGCCATGGCGGCCAGCTCGCCCGTCAGCTCGGTGCGGTCCGTGTGCAGGATGCCGCCGATGTCGCACGAGATCAGGTCCTGGACGCCGTGCTCGAGGATGATCTTCGCGCACGCCAGGCCCGCCGCGCCCGCGCCGACCACGACCACGCGCACGTCCTCCGCGCGCTTGCCCACGACCCGCAGCGCGTTCAGCAGCGCCGCGAGCACGACGACCGCCGTGCCGTGCTGGTCGTCATGGAAGACCGGGATGTCCAGCGACTCCTTCAGGCGGCGCTCGATCTCGAAGCAGCGTGGCGCGGAGATGTCTTCGAGGTTGATGCCGCCGAACGTCGGCGAGATCTGTTCCACGAGCTTGACGATCTCGTCGACGTCCTTGGTGTTCACGCACAACGGATAGGCGTCGACGCCGCCCAGTTCCTTGAACAGCATCGCCTTGCCCTCCATGACGGGCATCGCGGCCTCGGGGCCGATGTCGCCCAACCCGAGCACGGCGGTCCCGTCGGAGACCACGGCGACGCAGTGACCTTTGATCGTCAGCGTCCAAGCGGACTCCGGGTCGGCGGCGATCGCCGACGACACACGCGCCACACCTGGCGTGTAGGCCATCGAGAGGTCGTCGCGGGTCTTGATCGAGACCTTCGGCCGGACCTCGATCTTGCCGCCCTTGTGCATCAGGAACGTGCGGTCGGAGACGCTCGTGACCTTGATGCCGTCGAGCGCGCGGACGGCCGCCACGACGCGCTCGCCGTGCTCCGCGTCCACGCACGCGACGGTGACGTCGCGGACCACGCCGCGCTGGTCGACACGCACGAGGTCGATGGCGCCGAGGATCGCGCCTTCAGCGCCGACCGCGTGCGCCACGGAGGCGAACGCGCCCGGCAACTGACGCAGTTCCATGCGCATGGTGAACGAGTACGAGGCTGAGGGCTGAAGCCCCGCCGGCGCCTGCAGGCTGGACATGACGCCTGATGGTGTCACGTCAGCCGATATCGTTATGCACCCATGCGGATGCGGCAGAGCATCGCCGAGATCGAGGATCAGTTCTTCGAGGAGATCGAAGACGATCGCGAGCGGCGCGAGAAGCTACGCAAGCGCGCCGAGCGGCGCGCGGCAGAGCGGCAGGCCAAGCGCACGCACCGGCACGGGTCGATGCGTTTCTGGCTGCTCGTGCTCGTCCTGATCGCGACGGCCGCCGTGGTCACGTACGCGATGTTCGCGACGCTGTACTACGTGCTCAGCCCGTCCTAAGACGGGCCTCGCTCCCGCCTACTTGTTTGCGGACAGACGCTTGAGGGCGTCGTCCACTTCCGCGCGCGCTGATGCGCCCGCGGCGACGTTCTCCTGCTGAATCTCCAGGTAGACCTCTTTGCGGAACACCGGAATGTCCCGAGGAGCCTGGATGCCGATCCGGACCTTCTCGCCCATGATCGACAGCACGGAGACCTCGATGTCGTCGCCGATCATTATCGACTGGTTGGACTTACGTGTCAGTACCAGCATGCCGCCGCCTCCCTGGCGATTTCCGACTCGTTCCTCTGGGCAGACCCGCTTCTGCCAGCGAGGTGAGCACTGGTGAGGCTAGTTGTGGTTGAAGTATCCGGTATGGGGCTTGCACCCGATGAGCCCCTAGATGATGGTTGGACCCTATGCGCTAGTCTCCGGGCCTCTTATGAGCCGCCGGTCCCTGCGTCCTCAGCTTAACCAGATCCGCGGGTGGGTGCGACAGGGTCGTACCGATGCGTGGATCGCACACCAGCTGGAAGTGACCGTCCAGCAGATCCAAGCCTTCAAGCGCGAGCAGGGCCTCGAGCCCGACGCCGAAGACAACGGCGCCGCCGTCGAGGAGGTGGATCTGCGCGCGGAGGACGATGCGCAGATCGCCGCAGAACTCGAGGCGGAAGCTACGCGTCGCGCTGAAGAAGAGGCCCGCGCCGCCGAAGAGGCAGCGCGCAAGGCCGCAGAAGAAGAAGAGAAAGCCGCCGCCGCTGCAGCAGCCGCTGCAACGGAGGACGACGAGAAGCCCAAGCGCGCCGCACGGCGCCGGGGTGGCCGGTCACGCCGCCGCTCCGGGTCCGCGGGTCCGCTCGAGGGCACGTTCGACCATGGTGAAGAGGGATACGGCCTGTGGCTGGACCCCGCGATCCAGGACGATCCCATCTACGCCGAGCACTGGGCAGGACATCGCCCCGTGGAGATCACGGTCGAGGAAGACCAGATCGTGATCCGCCGAGCCGGCGGGAGTGAAGACTCCGACGACGACTGACGCGATCGCCTTCCGGCGGTCGCAGGATGCGTTGCAATGTGACAGCGTCGAGCCGTGGCAACACGGCTCGGTGCTGCGCACACCCTCTGTCCCGAACTACTGGGACGTCAATGTGGTGCGAGTCGAGGCCTCCGGTGTCTCCGCGGAGACCATGCTCGCCGCGGCCGACCGATACCTCGCCGACTGCGCGCACCGCAAGCTCGACATCGAGGACGAGGCCACGGGCGAAGCCGCGCGGCCGTTCTTCGACGCCGCGGGCTGGGCGACCGAGCGCCACACGATGATGGGCCGGATCGGGCCGCCGCCGGCTGTGCGCCACGACGTCCGCGAAGTGCCCCTGAGCGCCACGCGCGCTCTACGTACCGAGTGGTACGGCGAGCACGCCGACGCGGCCTTCATGGCCGCCCAGGAGCCCGTGTTCGCGCGGCGCGGCATGCGCGCGTTCATGGTCGGAGACGCCGGCTACGTGATGCTCGCCGCCGGTCCGGGCGCGGTGGAGATCGACGCGCTGTTCGTGTCCGAGGCGGCCCGCGGAAGCGGCGTCGGCGCCTCGTTGGTGGCCGCCGCGCTGATCGCGGGCGGCGAGGACGGGGCGTGGATCGTCGCGGACGACGAAGGCCTCGCGCGCCCGCTCTACGAGCGCCTCGGGTTCGTCACCGCGTGGCGCTATTACGACTTCGTGCTTGCGCCTAAGTGATTCTGCGGCCGCCGGCGAAGTCGCGCGCGCTGCGGCTGTAGCGGCCGAAGGCGGCGTCGGCGACGACGCGGGCGTCCCAGGCGAACGGCTCGTCCGGGGCCTCCTCGACCGCGAGGTCGGTGCACCAGCCCGTGCCCTCGTCGTAGAACTCGACGAGCTCGTCGAGCGTGAAGGAGCCGCCGACGCGGCGCCGGATCTCGTTCTGGATCACGCGCGTCACGCGTTCCAGCGTCGGCACCTGCTCGGGGTAGGCCTCGTCCAGGCGCCGGACCCCTTGTACCCACTGCTCCCGCGCGGTCTCGTACGACGACACCGCCCGAATTTTAGTCGAGCCCCTCCACGATGTACGCACGCTCACCGGCTTTGACCATGCCGAGGCGGCGTGCCTCGCGCTCGATCGCGCCCGGGGCGCTGAGCTCGGCCTTGCGCTCGCGCAGGCGTTCGTTCTCGGCGCGCAAGGTCGCCACGGCCTCGCGCTGGCGCGCGGCCTCCTTGTAGGTGGAGATCCAGGTCAGCGCGGGGCCGATGTAGAGGTAGAGCACGAGCGCGAAGACACCGATGAGCGCCCAGCGCCCAAGTCGGTCCCAGCGAATCCCGAGGGAACGGCGGTCCATACCTGCCGCGTTCGTTCGACGCGGCAGGCGTCCTTCCTCTGCAATGGACCGCCCGCGGGCGAGTTAGCTGCGGAAGATGCTCCGGCCCGGGTACTCGGCGTCGCCGCCGAGGGCCTCTTCGATGCGCAGCAGCTGGTTGTACTTGGCCACGCGATCCGAGCGCGACGGCGCGCCCGTCTTGATCTGGCCGCAGCCGGTGGCGACGGCGAGGTCGGCGATCGTCGTGTCCTCGGTCTCACCCGAGCGATGCGACATGACGGCGGTGTAGCCGTTCGAGCGCGCGAGGTCGATCGCGGCGAGCGTCTCGGTGAGCGTGCCGATCTGGTTGACCTTGATCAGGATCGAGTTGGCCGTGCCGGTGTCGATGCCCTTCTGCAGGCGCTTGACGTTGGTCACGAACAGGTCGTCGCCGACGAGCTGGACCTTGTCGCCGATCGAGTCGGTGAGCGCCTTCCAGCCGTCCCAGTCCTCCTCGTCCATGCCGTCCTCGATCGAGAGGATCGGGTAGCGGGCGGCGAGGTCGGTCCAGTAGGCGGCGAGCTCGGAGGCGGAGAGCGTGCGGCTCTCGCCGGCCAGCTCGTAGTTGCCGTTCTTGTAGATCTCCGAGACGGCCGGGTCGAGCGCGATCGCGACGTCCTCGCCGGGCTTGTAGCCGGCGGCCTCGATGCCCTCGATCAGCGCCTGCAACGCCGCCTCGTTGGACTCCAGGTCCGGAGCGAAGCCGCCCTCGTCACCGACGGCGGTGTTCAGGCCGCGCTTCTTGAGCGTCGCCTTGAGGTTGTGGAACACCTCGGCGCCCGTCTGCAGCGCCTGCGCGAAGGAGGTCGCGCCGACCGGGATGACCATGAACTCCTGGAAGTCCACGTTGTTGTCCGCGTGCGCGCCGCCGTTGACGACGTTCATCATCGGCACGGGCAGGATCCGGGCCGCGTCGCCGCCCAGGTAGCGCCACAGCGGGAGGTTCTCCTCAGCGGCGGCTGCACGAGCGTTGGCGAGCGAGACGCCGAGGATGGCGTTCGCGCCCAGGCGGGACTTGTTGTCGGTCCCGTCGAGCTCGATCAGCTTGGCGTCGAGGCCCTTCTGGTCGGACGCGTCGTGGCCGGCCACGGCCTCGGCGATCTCGCCGTTGACGTTGCCGACGGCCTTCGTGACGCCCTTGCCCATGTAGGCGTCGCCGCCGTCGCGGAGCTCGGTGGCCTCGAACTCACCGGTCGAGGCGCCGGAGGGCACGGCCGCGCGGCCGTGAGCGCCAGAGCGCAGCGTGACCTCCACCTCGACGGTGGGGTTGCCGCGGGAGTCAAGGATCTGGCGCGAATGTACGGATTCGATCTGGCTCATTTCCTCAGGAGGGTACGCGCCCGGACGTAGTAGCCGAGTTGCGCCTCCGTATCCAGCGCCTCCCACGCGTGCCCGTCGCGCTGCGCGATCTCCTCCGCTCCCTCCACGCGTTCCTGGAAGCGGTCCGCCGCCGCCCGCAGCGCCAGCTCGGGGTCCACCTTCAGCTTGCGCGCGACGTTGATGGCCGCGAACAGCACGTCCCCCACCTCGTGGAACGTCTCCTCGCGCGTCTTGGCCGCCTCCAGCTCCTCCAGCTCGCCCGTCACGCCGTCGTAGGGCACGTGATCGAAGTCGAAGCCCGTCGAAGCGGCGCGACGCTGCGTCTTGAGCGCGTACAAGGGCCCGGGCAGGTTCTCCGGCACGTCGCCGAAGATCCCCGGCTCACGCCCCGCCTCGCCCTTCTTGATCTGGTCCCAGTTCTGCAGCACCTGGCCGGCGCTGTCGGCCTGGACCTCGCCGAAGATGTGCGGGTGCCGGTTCACCAGCTTGGCGTGCACGTGCTCAGCCACCTGCGCCAGCGACCCCGTCCCCCGCTCCTCGAGCAGCAGCGACAGGAAGTGGACCTGGAACAGCACGTCCCCCAGCTCGTCCACCATCTTGTTGTCGTCCCCACTGTGCGCGGCGGCGGCGAGCTCGTACGCCTCCCCCACCGTGTGCGGGACGATCGACCGCTCGTCCTGCTCGCGATCCCACGGGCACTCGCGCCGCAGCTTCCGGGTCAGCTCGTCAAGACGCGCGACCGCGTCAGCGCCGTTGTCCATCGCACCCACGTTAACGACGAAGCGCCGCCCGAAGGGGCGGCGCTTCGCGGAAACGGGTGTAGCCGGGGTTCAGCCCTGCTCAGGCGCGACCGGGACCTCGCCGCCGCCGGCGGCTGACGGGGTCGGGGTGGCCTTCGGGCCGTTCTTGCAGTCCGAGGTCTTGTAGCCCTCGGAGCACTCCGTCTTTTCCTTCCAGCGGGCGGTGAAGTCCTTGACGAACTTGTCAAGGGCCGTCTGCTGGTTCTGGGACTGGAGCGTCTGCTTGATGGTCTCCTTGGCCTCCGCCTGCGTCTGCTGCGAGGCGTCGGTGACGTTGGTGACCGTGAAGACGTAGTAGCCGTACTGGGTCTTGATCGGACCGACGAGCTCGCCCTTCTTGGCGGAGAAGACGGCGTCGTCGAGCTCCTTGTCGAGCGTGCCCTTGGCCTGGGCCGGCAGCTTGCCGCCGGACGCCTTGGACGTGTCGTCGATCGAGTACTCCTTGGCGACCTTGGTCCAGGAGTCGCCGCTGTCGAGCGCGGCCTTGGCCTTGTCGGCCTCCGCCTTGCCCTTGGTCAGCACGACGCGCAGGTCACGCTTCTCAGGCTGGGCGAAACGAGCCTTGTTCTTGTTGTAGAAGTCGGCGATCGCCTTGTCGGAGACCGTGTCCTTGCCCTTGACGACCTTGTCGCGGATCTTGTTCGACAGGAGGTCGAGCTTGACGCGCTGCAGGATGTCGGCCTCGGTCTGACCCGAGGTGGCGATGAACTTCTTGTAGTCCTCGTCCTTCGGGAAGGACTGCTTCTTCTGCTCGGCGAAGGACTTCTTGACCTCCGCGTCCGTGACCTTGACGTCCAGCGTCTCGGCCTCGTTCTGAATCCACTTGAAGGAGATCAGGAGCTGAAGCACCTGGTTGCGCAGCTGCTCGTACTCCTGCGTGCACTGCGTCTTGAGCTGCGAGTCGGTGACCTTCGGCTGGCCCTTGGCCGGCGCCGGAGTCGCCTTTCGCTTGGCCGCGATGCACTTGGCATAGCCGGCTTCAGGGTCCGGAACAGCCGCGTTGGCCTGACCGGTGGACTTCGCAGCCACGGTCATCCAGTGCGTGAAGTCCGACTTCTCGATGGCTTCACCGTCGACAGTGGCGACGGCGTTGCCTGGAACTCCGCCACAAGCGGCGAAGGTGGCCCCCACGCCGGCTACGGCGGTGAGGCTAAGTGCGATGCGAGCAGCCTTGATCATTTAGTGCCTGAGAAGGGGATCGATGGACGTACGGTTGTTGCCGAGGCAGAACCGCCCGGCGCAAGCGAGGAATTTGACCTTCTCCCGGCTGGGCATGGTAGCGGTGGGTTCTGGGTACCCAACTTCTTTTGACCCGACCTTTAGGCAGGTACGCGGACGCTCAACAAAGCGTCGGCTGCCCGTACTACCGCGGGGAATCGCTCTGACGGATCGTCAGGAACTCTGAGCGACAGCTGGGACCGCCCGGCTTCGTAGTTCGCGCCGGGCAGGATCTCGCGCAAACGGCGCGCTGTGGCGGCGTCCAGCTCGATCGGCGTGACCGCCAACCGGCCCTGCTTGAACGACACCGCGGTCGCACCCGCGCGGCCGAGCTTGATCCGGGCCTGCTGGAGGGTGATCAGGTTGTCGAGCGGGTCAGGGATCTCACCGAAGCGATCCTCGAGCTCGATCCGCAGCTCCATCAGCTCACTGTTCTCGCGCGCGCCCGCGATGCGACGGTGCACGTCGACCTTCGCCTGCTCGTACGGGATGTAGTCCGCGGGGACGTAGGCGTCGACGTTGATGTCCAGGCGCACCGGCTCGGGCAGGTCCTCCCCCTCCGCCTCCGGGTCCATCGCGCGCACGGCCTCGTCGAGCATCTGCATGTAGAGCTCGAAGCCGAGCGCCGCGACGTGGCCGGACTGCTCGTCGCCGAGCAGGCTGCCGGCGCCACGCAGCTCGAGGTCGCGCATGGCGACCTTGAAGCCCGCGCCGAGCTCCGTGTAGTCGCTCAACGCCGAGAGGCGGTCGGCGGCCTCGGGCGTCAAAGCAGCGGCGCTCGGATACAGCAGGTACGCGTAGGCGCGCTCGCGCGAGCGACCCACGCGCCCGCGGATCTGGTAGAGCTGCGACAGACCGAACAGGTCCGCGCGGTCCACGATCAGCGTGTTGGCCTGCGGGATGTCGATGCCGGACTCGATGATCGACGTCGACACGAGCACGTCGGCCTCACCGCGCAGGAAGGCCATCATCCGCTCTTCCAGCGTCTTCTCGTCCATCTGCCCGTGCGCGACGGTGAACGTCATCTTCGGGCACAGCGAGCGCAGCCGCTCCGCCGTCTCCTCGATGTCGTCGACGCGGTTGTGGAGGAAGAACGCCTGGCCGGTCCGCGCGATCTCGCGCTCGAGCGCCTGCTTGACGAGCTGCTCGTCGTACTCGCCGACGTACGTCTTGACCGGGCGCCGGCCCTCAGGCGGCGTCTCGATCACGGAGATGTCGCGCAGCCCGGCGAGCGACATCTGCAGCGTGCGCGGGATCGGCGTCGCGCTCATCGAGATCACGTCGACCTTCAGCTTGAGCTGACGCATCAGCTCCTTCTGCTTGACGCCGAAGCGCTGCTCCTCGTCGACGATCAGCAGCCCCAGCTCCTTCGCGCGCACGTCGCGCGAGAGCAGGCGGTGCGTGCCGATCAGGATGTCGATCTTGCCCTCGGCGAAGCGCTTGACGGCGTCGCGCTGCTCGGCGGCGCTGCGGAAGCGCGACACGTGATCGATCTCGAACGGCTGGTCGCGCAGGCGCTCGAGGAACGTGCCGTAGTGCTGCTGGGCGAGGATCGTCGTCGGGACGAGCATCAGCACCTGCTTGCCGTCCGACGCCGCCTTGACCGCCGCGCGCAGCGCCACCTCGGTCTTGCCGTAGCCGACGTCGCCGCAGATCAGGCGGTCCATCGGGCGCTCGGACTCCATGTCGGCGATCACGTTGTCGATCGCGTCGCGCTGGTCGGGCGTCTCGCGGTACGGGAAGTTGGCCTCGAGGTCGCGCAGTTCCTCGGAGAACTCCGGGAACGGGTGGCCCTTGCGGCGCTTACGCTCCGCGTACAGGTTGAGCAGCTCGCCGGCGAGCTCCTGCGCGGCGCGGCGGGCACGGGCCTTGACCTTGTCCCAGCGCGTGCCGCCCAGCTTGCTCAGCGTCGGCGCACCGCCGTCCGCGCCCAGGTAGCGCGAGATCTTCGCCAGCTGGTCGACCGGCATGAAGACCTTGTCGTCGCCCTGGAACTCGAGGTTCAGGTAGTCCCGCGTGGTGCCGGCGACGGTCTTGGTGTCGAACCCGGCGAAGCGCGCGACGCCGTGGTCCTCGTGGACGATGAAGTCGCCCGTGCGCAGGTCGGTGAAGCTGCGCAGCAGGCCGCGGCCCTTGCGCGTGGGCCGGGTGGAGGCCTTCTTGCGGTGGATGAGCCGGTGCTCGGGGAAGGCGGCGAGCTTGAGGCCGGGCGCGACGAAGCCGTCGCGCAGGCTGGCCTCGGTGAAGATCAGGCCCTTGCGCGCGCCGTTGAGCGACGCCTTGATGCGGTCCAGGTTGTACGCGGCGCGCTCGGCGGCGCCGATCTGCGGCCACGCGACGACCGTCGTGTAGTCGGAGCGGACGAGCTTCTCTAGCTCTGACTCCGCCTCGTGCATGTTGCGCGCGGCGAAGTCGGCGGCCTGCGCGCGGATCATGATCGGCTGGTCCTGCGAGATGCTGCTCAGGCGCGCCTCGGCCCGCTCGGCCAGCGCCTCGTTGATCTTCTTCGGGTTGACGTAGAGGTCGCGCGCGTCCTGGTCGTCGAACGCCGTGCAGACGTCCTCCCAGTGGTCGCGCAGCGTCGGCTCCACGTCCTCCTCGGCGGCGACGATGATCTGCGTCCGCTCGGGGATGATGTCGAGCAGCGCCTTGAATTGCTCGACGGGCAGCAGCTCGGCGATGTCCGGCCGGTCCTCGGGCGCGTCGCTCGCCGCCATCTCCGCCATCTCGCGGTGCTCGGGCGCGAGCTCGGCCGCGGGCGAGATCTCGACGCAGTCCGTCTCCCCCAGGCTGCGCTGGGTGAAGGTGGAGAACCAGCGCAGCGCCTCGATCTCGATGTCGAACAGGTCGACGCGGACCGCGCGCTCCTCCGTGGCGGGATAGACGTCGAGCAGGCCGCCGCGGATGGCGAACTGCCCGCGCTCCTCGACCTGGTCGATGCGCTGGTAGCCGGCGGCGACGAGGTCCAGCGCGACTTCCTCGAGGTCGATCAGGTCGCCCACGCGCAGCATGAATCCGTGCGGGCGCAGCTTCGGGTCCGGCACCTTCTCGCTCAGCGCCGTCGCGGACACCACCACGACCGGCTGCTCGGAGCCCTCCGGCGTGTCGGTCAGCGCGTCCAGCGCGGCCACGCGGAGGCCGACGAGGTGCGGCGGCGGCTGCAGGTGGGACTCGTACGCGACGCCGCGGCTCGGGTAGTAGCGGACGGGCCGCGGCGACAGCCACGCCTTCAGGTCGGCGGCGAGATCACGCGCCGCACGGTCGTCGCCGACGACGATCAGCGCCGGGCGCTTGGCGTCCTGGTCCGCGAGCGCGGCCACGACGAACGGGCGCAGCGACTGCGAGACGAATGCCGATCCGCCCTCGCTGGCCAGCTGCGCGGCTGCGGGGTCGTGCTCGAGATGGCTCAGAAAGGTGCGGAGCAACCCATAGAGACTAGAAGAGCTACAGTTATGGTCGTGTTGACCAAAACTGTGTTCGAGCTCTTCGGAGAACCCGTCTCGTGGGCCGAGCTGTTCGGCTTCATCACGGGCATCGCGTGCGTGGCGCTCGCGGTCGCCCAGCGGATCGAGACCTTCCCCGTCGGCATCGCCAACAACGTGTTCTTCGTGATCCTGTTCACGGACGCCCGGCTGTTCGCCGACGCCGCGCTGCAGATCGTGTTCATCGTCCTCGGCGTGATGGGCTGGTGGGTGTGGGCCACCCGCGTGCGCTCCCCGCTCGCGGTCACCCACGCCGGCCCCCGTCTCCTCGTCGCGACGGCGCTCGGAGTGGGCGTCGCGACGCTCATCCTGATCCCGATCCTGCGTGCGGCGCACGGCGCGGCGCCCGGCTGGGACGCGGCGACGACGTCGATGTCGCTCGGCGCGCAGCTGCTGCTGAACCTCAAGCGGCTGGAGACCTGGTACGTGTGGATCGCCGTGGACGTGATCTACGTCCCGCTCTACTTCAGCCGTGACCTGAACCTGACCGCGCTCGTCTACATCGTGTTCCTCGCCCTCTGCGTCCAGGGATGGAGGCAATGGCGAACCGTCGTCACGGCCTAGTCCTCGGCAAGTTCCTGCCGCCGCACGGCGGCCATCACGAGCTCGTCGACTACGCGCTGACGCAGTGTGAGCGGGTCACCGTGCTCGTGCTGGGGTCGAAGACCGAGAGGATCCCGCTGCACCTGCGCCGCGAGTGGATGCGGGCGCGCCACCCCGGTGCGCGCGTGGTCGCCGGCTGGGACGAGATCCCCGTCGACTTCGACGATCCCCACGTCCACGACCTGCACATCGAGCTGATGGAGCGGCTGCTCAACGAGCCGATCGACGCGGTGTTCACGGGCGAGGGCTACGGGGACCTGCTCGCGCGGCGGTGGGGCGTCGAGCACGTCTGCCACCCCCGGTCGGGGCTGATCTCCGGCACGCAGGTCCGCGCCGATCCCGCCGCGTTCTGGGACCAGCTCACCCCGCCCGTCCGCGCCTACCTCGCGCGCCGGGTCGTGATCACCGGCGCGGAGTCGACCGGGACCACGACGCTGGCACGGGCGCTGGCGGAGCGGCTGGACACGAACTGGGTGCCGGAGGTCGGGCGCGCGGTGACGGAGGCGCGGGGGATCGACTACGAGTGGACCGACGCCGACTTCGCGATGATCGCCCGCCGCCAGCAGCGCGACGAGGACCGCGCCGCGCGCATATCCGGCCCGGTCCTCGTGTGCGACACCGACGCGCTCGCCACCTGCATCTGGCAGGAGCGGTACCTGGGGCGTTCCACGGCGGACGTCGAGGCCATCGCGGCGTCGCGACGCTACGCCCTCACGGTGCTCACCGCCGACGACATCCCGTTCGTGCAGGACGGGTATCGCGACGGCGAGCACATCCGGGCCTGGATGACTCAGCGCTTCCGGGAGCGGTTGCGCCAGCCCTGGATCGAGGTCCGCGGGACGGTGGAGGAACGCGTCGAAGCGGTGCTCACGGCGTTGTCGTCGACAGCGTGAACGTCAACGTCTTGGCGTAGGTGCCGGTGCGCAGCGCGTCGCCGGCGCCGATCGCCTGCTTGAACGTGATCGGTACGACCTCGTTCGTCGTCGGCCCGGGCCACGCCGCCTTGCCGAGCTCGACGCGCAGCGGCTGCGGGAGCGTGAACGCGCCGTTGACCAGCCGCCCGGGCTCGCTCACGGCCAGCGCCGCGTCACCGGCGGTGGAGGTGAGCGTCGCGTCCGTGGCCGCCGTGTACTCGTGCGCCACGCCCGGGACGAAGGCGCCGAACGTCGCCGGCGCGCCCAGCGTGAGCGCGAGCGTCGCCGGCACGGTGCCGCCGACGGTCCCGACCGTCGCGCTCGACGGCGTGACCGAACCGGTGCCCGCGAACGTCACCTGCCGCGCGCCGGGCGCCTCGACGCACCCACCGCGGCCCGCGGTGACCGGAGCGCCGTCGATCGTCAGCGCCTTGCCCGGGAAGCCGAGGCCGTTGACGCGATTGACCAGGCACACCTTGGTCCCGTCGCGGACGATCGCCGACGGCGCCGGGATGCCCGCCGCGGCGACGATCGCCTCCGGCTGGTTGGTCTGCACGCCGTCGGCACCCATGGCGCGGGCGCGGAAGAACTCGTTGACCTCCTCCGCCTCGCCCGCGTCATACGCGTGCGGCATCACGACGCCGCACGCGTCGTGGACGGCGGCGATCGACTCGGCGTTGTACTCGTCGCGACGCGAGCCGAACACCGGCGCGACCTTCGCGATCTCGTACATCAGGTACGGCGGCTCCCAGCGGTCGCGGTTGTAGATGATCCGTGCGTTGGGGGCGGTCTGCAGCACCCGGATGTCGCCCGAGTTGAAGATCGACTCCTCGATCAGCCCGTACTCCTTGACGAGCTCGGTGAGCTTGCCCTCCTCGGTGACCGAGCCCTTGATGTCGAGCTCGAGTCCACCGCCGACGCGCTTGGCCAGCGCCAGCACCTCCTCGAGCGAGGCGACCTGCGCCGGGTCGTAGGCGCCGCCTTTCCATGGCGCGTAGTCGGCGGCGTTCAGCGCGCGGACCTCGTCGAACGTGAGCGTCGTGATGCTGCCGGTGCCGTTGGTCGTGCGGTCGACGGTGTCGTCGTGGAGCGCGACGAACCTGCCGTCCTTGGTCTGCTGGATGTCCACCTCGATCAGCGGGACGCCGAACGCGAACGCGTACTCGTAGGACTGGATCGTGTTCTCCGGCGCGAGCGTGAGCGCGCCGCGGTGCGCGGAGATCAGCGGGCGCGCGCTGCCCGTGTCGGGCGTGCCTACGTTCAGCCAGCGGGCCGGGTCGGCTGACTGATCACAGGGGGGACGCACCACGATGTCGTCGAGCGTGTCGATCTGGGCGCGCATCGCGATCACGCGCGGGTCGTCGGGCGGAGTCGTCTGCGCCTGCGCTGCGGGCGCCGCCATCAGCGTCACGGCGAGCGCGAGGGCGAGTCTGGTCTTCATGCGCGCCATCCAACGCGGACGGCGCGCACACGACGTGAAGATCTAGGTTCTGCGCGCCAGCAGGTTCAGCCGCACGTAGTTCGCGCGGACGGGCTCGTCGAGCTGGGCGAGCACGTCTTCGACGAACACGCCGCGGTCCTCGGGCGGCAGTCGCTCGAGGTGGGTGCCGAGGATCACGGTCTCGAAGTACTCGCGCGGGTTGGGCGGGTCGACCGGCCAGGGCTGCAACCACGTCCAGACGTCGACGAAGCCCGCCGCGGTCAGCCGCGCCGTCGTCGCCTCGGGCGTGGCGAAGTTCCACGGGCCGGCCCAGTCGCGGAAGGCCGGGTGGTCGACGGCGTCGATCGCCGCCTGCACGTTGGCGATGTTGCCGGCGCCGCCGCACTGGGCCACGAGCTTGCCGCCCGGCCGCAGCGCCGCGGCCAGGCGCGCGAACAGCCGCTCGTGATCGGCGATCCAGTGGAACGTCGCGGTCGAGAGGATCGCGTCGAACGGCTGGGTCACCTCCAGCTCGACGAGGTCGACGGCGAACGCCTCCACCCGGCCGCCGAGCCGCTCGCGCGTCTGGTCGACCATCGCCTGGCTGCCGTCGACCGCGATCAGCGTGCCGTTCGGGACGCGCGCGAGGAGCTCCTCGGTGACGCGGCCGGTGCCGCAGCCCGCGTCGAGCACCCGCTCGTCCCCGCGGAGGTCGAGGCGGTCCATGACGTCCCGCGCCATGGCGAGCTGCGGGTCGGACATCCGGTCGTAGGAGGCGGCATTCCATTCACGAGGCGGCATACATCCGTACGTTATCGCATACAGCTAGCCCACGGCGGGCGGTGTCGGAGTCGGCGTGGCCTTCGGGCCGTTCGAGCAGTCGGTCGTCTTGTAGCCCTCCGCGCACTCGGTCTTCTCGCGCCAGCGCTTGGTGAACTCCGTCGTGAAGGCGGTGAGCGCCTTCTGCTGGTTCTCGGAGGCGAGCGTCTGCTTGATCGTCTCCTTGGCCTCGGCGAGCGTCTGCTGGGACGCCGCGATGACGTTGGAGACCGTGAAGACGTAGTAGCCGTACTGGGTCTTGACCGGGCCGGCGAGCGCGCCCTTCTCGGCCGAGAAGACCGCCTTGTCGAGGTCGGCGTCGAGCGTGCCCTCGGCCTGCGCGGGGAGCTTGCCGCCGGTCGCCTTCGACGTGTCGTCGATCGAGTACCGCTTGGCCACCTTCGTCCACGAGTCGCCGCGTTCGAGCGCGGCGTGTGCCTTCTCGGCCTCGCCCTTGCCCTTGGTCAGCACGACGCGTAGATCGCGCTTCTCGGGCTGCGCGAAGCGCGCCTTGTTCTTGCCGTAGAAGTCGGCGATCGCCTTGTCGGAGACCGCGCCGGAGCCCTTGACCACCTGCTCCTGGATCTTCTGGCCGAGGAGATCGACTCGCACGCGGGCAACGATGTCGGCCTCGGTCTGGGTCGAGTCCTTGAGGAACTTCTGGTAGTCGGCCTCCTTCGGGAAGGCCTGCTTCTTCTGCTCGGCGAACGACTTCCTGACGTCCGCGTCGGAGACCTTCACGCCGAGCCGCTCGGCCTCGCCGTCCACCCATTGGAAGGAGACGAGGACCTGCAGGGCCTGGTTGCGGGCGTCATTGGGCTTGATGCCGGGCGAGAGCTTGCGCACGACCGTGTTCCAGTGGTCGTACTCGGCTTTCTCGATCGGTTCGCCGTCGACGGTGGCCACGGAGTTTCCGGGCACGCCGCCGCACGCGGCGAGCACGAGGCCGGCCGCGGCATAGGGGAGCAGCTTCTTCATGGGCTGAGGGAGGAGAAGGGGTTGGAGGTGCAGGAACCGGCGCCGAGGAGAGACTCCTGCGCCGAGCACGGCGGAGCCGTGATCGCGGAAGGCGTGACGGTGTCGGTGGCCACGAGCGCCGGCACCCCGGCGAACGCGGCGACCGCCCCGGCCAGCGCGGTGGCGAGAAAGAGCGTGGGGGCGCGGCGGCGTTTGCGAGCCGCGACCGTCCGGCGGCGGGCGGCGGCCAACAGCTCGGCCTCGAGGGCGCGTTCGAAGTCGCTGGTCATGCTCCGCTTCCCTCCAGGCGTTGGCGCAGCCCGGTGAGCCCCCGGCTCACGCGCTTGCGGATGACGGACTCCGACGTGGCAGCGCGGCGCGCGATGTCCTCGTACGCGTCCTCGTCGAGCACGCGAGCGAGCACCGCCTCGCGCTGATCGGCCGGCAGGGCGCGCAGGCCCTCGCGCAGGAGCGGGGACGCCGCGTCGGCGGTGGCGAGCGCCTCCACGCGCTCGAGCCCTTCATCCGTGAGCGCGATCGCGTTCATCCCCAGCCGCTTGCGCGCGCGGTCCTCGACCGCGCCCTTCTGGGCGGCGTGGATGAGCTGGCGCCGCGCGATCCCGTACAGCCAGGCCACCGCTGGCCCCTTGTCGGGACGGTGGCGGTGCGCACCGTCGAGGGCGGCGGCGAACGTCTCGGCCGCGAGGTCGGCGGCGGTCTCCGCGCAGCGCGTGCGGCGCGCGAAGTAGGCGATCACCCCGGCGACGTGGCGGCGGTAGAAGACCGCGAACGCGTCAGGCTGCGTCCTGGTCGCCGCGAGGAGCTCGTCGTCGGTGCGCGCATCCATCTATGTGGACTTAGACGCCTCGCGACGAGCTGTGACCTAAACGTTCATTAAGCGTTCAGCTTCGTCCGCGGCGCGACCGATGAGGTCCGCGACCTCGGCGTTGGATTGACGCCACTTGCCGAGCACGTACGCGGCGACGAGCTCCGGGTCCGTGGAGTCCGGCCGGCCGACGCCGATCCGCACGCGGTGGAAGTCCGGTGACCCCAGCTCGCGCTTGAGCGACTTCAGGCCGTTGTGGCCGGCGAGCCCACCCCCCAGGCGGGTGCGGATCTCACCGAACGGAAGGTCGATCTCGTCGTGCAGCACGAGGACCTGGTCGAGCTCGAGCTTGAACGAGCCGCGCGCGGGACCCGCGCTGCGGCCGGCCTCGTTCATGAACGTGAGCGGCTTGAGCAGGGCGACCCGAGGGCCCCCGGGACGAGTCCGGCCTTCAGCCAGCTCGCCCGCGAACTTCTTCTTGGCGCGCGGGAGATCCCAGCGGCGCGCCAACTCGTCGGCGACCTTGAAGCCGACGTTGTGCGGCGTATCGGCGTAGCCGGGCCCGGGGTTACCGAGCCCGACGATCAGCCAGTCAACGGGTGTGGAGCCGAAGACCTTCAGGACTCGTCAGAGGACTCGGCGGCGGGCTCAGCGCCCTCGCCGGCGTCGCTGCCGCCCTCGGCCTCAGCGCCTTCCTCACCCACGAGCGCCGTCTCGGTCTCGATGCCGTCGTCGTCCTTGACGACCGTCGGCGGGGTGATGGTGGCGACGAGCGTCTCCTCCGGATCGTCCAGGAAGACGACGCCCTTCGGCGCGGTCACTTCCTTGAGGAACAGCGTCGCGTTCATCGCGAGGCCGGAGACGTCGTGCTGGATGACGTCAGGGATGTCTCCCGGGAGCGCTTCGACGTTGAGCTCGCGCGTCTCCTGTGAGAGCACGCCGCCCTCGAAGACACCCGGGGAGTCGTCGGCGCCGAGCAGTTCCAGCACGACCGTGGTCTGGATCGCCTCGTTCATGTTCACGCGGAGGAAGTCCACGTGCATGATGTCGCCGCGCACCGGATGACGCTGGACGTCCTTGACCAACACCGGAGCGGCCGTGCCGCCGTCGATGTCGATGTCGAGGATCGCGCCGGAGTGAGCGAGGGTGTTGCGCAAGATGCGCGCATCGACGGCGAAGTGCGAAGGCTCGCCCTCGCCGCCGTAGATGACGCCAGGCACGTTGCCCGAGCGGCGCAAACGGCGCGTAGCGCGCGAGCCCTCGGGGTCGCGGGCGGTAAGAGAGAGCTTCGTGGAGTCGGACATGATCTGGAAGGTCGCGACGGGCAGGGTGAAGCGCCGCGACGAGCGGCCGACGATGGTAGCGAATGTGTTATGCGCTCCACCTCACGTGGGTATCCATGAGGGCAATGTCCCCCGACGCGGAGCTGCTCGTGATCTTTGGAGTCCTCCATCTAGTGGCCCTGGTTCTTGGCGGCGCGCTGTTCTTGTTGTTCCTGCGCTCGGACAACGCGTCCACATGGTCTCCGGACGACGAGGACGACTCCGGAGGCGGCGGCAACGACCGCGTCTCGGACAAGCCCAAGACGTCGCCCAACGGCGGTATTCCGCTGCCGTTCGCCGTTCAGTCCGACAAGCGCCTGCGCGCCGCGCACGACAAACTGGCCAACCCGGGCCGGCGGACCGTGCGGACGCGTAAGACCCTCGAGCCGGCGCGTCCGACGCGCCGCCGGGTCACGTCCCGGTAGGCACGCCGAACTGGACGGTCTGCTTGAACCAGCGCTGGATGTCGAAGAACGCGGGCTTCTTGACCCCGTCGTAGGACACGAGGCCCTTTTGGTGGATCGGGGCGGCCGGTCGTGGGTTGCCGCCCTCCCAGCCCGGACGGACCCAGAACTCGTTCAGCGCCCAGTACACGACGCCGCTCAGCCACGGCTTGGAGTTCATGACGGTCATCTGGTAGTTGATCCAGTCCTGCTGGAAGGCCCAGGTGCCCTTCTCCTCGACCGGGCCGTCGCGGTTTGACTCCGCGCCGAACTCGGTGATCATCAGCGCCTGGTTCGGGTAGCAGGCGCGCACCGCGTCCAGGTAGCCCGAGAGCTTCGTGCGATCGAAGATCTGCCCGCTCGGGCCGGGGTACCAGCCGAAGTAGTTGTTGAAGCCGATCACGTCGAGCGACTTGTACTCCGTCGCCTGGCAGAGCGAGTTCGGATAGGCGGCGACGGCGATGCCGACCGGGCGCGTCGGGTCCAGCTCCTTCGCCATCTTGACCGCGGCGTTGATGTAGGAGATCTGCACCGGGCCGGGCTGTGAGGACAACTCGTTGCCGATCGACCACAGCATCACCGACGCGTGGTTCTCGTGCGCGCCGATCATCCGGGTCAGCTCGTCGACCGCGGCGCGCCGCACCGCGGGCTCCTTCAGGACCAGCGTCGGGACGCTGTAGACCGGGATCTCCTCCCAGATCAGCAGCCCGAGCCGGTCCGCCAGCTCATGCGTGTACGGATGGAACGGGTAGTGCGTGCGCAGCACCGTGCCGCCGGCTTCCTTGGTGAGGTTGACCAGCTCCTCGCGGCGTTTGTTGTCGATCGCGAAACCGGCCGCCTTGGAGTCCTCGTGCAGCCCCATGCCGCGGATGTTGATCGGCGAGCCGTTGAGGAAGAGCTTGCCCTGGGAGACCTTGATCGAGCGGATTCCGCTGTGCAGGCTGTAGCCCGCGACCTTGTCCCCGCCGGAGCGGACGGTGAAGGAGACGTCGTAGAGGTTCGGGTTCTGCGGCGACCACAGGCGCGGATCGGCGATCTTGATCCGCTTGGTGAACGCGGCGATCCCGTCCGCCCCGATCGTCTTGGACCCGAAGTTCACGGTGCGGTCCCCGAACTTGCCGGTGAGCGTGACGCGCTGGCCGCGGGCGGTGACGTTGCGCAGGTTCAGGTCCATGCGCACGCTCGCGTCGCACGTGCCGCACGCGATCTCCGGCCGGACCTGGACCTTCTGGAAGTCGACCGTGTCCAGCTTCTTGAGGTAGACCTCGCGCTGGATGCCGGAGTAGTTCCACCAACCGCCGGACGGGACGCCGTCGGCGTTGGTCCGCGCCGGCGGGAAGTCGCTGTCCAGGCGCTTGGAGTCCACGCGCACGACGAGCCGGTTCGTCCCGCGCCGCTTGAGCGCGTTCGCGGCCTGGACCTCGAACGGGAGGTACGCACCCGCGTTCTCACCGATCGGCGTGCCGTTGAGCCACACCCGCGCGCGGTAGTTGACCGACTCGAAGCGGAAGGCCCACTCCAGCGCGCTGTCCGCGCTCGGCAGCTCGAAGTCCTTGCGGTACCAGCCGATCCCGCCCGCCATCGACTCATTCGAGGCGTCACCGAGGTTCCACACGTTCGGGACCTTGACCGTGCTCCACCCCGCCTTCGACGTGCTGCGCATCCAGCGTTGCTTGACGCCCTGGTCGGTGGGGTCGAGCCGGAACAGCCAGTCGCCGTCCAGCAGGTAGCGGCCGTCCGGACCGTCCTGGTAGAGCGCTTGCTCGTCGGGCTTCTGGGCCTGCGCGGCGGCCGGGAACAGGGCTAGAAGCGCGAAAATCGGCAGGAGGAGACGAAGGCGGGACATCACGGCGAATCTCAACACGCGCTCCGGCGGGAAGTTGCTCATGGACAGGCGGCGTCGTTGCCGATCGGGGCAGAGATCGAGAGCAGCTCGACCTTCGCGCCCGACAGCGGGCCGTCACGGCGGACGCGCACGCACTGCACGACCGGGAGGCTCGTTCCCGCGCGCCAGGCGACCCGCCCGGTGCCGGTCACGCGCGTGAGCGGGAGCTGCACGCTCGGCTCGTACTGGAGGATCTCGACCCGGCCGCCGCGCTTGAGCTCGTCCACGAATGTGGTCGTGGCGGTCACGCAGGCCGGTTGACGGGCGCACGCCGGGGTGGCGCTCAGGACGGCGCGGGAGTCCCCGCGGGCCTGGGCCTCGGCGACCTCGAGCACGCGGCTGCGCTCGGTGCCGGTGGCGGCCAGCGCACGGGCCAGCATCGCGCTGATCCCGATGAAGAAGAACAGCGCGAAGCCGACGACGATGAGAACCCGGGTCCGCCTCAGAGGACCGGAGTTCTATCCGGTCTGATGAAAATCGTCCCCGTTGAGCTCGAGGAAGCGCTGCACCGAGGTCTCCTGCCGGCCCAGCTGCTCGGCGAGTTTCATGGCGTGCTCGGCCGCGACCTCCAGGAAGTCGGCGAGGCAGCGCTCCGGGTCGTCCGGGAGCGGATAGACGCGCACGACGTCCTGCTGGCCGACCGCGATCCCCATCGGCGGGCGGCCCTCACCGAGCGAACGGGCGCTGCACACCGCCGTGACGACGATCTGCTTCTCGGGGCTCACGAGCGCCGTCGGCAGCAGCCGAGGGGCGGGCAGGCGCACGTCCAGGCGCAGCCGACGGTCCACACGGACGTGGTCGTGCGCGAGGTCCTCGAACGGCTCGCGCCAGATGTCGAGCACGGTGTCGGCGCCGACGAGCGCGTCGCGCAGCGCCGCGGCCTGTTCCTGGAACAGCTGCTCAGCCTCCGCGCGGTCTCCGGCCTCGGCCAGATCCAGATCGCACGGGACACGCAGCAACTCGTCCTTGCCGACGGCGTCTCCCGCCCCGCGGCCGCCGTGGGCGACGTAGGTCTGGATCGTCCCGAGGTCCTTGCGGCCGTGGAAGACGACGGTCAGGGCCTCGGACAGCGTGAGCGGCGTGACGCGCAGGGCAACCGATGCCGCAGCCTCAGCATCGATGAGGGCTCGCTTGAGCAGGTCGTCTGAGTGATCTTCGTTCATCGCATCCGTCCTTGAGCGAAGTATCGGTCTTCGTGACGAACATCATTACCGCCCGCCGGTCGGAATAAGCAAGCGCCGATTGGCCAGGGCGTCGGAACGGGTAATGTCGGCCACCGATGAAGTTCATCTACAAGCCGATCGGCATCTTTCTGGGGATCCTGGGCGGACTGCTCGGGAAGCGGCTGTTCAACTTCGCCTGGACGAAGATCGACGACCAGGACCCGCCGAAGGCCACGACCGAGGCCTCACCGTGGGTCAAGATCATCGGCGCCGCCGCGCTACAGGGCGTGATCTTCAAGGTCACGCGGGTGGTCGTCGACCGCTACGGCGCGATCGGGTGGACCTATCTCACGGGTTCGTGGCCGGGGGAACGTCGTCCGGATCCCGACGACGAATGATGTGGCCGCGCTCGCGGTATTCGGCGAGCGCTGCTTCGAAGCCCTGGAAGTCTCGCTGCAACAGCAGTTGCAGTGGACGGCCGCGCAACCACGCCTTCGGCGGCGGCTCTTCGCCGATCAGCTGCAGCAGGATCTGCACTTCCGGGCGGTAGTCCTCGTCGCCGGTGATGACGGCGATCGGGTCCGAGTCCAGGATCTGCAGGAGCTCCTCATCTGAGAGGCCGAGGAGCAGTTGCAGCCGCTGCGTGCTCAGAACAGCTGATTCTCGCCGCCGAACACCTCGGCGACGGAGTCGTCGGTGAAGATGCGGCGGACGCTGTCCGTGAGCAGGTCGGCCACGGAGAGCACGGTGATGTTCTCCGGCGCCCCCGGCTGAACCGGGATCGTGTCCGTCACGACGATGCGCTCGAACGGGCTCGCCGCGAGGTTCTCGTACGCGTTGCCGGACAGGACCGGGTGCGTCGCGGCGGCGTACACGGCCTTGGCGCCCTCGTCCTTGACCGTCTGGCCCGCGGCGCGAAGCGTGCCGGCGGTGTCGATGATGTCGTCGACGATGACGGCCGTCTTGCCCTTCACGTCGCCGATCACGTAGGAGATCTCGGCCACCTGCTGCGCGGGGCGTTCCTTGTTGAGGATGGCCAGCTCGGCGCCGACCTTCTCCGCGAACTTCTTCGCCAGCTTCACGCGGCCGGCGTCGGGGCTCACCACGACCAGGTCCTCGAGCTGCTGGTCATTGAAGTACTGCGTGAGGATGAACATCGCCGTCATGTGGTCCACGGGCTTGCTGAAGAAGCCCTGCACCTGGCCGGCGTGGAGGTCCATCGTGAGCACGCGGTCCGCCCCCGCCGCCTCGAGCATGTGCGCGACGAGGCGGCTGCTGATCGGCTCACGCGGCGCCGACTTCTTGTCCTGGCGGGAATACCCGAACCAGGGCGTGACGGCGATCACGCGGTGCGCGGAGGCGCCCACCGCCGCGTCGATCATGATCAGCAGCTCCATCAACGCGTCGTTCGCGGTGATCCCGGTGGCTGCGTTTCCGCACGTGGGCTGGACGATGAACACGTCAGCGCCTCGAATCGACTCCTCGTAACGGCAGTACACCTCGCCGTTGGAGAACGTCTTGAGCGTGACTCCACCCAGGCCGAGCCCGAGCTTGTTGGCGATCTTCGCGGCCAGTTCCGGATTGGACCGGCCGGAGAAGAGCATCAGCCGCTTGTCATAGCCGCTGAGCGGCAGTGACGTGGCCGATGAAGGGCGGGATGACAAGGCACTCACGGCATGGCGGAGTGTAGGAGAGGCGGCGGTCGTCAAGGCTTCGGCCGTTCCGCATAGTCCGCGATGTTCTTCTGCCGGGCGCGGGCGATGCCGAGGGCGTTGGCCGGGACGTCGTCGGTGATCACGCTACCCGCTCCGGTGAATGCGCCATCGCCGACCGTGACCGGGGCGACGAACGCGGTGTCGACGCTCGTGCGCACGTTGGCGCCGATCGTGGTCCGGTGCTTGCGCTTGCCGTCGTAGTTCGCGGTGATGTTGCCGGCCCCGATGTTCGTGTTCGCGCCGATGTCCGTGTCCCCGATGTAGCTCAGGTGCGGCACCTTGGTGCCCTCGCCGATGTTCGAGTTCTTGATCTCCACGAAGGCGCCGGCCTTGGCTTTGGCCTGCAGGTGCGCGTCGGGACGCAGGTAGGCGAACGGGCCGATCGTGCAGAAGTCGTCGATCTGGGCCTGGACGACGTAGGAGTGCGGGATGCTCACGCCGTCGCCGAGGATCGCGTCGGTGATCGTCGTGTGCGGGCCGACGATGCAGTCCCGGCCGATCTGCGTGTTGCCCTTGAGCGAAGTGCCCGGCTCGATGATCGTGTCCTGGCCGATGCGCACGTCGGCGTCGATGTGCGTGCTGTCGGGGTCCAGGATGCTCACGCCTTCGCGCTGGAGCGCGTCGTGGATGCGGCGCTGCGCCAACTTGCGGACCTCGGCGAGCTGCACCCGGTCGTTGACGCCGAGCGTGAGCGTCGGGTCCGCGATCAGGTGGCCCTGGATCGTCTCGATCTGCGGCAGCACGTCCGGGAGGTACAGCTCGCCCTGTGCGTTGTCGGGCGTGAGCTTGTCCAGCGCGTCGAGCAGCGCCTTGCCGTCGAACGCGTAGATCCCGGTGTTGACCTCGCGGATCTCGAGCTGCTCCGGCGTCGCGTCGCCCTCGCCACCCTTGGCCTCGACGACCTTCTCGACGTTGCCGGTCTCGTCGCGGATCACGCGGCCGTATTGACCGGGATCGTCGAGCTCCATCGTGGCCATCGTCGCCTGGGCCTCGGAACCCTCGTGCGCCTTCACGAGGGCATCGATCGCCTCGGCGGTGATCAGCGGCACGTCGCCCGCGAGGATCACGACGGTCGAGTCGGGGTCGATGTGGGTCGCCGCCGCCTGCACCGCACCACCCGTGCCGTTGGGCTGCGGCTGGATCGCGACCTCGACTCCCTCAGGCAGCCGATCCTCGAGCCGGCGCTTCGGATTGTCGACCACGACGATCTTCCCGGCCCCGGCCTCCTCGGCCGCGGATACCGGCCACAGAATCAGCGGACGACCGCACAGAGGGTGCAGAACCTTGGGCAGCGCGGAACGCATGCGCGTTCCCTCGCCGGCAGCGATGATCACGACGGTGGGCGCAGACACCGTTTGCATCGTAGTATCGAGGTGTCGGTTGCTGGTCGAAAGGCCAGCCTGCCGATTTACTGGGGAGTGGTGTAACGGCAGCACACAGGCTTTTGGCGCCTTGAGATTCAGGTTCGAATCCTGGCTCCCCAGTTGGTCCGTCCGCACGTGATGCGAACATATGTTCGTGCCGCGGTATACCGAAACGCAGGCCCGAGAGGCAATCGCAGCGTCCAGGTCGTTCGCGGAAGCGCTGCGCCGTCTCGGGATGCGAGCGGCGGGTGGCAACTGGCGGACACTCAGACGATACGCCGAGGACGTCTGGGACATCTCGACCGACCACTTCGACCCGTCTGCGGTTCGGCGCGCTGCGCTCGGTCGCGCTCGCGAACGCTCCCGACGTCCCATCGCGGATCTCTTGACCGAGCACTCTCAGGCGTCCCGCGGCAGCCTGAAGCGGCGTCTGTACGCCGAAGGACTCAAGCAACGCCGGTGCGAAGCCTGCGGGCAGGGCGAGGAATGGCAGGGGCGCCGCATGGCACTGATCCTCGATCACATCAATGGCAACGCAACGGACAATCGGCTCGAGAACTTGCAGATCGTGTGCCCGAACTGCGCGGCCACGCTCGATACGCATTGCGGCCGCAACGTGAGGCTCACCCGGCCGTGCGAGGCATGTGGCGCGGAGTTCCACAGCTACAACGAGGAGCAGCGGCACTGTTCCCAAGCGTGCGGACAGCGGTCCCCGAGGGCGGTCGCCGCGCAACAGGAGCGGCGGCGGGTGGAGCGACCGCCGTACGAGCAGTTGGTGGCCGAGGTGGCGGCGGAGGGATGGAGTGCGGTTGGAAGGCGGTACGGGGTGAGTGACAACGCCGTGCGCAAGTGGGTGCGGGGCTACGAGCGCGAACGCGCCGCGTCGAGCGGCGAGGAAGTGCTGGGGGAGTAAGAGTTTCGTGGGGAAGGGTCGATTGCTTGCGCCGAGGCCGTAGGCTGGCGGCTTCATGCGTTTGCTTACGGTTGCCGCCGCGGTCGCGGCTCTGCTTGTGCCCGCCGCGCCGGCCTTCGCGGGCGACCCGACGATGCCGCTGTGGCAGGTCAGCGCGGGGATGCGCTGCACCGGTTATTCGGTGGTCCAGGGCACGACGATCAGCTCGTTCAACGTGGATGTGCTCGACGTGGCCGGCGGTGAGGCGACGGCCGGCGCGCGGATCTTGATCGGGGTGTCCGGGCCGGCCGTGGACGCGACGGGCATCGGTCCGGGCTTCTCGGGGTCGCCGATCTACTGTCCGGACGGCGCGGGCACGAACCGGGTGATCGGCGCGATCTCCGAGTCGATCAACGAGTACGGCGGGAAGGCCGCGCTGGCGACGCCGATCGACGCGATCATCGGCACGCCGGTGGACGTGCCCGGCCGGACGAACGCCACGGCGTCGCGCGCGACGAAGGGCGGCGCGGCCGGAGCGGGCGTGAGCCGCGGCGCGCTTTCGCCGCGGATGAAGGCGGCGCTCGCGTCGGCCAAGCCGATCGTCGCGCCGATGAGCGTGAGCGGGCTCACCCCGTCGGTCGCGAACGCGCTGACGACGGCGTCGGCGAAGGCCGGGCGACCCGTGCTGGCGGTGCCGCCGGGGCCGCTCGGGACGTTCGCGCCGCAGACGTTGCAGCCCGGTTCCGCGGTCGCGGTCGGGTACTCGACGGGCGATGTGCGGACCAGCTCGGTCGGGACCGTCACCTACGTCGACGGCGACCGCGTGTGGGTGTTCGGCCACCAACTCGAGGGCGTCGGGCGGCGCGCGCTCCTCCTGCAGGACGCGTACGTGTTCCGCATCGTCAACAACCCGCTCGCGCTGGGCCAGATCGGCACCACCTACAAGCTGGCGTCGTCCGGGCACGACCTCGGGACGATCAGCTCTGACGGCTTGAACGGCGTCGCGGGGCGCACCGGCGCGCTCCCACACACGGTCCCCGTGCAGGTGATCGCGCGTGACCTGGACACGAACGGCATGCTCGCCGTGAACACGTCCGCGGCGGACGAGGCCGCGGTGGACCTGCCGAGTGGCGGGTCGTGGACGTCGTTCGTGGCGCCGCTCGCGGTGTCGTCGGCGGCGTCGGGCCTGCTCGGCAGCGTCCCGGCGCGGCTCACCGGTGAGATGTGCGCGCGGATCGCGATCCAGCAGATCACCAAGCCGGTCCGGTTCTGCAACCGCTACGTGTCCGTCTCGGCGGCGCAGGCGGACGACGGGACGCAGCTCAACGCGGTGCTCAGCGGCGCGGCGAACGACCTCGCGGGGGCGATCTCGACGATCGACGCGTACACGGGCACGCCACCGAACGTCACCGGCATCAACGTGCTGATCAAGGTCCGGCGCGGCGCCGACCAGGCCTTCATCCGCTCGATCAAGCTCCCCGCGCGGGTGCGGGCCGGACAGAAGGTGCGCGCCCGGGTCTCGCTGCAGCGCGTCCGCGGCGGCACGCTCGTCCGCAACTACACGTTCCGCGTCCCCGCCGATGCGGCGCGTGGCAGCCAGCGCTTCCGCTTCATCGGCCAGGACGCCGACGCCGGCGACGACGGCCTGACGACGATCATCATCGGCGACGACGACGAGCGCGACGAGGGCGGCGACCCGGGCCCGCGCAACCTGAAGGAGCTCGAGGCGCAGCTCAAGGCCACCGAGCGCTTCGACGGCGTGACGGTGCGCGTCGGCCGCTCCCGCGCCGAGGCCTTCCGCGACGACGAGTTCCGGATCTCCGGCACCGCCGACGCCACCACCCGCGTGACCCGCTAAGCGCCACCGATGCGGTAGACGATGCCGGAAGGGGCCGGCGTCGTCGCCGCGGCGTGCGGCAGCGCGGCCCGCAGGATCGACGCGAACGTCTCGGTGGACGCGGCCATCATCTCGACGAGGGTCTCCACCGGCGTCGCCTCGTCCTTGACGCCGTTCGCGTAGTCGGTCAGGAAGCCCAGGAGCGCGTAGGGCAACTCGAGCTCGCCGCACAGCACCGTCTCCGGCCCGGCCGTCTGCGACACGGCGGTAACGCCCGCCGCGGCGAGCCCGCGGATCTCGGCGCGCGTGTTGAAGCGCGGCCCGTCGACGTGGCCGTAGCAGCCACCGTCGCGCAGGTTCACGCCCGCTTCCTCGGCACCCGTCAGCAACGCGCGCCGCAGATCAGCAGAGAACGGCGACTCGTAGATCCAGTGCCCGCGCTCCTTCGCGCCCGGCTCGGTGAAGAACGTGCACAGTGAGCCGTCGGGCATTCGGTTCGACAGAAAGTGCAGGTCGTCGAAGCACACCACGGAACCGAGCTCTGTCGCCGGATCGACCGCGCCGCACACCGTCACCGCCAGTACGCCGGTCGCGCCCAGCTGCTTCAGAGCCGCGATGTTCGCCCGGTGCGTGACGTGATTGGACAGCCGCGGGTGCCCGTCGCCGTGGCGCGAGATGTGCAGCACGTCGACACCGCCCCAGGTGCCGTGCGAGACGAACGCCTCGCCCCACTCGGTGAAGACGGGCTCAGACCCGGTGGTGGACAAGCCCGGCAGGACGTAGGTGCCGGAGCCGGTCAGGATGCCGATCGCCATGGCGCGTCACCCTACCCGCGGCGGCCCGGTCGACGCCCGCTCCACGAGCTCCGGCGCCGAGGGCGAGAACGCGCTCGCCTCCGCCACGCCGATCTCGGCCAGCAGCGCGCACGCCGCGGCCTCGCCGAATTCCGCGTAATCCACGCGCACGGACGTCAGCGGGGGCATGCCCAAGGCGGCCAGCGGCGAGTCGTCGAAGCCCGTCACCGAGACGTCACCGGGTACGTCGAGCCCAGCTTCCCGCGCCGCCACCATCACCGCCATCGCGAGCGCGTCACTCCCGCACACGACCGCGGTCGGCGCGCCGGCCAGGACCACCTCCGCCGCACCCGCCAGGTCGTCGTCGGCATGCACCACCAGCCCTTCCGAAACGCCGGCCGCCGAAACGGCCGAACGCCAGCGCGCCAGCCGCACCTGCACGTGCTCGTAGTCCGCCCGCCCGCCGAGGAACGAGATCCGCGCGTGACCCAGCCTCGCGAGGTGCGCGACCGGCGCGTCCATCCCTTCGCCGTGGCGCGTCTCCACCCACGGGAACGGGCACTCCCCCACCGGCCGCCCCGCGAGCACCACGGGCACGCCGGCGGACTCGAGCACCGCGAACCGCGGGTCGTCGAGCTCCACGTCCGTCAGCAGGAAGCCGTCCACGCGCCCCGCCGAAGCGAGCCGCTCGTAGGCGGGCAGCGCCGCGGTGGCGCCTTCCGGCACGAGCTGCAGCAGCAGCGCGTAGTCGGCGGCGGTCAGCGCCCGCTGGATCCCGGACAGGAACCGCACGAAGAACGCGTCGACCTCCAACTGCGCCGCGTCACGCGCGAGCACGAGGCCGATCGCCCGGGTGCGCGCCTCCGTCAACGCCCGCGCGCTCGCCGACGGCCACCAGCCGAGCTCCCGCGCGGCCACCAGGATCCGCTCGCGGGTCTCGGTCGAGACGCCCGGCCGGTCGTTGACCGCGAACGACACCGCAGCCGCGGACACGCCGGCGCGGCGGGCGACATCGGCGATCGTGGGGCGGCGACGGGACGAGTCAGCAGGGGACGTGCACCCCCGTTACCCAGCTACGCCCCTCGGGTAGCAAGCCTGAAGCGCTTCAGGGGAGAGGAAGGCAGAGATGGTGCGAGCGGTGAGCGTTTTGGTGGCCCTGGCAATGTTTCCAGTGGCCGCGGCGCAGGCGGCGGACGAGGTGTCCACGACCGATCGGTTGCCGGATCGGCGGGAGGTCGCGGCGGGTGATCGCGCCTACGCGATCGGCTTCCAGGACGGCGGCTGGTACGCGAACGGCTGGCACATCACGGGCGAGATGGGCGGCATCTGGGCGCCGCCGCTGAAACTCGCGGACGGCGTCTGGTTCGGCGTCGACGACCAGTGGGTCGGCCCCGCCACCCGCTTCACGAGCGGCCGCGGCTACGTCCGCTACGAGCTGCCACCGGTCAATGGCGTGAAGATGACCCGCACCGACTTCGCCCCCGACGGCGTCCGCGGCGCGCTGTTCGGGCTCACGCTCGTGGGCAGCGGCACGCACACGGTCAAGGTCGACGTGCACTCCGAGCTGTTGCCCGCCTACCCATGGAGCGGCAGCGAAGGCCATCCGACGGCGGCCGACAACGGACAGGACACGGTCACCGCCGCCGACGGCGTGCTCAGCTTCGCGGACGGCGCCCACACCGCCTTCGCCGGCGGCAGCCAGCCCGCAACCGGCGCGGAGACCGGGCCCGGCTTCCGCGGCCCGCGGCCCGGGCGCGTCTGCGGGAGTGACGAGAAGGCGCCGCCCTCGGCGTGCGACGACGGCCCGATCGGCCGCGGCGCCGGCGGGCAGCTCCGCTACACCGTCAAGCTCGACGAGCCGGTCACGCTGTGGTTCGCGGTGGCGGCCACGCGCGCCGACCTCGCCAAGGCGCTCAAGGACCCGGACAAGACGCTGCGCGACAAGTACCTGGCCCGCACGAAGCTGCACAGCCGCAGCCGCGTGAACCTCCCCGGCGACCGCAGCCTCCAGAACGCCGTCGACTACGGCAAGCAGAACCTCGCCGACCTCACGCAGACGGCCGAGGACCTGGCGATCCGCTTCGTCGATCGCGGCAAGTCCTACCCGCGCCCGATCGGCTCGCTCGACCGCGTCACGTTCATCGGCGCCGGCTACCCCGACTACCCGTGGCTGTTCGCCACCGACGGCGAGTACACCGCGTACGCGGCGGTCGCGGTCGGCCAGTTCGAGCCGATCAAGGACCATCTGATCGCGCTCCAGCAGGTGTCGGACCGATTGAACGCCAAGTCGGGCAAGGTCGCGCACGAGATCGTCACCGACGGCTCCGTGTACTTCGGCTCCAACACCGACCCGGGCAACACCGACGAGTCGGTCAAGTTCCCGAGCGCCGTCGCGCTCGTGTGGCGCTGGAGCGGCGACAACCGCTTCCTCAACCGGCTCTACGACTTCTCGCGGCGCGCCATGCGTTACGTCGCCGACAACCTCGACGCCGACAAGGACGGCTGGCCCGAAGGCCTCGGCAACGTCGAGCGCGAGGGGATGGGCGCGGAGAAGCTCGACAACACCGTCTACATGATCCGTGGGTTGACCGACCTCATCGACATGGCCGTCTATAAGCGCGACCAGGCGACGGTCGTCTGGGCGCGGAACCTCCTCCGGCGCCTGCGCCCCGCGTTCGACAAGACCTGGTGGAACGACGCGGCGAAGCAGTACGCGGACTCGCTGGGCGAAAACAACGCGCAGTCCGTGCAGCAGCACTGGATCGGCGTCACGCCGATGGAGACCGGCCTCGCGCCGCGCGCCCACGCCAACGCAGCGCTCGACGTGCGCGAGACGGACTGCTTCAGTGGCACCGCCCCGTTCAACGTCGGCCTGTTCCACACGGGTTGCACCGGCGGTCCTGAGGGCAAGGGCGAGAAGGTCATCTTCAGCCTCAACACCGCGATCAAGGCCGTCGCCGACGGCGAGTACGGCCGCAGCGAGTCGCAGCGCCGCTACACGGACGCCAACGCCGCAGGCGTGCTCGACGAGCAGCCCGGCGCGCTGCCGGAGATCCTGCCCTCACCCGATCAGAACCGGAACATCGACCGCTGCTGGACGTGTCGCTCGATGTTCATGCAGGCCTGGGGCCACTACGGCACAGCGTGGCCCGTGATCGCGCAGCAACTCGGCGTGCGGCCGGACGTCGCCCGGCGCAGCCTCACGGTCGTGCCGAGGGTCCCAGAGGGCCAGGAGCGGATCGCGGGCAACTCGATCCGGATCGGCGACAAGGGCACGGTCGCGGTCCGTGCCCTGCGCGATGGAGACACCTACGAGACGAGCGTGACGCTGCGCAGCGACGACGTCCGCGGACTGCGGATCGGCGCCACCGTCCCGCGCGGCACCAGCGTCGGCACCGTCCGGCTGGACGGCAGACGTGTGGCCACGACGCTGACCGCGACCAACGCCGGCATCGAGGTGACCGTGCGCGTGCCCAAGCCGCGCGGACGCCACATCGTGACGGTCGAGACCTAGCGGTCTTTCGCTTCGCGGCGCACGCGTCCGCCCGCGGTCCCGGCCTCCGTGGCCGGGCCGCGCGGCGCCGCGATGCCGAGCACGCGCATCGCCTTCAGGCCGAGGCCGAGCTTCTCGCGGCCGTCGGTGGAAGCGATGTCCAACCCGCTGAGGTCCTTCACGCGCTCCAGCCGGTAACGCACGGTGTGGCGGTGCGTGAAGAGGCGGGCGGCGGTGCCGGCGACGTTGCCGTCGGCGTCCAGAAAGGTCTCGAGCGTCTGGACGAGGTCCGTCTCGTACTGGTCGTCGTAGGCGACGAGCGGCGCGACGGTCTCCTCGTAGAAGCGCTGGAGCTCGGCCGGGTCCTCGCTCATCGCCGGCAGGAGCAGCCGGTAGGCGCCGGTGTCCTCGAACGCGAGCATGGCGACTTCGTCGTCCGAGCCCGAGCCGGTCGCGACGTTCGCGGCGAGCAGCGCCTCATTGCCGGCGCGGTACAGGTCGACGGGGTCCTGGGCCACGCGCGAGTGGCCGAGCGCGAACGTGAAGCCGTGGACCGACGCGTGCAGCTCGCGCGCGATGCCGTCCGCGACGCGACGGAGGCTGGTGTCCTCCGCCGTCGGCAGGAGCACGACCACGTGCTCGTCGAGGCTGGCCGCGAGCGAGCCGGGGGCGCCGGAACGCGCGGCACGCTCGGCCGCGGCGAGCACGCGGGCACGCCAGTCCTCGTCGGCGGGGGCGAAGTGATGCGCGCGGACGACGACGACCGCGCCCCCTTCGGACAGGTCGGCGCCGAGCTCAGAGGCGCGGGCGAGGATGTCGCCGCGATCGGTGACCTTGCGGTGCAGGAGCGCGGTGAGGAATGAAGCCTGGGCGGCCTCCGACGCGCGATCGGGCGCGCGCAGGCGCTCGACCTCCGACGCGATCATCGTCGTCGCGATCCGCAGCACCGCCGCGGACGGTCCACCGCCGCGGGCCCGCATGCGCAGACGGCCGACCACCGCGTCACCCACTCGGAGCTCGTGCGTCTCGACGCCGTCCGCGTCGCGCATGAGCTGCCGTTCGTCCGCCGTGGAGCGCGCGGCGACCGCCAAGACGGAGCTCGAACGGTCGATCAGGACGAGCGACGCATCGAGGGCGCGGGCGGCGGCACGGACGACCTCCGGAAGACCGAGGCCCGACTCGACCGCATCGGACATCGCCCCGAGTGCACCGAGGTCGGGAAGCGCCGCCTCCTTGCGGGCGGGCGAGGACACAGAGACAAGCTTAGACTCGCGCTGGCCGGACGTTCGATTAGGACTGCCCGCCAATGAGCGATAATCCCGGTTCATGCGCTCGACCGTCGTCGGCATCGCACTGGTTTTCACCCTCGCCGCGGGCGCGTTCGCCGCGGCGTACTTCGGCGGGGGCGCGCTGAACCAGGCGCCTGAGGCCCAGGCGGCCGGCGCCGCGGCCAAGGCCCCCGCGCTCGTCGTGAGCAGCACGGTGCCGGCGCTGCGCACCCCGACGCCGACGGCGACGCCCACCCCGACGGCGACGCCCAAGCCCAAGCCCAAGAAGAAGAAAAAGCGCAAGCAGCAGCAGACGACGACGGTGAAGCGCCAGACCACCCAGTCCGCGACGCCGCGCGCGACGGCGACGGCGGTGCCGCAGCGCACCGCGGTCCCGCAGGCGACGCAGGTCTACCGGCCCAAGCCTCAGACCACGCCGAACAAGCCGAAGCCCACGCCGACGATCGTCATCGAGGACTGAGCGCGGCCCGCAGCGCCTCCGGCGTCGTCGGGGTGAGCGTCAGCGCGCGGGTCCCGGCGCCGGTCCACAGGCCGAGCTGTCCCCCGTCCACCCAGACGCGGTCGTTGACGCTGCCGACGGCGAGGGCGGCGTAGAGCAGCGGCGGTGACGTGTCGTCGCGCGGCGCGGTGAGCGCCTTGCGCGTGGTGTCGAGCGGGGCGCCGGCCGCCGGCGGCCGGTCGTCGGGAATCGCGGCGGCGGCGAGCAGGCGGTCGGTCGCGGCCGCGCGGGCGATCAGCGTGTGGCGGTAGATGAGGCCGGGCAGCGCCTCCTGCTCGACCGCGACGTCCTCGCGCAGGTAGTACGTGACGCGGCGCTCGCGCGTGGGCTCCCAGCGGTCCAGCACCATCGTCGCCTCAGGCGCGATCAGCGGCGCGAGCAGGGACGCGTGCGGCTCGGCGACCGCGAACGACGCGGGCGGACCGGGCTCGAGGATGAGCGCGCGGCGGGCGACGAGGCCTCGCCACGCCGCGGCGTGCACGGCGCGGCGGGTGTCCGGCGTCATCGGCGCGGGCTCGGGCGCGGCGAGCCCGGGCGCGTCGTCGGCCGCGAGCAGCCGCCCGAGCGCGCTCAATTCCTCGGCGCCGTAGTCGACGGTGAGCTCGAAGATCTCCACTACGTGGCGCGGATGAACACGATGTTGGCGTCGCCCGTCGTGCGTGAGGTGTGTGTGACCGCGTCCTGGTAGTTGCCCTCGATGGCCTCGAACGCGCCGCCGTCGACCGTAGTGGCGAGCATGCCGATGTGGCCGTCCTGACCGAAGTCGGTGCCGAAGCCCCAGTCGTAGGCGACGAGGTCTCCGGGGCGCGCGTCGGCCGCGGAGACGATCTCCAGGCCCGCCGTGCCCGCCTGCGCGGCGGAGACCCAGTTCGCCACCGCGGCCCAGTTGCCGGCGGGCAGCTCGCGGCCGGACTCACCGAGCGCCCAGGTGACGAAGCTGGCGCACCAGGGCGCGTTGTAGGCGCCGGTCGTGTCCTGGTAGACGGAGACGCGCGGGCCGGTGTTCGTGCCCGTCTCCTGCACGCCGAGCTCACGCGCGGCGATCTTGAGCGCGCTCGTGCCGCCGCGCTTGCTCGGCTCCTGCGTGGCGCAGCCCTTGACGAGCTCGCGCGCCTGGTCGTAGTGCTGTGCATAGCGGTCCGGGTAGGCGGACTGCTCGATCGACTGTGCCCACGCGCCCAACGCGGCCGGGTCGGAGAGGTCGGCGTCGCGCGCCCCGCCGGCGGTCGCCTTGATCTTGTCGCGGGCCCAGGCGGCCTGCGCGTCCGGATTCTCCACCCACCAGTCGCCGGAGACCTTCGTCTCCGGCGGGACGCCGAACCCGGCGGGCGCGAAGTTCGTCGACGGGCGGATCTGGAAGTAGCCGACGCTGTCGCGGTCGCCGTAGGAGAGGTTCTTGCCGCCGGACTCGGTGAGCGCGGCCATCACGAGCAGCTCACCCGGGGCGCCGGCGGAGCGTGACTGCGCCGCGAGCCAGCACGCGACGTCCTGCTGGGACGCCGCCCCGACCGGGTGCGTCGGCGGAGCGCCGGTGCCGGCGCCGAGCGAGTTGGCGAGCACCGTGGCGCGCCCGCCGCCCTGCGGCAGCGCGACGGTGGGGATCCGCGGGGCTCGAACCGGCAGCTGTGGCGGCGGAGCGGGGATCGGCGCGACCGTGGTGGTCGTCGCGCCCGCTTGGCTGGCCTCGGCGAGCCGCGCCCGCATATCCAGGTTCGCGCCCGCTCGCACGAGATCGCCGGCCAGCGCGTCCAGATCGGCCGCGAGCCCGCGAATGCGCGCCGCGTAGCGCCCGACGAGCTCCGGCGGCATGCTCGGCAGCCCGTCCGAGGCGAGCCGCGAAGCCGACCGCCGGTGCCCACCGGCCACGTCCCGCACGGCCGCGGCCGCCCGCACGAGCCCGGCGGGTTCGATCGAGATCCGCGTCACGCCCGCTCCGCGAGACGGGCGCCGCGAGGCGCGGCCGGGCGAGGACGGGCCGCGCGAGGCGCGGCGGG
>JAPDDQ010000590.1 GCA_027587225.1 Solirubrobacter taibaiensis
CTGTTGCACGTTGCTCTTCAGTTAAATAACCATTACGAGAGCTTAAAGCCAAACCATCTTGAGCGCGAACAATTGGCACCCCAATCACTTCAAGTGGAATATTCAAGTCTTGAACTAATTGACGGATAACAGCAAGTTGCTGATAGTCTTTTTGCCCGAAAAATGCATAATCTGGCTGAACAATATTAAATAATTTAGTCACGACAACCGCAACACCATCAAAATGTCCTGGACGTGATTTACCACATAAATCGTCAGTAATCTGACCAACACTAATGTTAGTTAAACGTGGCTGTGAACCATACATTTGTTCAACAGAAGGCGCAAAAATAATATCGCAACCAACATCAGCCAATAAACGACTGTCTTGTTCTAGTGTACGCGGATAACTATCAAAATCTTCTCCAACACCAAACTGGGTTGGATTAACAAAAATACTTACGACAACGACATCGCAAATCTTCTTTGCCTCACGAACTAAGGTCAAATGACCTTCATGCAAATTCCCCATGGTTGGTACGAAACCAATCATTTTTTTTGCAGCACGCGCAGGTGAAAGAGACGCAGTTAAGCCTTGAATTGTTGTTT
>JAPDDQ010000591.1 GCA_027587225.1 Solirubrobacter taibaiensis
CAACATAATCATATGTCTCTTTAATTTTTACAAATGCCTTCTCATCTTCAAATCTCTTCAACGCTTCTTGCAATGCATAAATTAAATTCCATGATTGTGAGTATGGAATACTTTCATTTTCTTCATACATGCCAATGTCCATATAGGCCGGCACAGCCTCGTTTATTTTTACAATGTGGTTATGAAAAATGAAAGAAATTCCTGTATATGATTTAATCGCTTTACCGCTAACACCACTTGCAAAATACACATCCTTCAAGTCTAATGGTATTGCTCCAATTGAGCTTATGCAATCTACACACAGTTTCATTTGATTCTCGTTACAAAGAGTATTTAGCTCGTTTAAATCGTTTAACATTCCAGTAGATGTTTCATGATGAACAAACCAAATCCATTCATAATTTCCAGTTGTCATAATTTCTTCTAATTCGGTATAAATAAATGGATCTCCCATTTCCTTTTTATACGTATCAAAATGTAACCGTGCTCGTTTTGCATGTCCAACTAATCTATTACCAAATTCCCCATTTGTTAATACCAGTCCTTTCCCTTTTAAAGAACGTAACTGTAAAGCAATCGCATCATTTG
>JAPDDQ010000592.1 GCA_027587225.1 Solirubrobacter taibaiensis
AATATGCACCGTTTCAGCAAGAAGCAATTCAAACGGCACTTCATAAACCGATGATGTTATTAACAGGTGGACCAGGAACAGGGAAAACAACAGTTATTAAAGGGATTGTTGAAATGTATGCGTCACTTCACGGATTATCGTTAAATCCGAATGAATACAGTGATGATAATCCATTTCCAATACTATTAACAGCTCCAACAGGAAGAGCAGCGAAGCGGATGAGTGAATCGACAGGACTTCCAGCTTGCACAATTCACCGTTTACTTGGTTGGACGCCAGAAGGATCTTTCCAGCGTAATGAAACGGATCCTGTCCAAGGTAAGCTCCTTATTATCGATGAATTTTCAATGGTTGATATTTGGCTTGCAAATCAGCTATTTAAGTCATTGCCGACGAATATTCAAGTTATCGTTGTAGGTGATGAAGATCAGTTGCCATCTGTAGGACCTGGACAAGTATTAAAAGATTTATTAAATGCAGGCGCAGTTCCGACAGTGAAGCTTACTGAAATTTATCGTCAAGCGGAAGGCTCATCAGTGATTCAACTTGCCCATGCGATAAAAAATAGAACTCTACCACCAGATTTAC
>JAPDDQ010000593.1 GCA_027587225.1 Solirubrobacter taibaiensis
GGGACAAGGTGATGAGTTTAAGGGATCATATTTAGATTATGCAAACTCAGAGATTGGCTTAATTGTTTTATTTACAACGATTTTTGGGATTACACTTGCTGCCCGTACTCTTACTGATGAGTTCCAAAAAGGTACAATTAAACAATTGTTAATCCGTCCAAGAAAAAGACTTGCAGTTTTATTTTCTAAATATATTACAGTGTTATTAGCAATGTTATTTATCGTATTAGCTGGTATGCTAATTGCAATGATTATTGGCGGTATTGTAATGGATGGTAGTAAAACAGAATTAACATTAGGAATCGTTATGAAGTCCACTTTATATCAACTACTTTCACCGTTCTTTTTTGCAACACTTGCATTTTTCCTAGCAAATGTCTTTAGAAAATCTGTATTACCATTAATTATTACGATGTTCCTATTCTTCTTACAAGGTGCAATTAATATGGTATTAATAATGTTTGCAAAAGGTGTAGCGAAGTTTGTAGTATTCAACCATTTGGATTTAAGAGCTTACGATAGTAATAAATTAATCAATGGTGGAATGGAACCAACATTTACAGAATTTACGTTTACAACTTCATTAT
>JAPDDQ010000594.1 GCA_027587225.1 Solirubrobacter taibaiensis
GAGCATTCCCTCTTCCATTTGCTTAACCGTATAACTCTTTTCTATTAGTCTCTTCCACGAAGAACCGTCACCATATTTACGTTTCATTATGTCTACTCCTCTTCTATATACAGAAAAGCTCCCACATATTATGTGAGAGCTTGTTCATATTATAATTAAGCCGCTTGACCCTTTTCAGAAATCTCTTTTAAATAAGCTTGTCCTTTTTCAGCGTCATATTGACCTTCCCACTTAGACATAACTACAGCTGCTAAAGAGTTTCCTACAACGTTAACTGCTGTACGAGCCATATCTAAAATACGGTCAATACCAGCAATGAACGCTAAGCCTTCAGGTGGAATACCTACTGTACCAAGTGTCGCTAATAATACAACGAATGATACGCCCGGTACACCTGCGATCCCTTTTGATGTAACCATTAATACAAGCAACAATGTAATTTGTTGTGTAATAGATAAATCAATACCGTACATTTGCGCTAAGAAAATAGCCGCAATTGCTTGATATAAAGTTGATCCATCTAAGTTAAATGAATAAACTGTCGGAATAACGAAAGATGTAATTGCTTTCGGACAAGCGAATTTCTC
>JAPDDQ010000595.1 GCA_027587225.1 Solirubrobacter taibaiensis
GAGGGCATGGAGAAACGTTGGACGACCTTTTCTTTTTTAGCGACTAGTAACACCGTAATGCTAGATGGAAAAATGGATTTTTTGCACTTGTTTGATCGTGAAGATGATCATTCTTCTTCTAAATTTACAATGAAATGGAATAAATGGAGCGAAAGTTGTAGGTTTGAAGAAGAGGCCCCTAACGAAGAGCAAAAGATTATTTTAACAAACCCTATTAAAGCGTGGGTTGTTCAACGTCGTAAGTGTAACGTCAAAAATCACTTCAAGAAAACTGAGCCGAGACAATTAGTTATCGCTCCGGCCCGTTCTACTTCCAAATCACGCGAAAGTAACATGTAAATATTGAGACACACACCCGAAAAAACATCGTACATATATTGCGATGTTTTTTTCTTTTTCTACAATGAAATCTTTAAATGAAATATATTTCATCTGCATCTTATATTTATATCTCTTGCTTATTCTAGTAATACATCCGGTGCGAGTTGATGTGAATAAAATATAAGGAGAGAATGAAGATGAAAAAGAGACTATTACCAATTTGTGCAATGGCATTTTTAACAGTAGGATATTCTTCAGTAGCGAGT
>JAPDDQ010000596.1 GCA_027587225.1 Solirubrobacter taibaiensis
AAACTTGCTAAAACATATACTGGTCGTAGTTCTGTGATCAGTTTTTCAGGTGGATACCACGGTATGACTCATGGTTCACTGTCGATGACAGGTAACTTGAGTGCTAAAAATGCCGTGAATGGTCTTATGCCTGGCGTTCAGTTTATGCCATATCCACATGAATATCGTTGCCCACTTGGTTTAGGTGGTGAAGCGGGTGTTGATGCTTTGACTTACTTCTTTGAAAATTTCATCGAAGACGTTGAAAGTGGTGTAACGAAACCTGCTGCTGTGATTCTTGAAGCAATTCAAGGTGAAGGCGGTGTCGTAACTGCACCTGTTAAGTGGTTACAAAAAATTCGTGAAGTGACTGAAAAGCACAACATCGTTTTAATTTTGGACGAAGTTCAAGCTGGTTTTGCACGTTCAGGTAAAATGTTTGCCTTTGAACATGCAGGTATCGAGCCTGATGTTGTGGTGATGTCAAAAGCTGTAGGTGGTGGTTTACCATTAGCCGTGCTTGGTATTAAGCGTAAGTTTGATGCTTGGCAGCCAGCAGGTCACACGGGTACTTTCCGTGGAAACCAGTTGGCCATGGGTACAGGTTT
>JAPDDQ010000597.1 GCA_027587225.1 Solirubrobacter taibaiensis
TCCGTAAATCAGCCCTATTTAAATCAGTATGTTGAGGCTATTAGGGTGAAGTTAGGTGAGGGTGCATTAGTAGATTCCTACATTAATAAACTGTCAAAGGATGTGCCAACTCTTGTGGTGGATCCCGAAAAGTATTATGAAGTGATGGAGTCATTGCGATTCCATGAGGGACTTGCTTTTGATTATATGTCAGAGCTACATGCGACGGATTTTGTGACACATATGGAAGTGTATGTTCATTTGTTTTCATATGGCAAGAAACAATCGGTAGCGGTGAAGGTAAAGCTAGACCGGGAAGCGCCGCAAGTCGAATCTGTGACAGCGCTTTGGAAAGGAGCTGACTGGCCGGAGCGAGAAGCATACGATTTGCTCGGCATTGTATTTAAAGGGCATCCGAATTTAACGCGTATTTTAATGCCAGATGATTGGGTAGGATATCCGCTTAGAAAAGACTATGAACCGTATGATGTGGAGGTGTAGCTATGATCCGCACGGAAGAGATGCTTTTGAATGTAGGACCTCAGCATCCGAGTACACATGGTGTGTTCAGGCTCGTAATTAAGATAGACGGGGAAATTATTAAAGAA
>JAPDDQ010000598.1 GCA_027587225.1 Solirubrobacter taibaiensis
GTAAATCTTCTCGTTTTACATAAACGTCACAATCATATTTCTCAGATAAAACTGTATCACGTTGTAACGGTGTTTTAATAACGATTTCTTTCATGCAATTATGAGCCATTAAGATATCTTCAATTTTCACTCTCTCCTTTACCTTTTGCACCATTATATATCATCCTTATCTCTTTTAAATTGGCTCAATCAAAATTCGGGATTTTCAGAACAGCCCCTGTATTCGCCGATGTTACCATTTGTGCATAACGTCCAAGCCAGCCAGTTTTCACTTTCGGTTCTGGTCGTTTCCATTCTTTTTTACGCTTTTCTAATTCCTCATCACTCACCCTTACTTCTAGCAAGCGTTCTTCAACATCAATACATACAATATCCCCTTGTTCAAGAAGTGCAATCATCCCGCCCGCTGCTGCTTCTGGTGAAATATGTCCTACTGAAATTCCACGTGAAGCTCCAGAAAAACGTCCATCCGTTAATAATGCAACCTCAGCACCTAATCCCATTCCAGCAATTGCTGATGTTGGTGCTAACATTTCTGGCATACCAGGGCCACCTCTTGGTCCTTCATAACGAATGACAACTACATC
>JAPDDQ010000599.1 GCA_027587225.1 Solirubrobacter taibaiensis
CAGTTGTTGCTGAAATGATGGCGGCAAATACGGATCTGAAATTAACACGTATTACTGTGAGTGAAGCAGGTGCATCTGTTTATTCTGCAAGTGAATTGGCTGCACAAGAACTTCCAGAGCTTGATGTATCTATTCGTGGTGCGGTTTCAATCGCTCGTCGTTTACAAGATCCATTAGCAGAGCTTGTAAAAATTGATCCAAAATCAATTGGTGTAGGTCAGTACCAACACGATGTAAACCAAACAGGTTTAGCAAAAACACTAGATGCAGTTGTTGAAGACTGTGTGAACGCGGTGGGTGTGGATGTCAATACAGCATCTCCAGCGATCTTGGCTTATATCGCAGGTTTAAACAAAGCGATTGCACAACAAATCGTTGAATACCGTAAAGAAAATGGACGTTTTGATAATCGTCAAGCATTGAAGAAAGTTCCACGTTTAGGCGAGCGTACTTTTGAACAATCAGCTGGTTTCTTACGTGTTCAAGATGGTTCTGAGCCATTAGATGCATCTGCTGTTCACCCTGAAAGTTATGGCTTGGTTGAGAAAATTGTTGCCGCAAAAGCAACAACTGTAAAAGACATCAT
>JAPDDQ010000057.1 GCA_027587225.1 Solirubrobacter taibaiensis
TGGCCTCCGACTTAGCAGCGTGAAGCGCGGGCTCTCCGCCCGCGGCCGGGCGGGGGCGCGGGGCGGGGCGGTCGCGAGCGCGGTGTCCAGCGGCACGGGCGTGCCGAGGTCGGTCGCGTAGCCCGCGGCCTCGATCTCGGCCACGAGCGTGCCGTCGACGAGGCCGCCGGTCGCGGCCGCCGCTGCGTGGATGGCGGTGAGCAACCGCGCCATCTCCGCGCTGATCGGGACGACTTCGCGCGGGTCGCGGTTCAGGCGGCTGAGCTCGGAGTCGGGCAGGAAGCGCGAGAAGCGCCGGTGCCAGGACTCGAGCTGCAGCCGCGCGGCGAGTTCGTCTCCGCCCCAGACGCCGCAGCGCCCGCCGAAGCAGTCGAACCTCATGCCGTGGCCGGGGTCGCGGGGGTCAGTCGGCGTACGAGCAGCGCGGCGGCCGGAACCACGACCATGCCGGCGGCGAGCAGGAACCAGGCCTTGCTCGCGTCCGTGCCGGCCATGACGGCGTGCACGATGCCGAACACCCAGGCCAGCGCCGTCCAGCGGTGCAGCTTGCGCCATCTCGCCACACCGATCCTCGTCCGGAAGTAGTACGAGACGCCGAGCAGGAACAGCATCCAGCCGCCGACGATCCCGACCCCGGTCCAGAACGGCCGGTAGTCGATCAGGAACGGGATCGTCACGTCGGCGAGCGACGGCTTGATGTAACCGTCGCCGAGCAGGGCCAGCGCGTGCACCGCGAGCGCCACGAGCGTGGCCAGCGAGAGCGCTTCGTGCATGACGCGCAGGTCCTTGCGCTTGCTCATGCGGCCGCCCATCATCAGGCCGAGGGCGACCGCCACACTTGCCGCCAGCAACGCGGAGATGCCCGCGGCGCGGCTGGTGATCCAGAAGAAGTGCTCGGTCATGACTGGCTCGTGGAGAGGGAGGAGCCGTCGTCAGAGGACGTGGAATCGTCCTGGTAGGAGGTCGTGTCGTCCGAGTACGTGTCGGTCGACTCCGTCGTGGACTGCTCTGTGGTGGTCTCGCTGGCCTGCGCGGCGGTTGACGTGTCGGGTCCCATCGAGCCGTCCCACGCCACGGCGCCCCAGAACAAGACGAAGGACGCGAGGGTGGCAGCGATCACCCGCTGGCGGATCGCCGTGACCCGGCGCGCCCGAGCGGCGAGGAGTGCTTGGGCAGAGGGCATGCCCATGAAGATCGCCGCGGCCGCCGAGAGTCGACTGCGAGCAGCCTGAGAGGATGCTGGGGATGGTCTTATTCGATCTTGACGGCGTGCTCGTGGACTCGCGTGCCGCGTTCCTGCACTCCATGCAGCTCGCGCTCGAGCAGGTCGAGCTGCCGGGATACACCCGGGAGCAGCTGCTGCCCTGCATCGGCCCGCCGCTGAAGGTCGGGTTCTCCGAGCTGCTGGAGACCTCGCAGGAGGACCCGCGGGTCGATGCGCTGATCGCCGCCTACCGCGAGCACTACACGACGATCTCGCTCACCGATACCACCGTGTTCTCCGGCATCCGCGAGACGCTCGAAGCGCTCGATCAGACGAAGGCGGTCGCGACTTCCAAGCCCCGCCACTTCGCGGAGCCGCTGTTGGTCGCCATGGGCCTGCGCGAGCACTTCGCGGTCGTCGCCGGTCCGGACCTCGACCTCAGCGGCGAGACCAAGGCGCAGACGATCACCCGCGCGCTTGAGCTCCTCGGCACCACGGACGCCGTGATGATCGGCGACCGCTCGTTCGACATCCTCGGCGCGCACACCAACGGCATCCCCTGCATCGGCGTCACCTGGGGCATCGGCTCCCGCGAAGAGCTCGAAACCGCCGGCGCCGACACGATCGTCGATCACCCGCTTGAGCTCGGTCCGGCCCTGCGCGTAATGTCCCGCCCGTGATTGCGACCTTCAACCTCTACACGATCTCGCTGTTCCTCCACATCAGCGCGGCGATCGTCGGCCTCGGCGCGACCTTCGCGCTCTCGATCGCGTTCCCACTCGCCGTCCGGATGAAGGACCCGCGCCACCTCCTGTTCATGCACAAGCTGAACCTCGAGGTGGTCACGAAGCTCGCCAGCCCCGCCCTCGGCCTCATCCTCATCACCGGCATCGTGCAGGTCATCGACAGCGACTTCATCAGCTTCAGCGACGCCTGGATCAGCATCGCGTTCGTGCTCGTGATCATCATCGGCGGCCTCCAGGGCGCCTACTTCGCCAAGACCGACCGCAAGCTCGCCGCGCAGGTCGAGTCCGAGATCGCCGGCGGCGCCACCACGCTGTCCGACGAGTACCAGAAGGAAGCGCAGCGCGAGGGCAGCATGGGCGCCCTCACCGGCCTCCTCGTGCTCGCGGCGGTCTTCGTGATGGTCATCAAACCTGGCGCCTAGCCTCGGTTCGAGCAACGGCGCGTCCACGGCGGGCACTCAGACGATCTGGGATCGGGCGGATCACCTAACCCGCGATGCTTGCGAACGGGACTCATGACGCACCGGCGACGCTCATCCGGTCGGCGGTGTCCGCACCCATCGGGAGTCGTCGCACGCGGCACTTGTACATCGCCGAAAGCACTCCGCAGTGGAGATGGCTCTGCGTGCACGGCGGCAGGAAACCGCGAGAGCTTCCTGCGAATCGGCTGGCCATACCGCCAGCCTGGCCGAACGTACGGGTGACGACTCAGCGAACGTTCACGATACTGCCCGCGTGAGAACGCCTGATCGGTCGATAGCCCGCCGCGCAGCGAGTGGCCCCAAGCGGGATAGGGCGCCTGTGCGTGAAGTGCAGGGTTCGCGTCGCCCGAGTCGGCCCAGACCGGCACGTTCCTGGTGCGCTGTCGCGCGTGAACTCGACACGGAAGTCTCCGCTCTCTTGCCGTTGGCGCATCCCGTCGTCGATCGAGCATGCTCATTCGTGGTTGCCAGCCGGCGGGGCGACTAACTGTGGAGCCATTGCGCTCGGGCGCGCTGTTCGGCGACTACCGCATCGAAGGGCCGCTCGGCCGTGGCGGCATGGGCATCGTCTACCGCGCCCAGCAGCAACGGCCCCTGCGCACGGTCGCGTTGAAGGTGATCGCTCCCGATCTGAGCGCCGACCCGACGTTCCGCGCGCGGTTCGATCGCGAAGCGGAACTCGCCGCGTCGATTGAGCATCCGAACATCGCCCCCGTCTATGACGTCGGCGAGCGCGACGGCCAGCTGTACATCGCGATGCGGTTCGTCGACGGTGCCGACCTCGGGACCGTGCTTCGCGAAGGGCCGTTGTCCCCGCAGCGTGCGGTGCTGATCGTCGAACGCCTTGCAAGTGCGCTCAACGCCGCGCATCAAAGCGGACTCATCCACCGCGACGTCAAACCCGCGAACGTGCTGCTGCGCCGGTCCTCTGAAGGCGACGAGCACGTGTACCTGACTGACTTCGGGCTTGCGCGCCGAGTGGAGGACAGCGACGCGATGACGGGCAGTGGCCAGTTCCTTGGCACTCCCGGGTACGCCGCCCCGGAGCAGATTCGAGGGCTCTCGCTGGATGCGCGCGCCGACGTGTACTCGCTGGGCTGTCTGCTCTTTGAAGCGCTCACGGGGCAGCGGCCGTTCCCGCGCAAAGACAGCACCGCGGTCATGTGGGCTCACGTCAACGACCCCGCCCCGCGGGCGTCCGCGGTCTACCCGAACGTCCCACCGCGCTTTGACGACGTGATCGCGATGGCGATGGCTAAGGACCCGGCCGCCCGGTTCACGTCCGCGACCGCGTTCGCCCGCGCTGCCGCCGGGGCGCTGAATCCGACGATGGTCGGCTGCCCCGCCTGCCAGGGCCCCATCCTGCCGGAAGCAATCCTGTGCGGGCACTGCGGCGCCGATGCCCGCGACACACTCGCGATCACTGGCACGCACGCCACCTTGCCGCTCGGTGACTCGCCCCCGGCGACGCTCCGCCGGCCGTCGCACCCAGCGCCCGCCCGCACCGTCGAACATCGCGACCAGGCTCCGGGCGCGAGATCGCCGCGTCGACGAGTCGCGTGGCTCCCGGTCGCCGGTGCCGCAATGCTGGCCGCGGTCATTGTGTTGGCAGTGCTGTCGCTGACAGGCTCCCCGGAAGACACTCCGAACGCAAACGCCGCTCAAACAGGCACCTCGACGCCCACCGTGACAGGCGGACCTGATGCCTCGAGAACGACGACGAGCGGCACTGACGCCACCGACGGCAACTCGACTTCTGGCAGCCCATCCGCGACTGCGACCGCCACGACCGACGAACCGGAGAGCGCTGGGTCGGGTGCGAAGGCCAGTGGGACGCAGGGCGAAGATCCCGCCGCGACGTCAGAGCCGGTCGAAACCGCAACGCCGCGGCCGAAGAGACGCAAGCCCAAGGTTGCTGCCGTCCCATCGGTGCCGGTCGCCAAGACGGTCGCATTCAACACCGGCACCGACGCCGGGAAGGCGATGCCTGCGGCGCATTGCCGGATCAGCAAGTCCGCGTTGTACTGCTGGACGCCGAACGACGGGTACACGCTCACGCTGTCCCCCTCCGGTGCGCCGACCCGAGCGCGCGGCGACGAGCCCGGCAACAAACGCCGAGTTCCGGACGGCTATGACCGACTCGGGTTCGGCAGCACCCGAGCCAAGCACGGGTTCCGATGCACGAACCGCGAGGATGGGCTCAGTTGCCAGAACGACGCCGGGCACGGGTTCACGCTTCCGCGGTACGTCGGACTCCCGTCGACCTATTAGCGTCCTAGGTGTGCGGACCGTGACCGGTATCGCCGCCGTCACGGCGGCCCTGATCGGCGCGGCTGCCGGCGCCGTCTCCTTCGTCGACAACACCCCGAATCCACCGCCACCTACCAGCTACCGCGCGGCCGCGCCCACATCCACGCCGACCGCGACGGCGACGGCGACGCCCACGTCCACAACTGGCCAGACCACACCGAGTCCGGCTCCGACTCCGACGTGGACGGTCACGTCCACGCAGCTGCGGCGGATCGCCCGCAGCGCCGCAGGTGAGGGCGGCCGCGTGCAGCTGGCCGTAGCCGCCCCCGGGCGCCGGACGGTCGCCGCAGCGAGCTCAGGTTCGACCCGAACCTGGTTTCGGCTATGGAGCGTCAGCAAAGCCGCGACCTCGATCGCATTGCTGCGCGCGAACAAGTGGGGCGCGCGGCGAGGTCGGCCGTTGCGCGCGGACGTCGAGACGAGCATGCACAGCGCGCTGGTGCGGTCAGGAGACTGCGCACAGCGCCAACTCATCGTGGAGCTGCAGGAACAGCTCAGCGGCATCGACAACGCCCGCGCCGCGGTGCAGGACGTGCTGCGTGACGCCGGCGCCACCGGGGCGCGCGTGCTTGAACGTTCCAGCGTCGCGGGCACCGGATGCCGACCGTACCTCGCACGCACGCGCACACGAGACCCGTACCGGGTCGCGCTGCAGCTCGGCACCAGCGAATGGGCGATCAACGACGCGGCCCAGTTCGCTCTCGCACTGGGCGACGGCACCTTCGAACCATCGATCACACGCCGCATGCTCCGACTGCTCGGCAAACCAAAGCTGCACTCCGACGATCCCTTCGCGAACGGGCTCGACGTCACCGGCCCGCTCAACTGGGGCGCTGGCAGCGCCATGCGCGCATACCGGCCCGCGTACAAGTCCGGATGGGGCGGAAGCAGCGGCGAGACCCCGACGTTCGTGAACGAGCAAGTGATCCACCTGCAGACTTCCGCCGGCCCGATCGGCGTCGCGGTCACCTTCGAGCCCGACACCGTCCCAGTCCGCGACGATCCGGGCCTAACTCGCGCTCCAGACGCACTCGATCACGCCCTACGCGAACTTGCTCGGATGCTCCCAAGACCCTGACGCACGCCCGCTCAGTGTCGATCTCGCAAATCACGGCCACGAGCCGGTTGCCCTCTGCGCCCACAACGCCCCATCGTCCTTGCGAGCTCCAGGATCGAATCCTCGAGCAGTGTCCGCTGCACGGACGCCTCACCGCCAGGCAGGCAGGCATCGAGAACCATGCCCAACATTTCGCTCGCCAACTGTACTCGTGCCACCCGCCTGGCGCTCGTCTTGCCGTCGACCGCAGAAGCCGCACGCGAGCAAGCGCGCAGACACGCAGATGCTTGGCTCGGGCCGTCCGCGTGAGCAACGTCCGTCGCGCTAGCTCGCTCGTGAAGCCATATCAGTGCCTCGTCGCGGGCACGCATACGAGCGCGCGCCTGAGCGAGTGGCTCGAACTGTTAGCCACGAGAGGCGTCGCGCGTGTCCTGCGCGGTCAATGATTGACGCCCGAACGGTCAGTGTCGCTGCGGATCGGCGCTGGACGCTCTTACTCTCGCTGCGATGGCCTCGCCTTCAACCCACTTTCCAGACGCGCACGCGTTTCTCGCTGGAGCCCGTGCGCTTCGCTATCGAGGGCCGGTCTACGTCGTCGGCGGACGCGGGGAGCTGCGAGTCACGTTCTACGCGCAACAGTGTCGCGCGCTGAACATCGTCGCGGCCATGCTGCAGACCCGGCCAGAGCTCCCTGATCTAGCTGCGGCCGAGACCGCCGATGACGGCGACGGCGGAGTTGCGGTGATCGGCGCTGGTGTTGCGGGAATGACCGCGGCAGCCGCCCTTGCTCGTTTGGGCGTACGGGTTCGGGTCTACGACCGGACCGCTGCGCCTTTGAGCCCGCAGCGAGCGTCGTTGACTCGGTATCTGCATCCTCGGCTATTCCATTGGCCTGAGGCGGGGTGGGATGACGACCGGGCATCGCTGCCGATCGGTAGTTGGACCGCGGGATACGCAGACGCCGTTCGCGAGCGAGTGCTGCTTGAGTTGGGCGGACCAAAGATCCGCTTCTGCACGAACGTCGTGCGGGTTGTCGATGGGGAGCGGCCGGAGGTAGAGATGCGCTCACTTGGCAGTCTCGAACCCGACAAGAAGCGCTTTGACGCAGTCGTCGTCGCGACGGGTTTCCCTGCCGAGCTGCGGGTGCCAGGAACAGAGAGCGGGAGCTACTGGCACGAAATCGACCCGCTGAGCCTGCGCAAGCGGCAGGTCCGGGTCGCCGGCGACGGCGACGGCGCGTTGACCGAGGTGCTGATGCTGTTCATCGACCGGCTCGGACACCGCGGTGTGGAGGCGTTGACGTCGTTGCTTCGCTGCGACGATGAGCTGCGCGAAGCCGATTTCGTCGCGCAAGGGCAGTCCGAAGAAAACGCCGATCCGCCGGCGGCGTGGCGCTCGGATCGACTCCTGGAGATCCTCGAATTACTGGACGACGGTAAGACCAGCGTTTCGATTCACGCGGACCGTGCACTGAAGGGCAAGAGCTTCCTCCTCAACCGAGTACTCGTTTCGCATCTGCGATGGATGCGGCGCGCGCCCGTGGAGGTCGTCTCGAAAAACCTAGGCAAGAATGAGCACACCAACGACGTGCGGATCTGGCGAATCGGGCTTGCGGGGACAAATGCCCCTTGCGACTTCGAGAAGTCGCGGTTGTCGTCGTCGCAGGTCGTCAGGGCCGTTCAAGCCGGTCGTGTTGCCCAAGCCGAATTCGACCCAACTGCCGATCTCCAGGATCCCGCCTTTTCAGGCCTGCTCGCGCTGACCATCGACTCGTTACGCCGGCCTCTGTGGACGCGAGGGTTCGCAGACAGGATCGGACGCGGTACGCCATGGAATCCCGAGGCTCCATGCCAGCTCGACGCTGCGTGCGGCGCTCTACACGCGCACGCCGAAGCGGAGCTCCCGTCCATCGTTGCGACCTTCGAGCAACTCGAGGCCCTTGGCGCCCCGCTGCGTCCCGACGCGGTCTATCGCGATTCAGATGGCACGGTCTGGGTGTCGTTGGAAACGGTCTCTCGCTGCACCTCGATCCCACACGACGTATGTGTCGACGTAACGGCGTCACCGACGGGTCTAGTCGGGAGCGATCAGCATGGGCGCTTGTGGTTCCGGCACGGCACCGAGGAAACCTCCGCCGTCGCTACGAGGCCCGACCCAACCCGGCGAGCGGTTGTTGCCATCGTTGCCAGTGCCGAGGGGAAGATGGAGCGTTGGCACTTTTTCCACCCAAGCAAGGACCTGACAACACTTCACCGTCAGACGCTGCTGGGGCTCGTCGACGTCACACCGCCAGACGGGCGTTTTGTGCGGGTCATCGCTCGCGCGCAACGCGACAAGCACGAATTCCGAGACGCGATTGCCACGCTTGCGAGGTCCGGGCGTATCCCCGACGTTCCGCTGACGCCAAACGCGGGTCTTACATCTGTCCGTCGAGCGATGCTGGATGTCGCCGATGCGGTTCTCAACTCCCCGGAGGCAGGCACAGACCCGTTCACGATCGACGACGCGTGGATTATTGCCGCTGCTGCAGCAGCTCGACTTCGTACGCCTTCGGTTCCGACGGGGCTGTTCGTCAAACGCGACTTCTTCGTGAATAAGTGGGCGCCCCGAGTCAGCGCACTGGCGGAGGGGCATTCGCCCCCACGGTGGTTCCGCAATGTGTCGCGAGAAGCGGACGCGATCGTTGAAGCGACAGACACCTTGCGGACGAGCGCACTCGACGAGGTGGCTGGAAGAGTGACGGTGGCGGCGGCCGCCAATAAGCCACAGCGACAGGGCCGTGGGCCGGTCGCGGAATTCGGGGTCTGGCTCGATCTCTGAGCCGACAGCGACTCCGGTTGCAGACGAATCCGTCGTCAGTGCCGACTTAATCGGCCGTGCTGTGCCGACACAAGCATCAACATGTATTCGCCAGACTTCCGCTTTCCACGCAAGGCAGCGGTGCACGCGACCGGGTTCCCCCGAAGCCCCAGCGCTCGATGATCTGCGGCGGCGACGCAGTGGGTCAGCGCCGTCTCCGGCTATTGCAGTAGACCTATGCGGGTGGTGCCACTTCTGACGCGCTCATGACGCCGCCCGTTTCTTACGGCGCGGCCTTGTTCACCGCCGGGGTGTTCGGCACGACCAGCGCTCAGGACGACTTGGGCGTCGAGCAGGTTGGCGCTGGACTATTGGGTCGCCTGATTCCGGGCGTGATTCAGAACACACCGAACGCGGGCTACTACAGCTTCTATCCGTACCTGTTGTGGAAGTGGGAGCAGCTCGGCGGCGACATCAGCCGCGAAGCGTTCATCCCGTTCTATCGGCGCCACGAATCCGTGTACGCGGTCGCCTGCGCGATGCACGAGCACCGCGCCGCCACGTCGCTCGTCGGGGTCAACGGCGCAGACGCCGCGGGTCAGCGAGCGCAGGAGATCAGGGCCGGTGCGACCGGGCTGGGTGTCTCGAGTCACATGCTGCGCTACATGAAGACGCCCTTAGGCGGCTACGGGCTTTTCTACGCGGCGGCACTTCGAGACGCCCGACTGGTCAAGGCCGGGGCGCCGGGACTTGTCGATCGCGTCTCTGAGCACGGGGCCGACGTCGCTCGCGAGTTCGCCGCGATGTTCGAGCAGACGGCGTACGCGAGGGAGTATCTCGCGGCCGATGTCATCCCGGCCGGCGTCTTGCGCGAGCTCGGCGATGTTGCGTGCCTGTGCACGGTTCCGGGCCGCGAGGACCATGAGTTGCTGCTTGACACGTTCTTCGGCAGCCCGCTTGAGCGGCCGACGTGGGAAGAGCGCCGCCGCCGCCGCGTCGAAAGCCTCAGCCTGCTCCTTGAATTTCACGCACAGCGACCCGCGGGCGCAAGCGACGGCATTGCCGCGTGGCGGAGGGCGCTCGTGGAACCGCGCTTTTCCGACGGCAGCGCCTGGAGGACCTCGCACCCCGAGCGCCTTCAGTCCTGGCGTGCGTACCAGCTGCGAGAGATCGCCGTGCTCGCCCTGACGACGATCTGGAGCCTCTACCTCGCCGAGCTCGCCCGTCGCCAGAGAGCAACGCACGCCGAGCTTGTCGCCGAGCTGAGCTCTTGGCTGACCGCCGACAGACTCGGCGTTGACCCCGGCGCGCACCTCACTGCCGCGATGACGGGCGCGCAGGCGCGGCTCGCGGATGCGTATCGGCTAGCGGCTGAGGCCGAACCGTTGATGAGCGAGTGGCGCGACGAGCCTGAGCGTGCACTGTGCCGGGCGATTCGCGTGTTGATGGTCCTGCCGCGCGAGATCGCTCGCGAGGCGCCAGGATTCACCGAGCTGCTCGACGAGGGCGGCAGCCACCGATGGTCGCTCAAGCACCTCGACGCGTGGCTGAGCGCGCGCGCCGAGCAGACGGTCGAGCAGGCAGCCGGTGAACTGCTCGACGCGCTGCATCACCAGCACGTGCGAGTTGCTCTGAGCAAGGTTCGGGTTCCGAACGCGCAGAACCTGCGCCGTTACAAGAGCGGCTGGCGAGACCCGTTCAACTTCGCCGATGACGACGGAGTCCTCCGCCCGTTGCGCGTGGACGAGCCGTTCTGGACGGGGGCGCGATACGCGGTGGGCAACCACCTGCTCTGGACGCTCGGCCTGCTCACGGCCCCGAGACCGCCAACCGAGCTGACGCCGCTGGGCGCGAAGATCCTCCACGAGCACGCCGGCGATGCGTAGCCCTCTGGAACTCTTGGAAGGCCGCTTCGAGCACGCGCTGCTTACAACGTACAGCTTCAATTTGCGCTTCTTCGAGGAGTGGGTGCTGCGCGCCCTCTGGGCTGCGGAGGTGCGGAACATCGTCGTCTTCGTCGACCCGGGCGAGCTCGGGCACGCGCTCACCGACCGTGCGCCGTCCGCGGCTGGGCGCGCCTACCACGTCGTCGCCGCCAAGCACGCCAAGGCGGCATTCCACCCCAAGGTCCTGCTGGTCACAGGCGCGGGCGGAACGCGCCTGTGCGTGTCCTCGGCCAACCTGACCGCCGACGGGCAGCTGCGCAACGCCGAGAGCGCCATAGCCTTCGACTCTCACGTTGCCGGGCACGTGCGCCCGATTCTTGACGCCGGCGAGCTGTTCCGGCGCCTGAGCGCCGACGCGCCCGCACACACCGCGGCCGCGATCCAACAGGCGTTAGCGAGCCTCCCCGAGGACAGCGGCGAGGACAGCCCATACCGGGTGGTCCACAATCTCGACGCCCGGCTGCTTGACGCCTTCCCATCGGCCAGTGCCGTCACGGCAATCGCGCCATACATCGACGCCGACGGGAGCGCCGCCCAGCAGTTGCATGACCGCGGCCGGCTTACCGTAGTCGTCGATGGGGAACGAATCGCCGCCGCTGCGGACTTCTTTGCCGGTCCGTGGATCGTTGACGCCCGTCGTTTTGACGCCCGCCTGCATGGCAAGGCCTATGAGCTGACAACGGACGGCGGGCGCTGGGTGCTCGTCGGCAGCCCGAACCTGTCAGCGCCGGCCCTCCTTCGCACGGCCGCCGCCGGGAATCTTGAAGTGGCCGTCGCCGTCTCCAACGCTCCCGCGCTCGCTCTGCCGCCGAGCGAGCCCTTCGACGCGGAGGATCTACCCTCTGCGGCCGCGGCACGGCTTGCTGTCGACCGCGAGCACACTGACGCGCGAGAGGCGACCGGACGCGCGTTCGACGCATGGGAAGACGAGCGGCGGATCGTGGTCTCGGGCGTGCCGGATGGCGCGCGAATCGAGCGTTGGAGCGCGGAGCGCTGGTACCCCGTCGGCACCGTTACCAGCGGGGCCGTCCTGATCGCCGATCCGGATCTGCGGCCGACGCGTATCCGCGCGGTGTTGGGCGACGGTCGCGTCGCGTTTGCCGTCGTCGCCCAGCCAGCGCGGCTGCGCGCCCGTATGCGGGCACCCACGAGCGGACGGCAGACGGAAGCCGCACGGCATCTACCGCTCGACGTTGACACCGTCCGCGTCTTGGAGGACGCACTCGCAGAGCTGTACGCCCTCTCCGCGCTCGCTGGCGAGTCACCGCCGACGCCACGCCCGCGTCGGACCGTGCCTGAAACGACCGGTCATGACCAACTCGCTCTGATCGAATGGATCCCGCGCAGCCCCGACGAGGAACCTCGCGTTCCGTCGCTCTACAGGAACGCATGGAAGGGCGAGCCAGACGCGCTACTCGCACTTATCAGCAAGGTGCTGCGCTTGGAACTCGAAGACACCGTCGCCGGCGAAGACGACGTCGCCCGCGAGCAACTCGATATCGACGAGATCGAGAACGTGACCAGCGCCGAACAGATCGACGCCGCGCCGTCGGCGGAAGAGGCGCCACGCCCGGCCGTTGACCCCAAGGAACTCGACCGCTACCGCCGCGCGTTCGAGCGGCTCTTCGCTCGCGGCCAGACATTCATCACCGGCGCCAAGGACCCGACGCTCGCAGGCTGGGCATTCACCTACCTGCTGCGCCTGGTCGAGGAGCTCGGCTCCCACCACGTCGACGTCAGTGGACAGGGCGAACCACTCATGCCCCGCGTCGGCCTGCGCGCGATAACTCTTGAACTGCTCGTGGTCTACCTTCGCCGCGACGAACGTGACCTACTGTGTCTCGCCACAGCTCGGACGCACCTCGCTGCCGCTATTCGCGACCGATCGCGGTACAGCTCGAGAGACGCCGAGCGGCTCGACGCCCTCGCGTTCGCGTGGGCGGGCGATCTCATCGCCGTGCCTGCCGACGTCCCAGGCCCCGCGCCGCAAGATCTCGGTCTCGACGTCGATAGCGCCGTCGCGTGGCTCGACGGCTACGCCGAACGCGCGAACTGGAATCTCATCGAACACGAAGCCGCGCGACGCCTCGACGTCGGCTGGCTTGAACACAGCCCGTGGCCGACCATCGTCGGCCGAGCCGGCTTCGCCGATAGGATGCGCTCGCCGGCCTGGTCGCTTCTTGCTTTCGCGGCGCCGGCGGGATACAGCGCAAAGACGCCATTCGGGGTCGTCATCTACAACGCGACAGCGTCGCCGGTGACGGTTCACGCGCTGATCTGCGTCCCCGAGCGCCGGCTCATCATTGAAGCCTTCCAACGATCAGCAGACGGCGCCTGGCTCGAGCGCCACTACGGGGCACCCAACCCAAGCACTGTCGAACGCCTACACGGGCCCGGTGCGTTGGAGACAATCAAACCCTTCACCGACCACACCGATCTCGACGACGCCGACGAACCGCTAAACACCCTCGCGCCGCTGCTGGCGGACGTCGCCTCCGCGTTCCGGTGACCCAACGATCTTGGCCCACTCGCGGGCCCCGGGTCCGCGACGCGAATCCAGCTAGATGACGCGGACCTCCTGGAAACGGAGTAGCCGTGCGGGCTCGACAAGTCGCTCGTAGCGTTGCCTGCCGCCACCCGCATGGAACGTGACGAGCTTACCTGCCACGTGTGGCTCCTCGGTCGGGGCGACAACGGTTGGCTCTGCCTCGCGCGTACATCCAACCGCCGCGTCAGGCAGAATAGGATTGTGTGACCCGCGTGCGGCCAGGCGGATCACGAGCGAGCCCTCGCGTGCCTCACTGACAAGCGCGCGACCGCTAGCTCGTCGTTCCCGCCATCAGGGGCTGTCGTCGACCCGGTAGGGCTCTGCGGCCTGGTTCGTCGACCACGCCGGAACTGCGGATATCAGCGACAGCGTTGGCGTTCGCGACAACGACAGCGACAGGCTGATCTATGCCGGGCAGGCCGGGGCAACCCAGCGGCCGTCCGGTCGCGTCTAGACCGCACTTCCAGGCGGCGTAGCCCCAATGGACGCGCTGGGCGTCCTACTCGACGCATTCCACGCCCGTCAACTGGCCTTATGCAAAGCCGGCAAACTCGACACGTGATCTCGGCATCTAAAGCGGACTCATGCGTTTGGAATTGTGGTGGGGTCCGACGAGATCGCCGGCGGCGCCACGGAGCTCTCCCCCGAGTATCAGCAGAAGGCGCAGCAAGGGCAGCATGAGCGCGCTCACCGGCCCGCTCGTGCTCGCGGCGGTCTTCGTGATGGTCATCAAGTCCGGCGCCTAGCCCGCGTCGCTCAGATCGACCGACGGTGAGGCGGCTTCGCAAGGGATGGCGTTGTCGATGAGGACGACTGCGATGGCGGCAGCGGTGCCGAAGGTGTCAGTGTCGAGGACTCGGCTGCGGGCCGAGGCGCCATCCAGGAGCAGCGCCAGTTGCTCGCCGAGTTGCTCGGGGTCGGTGGCGCCGGCCTCGCGGGCCGTTTCGGTGAGCCGCGTCGCAAAAGCCTGCTTGTAGTCGCGGGCCAGTAGGCGTGCTGGATGGCCCGGGTCCTGGATCTCGACGGCCGCCCGGATGAACGGACACAGGGGCGAGTGGATGTCGAAGACGGCGAGGAGCTGCTCGCGGGGGGCGAGGTCAGTGCGGTCGAAGACTTCGGGCAGGACGTCGGGATCGAACCGGCGTAGGTACTCGGCGATCAGCTCGTCCTTGCCGGCAAAGTGCTGGTAGAGCGTCCGCTTGGATACTTCGGCCACTGCGCAGAGCTGGTCGATGCCGGTGGAGTTGATGCCCTGGTCGGGGAACAGCTGCTGCGATGCGCCGAGGATGCGTTCTCGTGCGCCCCGGCCGCGGCGCAGGCCTCGCGGCCCCTTCTCCGGCTCCGTCATGTGCCTCAGTCTAACCCAGTGGGTACCGATCGGTGTGCATAGCTTGCATTCTCCTCGATCACCGATACGTTAAGCACCCAGGTCGGTGTACTTAGCATCGGAACCAATCGGATGGAGTTGCTCGTGGGAAAGCTGGATGGCAAGGTCGCGGTGATCACCGGTGCGACAAGCGGTATGGCGCTGGCCGGTGCCAAGTTGTTCGCGGACGAAGGCGCTCACGTCTTCATCACGGGTCGACGACAGGACGCGCTGGACGAAGCCGTCGAGCTGATCGGCCGGAACGTGACCGCCGTGCAGGCCGATTCGGCCGACCTCGACGATCTGGACCGTCTGTTCCACACGGTCAAGCAGGAGAAGGGCGTCGTTGACGTGTTGTGGGCAAGCGCCGGGACGGGCGAGCAGGGCCGGCTCGGCGAGATCACCGCGGAGCAGTTCGATGACGCCTTCTCGCTGAACGCGCGCGGCACGTTGTTCACGGTCCAGAAGGCGCTGCCGCTGTTCAACGACGGAGGCTCGATCTTCATGACCGGGTCCAACGCCTCGCTCAGGGGCTACCCCGACTGGAGTGTGTACGCAGCGAGCAAGGCCGTGCTGCCCGCCTACGCACGGGTGTGGGTGGCTGAGTTGAGGGACCGGAAGATCCGGGTGAACGTGCTGACCCCCGGCCAAGTCGGCTCGCCGATGATGGAGGAGGTGATGGACGCGGAGATGAAGGCGCAGTTCGAGTCCCTGATCCCGCGGCGAGAGATGGGCCGCGCTGAGGAGATCGCGTCCGTCGCGTTGTTCCTCGCCTCGGACGACTCGAGCTACGTCAACGGCATGGAGCTGGTCGTCGACGGCGGCACCACGGTGATCTGAGCGCCGCAACGCGCGGCATCTGGCGGTTAGTAGCGGGCGGGGGCGCCGAGCGCGAGCTGCGCGAGCTCGGCGGCCGGCATCGGGCGGCCCATGAGGAAGCCCTGGCCGTGGTCGCAGCCGCAGTCGGCGAGGAGGCGGTAGGCCTCTTCGGTCTCGATGCCCTCGCCCACGGCCCGGAGGCCGAGGTTGTGGGCGAGGTCGACGATGGTCTGCACGATCGTGGCGGCCTCGGCGTCCTCGTCCATGCCGAGGATGAAGGACTTGTCGATCTTGAGCTCCTGGACGGGCAGCTCACGCAGGTAGGCCAAGGAACTCGAACCGGTGCCGAAGTCGTCGAGTGAGAGCTCGATGCCGAGCTCGCCGAGCTTGTTCATGATCTCGATCACGCGCACCGGGTCGGCGGCGACGATCGTCTCGGTGATCTCGAGCTGGAGCATCGACGGGTGCAGGTCCCACTTCTCGAGCAGGGCCTTGACGTCGACGGGCAGGCCGAGGTCGAGCAGGTTCGGGGCGCCGAGGTTGACGGCGACGGGCAGGCGCAGGCCGGACTCGAGCCAGCGGGCGCACTGCGCCAGGGCGTCATCCAAGACACGCAGCGTCAGCGGACGCATCAGGCCGGTCTGCTCTGCCAAAGGCAGGAAGGCGCCCGGGCCGAGGAGGCCGAACTGCGGGTGCTCCCAGCGCACCAACGCCTCGGCGCCGCCGATCGAGCCGGTCTGCAGGTCGAACTTCGGCTGGTAGTGCACGACGATCTGGCCGGACTCGATGGCCTCGGGCAGCTCGCCGATCAACGCCAGTCGAGCGCGGGAGTGGCCGTCGCGGGAAGCGCTGTAGACCTCGCAGCCGACGCCGCGGCTCTTGGCCGAGTACATGGCGATGTCGGCACGCTGCATCAGGGACTCGACGTCACGACCGTGGTCGGGGAACATCGCGATGCCGACCGACGCTCGCACCAGCATCGTCATGCCCTGGAAGCGGAACGGCTCCTCGATGGCGCGGGCGAGCTTGCCGGCGAGCACCTCGGCGCCCTCAACCGTCGTGTCCAAAGGCATCAGGACGGCGAACTCGTCGCCGCCGACGCGGGCCACGAGCTCCGCTTCCGGGGCGCAGGCCTCGAGCCGCGGGCCGATCTCGCGCAGGAGGCGGTCACCGGCGTGGTGCCCGAGCGTGTCGTTGAGCTCCTTGAAGTGGTCGAGGTCGATCAGCAGCAGCGCCAGCTTGGTCTTGACGGCGCGCGCGGCGGTCGTGGTCTCGTCCAGACGGGCGAACAGCTTGCGGCGGTTGGCGAGACCCGTCAGAGGATCGTGCAGCGCGTCGTACTCGCGCTGGGCGGCAAGGGCGCGCAGCTCGTCCTCGAGCCCGCGGCGGTCGGTCGCGTCGCGCATGTTGAGCACGAAGCCCTCGACGCTCGGGTCGTGCAGGCGGTTGGCGGCGACGACGTCGAAGTGGCGGTGCCCACCCGCGCCGTGGGCGAGGCGCAGGGTCAGCGAGCGGCGGTGCTCGGGATTGCCTTCGGCGTCGGCGAAGTAGCCGTCGAGCGCGGGGCGGTCGTCCGGGTGGACGAGCTCGTGCACGCGCGTGCCGACGATCGTGTCGGGCGAGTGGCCGAGCACGCGGCGGATCGACTCCGCCTGCCATTGCACGCGGTGGTCGGCGCCGACGATGGTCACGACGTCGGTGGAGTTCTGGACGATCGAGTTCAGGCGGCGCTGGATGATCTCCGAGGCTTTCAGGGCCACGAGCAGGGCCTGGCCGAGGACGGGGGCGAGCGCCACGGCGGCGGCACGAGCGAGGTCGGCCTCCAGCTGCTCGTCGCCGCGGCCGGCGTGCGCGCCGAGCAGCGCGGCCATCCACAGGACGTACCGCGCGAAGGCGCGCGGGAAGCCGCCGTAGAGGCTGCGGAAGAGGATGCCGAGCAGCGGGAGGAACGGGTCACCCGGCGCGACGTGCAGGATGATGAAGACCGCGTAGACCTCGAACAGCTCGAGCGCGAGCGAGAAGCGGGCGCGCCGGTAGCCGAAGATCCAGTACGCGGCGAGCGCGAACGAGAGGCCGATGCCGCCGAGCTTCGCGGCGGGGCTGGCGTCACCCGTGGGAATGGCGAGCGCGGCCATGACGGCGCTGGCGACCGCGAAGACGAGGAACAGCAGCCGGAAGCGTGCGAACGGCGTCTGGGGAAGCTTGATGGTGGACGGGCGGATCACCTTGTCCAGAGGAGTCGGACAAACCCCGTAGGTCTTGAGGGGATTGGCGCCTTTGGGGGAGCGCGCGACCGGTTTGCCTTGTGTGTCCGACCGCATTCAAGTTCTCTCAGTGATCGGTCGATGGGTGCGTGAACCGATCCGACCGTGGGGGAACACGTGCCGACAGCTGAAGAGCGCCTGGCGATTCTGGATGAAGTACTGACCGAGGCCGCGGGCAAGGGGTTGCTGCAGCTCTCGCCTGACGACACCGGTCCGCTGGACGGCCGCACGCTGTCGTTGAACGGCCGCGAGGTCGTGAGCTTCGGGTCGTGCAGCTACCTGGGGCTGGAGCTGGACCCGCGGATGAAGCAGGCGACGATCGACGCCGTCCTGCGCTATGGGACCCAGTTCTCGAGCTCGCGCGGCTACCTGTCGTCGCCGCAGTACATCGAGCTGGAGGCGCTGCTGAGCGAGATGTTCGGCGGCCACGTGCTCGTCACGCCGACGACGTCGCTCGGGCACCTGTCGGTGCTGCCGGTGCTCGTGGACTCGACCGACGCCGTCCTGCTCGACCATCAGGTCCACGCGTCGGTGCAGATGGCCGCGAACCAGCTGCGCGTGAAGGGCACGCACGTCGACCTGGTGCGCCACAACAACATGGAGCGGCTGGAGGCGATGATCAACCGCCTCTCCAAGGATCACGACCGCATCTGGTACATGCCTGACGGCGTCTACTCGATGTTCGCGGACCTTGCGCCCTTCGCCGAGCTGCGTGACCTGCTGGACAAATACCCGCAGCTGATGATCTACGTCGACGACTCCCACGGCGTCGGCTGGGCGGGCAAGCACGGCCGTGGCCCGGCGCTGGACGTGCTCGCCGGTCACCCGCGCGTGATCGCGGCGTGCTCGCTCAACAAGTCCTTCGGCGCCGCGGGTGGCGCGATCGTGTTTCCGGACGCCGAGATGCGCCGCCGCGTGAAGACCGGCGGCGGCCCGATGATGTTCTCGGGCCCGATCCAGCCGCCGCTGCTCGGCGCCGCGATCGAGTCGGCCAAGATCCACCTCTCCGACGAGCTGCCGGCCCTGCAGGCCGCGCTGCGCGAGCGCGTGGAGCTGTTCACGTCGCTGTGCGCCGAGCACGGCATCCCGCTCGCCACCAGCGACGTGACGCCGATCCGCTACGTCCCGCTCGGCCTCCCGGTCGTCGCGCACGACGTGATCAAGGAGATCCTCGCCGACGGCTACTACACGAACCTGGGCACGTTCCCGGCCGTGCCGATGAAGCACGCCGGCGTGCGCATGACGATCACGCTGCACCACACGTTCGAGGACATCCGTGGCCTCGTCGCCTCGTTGGCGAAGCACGTCCCGGCCGCGCTGGAGCGCGCCGGCGAGGCCGCCAAGCGCCGCCACGCGAAGATCGTGGGCGAGCACGGCCCCGCGCTGGCGATCGAGCACCACACGAGCGCGTCCGCCCTGAACCCCGCGGAGTGGAACTCACTCCTGGGTGAGCGTGGCACGTTCACGGTCGACGGCCTGCAGTTCCTCGAGCGCGCGTTCGGCGGCGAGGGTGAACGGCCCGAGGACCAGTGGAACTTCCACTACTACGTCGTGCGCGACCGCGCCGGCAAGGCCGTTCTGGCGACGTTCTTCACGGCGGCGCTGTGGAAGGACGACATGCTCTCTGCGGCCGAGGTGTCCGACCTGGTCGAGGCGCGGCGCGCCGAGGACCCGTACTACCTCACGTCGACGACGTTCGCGATGGGCTCGCTGCTGACCGAGGGCGACCATCTCTACCTCAACCGCAACGCGGACTGGAAGGGCGCGCTGGACCTGCTGATGACGGCCGTGACCGAGGACGCGAACGCGGCCGGCGCGGGCACGATCGTGTTCCGCGACCTGTACGCGGCCGACATCGAGCTGGCCGAGGCGATCCGCGAGCGCGGCTACGTGAAGACGTCGCTCCCGCAGTCGCTCGTGTACGAGCCCGTGGACGGCGGCGACGAGGAATGGCTCTCGAAGCTCTCCCCGAAGGCCCGCGTGCACCAGCGCAAGTCCGTGCTGCCGTTCGACGACGCCTACGAGGTCGAGTTCCTCACGGCCGACGGGCGTGAGGTGAGCGACGGCGAGCTCGACCACCTGTACGGGCTGTACCTGAACGTGCAGGCCAAGGGCCGCGACCTCAACTCGTTCCCGCTGCCCAAGGGCTACCTGCGCGCCATGCTCGCCCACCCCTCCTGGGAGCTGATGACGCTCACGCTGAAGGAGACCGGGACCGTGGTCGCGTTCGGCGCGCACTTCGTCGGTCCGCGGCACTACGCGCCGATGGTCGTCGGGCTCGACTACGACTACGTCCGCTCACACGGCGCGTACCGCCAGGCGCTGCGCAACGCGGTGCTGCGGGCGCGGGCGCTGGGCTCCAAGCGCGTGCTGATGGGCATGGGCGCGACGTTCGAGAAGACCCGCTTCGGCGCGCACGTGCAGGACCGCGTGGCGTTCGCGCAGGCTTCCGACCACTACTCCTCCGAGGTGCTCGCCGCGCTCGCGGCGGACTCACGTACCGCCTGATCAGCGATTGTGGTTGACGGCCTCGATGTTGTGGCCGTCGGGATCGAGGACGAACGCCCCGTAGTAGCCGGGGTGATAGACGGCGCGCTCACCGGGCGCGCCGTTGTCGTTGTAGCCCGCCGCGATCGCGGCCGTGTGGAACGCGTCGACCTGCTCGTTCGTGGCGACGCCGAACGCGATGTGCACGTGCTCGGTCACCGGCTCGCCCGCGACGTAGGAGACCGAGGCGCCGTCGGTGACGATCTGCACGTGATCGGGCTCATCGACGCCGAGGTCGTGACCGGCCGCGACGTAGAACGCCTTGATCGCGGCGACGTCGCGGGTGCGCAGCCAGACATGGTCGATGTCTCCCGTTGCGCGGGTGTCGCCGTGGTAGACGGCCTCGACGCTGTTGCCGTCCGGGTCGCGCAGGAAGCCGCCGTAGTAGTCGTCCTTGTATTGCGGGCGCGGACCGGGGGCGCCGTCATCGGTGTAGCCGGCCTCGACACCGGCGCGGTGGAAGGCGTCGACGAGCTCGTGGCTCGGCGCGAAGAACGCGATGTGCAGGTTCTGCGTCACCGGCCCGTCGTCACCGATCGCGAAGTCGCCCCACTCGCTGTAGTCCTCGCCGGTGAAGCGCTCGAGGCCGAGCACGCCGAGTACGGTGCCGTAGAAGCGCTCCGCCGCGGCGCGGTCGGAGACGCGGATGCCCACATGGTCGATCACCCGGCCTATTGTGCGGCAAGCAGGAAGTCGACCAGCTGGTCCAGGTCGGGCGGGCTGATCCGGGTCGCGAAGTCCTCCGGCATCATGGTGCCGGGCGTCGGCGCGAGGATCTTGCGCTCGACGTCAGCGCGGTCCTTGCCCGTGAGCGCTACGTCGAGGTCCGGGCCGATCGGGCCCACGGACTCCGCCGCCGCGAACCGGTGACAGGAGCCGCAGCCCTGTGCGATGAAGACGGCGAGGCCGTCACGCGCCGCGGTGGGCTGCGCGGCGGTGCGGACGGGCTCGTCCCCGCCCGCGGTGAAGGCGGCGATCGTCATCGCCGCCCCCACGCAGGCGAGGCCACCGGCGGCGAGGGTGGTGGCTCTCACGCCGCCTGCGGCTCGTGGCGTTGGTGCCGGCGCACCAGCAGGATCAGCGCGGCGAGCACGAACGCGACCCCGCCGAGCAGCAGCCACGCGAGGTTCACGCCGCCGCCGTCGTCAGCGGTGGTCGTGGCCGCGGCCGGGGCGCTCACCGGCTCACCGATCTGCACGGCCGGGAACGTGTGCGGCTGCTGGGTGATGAACCCGTCATTGACCTCGTAGGTCCACTTGCCGGCGCTCGGGAACGTCACGCTCACCGCGTACACGCCCGGCTTGTCGGTCGGCTTCGCGTCGAAGGTCTTCGTCGCGTCGCCGTTGCGGATGGTCAGCGTCGGCTGCACGTCCGTCAGGGGCGTCCGCCCGTGCTGGAGCACGGTGACGTTCACGTCCCACGGGTCCCCGGGCTGCACGCCCGCGGGTGTCGAATCGAGCCCGACGGTGGCCCACCCGCCGGCGAGGGCGCTCGGCGCGGCGATCAGCGCGGCGGCGAGTGCAAGAGGGATGAAGAAACGGTGCATATTCCGTGTACGCCTGTCGTCGGCGAGAGGTTCCCGACTAGCCTCGCTCGCCGATGCGCACCTGGATCGCCGTTCTCTTCGCGTTGCCCTGGGTGGGATGGGCGGTGCTGCGCGTGCTCGGGGTGGAGGTGCCGTATCCGCTCGTGGCGCTGATCGCGTTCACGCCGTACGCGGCGCTGACGTCGCCGCTGCCCGTCGTGCTCGCGCTGATCCTCCGGCGCAAGGGCGTGGCGATCGTCGCCGGGGTGGCCGCGCTCGCGCTCGGGGCGACGATGGTCCCGCGCGCGGTCGCCGGGCCGCGCCCGGAGGCGGAGGGCCCGCAGCTCGTGGTGATGACGTCGAACCTGTGGCTGGGACAGGCGAACGTGCCGGCGCTGCTGCGGATCGCGCGCGAGCACGATGTGGACGTGCTGAGCGTGCAGGAGCTGCGGCCGAAGATGCTGCCCAAGTTCGAGACCGACCAGTTCCCGCACCGGATCCTGCTGCCCGACACCGGCGCGGCCGGCGCCGGGCTGCTGTCCAAGCGGCCGCTCGCCTCTACCGGCGGTGAGCTGCAGCCTGAGGCGGTGTTCGCGCTCGAGGGCGCGCCGCCGGTGCGCATCAAGGCCGTGCACCCGCGCCCGCCCGTGACCCGCGCGGCTGAACCGCAGTGGCGCAAGGCGCTCGCGGCGCTGCCCGGCGCCGACGAGCAGGGCGACGTGCAGATCCTCGCCGGCGACTTCAACGCCACACTCGACCATTCCGAGTTCCGCGCGCTGCTGGACCGCGGCTACCACGACGCCGCGGACGCGGCCGGTGAGGGCTGGACGCCCACCTGGCCCGCGCCACCCAAGCAACGCCGCGCGCTCCCGCTGACGATCGACCACATCCTTGTCGACCGCCGTGTGCGGGTGGAGAAGGTGACGGTGGTCGACATCCCGCGCAGCGACCATCGCGCGGTGATCGCGGTCCTGCGCCTGCCGTCCGCGTAGGCTGGCGCGCATGTCGAAGGCACGCCCGCTCGCGGCGGCGATCGTCGTCGCGGTGCTCTCCGTGCCGCTCGCGGTGATGGTTCTCGGCGCGCTGCACGCCCCCGGGAAGCCCGCGCCGGTCGGGCTCGAGCTGCTGAAGATCGAGCCGACGCTCGCGGCCTTCGACCGGGCGTTCGACCTCGTCCCGCTCGGCCGCCAGCTGCTCAACTCGCTCACGGTGGTGGCGATCGCCGTCCCGCTCAGCGTCGTCTGCGCGTCACTTGCGGGCTTCGCCATGACCCGGATGCATCGGCCGTGGCACGGGATCGCGATCGGCTTCACGCTCGTCACGCTCACGATCCCGGCGTCGGCGCTGTGGGTCCCGCGGTTCGCGATCTTCCGCGAGCTCGGCGTGCTCGACACCTACGTCCCGCTCGTCGCTCCCGCGCTGGTGGGGACGTCGCCGCTGCTCGTCCTGCTCGCCTACTGGAGCGCGCGCGGCCTCCCGCGCGACCTGATCGACGCCGCTCGCCTCGCCGGCCTCGGGCCGATCAAGGTGTGGTGGCAGATTGTCGTCCCGCTGACAAAACGCACCTTGTTGGCCATTGCTGCACTCTCATTCGTGGCTCACTGGGGCAACTTGATCGAGCCGCTCCTGTATCTCTATGACGAGGCGAAGGCGACGCTGCCGCTGGGTCTGAGCAGTCTCCGGCAACTCGGCCCGACGGACGCGTCCGTGCTGCTTGCGGCGGCGGTGGTGGCGACGGTGCCACCGGCGGTCGCGTTCGCGCTCGCACAGAGGGCCGTGCTGGACAACACGAGGAGGGCGGGATGGGTACGACGTTGAGGGGCGTCGCACTGCTGCTGGGTCTGGGACTCGGCTTGATGGCATGCGGGGGTGACGAGGCGGAGCCCACCGCGGACAGCGCGGCGGAGAAGGCGCTGCCGGCGATCACGTTCCAGGTCACGGGCGACCCGGAGGAGACGCGCGTCTACAAGGAGCTCGCCGCGCAGTACAAGACGGACACCGGGAACACGGTCAACGTCGTCGAGGTGCCCGAGCGCGACGTGCACCTGGCCAAGCTCACGACCTCGTTCTCGGCGGGCAAGCAGCCCGAGGTCTTCCTGCTCAACTACCGGTATCTGGGCGGGTTCGCGGACCGCGGCGTGATCGATGCCGCCGGCCCGCGCCTGGACGCTTCCAAGGCCTTCAAGCGCGACGACTTCTACCCGATCCCGATGGCGGCGTTCGAGTACCAGGGCGCGCTCCAGTGCATCCCGCAGAACGCCTCGTCGCTGGCCGTCTACTACAACGTCGACGCGTTCAAGGCGGCGGGCATCGAGCCGCCCGGCGACTCGTGGACCTACGACCAGTTCGCGGCGGCGGCGGAGAAACTGACCGGCGACGGCAAGCACGGCGTCGGCCTCGACCTGAGCACGATCCGCGCCGCACCGTGGGTGTGGGCCGCGGGCGGCGAGCTCGTGGACGACCTGGAGAACCCGACGAAGTTCCTCTTCGACACGCCGGAGGGCCGGCGTGGGCTCGAGCACGTGATCGCGCTGCAGGCCAACGGCTGGGCGCCGAGCGCCGACGAGGCCGACTCCCAGGGCGTGGACGAGCGCTTCATGGAGGGGACGGTCGGCATGTTCCTGTCCTCGCGCCGCGACGTGCCGGTGCTGCGCCAGATCACGGACTTCGAATGGGACGTCGCCCCGTTCCCGACCGATCGCGAGGCGGCCAGCGTCCTGCACTCGGACGGGTTCTGCCTGTCCAAGCACGACAACGCCGACGCGGCCTGGAAGTGGGTCGAGTACGCGCTGAACGCCGACGGTCAGCAGGTGCTGGCGGCGAGCGGGCGCAGCGTGCCGTCGATCAAGGCCGTGGCCGAGTCACCGCTGTTCCTGGAGCCGACGGACCCGCCGGCCAATTCGAAGGTCTTCATCGACGCGCTGAGCCAGATGCACCAGCTGCCGGTGACGAAGAACTGGAGCGAGGTCGAGGGCCTGACCGACGACGTGCTCACGGAGCTCTACTACGGGCGCATCAGCCTCGACGAGGGCTTGGAGCGCCTGGCCGAGGAGACTGACGGCAAATTCTGAGCGTCGAAGGGCTCTCGGTCCGCTACGGCGGCGTCGATGCACTGCGGGAGCTCTCCCTGGCCGTCGAGCCGGGGGAGCTCGTCGCGGTCCTCGGTGCCTCCGGCTCCGGGAAGTCCACGCTGCTGCGGGCGATCGCGGGGCTGGAGGAGTCCTGCGGCGGGCGGGTGCTGATCGACGGCGAGGACGTGTCGCGGCTCGCGCCCGCCAAGCGCGGCGTGGCGATGGTCTTCCAGTCGTTCGCGCTGTTCCCGCACATGACGGTGGAGCGCAACATCGCGTTCGGGCTGCGGGCGCGCGGGGAGTCGACCGAGGCGGTGGCGGCCACGGCGGACGCGCTGGGCCTCGCGGACAAGCTGGACCGGCGTCCGGGCGAGCTCTCGGGTGGAGAGCGCCAGCGCGTGGCGTTGGCGCGGGCGCTCGCGGCGCGGCCGCGCGTGCTGTTGCTCGACGAGCCGCTGTCGAACCTCGACGCGCAGCTGCGGGTGTCCACGCGCGGGGAGATCCGGCGTGTGCAGGAGCGCACGGGCGTGACGACGCTGCACGTCACGCACGACCAGGTCGAAGCGCTGGCGCTGGGGCACCGCGTGGCGGTGCTGCGTGACGGGCGGCTCGAGCAGCTCGGGACACCGGACGAGGTGTGGGAGCATCCCGCGACGGCCTGGGTGGCGCGCTTCGTGGGGACGCCGCCGATGAACCTCGTGCCCGGTGAGCGCGGGCTCGCGGGGTTCCGGGCGGAGGACGCGGTGGCGTCGGTGGATCCCGGTGGCGAGTACGTGTTCGAGCTGGCCGAGCGGGTCGGCGCGGACGTGATGTGGCACCTGCGGCGCGGCGAGGATCTGATCGCCGTGCGCGCGGGTGGGACGGCGCCCGCACTTGGCGAGCGGATGGCGGTCGATGTGCCGGAAGCGCGCGTGCGCTGGTTCGATCCCGAGAGCGGGCGGGCGCTGGCGTGACCGAGAAGCGTCAGGTCGCGTTGATGTTCGCGCCGTACGCGATCGGCGCGCTGCTGCTGTTCATCGCCCCCGCGCTGTACTCGCTGTCGCTGTCGCTCTACGACGCGGACCTGTTGACGGAGTCGCGCTTCGTCGGCTTCGGCAACTTCGTCGAGCTCGCCGGCGACGAGATCTTCCACGAGGTGCTCTGGCGGTCGGCGCTGTTCGTGCTGATCGCGGTGCCGCTGCGGCTGTGCGTCGCGGTCGGGCTCGCGCTGCTGCTGTTCCGCGTGCGGGTGGGGCGGACGGCCGCGTTCCTGCCGAGCGTGGTGCCCGACGCGGCCTGGGCCGCGGTCTGGATCTTCCTGCTCAACCCGGTCTACGGACCGATGAACTGGCTGCTCGGGTTGGTGGGCATCGCGCCGGTCTCGTGGTTCTCGGACGGGTGGGCGGCGTTCCTCGCGATCATCTTGATGCTCGCGTTCACGGTCGGCGAAGCGTTCATCGTGGCGCTGGCCGCGCGGCAGGAGCTGCCGGAGGAGCTGTACGCGGTGGCCCGGCTGGAGGGCGCGAAGCCGTGGTACGTGTTGCGGACGGTGACGCTCCCGCTGATGGCGCCGGTGCTCCTGCTCCTGGCCGCGCGAGACGTGGCGGTCTCGCTGCAGGCGACGTTCACGGCGACGTACCTGCTGACCGACGGGGGGCCCGACCGCGCGACGCTGCTGCTGCCGATCTACTCGTTCGACATGGGCTTCGAGTTGCTGCGCTACGGCTACGCGAGCGCGATGATGCTGCTCGGGTTCCTCGGCTGCCTGGCGTTGGGGCTCGCGCAGTGGTTCGTCGTCAAGCGCTGGCGGCTTGGGCTAAATCATTGAGCCGCTGGTCGGCGACGACGATCGCGGCCGCGAGGCTCAGGAGGGCCTCGCGCAGCGCTTCGACGGCGTCATCGGCGAGGCCGGCGGACGGCTCCTCGAGCAGGAGCACGGTCGGGTCGCCCATCAAGCCGCGGGCGATCACGAGCAGCTGCTGCTCGCCGCCCGAGAGCGTGCGGGCGAGCTGCTGCGGGCGGTCCGCGAGCCACGGGAAGCGCACGTAGGCGCGGTCGCGGCGCGCGGCGACGGCGGCCTTGTCGCGCCGGATGCGGAACGCGCCGAGGGTGAGGTTCTCCTCCACGGTCAGGTCGCCGAACACGCGTCGGCCGGCGGGCACGAAGCTCACGCCGAGCGCGGCGATCCGATCCGGTGGCGCGCCCGCAAGCTCTTGGCCATCGAGCTGGATCGAGCCGGTCGTGCGCTCCAGGCCGGCGAGTGCGGGTGGGAGCCGCTCGACGCTCACGATCTCGCCCGGGTGCACCGTGAACGAGAGGCCGTCGACGTTGTCCACGACGAACGTCACGCGCGTACCCGCCCGGCTTCGAGGCGCGTGACGCGGTCCGCGATGCCGCGCACGAGGTCCAGGTCGTGCTCGACGACCAGCACGGTGCGGCCGAGGTCCTTCAGGCGCAGCAGCACGAGCAGCAGCGTCTCGCGTTCGCCCTCGGTCATGCCCGCGGCGGGCTCGTCGAGCAGGAGCACGGGCGCGCCCGTGGCCACGGTGCGCGCGATCTGCAACAGCCGCTCCTCGCCCGGGCCGAGGTCGGTGGCGTGCGCGCGGTCGGCGAGCTCGGTGAGCTCAAGGATCGGCATCGGGTCGTCGCCCAGCGCGAGCAACACCTGCTCGTACGGAGTGAGCGGGGCGAGCGGCGCGGGGCGCTGGAACGTCCGCACGACGCGCTCGTCATCGCCTGACAGCACGCGCAGCAGCGTGGTCTTGCCGCTGCCGTTCGGGCCGACGAGCGCGTGGATCTCTCCGCTCGCGAGCTCGATGTCGAAGCCCTTGAGGATGCCGAGCGGGTCGGTGATGTGGCGGGCGGCGAAGTTCGTGCTGGTGCGCTCGGGTCCGGGGCCGGGCGGGACGTGCCGCGGCGGCTTGCGGCGGATGCGGGCCGCGACGTGCGGGCGCAGCCACAGGCAGGCGACGAGCGCCGCGGCCGTCATGACGCCGTTGGCCGCGCCCGAGGACAGGCCGGTCTCGGACAGCAGGTCGGCCGCGCGCGGGATCCCGGCGATCACGGCGAACGCCAGCAGTGGACCGGCGATCGGCGCGCCGCCGCCGACGATCACCGCCGCGAACAGCTGCAGCGCGAGCAGCGGCGACAGGTCGGCGGGCGCCGCGATCCCGATCAGCAGCGTGAACCCGGCGCCCCCAGCGGCGCCGAACGCCGCGGCGAGTGCGAGCAGCGTGACGATCCGCTGCGTGATCGGGACCCCCAGCTCGGCCGCCACCTCGCGGTCCTCGCGGATCGCGATCGCGTCGCGGCCGACCGGCCCGCGCCGGATGCGCTCGGTGATGACCAGCGCGGCGACGATGATGATCACGGCGACGACGAGGTGGACCGTCGGCGTGAGCGTGAGCTCGAACAACGGCGTGGCGACGCGATCCTCCGCCGGGCGGGTCAGGCCCTGCGTCCCGCCGGACAGGTCCGGTGCGGCGACGAGAACCGCGGCCGTGAGCCACGCGAGCCCCCAGGTCGCGAGCGCCACCCGGGGCGGTGGCGCCGCCGCCACGAGCCAGCCGGTCAGCGCGCCGAGCACGCCGCCGGCGACGATCGAGAGCAGCACCGCGCTGCCGATCGGTAGCCCGGCCCGCTCGAGCTGCATCGCCCCGATCGCGCCGACGGCGAGGAACGCGCTCTGCGAGAGGACAGGCAGCCCCGCGAAGGCCACGACGGGCACGAGCCCGAGCGCCGCCGCGAGCAGGTAGAGATCGAAGACGAGGTCGGTCACGGCCGGACCGCCAGGGCGAGGGCAGCGACGCGGTGCGAGGCGGCGCGGGCGGGGAGGTGGCGGGCGTGGCGTTGGGCGGTCATCGGCGCGCCGCCAGGGCCACGAGCAGCGCGAGCGCGACGACGTCGCCCCAGCCGCCGCCGAGCTGCGTCACCGCGAACGCCTCCAGCACGCCGAGCACGAGGCCGCCCACCACGGCCAGGCGCAGCGAGGCCAGGCCGCCGATGAGCGCCGCGGCCACGCCCTTCAAGCCCAGCAGCGCGCCGTCGGCGGGACCGAGCGCCGCGTCGGGCGCGATCAGGACCCCCGCGAGGCCGGCCAGCGCGCCGGCGAAGGCGAACGCGAGCAGGATCACGCGCTCGGTCGGGACGCCCAGCAACGCGGCGGCGCCCGGGTCCTCGCTCACGGCTCGTACGACCGCTCCCGTCCCGGTCACGGCGAGCGCCCGCTCGACCGCGATGCCCGCCGCCAGCCCGATCGCGAGCACGATCAGCGCGCGACCCTCGACGAGCACGCCGCCGCCCAGCTCCAGGGTGCCGGCGGTGCCGAGCGGGTCCGGGATGGCGTAGGCCTGCTGGGTGAAGGGCAGCCCCGCGAGCTCGCGGATCAGCAGCGCGGCGGCGAGCGACGCAGCGGCCCAGCCGATCACGTCGCCGGCGCGTCCGACGCGCGCCCGCGCACGGAAAGGGCGGATCGCGGCGATGTACACGGCCATCGACAACGCCGCACCGGCCACGATGGCCAGCACGACGAACGCCAGCGCGGACCCCAGCGAGAGCCCGATCGCCGCGGGCGTGCTCCCCACGACGGCGAGGACGGCCACGAACACGGCTCCCACCACGATGTCGCCGTGTGCGAACGCGATCACGGCCGTGAGGCGGTGCACGAGCGTGAAGCCGAGCGCGATCAGCCCGTACGCGGCGCCGGTCGCCAGGCCGGCGATCAGCGTCTGGAGCGCGACGGCGCCGCTCACCTCAGGAGACCGTGTACCGGAGCCGCAACTTGCCGTCGCACAGCTCGGTCACCTGCACGCTGACGAGGTACTTGCCCTGGACGTGGCCCTCGGCCTCGATCGGCGGCTCGGCGTCCTTGGTCAGCAGCTTGAAGCCCGCGTCGAGCAGCTCCTGGGTGGCGGTGTCGCGCATCGTCACCAGGTCGTCGACGACGCCGTCGACGACCGCGTAGAAACGCTCGGTCTTGCCGAACGGCCCTTCGGACACGTACACGTGGGCTCCGGCGGGGAAGGCCAGCTCCGCGGGCGGGGTGCGCTTCGGCTCGTCGCTCAGGGCGGGCGGGCAGGCGCGCGCCGACCCGCCACCGCCGCACCCGGCAACGAGGACGGCCGCAGCGGCCGCGAGCGATACCGGTCGGACGAAGATGAGCGCATGATGACCGACCTTCAGTCGGTTCGCTTCCGACACGATGTCGGTAGCCCGCATCCGCTCGGGTCGTGAGAATCCCCCTCAGGAGAAAGGGTGCTGCACACACACTCCGAATCCCGGCCTCTCCTCCCAGGGATTCGGATTCCGGTGGCGGAACCTCCCCGGCTAGGCCTGGACAACCTGGCCGGGGACTCCGCTTCACAGACACCGAGGTGGACAGCACAAGGCAAAGACAACGGGGCCCGATCGGGCCCCGTTCTCTTTTAACGGTTCAATCGCCCGGCTACGCGGCGAGCGCGAGGCGCGGGCGCGGCGGCGAGAACTCCGCCTGCAACGTGTGCAGGAGACCGCGCAGACCGGCGGGCTCGCCGGCGATCGCGCGCTGGCGCGTCGCGCCGGGGTCGCCCGCGAGGTGGGCGAGCAGCTGCAGCTCGCGCTCGCAGCCGAGCTCGCGCGCGTGCGGCCAGCAGGCGTCGACCAGCGTGGCCAGGCGACCGGAGGCCGGGACGCAGCGGTCGCGGTGCGGGTCCAGCAGCTGCGCGTGGATGCCGTCGCGCGCCGCCAGGAAGCGGTTCTCGTCAAGCACCTCGGGCGCGTGGATGAGCTCGGGCTCGACGCACGTGCCGAGCGCCTCGCAACGCACCAGGCACTGCACGAGGGCGACGAGCGCGGCGGTGTCCCGGATGCGCGTCTGCGCGTCCATGATCCGCACCTCGATCGTGCCGAGCTTGGGCTGCAGGCGCACGTCCCACCAGATGAACGTCGGCTCGGGGATCGCCCCGCAGCGCAGCAGCACGTCGATCGACTCCACATACTCGGCGTAGGAGCCGAACTCGCGCGGGATGCCCGTGCGCGGGAAGGCCTGGAACACCGGGGTGCGGGCGCTCGCCAGCCCGGAGTCGCGCCCGCGCGTGAACGGCGAGTTGGCCGACAGCGCGAGCAGCACCGGGATGTGCGCGCGCATGCCGTTGAGCGCCTTCACGGCCATCTCCGGGTCGGGGACCGCGACGTGCACGTGCAGGGCGAACGTCGGCTCCCGCCGCGCGAGCTCGCGCAGCGACTGGTGCAGGAACTGGTAGCGCGCGCCCGGTGAGACCTCGACCTCTTCGGCCGTCACCAACGGGTGCGTCCCGGCGACCGCGGCGCGCAGGCCGAGCGACCGCACCGTCGCGGCCAGGCCGGCACGCATGAAGCGCAGCTCGGAGGCCGCCTCGGCGACGGTCTGGTGCGGGTTGGTGGCGAGTTCCAGCGCGAGCCCGTGCGTCTCACCGCGAGCGTGCCCCGCGAGGTGCTCGGGCATGATGCTCAGCACGTCCTCGGACCGCCACGCGGGCGAGCCGTCGGTCTCGAGCAGCATCACCTCTTCCTCGACGCCCACGGTCCAGGCGCCGAACTCGGGGTTCGTCGGCCACTTCGCCCACGCGGGCAGGACAGTCTGCGTCGCCATGGAACCAGCGTGATGCCGTTCCGCCGTTGCGTGTTCCACCCTGTGGTCCACTCTTGAAGGGCAATCATCGCCCTGGGGTCGAGGGGTCGACAGTCAGTCGACGCGGCTTGTACTCGCGGTAGTGGTGGACGCGCCAACTGCGGCCGTACATTCGGTCTCATGAGGCGCGGACGTCCACCGCAGATAGTGGCCTATGGGGGAGGCGGCTTCTCCATGGAGCCCAACAATCCCCTGCTCGACGAGTACGTCCTCGGACTGTGCCGTCGTAAGAAGCCGAAGGTCTGCTTCTTCCCCTCGGCATCGGGTGATGCCGACCACTACGTCGTGCGCTTCTACAGGCACTTCTCCAGCGAGATCTGCGATCCGTCGCACATCTCGCTGTTCCGGCGCGATTGCGGTCCGGGCTCTGTGCGCGAGCACCTGCTCAAGCAGGACATGATCTACGTGGGCGGCGGGTCGATCCTGTCGCTGCTCGGCGTGTGGCGCGCCCACGGCATCGATGAGGATCTGCGCGCCGCCTGGCAGGCGGGTGTCATCCTTGTCGGCGTGTCCGCCGGCTCGCTCTGTTGGTTCAACTCAGGTCTCACGGCCTACCACCACGACGCGAAGCCCTACGAAGGTCTCGGCTTCCTCTCGCACTCGAACGCAGTGCACTACGACGAGGAGTCAGATCGGCGCCCGGCTTATCACCAGGCGCTGAGGGACGGCATGCCCGGCGGATATGCGGCCTCGGACGGGGCCGCCCTGCACTTCATCGGTGACGATCTCCACCGCGTGGTCCTCTCGCGCCCGAAGGCTCGCGCCTATCGGGTCGAGGTCGCGGGCGATGACGTCGTCGAGCATCCGCTGGAGGCCACCTATCTCGGCGAGCGTCCCAAGCTCGAACTCGCAGCCGCTTAAGTCGCGGCCTCCCACGATCCTCGCGATGGGCGGGGGCGGCTTCACGATGGAGCCCGACAATCCCGCCCTCGACGACTACGTGCTCGGGCTGGCGAGCGCGAAGGTGCCGAAGATCTGCCTGCTGCCCACCGCCTCCGGCGATGGCGAGGCGCAGATCCGGCAGTTTCATGCCACTTTCGGCTCGCGCGGCTGCGAGGCGATGCACATCTCGTTGTTCCGGCTGGGTAGCCGGCCGATCCCGCTGCGTGAGACGCTGCTCGCGCAGGACATCGTGTATGTCGGTGGTGGCTCGATGCTCGGGCTGCTCGCTGTCTGGCGCGCGTTGGGGTTGGACAAGATCTTGCGCGAGTGCTGGGAATCCGGCGTGATCCTCGCCGGCCTGTCGGCGGGCGCCATGTGCTGGTTCGAATGGGGTGTGACGTCGTCTCTGGGCTCACCCGCACCCTCCCCGGGCCTCGGCTTCCTGAAGGGGTCCTTGTCCGTGCACATGGACGGCGAGCCCCAGCGTCTGCCGGTGTGCCGCGCCGCGATCGCCGACGGCACGATCCCGCCTGGCTACGCGGCCGACGACGGCGTCGCGCTGCTGTTCCGCGAGAACGAGCTCGACGAGGTGGTCTCGTCGCGTCCGAACCGGCAGGCCGTGCGGATCGCCGCCGACGGCACCGAGGAGACGCTCACGCCGCGGTTGTTGGCCCGGCGGGACCGGTTCGGGGACGAGGCGGACATCGCCGAGTTCCGGGCCGTGCGGGCGCTGCGCGGGCGGTAGCGGCGTTCACGGTTCCGAGGCGCTGCGTTTGCGCTCGCGTTGCGCGAACGACGCCTCCGAGCTCCGCGTGGCACGGCCGGGTTCGCATGCCGCTCTCAGTCAAGGTACGGGCACGGAAATCGCGAGGAGCGGTTGTGGTCACTTCGGACGGCTCCACGTCCGATCGATCGGGCCCGATCACGACCGCGCTCGGGACCCCCTCGGTGGCGCCGTCGCAACCCACGCTCAGCGCACTACACCGCCAACACTGAGCTAGCGCCAGGCCACCTCGACGTACACGCCGCTCCGGGCCTTGCCGACGCGGACCGTCTTGGTGCCCTTGGCGACCTTGACCGTGCGCCGAGCGACGACGCGCTTGGTGCGCTTGTCGCGGACACGCACGATCACGGTGCCCTTGGCGTCGGCGCGCAGGCGCACGCGGCCGTCGCGCAGGAGGGTCGCGGTGACGCGCGGGGCGGGAGTCGCGGGACGCGTCGTCGCCGTCGGCGAGGCGGGGCGGGGCGAGAACGCGGTCGCGGTCGGGGCCGGCGTTGTGCCGGCGGCGGGAGGCGCCACGGTCGGGTCGGGCGACGGCGACGCGGACGGGGCCGGCGAGCCGCTCGCGCCCGGGGACGCGGTCGGCACCGGGGACGGCGTCGCCGTGCTCGTCGGGACGGGGGTCGGGGCCCCGGTCGGCCACGAGTTCGCGGGCGGGGTCGGCACGGGCGTCGGGGACGGGTCCGGGTTGGGAGTCGGAGTCGGCGTCGGGACGTGGCCCGGGCCGATCACGGGGCTCGCCCCGGAGGTGCGCTCGGGCGACTCGCCGCCCGGCCCGTAGGTGACCAGGGTCTGGCGTAGCGTGGAACCCTGGTCGGCGGGCGCCGCCCGGTAGGCCTGCAGCTCGTTCGCGAGCCGGGTGCAGTTCGCGCCGGAGGCGTCGCAGCGCAGCCAGCCGATCCGGCCGTTCGAGTTCTCGGAGCCGATGTGCCGGTCGCCGTGGGTGAACCCTCCGACCTCGTCGACGAACACCGGCGTGGGTGTCTTGCCCCAGTTCGGCCCGGTGGGCGCGCCGGTGAGGATCGGGCCGATCTCCTCGTGGGCGGTGAACGCGCTCTCGCCGGCGGCGTTGATCGCGTAGACGGTGGCCCGGAGCCGCTGACCGGCGTCGGCGCTCGTCGTGGTGTAGGTGCGGCTGGTCGCACCGGGGATCGGCCGGCAGCCGACCTCGTAGTCGCAGCGCTGCCAGGTGTAGCGCTGGGAGGTCGGCGCGGGCTCCCAGAGGCCGTCGGCCATCGCGAGCGTGGCGCCGACGCGCGGCTCGCCGTACATGTACGGGTAGGCGGGGTAGATCGCGAACGGCTTGGGGCCCAGGGCGACCGGGCCGGGCTCGCTCAACAACGGCTCGGAGGCGCCCGCGTCGTTCTGGGCGACGAGCGCGACGCGCATGCGGTAGCCCGCGTCGGCGTCCCGCAGCGTGTACGACCAGCCGACGTGGCCGATGTCCGTGCACGTCGAGCCCGAGCAGCGCTGCCAGTGCGCGTCGATCGTCACGGGCGAGCCCGCGAAGTCGCCGCCGTAGACGCGCTGCGCCGAGCCCGTGGCCGCCTCGCCGGCGATGGTCGGCGCCTCGCCCCGCGGCGTCGGTGGGCTCGTCTCCCCGCTGGGCGCGAAGCGCGCGAGCCCGCTCACCGCGCGCAGCGACGTGAACCGGAAGTTGCCGCCGATCAGCAGCCCGCCGTCGGGCAGCGTCTCGAGCATCGACACCGTGTTCCCCATTCCCCAGTCCGTGGCGGGCTCGGGCCGGAAGCGGGTCGTGCGGCCGGTCGACAGGTCGATCGAGCCCAGGCTCCAGCGGGGCTCTCCGGCGAGCTCGCTGAAGGCGCCGGCCAGGAACAGCTCGGACCCGGCGGCCTCGATCTGGTGCACGGCCCCGTCGGTGACGTCATACGGCACGTTGAATCCGTTGGCGTCGATGTGCCGGAGGTCCGAGTCCTGGTCCCAGTAGGCCCGGCCGCCGACCCAGACGCCGCCGACGCCGTCAGGCTCGAGGGCGTAGACGGTGCCTTCCGGCTGGCCCGTCGCCGGGAGCGGCGCGCGGGTGGCGACGTCGTACATCCGCAGCTCGCACGCGCCCACGAACAGCTTGCCGCCGACGACTTCGAGCGCATTGATCGGGCAGTCGCGCGGGAACGAGGGCGCCCAGTCGAGCACCTGCCCCGTCGCGAGGTCGATCGCACCGAGCTTGGTGACCGTGCGGTCCCCGAGCTGGGTGAAGTACCCGGCGGCGAACAGCGTCGACCCGCTGATCGCCAGGGCCGTGACCGGTCCGCCGCGAGCGGACGGGAACCCGGGGCGCCACGCGCCGCTGAGCGCGTCGACCGCCGCCAGGTAGGTCTGCGGATGCCCACCGACGGTCGCGAACGCGCCGCCGATGTAGACGGTGTCGCCGGCCTTCTCGAGCGCATTCGCCCACGTCCCGTAGTGCGCCGGGAAGGACCCCGGGACGGGCTCGACGACGGTGCCTTCGAGCTTCGCGTCGAACGGGCGCACCGCGCCCGTGCGCAGGTCGAGCGCCGCGGCCCCGACGCGCGCGGTCGCCTCGCGCAGCCCGCCCCCGTTGGTGGCGAGCGCGCCGCCGCCCGCGGCCAGCACGGTCCCGCTCCCGGCGGTGCTGTTGTACGGCAGCCGGGCGCCGGTGCGCAGGTCGTACGCGACGATCGCGCCGGCCGTGGCCACGTACAGCGTGTCACCCTCCGCCGTGATCGCGTACGCCCATCCCGCGATGTCGCCGAACCACGGCAGCCGTTCGCCCGTGGTCTGGGCGTACGCGCGCAGCGTCACCTCGTCGCCGTCAGCCGTCTCGCCGAGCATGACGACCACCTGTGGCCCGAGCTCGATCCGCGAGACCTCGCCGCCGCGGAACTGCCATGAGGACAGCGTCGCCGAGTCGTCGGCGCTGACCATCACCGAGCCGGAGCGCTCCTTGTTCTGCACCCACTGGAAGCGGCCGCCGAAGAACACGCGCCCGTCGCGCGCCGCGATCGCGTTGAGCTGGACGGAGTCCCGCAGGTCCGCGTCCCAGTCGAGCACGCGCCCGGTCGCGAGGTCGAGCGCGGCGGCGCCGCGGCGCGGCGTACTGAACGAGCCGGCGATGAACATGCGGTCACCGGAGATCGACAGGCTCTCGACCTGCCCGCCGATGCCACCCGCCGGGCCCCAGTCGAGCACCTCGCCCGTGCGCGCGTCGAGCTTCGCGAGGCTGCGTTTGACCTTCCCGCCGATCATGCTGAACGAGCCGCCGACGTACAACACGTCGCCGCGCCGCTCGATCGCCATCACGAGCCCGGACGCCTGTGCGCGGAAGACCGGATCGATCGTCCCGTCCGCTCGCAGGTGCACGAAGTTCACGCGGCGCTGCCCGAGCACGCGATCGAACTCACCGCCGACGTAGAACCCGCCCTCGCCGTCAGGCTCGAGGGCACGGACGCTGACGTCCGGGATCTCATCCTCGAAGTCGAGGCCCGCGCCGGCGCCGTCGCTGGTGATGTCCGGGAAGTCGCGGCGCACGGCACCGGCAGAGTCCAGGAACGTCAGCGGCCCGCTCGGCCGGCCCACCTCGCGCAGGTAGCCGCCGATGTAGGCGGTGTCGCCGTCGACGAGGGCGTCGACCGTTTCGCCGGCGGCGGGGAACGGGGCGGGGGCGGAGCCGGGCGAAGCGCTCGCGGGAGCGGCGCAGAGGAGGGCGGCGAAGCAGAGCGAGAGAGCGATCCGGGGCATGAGGGCGCAAACCTCATGCCCCGTTCACCTAGCTCTTAGACCACTCGACTTGCTTTGAGCGGTGGTAGTCGACACCGAGCTCGCTCAACAGCCGGCCCTGAGCGGCCAGCCGCTCCCGGAAGTCCTCCCAGTCGCCCGGTCCCGACCAGCCGATCTCGGCCGTCGCGAGCAGTCGCGGGAAGATCATCGAGTCGATGTCGGAACGGGTCTCGGTGGTCTCGGTCCAGAGCGCGGCCTCGACGCCGAGCACCTCCGCGCGCTCGATCACGCGCTCCGGGTCCCACTCGTAGGCGTCGCGGACCTCGACGGCGCCCGCCCACGTCAGCCCGAGCTCCGTCTCCTCGTCGTACTTCTGGTCCAGGTACGTGTGCGGCGCCGGCGACATGATCAGCGGCAGCCCTTGCTCGGCGGCCGCCCGTGCGGGCTTGGCGTCCGACCAGTGCTGGACGACCGTGCCCTTCGGCAGTTTCGCCACGCCGGCCTCCTCCCACACGATCGGCGTCTTCCCGCGCTCGAGCACCAGTGAGCACGCGTCCCACATGAACTGCACGTAGTCCTGGTGCGCGAGGCCCTCGACCTCGTCGCCGCCGAGGTGGAAGTGCTCGCCCGGGATCGCGCGGATCACGTCGTCCAGCCACCGCATCACGACGTCCGAGCGCACGTCGAGCGAGTGCCCAGGGCTGCTCCAGGTCGTGAACGGCTCCGGGGCGTCACGGCCCCACAGCTCGGGGTACGCGCGCAGCGCGGCGTTCACGTGCCCGGGCACGTCGACCTCCGGCACGACCGTGATCGAGTGACCCGCCGCGTGGGCGACGATCCGCTGGTAGTCCGCGAGCGTGAGGAACCCGCCCGCGCCACCCCCGACCTGTGTCTCGGCGCCCACGGTGGTCAGGCGGGGCCAGTCCGGGATCTCGATCCGCCAGCCCTGATCGTCGGTCAGGTGCAGATGCAGGACGTTGAGCTTGTAGAGCGCGGCGAGGTCGATCAGCCGCAGCACCTCGTCGACGCCGAAGAAGTGGCGCGCGACGTCGAGCATCACGCCACGCCAGGCGTACCGGGGCGCGTCCTCGATCAACAGCGGACCCGATGTCCCCCCGAGTTGACGCAGCGTCGCGCGGCCCCGCGCCTCGCCGGCGTCGTCGGACGCGCTGAAGGCGACCCCGTCGGCCGACACGGACAGCCGGTAGCTCTCGGCCACCCCGTCCGTGCGTTGGCAGTCGAGGTCGTCGGGCAGCGCGACCGGCTCACCCGGCCGCGCCTCGAGCACGGCCGGGGCCGGGACGATCACGCGGGTGCGGGCTCGTTGCCGCCGCGGCCCTTGACGACCTTGGTCGCCACGACCGCGGCCACACCGGCACCGACGATGACCGGAATCCGCTTCACGATCGGCGTCTTCTTCGCCACCTTGTAGACGGCTGTGCCCTTCGCGACCTTCTTGGCGCCCTTGGCGCCGCCCTTCGCCGCCTTGGTGGCGGTCTTGATCTTCAGGTAGTCGACAGCAAGCTCAGCGACCTGCTGCTTGCGGCTCTTCTGTTTTCTGAGGGCCATCTCCAGACCCTACCCGCATCACAGGGCCGCTAGAACCTTCGGCGCGACCTGCTTCTTGCGGCTCATCACGCCCGGTAGCCGGATCACGCTGTCCACGGCATCGGTGCCGAACGCGCTCTCCAGCGGGGCGGGATCGCCACTCACGTACAGGTCCGTGTCCTTGGCCATGATGTCCGTGACCATGAGCGCGTAGATGGCGAACCCGCTGCGCTCGCGCACCCGGTCCATCGCCGCCAGCAGCTCCGCCTTGCGCGAGTCGACGCCCTGCCCGACCGTCTCCACCTGGGCGATCCCGATCGTGTGGCCGCCCGGGATCTCGTACTCCTTCAGGTCACGCGACACGATCGAGTCCGCGTCGACGCCCTCGAGGTCGGAGGTCTGCTCGAACATCTCGCGCCCGAACGCCATCGGGTCCATCGCCAGCACCCGCCCGAGGTACTCGACGGCCGCCCAGTCGCGCTCGGTGGTGGTGGGCGAGTTGAGGATGACGGTGTCGGACATGATCGCCCCGAGCAGCATCCGCGCGGATGGGCCGCTCGGCTCCATCCCGTTCTGGCGGAACCGTTCGATCACGAGCGTCGACGTGGAGCCGACCGGGTCGAACGTGGCCCGCACCGGCACCGTGGTCTCGATCGAGCCGATGTGATGGTGGTCGAGGATCTCGACGATCTCCGCCTGCTCGACCCCCAGCACGCTCTGCGCCTGCTCGGCGTGATCGACGAGCAGCACGCGGCGCGGGCGCGGGCTGACGAGATCCACGCGCGTGACGAGCCCGATCGGGTGCCGGCGCGCGTCGACGGCGACCGCGGCGCGGTAGTGGACCTCCTTGACCTCGTCGGCGACGTCCGAGAGCAGGTCGTCGGGCCGGACGGTCAGCGGGTTCGGGTCCATCAGCGCGCGGCACGGCGCCGACAGCGTGATCATGCGCGCGGTGACGTAGCTGTCCAGCGGCGACGTGACGACCGGCACGCCTTGCTCCTGCGCCTGCGCGACCGTCTCCGGCGTGGGCTGGGCCCCGTTGGAGACCACGAGCAATCCGACGCCGAGGTCGATCGCCGCCCGCTGTGCGTCGTCGCGGTTGCCGACCACGACCACGTCGCCCGGGCCGATCTCGGTCGGCAGCGCGCCGACGTCCATCGCCATGCACCAGATCTGACCTGAGACCTCGTTGTCGGAGCCGGCCAGCACCTCGCCTTGCAGCACCTTGACGATCGCGCTGACGTTCGTCGGCGCATCCAGCTCGGACGGCTCCCGCGACTCGCGGATGTAGCGGCGGGCGAGTGCGCGCTCGGTCATCACGCCGGTGAGCGCGCCGGAGCTGACGATCGGCACGAGGTCCAGGTCCTGGCGGGCCATCAGCCGGCCGACCTCGCGCACGGGCTCAGAACCGTCGGCCTGCGGGAAGTCGGTGCGCATGACGTCGCGCACGCGCAGCATCACGTGCGGCAGGAACTCCGGCTCCTGCGCGCGCGCCCGCTCGAGCACCCAGCGCGTCTGCGTGTTGAGCTCGCCGAGCCGCACGGGCACGTAGCGGTTGCGCGTGTCGACGCGGCTCATCAGCTCCGCGTAGCCGATGGCGGCGGCGATCGAGTCGGTGTCCGGGTTGCGATGACCCGTGACGTAGATGACAGGCAGGGTGGCGATGGCCGATGAGGATACGGCGCACGGGGGCGGCGCTCCGAGCGGCCCGGCCTTCCTGGCCGGGCCGCGGGGAGAAGGTGACGCCCTTGTCAGGAGGGGGGTCCCGAGAGAAAGAGCGTCTGTTCCGGTCCTCGGCGCGCAATACGCAGATGTGGACGCGGAGGTTCAAAGCGCGTCGCGGTTCGGATATACAGCGCCAATGGGGGATCTCCCGCCGGGCACGCTGGTCGCCGGCTATCGGATCGAAGGCCTGATCGGTCGAGGCGGCATGGGCGTCGTCTACGCGGCGCGCCAGAGCGGGCTGGACCGGATGGTGGCGCTGAAGGTGATCGCCCCGGAGTTGCTCGACGACCCGGGAGTGCGCGAGCGCTTTCTGGCGGAGGCGCGGGCCGCGGCCAGTGTCGACCACGCGAACGTCATCCCGGTCTACGACGCCGGGGAGGCCGACGGCGTCGCGTTCATCGCCATGCGGTACGTCAGCGGAGAGGACCTGCGGTCGCTCGTCCGGGCCCGCGGGCCGCTCGAGCCGGACGCGGCGGCGGAGATCGTCGCGCAGGCCGGCGCGGCCCTGGACGCCATCCACCGGGCGGGGTTCGTCCACCGCGACGTCAAGCCCGCGAACCTGTTGGTCGACGACGAGCAGCACGTCTACCTGACCGACTTCGGGCTGGCCAAGGCGGTGCTCACCCGCGCGGGAGGGACACGCACCGGGCAGTGGGTAGGGACGCTGGACTACGTCGCGCCCGAGCAGATCCGCGGCGGGCGGATCGACGCGCGCGCGGACGTGTACGCGCTGGGTGGCGTGCTGCACTTCGCGCTGACGGGGCGTGTGCCGTTCGAACGTGAGGGCGACGAGGCCAAGCTGTGGGCGCAGCTGTCCGCGCCGCCGCCGGTGCCGTCGGCGTTGCGGCGCGGGCTGCGGCGCTCGTTCGACGGTGCGGTGGCGCGGGCGATGGCGAAGGAGCCGGAGGAGCGGTACCCGTCGGCGGGTGACCTCGGGCGGGCAGCGGTCGCGGCCGTGCGCGGCCGCACGCCGGGCGAGCCGGAGCGGATGGTCGCGCGCGGGGCGGCGGCACCCGGCGCGGCACCGACCGAGCCCGGACTGGCCGCGGAGGCCTCCACCCGCACGACGCGCCCGGTGCCGCTGACGCAATCGGGCCGCGGGTCGCGGCGGTGGCCCTTCGCCGCGACCGGCGTGCGCCCCACCCGCGGGTCCCGTCGCCGGCCTGTCGCCGGCGCGGCGCCCAAGTCGGA
>JAPDDQ010000600.1 GCA_027587225.1 Solirubrobacter taibaiensis
TTTATTTAAATTCCATAAAATAATTCCAACAATAATGCAAAGACTGTACAATCAAGCTTCTTGTTTCGTTACCTTCGTAAGTAATGAGCTAAGTGTACTTCCGTATATACCAAACCAAAAAACAAGATTTAATGGATTGGATATCGCAATTAAAAATCCTGCCATAAACGATTGCTTAAGGCCACCTACCTCTTCTTTTTTATATTCCATATTCGAGTCGAAAATTCCTTGTTTTACACTTTGAAATCCTAAATAAAATAACAAGAAAAAACCCGTGCAATACATGAAGGCTTGCACATATGTACACATAAACACAGAAGATAACCCGAAATAAATGAGCAGCATAAATAAAACATCTGCAGTCATTCCACCAATTCCAACAACCCAAGCGTGCCAAAACCCACGTTCAATTCCTCGTTTTAACATTTCAATATTAATCGGCCCTACTGGCGCAGCTAATGATATACCTAATACGATTTGCTGTATAATTGCTCCAAACATCGCTCTATCCTTTCTACTCTCTTTACTACTAGTTAATGATGTAATTTGAAAAAATAGACTAGCTTTCATAATAAAATACCGTTT
>JAPDDQ010000601.1 GCA_027587225.1 Solirubrobacter taibaiensis
GCTGCTTCTGTTGCAACTCAGCAATACGGTATATTAAACGGTTATGCATTCCCGCTTCTATCACTACCCGCCTTTATTACATACGCTCTCTCTACAGCGCTCGTCCCTTCTATTAGTGAAGCAATGGCAAAAAGACAACATAAATTAGTGGAGCACCGTTTACAACAAGCACTTCGAATTTCATTAATTACCGGCGGATGGTCTGTCGTTATATTATACGTATTCGCTTCTCCTGTTTTAACTCTTATGTATGGATCAGACAGCGCAACAGCATTCATTCAACTTCTTGCGCCTTGCTTTTTATTTCATTATTTCCAAAGTCCACTTACCTCTGTTTTGCAAGCTTTAAACTTAGCAAGGGCTGCAATGATGAATACATTTATTGGTGCCATCGTGAAATTAATCGTTATTTTTGTACTAGCATCAAGGCCAGAATTTCAAATGATGGGGGTTGCACTTGCTATCGCTGCAAATATTGTAACAGTAACATTTCTTCACTACGCTACTGTTTTAAAAAAGATTACATTTACCATTTACGCAAAAGACTATATTTTCGGCGGACTTGCCATCGGTATCGCAGGCGCC
>JAPDDQ010000602.1 GCA_027587225.1 Solirubrobacter taibaiensis
ACTAACGCATCCTCTTGTTTATCCCCTTGGCGGATAAACGAGAAAATACTTTGCTCGTTATTATTAGCATCAATCCACTGAAAACCTTCAGGCGAATGATCAAGCTGCCAAAGTGGTTTTGAGCGCTTATACAATGCTATGAGCTCTTTAAAGTAATCATGCATATAACGATGCATTTCAAAATCATGTAAATTCCAATCTAAATCTTCAAGGTCTTTCCACTCATCAAACTGTCCGAATTCCCCTCCCATGAAAAGTAATTTCTTTCCTGGGTGAGTAAAGAAATATCCATATAATAAACGAAGCTGAGCAAACTTATCCCAGTAATCACCTGGCATTTTATTTAATAACGATTTTTTCCCATGAACGACTTCATCATGAGAAAGCGGTAATATGAAGTTTTCAGAGTACGCATATAGCAAAGAAAACGTCATTTTCTCATGAATGTGTTTCCTGTATTCAGGCGCACACTCCATATATTTCAGCACGTCATTCATCCAGCCCATGTTCCATTTGTAATTGAATCCAAGCCCACCTTCATACGTTGGAGTTGTTACAAGTGGCCAAGCAGTTGAATCTTCTGC
>JAPDDQ010000603.1 GCA_027587225.1 Solirubrobacter taibaiensis
CAAAATCGACAAAACAATTGAGCCAATCAACTCACCTGTTGCCACTACAAAATTCCCCAGTCCACCAGTGGTTGCTGTTGAAACGCCACGTGCAGCTACCGTGCTCATTTGCACCACACCTGCTGTTCCACCACCCACGATTAGCGCGGCTGCCCACGTCGCAAATTGTGACATTTCTCCACTACTGACTGCCATCGTACTGAGTGTGCCTGCAACTACAGCAGCAGGCGTAGCGATGGTATCTAAGAGATTATCGACCCACGGCACATAGTAAGCTGCGATTTCACAGATGGTTGCAAATCCAAGTGCAGCGCATACAGCAGGGATCGCTAACCACTCAAAGCCTTTTGCAGGTTCATACCAGCCCATCAGGGTTGCAATGCTCATCACCAATAAAGGAACAAAGACACGAAAACCACAGGCTGCGCTTAATCCTACTCCGATACAAAGTCCTAAAATTGTTTCCATCTGGGTTTTCCTTATTTTTGTCAGATATAGCTATCTTGTTATTTCATATTTTACAGTAACAAAAAAGTCCTATCGAGTGACAGGGCTTTCATCAAAACAGTGGGTAACTGTTTGGT
>JAPDDQ010000604.1 GCA_027587225.1 Solirubrobacter taibaiensis
TTCTTTACGTTTTAAATCTCCAGCTAAAAGACCTAAAGCCATATCCGCGGTTAGAGCAAAATCTGTGCTCATGCGATTGATAATCACATAATACGGTTTGGTGAAAGCATCAGATTGCTTGGATGAATGACTAGGCCCACCCGTAATACCATACGCTAAAGCTCTCGCACCACGGTTAAAGGTATAAGCCAAATGCTTAAACAACAACGTGTTAAATTGTTTCAAAGCAGCTGATTTATCTTCTGCTTGCAGAAGTTGTAATTCTTCAAACAAATACGGATGGCAACGCATAGAACCTTGACCAAAAATCATCAATGATCGAGTTAAAATGTTTGCACCTTCAACCGTAATCGCAACTGGGATTGATTGATAAGTCAATGCTAAGAAGTTACGAGGACCAAGCTGAATCGCACGTCCACCGACTACATCCATCCCGTGATTGATCACAGTTCTCATCGTTTCGGTTGCATAATACTTCGCCATAGCGGTCATAACTGATGGTGTACCACCTTGATTCAAACCACAAGTGACCATGTATCTAAATGCCTCTAACATATAAGCATCACTGGCAATATCACTGGTCG
>JAPDDQ010000605.1 GCA_027587225.1 Solirubrobacter taibaiensis
TACAGCTGTTTTTTTATTTCTTAAACCGATTCTTCGTTTGTAACCGCATTCAAATTTGCTTCTGGATGCCAAATATAAAAATCTCCATCAGTTACTGATACGGGGTTGAAATTTAATTTATCCCAAAAACCAGCTGAATGAATACGTGCTATTGTTTTAATAGGAAATTGCATTTGTTTCGCATGATTTACAAGCATTTGCCCGAATCCTTGTTTTTGAAAAGTTGGTAATACTTCAAGTTTATAAAGTTCTAGGTAAGGACCTGTAATTTCGAATGGTTCTCCGCCGTTTCTTTTCATATATAGACTCATACGTGCGATTAGTGATCCACCATAATAAATGCCATAAAATGGAGATTCACTGTCGTTTTCAATAATGTTTGCTTGCAATTCTTCCAGCATAGATAGTTCTTGGGCTCCGCACCCTTTAAATTTTTTGAATTCATCTAACGTTTTATAATTGATGAGCAAGCGCTCAACTTTTGGGAATCCCATTACATCACATCCTTTTGTTATCTTGTTGAATGCAGAAAAGTAAAAATATTTACAATAATATTATAACTCATTTTTTTATTTTTATGAA
>JAPDDQ010000606.1 GCA_027587225.1 Solirubrobacter taibaiensis
GGTATTTTGTGTCGCTACGTTTTCTATTATAAAAAATAGTTGTGCAAAACTAGTGCATTTTTTATGTCAATTACTCTGAGCGAAAAAATCAGCCCTCCATTCAATCACATAAAAAGAGTTTTTTATTATTTTCATGTAAACTATACAAGTAGAATGAACAGTTTGGGGTGCACAAGATTATGGTAAAAATTTTATTAGTAGACGATGAAGAACGTATGTTACGATTATTAGATCTGTTCTTAAGCCCTCGCGGCTATTTTTGTATGAAAGCTACCTCTGGCCTTGAAGCACTAAAATTAATCGAACAAAAAGAATTCGATATTATTTTATTAGATGTTATGATGCCAAATATGGATGGATGGGATACTTGCTATCAAATTCGTCAAATTTCCAACGTTCCTATCATTATGTTAACAGCTCGCAACCAAAACTACGATATGGTGAAAGGCCTCACGATGGGCGCAGATGATTATATTACAAAACCATTTGATGAGCATGTATTAGTCGCACGAATCGAGGCTATATTTCGCCGTACAAAAAAAGATGGCTTTGTTAGTTTCAATGGTATTGAGTGGGATAAAA
>JAPDDQ010000607.1 GCA_027587225.1 Solirubrobacter taibaiensis
CACCTTAAGGTAGAAGGGATCTTCTAATTTCTATTTCAAACTACCCAAAATTTCCGTAAAGGTACCCTAAGCGCATGTGTATCTGGATATCCTAAACTTCTTTCACCAACTACCACTCCTCTGCCGAACGATCTTTCACCGATAGATTGTATGCCGTGAAGTGCTACTTGTAACATTTCAATTTAGATATACGACAGTAAAGAATACATTATCACAGTGTCAGCAAGCAAAAGTGTATTCTGCATTTCTGAAAACAGTAGATGGCAGATTATGACCTACTGAATCTGCTAAGAAAGAATATACAAGAACATCCTTAACATCCTCTTTATTTCCACTAATGATGACATCAAGGAAATCTTCTACTTGAAATTCTGGAGTAAACAACACAATCTTAGTTGTTCTGTTTGGTTCTAAAGAAACAAAAGTACGAGAGATTTCAACTAATTCATTTTGAGTTGGGAAAAAGGTGTTTCGACTTCTCTTAACAGTTACCGTTACATTACTAGTATGGCAGCGTGAATCATTGTTTAACATAATGTTGAGAGCAGTTGGAATAATCCCATTTTCAGAAACTGGAACTCG
>JAPDDQ010000608.1 GCA_027587225.1 Solirubrobacter taibaiensis
CTGCTGTATGAATTCAATGGATCTTTTTCATGACGATTAGACATGAACGAAAACAACAGAGCCGACAAGCTCTGCTTGATGCAGCACTCCATCTCAGTACTTCTGGACGCTCATTTAGTAGTATCAGTTTGCGTGAAGTGGCTCGCGAAGTTGGTTTAGTACCAACGGCGTTTTATCGTCATTTCCAAGACATGGAAGCGTTAGGGCAAGAACTCGTTGATCAAGTTTCTTTACATCTCAAAAGCCTGATTCATCAACTGGGGCAAAGTTATTTACAACACAGCGGGTCTGCCAAAACACGAACCAGCATTGAGTTGTTTGTCCAAGCAGTAAATCATAGCCCTCAACAGTGGCAATTTATGATCCCTGAACGTTGGGGTGGTTCTGAAACAGTACGAATTGCGATTGCACGTGAAATCGAATTTTTGATTGAAGATCTTGCCATTGACCTGTGCAAACTCGAAACCTTTAAACATATTAAGGAAGCCAAAGACCTCCAAGTCTTATCAACGATTTTGATTAATATGTCATTTACATGGGCGATGACATGGATCAACTTACCGAAACAGTTCACGATTGATC
>JAPDDQ010000609.1 GCA_027587225.1 Solirubrobacter taibaiensis
ATTCATTGCAGTTGGTGTATTCTACGTGAAACCAGAAAACTGGATACCATTTGCACCGTACGGTTTAAGTGGAGTTTTCGCGGGGGGAGCAGCAGTATTCTTTGCTTTCTTAGGATTTGATGCATTAGCAACTTCTGCTGAAGAGGTAAAAAATCCGCAACGTGATCTACCGATTGGTATTATCGCTTCGTTAGTCATTTGTACAATCATTTATGTTGTAGTTTGTCTCGTTATGACGGGTATGGTTTCTTATAAAGAATTAGATGTACCAGAAGCTATGGCATATGTGTTAGAAGTTGTAGGACAAGATAAAGTAGCAGGTGTAATCGCAATTGGAGCTGTAATTGGTATTATGGCAGTAATTTTTGCTTACATTTATGCAACGACACGTGTATTCTTTGCGATGAGCCGTGACGGTTTATTGCCAGAATCTTTCGCGAAAATTAATAAAAAGACAGAAGCGCCAACATTTACAGTTTGGTTAACAGGAATTGGTAGTGCTTTAATTGCTGGATTTATCGATTTAAAAGAATTGTCGAATTTAGCGAATATTGGAGCGTTGTTAACATTTGCGATGGTTGG
>JAPDDQ010000058.1 GCA_027587225.1 Solirubrobacter taibaiensis
CCCGACTTCGGCCGGGACGAAGGCGGCGCCGCCCGCCGAGCCGGCCACGAAGCGCGCGGCGAACTTCAGCGGGCTCGCGGGCGGCTCCTCGGCCGCCGGTCCCACGCGGGCGGCCGGCGACGGTCCCGCGACCGGCTTCACACCGCTCACGGCCAGCGCGTACGGCACGCGCGAGTCGCGGTACCAGTCCGGCGCGAGCTCGACGACCGTCACGTCCGTGAACCCCGCGGTCTCCATCCAGCCCGTGTAGTCCTCGACTGGCGGGAACAGCATCCAGGCCTCGGCGAGGGCGCGCGCGGCGCGGTTCGCCGGGCGGACCGGGCCGATCATCAGCGCCGTGCCGCCCGCGCGCGTCACGCGGTAGGCCTCGGCGATGCCCTGCTGCGGGTCCGGCCAGTACTCGATCGAGCCCGCGGACACGTAGCGGTCGAACGCGTCGTCCGCGAAGGGCAGCGCCTCGGCGTCGCCCAGCACTCGAGGGCAGTCCGCCAACGCGGGCTTCTTGCGGGAACGCGCCAGTTGGTGCGGGCTCTGGTCGAGCATCGTCACGTCGGCCGCATTCGCGCGCGCCACGATGCCCTCGGTGGTGAAGCCGGTCCCCGCACCCGCGTCCAGCACCGTCAGGCCGGGCTCCAGGCGGGCTGCTTCCAGCGCTCGGGCGCGCATTGCCTCGGTCCAGAACAGCGGGTTCACCCAGCGGTCGTAGCCCAGCGACAGGAACCGGTAGAACCAAAAGGCCTCGCGTTTATGCTGGATCAGCCGCATGGCTTGGGCACCATACGGTGATGCGCGAGGAGCTGGACCACTGGCTGCCCGACCCGGTGATCCGCAGCCGACATCGACGGGCGGCATACGCGACGCCCACCGAGCTGTGGGCGGCGGCGACGAACATCCGCCTGGAGGAGACGCGGCGGCTGGGGCGCCTGGTCGGTTGGCGCATCCCGGGGGTGCAGGGGACCTCGACGTATCACGAGTTGTTCCGCGCCTACCCCTTCAGCGTTCTCGACGAATCCGAGCACGGCCTCGTCTCCGGCCTGTGCGGGCGCATCTGGACGCTCGCCCGCGACTATCCCGCGCTGGACGGCCCGGACGCGTTCGCGGCGTGGGATGAGCCCGGCACCGTCCGCGTTGCGTTCGCGCACGGCGTGCGCGACCTCGGCGACGGTCAGTCCGAGCTGTGGTCGGAGGCTCGGGTGCAGCCGGTGGACGCCGGCGCGCGGCTGCGCCTGAAGGCCGTGTGGGCCGTCGTCGGCCCGTTCGAACGGCTCGTGGGCGCGGAGCCGCTCGCACTGGCGGCGCGGCGCGCGGAGGACTAGCGGACAAATCTCGACTGCGCGTCAATATGCTCGCGCAGATGGTGGCGGATCCGCAGCGGACCGAAGCCGCTCGCCGCCTACTCACGGAAGCCCCGGGGGAGGCGATCGACCGGCTCGCCGCGTTGAGCGCGCGGCTGCTCGGCACCGCCTACGCGCAGGTGTCGCTGTTCACGGACGTGCAGGTCCAGCTGACGCCGCCGACGCCCCGCCGGCCGCCCGCGGACGCGCTCGCCGAAGCGACGTTCCACGGCCTCCAGCCGCCGCAGCAGGCGGGCATCCGCGCCTATCTCGGTGCGCCGATCGAAGCGGCAGACCATCGCGTCGGCGTCCTGTGCGTCTACGACGAGGAGGAGTTCACGTGGACAGAGCACGACCGTGAGCTGCTGCGCGAGCTCGCGGCGGCGATCGCGGGCGAGCTCGAACGTGGCTCGCTCGCCGCGGAGCTGGAAGACAGCACCGCACGGCTCACGCTCGGGTTCGCGGCGGCGAACATCGGCAGCTTCGACTGGGACCTGCGCACGAACGCGCTGCACTTCGACGATCGGCTTCAGGAGCTCTTCGGCTACACGGCCGAGACCTTCACGCCGCACATCGACTCGTTCACCGTCCGGCTGCACCCCGCGGACCTCCCCCGCACGGAGGCGGCGATCGCGAAGGCGATCGACTCCTGCGGCGACTACGAGGCCGACTACCGGGTCGTCCATGACGACGGGACGGTCCGGTGGGTCGCGGCGCGCGGCCGGGTGCTGGGCGACGCGTCGGGTGCGGCGGCCCGAATGCTCGGCGCCGCGTACGACACGACCGCGGTCCACAACGCCTCCGAGCGCCTGGGTCGCGTGCTCGAGACGATGAGCACGGCGTTCATCACTCTAGACCTCAACTGGAGGTTTACCTACGTCAACGGCGCGGCGGAGCGGATGCTCGGCCGGCCGCGCGACGTGCTCCTGAACGCCGACCTGTGGACGATGCTCCCGGAGCTCAGGGGCACAGAGGCCGGGACCCGGTACCGGCAGGCGCTGACCGGGGGCAGCGAGGTCGGCTTCGAGCACTACCACCCGCCGCTGGACGCCTGGTTCGACGTGCGCGCGATCCCCAGCGAGGACGGGCTCTCGGTGTACTTCCACGACATCACGGGCCGCGTGCGCGCTGAGCAGGACGCGGCACGGCTCGCGGGTGAACGCGCGGACGCGCTCGCCGCCAGCGGCGCGGCGACCGGCCGGCTGCAGATTCTCAGCGGCGCCGGCGCCCGGCTCGCCGGAACGCTCGAGGTCGACGAGCTGCTCCAGATCCTCTCTGACGTGATCGTCAATGGGTTCGGAACGGCGGTCATCGTGGCGCTCAAGGAGCGGATCATCCGCGACCTGGCGGGCAAGGAGACGACGCCGACCGGGGGCGGCGGCTTCCGGGTCGCGCACGTCGCCGGCGTCGATGAAGCCCTGCGCGGCAGCCCGATCCCGGCCGCCGCGCTCGCCGCGGGCGCGGTGCAGGATCGCGAGGCGCGTGAGCTCGACGAGCGCCTCGGCTCCCGCCCCGCGCTCACGCTCCCGCTCGTGTCCCGGGGCCGCATGCTCGGCGCGATCATCGTCCTGAACCCGGTCACGGGTGCGCTCGACCGCCGCGTCCTGATCGAACTCGCCGCCCGGGCGGGCGTCGCGCTCGACAACGCGGTGCTCTATGGCTCCGAGCGGCGGCTCGCGCTCACGCTGCAGCGCTCGTTGCTCCCGACCGAGATCCCGGACGTGCCGGGCATCGAACTCGCCACGCGCTATCTCCCCGGCACCGGCGGGCGCGACGTCGGCGGCGACTTCTACATCGCCCACCCGCTCGAGGACGGCCGGGTGCTGCTCGTGATCGGCGACGTGATGGGGCACGGCGCCCAAGCGGCCGCCCGCATGGGTCAGCTGCGCGCCGTGCTCGCGGCGTACGCCTACGACGGCGACCCGCCCGACCGCGTGCTCGCACACTTGAGCGTGCGCGCGCCGACGCTGCTGGACCTGCCGATGGCGACCGTCCTCGCGGCGCTCTACGACCCGGTGAACCGGCAGCTCACGTTCTCGCTCGCGGGGCATCTCCCGCCACTGATCGTGCCGCGCGACGGCGAGCCGTTCTTCGCGGACGCGCTCCCCGGCCCGCCGCTGGGCGCCGAGGCCACCGAGTACACCCGCCACGTCACGACGATCCCGCCGCACGCGACGCTCGTCTTCTACACGGACGGCCTGATCGAGGAGCGCACGCTGGCCATCGACGTCGGGATGGAGCGGCTCCGCGACGCGCTCGGCGGCGTCGACCTCCCGCCGGACGCGGTGGCCGACCACGTGCTGCGTGCGCTGGACCGCGAGCACGGTGGCGAGGACGACATCGCCCTGCTCGTCATGCGGGCGTAGCCCCGTCCTCCAGGGCGGCCACGGTGGATTCGCCACGGAACCACACGCGGCGACCGCGCCGGATCACCACGTGCACGCGTCCGAGCAAGTGATGGCGGGAGCGCACCTCGAGCCGTCGCTCGCGCGGGATCGGGACGGGCAGGAGCAGCGGGTCGGTGGCTTCGCCCTCGAGTTCGACGTGCCAACGCCAGTTCGACGCTCGTACCGCCCACTCACCGCCGCCGGCGCGGGTCACGGTGCGCGCGAAGGGCGGTGCCAGCGTGGCGACCTCGTCCGGCGTCCACACCGCGACCGCGGTAGGCGCGACGCCGTGCACCCGGCCACCCGCGAACGCCACGAACTCTGCCTGTCCCCACCACCAGTGCTCGGCGAACACCGCGCCCCAGTTCTTCTCCGCGTAGCCCGACAGCCCGTCCAGCGAGCGCGTGCCGAAGGAGCCCGACACGCGCGCGGAGAGCAGCCACGGCGCCCAGTACTGGCCGAGGAACGGCACCATCTGCGCCGGGCCGAGCGGGGAGAACCGGCGCGGCCACTCGCGCCGCTGCTCGAACCGGACGTCCAGTCCGGGGCCCAGGTCCACCCGCAGCGACTGGCCATCCGCCTGCAGCGGGCCGGCGTCGACACCCATGCCGGTCGCCGAGATGCGCGGCGCGTCGACGATCTCCGTCCACACCTCGCCCGCCGAGGTCGCGAGGATCACCATCGCCCAGTCGGGGCAGACGCCGGCGATCGCGAGCGCGCTCCAGCCCGGATCGTAGACGCGCCAGTAGTAGCCCTCGAGCCCCACGCCGTGCGCGCGCCGGTGATCCCCGGAGGGACCGTCGGCGCCCGTGCGGCGGTACAGCGCGGCTAGCGAGCGATCAGCGCGTGGGTGACGGGGACGTTCCAGCGTGCCTCGCCGGCGGCGAGCGCTTCGTCCTCGCGGTAATCGCGGTCGCCTTCGGGGTGGGAGAAGATCACGATGCGGTCGGCGGCGAAGGTGACGAGCGCGTCGTCGATGGCCTGCGCCGGCTCGGATTCTCCCACTTCGCCCGCGGCGTCCACGCCGTCCTCCTCCAGGCGCTCGACCGTCTCGGTCTGCGCCTCCTCCGCCTCGGCGATCGCTTCGTCAGGATCGGAGACCCAGAAGGCGAGCTTGGACTGGTTGGTGGCGGGCGAGAGCACGAGCACCTCGGCGCCTTCGACCTCGTCACCGAGGGTCTTGCGCAGGAAGGCGGCGTCGATCGGCTCCGGTGTGACGACGAGCAGTTTCACGCCGTTCGCGCTACCCCGGCGCCAGCGGCGCGAAACCCGGCTGGAAGGTCGAGGGCGAGCGTCGCGAACCCGAACCGTTGCTCCCCGTGGCCGGCGCCCGTGCGGGGGTGGTAGTACTCGCGGAAGCCGCTGCGCTGGACGGCGTCGAGCGCACCCTGGGCGAGCGTGTCGGCCTCGTCGTCGGCGCCGAGTGCGCGCAGGCCGCCGACCATCAGCCAGTTCGTGTTCATCCACGCCGCCCCGCGCCACGTCCGGTACGCGTTGAAGCCCGGCCGGAACGACGGCTCCTCCATCGAGACGCTCGGCACGCCGAACCGCGCGAGGTAGCGACGCGGGTGCAGGAGATGCTCGTTGGCGAGGCGCTCGCGGATCTCGCGCGGGATGCCGATGAGGGCGAGCGGCGCGAGCGAGGACCAGGTGGAGAGCTTCACGGGGTCTTCGGCGCGGCCGGCGAGGTCGAAGAACAGGCCGCGCTGCTCGTCCCAGCACTTGTCGACGAGTGCGTGTTCGGTGCGAGCGGCGTGCGCATCCCACTCGGGGTTGCCGGTGAGGCGGGCCAGCGCGCGGAGGGACAGCGCGTGCGCCGTGTTGACCAGCACGTCCTCGACGTGCTCGTCGGTCGCCGCGCAGAGCGCCGCGGCGCTCCAGTTCGCTCGGCGGCAGCGTTGGACGAGCCGCGCGTAGCCCGGCTTCCAGTGCGCGAGGCGGCCGTAGACGGCGTCGTACTTGGGCGAGTCGTCGAGGCCGGACTCGTCCGGCAGCAGGATCGTGATGAGCCCGTCCCGGTCGGGGTCGCGTTCGCGGATGAGCCAGCGGGCGTGGGCTTCCAGGAACGCGAGGTCGGTGGCGGTCGCGCCGCCGACGCGTTCCCACGCGACGGGGAGCAATGGCGTCTGGATCGACTCTGTGGCGGTGTCGCCGCGGTAGCTCGCGGTGGCGTAGAGCGGAGCGCGGCGCCAGCGCGGGCTCGCCTGCCAGAACGCGGTGTGCGGCACGAAGCCGTCCGGCCGGCCCGCGCGCATCAAAGTGCGCAGCTCCTTCCGCCCGCGTTCGGGGTCGATGTGCGACCAGGCGACCGCGTGAAAGCACGAGTCCCAGGACCACTGGTGCTGGTAGCGCCGCGGCGAGGGGCAGGTGAAGGCGAAGGGCGTCCCGTCCCCGCGCACTCCCTCGCGCCAGTTGGCTCGGAGGACGTCCTCAGCAGAGGTCGTTGTAGGTCACCGCCACGCGGTCCCGCGCGCGCTCCAACACCCGTTCGACGGCGGCGACATGGCGCGGGTGGTCGAAGTCGGCCGGGTGCAGGTCCAGCCGCAGCAGCTGCGGTGAGAGCGTCGCGCCCGCGCGCACCACGAGCGGCGAGACGGCGCGCTTGAGCGGTGAGGACGTGCCGAGACACAGCGCGGGCGAGCGCGTCGCGGTGCGCGCGTGGAGCGTGAGCAGCGTCGCCCACCAGTCGAAGCGCTCGCCGAGGACGGTCCGCAGCGCACCGGTGTACGCGTAGGCGGGAGCGACGAACCCGCGTACGTGCAGGCCCGCGCCCTCGAGCACGCGCCGGCCGGCTTCGACCGACTCCGCGGCGGCCTCCGCACCCAGCCCCGCGTACTCGGCGGCCGCGCCGCCCTGCCAGCGCCGCACCGGGCGCGCGAACAGCGGCCCGGGACGCGTCTGCCGGTGGTGCAGCCCGTGCTGGGCGATCGCGTCCCCGGCGTCCTGGCGATCGAGCAACCAGTACGCGAGCTCCGGCGACCGCGCCGGGAACGGATGCATCCGCGGCGCGGGGATCACCAGCAACGTCACCCGACCGACTCCGAGGTCCTGCAGCCACTCGCGGATCTCGATGCACCGCCGGTGCGTCGCCGGCTCGACGTCGTGCAGCGCGACCGCGAGGCGCCCGCCCGACGGTGCGGCGGGCACGCGTGACTCGGCGACGGGCCGCGCGGGCGGGGCCGGCCGCGTGACCACCGCGAGCTGCGAGACACGCACGGAGCGCGGGCCGCCGGCGGCGGGTGGCGACGCCGCGCGGGCGACGCGAGTGGCCCCGATCTCTTCGGCCGGCCGTGTCGGGTCGGTGGTGCGGGCGGCCAGAGCCTCGTGAGCCGGCGACGCCGCGGCGGCGGGGGCGAGGTCGGCGGCCCAGCTCACGTCAGCCGCGAGCCAGGGCGGGTTCGGCGGGCCGGCTCTCACAGCGCCTCCAGGTCGGCGAGCTCGGCGGCGAACGCGTGCTCCCAGCGGTGGGCGGAGGCGAAGCGCGCGGCGACGAGGCGATCGGGCACCCGGGCGCGGGCGCGCTCGATCGCGCCGAGCAGGCCGTCGATGTCGCCCGGCGCGAACGTGTCCGCGAGGGGGCCGATCACCCGTGCCGACGGGGCCGACTCACACGCCACGACGGCGGCGCCGCTCGCGGCGGCCTCGAAGGCCACCAGGCCGAACGTCTCGAGCGCGCCCGGCATCACGACGCAGCGGGCGGCCTCGTAGGCGCGGGCCAGAAGCTCGCGGTCGCGCTCGTGGCCGAGCATGCGGACGCGATCGCCGAGGCCGAGCCGGCGCACCCGCGCGGCGATCAGGTGCTCGGCGTTGCCGGTGCCCATCAGCCACAGCGGCCACGGCTCCGCCGAGCGGGCGGCGGCCTCGAGCAGCTCGAAGACGCCCTTCTCGCGGCTGAGCCGGCCGGCGTACAGCACGTGGTCACCACGCTTCGGAATGCCGGTCGGGAAGAACGCCTGGTCGAGCCCGAAGCGCAGGGGAAGCGTCGCCTCGCGCCCGGTGTCGCCGAACGAGTCGCACGCGGACATGACGGCATCGACGGGCCCGTACGCGCGCCGCAGCCACGCGCCGAGTGCGGGTCGGTACAGCCGATTTGGCCCGGGCAACGCGTTGACGTCCAGTTCGAGCGACCCGTGGTGGACCATCACGACGCGCGCACCGACCGAGCGGGCGGCGCTCACCGCCGCGCGCGGCGCCCAGAACGGGTCGTGCAGGAGCACGACGTCGGGCTCCAGCTCGCGCAGCAGGTCCACCAGCGGCCGCGAGCCGAGCGGCCATCGGTACCCGTTGTTCGGCGCCACGCACACCGACGGCACGTCGCCGGGCACGACGAGCCGGTGCTCGAACGCGCCGGTCCGCGCGGCGTACGCGGCCTTGGCGTCCAGGTACGTGCGGATGCCGCCGCTGCGCTCCCCGTAGAAGAGCGCGACGTCCACCACCCGCAACGGCCGGGCCGGAGCAACGAGCCGCAGCGGGGCGAACGCGACGCTCACAGCGTGCGCCCGAACCTAAAAGGGTCAGAGCCCTTTATCATCTCTTTAGGCGCTCCGACGAGGGCGATTCGGCGGAGCTGCGCCGAAAACGGCGAGTCGGGAAGGTGCGCGAACGGGGTCGCGTCACGAAGATCGAACCTAAAGGGGTCAGACCCCTTTAGGTTGGGGCGGGTCGGTGTGGGTGGTGCCGGGTCGGGTGGGGCGGTGGTGCTTCGGGTCATGCCGCGCGGACCTGTCCGGTCGCGGCGGCGCGGGTGGCGAGGGCTCGCATCCAGCCCGCGCCGAGGGCGGCCAGGGAGGCCTCCCAAGTTCGTTCGCGCACGGCGGCCAGGCCGCCGCGGGCGAGGCGCTCGCGGGCGCGGGGCGAGGCGGCGAGGCCGGCGACGGCGTCCGCCAGGGCACTGGCGCTCGCCGGGCAGAGCATGCCGGTGCGGCCGGAGTCGATCAGCTCGGCGGGGCCGCCCGCCGCCACGGCGACGACGGGCAGCCCGGAGGCCTGTGCCTCCAGCACCACCTGCCCGAAGGTGTCCGTCTGCGAGCAGAAGAGGAAGAGGTCCGAGTCGGCGTAGGCGCGGGCCAGCGCGTCGCCCTCCAGCCAGCCGAGGAACGTCCCGGCCGAGCCGAGCCGCGCCTGCAGCGTGTTCTCCTCTGGCCCGCCGCCGGCGAGCACGAGCTCCAGCCGCGGGTCACGCGCGCGGGCCGCGAGGAACGCGTCCGCCAGCAGGTCGACGCCCTTCTCCTTCGTCAGACGCCCGGCGTACAGCACCCGGACGCGGCCATCCGCTTCCCGCGCGCGCAGCGCCGGCGAGAAGCGCTCGACGTCCACGCCGCGGTCCCAGCGCCCGATCGCCTCCACGCCCATCGAGGCGAGCCGCTCGTCGCTCACCCGCGACGGCGACAAGACGACGTCGCAGCCGCCGTAGAAGGCGGTCAACGCCGCCTCCATCGCGAAGCCGAGCTTGGCATCGCCGCTGCGCAACGCCGTATAGGCGCTCAATTCCGTGTGGTAGGAGCCGGCGATCGGCAGCCCGAGCACGCGCCCGATCAGGGTGGACGCAACGCCTGCCGGCCCGGGCGCGCAGACGTGCAGCACGTCGTAACGGCCCTCGCTCAGCACCTCGACCACGGCGGGCAGCGACGGCACGCCCACCCGCATCCCGGCGTAGAACGGGACGTCGACCTCGGCCACCGCGGACAACCGACGGTCCACGTGCGGGTCGGTGCCGATGACCTCGACCTCGAAGCCGGGCACGCCACGTTCGCGGATCTCGTCCAGGGTGTGCGTGACGCCGTGCATCGAGCCGATGCCGTCGGCGACCAGCGCCACCCGCAGCGGCTCGCCGTCACGGCGCGCCAGCTTGCTCTTCTCGCGCCCGAGGAAGGCCGCGGCGGGCGCGTAGGGAATGGCGGCGACGCACGCGGTGAAGACGTCCTCGGCGGCCGCATCGAGCTCGCCGGGAGCCGCGATCGCCCGCGCCACCGCGCGCTCGAGCCCGCGCTCGTGGCACCGCCGCGCGCGCCGCTCCAGCGCGGCGTGCGAGAACCCGTCGGACTGGAGGAGGGCGAGCAGGTCACGCTCGCTCAGGCGCAGATCGACCGCGTCGAGCCACGCGCGCAGCAGGGCCCGGCCGTCCTCGGGACAGAGGTCGGCGGCCATCTGGCCGCTGCGGGCATCGCCCTCCGTCATCACGCGCTCGACCATCTTCAGGACCGCGCTCGGGTCCGGTGCGACGGTCGAATCGCCGCGCCCCAGCGCGCGTACGGCAAGCGCCATCGCCGCGTGCGCCCACTTGGCGGCGGAGCCCTGCTCGCCGTGGGCCTCGACGCGGCCGGCGCGGATGTGCGCGAGGAACTCCGCCGGCCCCGGTGCGAACGGCGTCTCCGAATAGGTGCGGCCGATGTCCACGCCCGCGTGGTCGTCGCTGCCGCCCGTGCCGACACCGCCGTGCGTCTCGACGTAGATCGCGGCGGGGTGGTTGAGCTCGGGAGCGCGCGAGCCGTTGCGCACCTCCCACACGTCGAACAGCTGCGCGAGGCGGCGCCGGTGGCGCGGCTGCAGCGGCGCCTCGACGGCGTAGAACGGGTGCGCCAGAGAGCACGTGATCTCGTTCGAGTGCAGGTACTCGGCGACGACCTCGACGTCGTCCGCGTGCGCCTGCAGCCACTCGTGGTCGTCGGGCGTGATGCCGAGGCACAAGATGTGCACGGCCTGCGGCTCACCGCGGAACTTGGCGGTGAGCTCTTCGGATATGAACACGTCCGGCCGGTCGGCGATCGCCAGCACGCCGTCGATCGTGTCGTGATCGGTGATCGTGACGAAGTCCATCCCGCGGCGCTTGGCCAGCGAGTAGACCTCCTCAGGCGGCGTCGCGCACTCCGGCAGGCCCAGAGCGCGCTGGACGCCCAGCTTCGACACCTCGGATGCCGTCGAGTGGCAGTGGAGGTCCGCGCGGCTGGTGTTCATGAGACGCAGGATCGGGCTGCTATGCAGGCCCTTTGTGATCAAGCCGCGACTATTGCGTGATCGTCCTGTGAACGTCGGTCCGAAGTCGGGCGAGCGCCTCGAAGCTACGCCGCGTGAAGCTGCGTACGTGGGAAGGCCGCGCGGATGACCAGTTCATCCAGCTGACGGAGGGCATGGTCGCGGAGGAGACGCTCGAGGACCCGGTCGACTCAGCCGACTTCACGGTCGAGCAGCGCGGACCGCACCACCGCCTCATCACCGCCGCGCCGCGCGGGCACCGCCTCGGCCTTGTCCTCAAGGGCCATCCGGAGCAGCGCTTCATCGGCCTCGGCGCGCGGCACGGCCTGCATGTCGACCAGGCGGGGCGCCACCTGCAACTCGGCGCCGACCGCGCGTACACCGGCCCGGACTGCCCGCCCGACATGCTCGACGTCGGCGGCATCCCGCAGGGCGACTACGCGCCGGTGCCGTTCGTGCTGTCCAGTCGCGGCTGGGCGGCGTGGATCGAGAATGACGGCCACGGCGTGCGCTGCGAGCTCGGCGACGAGGTGATCCTCTCCACCCGCGCCGCCGCCGGCCCGCTGAAGGTCCACCTGTTCACGCACCCGACGCCCGCCGCGCAACTGCGGGCGTTCCTGCGGTTGACGAACAGCGTCCCGCCCGTGCTGCCCGAGTGGGCCTACGGGTTCTGGAAGAGCCGCGACATCTACCGCCACCAGACGGAGGCCGAGGCCGAGCACGCCGGCTTCCGCGAGCACGGCATCGCGCTCGACGCGATCGTGCTCGACTCCCCCTGGGCCACGCAATACAACACGTGGGAGTTCAACCCGCACCAGTTCCCGGACGCCCCGGGGTACCTCGAACGCCTGCGTGAGGACGGCGTCCGCACCGTGGTCTGGGTCACGCCGTGGGTGAACGTGGACTCGCGCGAGGGCCAGTACCCGCCGGATGACGCGTCCGCCGCGCTATACCGCCAGCCGGCGCCGAACTACGAGGCCGAGCACTTCGTACGAGGCGCAGATGGCGAGCCGCTCGTCGCCAAGTGGTGGATGGGCAAGGGCTCCCCCGTCGACTTCACCAGCCCGGCCGCCGAGGTGTGGTGGCGTGAACAGGCCAAGCGCGTGCTGGCGCTGGGCGTGGAAGGCATCAAGGCCGACGACGGCGAGGGCTGGTACTTCCCGGACGACGTGCGGTTCGCCGACGGCACCAGCGGCGCGCAGGCGGCGTGGGCGCAAGGCCTCAAGTACCGGCGCAGCATGCAGCGCGCGCTCGACGAGGTGCATCCGGAGACCGGCGTGTTGTTCGGCCGCCCGGGCTGGACTGGGCAGCAGGCCGTGGGCATCACCTGGGGCGGAGACCAGCCGAGCGACTTCTGGTCGCTGAAGACCTTGGTCGCCGCCACGCTCACCGCGGCCGCGACGGGCTTCAGCAACTGGTCACACGACGTCGGTGGCTACCTCGGCGAGAAGCTCATGTCCCGCGCGTCGAAAGAGCTGCTCGCCCGCTGGGTGCAGTTCGGCTGCTTCACGCCGCTCATGCACGCGCACAGCCGGTTCGAGCAGGAGCCGTGGACCTACGACGACGAGCTGCTCGACCTCTACCGCGCCCACGTGCTCCGGCACGAGCGGCTCGTGCCCTACATCCGCGCCGCCGCGGCCACCGCGCAGCGCTCCGGCCTGCCGGTCATCCGCCCGCTGGCGCTCACCGACCCGGCCGATGTGCGCGGCTGGTCGATCGCGGACGCCTACGGATTCGGCCCTTCGCTGTGGGTGGCGCCCGTGCTGGAGGACGGCGCGCGCTCCGTGCACGTCGACCTCCCGCGCGGGGACTGGATCGACGTGCACACCCGTGTCGAGCACGCGGGCGGGGGTGAGATCGACGCCGACGCGCCGCTGGACCGGATCCCGGTCTGGGTCCGGCGCGGCGCGCTGATCGTCACCTATCCCGCCGAGCACGTCGCCCGCGGGCTGGGGGACACGCCGGAGCACAAGCGCCCACTCGAAGCCACGCTCTGGGGCGAACCACGCGGCGGCAGATCGATGGCTCGGCTGGCCGACGGCACGAGGATCCGGTACGACCGCGGCGAATGGACGGTCAGTCCCGCCCGACCGGTGAGTTTCGAAGTTCGAACCTAGCCCAACGGTATGTTCACAACCGGGCGCGGGATCGAGACGATTCTGCAGACCATGGCCCTCGCCACCACAGCCCCGCTCCGGGCGCCTCGCGCGGGCTCCGCGCGACGGATGCGCCTGGACCTGGAGGACGGAGCCCGGACGACGATCCACGTCGCGGTCCACGACACCGCGGCGACGGAGCTCCGCGTTGCGGTCCTGCGCGGGCAGGCGAAGCTCGAGGCGTGGTGCGCGGCCAACGGCGTCGAGGAGGCGATCGTCGGTGGGTTCTTCGCCCGGCCGCTCGGCACCCCGCTCGGCGAGGTCCGCACGCACGGCGTCGCGCGTGAGCATGTGCCCTTCACCGCACCGTTCGATGCCGTTCGCGCCTGCGTGCACGTCGACGGTGGCGTCGCGGCCATCGCCCCGCGCATGGAGCTCCCGGCCGCGCCGCGCGGCGACCTGCTGCAGGCCGGCCCGCTGCTCGTCCGCGATGGTCGACCGGTCTTCCGCCGCGAGGAGGACCACGAGGGCTTCCGCGCCGCCAACGGTCAGTTCGACTCCGACATCACCGACGGCCGCTACCCGCGCGCCGCGATCGGGATCGGCGAGGACCGCATGTTCGCGGTCGCCGTCGACGGTCGCTCCAAGACCGACGCGGGCCTCACGCTCGAGGAGCTCGCCGCGCTGATGACCGCGCTCGGCGCGCACACCGCGATGAACCTCGACGGCGGCGGCTCCACGTCGCTGATCAGCGGCGGCCGGCTGCGCAATCGCCCACGGGCCGCGCTCGACACGCCCGAGCCCGGCGGACGGCCGGTCTCGACCGCGCTGCTGTTCGTCCCCCGAACCTAAAGGGGCCTGGCCCCTTTAACTTTCCGCGGCGCGCTTGCGGCGCTTGCCCTCGTGCATCGCCGCGACGCGGGCGACCGGGATCGCGCGGCCCTCTTCGACGAGTTCGTCGGGGATGGTCTGCGGCGTCGGCAGCGACTCCGTCCACGGGTCGCGCCCGTCGAGCAGAGCGGGCGCGGTGCGGATCGTGAAGTCGGAGGGGGAGATGCGCTCGAGCTCGTCCCAGCTGATCGGGAACGAGACCGGCACGCCCGGGCGGATGCGCGGGGAGTAGGCGGCGGCGATCGTCCCGCCACCCGCACGGGTGGAGTCGACGAAGACCTTGCCCTCGCGCCGCTCGACGACGTACTCGACCGTCGCCACGGATGGGTCGAGCGCGGCCGCCCGCGCGGCGAGAGCGCGGGTCGCCGCGGCGATCGTCTCGCCGTCGCCCTGGACCGGGACGAAGATGTGGACGCCCTTGGAGCCGCTCGTCTTGACCGCTCCGGAGAGTCCCGCGGACGACAGCGCCTCGCGGACGAGTTGTGCCGTCTGCGCCACCACCGCGAACTCCGCACCCTCCGGCGGGTCGAGGTCGAGCACCAGCGGCGGGTCCGGCCACAGCGTCGGGTGGTACTCGACGGCGCGTTGGTTGGCGAACCACTGCAGGGTCCGGCGGTCGTTGCAGAGCGCGTAGTGGACCTCGCGCTTTGACCGCTCAGCCCAGATGCCCACCGTCTCGATCCAGTCCGGGGCGTTCTTCGGGACGTTCTTCTGCATGAACGGGCGCTGCCCCGGTCGCGCTCGCATCACCGAGAGCGGCCGGTCGCGCAACTGCCCGATCAGCTGGTCGGCGACCGCTTCGAGATAGGCGACCAGGTCGCCCTTCGTCGCGTCGGCGCCGTCGAACAGCGGCTTGTCGAGGCTGGTGAACTCGACTTCGGGCTCCACCCGCTGGAGCCTAAAGGGGCGCGGCGTTGAACACCACACGGACCCGTTCGACGAACTGCCGGACGCCGGCGGACACGGTCGTCGGCGCGTCGGCGCTCTCATCGCCGCCACCGGACGTCGGCTGCAACGAGTTGCTGCTGCCGCCGCTGCCGCCGCCGCCGCTCTCGTCGTCATTGGGCGCAAGCACGACCGATCGCACGCTGACGATCCGCAGGCCCGTCTGCGCGGCCGCGTCGTCGGCGCGCCGGCGGGCGTCGGCGATCGCCGCGCGGGTCGCGAGCAGGCGGCCCTGCGACGGGTCGGCGAACCCGAACTCCGGGCCTTCGATGTTGTCGGCTCCCGCGTCGGAGGCCGCGTCGATCAACGCCCCGATCTTGGCCACGTCGCGGACGACGATCACCATGTACTGACGCGCGGTGAAACGCGTGTACGCCGGGCGGCGCTTGGGCTTGACCCGGCTGCGGTTGGTCGACACCGCCAACGTGCGGATGTCAGACGGGGCCACGCCCGCGGTGGTCGCGGTCTGCACGATCGTCCGCGCGATCTTGTTCGCGGCGCTCCTGGCCGCCACCGCCGATCGCGCCCGGCCCTGCACGTACACGGTGAACGACCCGATATCCGGCGCGACAGCGGCCAGGCCGACGCCATCCGCGGCGATCGTCGGCGCCGCGTCGGGCGTCGGGGTGGGTGTGGGCGTCTGCGCCGCGGCGGGCGCGGCGAGAGCGAGAAAGGCCATACCGGCAAGTAGTGCGGTGCGCATGGCGGCGCTCTACCCGCCGGTTCAATGTTCAAGCATCCCTGCCCTTGAATGAAGGCAACGCTCCGCCGGGTATGGTCACAGCGCGGTGACATCCTCTTCACATCCCCGGGTCCTGATGGGCCTGCTCTTTTACCCGCGTGGCGGGTCCGCGCACGTCGCGCGGAACCTCGCGCATGCGCTCCCGCGCGTGGGCTGGGACGTGACGATCCTGAGCGGCAGCGTCGAGGGCTTCGGCGACGCGCGGCGCTTCTACCACGACGTCGACGTCCGCCCCGTGGACATGTCGGGAAGCTTCCCGCTGCACCCGTCCTACGAGGACCGCCCGGGCGCGCCCGACCGCTTCTTCGGCCTGCTGGACGCCGATGACGCCGAGGAACAGGTGACGGCGTGGACGCGGGCGCTGCAGTCCGCGGGCGCCGCGCACGCCGACGTGCTGCACCTGCACCACCTCACGCCGTTGTACGAGGCCGCCAAGCGCGCGGCTCCCGGCGTGCCGATCGTCGGCCATCTGCACGGCACCGAGCTGCTGATGCTGGAGGCGATCGAGGCCGACCCGTTGCGCTGGCCGTACGGGCTGGCGTGGGCTGAGCGGTTGCGCGCGTGGTCGCTGCAGGCCGAGCGGTTAATCGTGCTCTCCGAGAGCCAGATCGACCGCGCGGAGCGCGTGCTGCCGGTGGACCCCGACCGCTACACGCTGATCCCGAACGGCTACGACCCCGATCTCTTCTCCCAGCGCCCGATCGACCGCCGCGCGGAGTGGGCGCAGATGCTGCCCGACGCCGGCATCGAAGCCGACACACCCGTGCTGCTCTACGTCGGCCGCTTCACCGAGGTCAAGCGCGTCCCGCTGCTGATCGAGGCCTACGAGCGCGCCCGCCCCGGCTTCTGCCGACGCGCCCCGCTCGTGCTCGTCGGCGGGTTCCCCGGCGAGCACGAGGGCGAGCACCCCAGCGACTCGATCGCGCGTCTCGGCGCGCAGGACGTCCACCTCGCCGGCTGGCACGACCACGACGAGCTGCCGGACATCCTCCGCGCGTCCGACGTGGTCGTCCTGCCCAGCGTGCGCGAGCAGTTCGGCCAGGTCCTGGTCGAGGGCATGGCCTGCGGGCTGCCCGCGATCGCCGTCGACGCGCACGGCCCCGCGGACATCGTCGACCACGGTGAGACGGGCTGGCTCGTGGAGCCCGACGACCTCTTCACGCTCGCGAACGCGCTCGTGGAAGCGGTCAACCGTCCGCAGGAGCGCCGGCGCCGCGGCGCGAACGCCGCCGCGGACGTGGCCGAGCGCTACGCGTGGTCTTCGCTGGCCCAGGACGTCGCCGACCTCTACGACCAAGTTCGGGACCCTGACGCAACGATGTTGCGCACAAGCACCGCACAAAGCAGCTGATCGCTGCGTCAGACGCAACGCTTCGCGGGCTCACGTGTTGAGTGGGCTCCACAGCGGTTGCTACCTTGTCACTCCCTTCCGAGCTCTCGGATGGGGTTCCGCGTCCCCGACCCCGTCGCTCGCCTATGCCTGAACGTCCACGTGGCCGGATCGGCCTCTACGACCCGTCCTACGAGCACGACGCCTGCGGCGTCGCCATGGTTGCCAAGCTCGATGGGAAGCCGTCGCACGAGGCGGTAGAGCGGGCCATCGTGGCGCTCGAGAACCTCGAGCATCGCGGCGCGGCCGGTGCTGATCCCAATACCGGCGACGGCGCCGGGATCCTGCTCCAGCTCCCTGACGAGTTCCTGCGCGGCGTCATCGACGCCGAGCTGCCGCCGCTCGGCGCCTACGGCGTCGCGATGCTGTTCCTCCCGCGCGAGGAGGACGAGCGCGTCCGGCTGGAAGCGCTCCTCGAGCAGACCGTCAAGGACGAGGGCCAGACCGTCATCGCCTGGCGCGACGTCCCGGTCGACAAGGATTACGTCGGCATCACGGCCAACCTCTACGCGCCGTACGTCAAGCAGCTCGTCGTCGGCGCCTCGGAGGAGCTCGCGGGCGACCAGGACGCGTTCGAGCGCAAGCTGTACGTGATCCGTCGCGTCGCCGAGCTCGCCGCCGGCCCGGAGCTGGTCGTGCCGAGCTTCAGCAGCCGGACGATCGTCTACAAGGGCATGCTGACCAGCCCGCAGCTGCTCGGCTACTTCCCGGACCTGCAGGACCAGCGCACGAAGACCGCGCTCGCGCTCGTGCACTCGCGCTTCAGCACCAACACGTTCCCGAGCTGGGAGCTCGCGCACCCGTTCCGCATGATCGCCCACAACGGCGAGATCAACACGGTGCGCGGCAACATCAACTGGATGCGGGCGCGCGAGTCGCAGCTCGCCTCCGAGCTGTTCGGCGAGGACCTGCACAAGGTGCTTCCGGTCGTCCGCGCGGGCGGCAGTGACAGCGCCACGTTCGACAACGTGCTCGAGCTGCTCACGCTCGCCGGCCGCAGCCTTCCGCACGCGGTGATGATGATGATCCCGGAGGCCTACGCCGACCGGGATGACATCCCTGAAGAGCTGAAGGCGTTCTACGCCTACCACGGCTGCTTCATGGAGCCGTGGGACGGCCCCGCCGCGGTCACGTTCACCGACGGACGCATGATCGGCGCGACGCTGGACCGCAACGGCCTGCGTCCTGGGCGCTGGCTGGAGACGACCGACGGCTGGGTCGTGCTCGGCTCCGAGACCGGCGTGATGGACGTGCCGGCGAGCAAGATCAAGCGCAAGGGCCGGCTACAGCCGGGCAAGCTCTTCCTGGTCGACCTCGAGCAGGGCCGGATCGTCGACGACGCCGAGGTCAAGCGCGAGGTCGCCGGCGCCAAGCCGTACCAGCAGTGGTTCGACGACGGCATCGTGCACATCGGCGACCTCCCCGAGGCGCCGCCGCTGCCCAAGCCCGACACTCCGCTGCACAGCCGCCAGCGCGCGTTCGGCTTCACGCAGGAGGATCTGCGGGTGCTGCTCGCGCCGACGGCGGCCAAGGGCGAAGAGCCGATCGGCTCGATGGGCAACGACAACGCGCTCGCGGTCCTGTCCGACCATCAGCCGCCGCTGTTCAACTACTTCAAGCAGCTGTTCGCGCAGGTCACGAACCCGCCGATCGACCCGATCCGCGAGTCGATCGTGATGGATCACGGCACGGGCGTCGGCTCCGAGCGCAACCTGCTCGACGAGACGCCCGAGCACGCGCACCAGCTCGCGATGCAGACGCCGCTGCTGTTCGACCGTGAGATCCAGCAGTTGCGCCACGTCGACAGCTCGGTCTTCAAGGCGCACACCGTCGACATCACGTGGCCGGTGAGCGAAGGTCCCGCCGGGATGCTCAAGGCGCTCGAGCGTGCCTGTGCCGACGCCGACGCGGCGCTCGCCGACGGCGTCAACATCCTCATCCTCAGCGACCGCGCGGTCAGCCCCGAGCGGGCGCCGATCCCGTCGCTGCTCGCGGTCGGCGGCGTGCATCACCACCTCGTGCGCGAGGGCACGCGCCTGCAGACCGGCCTCGTGCTCGAGTCCGGCGAGCCGCGTGAGGTCCACCACTTCGCGACGCTGATCGGCTACGGCTGCTCGGCGATCAACCCGTACCTGCTGCTCGAGTCGCTCGAGGCGCTCGTCGCCGACGGGCTCGTGCCGGAGGTCGAGGACTTCGAGAAGGCCCAGTGGAACGTCGTCAAGGGCGTGGCCAAGGGCCTGCTGAAGACGATCTCGAAGATGGGCATCTCGACGATCCGCTCCTACGCGGGCGCGCAGATCTTCGAGGCCGTCGGCCTGGCCGACGATCTGATCGACCGCCACTTCACGGGCACCGCCTCGCGGATCGGCGGCATCGACAGCGAGATCCTCGCGATCGAGACGCTGGAGCGTCACGCGCGCGGCTTCGGTCTGTCGACGAACGACCTGCTGCCGGTCGGCGGCGTGTACGCGTGGCGCCGCGACGGCGAGCACCACATGTGGAACCCGGAGACGATCGCGCTCCTGCAGCACTCCGTCCGCCACGGCGGCCAGCCGACCTACGACGAGTACTCCAAGCTCGTCAACCAGGACGCGGCCCGGCGGGCGACACTCCGCGGGCTCCTGAAGTTCAAGGAGCTGCCCGAGGACGAGTGGCTGTCGATCGACGACGTGGAGCCGGCGAGCGAGATCGTCAAGCGCTTCGTCACCGGCGCGATGTCGCTCGGCTCGATCTCGCGCGAGTCGCACGAGACACTCGCGATCGCGATGAACCGGATCGGCGGCAAGTCGAACACGGGTGAGGGCGGGGAAGACCCCTCGCGCTTCGTCGCCGATCCCAACGGCGACCGCCGCCGCTCGGCGATCAAGCAGGTGGCCTCCGGCCGCTTCGGCGTGAACATCAACTACCTCGTCAACGCCGACGAGCTGCAGATCAAGATGGCCCAGGGCGCCAAGCCCGGCGAGGGCGGCCAGCTGCCGGGCCACAAGGTGGACCGGTACATCGGCTCGATCCGCTTCACGACGCCGGGCGTCGGTCTCATCTCGCCGCCGCCGCACCACGACATCTACTCGATCGAGGACCTCAAGCAGCTCATCTACGACCTGCGCTGCGCCAACCCGGGCGCGCGGATCTCGGTGAAGCTCGTGTCCGAGGTCGGCGTGGGCACGGTCGCGGCGGGCGTGGCCAAGGCGAACGCCGACCACGTGCTGATCGCCGGCCACGACGGCGGCACCGGCGCGTCCCCGCTCTCGAGCATCCAGTCGGCGGGCATCCCGTGGGAGATCGGCCTGGCCGAGACCCAGCAGACGCTCGTGCTCAACGACCTGCGCTCCCGTATCTGGGTGCAGACGGACGGCCAGCTCAAGACCGGCCGGGACGTGATCGTCGCCGCGCTGCTCGGGGCGGACGAGTGCGGCTTCTCCACCGCCCCGCTGATCGCGACGGGCTGCATCATGATGCGCGCCTGCCACCTGAACACGTGCCCGGTGGGCATCGCGACGCAGGACCCGGAGCTGCGCAAGCGCTTCAAGGGTGAGCCGGAGCACGTCGTCAACTTCTTCTTCTACGTCGCCGAGGAAGCGCGCCAGCTCATGCGCAAGCTCGGCATCCGGCGTTACGAGGATCTGGTCGGCCGCGTGGACCTGCTCGAGGCCGACGACGCGATCGACCACTGGAAGGCGCGCGGCGTGGATCTCACGCACGTGCTCGCCGCCCCGCCCGTCACCGACGACGCCCCGCGCCGGCGCCTGCGCCCGCAGGACTCGCCGCTGCCGGGCGCGCTGGACTGGACGCTGATCGAGGCGGCCAAGGACGCCATCGACCACCGCATGAAGGTCAGCGGCGACTTCGACGTGCGCAACGTCAACCGCACCGTCGGCGGCCTGCTCTCGAGCGCGGTCACGAAGGTGCACGGCGCCCAGGGCCTGCCGCCCGGGACGATCCAGTACACGCTGCGCGGCAGCGCCGGCCAGTCGTTCGGCGCGTGGCTCGCGCCGGGCGTGGAGCTGACGCTGATCGGCGACGCGAACGACTACACCGGCAAGGGCCTGTCCGGTGGCGTGCTCACCGTCACGCCGCCCGAGGACTCGCTGTTCGTGGCCGAGGAGAACGTCATCATCGGCAACACCGTGCTCTACGGGGCAAGCGGTGGCCGGGCGTTCTTCCGCGGGCTCGCGGGCGAGCGCTTTGCGGTGCGCAACTCGGGTGCCAGCGCCGTCGTCGAAGGCGTGGGCGACCACGGCTGCGAGTACATGACCGGCGGCCGCGCGATCATCCTCGGCCCGACCGGCCGCAACTTCGCCGCGGGCATGAGCGGTGGCGTGGCCTACGTGTTCGACGAGGACGACACGTTCTCCGAGCGCTGCAACATGGGCCTGGTCGGCTTCGACCCGATCGAGGACTCCGACGCCATCGAGCTGCACAACCTGATCGAGGAGCACGCGCAGCGCACCGGCTCGCCCGTCGCGCAACGCATCCTCGACGCGTGGGACGACTTTCTCCCGCGCTTCAAGAAGGTCATGCCGCACGACTACAAGCGTGCGCTGAAGGAAATGGCGGAGGCCGAAGCGCCGCTGCGAGCCACGGATGAGCGCGACGCCGCGACCGAGGTCGTGGGCGCGCCGGCGACGGGAACCGGGGGGAACTCCTAGATGGGCAAGATCGGGGGCTTCCTCCAGATCGAGCGGGTCGAGCAGCCGGAGCGCAACCCGGCCGAGCGCCTGCACGACTTCAACGAGTTCGTGGAGACGCTGCCGGCCGACGGCGTCCGCGAGCAGGGCGCGCGCTGCATGGAGTGCGGCGTGCCGTTCTGCCACAACGGCTGCCCGCTGGGCAACCTCATCCCGGACTGGAACGACCTCGTCTACCGCGACCGCTGGCGCGAGGCGCTCGACCAGCTGCACGCGACGAACAACTTCCCGGAGTTCACCGGCCGGCTCTGCCCCGCTCCGTGCGAGGCGGCCTGCGTGCTGGAGATCCGCGAGGGTGACGCGGTCTCGATCAAGCAGATCGAGGTCTCGATCATCAATCGCGGGTGGGACGAGGGCTGGATCGCGCCGCAGCCGCCCGCGGTCGAGACGGGCCGCAAGGTCGCCGTCATCGGCGCCGGCCCGGCGGGCCTGGCCGCCGCGCAGCAGCTGCGCCGCGCGGGCCACACGGTCACCGTCTACGAGCGTGACGAGGCCGGCGGCGGGCTGATCCGCTTCGGCGTCCCGCACTTCAAGATCGAGAAGTGGGTCATCGAGCGGCGGCTGGAGCAGCTGATCGCCGAGGGCGTCGAGTTCCGCTACGGCGTGGACGTCGGCGAGGACATCTCGCCCGAGGAGCTGCGCGCCGCGCACGACGCCGTGGTCATCGCCACCGGCTCGCGCGTCCCGCGTGACCTGCCGGTGCCCGGCCGCGAGCTGGGCGGCGTGCACTACGCGATGGAGTACCTGTACGACCGCGCGCGCGTGCTCGACGGCAACTCGCCCGAGGCGCCGATCACCGCGGCGGGCAAGAACGTGCTCGTCGTCGGCGGCGGCGACACGGGCGCGGACTGCGTCGGCCACTCGCTGCGCGAGGGCGCCGCTTCGGTCACGCAGATCGAGCTGCTCGGTGAGCCGCCCGCCAAGCGCCCGGACGACCTCACGCCGTGGCCGCGCTGGCCCGTGAAGCTGCGCACCTCGTACGCCCTGAAGGAGGGCGGCGACCGCGACTTCGCGGTCTCCACGACCAAGCTCACCGGCAACGGCAACGTCGAGCAGGTGCACTGGGTGCAGAACAGCGGCAAGCCGCCGTTCGACGCCGTCGAGGGCACCGACGAGTCGCACCCGGTCGAGCTCGTGCTGCTGGCGATGGGCTTCCTCTCGCCCGAGCAGGAGCTGCTCGAGGCGTTGGGGGTCGAGCGCGACGCGCGCGGCAACGCCAAGGCGGGCGCGTACTCGACGTCCGCCGACGGCGTGTTCGCCGCCGGTGACGCGCGCCGCGGCCAGTCGCTGATCGTGTGGGCCATAAATGAGGGCCGCCAGTGCGCCCGCGTGGCCGACCGCTACCTGCGTTCGCTGCCGGCGATCGACCCGCGCGACGAGGAGTCCGCGGGCACGAGCGATCGCTTCGGTTCGCCCGACCTCGGCGCCGACCCGCCGCAGATCGCGTCCAACTCTTGACCGGGGAGGGGCGGCTCGACGCCGCCCCTCGTACTTGTTTGCCTGTTTGGTGACAATTGCGCCATCGGTGCGGCAAGGTCCTGTACGTTTCCGCACAAGGTCGACATGGGAGCGCGGTGAGGGCGGGACGACGGGGTCTCGCCAGCAGAGCGCGGGGGTCGACAAGGACAGTCACACAGGAGGACCGGGTGCCATCGACTTTGCGTCGCGCAGCTCCACTGGGGGCCGTCGCGTTGACCCTTGCTCTGATCGGGGCCGCCCCGGCGTCTGCCGGTATGCCCGCCGCGAGATCTCTGGACGGGCTGGACACGACCACCTATGAGGGCGCCGCCGGTCTGATCTTCGGAGCGGCGGACCATGGCGGACAGGGTGGCCACCTCCCGCCGACGCAGCACAACGTCGAGCTCGTCTCGAAGCTCGAGGTGAACACGCCCAACTTCGCACCCGGCGCGCTGCCCAGCCAGATCGCCGATCTCACGGTTCACAAGAACACGGCGTACCTGAACTCCTGGGCGGAGCGGGGCGACGCGGCCGCGTGCGCGCGAACCGGGTTCTTCGCGGTCGACATCAGCGATCCGAGCAAGCCGCGGCAGATCGCCTACCGGGCGTCGATGCCGAGCAACCGTTACGGCGAGGGCGCGCACGCCATCACGTTCCCGGACGGCCGGGACATCCTGGCCGTCAACAACGAGTTCTGCACCACCAACGGCACGCCGCCCGAGACCGGGGGCGGGGGCTTCGCGCTCTACGACGTCACCGATCCGAGCAATCCCACCAAGCTCGTCGACGCGGCGGGCGACTACGGGCCGCCCGGCGAGCTCGTCTGCTGCGATGCCGACGCGCCGGGCGCCGAGGACGAGACCGCCCATCAGTACCACTCCGTGTTCATGTGGCGCGACGACGGCCGCGTGTACCTGATCGGCGTCGACAACGACGAGCAGGCGCAGACCGACATCGACATCTTCGACATCACCGACCCGAGCGCGCCGAAGGCCGTGCGCGAATACGACCTCGACGCGGAGTTCCCGGTCCGCGACGGCGAGGAGGATGGGCTCGGCGACAACGTGTTCTCGCACGACATGGTCGTGAAGGAGATCGACGGGGTCCAGACGCTGCTCGCGGCCTACTGGGACGGCGGGTACGTGCTCGCGAACATCGAGGACCCCGCGGACGCCACCTATATCGGCGACACGCGCTTCGACAACACGGATCCCCTCACCAAGTTCACGCCGCCCGAGGGCAACGCCCACCAGGCGGAGTTCTCGCATGACAACGAGTACGTCCTGGCCGCGGACGAGGACTTCGACGCCTTCCGGTTCCTCGGTCGGGTCAACCCGGCCGCCGCGAGCCCGTTCGACTTCCGCCAGGTCGGCGTCACGGTCACCTCGGCGGGCAGCCCGACCGGCCCACAGGTCGGCGTGGAGCGCGCACTGACCGGCGACACGCGCTACGTCGGGAACGCCTGCACCGCGGCGAGCATCGCTCCGGCGACGCCGGGGGTCACGATCGCGATCGTCAACCCGCTCGGCTGCGCCTTCCGGGCCAAGACGAACAACGCGGAGGCCCGGGGCTATCAGGGGGTGATCATCTTCGCGGCGAGCAACGCCGAGACCTCCAACGCGTCCTTCCTGTGTGACGCGATCACCAACCTCAGCGGCTACGACGACTACGCCGGCAATGCGGTCACGCTCTGGGTCACACGCGAGACCGGCTTCGAGATGATGGGTCTGGGCGACGGCTTCCGGTGCGGCAGCACGAACCCGACGCCGACGCCGACGGCCCCGATCGAGGGCGTCCCGGTGGACATCGGCGCGAAGTTCGACGGCTGGGGGTACGCGCACCTGTACCGCGCCGGCTCCGGCAAGCTGAACGAGGTCGGTACGCCGTACGCGATCCCGGAGGGGATCAGCGAGCAGTACGCGACCGACTACGGCGACGTCTCGATCCACGAGTTCGCGGCCGACCCGGACGTGAACCTCGCGTACGCGTCCTACTACTCCGGCGGCCTGCGCGTCGTGAGCTTCGGCGACGCGGGGATCCAGGAGACGGGCCGCTATATCGATGCCGCCGGCAGCAACATCTGGGGCGTCGAACAGTTCACGTCAGGCGGCCAGCGGTTGATCGCCGCGTCCGATCGCGACTTCGGGCTGTACATCTTCCGGTACACCGGGCCCGTCCCGCCCCCGAAGCCGCAGGCGGGTACCCCACCGGCAGCGACTCCGCCGGGCGGCACGCCGGTGGGTGCAAGGCCGGACCGCACCGACCCGCTGATCTCGCTGCTGTCGAACCGTCGCCAGAGCCTCCGGACGCTGCGCACGACGGGTCTGCGCTTCCGCGTCCGCGTCAACGAGACGGCGCGCGTCGAGGTTGGCTTGCGTGGCCGCTTCACCAGCACCCTCAAGCGCGGGGCCCGCGGCAAGGTGCAGGTGCTCAAGCAGAACGGCGCGGTCCGGGTCGCGGCGGGCCAGACCGTGACGGTCACGGTGCGGCCCAGCGCCGCGCTGCGCCGGAAATTGGCCAAGGAACGGCGACTTCCCGGTCTGCTGAGCGTCAAGGCGGTCGACGCCGCGGGCAACGACGCGACCAGGACGAAGGTTCTCACCTTCCGATAAGTGACTGAGACGGCCGGCCGGGGGTTTCGCTCCCCCGGCCGGGCCGCTTACCCTCTGCTGCTGATGCTGTTTCGCCTCGTCGTCCTTCTCACGGTCCTGACCGCGGCACTGTCCCTGTCGACAGTGGCCGCCGAGTCCGCCGCGGCGCACACCTGCTCCGGCAGCGGCGAGGTGACCTTCGACCCGACGCCCGACGACCGGGACGACGATTGCGTGACGGACACGCGGGACAACTGCCCGGGAGTCCCGAACGCGGATCAGATCGACAGCGACGATGACGGTCGCGGAGATCGCTGCGACGAGGACGACGACAACGACGGCCTGGTTGACCAGGAGGACAACTGCCGCACCGTCGAGAACGTCGATCAGACGCGGACCGGACACCCCGTGTACGGCGACGCGTGCCTGTTCGACCGTGACACGGACGGCACGATCGACGCCGAGGACAACTGCTTCAGCCGCGCAAACCCCGACCAGGCCGACAACGAGCGCGACGGGGCCGGGAACGTCTGCGACGCCGATGACGACAACGACGCGCTGCTCGACGAGCGTGACAACTGTCCGCTGCTCTCCAACAAGAACCAGGCCGACGCGGACGGCAACGGCATCGGCGATGCGTGTGACCCCTACTTCTCGGTCATCACGCCACCGACGACGACAGGGACGACGACAGCAGATCCCGCCGCGGTCCCCGACCGCACGGCGGCCAAGGTCACGCTCAAGCTCGCCACCGTGCAGCGCGCCGCCGACGCCCGAGGTGGCATGGCCGCGAGCGTGCGTTGCTCGGAGGCCTGCTCGGTGACCGCCGAGCTGACGCTGTCGAAGGCCGTCGCGCGCACGCACAAGGTCGGGACGGTCGTGGCCAAGGGCGATGCGGCCCTCGAGGGTGCCGGCGGCACGTACGTGTTCTTCGACTTCACCAAGACCGCGATCAACCGGCTCTTCAAGGGCAAGGCGATCAAGGCCACGCTGAAGGTGCGCGTGCTCGACGCCGCGGGCAACGCGACGTCGGTGAGCAAGTCGGTGAGACTGGCCCGTTGAAGGACCAGCCAGGCCGAGCCTGAGCGTGAGCCCTACGGCTTCAGGCGGAGCGCGCGACGCATGGGCGCGGCCGAGTTCCCGGCCGCGTCCGTCGCGCGCAGCTCCAGCGTCGCGCTGACGGGGCCCTTCTTGAACAGCTTGCGGGCGGCCGCCTTCTTGAGGTCGAAGAAGACGTAGGTGGAGCCCGCGTCGTCGACGGCCGCGTCCCCCGCGGCGACGACGAGCGTCTTGCGGCCCAGGCCGAGCCGGCGGGCCTCACGCGCGCTGAGCGTGACCGTCGCGGTGATCGCGCACGCCTCCGAGCAGCGCACCCACAGCGGCATGCCACCGGCGGCGTCGCTGCGGTACTGGGCGCGGAGCGTGCGCAGAGAGAGCGTGGGGGCCTGCTTGTCGGCGATCACGGCCGGGCCGGGATCCACCGTGGGCGGCAGGATCGTGCTGGTGTCGCACGCGTCGCCGATTCCGTCCGCGTCGGCGTCCGCCTGGTCCGGGTTCGGCGTGACCGGGCAGTTGTCGACGTGGTCGAGGTCGTAGTCGTCGTCATCGTCGCTGTCGCAGATGTCGCCGTAGCCGTCGCCGTCGAGGTCCTTCTGGTCCGGGTTGACCAGCCTGCGGCAGTTGTCGTCCCGATCCATCGTGCCGTCGCCGTCGCTGTCGACCTGACAGGGCGTCGGGTCGTTCCCGGGCTGGTTCTGGACCAGCGGGCACGTGTCCTGGGTGTTCGAAACGCCGTCGTTGTCGGCGTCGTCGTCACAACGGTCGCCGAAGCCGTCGCGGTCCACGTCCGACTGGTCGGCGTTGCGGATCGTCGGGCAGTTGTCGATCCCGTTGGGGACCTCGTCGCAGTCCCAGTCGTTCTCTGGCGGGATGTAGTCGTCATAGCCCGCCGGTGTCCGCGGGTCATTCACCCGGGGCGCGCCGCACAGCTCCGCATCCGACGACGTCGCTGCCTGCGCCGGCGCGGCGGACAGCACGGTCGCGAACACGACCAGGACCAGCAACAACAACCCTCTCACGAGCACCATCCTAAGCCCGTGGCGGGCGGGGGCAACACCCCCGCCCGCCACATGGTCATCGAATCAGCGGAAGACCAGCGTCTTGGTCCGCGTGGTGTCGTTGCCCGCGGCGTCGGTCGCCTTGACGCTGAGCAGGCCGGGGAAGCGCTTCTCCTTGCGGAGCTTCTTGCGCAACGCCGCGCTCGGCTTCAGCGTCACGGTCAGCGTCTGACCGGCACGGACGGAGATCCCGTTGCTGTCCTTGAGCGCTTGGATCTTGCCGCGCGCGCCGCGCTTGAGGGTGCTGGTGAAGCGCCCACGGAGCGAGACGTCGAGCTTTGCCGCCTCGTTGACGCGGATGCGGAACTTGAGCCCGTTCGTCCGCAGCGACTTCAGGCTCTGGCGGCTGTTGGACAGCAGCGAGACCGTCGGGTCGGTGACGTCCTTGGGGGCCGCCGGCGGCTGGACCGCGGGCGGTGTCACGGGCGCGACGTAGCCCGGACGTGGGCCGGTGTACTTCAGGACGTAGAGGCCGTAGTCGCGGTCGGAGAACGCGAGCAACGGCTTGCCGTCGGCACTTTCACCGACGTACTCCACACCCCAGAAGTTGTTGCCGCCCTGGTCGATGTAGGCACCGGTCTCGGTGATGCCCTGGTCGCCGTAGGAGATCGCCCGTGCGCCGGCGGCGTAGTAGGCGATGTACGACATGTCCGCGAGCGGATCCGGCGCGTGCTCGTGGATCGAGAGGTCGCCGAAGCCGACCGCGTAACGCTCGTCGAGCGACTCCTCGACGGCGTAGCTGTCGATCCGCGTCTGGAGGCCGTTCTGGTAGCGGTACAGGTGCGCGTAGCCCCAGCCGTCGAACTGCGACGTGGCCGAGACCTTGTCGCCCTGGGTGCCGACCGCCGCCATCTCCACCTCATCGTCGTACGGAACCGGGAACGGCGCCGTGCCCGGCTTGTCGAAGATGTCGTGCCCGGCTTCGTGCGTGGTGCACGCGACGACGGGAATCTGGCCCGCGCGGAAGTCGCCGGAGCCGCAGGCGGCGCCGTCGGTGCCGGGATGGCGGTTGATGTACAGCACGGTGCGCCAGCCGGCGACGTACGCGTTCTTGCCCTTCTCACCCGGGAAGCACGCTTCCTCGGGATTGTTCGAGTCACCGGTCGGCCCGCGCTGGACCACCAGGATCGGCTCCTCGCCGGACTCGAGGCTGAAGTTGTACGCCGAGCGCAGCGGCACGGGCTTGGAGTCGTCACAGGCGTAGCCGCCGTAGACGGTGGGCCCGTTCATGGTGCGGTCCGGCAGTGAGGCGGGCGTGGCGCCGCCGCCGATGCCCGTGCTCGCGTACGGCTTGCCCTCGACGGTGAACGCGCCGCCGCGGTGGGTGGTGAAGTCCTCGTCGGCCGCGAGGATGTACTTGTTGTCACGCGTGAAGTCCCCGTAGTGCGCATTGCCCTCTGGCAAGGCGCCGAGGGAGTTCAGCGCGGGGATCAGCGGCTCGGGCTCGTCGAAGCTCGTGTCGCCGATGTACTTCGGCGCGAGCGGGTCCGTGAGGTCGTAGGTGACGTAGCCGGCGTCCCAGTAGGACGTGTTCACGATCACCTTGCCGTCGATGATCTTGACCTTGGAGTCGTGGTGGAACGAGCCCGCGAACGAGCCGATGTTGCCGATGTCCTCGATCTGCGGGAAGCTCTCCAGCAGGTCGTATTCGGCGACACCGACCGGGTTGGCCGGGTCCGAGATGTCGTGGATGTCCACGTCGTAGATCTCGGTGTTGTCCATCGTCATCAGGTAGAGGCGGCCCGCGTTCTCCCACATCACGGCGCTGTGCTGGGAGTTCGGGATCTCGTCGCCCTCGAGCGACCCGTCGTCGGGCCCCTTGTCACCGCCGGTCGGCTGGCCGGGAGCGCCGAGCTTGACCGCGGCGTACGGGTTCGTCACGTCGATCAGGTCGAACCCGCCAGGGCCGACTTCCGCCGGAGTGTCGGCGAACGTGCACGGCTCGTTGTTGACGGCCAGGATGTCCCGGCCCTTGTAGGTCACGACGTGTGCGCCCTCGCCGTGGATGGAGCCGGCCGGAGCGGGCACGAAGCCGATCTCCTTGGGAGCAGCCGGGTCGCGCATGTCCACGATGAACGTGCCGCCGCGCTGGCAGGTCGGCTCGTTCCACGAGTTCAGATACGCGAAGCCCTTGTGGTAGGCGACGTCCGCGATCGACTCCGGCGTCACGTCGCCGAACTTGCCCTTGACCTCGAGCTTGCTGACGAACTCCCAGTTCTCTGTCCGCGCCGGAAGGTGACCCGTGTCACCTCCGTGCTGCTGCTTTTCGACCTCGCCGACCACCAGGATCGGTGAGATGTCGTCGTTGGATCGCATGTTGGGCGTCGTCGCTGAAGCGATCGCCACCGGTGTTGCAAGGCCTAGCAGGGCAGCCACCATCGCTGTCTGCCGTAGCCGACTGGAAACACGCACCCCGTTCCCCCTCTCGCTTGTCCTTGCCGCGACGCCCCTAAACGACGCGGCCATCCGTCACGTTAAATGAACGCTAAGTGACAAGCAAGAGCGGACGCGCCGGTTCCATTTCTTACTCAGCGTAGTAGCTGGATTTTCGGAGCTTTGACCTGGGTGGAGTTTCCTGCGCGGTCGACGCCCACGACGCCGAGGCGGAGGATCACCTTGCGCTTGCGCTTCCACGCCTTGGCCGCCTCCCGGCGCTCGCGGGCGTTGAGCTTGAAGGTCAGCTCCACGCCGCCGCCGCCCACGCCGACGCGCTGGCGGCTCGTGCTGATCGGCAGCGACAGGTCACCGATCTCCATGAAGCCCGAGGCGGCGATCGTCCCGCGCTCGGAGGAGGTCGCGACGAGCTTCGCGGTGTAGCCCTTGCCGGCGCGCTGGATCGTGGCGCCACCCACGCGCACCCGCGGCGGGGTCCGGTCGCGCCCGGTCGTGCCGCCGCCCGGGGGGACCGCCGTGGGGAGGCGGGTGACGGCCTCGCAGTCGGACGCGATGTCGTCGAGCGTGTCCGCCTCGACCTTGTCGGTGCCCGGCCCACAGCGGACGGTGTCGGCGATGCCGTCGCGCACGCGCAGGTCGTCGTCGCCGTCGCCACCGCCGATCGTGTCTACGCCCAGCCCGGCCTCGATCACGTCGTTGCCCGCGCCGCCGTCGACGTCGTCGTCGCCGTCGCCCGCGTTGACCTGGTCCGCGCCGGCGGCGGTCACGATCACGTCGTCACCGTCGTCGCCGGTGATGGCGTCCGCCCCGCCGGCGGTCGTGAGCTTGTCGGCGCCGGTGCCGCCGAGCACGGTCGTGGGGATGTCCACCTGGACGACCACGGAGTCCTCGCGGTCGCCGAGGTCGATCCGCAGGCGCTGCGCGTTGCCCGCCGGGCACAGGGCCTGGATGAGCCAGGCGTTGGCGTCGCTGGTGACCTCGCCCGGGGCGCACGAGCCCGGGTCCAGGCCCTCCGCCACGGTCGGGTCGCGTAGGTCGATGTTGGCGCCGTTGCGCTTGACCGCCAGTGTGTTCAGTGACACCGCGTCCTCGGAGAGGTACGCCACCTCGCCGTTGCTCGTGCGCACGAGCGAGTGGGCGTGCGCCGCGGGCGCGAGCGCGAGGGCGCCGAGCGCCACGATCAGGGGCGGAAGCGATCGCGCCACGTCGCGCCTCCGTCCTGGGTCTCGATGATCGAGCCGTCGCTGAGCGCGACGAACGCCGCCTTCGGGCCGGTGGCGTGGATCTCGTACGGCTCCCCGCCGACGCGGCCCACGTCCTCCCAGCGCCCGCCGCCGTCGGTCGAGACGCTGAACGTCCCGTCCTTGGTCGCGCGGTAGAGCGCCTTGGCGTCCGGCCAGGCGAGGCGGACGCCGTCCGCGGGGGCGAGCGGGCGCCACGACTCGCCGCCGTCCTCGGTGCGGAAGAGCTCGTTGTCCGTGGAGGCGACGATCCGGTCCGGGTCGGCCGGGTCGACCTCGAAGTCGATGATCAGCCCGCGTGGGGTGAAGGCTTCTTTGAAGGTCTTGCCGCCGTCGTCGGAGATCAGCATCGCCGAGAGCACGGCGTCGAAGGCGTAGAGCCGGTCGTGGCGCAGGATGATCTTGTGCAGGTCGGCGTCGGCCATCCGCGCGACCGCCTCCCATGTCTTGCCGCCGTCGTCGGAGCGGATCAGGCCGAGGAAGTTCGGCAGCGTGCCGAGCTTGTCCGGATGGCCGCTGCCGAGCAACTGGTCGGGGCCGGTGGCGCGCAGCTCGAGGAACGTCCCGACGGTCGCGGTCTTGCCGGCGTCCTGGATCGAGCCCGTGACCGGCGTGACCGCCTTGCCGTCGCTGGAGATGCGGAAGAAACCGCGGTTCGTCGTGAGCAGGAAGTCCTGCGTGGCCGGGTCGACGTCCAGCGTGTTCACGAGCGGCGGCTTCTTCTTGAGGTCCACGAGCCGGTCCGAGGGCGGCTTCGCGGGCGCGCCCGTGGGTGCCTCCGGCTCACTCGCGCCGCCACAGGCGGTGAGCGCGAGGGCGAGGACGAGCGCCGCGCGCGCCCTCATGAGCCCGCCTGCGCGAGCAGCCACAGCGCCAACATCGTGAACCCGACCATGATCCCCAGCATCCAGTATTGGGAGCGAACCGCCAACCGGGCCTGACCGTAGAGAACCAGCGCCCGGTCGTGCGCCAGCACCAGCGCGGCGACGTGGCCGGCGACCACCAGCGCGACCTGCAGGTACCAGGTCGCGTTCTGGCTCAGGACGCCGTAGTCGATCCCGGTGGAAGCCCAGCCGAAGACGTCCCAGCCCTGGCCGAACGGGTCGGAGGCCGTGTAGCGGATGGCCTGGCCCTCGATCACGAGGAACGAGAGGTAGTGGGCCGCGACGTAGACGGCGGCGATCGGGACCAGCGAGTGGATGAAGGCCCGCGCGAGCGTCGTGACGTCGGGGCTGCCCGGCACGGTGTGCGCTCCCGTCATGCCGAGCCGGTAGAAGCCGGCGACGAGCGCGACGGCCAGCAGCAGCCCGAGCGTGGCGACGCCGTGCACGCCGAGGAAGTCCAACCGCTCGGCCACCCAGCGCCAGGCGGCGCCCTGGCTGAGGCCGTCGTAGGTGACGGTCCCGATCATCACCGCGACGAACACGACGATCCCGCGCGGGCGCTCCATCGGCGGCAGGCCGCCGAGCAGCGGCCGGATTCCGACGGTGTGCCCGCGCTTCTCCAGCGGCGAGATCCGCGAGAGCAGGTTGAAGTAGACCGAGAAGCCCTCGCCGTGGCGGGTCCAGGCCTCGGTGCCGTAGATCGCCATGCCCACGAGGGTCACGACCGAGTACACGACCGTGGCGGTCGCGATCTGCGCCGGGTGCTGCGGCCACTCCGACACCAGCTCGATCCAGGTGAACGCGAACAGCGCGACCGACGCCGGCCACACGCCGAGCCGCTCGGGATAGGGGCGGACGCCCTTCAGCTTGAGGACGCGCCCGATCGCCCGCCACGGGTTCAGCGCGTGGAAGACGTCCCCGAAGATCACGCTGACGAACGCCATCCCGACCCAGAACGTGATGAACACGAAGATCACGGCGAAGTTCGAGAGCGAGTCGTCGGGGCCGAGATAGCCCGCGCCGATCGTGGTCGCGAGCGTCAGGACGCCCAGCGCGCCGCACAGGATCTCGACCGGCTTGGAGCCGAGGAGCGCGCCGCCCGGGAGCGGGCGCCACGCAGGCTGTTCCAGCCGCGGCTTGGCCCATAGGAGCCCGAGCGCCGCGAAGGACACGACCAGCACGACCCCGGCGGCGAGGAAGAACAGCGACTCCGGGATCGGCAGGTTCGCCCGCTGGACGAGGCCGTGGGCGTGCGCGCGCTCGGCGCCGAGCAGGAACGCTCCAGCGGTGCCGGCCCCGACCGCCCAGTGTCTGCCGCCGCGGGTCAGCGGCGGATCGCGAAGAAGACCTGGACGCCCTTGCTGCAGCGGAAGGTCATCGCGGAGCCCTTGAAGTCCTTGCACTTGAAGCCCGCGGGCGTGCGCTTGGACGTCAGATAACTCTTCGCGCTCGACTTCGCCGAACTGCAGCGGATCTGGTCCGCCTTGACGATGTAGTTGCGCTTGGCCACGACGAGCGGCCCGCAGTTACGCGGCGGCACCGTGGCGGCCGCGGGAACGGCGATGGCGGCCCCTACCGCCAACGCCACAGAGAATGCAACAACCCTCACCACCAGAAAGGTAGCGCTATAGAGTCGCTCTGGCGATGCCGAACTTGCTGATCACGGGCTGCTCATCCGGAATCGGACACGCCACCGCCGCTCGGTTGGCCCGATCCGGGCGCTGGACGGTGTACGCGACGGCCCGCAAGCTCGAGACCCTTTCGGCGCTGGAGACGGCCGGGTGCCGCACCTTGGCGCTGGACGTGACCGACGAGGCGTCGATGACCGCCGCGGTGGCGGCCGTCGAAGGCGGCGTCGACGTGCTCATCAACAACGCCGGCTACTCCCAGTCGGGCGCGCTCGAGACGCTGCCGATGGACGCGGTCCGCCGCCAGTTCGAGACCAACGTGTTCGGGGCGCTCCGGATGGCCCAGCTCGTGCTGCCCGGCATGCGGGAGAAGCGGGCGGGGACGATCGTCAACATCTCCTCGATGGGCGGCCGGCTCACGTTCCCCGGCGGCGGCGCCTACCACGCCACCAAGTACGCCATCGAGGCGATGAGCGACGCCCTACGGATGGAGGTCGCCCGCTTCGGCGTGGACGTGATCTGCGTCGAGCCAGGACTGATCCGGACGGAGTTCTCGGCCACCGCGGTCGGCGGCGTGGTCGCTGACGACGGGCCGTACGCGGAGTTCAACGCGGCGGTCGCGCGCTCTACGGACGAGGTCTACCGCGGACCGCTCGCGCGGCTCGGGGGTGACGCGGATTCGGTCGCGGTCGCGATCGAGAAGGCGTTGTCGAAGGACCGCGCGCCGTCGCGGGTCCCGGTGACGCCGTCCGCGCGGATCATGATGGGCCTGCGGCGCGTGTTGCCGGACCGCGCGTGGGATCGCGTGGTCGGGCGCTCCTTCGGGCTCTAGCGCTTGAGTTCTGCGACCGCGGCGAGGAGCCGCTCGGTGTCCGAGGCGTCGTTGTAGTGCAGGAACCCGGCCCGGATGCCGCCGTGCGGGGCGAGGCCGAGCACGCGCTCGAGCTCCCAGGCGTAGTAGTTGCCGTTCCACACGGCGATCTCACGCTCAGCTAGAGCCTTAGCCACGGCGTCGGGGTGGATGCCCTCGACGGTGAACATCAAGGTGGGGGCGCGGTCGCCGGCGTCGCCGTAGAGCGTCACGTGGTCCATCGCGCGCAGGCCCTCGAGCGCCTGGCCCATCAGGCCCTCCTCGTGCGCGCGCACGGCATCGAAGTCCAGCTCGAGCATGTACTCGGCCGCGGCGCGGACGCCGGCGAGCGACTCGAAGGGCAGCGTCCCGAGCTCCCAGCGGTCCGGCGCCTCTTCCGGGGCGGGCTTGAGCTTGTCCGGGTGGAACTCGCTCAGCAGGTCCGGGCTGGCGCACAGGACGGAGACGTGCGGGCCGAACCACTTGTAGGCCGAGCAGGCGAGGACGTCGGCGCCGAGCGTCGCGAGGTCGTAACGGCGGTGTGGCGTGGCGTGGACGGCGTCGATGTACACGCGCGCGCCGACGCCGTGGGCGGCCTTGACGATCCCGTCGAGGTCCGGCACGGTGCCGACGGCGTTGGAGGCGGCGGTGACGGCGACCCATTTGGTGCGTTCACTCAGCACGGCCTCGACGGCGGACGCCGGCAGCTCGAGCGTGCCCTCGGTGGGCTCGGCGAACTTGACCGTCACGCCGGCCCGCTCGGCCGCGATCACCCACGGGCGCACGTTGGAGTCGTGGTCCAGGCGGGTGCAGACGATCTCGTCGCCCGGGCCGAGCTCGCGCACGACGGTGGCCGCGAAGCGCATCGTCGTGGCCGTGAAGCTGGGGCCGAAGAAGATGCCCTCGGGCTCGCCACCGAGCAGCGTGGCGCAGGCGGAGCGGGTGCTCGCGACGAGCTCGTCGGTCTCGTGCGCGGCTTTGAACGCGCCGCCGTGGTTGGCCATCGCGCCCGAGCGCATGAAGTCGGCCATGGCCTCGATCACGCTGTCGAGCACCTGGCTGCCGGCGGCACCGTCAAGTCGCGCCCACCCGTCTTTCAGGCCGGAGAAACGGTCGCGGTTCATGAGTCGGCGATCCTTTCGGCCAGTTCGACGTCGTGCTCGTAGGTCAGGAGCTGTGCGGCGTTGGCGGGCTGCATCCAGCGCAGCTCGTCGACTTCCTCATTGGGGTCGAAGTCGCCGTCCTCGACCTCCATCAACCAGTAGCGGACGGCTTTGGAGCGGCCCTTGCGGTCGTCGTAGAACACGGGCGGGAGCTCCTCGCCGAGCGTGCAGCGCAGCCCGGTCTCCTCCCACACTTCACGCAGGGCGGCTTCTTCCCACGTCTCACCCGGGTCCAGCTTGCCCTTGGGCAACGACCAGTCGTCGTAGCGGGGACGATGCACGACGGCGATCAGCCCGTCTTCGTTGCGGACCACCCCGCCCGCAGCCTTGACCTCTGCCTCTTCCGGCTCCATGGCGCGCCATCCTGGCAGAACGCTGGCCGGATGTCGGGGTCGTGTTCTCAGGCTTCGCGGCTAGATTCGCCGCATACGTCGCGGACGAGTCATCGCGTGCACGCTGCTGGCGGCCCTATCGGCCCCTGCGTTCGCGCGCGCGGACACGCGCGTAGAGCTCGATCCCGCGACCGACACGGTGCGGGTGGCCGGGAACCTTGACGGCACGCTGACCGGCCCGGCGTCCGGCGCGGCCGCGCCGATCGGCCTGCGGTACGTGCGCGCGCACCGGGCGCGGCTGGGCCTGACCGCCGCCGATCTCGACACGCTCGCCGAGCCCACCGTGAGGTCCGTAGGCGGTGTCCGCCAGGTGCGCTGGCGCCAGGAGGTCGACGGGATCGCGGTCGCCGACGCCGAGCTGCGCGTGAACGTCGACGCCGACGGCCGCGTGATCAACGTGCTCGGCTCGCCCTCGTCCTCGCTGCCGCAGGACACGACCCCGCTGCTGGCCAAGCCCGATCCGGACGCCGAGCTGACGATCTACGCCGACCAGCTCGCGTACCGCTACCGCGACGAGGCCGCCCCCGACGAGATCTACGACACGATCACCGACGCCGACACCGGCAAGGTGCTCAAGCGCACGAACCTCGTCAAGTCCGTCTTTGGGCGGGTGTGGGAGAACCACCCAACGCTGCTCGAGGCCCCGCTGACGGTGTCGCTCGACCCGTGGCTGACGGAGTCGACGCGCCTCGAAGGCCCGTATGTGCACGCCTACGTGGACGTCAACGGCAACAACGCCGTGACGAACGTGACGCCGGGCGAGTATCCGTTCGTCGACTTCAACGCGACCGGCATCGGGTGCACGAACGCGAAGCCGTGCTCGTGGAGCGGGTCGAACACCACGCGCGTGACGAACCGCAGCCAGAACGCGGTTCAGGCCTTCTTCCTCGCGAACCGCTTCCGCGACCATCTCGCCGCCGCGCCGATCAACTTCGACGGCTTCTCCGGCCAGGACAAGATCCGGCTCGAGACCAACAACGGCAACGCGTCCAGCAACAACGCGAACATGTACACGCCGCCCGAGGGTGAGCAGCCGCGGATGCAGATGTACTTCTGGTCGGGGTTGGGCGCGTACCGCAGCGTCAACAGCGGTGACGACGCGTCGATCCTGTTCCACGAGTACACGCACGGGCTCTCCGGCCGGCTCGTGGTCGACGCGGACGGCGTGCAGGCGCTGGGGTCGTGGCAGGCGGGCGCGATGGGGGAGGGCTGGAGCGACTTCTACGCCAAGGACTACCTCGTCTCCCGCGGCTACGAGACCGACACGGCCACGGCCGGCGAGATCGACATGGGCGCCTACATGGATTCTGCGGCGCACTCGACCCGCAACGCCGGGCTCGACTGCCCGGTCGGCTCCTCGTGCCCCGGCGGTGGCTACACCTACGGCGACTTCGCCGCCGGCGGGCCCGAGTTCCATGCCGACGGCGAGATCTGGGCGCAGACGCTGTGGGACCTGCGGACCGCGATGGCCGCTCCGAACGACACACTCGCGATCGTCACGCAGGCGATGCGGCTCTCGCCGCCCGAGCCGTCGTTCCTGGACATGCGCAACGCGATCCTCCAGGCCGACACGGCGCTGTTCAGCAGCGCGCACCACGCCACGATCTGGTCGGTGTTCGCGGAGCGCGGCATGGGCTGGGACGCGACCACGGTCGACGGTGCGGACACGCACCCGGTCGAGGGCACGGCGCTGCCGCCCGCGGGCGGTCCGGTCGGCACGCTCACCGGCGCGATCACCAGCGGGGGCACGCCGATCGTGGGCGCCACCGTGAGCATCGGCGCGCGGACCGCCACGACGGACGCCAACGGGGCCTACACGCTTGCGAACCTGCCGGCGCAGACCTACGCGCACGCGGTGGTCATGGCCCCGGGCTACGAGCGCTTGCTGCTCGACAACGTGGCGGTCCCCGGCGCGGCCGACGCGCAGCTGCGCCGCAACTGGGCCTCAGTGCGCGGCGGCGCGACCGCGACCTCGACCGCCGGCAACGAGAACGCGCCGATCGGCTGCGGCCCCAAGCAGGCCGTCGACGGTCTCCAGAGCAGCACGTGGTCGACGCAGCAGGGGGCGGACAAGCCTCTGGTGATCGCGCTCCCGGGCGCGATCGACATCACCGGCCTCGCCATCGACCCGAGCGCGGGCTGCGGGGACGGCGTCGGAGCGTCGATGGCGGACTACACCGTGGAGGTCGCCGCGAACGCGGCCGGGCCGTGGACGCCGATCGCCACGGGCACGTTCACGGCCGCACACCGCGGCAAGCTCAATGCGGTCGCGGCGACGGCGAGCGACGCGACGTACGTCCGGCTCACGCCGATGACGACCCAGACCGCCGGCGCGTCGTACATCGATGTGAGCGAGTTCTCCGTCTACGGCGTCAGCCACGTGCCCGCGCCCGTGACCACGGTCTCAGGGCCGTCGGGCATCGAGTCCGACCCGACGCCGACCTTCACGTTCAGCTCCGACCAGCCGGGCGGCACGTTCCGCTGCCGGCTCGTCGGCGAGCCGTTCACCACCTGCACTTCGCCCCACACGACCGCGTCGCTCACCAACGGGCAGACGTACACGTTCGAGGTCTACGCCGTGAACGGGTACGGCACCGCCGACGCGACGCCGGCGAGCCGCACGTTCACGATCAACTCCGAGCTCCCGACGACCACGCTGGGCACCAAGCCGGCGGCGATCACGGAGGCCGCGACGGTGACTTTCGCGTTCACCGGCAACGGCAGCTCGTTCGAGTGCAGCCGGGATGGTGCCGACTTCGTGGCCTGCACGTCGCCGGAGAACTGGGCGGCCGAGGAAGGGACGCACACGTTCGCCGTGCGTGCGCGCAACTCGCTCGGACCCGATCCCTCGCCCGAGACGCACACCTTCACGGTCGACCGCACTGCGCCGGTCACGACGATCACCGGCGCGACCGCCGACGCGGACGCCGCGACGTTCGTCTTCGGCTCCACGGACCTGACGACCGTGACGCACGTCTGCACGTTCCGCGGGCAGACCGCGCCGTGCACGTCACCGAAGACGTACAGCGGCCTGCCGGACGGCGACTTCCCGTTCACGGTCGTGGCCACGGACGCACTCGGCCACGCGACGACGCGACAGACGACGGTCCGCGTGGGGCCCGCGCCCTTCGAAACCCAGCTGACGGCGGTCCCGGACGCGCTGCTCAACCGGGCGGAGGCGGAGTTCGCCTTCACGTCCCCGGCGGCCGGAGCGACGTTCCAGTGCTCGCTCGACTCCGCGCCGTTCACCGCGTGCGCGAGCCCGCTGCGGCTCACGGGCCTCGCCGACGGGGCGCACGCGCTGGCGGTCCGCGCCGTCGGGCCAGGAGCGCGTGTGGACGCGACGCCGGCGCGCGCCACGTTCACCGTCGACACGACGGCGCCGGAGACGATCATCTCGTGGGCGCCGCCGCCGATCCTGACCACGCGCGACTTCGCGGTCGCGTTCATGGCGAGTGAGGCGGCGACGTTCGTGTGCTCGGTGGACGGGGCCGCGGGTGCGCCGTGCGCGAGTCCATTGCAGCTCACCGGGCTCAGCGAAGGTGCGCACAGCGTGGCCGTGACCGCGACCGACGCGGCGGGCAACGTGGACCCGACTCCCGCCCGCAGCGACTTCACCGTGATCGTCCCCGCGCTCCCGCCGGCGCCGAGGCCGACGGCGACCCCGGCGCCGAAGCACGCGCTCACATCCGCGACGGTGGCCAAGACGGCTTCGCTCAAGACGCTCCGCAAGACCGGGAAACTGAAGATCACGCTGCGCTCGGCGTCAGGGGCGAAGGTGACCGTCCAGGCGAAGGTCGGGTCGCGGGTGATCGGCACCGCGACGCGGACGCGCAGCGGCGCGTTCCAGCTGACGCTCAGTAAATCCCGACTGCGCGCCGCGAAGGTCGGGAACAGCGTGGTTGTGCGTCTGCAGGCCTCGGGCAATGGGTTGAAGGCCGTGACCCAGACGCTCAAAGTGCGCCTGCGAGCCTGAGGGTCAGCGCGCGGACCACGGGCGCCTGCCCGTTGGTCCAGCGAACACATCGGACGTGCGTCCAGAACGCCGAAAAAGTCCCACCGGTGTTCCGATTTCTGCGTACGCTCGCCCCTCTGCCTGTCCAGCAGCCCCCAAAGACGATTCTGTTCGCACGCCAGCGCCGGTGGATCCGGGTCGCTGCGTCCTGCGCACTGGGGAGCATGCTGCTGCTCTACGTCGCCCCGATTGCGCAGGCTGCTCCGGGCGACCAGGCCGACCCGCCGTTGCCCGGCGTGGTCAGCCCGCAGTTGACGTTCCCCCAGTACGAGCCGCCCAAACCGAATCCTGCCCAGGACGAGGAAAAGGCCCCGGCCGAGAAGCCGAAGGCCGACGAGACCGAGGCCGCTGAGCCGCCCGCCGAGCAGGCGCCGCAGCGCCAGGAGTCCGCGCCCGAGCAGACGGCGCCCGCGCCGGCGGAGCAGGCCCCGGCCGCCCCCGCCGCGCCCGCCGAGCAGCCGGTCATCGACAAGGACGACTACGCCGTCGAGACGCCCGCCAAGGACGAGTCCGAGGAGGAAGAGGCGCCGCTGACGGACACCGACGAGACGAGCCCGATGGCCCCGATGCCGACGGACAAGGTCTCCTCCGGCCATCGCCAGAGCGCGCCCGACCCGCTCGCCGAGGCGGCTCCGGCGCCCGCCGTCTCGCTCGCCGAGACCACGAAGGCGCTCGAGCAGGCCGCGACCGCCCCGGTCCCGACCCCCGCGCCCGTGGTGGCCGTCGCCGCCGCCGCCGCGCCCGCCCCGGCCGCGCCGGTCGCCGCC
>JAPDDQ010000610.1 GCA_027587225.1 Solirubrobacter taibaiensis
GGCAAGAACATTCTATTAAAAGGACCGACTGGTAGTGGTAAAACAGTACTAGCGGAAACTCTTTCTTCTTTATTCCAAAAACCAATGCATAGCATTAACTGCTCTGTCGACTTAGATGTAGAGGGTATTTTAGGATACAACACACTACAAAAGAAAAATGGTGCATCTGAAGTTTCATTCGTTAACGGTCCTCTTATGAAAGCAATGAAGAACGGTCACTTCCTATATATTGACGAAATCAATATGGCAAAACCTGAAACGTTACCACTTCTTCACGGCGCATTAGATTACCGTAAAATGATCACAAACCCATTTACACAAGAGGTTGTATACGGTGATGACGAATACCGTGTAATTGCTGCGATTAACGAAGGTTACGTTGGAACAAGTGAACTAAACGAAGCGTTAAAAAACCGTTTCGTTATTATTGAAGTTCCTTACATTCAAGGTGATACATTAAAAGAATTATTATTAGCAGAATCAAAATTAAAAGATGTTGCAACAATTGAAAAGTTCGTTGCCTTTGCAAGCGACCTTATGCCTTTAGCTCGCGATGGACGTGTAAGTGAAGAAGCGGCAAG
>JAPDDQ010000611.1 GCA_027587225.1 Solirubrobacter taibaiensis
GGTTGAAGTAACGTATTGCTAACAACACCGTGCTTGTTAGGGTAATTACCAGTTACGATTGTTGAGTGGCTTGGATATGTTACAGAAGGATAAATTGGTTCTACTTTTTCGACAACCGTGCCCTTTTTTATTAGAGATTGGAAATGAGGTAGTTTTTGTAGTATAGGAAAATCTAAAGCTGATAAACAGTCGAATGATAAAATAATGACATGGTTTGTTAATGCTTTATCCATAAAGTTCCCTCCTGATTATATAAAACCTATTCTTATATATTACTATTAATACCTAGTAATAAAAATATATTTTTATGTGAAAATTTATTATTTATTTTCAGAAAAATTAAACATATAATTAAGTATAAGGGAATCTATGGAAGGAGGAAACACTATGGATTGGTTAGATGGATTTGGTATCTTTTACATCATTGGCGGAATCACGATTATCCTTGTATTTGCTATTTCATATTTACTAAAGAAACGGTTTCCAGACAAACAGTTCGATATTATATTTGCACTTAGTTTAATACTTCTTTGCTTAGCGTCCTTTCCCGTTACAATGATTGTTATTGGTGGGTGGGAAGC
>JAPDDQ010000612.1 GCA_027587225.1 Solirubrobacter taibaiensis
CATCTACAGGTACTGTTTCATCAGCAAAGTTTCCTGCAGCTAATGCTTTCGCAGCACGTTGATGACTTCTTACTGCAAATGCATCTTGCTCTTCACGAGAAATTCCATATTTCACAGCAACTTGCTCTGCTGTATGTCCCATACCCATATAATATTCTGGAGCCGCTTCTACAAGGCGACTATTCGGACGAACAACGTGTCCCATCATTGGAACTAAACTCATTGATTCTGCTCCGCCTGATAATACAGCTTCAGAGTGACCAAGCATAATACGCTCTGCTCCGTAAGCGATACTTTGTAAACCTGAAGAACAGTAACGGTTAATCGTAATAGCTGGAACATCGTAAGAAAGTCCTGCTAATCCGCCGATATTACGAGCCATATTTAAACCTTGCTCTGCTTCTGGCATCGCACAACCGAAAATTAAATCATCGATTGGTCCTTCATAATTCGCACGCTTTAACGTTTCCTTTACTACTAACGCCCCTAGATCGTCAGGACGAACTGTTTTTAATGAACCCCTCTTTGCTTTGCCAATTGGTGTTCTTGCTCCCGCAACAATGGCAGCTTCGCTGATGAA
>JAPDDQ010000613.1 GCA_027587225.1 Solirubrobacter taibaiensis
CATCACCACTCCAGTTAGTATCAGCAGGCATTGCAATCGTTTGCAAAGAAAGCGTGCCTTCAGGATGGTTCAAACGCTCAGTCATATCAAATATCTCTTGATGTTACTTCAAATGTTGTTGTAGCCATTGCTGAAGTTCAGGTGCACGTAATGCTCCGCTCACTCGAGCAATTTCAGTTGTTTTGTTCATCAGCACTAGAGTTGGAATACTACGTACGTTAAATGCTGCACTCAATCTTGGATTTGCTTCTGTATCAATCTTTGCAAAAATCACATATGGATTTTGGGTTGCAACTTGAGCAAAATGTGGAGCCATCATTTTGCATGGGCCACACCATTCTGCCCACAAATCAATCAATACAGGTAAATCAGTATTAGAAATAAAATTACTGAAATTTTGTTCATTCAATTCAATAGGTTGTTGTGGTAATAATGGCTGATGGCATTTACCACAACTTGGATGCGTACTTAATTTCTCTTCTGGCACACGATTTTTTGCACCACATGAACTACAGACTATAATCATTTACATCACTCCAATATGTTGATGCAAAAATTCTAATTGGGTTGTGACTGCTTT
>JAPDDQ010000614.1 GCA_027587225.1 Solirubrobacter taibaiensis
AATGCCTCAATTTTTTAGGGTTTTCAAATATAGTTATCTCAATACGATTTGAATCAATAGCGCATAACTACTTAGATATTTCGATTGTTGTTTTAATGTTGTGAATAGGTATTAGCTAAAAGAAGATTATTAATTATCAGATAAGATTTTTATAACTATAAGACTACCAATCTAAATCTTTCAGCCTTATCTAACAATATAAATGAGGAAAATATAATGAGTAAGCCACTCAATAACGACAACTCTAAAATTGCCCAATTTGAACAGGAAAGTTATGTCGATCCTAAAGGTAAGACTCTTACAAGTTCATTAGGTGTTCCAGTATTAGATAATCAAAATAGTCTAAAAATTGGTGACCGTGGACCAACTTTACTTGAAGATTTTCTATTGCGAGATAAATTGATCCATTTTGATCGTGAACGTATTCCAGAGCGGGTTGTGCATGCTCGAGGTTTTGGCGCACATGGTTATTTTGAAGCTTATAAAGGCAATGAGAAATGGACTAAAGCGCAATTCCTGTCAGATACAACTAAGCCAACACCAATTTTTGCCCGTATTTCCACGGTCCAAGGTGGACGTG
>JAPDDQ010000615.1 GCA_027587225.1 Solirubrobacter taibaiensis
TAGCGATGAGTGCAGTGCATTCGCTCGGGATTATTCCAGAAGTTGTTGCGGGATACATTGTTGTTCTTGCTTACATGCTTATCGCAATGGCGATGGCAGGGCTCGGTTTAAATGTAGAGTTTAAAACGTTCCGTAAATTAGGAAGTAAAGCATTCGTGGCAGGGCTGATTGGCTCGGTTTGCTTATCGGTTCTTGGATACGTTCTTGTATATGCGTTAGGATTTATGTAGTAGAGGAGAAAGCTGTTCCCGAAGGTATTTGGGGACAGCTTTTTCTTATGATTATAGTAGCGCTACGGATGTCGATATATTTGGAAAATCGCCGATATAAATGGAGTTGCGCTGATATAAATTGAATTACTCTTGTACTTTGTTAGAGTAGATGTTCAATGAAACATTTTTCTAAAATTTGTAAAGATATCTTTACTTATAACTGGAAAATATTTATAATTAAAGTAAAGATATCTTTACTTTTGAAGGTGGATCCTATGGGTGTGAAAAATAAAATAAAAGAGTTAAGAAAGCAAAATCATATAACACAAGTTGAAATGGGAAAGGCGATGCAGGTGACGCGCCAGACG
>JAPDDQ010000616.1 GCA_027587225.1 Solirubrobacter taibaiensis
ATATTGTTGAGAGATTATCAACGGTCGTGACAAATGAAGGTACGCAAGTGGAAGGTGAAGCATTACAAATTGTTGCGCGTGCTGCCGAAGGTGGTATGCGTGACGCGCTTAGTCTTATTGATCAGGCTATATCTTATAGTGATGAGATTGTTACGACAGAAGATGTATTGGCCGTAACAGGATCTGTTTCTCAGCAATACTTAGGCAATTTAGTAGAGTGCATACGTGAAAATGATGTATCAAGAGCATTGCAAATCATAGATGAAATGATGAGTAAAGGGAAGGATCCAGTTCGTTTTATGGAGGATTTCATTTACTATTATCGTGATATGCTTTTATATCAAACTTCACCACAACTAGAACATATGTTGGAACGAGTAATTGTAGATGATCAATTCCGTAAGTTGAGTGAAGAAATGCAACCGGAAGTGATCTATGAGATTATTCATACCCTTAGTAAGGGACAACAGGAAATGAAGTGGACAAATCATCCGCGTATTTTCTTAGAAGTTGTTATGGTGCAATTGTGTCAACAGTTTATGATGCAAGCAAATGGTACAGATCGTTTGCAAGCAATTAT
>JAPDDQ010000617.1 GCA_027587225.1 Solirubrobacter taibaiensis
AACTAATTTCAATACATTATTCACTCTGTAAACAACATAAATACTAAAAAAATTCGACATAGAATATACAGAAAAAACGATAGTTAAAGGAATAAATATAGTCGATAAATTATAAAACGACATAACCTTATACAAAACTTCCAATTCGTTCATTTTCTCTTTTATAATTCCGGTTTCAAAATAATTGAACAAACAACCAATGATACTGACATTAAGTAAAAAGAGAATACTTAACCAAACATATTTCATCCTTATAGTTTCTTTCATAACATTATAAAAGAACATGCTTCCTACTCCCCCGTAAATAAAGAACTACAGAACAAAACCAAATACATAACAGTACACTAAGAAAAATTTGTAATTCAAAAAAGCCAAAATCTTTAATTAAATAATCTTTAGGATTGAGAATCCCTTTTCCAATACCAAGCCAAAAAATATGTAAAATAAATGGAACTAAATAAACAAAATAAACTCGTTTTATAAAAAACGAAACTGATAAAGCTAAAGTCGAAAAAACTGCACCGTATAAACTATTTAAAAATACATACATTAGAAAATATAAAGTAGGATACTCATAATA
>JAPDDQ010000618.1 GCA_027587225.1 Solirubrobacter taibaiensis
ACTGTTTTTCCGATACGAGAATTTTTCGATCGATTAAATAATGGAGTAACTGTAGCCCCGATAGTGCTACCTTTTTGTTTGCGGAATGTGAAATATGCAATTGTTAAAGCGACCATTGCGTATAGTGACCACGGAAAGAGTCCCCAGTGGAAAAATGAATATTGCATAGCGAGTTTGGCGCTTTCTTCTGTACCTGCTTTTCCTGTTAACGGATCTGTAAAATGTGAAATCGGTTCAGCGATTCCATAAAAGAGGAGTCCAATTCCCATTCCTGCCCCAAACAACATGGATAGCCAAGATGGATAATTATATTTTGGCTTTTCTCCATCTTTACCGAGACGAATAGAACCGTACTTGGAAAATGCTAAATAAGCAGCCAAAATAATCATTGTAGTCATAAGTAGAGAGTAAAACCATCCAAATTTATTGAGGATAAATGAGTTTAAAGAAGATGTAACACTTTGTAAATCGTAGCCTTGTATCCAACTTGCTGGGGTAATTCCCCATATAATGAATAATGTTGTTAGCAAGAAGGAGATATAAAATACACTGTTTTCTTTTTTTATCATAGAATCCCAC
>JAPDDQ010000619.1 GCA_027587225.1 Solirubrobacter taibaiensis
ATATGGAAAATGTATTTGATTTATGTGTAAGAGATGATGATGAGGCTGGATTAATAGGGACAATATTTGATGGGACGCGAGCACAAAATGCTATTGGATTAGCCTTGTTATTAAATAAAGAAGAGATGCTAGAACAAATCATTGAGAAAAAGAAAGAGTATTTAAAGACGAGGGATAAATTTGAATTGGAGTTATTTGAAAACTTTCTTTTTAATATGGAACTAGGATAGACAAGGTTAGTTATTCATTTTCGTGATTATAGTGGGGTTAATTGTTTATATCTGGTTTTTCTGATTGGAAAAACATTAAACTCTAGATTTTCTATTAATCATAAATATTGGTAGCCCCTAGAAGGAAACATTTGACGTTTTTATGATTAGATACAAACTTCGAATGTAACTTATAGGGGTTTTTATTTACAGGTTTTATAATACTGGAAAGCCCATATCGAATTTTAGCCGGTTTGAGATAGTGCCTGCGAGTGATGATGGTGCACTGTAACCTTGAGCAGTAGCGATAGACTTAGCCTTTGGAAGCAAAAACCCCACAGAGTCTAGTCAACTTACCTTTTTAAAAAG
>JAPDDQ010000059.1 GCA_027587225.1 Solirubrobacter taibaiensis
GCCCAGCTCGCCAGCGGCAGCGGCACGACCGCGGTCGCCGCGGCGCGCAGCGTCAGCCGCGCGCGGTGCACGAGCTGGCGCACGGCGCCCTCGCTCACGCCCAGCTCGCGCGCCACCTCGCCCTGGGGCCTGCCCTCGACCGCGACCCGCAGCAGCGCCTCGCGCTGGCGCTGCGGCAGCGCGGCCAGCCCGGACAGCGCGTCGCGCGCGTCCTCACGCCGCTCCACCTCATCAACCGACATGGCCAGGCCCTCGGGGAGCTCCGCGTAGTCGTAGCCCGACGCGCGCAGCGCGTTGAGCGCCGTGTTGTGGACGATCCGGTACAGCCAGGGCCGCAGATCACGCACTTCGTCGCCGCGCTGTAATGCGCTCCAAGCCGCCAGGAACGCTTGTTGGACCGCGTCCTCGGCCCGCGCGTCGCTCAGGTAGCGTCGCGCCGACCGCAGCAACAGCCCGCGGTAGCGCTGCACGATGACCTCGAACGCCCGCTCGTGCCCGGCGCGCGCCAGCGCGACCAACCGCTCATCCGACTGCGTGCGAAGTAGAACCGCCATTCCCCCACGCCGCAATACGCAGCGCGCGGCGAACCGGTTCGACTACGCGTGTTCGGGCAGCAGTTCGAGACCCCACTCCGCCGCGTCACGGACGGCGGGGAGGTTCTCGCGGCGGCGTTCGAACTCGGCGCGCGTGTAGGCGTGCATGTCCGCGGGGGCGCCCATCTCGTAGGCGTCCCACAGCGTGCCGGTGACGTACACGCGCTCGAGCCACGGCACGCCGTCGAAGTGCTCGCTGACGAGCACGATCACGTACTCGGGCCCGCGCTCACGCTGCGGACCGGCACCGCGCAGGTCAGCCACCCGCGCGCCGCCGAGCAGCGCGCGGTCCAGGGGCCACCGATCCGAGACTCGGCGCACGTAGCGCTCGAGCTCGCGGTGATTGAGCTCGTCGAAGCTGGTCACCCACGACCCATTGTGGACGACGCAACCACCGACGGCAAGGCTAGTTATGAGAACTCGGACTGTTCGTGGGGGCCGACGCAGGCCACCGACAGCGATTCGGAGATGCCGCGACCGACTTCGACGACCTGCTCGTAGGTGACCGCGTCGAGCGCTTCGATGGCCTTGTCGGGGTCGATGTCCTGGCCGAAAACCACGGTCTGCTGCGCCGCGTGGCGTGCGACGGCGTTCGTGTTCTCGAACGCCAGGACGCGCCGGCCGGCCGCGTACGCGCGTGCGCGCTCGACCTCTTCCTCGCTCGGCCCGTCGGTCCGCAATTCGTCCACGATCTCGCGCATCCGTGTGAACGCTTCGACACATTTGCTCGAATCGAGACCCGCCGAGAGCTGCAGGATCGGCACGTCGGCGAACGAGTGGTCGATCGCGTAGACGCTGTAGGCCAGGCCGCGCTGCTCGCGGATCTCGTCGAACAGGCGCGAGCCCATCGAGCCGCCCAGCAGTGTCGAGTAGACGGCCAGCGCGGCGCGGTCGGCACCCGAGCGCGGGTCGATCGACGGCCGGTAGGACATCCGCAGGTGCGACTGCGCCGACTCGCGCGTCTCCACCAGCGTGGTCGGGGCGAACTCGGGCGCCGGTTCGGCGCGGCCGTTGCCCGAGATCGACGGGAAGCGGCCGAACAGCTCCGCCATCTCGGAGTTCTCGGGCAGGTGCTCCAGGTTGCCGACGAGGAACGCGCCACCGCGCGAGCCGACCCACTGGCGGCGCCGGAAGGCGAGGATGCCGTCGCGCGTGAAGGTGTCGCGCAGGTGCTCCTCCGGCCCCAGCACGGGCCGGCCGAGCGGATGGTCGCCGAAGGCGGCGCGGTCGATCAAATGCTCGGCGATCACCGACGGCTGGTCGTGCGCGCGGGCGATCTCCTGGATGACGACGCCGCGCTCGCGGTCGAGCTCCTCGGCGTCGAGCTTGGGGCGCCCGACGAAGTCCGTCAGCAGGTCGATCGCCTCGGTGGCGACCTCCGCGCGGCACGTGATGTGGAAGGCCACGAGGTCGTGCGACGTGTACGCGTTGAGCACGGCGCCCATCGTCTCCGCGGTCTGATTGACCTTGCGGTAGTCGTCGTACTTCTGCCCGCCCTTGAAGACGAGATGCTCCAAGAAATGGGCCATCCCGTTCTCTTCGGCCCGCTCCGTGCGCGCGCCCGCGTCAAAGGCGACGAGGATCGTCGTCGACCTTGTCGGGAGCTCGACACGGTGCAGCGGCAGGCCGTTCGGGAGGGATGAGGACTCGATGCGCGCCATGGTCGATTCAGCGTACTCAACACACGTTGCAGGGAACCTTGCGTTCCAATCGAACACCTCGCCGTACCCTCGACGAGGACGCCCCATGGCTGCAACCGAACGACATCTGCGCCGCCGCCGCTCACGCGAAGGCGCCCATAGAAGCTCTGCCCCGCACGCGCCGGCCACCGGTGCGGTGATCTCCTTCAGCAACGTGGAGAAGCGCTACAGCGCCACGGACCACGCTCTGGACGGGATCTCCTTCGACATCTTCCCGGGTGAGTTCGTCTTCCTCGTCGGACACTCCGGCTCCGGCAAGTCGACGGCGATGAAGCTCCTCATCAAGGAGCTGGAGGCCACCGCGGGCGAGATCCGCGTGGCCGGCCGCGACCTGACGAAGATCCCGCGCCCCCGCGTGCCGTATTACCGCCGCAACCTCGGCGTGATCTTCCAGGACTACAAGCTGCTCCCGAACCGGACCGTGTACGAGAACGTCGCGTACGCGCTGCAGGTGACGGGCGGCGGTCGCCGCGAGATCCGCGACAAGGTGCCGGACATCCTGCGCCTGACCGGTCTGAGCACCAAGCTGCACAACTACCCCGACCAGCTCTCCGGTGGCGAGCAGCAGCGCGTGGCGATCGCCCGTGCGTTCGTGAACCACCCGCCGCTGCTGATCGCGGACGAGCCGACCGGCAACCTCGATCCCGAGACGTCGATCGGGATCATGCAGTTGCTCTACCGGATCAACCAGACCGGCACCACGGTCCTCGTGGCCACGCACGACGTGTCGATGGTGGACAAGATGCGCCGCCGCGTGATCGAGCTCTCCGACGGCCGGATCGTCCGTGACGAGCAGTCCGCGGCGTACGCGGCCAGCGAGTCCACGCGCGAGTTCGCGATCCGGATGCGGAGCGCCCAGGGATGAGGCCCGTCTTCTTCCTGCGCGAGGCGCTGCGGGCGCTCAAGCGCAACGCGATCCCGAGCTTCGCCGCCATGGCCACGGTGCTCGTCACGGTGCTCGTGCTCGGCGTCTTCATCCCGGTCGTGCAGGCCACGACCGGCGCGGCCAACGAGGTCCGCGGCAAGGTCATCGCCGACGTCTACCTCAAGACGGACGCGAAGAAGGCGGACATCGACCGCGTCGACCGCCTGCTCAAGTCCGAGCCGATGATCGGCAAGGTCGAGTTCATCTCCAAGGACCAGGCCTACGCGACCGAGAAGAAGCGCAACCCGAAGGCGTACGAGCTGCTCGGGTCCAACCCGCTGCCGGACACGTTCCGCATCACGCCGACCAACCCGGACGACATCGGCAAGATCCGCGACGCGCTGGCGCCTGAGGCGGCCGGCGGCGGTCGCACGGTCGTCGATCCCGCGATCGACGAGGTCCGCAACCGCGAAGAGGACACGAACAAGATCCTCGCGGTCACGAACGTGGTGAAGATCACGATGGCGCTGCTCGCCGGCCTGCTCGGCGTGGCGTCGATGCTGCTGATCGCCAACACGATCCGCCTCTCCCTCTACGCCCGCCGGCGCGAGGTCGAGGTCATGAAGCTCGTGGGCGCGACCGACTGGTTCATCCGCTGGCCGTTCGTGCTCGAGGGCGTGATCGTCGGGATCGTGGGCGGCGTGGTCGCGATCCTGCTGCTCGCGGTGGTCAAGATCGCCGTCGTCGACCCACTCGCCGCCGACTTCGCGTTGATCGCGGCGCCGGACACGATCGACTTCCCGCTGCTGATCGGCCTGCTGCTGCTGGCCGCCGTGTCGGTCTCCGCGCTGGGCTCCGGCCTCAGCCTGCGGAAGTTCCTACGCGTCTAGCCACCAAGACCGCCACGTCGTCGCGGCGCGCCCCAGCGTGTGCCGCGGCGCGGTCCACGCGCGCCGCGATCGCTGACGCGTCCTCCTGCGCCGCCGCGCGCAGCAGCTCTGTGAGGCCGGCGAGCCCGTACTGGTCGCCGGTCGTTCGCGCTTCCGTCACGCCGTCGGTGAACAGCACGAGCGACTCCTGCTCATTGAGCTCGAAGGTCACGTCGAGGAGCTTGGGGTCCGGCACCCAGCCGAGTACGGAACCGGGCTTGCCGACAGGCTCGACGTCGCCGCCGCGCCGCATCACGAACGGCATCGGGTGCCCGGCGCAGCAGACGGTCGCGCGCGTGGAGCCGTTGAGCTCCAGGCGGGCCAGCGCGACCGTGCAGTAACGCCCGCCGCCTTCGCCGCGCTCCCCCAGCAGCGTGCGGTTGACGACGTCCAGCACGCGGCTGGGGCTGTCCTCGTACTGCGCGGCGGTCCGGAGCGTGTGGCGGACCTGCGCCGTCAACGCCGCGGCGCGGGCGCCCTTGCCGGTGACGTCGCCGATCACGAGATCGAGCCCGTCCTTGCGCGGGAGCACGTCGTAGAAGTCGCCGCCGATCAGGCTCCCGTCTCCCGCCGGGCGGTAACGCGCCGCGAGGTCCATGCCTGGCAGCGACGGCAGCCGCTGCGGGAGCAGTCCCTGCTGGAGCGAACGCGCGACCGTCCCCAGGTTCTCGTGCAGGCGCGCGTTGTCGATCGCGAGTGCGGCGCGGCGCGCGAGGTCCTCGGCCAGCAACAAATCCTGATCGCCGTACTGGCGCCCGTGCGACAGCGTCGCGAAGACGACCGCGCCCCGGATCGTCCCGCGGGCCTTCAGCGGCACGATCATGGCGGTCGCCGGCCGGTCGAACCACACGTCCGCGGTGACGATCTCCGAGCGCCCGCTGCTGACCGCGCGCACGAGCGGGTCATCGGGGCGAACGGCACGCCGTGCGCGTTGGTCCCCGCCGGTGGCGGCAAGGCGGTGCACCTCGTCGTGACGGATCTCCTCCACGATGCAGACGTCGCCCAGGAACGGCACGGACAGGCGGGTCACCGCGTCGAGCGTGGACTCGAGATCGAGCGACGCGTCGAGCAACGGGCCGGCGTCGGCGAGGAACGTCGAGCGCCGCTGCGCCACCGCGGCGGCACGCCGGGCGGTGACGTCGACCTGGACGCCCACGAAGTGCACGAGCCGGCCTTCACCGTCACGCACGGGGCTGATGTGGACCTGGTTCCAGAACGGCGTGCCGTCCTTGCGGTAGTTGACGAGCTCGACCGTGGCGGGCCGCTCGTCGGCGATGGCGCGTCGCAGTTCGTCGATCGCCGCTTCGTCGGTGTCCTCGCCCTGTAGGAACCGGCAGTTGCGGCCCATCACCTCGTCGGCCGCGTAGCCCGTCATCTCCAGGAACGGGTCGTTGACGTAGACGATCGGGTGGTCGTCGAGCCGCGGATCGGTCAGCAGGAAGCCCGTGCCGGCGAGATCCAGCTCCACGCCCTACTCCTCGAGGTTGAGCCGGCCGATCACGTCGGCGAGTTCCATGACGCGTCGCGGCTCGCCGTCGCCGGCGAGGACGATGAACGTCCGCCCTTCCTCGCGGGCGCGGACGTCGGCGTCCAGGACGATCTGCAGCCCGGTGGAGTCGAAGAACGTCACCTCACGCAGATCGAGTACCAACACGCCAGGTTGGTCATTCTCGGCGCGTCGAAGCTCCTCCTCCGCCCGAGGTCCCGTTTCCATGTCCAGCTCACCCCGGATCACGATCCGGACCTTGCCATTGTTCTGCTGTCTTTCGACTTTAAATGGGAGCATGACGTTCCTTGCGGGTACGGCTGTACCCGTCAACGGCCCATGTTCTACTCGGAAAGCTTCCCAAAATCACCCTCAGCCGCGGCGCATGCCCGCGAACTGATCGCGCGGCTAGGTGCCGAATTGCCGTCGGGCCAGCTCGACGACGCCCGGCTCCTCACCTCGGAGCTGGTCGCCAACGCGGTGGAACACGGGCGCGACGACAGCGAGGTGGAGGTGCGCGTGGACCTTGCTCCGGAGCGCCTCCGGGTGGAGGTGCTGGATGGAGGCCCGGGTTTTGACTGGGCCCCGCGTCGCGCCGATGCCGGCAACGAGCGCGGGTGGGGCCTGCACTTCACGGACGCCGTGTCGTCCCGTTGGGCCGTGGAGCGCGGCGAACGGACGTGCGTGTGGTTCGAGCTCGACCGCAACGCTTAGCGTCACCTGACACAACGCGCAGTACCGTGGGCGCGGTCCATGCGAAGGCTCCGCACCGCTCTCCTCATCCTCTTCGTCCCGCTCGCGCTGATTCTCGGCGTCTGGCTGGGCGGCCATCCCGACTGGCTTCCGGGCTTCGCGCGCGACACGCTCGTCGCCGACAGCAACGGGCGCCTGTACGAGGAGGCCGTTGACAAGATCGAGGCCGACTACTACCGCAAGGTGGACCGCGACCAGCTGCTGGACACGTCGCTGGAGAAGGCGGTCGAGTCGCTGGACGACCAGTTCTCGCACTACTTCTCGCCCAAGGAGTACCACGCGTTTCAGCTCGACACCGAGGGCGCCTTCGAGGGCGTCGGGATGAGCGTGACGGCGGTTGACGACGGGCTGCGCGTGGAGCAGGTCTACGACGGCTCACCGGCCAAGGAGGGCGGCCTCAAGCGCGGGGACGTCATCACGAGCGTCAACGGCAAGTCGCTGAAGGGCAAGAGCTCTCAGGAGTCGACCACGCTCATCAAGGGGCCCGCGGGCACCGAGGTGACGCTGGGCCTCAAAGACGGGCGCACCCTCAAGCTCAAGCGCGCGAAGGTGGACATCCCGATCGTGCAGAGCCAGATCGAGGAGTCGGGCGGGAAGAAGATCGCGTGGGTGCAGCTCGCCGGCTTCACGTCGGGCTCGGGCGACGATGTGGATCGCGCCGTCAAGGAGGAGCTGAAGAACGGTGCTAAGGGCGTCGTGTTCGACCTGCGCCACAACGGCGGCGGGCTCCTGAACGAGGCGGTCGAGGTCGCTTCGGTGTTCCTCAAGGACGGGCGCGTCGTGTCCACCAAGGGCCGCGCGCGGGCCGAGCGCAAGTACAACGCGACGGGCGGCGCGATCGCGGCGGACATCCCGGTCGTCGTGCTGGTCGACGAGGGCTCTGCGTCGGCATCGGAGATCGTCGCGGGTGCGCTGCAGGACCGTAAGCGCGCCAAGATCGTCGGCACGCGCACGTACGGCAAGGGCGTGTTCCAGGAGATCATGCGGCTGGACAACGGCGGCGCGCTGGACATCACGGTGGGCGAGTACTTCACGCCGACCGGGCGCAACCTCGGCGGAGGCGGCGTGAAGAAGGGCGCCGGCATCACGCCGGAGATCCAGGCCTCCGACAATCCGGAGACGGAGAAGGACGAGGCGCTGGACAAGGCGCTGGCGACGGTGGCCGCGGGTTGACGCTCGTCGGCGTCCTGGAAAAGCACGGCAAGCAGTACGCGGTCTCGCCGCTCTTCGAGCCCGGGCCGCGTATGGAGGTGGAGAAGCCGCGCCGCGAGGGCGTCGGTGATCTCGTCGAAGTGGGGCAGGCGAATGGGCGACGGCTGCGGGTGGTGCGCCGGCTCGGACGCCCGGACGTCGCTCGCGACGTGCTGGAAGGTTTGATGCTGCAGCGGGGGCTGCGGCGGCGCTTCGATCCGCTGGTGGAGCGCGAGGCGCGGGAAGCGACGCCGTCCACGCAGGGGCGCCGCGATCTGCGCGACCTGCCGACGTTCACGATCGATCCGCCGAGCGCGCGGGACTTCGACGACGCGATCTCCGCGGAGGAATCCGAGGACGGCGCCGTGCGCGTATGGGTGCACATCGCGGACGTGTCGGCGTTCGTGCCCGCCGGGTCGGCGGTGGACCGCGAGGCGTTCCGGCGCGGGACATCGGTCTACGTGCCCGGGCTCGTGGAGCCGATGCTGCCCGAGGCCTTGTCCAACGGGGCGTGCTCGCTGGTGCCCGGGCAGGATCGGATGGCGGTGACCGTCGAGCTCGAGTTCGAGGGCGCGAGTGTGCGCCGCACCGCGTTCCATCGTTCGCTCATCCGGTCGGATGCGCGGCTCTCGTATCCCGAGGTGGACGCGTTGTTCGCGGCCGGCGAGTCCGGTCCCGCCGGGTTGACCGCGGCGCGTCGCGTGGCTCGGGCGCTGGCCGAGAAGCGCGCGGCGCGTGGCGCGCTGGCCGTGGAGTCGACCGAGCCCGAGTTCGACTTCTCCCGCGACGGGCACGTCGCGGGTGTCGAGGCGAGCGAGAGCACCGAGTCGCACGAGCTGATCGAGTTCCTGATGATCGCGGCCAACGAGGCGGTCGCGGACCTGCTGGAGAAGCGCAAGCTCGCAGGCGTGTTCCGCGTGCACGAGCCGCCTGACCCGGCGCGCGTGCAGCGCCTGCTCGACCAGTTGGCGTCGCTCGGTCTACCGACGCCGCCCGCGCCCGAGCACCTGACCGCCACGCAGGCCGGTGAGCTGGTGGAAGAGGCGGCGCGCAAGGTCCACGGTCCCACCTACACGTCGCTGATCCTGCGCTCCTTGAAGCAGGCGCGCTACTCGGCCCGCAACCTCGGCCACTTCGGCCTGCGCTCGGAGCGGTACTGCCACTTCACGTCGCCGATCCGCCGCTATCCCGATCTGATCTGCCACCGCGCGCTGCTGAACGCGATCGGCTTCCCGGAGGCGACCGTGCGCGCGACCGACCTCGAGGCGGCCGCCGAGTGGTGCTCGCAGCGCGAGCGCGACGCGATGACGATCGAGCGCGCCGCCGACAACGTTGCCCGGGCCTTCCTGCTCGAGTCCGAGCTCTTCAAGAGCGGCGGCTTCCAGCGCGAGTTCACCGGCGAGGTACGCGGCCTGATCGGCGCGGGCGCGTTCGTCGCCTTCGACGGCTACGAGGGTCTGCTGCCCGTACGCCGGCTCTCAGACGACTGGTGGGAGCTCAACGAGCAGGAGACGATGCTCGTCGGCACCAAGACCGGCAAGCGCATCCGCCTCGGCGACGAGGTCACCGTGCAGGTGGAGAAGATCGACGCGCCGCGCGGACGCGTCGACCTCCTACCGGTCCAGCTCTAAGCCTTGACCAGCCCGTTCGGGTTGATCACGAACTTCACCGACTCGCCCTTGTCGAAGTCCTTGTAGCCCTGCGGGGCCTCGTCGAGCGAGATCACCTGGGCGTTGACGGCCTTGGCGATCTGCGCGCGATCGCTGAGGATCGCCTGCATCAGGCCGTGGTGGTACTTCATCACCGGGCACTGGCCGGTCGCGAAGCTGTGCGACTTCGCCCAGCCGAGGCCGATCCGGATCGAGAGCGAACCTTCCTTCGCGGCGTCGTCGGAGGCGCCCGGGTCACCCGTGACGTAGAGCCCGGGGATGCCGAGCTTGCCACCCGCGCGCGTGAGGTCCATCAGGCTGTTGAGCACGGTCGCGGGCAGCTCGTCCTGCGCGTGCTCGCCGTGGCCGTGGGCCTCGAAGCCGACCGCGTCGACGCCGGCGTCGACCTCCGGCACGCCGAGGATCTGCTCGATCTGGTCCTTCGGGTCGCCTTTGGAGACGTCGATCGTCTCGCAGCCGAACGACGCGGCCTGCTTCAGGCGCGCCTCGACGAGGTCGCCGACGATCACGACCGCCGCGCCCAGCAGCTGGGCGGAATGCGCCGCCGCGAGGCCGACCGGACCCGCGCCCGCGACGTAGACGGTGCTCCCGGGCTTCACGCCCGCCGTCACGCAGCCGTGGAAGCCGGTGGGGAAGATGTCCGACAGCATCGTCAGGTCGAGGATCTTCTCCATCGCCTGCGCCTTGTCGGGGAACTTGAGGCAGTTGAAGTCCGCGTACGGGACCATCACGTACTCGGCCTGGCCGCCGACCCAGCCGCCCATGTCGACGTAGCCGTACGCCGCGCCGGGCCGCTCGGGGTTCACGGTGAGGCAGATGCCGGTGTCCTGCTGCTTGCAGTTGCGGCAGCGCCCGCAGGCGATGTTGAACGGAATGGACACGAGATCGCCCTCGTCGAGGAACTCGACGTCCCGGCCCTTCTCGACCACCTCGCCGGTGATCTCGTGCCCGAGGATGAGGCCTTCGGGCGCGGTCGTGCGGCCGCGGACCATGTGCTGATCCGAGCCACAGATGTTGGTGGAGACGATCCGGAGGATCACCCCGTGGTGGCACTCGCGGCCGACGTTCTCCTCCGGCACACCGGGGCCATCCTGGACGGTGAAGCTCGGGAAGTCGATGGTCTGGACCTCGACCTCCCCGGGGCCCATGTAGGCAACCCCTCTGTTGTCAGGCATATGGCGGCCCTACCCCGACCCCAGGGCCCTGACCCTTTAGTTGGAGCGATGGGGAACCGATGGAACACTTCGTGGCGGTTCCTGCGTACAAGGGGTCTTTCGGTGAAGCGCAGGCGACGCGTTTGCTGTGGCGGGCGGGGTTCGGTCCGAAGCCGGGGCAGGCGGCGGAGCTGGCCAAGCTCGGCCTGCGCGGCGCGATCCATTCGCTGACGCGGCCGAAGAGCAAGCGGCTCGTCGGGCCCAACCCGGTCGTCGAGGGCGCGCCGCTCGCGCCGCGCGACGCGTGGGGTCACGATCACCTGTGGTGGCTGGACCGGATGGTCCGCACCGAGGCGCCGCTCGTCGAGCGCATGACGCTGATCTGGCACGACTGGTTCGCCACGTCGAAAGCCGGCTCCAACCAGGGCTTGATGCTGCGACACAACGCGTTGCTGCGCCGTCACGCGCTCGGCAACTTCGAGCAGCTCACGCTCGACGTGACGAAGGACCCGGCGATGCTGCTGTGGCTCAACGGCACGTCCAACAACGTCTGGAGCCCGAACGAGAACTACGCCCGCGAGCTGCAGGAGCTGTTCTGCCTCGGCGCGGGCAACGGCTACACCGAGGGCGACGTGCGCCAGCTGGCCCGCGCGCTGACCGGCTTCGCCAACGACTGGACGGACTCGGGCCCCAAGCGCTTCCGCTTCGAGAAGAAGCTGCACGACCCAAAGACCAAACGGATCTACGGCAAGAAGGGCAAGTTCACGTGGCAGGAGGGTGTCAGGCTCGTCACGCGCCACCGCCGCCACCCCGAGTTCTTCGTCACGAAGCTCTGGGGCTACTTCATCCCCGGCCGACCGTCACCGGCCACGTGCAAGCAGCTCGCGAAGCTGTACGTGAAGTCGGGCCGTGAGGTGCGTCCGGTGCTCGAGGCGATCCTCGCGCACCCCGACCTCTACGCCGCCGGCCGGCGCATGGTCAAGCCGCCCGTCGTGCAGTGCGCGGGCATGCTGCGCGCGGTCGGGCGCGGGATCGACACCGCCGCGTGGGTGTGGACGTGCGAGGCCGCCGGCCAGTATCTGTTCCTGCCGCCGAACGTCTCCGGCTGGGACGACACGCGTTGGCTGGACACGGCGACGTTCCGTGCGCGCTGGCAGATGTCCCAGTACATCTGCGAGCCCGCCCGGCTCGATCCGGACGAGCACACCGCGCCCGCCGACCCGGCGGAGCTTGTCACGCAGGCCGCCGCGTTCCTCGGCGCGCAGCTCTCCGGGCCCGTCCGTGCCGGTCTCGAGCGGTACGCCGCCGACACCCTCGCCACCGCGGACGCGGACTGGAAGAAGGACACCTATCCCGTGCTCGCACTGAACGCGCTCCGCATGCTCGTCGCCACCTCTCCCGACTACCTCACCTCATGAGCTCTCAGACCTGCTGCACCGAGCACGCTCGCGCCTCCGCGGGCCTTCCCGCGATCGAGCCCGGCATGCCCGAGCCCGCCGGCACCGGGCTCTCCCGCCGCTCGTTCCTGCTGCGCTCGGCCGGCCTCGGCCTCGCGGTCTACGGCGCCGGCAAGCTGGGGCAGCTCCCGGCCTTCGAGACGGGCGTCGCGCAGGCCCAGAGCGCCGCGGCCGGCAACACCGTGCTGCTCAACGTCTTCCTCGACGGCGGCGTCGACAGCCTGTCCGTGCTCGCGCCGGTCGAGGACGCCACCTACCGCCGGCTGCGCCCGAAGCTCGCACTGCGCGACGGACGCGCCTTCACCGAGGACCCGCGCCTGCGCTGGCACCCGTCCGTCAACGCGCTCGCCGACCTGCACGCCGAGGGCAAGGTCTCCGTCCTGCCCGCCGTCGGCTACACCGGCGCGGACCAGTCGCATTTCACCTCGCGTCACTTCTGGGAGGTCGGCGCGCTGGACGCGAACCTGCGCACCGGCTGGCTCGGCCGCGTGCTCGACCGCGTCGGAGTCGCCGACAACCCGCTCCAGGGCGTGGCGCTCGACGGCCAGCTCGCACCCGCGCTCGCCACCGCCCGCAACCCGGTCGCGGCGATCGCCAAGCCGGAGGAATTCGGCTTCTGGGCGCCGGGCGCGTGGGGGCCCGCCGACGAGCTGGCCGTGCCCGCGTTCACGCAGATCGGCCGCTCCTTGCAGGGCTCGAGCGACCCCGCGATCGCGCAGGCCGCGCGCGCCGCCGCGTTCGCCGGCACCGTGCGCGACGCGCTCGCGCCGCTCGGCCAGGACGGCAAGCCGCTCTACGCGCCCGCCGCCGCCTACCCGCAGACCGCTGACCCGTTCCCCAAGCGCCTCGCCGGCTTCGCCGCGATGCTCGCCGCGGGCCTGCCCATCCGCGCCGCCTCCGTCCGCGCTCCCGGCACCTGGGACACGCACGCGAACCAGGAGGAGACGATGCCGAAGAACCTCCAGCTCACGTTCGACTCGCTGCTCGCCTTCCAGCGCGACATCGAGGCCCGCGGGCTCGCCGACCGCGTGCTCGTGCTCGTGTGGTCGGAGTTCGGGCGTCGCGCGGCCGAGAACGGCTCGGGCACCGACCACGGCGCCGCCGGCGTCGGGTTCTTGATCGGCACGCGCGCCGCGGGCCGGATGATCGGCGAGTTCCCCGGCGTGGACAAGCTCGACGCGGCCGGCAACCTGCGCGCCACCTCCGACTTCCGTGGGCTTTACGGCGCGCTGTGCGGTGACTGGTTCGGCGTCGATCCCGCGGCGATCCTGCCCGACGCGCGCGGCATCGGGAAGCCGGTGATCCTCAAATGAGGCGCCTTGCTCTGGTCGCGTTGTTCTTCGCGCTCGCCGCTCCGGCTCAGGCCGCGGCGCCGCAACGGGTGCTCGTCGAAGCCACCGAGTTCCGCTTTACGCTCTCGCGCACGTCGGTCAAGCCCGGCTCCGCGATCGTCCAGCTCGCGATCCGCGGCGAAGACCCGCACGATCTCAAGCTGCGCAAGGTCGGCGCGGCTCGCGCGAGCATCGCGTCCGTGCCCGAGACGTTGCCCGGCGGCGTCGCCGAGTGGCGCGGCAAGCTCACCAAGGGTCGCTGGGAGCTCTACTGCTCGATCGAAGGCCACAAAGCCGCCGGCATGCGCACCGTTCTCAACGTGAAGTAGCCCGCGTGCCAAAATAGGGGTGTGGCCGATATCGCCCAAAACCGCCAAGCGTCGTTCAAGTACACCCTCACGGACAAGTGGGAGTGCGGGATGGTGCTGACCGGGACCGAGGTCAAGTCCCTGCGCGACAAGAAGGCGGTCATCAAGGACGGCTACGCGACCGTCTACAACGGCGAGGTGTGGCTGCACAACGTCCACATCGCGCCGTATCCGCAGGCGACGCGCGAGAACCATGAGCCCGAGCGTCCGCGCAAGCTGCTCATGCACCGCCGCGAGATCGAGAAGCTGATCGGCAAGACCAAGGAGAAGGGGCTGACGCTGGTGCCGACGCGGCTCTACTTCTCCGGCCGCCACGCCAAGGTCGAGATCGCGCTCGGGCGCGGTAAGGACGCCAAGGACAAGCGGCACTCGATCAAGGATCGCGAGATGAAGCGCGAGATCGAGCGGAGCTTCCGCCGCTAGACGAAGCCGAGGTCGAGCGGACCGGCGGGGATGATCCGCTTCGGGTTCAGCTCGTCGTGCGTCGTGTAGTAGTGCTCCTTGATCTCGTCGAGCGCGAACGTCTCGGCGACGCGCGGCTGGGAATACAGCGCGCGGGTGTAGCGGAGCAGGTTCGGATACTCGATCAGGCGCCGGCCGTTGCAGCGGAAGTGCGTGTGGTAGACGGCGTCGAAGCGCAGCAGCGTGGGGAGCAGGCGCCAGTCGGCGAGCGTGATCTCGTCGCCGGCGAGGTACACGCGGTCGGCCAGGATGGCCTCCATCCGGTCCAGCGCGGAGAAGACGCCGCGGAACGCTTCGTCGTAGGCGGCTTGTGAGCGGCTGAAGCCGGCGCGGTAGACGCCGTTCTGGAACTCGTCATAGATCCAGCCGTTGAGCTCGTCGATCTCGGCGCGCTTGGCCTCGGGGTAGAGGCCGGCGTTCGTCCACTCGTCGAAGATCACGACGATGTCGGCAGACTCGTCGTTGACGATCCGGCCCTCTTGCTTGTCCCACAGCACGGGGACGGAGACGCGGCCTTCGAAGCTCGGGTCGCTGGCGTCGTAGGCCTGCTGGAGGAACTCGAAGCCGTTGATCTCGTCGGTGAAGCGGCCGCCGCCGAAGGCCCAGCCGCGTTCGTCGCGGAACGGGTGGGCGTAGCTGATGCCGATCTCCAATCCGGTGACCGCCCGGACGATCGCCGCCCGTTGCGACCACGGACACGCGAGCGCAACGTACAGGTGGTGGCGTTCCGGGCCGCCCTCAGGGCGATCCCGGAACTGGCTCTGCTGGCGGACGAAGGCTCCGGTGGTCACCGAGCGAGTATTCCCTCAGAGCTTGCCGGTGAACACGACGAGTCGGCGGAACGGCGGCTTGGTGGTGGCGGGCGCTGCAGTCGGAGTGGGCGCGGTCTGGGTCATGCGAGACTCCTTCGGCTAGTTCGATGAGCATCGTACCAAAGGTTCGACGGTTATCGAAATTGCGGAAAGAGCGTGAGGATTGTCACGAACTCGCTTGCGTCGCCGAAGCTGCACTCCGTATGTTCGCCGGTAGACGCGGGGGTCGGAGACGCGCAAGTGGCTCCCTCCGCGTCTCGAACTTGTCTACGCGTCGAGCTTGAGCCAGATCTCGGATCGGGTCGGGAACGCCGGAATCGCGTGCCGCAGCCGGGACAGCGGCACCTCGCCCACGATCGCGATCGTCGCCGCGTGCAGGAAGTCGGCGATCTCGGCGCCCGTCATCGTGCAGCCCACGATGATCTTGCGCTCGCGGTCCACGAGCCACTGGACGGTGCCGGGCGCGTCGCGGCCGTAGAACGAACCGCCCGCGTTCCCGGAGGTCGATGTGGTGATCACGTCGACGATCAGGCCCGCCTTGTCCGCCGTCTCGGTCGTGTGCCCGACCGCCGCGACCTGCGGCTCCGTGAACACCACGCGCGGGGAGAGCGGCCCGTCCGCGCCGTGCAGGAGCACGTGGTCGTGGCCCAGCAGGTGATCGGCGGCGAGGCGCGCCTGGTACTTGCCCATGTGCGTGAACAACGCGCGCTGGTTGACGTCACCGAGTGCGTACAGCCAGTCGTGGCCCGGGACGCGCATGTGCGCGTCGACCTTCACGCCCTTGCCGGGTTCGAGTCCGACGACCTCGATGCCGACATCCTGCGTCAGCGGCTGCCGGCCCAGCGCGATCAGCAGCTTCTCGCCCGTGGCCGTGCTGCCGTCGTCCATGTGCACGGTCACCATGCCGTCCTCGGCCTGCTCGACCTTGGTCGCCTTGCGGCCCGTGCGGATCTCGACGCCGTACTCCCGCAGCGCCTCGGTGAGCTCGACGCAGGCGAACTCCTCCTCGTTCGGGAGCAGCCGGCGCGCGCCCTCGATCAGCGTCACCTGGCAGCCGAGCGTCTGGAACGCCTGCGACATCTCCACGCCGACCACGCCGCCGCCCATGACCACCATCGACTCGGGGATCTCCTTGGCGATCGTCGCGTCGCGGTTCGTCCACGCGCCGTCGACCGCGTCCAGGCCGTCGATGGGCGGCATCAGCGGCCCCGAGCCGGGCGTGAGGAAGACGGCGCGCTTGGCCTCGATCTCCTCATCGTTGACGGTCACCTTGCGCACGCCCGAGAGCCGCGCGTGACCGCGGATGAGCGTGATGCCGCGGTCCTCGAGCCACGGCAGCTGCGCGTCGTCGCTCATGTCATGGACGATCTCGTCCCGCCGCGCCAGCACGGCGGCGACGTCGAGCGTGCCGGTCACGGCCTCCGCCGCACCCGGATTGCGCTTGAGCTCGGCCAGCGCCTCGTACGGTCGCAGCAGCGCTTTCGACGGCATACACGCCCAAAACGAGCACTCGCCGCCGACGAGGCGATCCTCGACGATCGCGACGTCCAGTCCCTTTTCGGCGAGCCGCCCCGCGGCCACCTCACCGGCCGGACCTGCACCGATCACCACGACATCGAAACTCCTCATGGACCCGACCCTATCCAGGGACTACAATGTTCAGGCACGACACCAGGGGACGACAGGCTTCGACGTGGTCGGATCGTGGGGTCGGTTGCGAGTCGGGGTGCCGGAGGCCCCGTAAAAAACCGGCACAAAACAAATGCGGACAAGAATCCCGCTCTCGTGGCTGATGAAGCCCACGAGTACGCTCTCGCCGTCTAGCCAAAACTAGAAGGTGAGCCTCAGCGCCCGAGGCCTACGACGGGATCAGCTGAGTCATAAGTAGGCTTGCTCTCTGGACGCTCGCCTGAGCCGACGGAGGGGACTTTTGATCAGGCTGGCCGCTCACAACCTTTGTCGGTGGAGCAACTGAGCGGCGAGATTTAGACCACCGAACACACTCGTAGACGCCGGCTTGGCGCGACTGCGGACGCGGGTTCAATTCCCGCCGTCTCCACTCGTTACCGCCGCCGCGCAGGACTCGAATCCGGGTCCGGCGCGGCGGCTTTTTCTTTTCCGGCCGCGAGGTTCGTCGGCGCGGCGGGGGCTTTGACCGTCTGGCAGCTGACGGTCAGTTCAAGGGGCGAGTGCAACGGACCGAGTAAGCAGGCGCCGGGCAGCGAGCTTGTCCGGCGCCTTTTGGCGTGCCGACCCGCGGCGCTCGACGGCTCACGCTGCTCCTCCGAAAGGACCCTCTGCATGTCTCGTCTCCCGCGCGTGTTGGCGCCCCTATCCGTCGCCATCGGCCTCACGGCGCTGGCCCCGGCCGTCGCCATGGCCGGCACGACCGTCACGTTCCCCGACGGCGGTCCCGTCGAGACGACGGTGCAGATCACCGATCCAGGGCCCTCGGCGAACACCGTGCACCTGACGGTCACGGCCGCCACACCGTCCGACCTCTCCAAGACGAAGGTGTTCCTCGGCCGCGGCCAGTACGTCTTCGACGTGATCGGCACGGACGGTGTCCACGAGGTCGACGACGCGTTCCAGGACCTGGCCACGGATCCGTGCGCCGTCTCGCAGGCCGGGTCACGCCCGGACGTCCCGGTCACGGTGGGCGCCAGCACCTTCACCGCGGAGCTGCCGAAGGGTGAGGTCATCTCGTTCGAGGAGGCGGACGTCGCCGCCGTCGTCACCGGCCCGGGCACGGGTTGCACGCGCGCCGGCAGCAGCGGCATCGCGGTCGACTTCTTCGCCGACGCGGAAGAGATCGACGGCTTCTCCTGGAGCGACCCGGCCACGCCGGCGGTGACCGCGGTCGGCGGCCGGCGTCAGTACGCCCTCTCCTTCACGCAGGAGTCGGGGACGACCTACGAGCTCTACCGGGTGATCAACGGCGTTCGTGAGCAGAACCCGTCCCGCTACCTGCGCGGCACGTCCGGAGACCCCCACTTCGTCATCGACTCCGACAACGACGGCAAGTCGCTGCCGGTCGGGACCGACTTCAGCTTCCAGCTGCGCGCCGTCCGCCAGTTCAACGTCTGGGACGGCAACGACTTGATCGAGCCGGCGAGCGCCTTCAGCTCCGTCGTCAGCGTGGCCACGAATCCTGCCCAGACCGTCGTGTTCACCGGCAAGCCCGCGGCCTCCACGACCGCCCGCACCGCCGAGTTCAGCTTCGCCGTGACCGGTGCCTTGGCCGGCGAGACCCCATACTGCGGCCTCGACATCGACTCCCCGAACGGCGTCGAGGTTCCCTGCGCCGCCGGCGGCGCCACGGTGACCGGACTCGCGCTCGGTGCCCACACGTTCACGGTCTTCCCTGGCGACGGCGAGGCCGCCTACACCGTCTCCTGGACCGTCGTCGACGCCCCCGTCACACCGGTTCCGCCCACGACCCCGGTGCCGCCGACGGTGCCCAAGAACCAGGCCGACCTCGACGGCGACGGCATCGAGAACACCTGGCTGGTCAACGGCCGGCCCGCCGCCGCGCCCAAGACCCCCAAGGCCAGCGTCAGCGGCACGAAGGTCAAGCTGACGCTCCCCACCGCGCCCAAGGGCGCCAAGTCCATCCGCGTCTACCGCGCCGACGGCAAGGGCAACTACAAGCTCGTAAAGACCCTCAAGGCGGGCAGCAAGGCCTTCACCGACACCAAGGTCAAGGCCGGGCAGACCTACAAGTACAAGACCGTCGCGGTCAACGCCAAGGGCCAGCAGGGCAAGGCCTCCGGCACCGTGACCGCGAAGGTCAAGAAGAAGAAGTGACCGTCAGCTGACGCGGCGGTCGATCCACCACGCGACCAGCCCCAGCAGGGCGAGCGTCATGGCGAGGTAGATGCCCGTCTCGATGAGCTGGAACTCCCAGAAGCGGCTGGAGGGGTGGTACATCCGGCCGTCGACGATCCACGCCGTGTCGAGGTTCGCGCCTTTCTCAGCCTGGAGCGTCGATGCGAAGTGCGGGCGCACGACGCTCTCGATCACGACCCGCACGGCGAGGAAGGCCACGACCCCGATGGCGATCGCGGCGATGGTGCGCCGCATGACGGTCCCGAGGGCGATGATCAGCGCGGCCGCGAACACGGCGTAGGCGATCGGAGCGATGCCCTCGAGCTGGAAGGCGCCGGGCTCGATGCGACCGTGGAAGTTGTCCAGCGGCCGGCGCCACCAGGTGAGCAGGAACGCGGTGATCGCCGCGGACACACCGGCGCCGCCGAGCGCGATCGCGAGCTTGGAGGCCAGCCAGCGCCGCCGCGTGATGCTCTGGGTCCAGGCCAGGCGGTAGGTGCCGCGCTCGAGCTCGAGCACGAACGGCGCCGCGAAGATCACGGCGATCACCACCGGCAGGAACGCGAACCAGCCCGTCACGCCGATCACCGTCGAGAACCGCGCGTCGAACGCGTCGAGCAGTTGCGCGCAGCCGCTGCCCGGCGCGCCGACGCAGGCCGCTGCTCCGTCGGTCTCGTACGCACCGCTCATGTGGAGTCCGGTCGGGATGAACAACGCGGCGAGCACCGCGAGCAGGAGCGCGCCGAGCACGGTTTCGGCGCGCTGCTGGCGCCAGGCGACCCAGGTCATGCCGCCACCTCCTGTCCCGGATGCTGCAGGTAGGCCAACACGATCTCCTCGAGCGCGACGTCCTCGATCTGCCAGTGGGCGTCGTAGACGTGCCCGTTCGCGCGCACGAGCAGGGTGGTCTGGCGAGACGTGTGCCGCGTCTGCACGACGTGGTGCACACGCGCGACGGCCGCGTCGTCGCCCGGGGGCCCGACGAGCACGCGGTGTGAGGCGACGATCTCGTCGATCGGGCCGTTGAGCTGGACGCCACCTGCCGCCAGGACGACGAGGCGATCGCACACGCGCTCGAGGTCGGCGAGCAGGTGCGAGGACATCAGGACCGTGAGCTCACGCTCGACGACGGCCTCCATGAGGGCCTGCAGGAACTCGCGCCGGGCCAGCGGGTCCAGAGCGGCGGCGGGCTCGTCGAGGATCAGGACTTCCGGGCGCTTGGCGATCGCGAGCGCGAGCGCGACCTGGGCCTGCTGGCCGCCCGACAGCTCGCCGACGCGGCGGTCGAGCGCGATGCCCCGGGCCCGCAGCCACTCCAGGGCCAGCGCGTCATCCCAGCGCGGGTTGAGCTTGCGGCCGAGCTTGAGCATCTCGCCGACGCGGAAGCGGCGCTCCAACGGATGGTCCTGGGCGACGAACCCGATCTGCGGGAGGACGCGGGTCGGCTGTGCGCGCGGCGCCGCGCCGAGGACGGTGATGCTGCCGTCCGTCGGCTCGGTCAGCCCGACGATGAGGTGCAGGAGCGTCGTCTTGCCCGCACCGTTGGGGCCGACCAGCGCCGTCACCGACCCCGCCGGCACCTCGAGCGTGCAGTCGTGCAGCGCCTGGTGTGCGCCGTAGCGCTTGCCGAGCCGGTCGGCGGCGATCGCGGCGCTCATGCGGCCCGCCTCCCGAAGACCTGGTGCGTCGCCGCGGCGAACAGCGCGGCGACGTCGTCCTGGTCGCAACCGGCGGTCTGCGCCTGCCGGATCCACCGCACCAGCCCGGCGGTCAACGCCGACCGGTCGGGCGGAGCGGCCGCGTCCTGCGCGGCGACGAAGGTGCCTTGCCCGCGTCGGCCCTCCACGAGGCCCTCGAGGTCGAGCTCGCGGTAGGCCTTCAGCACCGTGTTGGGATTGATCGCCAGCGACGCGACGACCTCTTTGACCGTCGGCAGCTGGTCGCCCGTCTGCAGCATCCCGAGCCGCAGCGCCTGCTTGACCTGGTGCACGAGCTGTAAGTAGGTCGGTACCCCCGACCGCGGATCCAGGCGGAATTCGATCATCACGACCGAGTTTACCTATAGTCGTAGATAAAGCGTCAAATAGGTTGCGCCGGCCCTCGCAGTCCGTTCAGCAGCAACTCGATCTGGCGGCCGGCGCGCAGGTCCCAGTCGTCCACCGCGGCGAGGGGACGCGACAGCAGCGAGGCGCTGAGGATCAGGTCGACCGGGGTGAGGTCGGCGCGCAGCTCCCCCGAGGCGTGGCCGCGATCGAGGAGGCCTTGGAGGACGACGCGCACCTCGGTCTGCAGCTCACGGATGGCGGCGTCGAAGACCACCGGTCCGCCGTGCAGCGGAAGGACGAAGCGGTCGCGGTCGCGGAGTGTGGCGGTGAGGAACGCGCGTACGCCCTCGAGCGCCGGGCCGGGCTGGTCGGCGGCTGCGCGCGCGTTGGTGAGGGCCAGTTCGAACGATCGGTGGACCAGTGCGCCGAGGAGCTCTTCGCGCGTCGCGAAGTGCCGGTACACGGTGCCCACGCCTACCCCGGCGCGGCGGGCGATGTCGGCCATCGGCACCTTTTCGCCTTCGCGGCGGACCAGTTCGGTCGCGGCGTCCAACACGCGCTCGCGATTGGCGGTCGCGTCCTTGCGTGGTTGACGGGGCGCCATTGAAGCGGATGGTATCGTCCGGTAAAGAAACGGACGAAATCATCCGGAATAGCGAGAAGGAGCCCGATGACCCCCCTGCCCGATGACGATCCGCGACGTGGCCTGACCGTCGCGCGCCCCGATGACCCCGACCTGCTGCACCTCGCGGTGGTCGGCGATACGTACACGGTGCTGGTCTCCGGCGAGCAGACCGCCGGCCGCTACGCGCTGATCGACATGCTCGTTCCCCCCGGCGCCGGGCCGCCGCCGCACCGGCACTACTTCGAGGAGTCGTTCCGCGTCCTGGAGGGCTCGGTGGAGGTCACGTTCCGTGACGATCCGCCCGTACGCCTGCACGCCGGCGAGACGGTCAACATCCCGGCCAACGCGCCGCATGCGTTCCGCAACGGCGCCGACGTGCCTGCGCGGCTGTTGTGCACCGTGGTTCCCGCCGGCCTGGAGGCGTTCTTCGCCGAATTCGGCGACCGCGTCGACTCGCGGACCGCGCCGGCCCCGGCGCTCAGCGACGAGGACAAGCAGGCGCGGCTGCGGCGCGCCGCCGAGCGGGCGCCCGACTACGGCATGGAGCTGTTGCCATGAAGGCCGTGCGGTTTCACGCGTACGGCGACGCCGACGTCCTCCGCTACGAGGACGCCGAGCAGCCCGTCCCCGGTGCGGGGGAAGTGCTCATCCACGTCGCCGCGACGACGTTCAACCCGGTTGACGCGAACATCCGCGCGGGGTTCATGCAAGGCCCGATCCCGGTGACGCTGCCGCACACGCTCGGGTACGACGTCTCCGGCACGGTCGCCGCGGTGGGCGAGGGCGTCGGCAGCGTCGCGGTCGGCGACGCGGTCGTCGGCTTCCTGCCGATGGTCGCCGACGGCGCGTCCGCCGAATACGTCCTGGCCGCGGCCGAGATCCTGACCGCGGCCCCTTCCAGCCTCCCGCTGCCCGACGCCGCGGCGCTCCCGTCGGTGGGCCTGACCGCGTGGCAAGCCCTGTTCGAGCTCGGCGAGCTGAAGGCCGGGCAACGCGTGTTGATCAACGGCGCGGGCGGAGCGGTCGGCGGCTACGCCGTCCAGCTGGCCAAGCACACCGGCGCCTCCGTGATCGCCACGGCCGGTCCGCGTAGCAGCGAGCGTGTCCGGACGGCCGGCGCCGACGAGCTCATCGACCACACCGCCACGGCGGTGACCGCAGCGGTGAGCGAGCCGGTCGACGTGCTGCTCAATCTCGCCCCGATCGACCCGGAGGCGTTCACGGCGCTGGTCGCCCTGGTCCGTTCGGGCGGCGTGGTCGTGAACACGACGGTGTGGATGCCGGCGCCGACCGACGCGGAGCGCGGCGTGCGCGGTCTCGACGTCTTCGTCCGCAGCGATGCGGCGCAACTGGCGCGGCTGGTGGCGCTGGTCGACAGCGGTGAGTTGCGGGTCGACGTCGCCGAGCGGGTGCCGCTCGAAGAGTTGCCGGCGGTTCACGCCCGGGCGGCCGCGGGCGCGTTGCCCGGCGGCAAGATCATCGTCCTCCCGGCGACGGGCTGACGCTGGTACCTACCACTGCGTGGGGGCGTAGTCCTTGAGGAAGACGCCGTGGAGGTCTTCGCCGCCCTCGCCCCGCACGATCGGGTCGTAGACGCGCGCGGCGCCGTCGACGAGGTCGAGCGGGGCGTGGAACCCCTCGTCGGCGAGCCGCAGCTTGGTCGTCTGCGGGCGTTCGTCGGTGATCCAGCCGGTGTCCACGCTCGTCATGAGGATGCCGTCGGTCTCCAGCATCTCCCGGGCACTCGTGCGCGTGAGCATGTTGAGCGCGGCCTTCGCCATGTTCGTGTGCGGGTGCCCCGGGCCCTTGTAGCCGCGGCCGAAGCTGCCCTCCATCGCGGACACGTTGACGATGTAGGTGCGCCGCGCCGGGGACGCCGCCAGCGAGGCGCGCAGGCGGCTGATGAGGACGAACGGGGCCGTCATGTTGCACAGCTGGACCTCGAGCATCTCGACGGGGTCCACCTCGTCGACGCGTTGGGTCCAGCTGTTGTGGTCGACGTCGTCGGGCACCAGCCCGCCGGCGTCCACCGCGGTCGAGCGGGCGGTGAGCGCCAGCGTGGTCACGGGGTGCAGATCGTGCGCGGCACCGAGCTCCAGCACGTGCGACGCGTCCGGGAGCGCTTCGGCCTCGCCGGCGATGAGCAGCGCGTAGGCGTCGGGCGAGCGGCGCACGGTCTGCGCGGCGTTGTTGATCAGGATGTCGAGCGGGCCGTCGGCGGCCACCGCGTCGGCGAGTGCGATGACCTGGCCGGGTTGGCGCAGGTCGATCCCGACGATGTTCAGGCGATCGATCCAGTCGGCGCTGTCGGCCATCGACGCGAAGCGCCGCGCCGCGTCCCTCGGGAAGCGGGTCGTGATCGTCGTGTGCGCGCCGTCGCGCAGCAGCCGCAGCGCGATGTACATGCCGATCTTCGCGCGCCCGCCGGTGAGCAGCGCACGCCGCCCGGTGAGGTCGGCGCGGGCCTCACGACGCTCCCGGTTGAGCGCCGCGCAGTCCGGGCACAGCTGGTGGTAGAAGCCGTCGACCTCGGTGTACTTGCGCTTGCACTGGTAACACGGTCGCGCGCGGATCAGCGTGCCGGCACTGGCGCCCGCCGCGCTCGTCAGCTCGATGCCGCGCGTCTCGTCGTCGATCCGCCCGGGCGCCGCCGTGGCCGTGGCGGCGAGGACGCTGCGGTCGGCGGCGGCCACCGCGGCGCGGCGTTCGGCGCGGCGCCGCTCCTTCACCGACTTGAAGATCTTCGCGGTCGCGCGGCGCACTTGCACCGCCTGGGGATGCTCGACCGGGAGTTGTTCGACGCGGGCGAGCACGGCCAGGCACGTCTCGAGGTCGTTGCGGTCGATGTCCGTCACAAGAGAAGGAAACGGTATCGGGACCTACGATGGCGGCCATGGGACGGACGGACACCGCCTCCCGCGTGATCGCCGCCCCGGCAGAGCAGGTCGCCTCGTCGCTCGCCAACCTCGCCGCCTTCGTCGAGCGCTGACGGTTCAGCTCGTGTTCACCGCCCGTTCGAAGTTCAGCCGTCCGGTGGTGGTCGTCCGGTCACGCAACGTGGCGTGGCGGCTGACGGTGCTGAGAATCTGCGCGCGGAGCTTGCCGTACTTCCAGCCGCGCCGGGCTTTGATCGCGGCTGCGGCAGCGGCCACCGCGGGCGCGGCCATCGACGTGCCGGACATCGAGCGATAGCCGCCGCGCAGCCAGGTGGAGTTGATGCCCGATCCGGCGGCGGCCAGGGCGACCGTGCGCCGGCCCCAGTTCGAGAACGGAGCCAGTCCGATGTTGTCGTAGCTGCTCGCCGCGACCGCGACGACGTTGTCCAGCGGGTGGGCCGCCGGGTACACGGGGACGCGGTCGTTGTCGTTGCCGGCGTTGCCCGCGGCGGCGACAACCAGCACGCCGCGCGAGCGGGCGAACGCGAGCGCGTCGTACTCGACCTGCGTGCGCGTGGAGGTGGTGTACGAGCAGTTGATGACGGTCGCGCCGGCCTGGACGGCGTAGACGATCGCCTCGGCTGAGCCGGACGTCGTCCCGAGGCCCTGGCTGTCCATGAATCGCACCGGGATGACCTGCGCCGTGCGGCACAAGCCGACGGCGCGGCGCTTGCCGTTGTTCGCGGCAGCGATGATCCCCACGACGTGCGTGCCGTGGCCGTTGGTGTCTTCGGCGTCGCCGCGACCGCCGTGCGCGTCATAGCCGCCGTAGTCGTCGACGTAGCCATTGTGGTCATCGTCGCGTCCGTTGCCGCGCGTCTCGGCGCGGTTGAGTGCGACCCGGCCGCGCAGGGCCGGGTGGTCAAGATCGACGCCGGTGTCGACCACGGCGACGCGCGCGCACTTGGGGGTCGCCGGTGAGCGTCGCACCTTGCCCGCCACGTCACGCTCGGCGGTCCGGGCGCTGCGCGTGAGGCCTTCGGCTGTGTCCCCGGTCGCACGCGGAAGCTCGCTGGGCGGGAGCCGCACCGCACGATCGAGTTCGACGTAGCGGACCCGCGGATCACGACGCAACGCCGCCACGAATGCGTCGCGCCGCGCGAGGCGGATGCTCACGCGGTGCGCGAACACGCCCGTGACGGGGCGACGTGCCTCCCCGCCCGCGGCGCGCAGCAATGCTTGCGCCTCCGCAACGCCCACGTCCGCGCCCACACCGACGACGTACCGCACCGCTCCCGGTTGTGCGGCGTGCGCGGGAGTGGCACCGACACCGGCGACCACGGACAGCAGCGCCCCCACGACCCACTGCGCAACCTTCATCGATCAGGGTTTAGTCGCGTGAAGCGCCCGAGTCAAGCTCCGGCATCGAGCGGGACCCGTTGCCAGCGGATCGGCCGCTCGGCGCGCCCGGGCGGGCTGGGGACGACGGCGAGGCTGGTCGGTGTCGCGGTCCAGACGGGGTCGAGGTCGTAGCCGTCCACGCGGGCGACGAGTTGCGGCGGACCGAAGCGGCGGTCCTTGGTCGCATGGGCGACGCGCACGAGCACGAGTCCGGGGTCGCGGTCGATCCAGCCGACGGCGCCGCGGCCGGCCGCGAGGGCGGCGATCGTGGCGTTGACGCCGAGGTCGCGGGTGAGGAGCAACGGGCGGCCGAGGACGCCGGTGCTGGAGCGCACGCGGGCCTCGACGCGGCGGTTCGTCCAATCCGCCCAGGCGAGCACCATGCGCCCGTCCGGCCCGACCGCGACGGACTGGCCGGCGGCGGACATGTGGCTCAGCTGGACCGACTTGCCGAAGCCGCCGCCCGCCTGGCGAAACCGACCGTGGATCGAGGACACGGTCTCACGACGACGGGCCCCTGGGCGCTTGGACCAGTGGTCTTCGATCCACGTGACGACGGCATCGCCGCGATCATTGAGCGCGAGTTGCGGCTCGACCCCGTGCCGTGGCGTGCCCGCGATCACCGTTGCCGACGTGAACGCGGGTGCGTCCGGGGCGCGGGTCGAGAGCGCGATCTGTGTCCCGTTGAGGGACTTGCCGCCGTGCTGGCGCCAGGCCAGCAACGCGGTCCCATTGGCGGCGGCGGCCAGCGTGGGGTCGGCGATGTGTTCCCCGCCGAGCGCCTGCTCGGGACCCCAGACCCCGGACGCGGCGCGCATTCGCACGTGCAGGCCGCCGGCGCCGGAGGCGAGCGTGTAGGCCACGAACGCGTTGCCCGCGCCGTCGACCGCGAGCGGCACGATCCCCTCAAGGAAGTCGGGCAGCGCGGTGACGAGCTCCACCGGGCCGAGCGTCCCGCCGGCCGGTTGGAAGCGCGCGTACAGGCCGGTGCGGTCCACCCACGCGACGATCACGTCGCCGCGTGGGCCGATCGCGACCTGCGGATCCTCGTACCCCTCGATGATCGTCTGCGGCGCCGAGACGACGCCCTCGGCGCTGACCACGCGTAGGGACGACACAGCGGTCTTCTCGCTCCGGTTGACGAACGCCAACGCCCCGGTCCCCGACGACGCGTACGACGCGCCTTCGACCTGCGCGTCCGCCCGGGCGGTCGCCGGGACGACGAGCGCCATCGCGAGGATCAGCCACAGCGCGCGAGCGAACATGCCCGCGTCATGCCCGGGATGGCGGCGTTCGATGCCGAAGCGGTCGTCAGCCCGAGCGGCGAGGCCGTCCGGCCACGAGCGTCGGGTCGACGGCGTCCCAGATGGCCCGCAGCTGGTGCAGCTGCTCGTCGGTGAGGCGGTCCAAGAACAACGCGCGGAGCTGGGCGAGGTGGGTCCGATTGGCCGCCCGGAGCACCTCCTGCCCGTGTGCAGTGAGGCTGACATGGACGGCGCGGCCGTCCTGCGGGGCACGCTCGCGCGTGACGAGCCCGGTGGACTGCAGCTGAGTGACGATGCGGGTGAGCCCGTTGTGACTCATCAGCACTTCGTCGGCGAGCTCGCTCATGCGCAGCGATTTCCCGGGTGAGAGCCCGAGCTGGATCAGTACGTCGTAGTCGCTGCTCGAGAGTTGATGTGACCGTCTCAGGTCGGCGTCGAGCTCGCGCCGGAGCTGGACGTTCGCCCGCAGCAGGCCTTGCCAGGCTGCGAGCTCGTCGTCCGAGAGCCGGCTGGATGACCCGCGCTGAGGCACGCGGGAAGGATACGTCTCGCTATCGCGCCTCCGGGGCGAAGAAGCGGTAGAAGAGCAGGCCTTCACCCGCGTCCTTGACGGCCGCGATGAACATGGGGGCGAACGCCTCCTGCGCCGCGGCGCGCTCGAGCGGTCCACCGTGGATCGCCTTCATGCCGATGTCGCGGCTGAGCTGCTCGACCGCCGCGCGAGCGCCCTCGTCCCCGACCCACAGGTTGTGCGGCGGGATCGAGGCGGCGCTCGCCTGATCGAACAGCGCGCCGAAGTTGAGATTGAACGCCTTGGCCGTGGGACCCCCGGTGGTGGCCTTGACGAACGCGGCGACGGAGGGGAACCCGTCCGGCGGATCAACGTCGTCGAGGCGGTTTGTGGCGTCGATGATGACCTTGCCCTCGAGACCGGTGACGCCGGCGAGGGCGGCAGGGACCGCGGCGTGGGGCACGGCCAGAAGGACGATGTCGGCGTCCCCCGCGTCTCCGCCCGCTCGTCCGAGCTGGACCACCTCATGGCCGGCGGACGTCCACAACCGCGCGAGCGTGCCGCCGATCGTGCCTCTGCCGATGGTCGTGATCTTCCTGGCTGCTGACATACCCACATCGTAGAAGATGCGTCTGCAACGACATAAATTCCTCAGACGAAACCGAGTGTGACCGTGGCTGCTCGATACGTGGCCAGATCTCGCTGCTCGGCGGCAATAAGGTCGGCGGGTCGATGACGTACTCGATCGGTGTCCTCGTTCCGCTCACTCCGCCCGGCTGGGCCGCGGCCGGTCGACACCTGCTCGCCGGGCTCGAGCTCGCGGCGGAAGAACTCGATGTCGAGCTGGTGGTCCGGGACACCGCGGGCGATCCACAGCGGGCCGCGGCGGCGGTCGACGAGCTGGTCGGCTTGGGCGTCACGGCCGTGGCGGGCGAGTACCACAGCGTCGTCGCTCGGGCGGCTGCCGCCCGGGCCGACGCGCTCGGCCTGCCGTTCCTGTGCTCGTCCGCGGTGCTCGACGCGCTCACCGAACAGCCGACGGACTGGGTCGCGCGGATCGCCCCGGCGCAGTCGCGCGGCTGGATGCTGTACGCGGACTTTCTGCTGGGCGCGGGGCACCGCCGGATCGCCGTCGCGGCCCAGCCGAGCGTGTACTGGGCCGCCGGCACCCGCATCCTGCGCGAGCGGCTCGGCCCGCTCATCGAGCTCGAACCCACCGCCGCCATCTGCGACGCGCTCGTCGACCAAGGTGCGACGGCGTTGCTGCTGTTGACCGGCACGCCGGAGCCGGCGACGTCGATCGTCAAGGCGGTCCGCCGCGACCCGCGTCTCGCCGAGCTACTGATCGGCGCTCCCGCCGGGCAGCCGGAGCTGCCCGAATGGGCGACGCTGCTGGGCCAGGACGGCGCGGCGATCCCGTTCCTGCGCTATCTGCCCGAGCGCCTCGGTCCGCTCGGGACGCGAGTGGAAGCGGCCTTGCGCGAGCGGTTGGGCGAGGCGCCGTCCTTCGTCGCCTTCGAGGGCTACGACACGATCCTGGCCCTCGTCGAGCGGCTGGCGGGCGGGTCATGGTCGGACGTCGCCGTCGAAGGCACGCGCGGGCCGGTCACGTTCTCGCGCACGCCCGGCATCAGCGTCTGGCAGTGGACGTGGCCGCCGATCCAGGTCGTCGATCGCGATCCGGCGCAGCTCGATCGCTTCCGCGTGCTCCGGTCACTCGACGACGAGTAGACGCTCGTTGGCGGGGGTGAGCGGCAGCCGCTCGTACTCGAGGAACGTGCGCTTCGACGAGCCGGCCGGGCGCCCGTCCTGCAACGTGGCCTTGGTCGAGAGCCGCAGCGGCAGGTACGTGCTCGCGTCGACGAGGTACTCGACCTCCACACCGGGCGTCATCGCGTCCGGGGCGGGCTCGGACCCGACGAGCCGTTGCACCTTCCGGCCGTCCAGCTCGGTCGTCCCGGCCGGTTCGAGCTTCCCCTCGGCGAGCAGCCGCCCGATCACCGGCAGCGGGTCGCGCCCGGGCTGCGTGAGGCCGGTGTTGTTGTCGATGTCCTCGGTCGCGCGCCGCGCGGCGACGTCGAGTCGTGTCGAGGACGCGGGCTTGCCGTCCTCGCGCGTGGTGACGACGCCGTCGGCGTAGGCGGCCTCGAAGCCCCCGTCGCGGACGTGGAAGCGCAGCGGGTCGCGGGCCGACCAGATCTCGGACGTCGTGCCCGAGCGGTCGACCAGCGTCCCGTCGGGGTTGAAGCGCTCCTCGCGGGCGATGACGTGGACGATCCCATCGGGACCCCCGAGTGCAGCGCGCGCCTCGGCCACCACGTCCACGTCCGGCCCGCGCAGCTCGGAGACGGCGACGATCGCCACCAGCAGCGACAGCACGAGCGCGGGGACGAGGAGCCGACGCGGCCGGCGCCGGGCGGGTGCGTCGTCCAGCCGCGCGAGCAGCGGCTCGACCGGTGGCAACGCGGGCTCCTCCTTGACCGGGTTCGCCGCCCGGAGGCGGTCTGTCACGTCGTTCATCGCTGCTCCTCGATCTGAGCCAGGGCCTGCGCGAGCCGGTTGCGCGCGCGGTGCAGGCGCACGTGGAAGGTGGCCCGGCTGCACCCGGCGGCGCGCGCCGCCCGGTCCGGCGCCAGGTCCTCCCAGGCGGTGAGCAGGAGCGCCTCGCGGTCGATCGCCTTCAGCTGGGCGAGGGCCTCGCCGAGCTTCGGGTCGGGGTCCTCCTCCTCCACGACCGCGGACGCCGCGACGCCCACCATCCGCGCCTGGAGCGCGCCGCGCCGGCGCTCGGCCCGCAGGCGGTTGCGCACCACGTTGCCCGCCACCGCGTACAGCCACGGGAGGGCGTCGCCGGGCACTTCGCGGCGGCGTCGCCAGGCGACGAGGAACGTCTCGGCGAGCACGTCCTCGGCCTCGTCGGAGCCCACGCGGCGGCGCGCGTAGGCGAGCACGGCGGCGCCGTGGCGGCCATACAGCGCCACGAACTGCTCGCGTTCACCGGCCGGGTTCATGCCCGTCTCTGTCCGGGACCTTCGCCGCACTTACCGCATGGTGGTGCTTGCCTGCTCGAACGGGTAGCCGCGCTGACTTGACGCGGAGGGTCCGTGGCTCCGACGATGGGCCATGAAGCTTCGGCCGCTGCTGCCCCTGATCGCGATCGCGGTGTTCGGAGGGGTGCCGGCCGCCGTCGCGGTCACGGCTGACCCGTTCGGGCCGGTGGAGGTCGCCGATCCGATCTACAACCCGGGGACGAACTACAACGGGAACCCGCCGTTCGTCGGCTCCGACGGGTCGGGGAACGTGCTGCTGGGGACGATCTTCCGAGACGCACGGTCCGACCAACAGCTCGCCGTGCACGAGCGCTGCGGGACGGGACCGGTGACGTGGCAGCGCACGGTGCTGAGCAACACCGTCGGCGGCGTGGAACCGGTCACGGTCCAGGTCGCGGCCAACGGGACCGCGCTGGCCGTCTGGAGGCGGCGGACCGGCGGCATCACCACGCACTTCTCGGTCGTGCGGCCGCCCGGTGGGACGTGGGGCGCGCCACAGGCGATCGTCGCCGATCCGGACGTCACCTTCGTGCGGCTCGCACTGGGGGACAACGGCGACGCGATCGCCGTGTGGTGGGACTCGAGCGTGACCGTCGGCACGCGCGCCGCGGTGCGGCCCGCCGGCGGGACATGGGGCGCACAGGAATCGATCACCGGCACGCTGTCCGGCGCGTACGCGGTCGCGATGAGCCCGACCGGCGAGGCCGTGGTCGTCTACAAGGGCCCCACTCCGGGCTACGGCTTCTCGCGCTACCGGCCGGTCGGCGGGCCGTGGACGGCGGAGGTCGAGGTGCTGCGCAACACCTTCCAGAACACGATGCGGTCGGTTCAGGTCGCGTTCGACGGGACCGGGCGCACGGTCGCGCTCGCCGACTTCGATCAGGCCGGGGACACGATGGGGTGGAACTTCGGCACGGCCGGCGCCTGGGGCGTGACGGACCGGACGTTCGACGACGACGGCGATCTCCCGGACCCGCAGTCCGACACGCGCCTCTTGGAGAGCCTCGTCCGTCATCCGAGCGGCGTGGTCGCGGCGTGGTCGCGCAAGCCGTTCGACCAGAGCAACACCCGCGAGGTCGTCGTCGCGCGGCTCAACGGCACGACCTGGGACCTGAAGGTGTTCCAGTCCGCCACCGGTGCCCTGTCGACGCCGCGGCTGGCGGTCAACACGGCGGGCGAGATCCTGGTCGCGACGGACGCCTTCCAAGGCAACGTGAACGAGATCTACGCGTCGATCGCCCCGTCGCTCACCGCGGCGTGGCCCGCCCTGGCGCGCGTCTCGCCCCTGGCCAGCGCGACCGAGCAGTACCGCGAACCGTTCGTGACCGCCGGCGGGCCGGCGTTCGCGATCGGGTGGGGTGTGCACGGCGGGAGCACCGACCCCACGCAGGTGATCTCGACGAAGCCCGCCGGCGCGACGTGCGCAGTGACGCCGACGCCAACCGCGACCGCGACGGCCACCGCGACCGCAACGGCCACCGCAACGGCGACGGCGACGGCGACCGTGATCGCGACCGCCACGCCCGATCCGAACCCGCTTCCGTTGCCCAGCCCGACACCGGCCCCGACAGCGGCGCCCGCCCCGCCGACGCCTTCCGCGATCGCCGACTTCACGACGCTCCCCGCGGCGTCCAAGTGCGTCCGCGGCGGCAAGCTCACGGTCCGGTTCAAGAAGCCGCCCGCGGGCTTCGCGGCCAAGTCGGTCACCGTCAAGGTCAACGCCAAGAAGGTCGCGACGCTCAAGGGCAAGGCGCTGCAGAAGCCGCTGTATCTGCGCAAACTGCCCAAGCGCGCGTTCACGGTCACCGTGACCGTGACGCTGACCACCGGAAAGGGGCTGACCGAGCGGCGGCGCTACACGCCGTGCCGTTAGCCCCAGGCGGGGTTGACGCCGCGGGGCAGCGTCCGCACACGTGGCTGGGAACGCCGCGTGTCGAGGAGGACGATCGGTCCGTCGTCCGTGGCGTCGTCACCGCGCCGCAGGGCGACGTGGCGGCCGGCCGCGGCGAGTTCGTGTCCCGTCAGCGCGGGGAAGTCCTTCGCCGCGCTGAAGCGTCCGTTGGCGGCACGGGTGAGCAGCCGCAGGTGCGCCTCGCCGCCGCGGTGGTCGGCCACCAACACGGCGACGCGATCGTCGTCGATCCACACCGCCGAGCGGATGCCGGCCGCGCGGTAGACCGCCTTCGGCGTCTTCCACTGCGACGCATCGCCGCCGCGCGCGGTGTAGCTGAGCAGCGCGTCGGCGTCGCCGTCGAGCACGAGCACCGAGCGCCCGTCCGGCGCCCACGCGGGCCGGCCGACCGCTGACTTGGCGGGCGCGCACGTCGGCGCCTGCGGGTCCTGGGGATCGAGGACGCACAGCCGGTCGCCGGAGATCGCGGCCAACAGGCCGCGCACGGGTGAGTAGGCGGGATGGTGGAACGTGCCCTCGGCGATCGGGGTGACGGTCTTGCCATCGTCGGACACCGTGACCAGGCGTCGGGAGTCGTCGGCGACCTGGACCGCGGCGAAGCCGTCGTCGATCCGGGTCGGCGCCTCGAGGAAGTGCTTGGCCGACGTCAGGCGGGTGGCCCGCTTGTCGTCGCCCGTCAGGCGGTAGAGCTGGCCGCTCGTGGCGCCCGCGAAGACGAGGCTCGCGGGAAGCTTGGCGGTGGCCTTGGACACGCGCGCGGACGGGGAGGCCGTCGGGGTGGGGGTGGCAGCGGCGTCATCGCCGTCCGCCGCGGGTGCGGCGTCGGTGGGGATGGCCGGCGCGGTGCCCGTGGCGCCGGATGTCATGGCGGCGGCGCCAGTGGCGCCGGTTGACGTGGCGGCGGAGGAGCCGGCGTCGCCGGGCACCGTAGGCCCGGCGGTTGCCGCGGCGGCGCCGACGGTGCCGGCGACACCTGCTGCGCCGGCCGCGAGCGCCGCGGCGCCGGCGGTCGACGCGCGGTTCTCGACGGCGAGCGTGACCGGCTTGCCCACCTCATGCGGCGCGCCCGGTGCCGGGTCCTGGCGGATCACGACCCAGTCGTCGCCGGCGGCGGAAGGCTGCGGATCATGCGCGAAGCGCGCGGTCTTGAGCTTCGCGGCCGCGGCGGCGAGCGAGAGCCCGTGCACCGGCGGGACGGTGGCCGTCTGCGCCGCCTTGGCCACGGTGATGTTCACGGGTTCGCCCTTGACGATGTCGTCGCCGGCGGCTGGTGCTTGGTCGAGGATCGTGTTCACCAGGACGCCCGCGGGGGCCGTGGCGTAGGTCGTCTGCCCGAGCTTGAGGCCCTTCTTCTCCAGCACGACGCGCGCCTCGGCGACGGTATCGCCCTTGAGCTTGGGCACCTCGGGGTCGCGGCGCAGCAGCAGGATCGCGGCCACGAACGCCGCGAGCAGCGCGATCGCCGTCGGCAGCCACCAGGGCAGCCACGGCTTCTGCCGGAACGCCACGCGCTGCGGAGCGGACTCGACGCCGTCGACGCGATGCACGATGTCGACGCGATGGTCGATCGGCTGCTTGAACCACAGCGGCCGCGGCGCGGCGACGAGCACGAGGGCCGTCGCGGTCGCGCCGATCGGCACGGTCACGTGCGCGGGAGCGACGCTCACCGGGCAGCGCGCCTCGGTGTCGCGGGCGATGACGAAGATCGCGGCGGGCGCGTTGCCGTGGTTGGCGACGGCCACCTCGAAGCGGCCGTGGCGGCGTCCGTGGCGGCGCTCGGGCCCGACGCCCATCACGGTGTGCGTGAACGGGCGCACCGTCAGCGTGGCGGGTACCGCAGCCACATCCTCGACCAGCGACCGCGAGCGCACGACCACGGTCACCGGCCACACGCCGGCCACCGAACCGGAAGTGCGCGGCGGGTGCAGGTGCACCTGCAGCTCCTGCTCGTAGTCGCCCGAGGAGCCCCACGGGTTCAGGAAGACCGTCGGCGACGTGATCGTCCACCAGCTGTCCGGCAGCCCTTCGACGCGCACGTCGTAGGTGTCCACGATCTCGCCCTGGTTGCGCACGGTCGCGATCACCGTGACGGCCTCGCCGGGGAGCACGGACACCGACACGTCCGCGCCGGCGTCGTCGGCTTCGCGCGCGGGATCGCGCAGCGTCAGCAGGGTGGAGACGCGCGGGGCGGCAGGGGCCGGCGCGCGGTACTCGGCAGCCCCTTCCGTGGCCTCAGAGGTCGTGAGCTCCCACCCGAGGTATTCACCGCACGAACAGAAGTCGCTGTTGATCGCGACTGTCGCGCACTTCGGGCACTCGAGCTCGGTCACCGCCATGACCCGGTCATCGGCGCAAGTCAGCGGCACCTGAAGCAATCAGTGCGAGTACGCGAGGTCCCGGTCCGGGAGTGCGTCGCGGAGTGCGCGCCGGGAGCTGATCCCGAGTTTGGTGAACACCTTCTTCAGATGCCATTCGACCGTCCGCGGGCTGAGGAAGAGCTCGGCGCCGATCTGCGGATTGGTGCGGCCGTCGCGGGCGAGCTGGGCGATCTGCGCCTCCTGCGGCGTGAGCTCGTCGCGCGTGTCGTCGCGGCGCTTGCGGACCTTCTCCCCGGTGGCGAGGAGCTCGTGGCGGGCGCGCTCGGCGAACCCGTCGGCGCCGATCGCGATCAGCATCTCGCGGGCGACCCGCAACTGCTCGCGGGCGTCGACGCGGCGGCCTTCTCGCCGCAGCCACTCGCCGTACAGCAGGCGCGAGCGGGCGAGCTCGCCGCGCAGCCGCGTCCGCTCGAGCCGGTCGAGCGATTCGCGGTAGTGGCGCTCGGCCTCGTCCCCGGCGCTCGCGAACGCGCGCACTCGCGCTCGCATGCCGAGCAGCCAGTCGGTCGGCGTCGCCGCGTCCTCCAGCGCCTCGCGCGCCGCCCCCAGCAGGGCCGCGTCACCCGTGCGCGAGGCCGCTTCCGCCAGGTCGGGAGCGATGAGGAGCCGGTACGTGAGCTGGTCGCGCGCGAACGCCCGCTGCGCCGCGTCGCGGGCCAGGTCGTAGCGCCCGAGTCCGTTCCAGAGCACGGCCGCGGCGTGGTCGGCGATGTTGGCCACGCGGCCCCGTCCGCTCGCCGCCGCGATCACCTCCGTCGCCGGCCCTTCCCGCCCGCGCCAGGCGGCGAGCCCCATCGCGGTGTAGCCGATCGGCGGGCGGCGCGTCGCCGTGGCGAGCCGTCGTTCCTCGTCCAGCGCCGCTTCGGCCGCGGCCAGCTCGCCGCGCAGGATGTGCGTGCGGGCGACGAAGTTCAGCGCGAACTGCAGCTGCACCAGCGCCCCGTGCTCACGCGCGACCTGGACCTGGCGGGAAGCGAGCGTGTGGGCGGCGTCGGCGTCGGCCAGCTCCAGCGCGACCGTCCCGGCGCCGCGGAGCCCTGTGAGCCAGAGCCATTCGCCCAGCCGGCCGGGCGTCGGCTCCAGCGCCAGCACCGCGTCCAAGGCGGTGCGCAGCCCCGGCGCGCCCGCCGCCGCGCCTTCGGTGAGCCGGACGGCCAACCCGTCGAGCAGCCGGGCCTGCGGGTCGGTGCCGGGCGGCAGACGTCGCGCCTGTTCGGCCGCCGCGCGGATCGCGTCGGGATCGTCGGCCCAGATGGCCGCGCTCAGCGCCTCGAGGTAGATCATGCGGTTCGTGGAACGCCGCGCGCTGCTGAGCAGCACCTGGGCCGCCTCACCGAACCGCCGCTGGTCGAAGGCGACCTGCCCGCGCAGGTGCTCGACCTCAGGCGCGTCCGCGCCGGTGGTCTCGACGGCGACGAGCCGGCCCAGCGCTTCCTCGAGCTGCCCGGCGTCGTACAGGGCGCGCGCCGCCACCAGCAGCCGGTGCACGCGCCGAGCGGGGTCGGGCGTGATCGTCGCCGCGCGGTCCAGGAACGCGGCGGTGGCGGCGAGTCCTCCGCGCGCCTGGGCGCGCTCCGCCGAGCGTTCGAGCTCCCGGGCCACGTCCTCGTCGAGACCGATCACCGCCCGCGCGCGATGCCAGGCGTGGCGGTCGGGGTCCAGCGTCGGGTCAGTGGCCTCGGCGAGCGCGGCGTGCAGCGCGTGCCGCTGCGCAACCGGGGCCGAGTCGTACGCGGCCGAGCGCACCAGCGGATGCCGGAACCGCACCTGCGCGTCGATCTCCAGCAAGCCCGCCTCCGCGGCGAGCTGGGCCGCCTGCCGGTCGATGCCGAGCTGCTCGGCCGCCCGCCACAGCAGCAACGGGTCGCCGACCGGGTCGGCGGCCGCGAGCTGCAGCAGCAGGCGCGTGGCGTCGGGGAGGGCGGCGATCCGCCGTCGGAACCCGTCTTCGACGCCGCTTGTGAGCGCGGTGGTGCCGAGCCCTCCGGCGAGCTCGGTCGGGCCTATCTCGCGCGGCAGCTCGAGCATCGCGAGCGGGTTGCCACGCGTCTCGGCCAGGATCCGCGCGCGGACGCGCTCGTCGATCCGCCCGGGGATCACCGTCGCCAGCAGCGCGCGAGCGTCCTCCTCGCCGAGTCCGTTGAGCCACAGCTCCGAGAGGTCGGTCAAGTAGCGCTGCGGGCTCGGCTCACGGACGGAGAACACGAGCGCGATCGGCTCGGCGAGGAGCCGCCGGGCGACGAACCCGAGCACGTTGGCGGACGCGTCGTCGAGCCACGGCAGGTCGTCGACGATGCACAGCAGCGGCTGCTCCTCGGCGGTGGCGGAGAGCAGGCTGAGGACGGCGAGCCCGACCAGGAACCGGTCCGGGGGGTCACCCGCGGCCAGCCCGAGCGCGACCTCCAGCGCGACCCGTTGCGGTGTGGGCAACTCGGCGAGCCGACCGATCAGCGGCGTGCACAGCTGGTGCAGCCCGGCGTAGGCCAGCTCCAGCTCGGCCTCGACACCCGTGACGCGCGCCACCCGGAAGCCCGGCGCGTGGTCCGCCACCCAGCGCAGGAACGCCGTCTTGCCGACGCCCGCCTCGCCGCGCAGGACGAGCACGGCGCTCTCACCCTGGCGGGCGCGGTCCAGCCACTGCTCGAGTTGCGCGCGCTCACCGGTGCGGCCGTGGAACTCGGTCATGACGCCGGAAGCCTAAACGCGATGAGTTCTCCGGCCCGTGCCCGTCTCAAAGGGCATGATCACTGCGCTCTACGCGGGCATGCCCGTGTCCGACCTCGACGCGAGCCGCGACTGGTACACGCGCTTCTTCGGCTGCGAGCCGACGCTGCGCGTCGGCGACGAGATCCTGTGGGACATCGGGGCCAACGCCTGCCTGTTCATCGAACCGAACGCCGCGCAGGCCGGCGCGGGCCGGATGACGCTCGGCGCCACCGGCCTGGACGAGCTGCTCGAGCGGTTCGCGGCCGCCGGCATCGAGCACGAGCCGGTCGAGACGTACGAGAACGGGGTGCGGCACGTGAAGGTGCCGGACCCGGACGGCAACGCGCTCGCGCTGGCGGAGTCGCCTGAGGGCGGGTAGCCGTACTCGCCCGGAGGCGAAGTGCCACCCGCGACTCCGGCTTCCCGGATGGATTCGGCCAGGCGCGGCCGGGAGCATCGCTGCATGAGCTTGCGCATCTGCATCGCGGCCCTCGTCGGCTTGGCGACGGGCCTCTCGGCCGCGCCCGCGGGCGCCGTCGTCGGCGGCGAGAAGATCACGCCCGAGGCCGTGCCGTGGTTCGCGCAGGTCGGGAACTGTGGCGGCACCCTGGTCACACCGGACCGCCTCCTGACCGCCGCGCACTGCGTCGGCGGCATGAGCCCGTCGCAGGTCGGCAAGACGGTGGTCGGCGGGCAGCTGCGCACGATCACGCACGTCGCGCTGCACCCCGGCTATCACCGGCGCAACGGCGAGAACTACCTCGACGACGTCGCGATCGTGGCGCTCGACCAACCCGTCGCGGGGGTCGCGCCGGTGACGCTGGGCGAGTCGGGCGCGCCCGCCCGGATCGTCGGCCTCGGGCGCCCGTTCGCGCCCGGCACCGGGCACAGCGAGGCCGAGATGTACAACGGCGGCGGGCTCAAGCAAGCGACGCTGCGCCAGCTCTCGGACCGCGAGTGCGCGACCGCCTTCGCGCACAACCGCCCCGGGACGGGGGAACGGTTCAACGCCGCCCGCATGCGCTGTGCCGCGGACGTCGACGGCCGCGAGCCGCTGAGCTCAGGGTGCTTCGGCGACAGCGGCGGACCGCTGGTCGTCGGGCTCGACAGCGCGCCGGTGCAGGTCGGCGTGGTCAGCTGGGGCGGGGACAAGTGCGGCGCCGATCACTCCCCGAGCGTGTTCGCCGACGCAGGCCGCTACCGCGACTTCATCCTCGACCCTGACCCGGTGTGGGCACCGACGCGCTCCGTGTCCGTGAGGGTCACCGGCACGCGCTCGCTCAAGTGCTCGGCTGCAGGGCGCGAGCCCGGCACGACGCTCACCTACACCTGGAAGCGCCGCTCGCACCGGGGCGGGATGCAGGTCATCGGCACGGGCCGCACGCACCGGCCGACGAGCAGCGGGCGGTTCTTCTGCTTCGTGACGGCGTCGAACGCCGGCGGGGAGCTCCTCGCCGGCGTCGACGAAGTGCTGCGCTAGTAGGTGGCGAGGACGCGCGCCGGGCCGCCGGAGCCCTGCTGCCACGGGATCACGCCGACGGTGGCGGTCGCGCCGGTGGCCGGGATCTTGTCCAGGTTCTTCATGCACTCGACGCCGTACTTGTCCGCCCCGAGCCACTTGACGTGGGCGGCGAACGTCGTCGACGGGCCGTTGTCGAGGCTGAGCGTGTCGACGCCGATGGCGGCCGCGCGCCGGCCCTTGATCAGCTCGTCGACGGCGTCGGCGCTGAAGCCGGGGAAGTGGAAGACGCCCGCCGCGTCCTTGCCCGTGAACGCCGGTGTGCCGAGCTTGCTCGCCCAGCCCGAGTACATGGCGACGAGCGCGCCGGCGGGGATCTTGCCGTGCTTGCGCTCCCATTTCTTCAGGTCGTCCGGCGTGACTTCGGCGTCCGCGTTCTTGCGCGCCTTGGCGGCGATGTCGACCACCACGATCGGGACGACCAGTTCGGCAGGCTTGAGCTGCGTGACGAACCGGCCGCCTTCGATGAAGTGCCCGGGCGCGTCCATGTGCGTGCTGGTGTGCTCGCCGAACGTCCACTCCTGCGCGTGGTAGCCGTCCGGGTTGTAGGTGGCGATCGTGCGGCGCGTGGCCTGCGGCGGCGTGTAGACCGGGAAGTCGGTCGTGAACTCGTGCGTGAGGTCGACGACCCGGCCGCGGTGCTTGGGCTTCTGCGCGAGCGCCTCACCGGGCAGCATCGCGGCCAAGGCCGCCGCGCCGCCTCCGGCCAAGAGCCCGCGACGGCTGACCGACGCCCCGTTCTCGCGCACCGTTTCCATCGTTCCCGGCAAGCACATGAGGCCCTCCTGAATGACTGGTGAGCGCGGAAACCTACACCGCGTGCGACCGGGCGAGTTGCGCGCGCGTGCGAACGCCGACTTTGGCGTAGATCCGCGTAAGCGCGTTCGCGACGGTCTTCTCGCTCAGGAAGAGCGTGTCGGCCACCTGCCGGTTCGACCGGCCCGCGGCCACGAGCGCCGTGATCTCGCGCTCGCGGTCCGTGAGCGCGCCGCCGGAAGCGCGCTGCCCGGCACTGGCGACGCGCGTGCCGAGCGCCCGCAGCTCACGTGCCGCCGCGTCGCGGAGCCGGAACGCGTGCCGGTGCGCCGCGTCGACGGTGATGCGCTGGAGCACCTCCTTCGCCGCGTCGGTGCGACCCGCCGCGGCGAGGGCGCGCGCTTGGAGGAGCCGCGCGTCGAGCGCGTCGAGCGCCGCGCCTGCGTCGTCCGCGATGGTGGCCGCGGAAGCCGCGAGGCGGGCCGCGGAGAGGGCGCCGCCGGTAGCC
>JAPDDQ010000005.1 GCA_027587225.1 Solirubrobacter taibaiensis
GCGCCCGCCCCGGCCGCGTCCGCGCCCGCCCCCGCCGCCCCGGCGCCGCAGCCGCAGGCGCCGCTGACCACGCGTTCGTCATGACCGACATCAGCTTCGACTGCATGGGTACGACGGTGCGGCTCATCGTCAGCGACGAGGCGACCGCGCTCGCGTGCCAGGAGTTCCTCCAGGACTTCGACCGCGAGCTGTCGCGGTTCCGGCCCGACAGCGAGTTGTCGCGGCTCAACGCCGATCCCCGAACCGAGGTCGAGGCGTCCGCGCTGCTGCGCTCCGCGATCTCCGCTGGGCTGATGGCGGCGGAGCTCACCAACGGGCTCATCGATCCGACGCTCACGCCCGCGCTCGAGGCCAACGGCTACGACCGCACGCGCCGCGACCCCGAGCTCCCGCTCCAAGAGGCGCTCCGGCACGCGCCGCCGCGTCACCCCGCAACGGGCACGAGCGCGTACGCGAGCATCACCGTCACCGACCACTCGATCCGCCGCCCACCGGGCGTGCGCTTCGACACGGGCGGCCTCGGCAAGGGCCTCGCCGTCGACATGCTCGCGCTGCGCCTCAATGGCGGCGCCTGGGCGATCGACGCCGGTGGCGACATGCGCGTCTCCGGCACGTACCCGGTCGAGGTCCGCCATCCGCTCACGCAACAGACGATCAAGACGCTCCAGCTCACGAACCAGGCCGTGGCGACGTCCGGGATCGACCGCCGGCTGTGGCGTGCGCCCGACGGCTCGCCGCGCCATCACCTGCTCGACCCCGCGACGCAACGCCCCGCGTGGACCGGCGTGATCGGCGCCACCGCGCTCGCACCGACCGCGACCGAGGCCGACACGCTCGCCAAGGCCGCGCTGCTCAGCGGACCGGACGCGGCCGCCCGATGGCTCCGCCGCCACGGCGGGCTCTTCATAACCGACGACGGAACGGTGATCGACGTATGACGCAGGGACACGAGTTCTGGCTCGTCAGCCGTTCCGCGGGCGTCGTCGCGCTCGTCACGGTGGCCGTGTCCGTCCTGATCGGCCTGACGCTCGCCGCCGGCCTCGGCGGTCCGCCGGCACGCCGGCGCGCGCTCGTCGCGATCCACGAGCAGACCGCGCTCGCGAGCCTGATCGCGATCGCCGTGCACGGCCTCGCGCTCCTCGGCGACGGCTTCCTCAAGCCGGGCCTCGCCGGCATCGCGATCCCGTTCGTCATCGACTTCAAGCCGGTGTTCGTCGGTCTCGGCATCATCGGCGGCTACCTCGCCGCGGCGCTGGGCCTGAGCTTCTACGCCCGACGCCGGATCGGCGGCAAGCGCTGGCGCAAGCTGCACCGCGCGACCCCACTCGTCTACGTGCTCGGCCTGATCCACACGCTCGGTGCGGGCACGGACGCGCAATCCAGCTGGCTGCGCGCGTTCATGCTCGCCACCGCGGTCCCGGCCGTCGCACTCCTCATCGCCCGCCTGGCGAAAAGGAAGCCCGCCCGCAAACCCAAGGGAGTCACCGCATGAGAATCGTCCTCGTCGGCGCGGGCCTCGCGGCGCAACGGTGCGCCGAGACGCTCCGCCAACTCGGCCACGACGGCCCGATCGCCATGTACGGCGACGAGCTGCCCTACGACCGCCCGCCACTCTCCAAGGCCTTCCTCAAGGGCGAGCGCCCGGAGGTCCGGTTCCGGCCCGACGCCTGGTACCGCGACCACGACGTCGACTTCCGCCACCAGCGCGTCACCAGGCTCGACCACCTGCAATACGACAAGGCACTGATCGCGACCGGCGCAACGCCCAGAACGCTCGCCGCCTTCCCGCACGCGTTCACCCTCCGCACCCGCGAAGACGCGATCGCGCTCGACGACGCGCTCACCACCACGAGGCACCTGGCGATCATCGGCGCGGGCCTGATCGGCCAGGAGGTCGCGTCCGCCGCCACCGCGCGCGGAATCCGGACCACGCTCGTCGACCTCGACCCCAACCCGTTCGACGCCCTGATGGGCCCGGGCGGCGGCCACCACCTCCGCAAGCTCCACGAGGACAACGGGGTCGAGCTGAGATTGGGCCAAGGATCGGGTCCGCTGAACGCCGACACGATCCTCGTCGCGATCGGCGTTGCGCCGGCGTGGACGCCCGATCCCGCGCCCAACCTCTTCCGGGCCGGTGACGTCACCGGGAGCGCCCACTGGGAGGCCGCCGTGGTCGGAGGCCAGAACGCCGCCCGCCGCATGCTCGGCCTCCAACCGAAGCCCGAGCAACCGCCGCTCGTGTGGTCCGACCAGTACGGCGTCCGGATCCAGCGCGTCGGCGAGATCACCGGCGTGGCGCCGAGCGACGACCTGACCTACCGCCGACACGGCCGCCTCAAGGCCGTCGTGCTCATGAACCGACCCGAAGCCGTGCGCCAAGCGCGGCGCGACCTGAAGGAGGCCGCATGACCCTCATCGCCCAGATCGACGACTCCCTCTGCCTCGGCCACGGCGATTGCGTCCACGTGGCGCCCGGAGTGTTCATCCTCGAAGGGGATGTCGCAGAACAGCAGGGCCAGGGCACCGAAAACCAGCTCCGCGAAGCGGCGCGAGCCTGCCCCGCCGGCGCGATCATCCTCATCGATGCCGAGACGCGCACCGAGGTTGATCCGTAGGCGAGCGGCGGCTAACATCTCAGTCAACCCGACTGAGATTTAGGAACCGCCTGAATGCAAGCTGACCGCTTCACGATCAAGTCCCAGGAGGCGCTGCAGGCCGCCATCGCCGTGGCGGCCGCGCGCAACCACACCGAAACGCAGCCCGAGCATCTGCTGATCGCGCTGCTCCAGCAGCCCGAGTCCGTCGTGGGCCCCGTCCTGCGCAAGCTCGGCGCGCGCCCCGAGACGATCATCGCCGAGCTCGACACGGCGCTGGACAAGCTGCCCACCATCACGGCGGGTGCGAACGAGCCGAACACCAGCCGCGAGCTGATGGACGTGCTGCGCCTCGCCGAGCGCGAGGCGGGCAAGCTCCGCGACGAGTACATCTCCACCGAGCACATCCTGCTCGCGCTGGCCTCCGCCCAGGGCGGCGAGGCCGCCACGTCCCTCAACCGCAACGGCGCCACCCACAAGGCACTGACCGCCGCCATTGAGCAGGTCCGCGGCCCGCATCGCGTCACCGACCAGAGCCCCGAGGAGAAGTACCAGGCGCTCCAGAAGTTCGGGCGCGACCTCACGCAGGACGCCGAGGAAGGCAAGCTCGACCCGGTCATCGGCCGCGACGACGAGATCCGCCGCGTCATCCAGGTCCTGTCCCGCCGCACGAAGAACAACCCGGTCCTGATCGGCGAGCCCGGCGTCGGCAAGACCGCCATCGCCGAGGGCCTGGCCCAGCGCATCGTCTCCGGTGACATCCCCGAGTCCCTGCGCGACCGCAAGGTCATCTCCCTGGACATCGGCGCGCTGCTCGCCGGCTCCAAGTACCGCGGCGAGTTCGAGGAGCGCCTGAAGGCGGTCCTGAAGGAGATCGCGGACGCCGAGGGCCAGATCATCCTGTTCATGGACGAGCTGCACACGATCGTGGGCGCCGGCGCGGCCGAGGGCGCGGTGGACGCGTCCCAGCTGCTCAAGCCGATGCTGGCCCGCGGTGAGCTGCGCGCCGTCGGCGCGACCACGCTCGACGAGTACAAGAAGCACGTCGAGAAGGACGCCGCGCTGGAGCGCCGCTTCCAGCCGATCTACGTCGGCGAGCCCACGCTCGAGGGCACGATCGCGATCCTGCGCGGTCTGAAGGAGCGCTACGAGGCGCACCACGGCGTCACGATCACCGACGCTGCCCTGATCGCCGCCGCCACGCTGTCCGACCGCTACATCGCCGACCGCTTCCTGCCCGACAAGGCGATCGACCTCGTCGACGAAGCCGCGTCCCGCGTCGCCATCGAGCTCTCCTCCGTCCCGACCGAGATCGACGAGGTCGAGCGCCGGATCAAGCAGCTCGAGATCGAGCTGGTGGCCGTCGGCAAGGACGAGACCGCGATCGAGCGCAAGACGGAGATCGAACGCGAGCTCGGGGATCTGCGCGAGCAGGCCGCCGGCATGCGCGCCCAGTGGGAGCGCGAGAAGGAGCAGGCCGAGGGGCACGGCAAGCTGCGCGAGCGCCTCGACGAGGCTCGCCGTGAGCTCGAGCGCGCTGAGCGCGAGCTCAACTACCAGCGCGCCGCCGAGTTGCGTCACGGCGAGATTCCGGACCTCGAGCAGAAGCTCGACGACGCCGAATCCCGCCCCGAGGAGACCTACGAGCCGCCGGTGTACCTGTCCGAGCGCGTCGACGTCGAGGAGATCGCCGAGGTGGTCGGCAAGTGGACGGGCATCCCGGTCTCGCGGCTCGTCGAGGGCGAGGTGGAGAAGCTCATCCACATGGAGGACCGTCTCCACATGCGCGTGATCGGCCAGGAGGAAGCGGTGACCGCGGTCAGCGACGCCCTCCGCCGCTCACGGGCCGGCCTGTCCGACCCGGACCGCCCGATCGGCACGTTCCTGTTCCTCGGCCCGACCGGCGTCGGCAAGACCGAGCTGGCCCGTGCGCTCGCCGAGTTCATGTTCGACAGCCAGGACGCGATGATCCGCATCGACATGTCCGAGTACATGGAGAAGCACTCCGTGGCCCGGCTCGTCGGCGCGCCTCCCGGCTACGTCGGCTACGAAGAGGGCGGCCAGCTCACCGAAGCGGTGCGCAGGCGGCCGTACTCCGTCGTCCTGCTCGACGAGATCGAGAAGGCCCACAGCGACGTGTTCAACATCCTCCTGCAGGTGTTCGACGACGGTCGCCTCACGGACGGCCAGGGCCGCACGGTGGACTTCAAGAACACCGTGCTGATCATGACGTCGAACATCCCGGGCGGCCGGGCCGGCGTGGAGGCCAACTTCAAGCCGGAGTTCATCAACCGCCTGGACGACATCGTCGAGTTCGCGCCGCTCAGCCGTGAGCAGCTGCGCGAGATCGTGGACCTGCAGGTCGCCCGCCTGATCGTGCGCGTGGCCGAGCGCGGCGTGGACGTCCAGCTCACGGACGCCGCCCGGGATCTGCTCGGCGACATGGGCTACGACCCGGCCTACGGGGCGCGCCCGCTCAAGCGGATCATCTCCAAGTACCTCGTCGACCCGATGGCGCTCGGCCTGCTCAAGAACGAGTACGCAACGGGCGACAGCGTCGAGGTCGACGCCACCGAGGACAACGGGCTGAAGTTCACCCGGGCCCGCGTCAGCGCGCCCGAGCCGACGCCCGCTTAGCCGTCCTGCTTCGGGGTCGTCTGGACCCGGATCGTCATCGGCACCCGCACTGGAGCCTTCGGGTTGTAGTGCGGGAGCTGATCGAACTGGATCGTCCACTTGCCTCGGCGCGGGCTCTTCTCGAACGGGAACTGCGGGCGCTTGATGCTGAACGTCCCGCACGGGCCCTTGGGCACGCCGAGCCGGACCGACTCGCGCACCTTGCCCGCGAACACGTAATGCGCGTACACGGGCAGGCCAGGCTCCATGAAGCCGCGGCCCTTGAAGCGCACCCGCTGCGCCGTCGACGCCCGACGCGGTGACTGCTCCACCGCGAGCCGTGTGACCAGCGTCGTCCGCGTGATCACGTTCGTGGGCATGTTCGTCTCGGACAGCCGCAACGTGAACGGTCCCGTGCCCTCCTCCTGGAACGGAGCGACGATCCCTCCGGTGATGTCGCCCCCGACCAGCACCTGGGTCTCGAACTGCAGGATGTCGTCGAGGTAGACGCCGACCTTGCTGAACGGTGTGAACCCGGTGGCCGTGATGGGGATCGGCTCGCGCTGGTCCTGATTCGCCACGAGGTAGCAGGGCTTGAGCGGCGAGGTGAGCTCGGGAGCGGCCTGAGCGGGCGCCGCGAAGATCGCGGTGAGCACACCGACGGAGAGAAGAGAACGCAGGAACATCGTTGACATGAACACCGCATCCGCTGCGGAGGTTCGGTAGAAGGTTCACAGAACCCATCGAGGAGGACGCTGTGCCGACCTACATCATGCTCTCGACGCTTACACCAGAGGGGATCCAGACCGTAAAGAACAACCCGAGCCGTATACGAGAAGTCAATCGCGAGGTCGAGCAGCTGGGGGCGGAGGTCAAGTCCCAGTGGGCGACGCTCGGCTCTTTCGACTTCGTGAACGTGATCGAGGCGCCTGACGACAAGACCATGGCGCGGATCTCGCTCGAGCTCGGATCGCGCGGCTCCGGCCGCTACGAGACGCTGATCGCGATCCCGATCGACGAATTCATCGCGGCGCTTTGACCAAGGTTCTCGTCATCGGCGGCGGGGGCCGCGAGCACGCCATCGTCCGCGCGCTGCTGCGCTCACCGCAGGCGCCTGAAGTGTTCTGCGACCCCGGCAACGCGGGCATCGCGCAGGACGCGCCGCCGGCCCGCGTGGAGGACATGGACCTCGTCGTCGTCGGCCCTGAAGCGCCGCTCGTGGCCGGGTTCGCGGACGAGTGTCCCGTGCCCGTGTTCGGGCCCAGCGCAGCAGCGGCCAAACTCGAGGGCTCCAAGGCCTACTCGAAGGAGGTGATGATCGCCGCGGGCGTGCCGACCGCCGAGTACACGGTCGTCCACAGCGTCGAGGCCGGCCTGAACGCGATCGCGCGCTATCCGGCCGTGATCAAGGCCGACGGCCTCGCCGCGGGCAAGGGCGTCGTGATCGCGGGCGACGAGCCCGAGGCGCGCGCGGCACTCGTCGAGATGCTCGAGGACAAGCGCTTCGGCGAGGTCCCGGTGGTCGTCGAGGAGTTCCTGCAGGGCGTGGAGCTGTCCGTGCTCGCGCTGTGCGACGGCGAGAACGCGCTCCCGCTCGCTCCCGCGCGTGACTTCAAACGCATCGGCGAGGGCGACGCCGGCCCGAACACCGGCGGCATGGGCGCCTATTCGCCCGTGGACGGCGCTACACCGGAGCTGATCGAGGACGTGCGCGTGCGCATCCTGCAGCCCGTCGTGGACGAGCTGAAAAAGCGCGGAACCCCGTTCCACGGCGTGCTCTACGCCGGCCTGATGCTCACCGACGACGGCCCCAGCACGCTCGAGTTCAACGTCCGCTTCGGTGATCCGGAGACCCAGGTGGTGCTTCCGCGCCTGAAGAGCGACCTGCTGGACCTGTTCACGCGGGCGACCAAGCCCGGCGGCCTGGCGGGCGTCGAGCTCGACTGGGACGAGCGCGCGTGCGTGACCGTCGTGCTCGCCTCGCGCGGGTACCCGGCGACGTCCTCTTCGGGCGACGTGATCAGCGGGCTGGAAGCGGCCGGCGACGGGGTCACCCACGCCGGAACGGCCCTGGAAAACGGCAACATCGTCACTGCCGGCGGCCGCGTGCTGAACGTCACGGCGCTGGGCAAGGACCGCGAAGCCGCCAGGACGGCCGCATATGCTGCGGCGGACAAGATCGACTTCCCTGGCAAGACCTACAGACGAGACATAGCCGCATGACCGAACCGAGCACGCAGACTGAACTGGCAAGCGACCTGGACGGCCTGGAGGTGGACGCGCCGGTTGTCGGCATCGTCATGGGCTCCAAGTCCGACATGCCCGTGATGGAGAAGGCCGCCAAGGAGCTCACCGACCGCGGGATCCGCAACGAGATCCGCGTGATGAGCGCCCATCGTGACCCCGACCTGGTGGCTGAGTACGCCAAGAACGCGCGGATGCGCGGGCTGAAGGTGATCATCGCCGGCGCCGGCCTCGCGGCCGCGCTCCCCGGCGTGGTCGCCGCGCACACGGACCTGCCGGTGATCGGCGTGCCGCTCACGTCGTCGATGACCGTCGCCGGTGGCCTGGACGCGCTGCTGTCGATCGCCCAGATGCCCCCCGGTGTCCCGGTGGCGACGGTCGGGGTGGACAACCCCAAGAACGCCGCCGCGTTGGCCGCGCGCATCCTCAGCTTGTGATCGCGCGCTACACCCGGCCGGAGATCGGCGCCGTCTGGACCGATGAGGCCCGGTTCGGCGCCATGCGCGACGTTGAGATCGCGGCCGCGGAGGCGCTGGAGGACGGCCCTACCGAGGAAGAGCTCGACGCCATCCGCGCGTCGAGCTTCACGGTCGACGCCATCAACGAGCGCGAGAAGATCCTCGACCACGACACGGCGGCGTTCGTCGACATTCTGGCGGCGAGCGCCGGGCCGGCCGGGCGCTGGATCCACTACGGGCTCACGTCCTCCGATGTCGTGGACACCGGGCTCGCGCTGCAGCTCAAGCGGGCGGGCGAGCTGCTCGTCCCAGCGCAGCGCACGCTCGCGCACGAGTTGGCGGAGAAGGCGCGCGAGCACGCGGACACGCTCAGCGTGGGCCGCACGCACGGCGTGCACGCCGAGCCGACCTCGTTCGGGCTCAAGCTCGCGGGCTACGCGATGGAGGCGCACCGCAACGCGGAGCGCCTCGAGCGCGCGTTCGACCAGATCACGGCCGCGATCTCCGGCGCCGTCGGCACGTTCGCGACGCTGGGCCCGGAGTACGAGGAGCGCGTGGCCGGCAAGCTCGGGCTGAAGACCGAGCCGATCTCCACGCAGGTCGTCCCGCGCGACCGCCACGCCGAGCTGCTGTCGGCGATCGCGCTGGCGGGTAGTGGCCTGGAGCGCTTCGCGACCGAGATCCGCCACCTGCAGCGGACCGAGGTGCGCGAGGTCGAGGAGCCGTTCGGCAAGGGTCAGAAGGGCTCGTCGGCGATGCCGCACAAGCGCAACCCGGTCGTGTCCGAGCGCATCACGGGCCTCTCGCGGGTGCTGCGCGGCAACGCCCAGGCGGCGCTCGAGAACGTCGCGCTGTGGCATGAGCGCGACATCTCGCACTCCAGTGCCGAGCGGATCATCCTGCCCGACTCCACGATCCTGCTCGACCAGATGCAGGCGCTGTCGCTGCGGCTCGTGCGCGGCATGGTCGTGCACGCCGACCGGATGCTCGCGAACCTCGAGATCACCTCCGGCGCGCTGTTCTCGCAGCGCGTGCTGCTCGCGCTCGTGCAGTCCGGCCTCCAGCGCGACGACGCGTACCGGATCGTGCAGCGCCTCGGCCAGCAGGCGTGGGACACGCGGACGCCGCTGCGCACGCTGATGGAGAATGAAGGCGTGGAGCTGGACTACGACGCCGTGTTCGACTACGGCTACTACATCCGCCACGTGCCCACCGTCCTGCAGCGCCTGGAGGTGATCCCATCCCCGCCGTCCTGATCTATGGCGCCCCCGAGCTCTCGGCCACGCTGTTCCACGAGATCCCCGCGGGTATCGGCGACCCGTTCCTGTACCTGGAGGCCAACGGCCGCCGCGCGGCGACGGTCTCCGTGCTCGACGCGCACAGCGTCACGCCCCACGGCATCGAGACGATCGACCCGCAGGCGCTCGGCCAGGACGACCTGATCGCCGAGGGCTGGGAACGGCTCGCGATCGAGGCCGAGGTGTGCCTGCGCGCTGCCCGCAAGCTGGATGTCGAGAACGCCGTCGTCCCGCCCGACTTCCCGATCTTCCTCGCGGACTACTTCCGCGCGGCGGGGATCGAGATCAAGGTCGACGACGACGAGTTCGTCCAGCGCCGGCGCGTGAAGTCCGCGCTGCAGCTCGACGGCATCCGGCGCGCCCAGAAGGCCGCGGACGCGGCGATGGGCGTCGCCCGTTCGCTCATCCACGAGCTGCGGGACGGGCTCACGTCCGAGGACGTGCGCACCGCGATGGCCGCGGTGTGCGAAGAGCACGGCTGCGAGCTCTCCGACGACGCGATCGTGTCCCACGGCGCGCAGTCGGCGATCGGGCACGACTCCGGGTCCGGCGCGATCGGCCGCGGCGAGCCCGTGGTGGTCGACATCTGGCCGCGCGACAAGGCCTCGCGCTGCTACGCCGACATGACCCGCACGTTCGTGGCGGGCAACGTGGAGCCGCCGGAGGAGCTGGCCGAGTACCACCGGCTCACGCAGGAGTCGCTGCGCCGCGTGTACGCGGACCTGAAGGCGGGCGCCAACGGGCGCGCGCTGTTCGAGCGCTCGGCCGAGCCGTACATCGAGGCCGGGCACCCGACCCAGCTCACCAAGGAGCCGGGCACGGTGCTCGAAGATGGGTACTTCCACGGCCTCGGTCACGGCGTCGGGCTGGAGGTCCACGAGCGGCCGTTCATGGGCCGGCTCGGCGACGACCTGCTCGCGGGCGAGGTGGTCACGGTCGAGCCGGGCTGTTACCGGCGCGGCTTCGGCGGCTGCCGGCTGGAGGATCTCGTGCTCGTCACCGAGGACGGCTACGAGATCATCACGGACTTCCCGTACGAGCTCTGATCGATCCGTAGCGCCTCGACGAAGCTGCGGTAGAGCTCGTCGGTGTTGAGCAGCTCCGTGTGCGTGCCCTGGGCGCGCACACGGCCATCCTGGAGCACGACGATCGTGTCGGCGTCGATCACGGTCGAGAGCCGGTGGGCGATCGTCAGCACGGCGCCGCGGCGGGCGTGCTCCTGGATCGCGGTACCGATCGCGCTCTCCGTCAAAGCGTCGACCTGGGCGGTGGCCTCGTCGAGCAGCAGCACGTCCGGGGCGCGCAGCATCGCGCGCGCCACCGCGATCCGCTGGCGCTCGCCGCCGGAGACGTTGGTCCCGGACAGCGACTCGTCGAGGTCCAGGTGCTCGAGCCGCACCTGCGCCATCACGGCTTCGACCTGCTCCCGAGTCGCCTCCGGGCGGCCGAGCAGCACGTTGTCGAGGATCGTGCCCGGCACCACCGGCGTCTCCTGCTCGACGTAGGCGAGCCGGTCGCGCACCTCGGCGTGGCTCCAGCCGGCGTACTCGCGCCCGTCGAGTTCGAGCCGGCCGGACTGCGGTTCCAGGAAGCGCAGGATCAAGCTGAACAGCGACGTCTTGCCCGCGCCGGACGGCCCGACGATCGCCACGTGACCCCTGCGCGGCACGGTGAGGCTGACGCCGTCCACGGCGGGCTCGGCGTCCGGTCCGTAGGCGGCGACGACGTTGTGCAGGGCAAGGATCGGGTCGTCGCCGGTCGGCGCGGCGTCGGCGCTGGGCTCGCGCTCGGGCTCGATCGGGATCGAGTCGACCTCGCGGATGCGGCCGGCCGCCACGAGCCCGGTCTGGAGCTGGGTGACCTGCTGCGAGAGCTCGGTGATCGGACCCATCAGGTTGAACGCGTAGAGCAGGAACGCGATCAGGCTCGAGACCTCGAGCAGCCCGTCGTCCACGCGCCAGGCGCCGAGGGCGAGCACGACGATGATCGCGAGCTGCACGCCGGTCCAGGCGATCGTCCACGCGAGCCCCTCCCGGCGGGCGGCGCGGATGCTGAACTCGGCCGACGTCGCCGCGCTGGCGACGATCTGCTCCTCGATCCGCTCCTCGGCGCGGTTGGCCTTCACCGTCTTGATCGCGCGCAGCGAGCCCTCGAGCGTGCCGCCGAGCCGGCCCAGATGCTCCTGCGCCTCCGTCTTGGCCTTCGCGATGCCCGGCATCACGAGCAGGAACAGGATCGTGACGACGACCACGGCGGCGATCGTCGCGCCGAGCAGGACGAGATCGAGCACGCCCATCAGCACGAGCGTGCCGATGAGCATCACCGTCGAGTTGATGATCCCGACGAACGCCGAGGCGGTGGCCTCGCTGAGCAGGACCGTGTCGCTGGTGACGCGGGTGACGAGCTCCCCGCTCGGGCGCGCGGTGATCGCCGGCACGGTGGCCCGCAGGTAGCGGCGGACCATCGACGTACGCGCGCCGAGCACCACGCGCTCGCCCATCGCGCCCAGGATCCGCCACTGCAGCAGGAAGACGAGCGAGCCGCCCAGGGTCAGCGCCAGCAGCAGGCCCACGGGGCCGAGCAGCGATTCGCCGCTGCCGAGGGAGTCCAGCACCCACTTCGTGACCAGCGGGGCGGCGAGACCGGTGGCGCTACCGAGCAGGGCGAGGACGAGCCCGAGCGCCATCGTGCGCGCATGCGGGCGGGCAAAGGACCAGAGAACACGCACCCTCCGAGTGTGACGGTAGGCTGACTGGCCGTGACAACGCTGCCGCTGCTGCATTCGGGCAAGGTCCGGGACATGTACGACCTGGGCGGCGACCTCTTGATGGTCGCCTCCGACCGAATCTCCACCTATGACGCCGTCCACCCGACGCCCATCCCCGAGAAGGGCAAGGTCCTCACCGGCCTCTCGGTGCTGTGGTTCGGGCTGACGAAGGACATCGTTCCCAACCACTTCATGAGCGCCACCGATGGCGTACCGGAGGAGTTCCGGGGGCGCGGTCTGCGCGTGCGCAAGCTGAAGATGCTGCCGGTGGAGTGCATCGTGCGCGGCTACATCACCGGATCGGGCTGGAAGGACTACAAGGCCACCGGGACCGTGTCGGGCTTGACGCTGCCGGAGGGCCTGCAGGAGTCCGAGCAGCTCCCGGAGCCGCTCTACACGCCGTCGACCAAGGCCGAAGAGGGCCACGACGAGGCGATCGACTTCGCCGAGACGGTCAAGCTGCTGGGCAGCGAAGAGCTCGCGGCGCAGGTCCGCGACGTCTCGATCGCGGTCTACAAGGCCGTGGCCGAGCACGCGCGTGAGCGCGGCGTCATCCTCGCGGACACGAAGTTCGAGTTCGGCCTGGACTCCAGCGGCGTCCTGACGCTGGGCGACGAGGTCTGCACGCCGGACTCCTCGCGCTTCTGGCCGGCCGACTCGTACGTGGTCGGCCAGGGTCAGCCGTCGTTCGACAAGCAGTTCGTGCGCGACTGGGCGACCAACAGCGGCTGGGACAAGAACCCGCCCGCGCCGGAGATCCCGGAGGACATCGTCGCGCAGACGCGCGAGCGCTACGTGACGGCCTACGAGCGTCTCACGGGCGAGCCGTTCGGCGCGTGGCTGGACCGCGTCGCATGAGCCGCGTCCGCGTGCTCATCCGGCCCAAGGCGGGGATTCTGGACCCGCAGGGCCAGACCGTGGAGCGGGCGCTGCCGGCGCTCGGCTTCGAGGGCGTCACGAACGTGCACGTCGGCCGCCTGGTCGAGCTGGACGTCGAAGATCCGTCGCAGGTCGCGGCGATGTGCGAGAAGCTGCTCGCCAACCCGCTGATCGAGGATTACGAGATCCAGTGAGATTCGGTGTGGTGCGGTTCCCGGGTACGTGCGACGAGGTCGACGCGTACCTGGCGGCCTCGCGTGTCGGTGAAGCCGAGATCCTGTGGCACGCCGACGCCGACCTGAAGGGTGTCGACGCCGTCATCGTCCCGGGCGGGTTCTCCTACGGGGATCACCTGCGCGTGGGCGCGATCGCGCGCTTTGCGCCCGTGATGGTCGAGGTCGACCGGTTCGCGCGCAACGGCGGGCTCGTCCTCGGCATCTGCAACGGCTTCCAGGTGCTGTGCGAAGCCGGGTTGCTCCCGGGTGCGCTGCTCCCGAACACGTCGCTGCGGTTCACCTGCCGCCAGGTGGACCTCGAGGTCGTCAACGCGTCCACGTCGTGGACGAACGCGACCGCTGTCGGCGACACGCTGTCGATCCCGGCCAAGCACAACACGGGCCGCTACTACGCGCCCGACCCCGTGCTGGACGAGATGGAGGCCAACGGCCAGGTCGTCCTCAAGTACGCCGCGGGCCACAACTTCAACGGCTCGGTGCGCGACATCGCGGGCGTGTCGAACAAGGCGGGCAACGTGGTCGGCCTGATGCCGCATCCCGAGCACGCCGTCGACGCGCTGACGGGCTCCGCGGACGGCTTGAAGCTGTTCGCCTCCGCCGTCGCGGTGCCCGCATGAGCAAGCATCGTGACCTCGGGCTCACCGACTTCGAGTACGACCTGATCGTCGAGAAGATGGGCCGCGAGCCCAACGAGGTCGAGCTCGCCGTGTTCTCGCTCATGTGGTCCGAGCACTGCGGCTACAAGCACTCGCGGCCGCTGCTGAAGACACTGCCGACCGAGGGCCCGCGGCTGGTCATGGGCCCAGGCGAGAACGCCGGCGCCGTGGACGTCGGCAACGGCCTCTCGTGCGCGTTCAAGGTCGAGTCCCACAACCACCCGAGCGCGGTCGAGCCCTTCCAGGGCGCGGCGACCGGCGTCGGCGGCATCCTGCGCGACATCTTCGCCATCGGCGCGCGGCCGATCGCGATCCTCGATTCCCTGCGCTTCGGCGAAGTGGCTGAGAGCGCCCGCTCGCGCTACCTGCTCGAGCACGCCGTGGCCGGCATCGGCCACTACGGCAACTCGATCGGCATCGCCACCGTCGGCGGCGAGATCTACTTCGAGGGCCCCTACGAGCAGAACTGCCTCGTCAACGCGATGGCGGTCGGCCTGATCCAGACGGACGAGCTGATCAAGTCCGCCGCCGCGGGTGTCGGCAACGTCGTCGTGCTGTTCGGCGCGCGCACGGGCCGGGACGGCATCGGCGGCGCTTCGGTGCTGGCGAGCGCCGAGCTGGACACCGACATGGAGAAGCGCCCGACGGTGCAGATCGGCGATCCGTTCGAGGAGAAGAAGCTGCTCGAGTGCTCGCTGGAGCTGCTCGACCGCAAGCTGCTCGTCGCGCTGCAGGACCTCGGCGCCGCGGGCCTGACGTCCTCGAGCGCCGAGATGGCGGCCAAGGGCGAGGTCGGGCTGGACCTGCACGTGCGCCGTGTGCCCCTGCGCGAGCAGGACATGGAGGCCTTCGAGATCATGATCTCGGAGTCCCAGGAGCGGATGCTGTGCGTCGTCGAGCCCGACCGCGTGCAGGAAGTGCTGGCCGTCTGCGCCAAGTGGGAGGTCAACGCGACCGCCATCGGCGAGGTCACGGATACGCGCCGCCTGCGCGTGTTCGACGGTGATGAGCTCGTCGGCGATCTGCCGGTCGAGGCGCTCGTGGACGAGTGCCCGACGTACGAGCTGGAGCCCGCCGAGCCCGCCACGCCGCTGTACCCGGCGCCCCCGCGCGTCTTGGAGAGCGAGGACCCGGGCGAGATCCTGCTCGGCCTGCTGGGCTCGGCCAACCTCGCCTCGCGCAAGGGCGTGTTCGAGCAGTACGACGCGCTCGTCGGCTCCCGCACCGTCCGCCGGCCCGAGCAGGCTGACGCGGCCGTGCTCCTGCTGCCGGACCCGGCCAACGGCGACAAGCTCACCGCGCTCTCGCCGAGCAAGGACGACGACGGCCCCAAGCCCGCGATCGCGATGTCGATCGACGGCAACGGCCGCCGCGTCGCCGCGGACCCGTACCGCGGTGCGGTCGAGGCCGTGCTCGAGTGCAGCGCGAACCTCGCCTGCGTCGGCGCGGAGCCGCTCGGGCTCACGAACTGCCTGAACTTCGGCAACCCCGAGAAGCCGCACATCGCCTGGCAGTTCTCGCGTGCGATCGCCGGCCTCGGTGACGCCTGCCGGGCGTTCGGCATCCCGGTCGTGGGCGGCAACGTGTCGCTCTACAACGAGGGCGGCGAAGGCCCGATCTACCCGACGCCGGTCGTCGGCCTGGTCGGCGAGCTGCCCGACGCGCGCAAGTCGGGCCGCCTGGGCTTCCAGACCGCCGGCGACGTGATCGCGATCGTGGCCGCCGACTCGTGGGCGCCGTCCAACGCCGCTTCGGAGCTCTCGAAGCTGCGCGGCGAGGCCGTCGAGGGCCCGCTCCCGCACGTCGAGCTGGGCGAGCTCAAGGCGCTCCACGCCGCGATCCGCCAGGCCGTGCGATCGGGGTCTCTGTCCTCCGCGCACGACGTGGCCGAGGGTGGCGTCGCGGTCGCCCTGGCGGAATCCGCTCTGGCCGGTGGCCTGGGCGCGACGGTGTCCGCGCTGGACGATCTGTTCGGCGAGGGCCCAGGCGCGTTCGTCGTCTCCGGCCCGGCCGAGGCCATGACCCCGTTCGGCGCTGCCGCCCGCGTGATCGGTGAGGTCGGCGGTGACGTGCTGTCGATCGAGGGCGCGCTCAGCGTCCCGCTGGTCGACCTGGACCGCGCGTTCACGCGCGGTCTCAGCGACCTCCTGGAATAAATCGCGCCGCGTGGCGTCGTCGGGGGCATGAGCCTCTCCGCCGACGCCACGCTCCTCACCCGCGGACGCGACCCCTACGTCATCGCCGCGGCACTCCTGCTCGACGAGATCCTCGCCGGTGAGCTCGATGTCGAGGGCGGCCGCGTGGACGGCGAGCCGATCGCCGACTGGATCGACCGCTTCAGCCGGATCGCCCCGCCGCGGATCATCGCCGACCTCGTGCGTCAAGGCTCGGTGACGCCGCGCCGCTTCTCGCTGTCGGTCGATGCGCGGGCCGAGGCGGAGGCCCGGTCACGCGCGGATGACGACTCGATCCTCGGTGCGCTGTTGGCGCTGCACCCGCTTCCGCCCAGCACGCATACACTGCCCCCGGCGGTGCAGAACGTCCTTTCAGCGGTGCGTGTTTCTCATATCGCCTTCACCTAGATAGGGTCCCCCCCGGAAGTAGTGGTTCGACCCTATGAGGGGGGTTTGGTGAGGGGCAAGAAGGTTTTGGCGCCACTGGCGCTGGGCGTAGCCATGGCGGTTTCCGCGTCTCCGGCGCAGGCGCAGGTCACGCAACCGGCGGGCGCGATCAAGAACATGGAGCTGGTCGGCAACCTGCCGGAAGCGGCGAACTCGACCGCGATCAACTTCATGACGTATGGCAAGAAGGACCGGGGCAAGGGCCGGTTCGAGTGGCTCTGGGACTGGTTCGGCAAGCCCAAGGACAAGGGCAAGGACGTCATGTTCGTCACGGGCCGCTTCGGCCTGAAGACGTACGACATGTCCGACCCGGCGAAGCCGAAGTTCCTGGACGAGATCACGAACGACCAGCTGCGGCTGCCGGGTGATCCGCCGTACTCGCCGTCGAACCCGACGTCGACGTTCTGGCAGAACGAGGACATGGACGTCGACGACAAGCGCAAGCTCGCGCTGCTGTCGCGCGATCCGCGTGCCTACCGCGGTTCCACCTCCCGCTCACCGGGCGATGTGGACCCGAACGGCGCCACCAACATCGCCGGCGTCTATGTCATCGACGCCAAGGACCCGGCCGACCTGAAGCTGCTCTCCTTCGAGGAGCTGCCGACGGGCCACACCACGAGCTGCGTCAACGACTGCGAGTGGCTGTGGACGGGTGGCCCGGCCGCGAGCACCAAGCAGGAGCAGGCGGGCTGGCTCGGTGGCCGCCCGATCATCGTCACCGACCTGCGCGACCCGAAGAACCCGGTCGGTTACCCGCAGAAGCCGGTCGACCTCTTCCGTCAGGACGGCGTCACCGCCTACGCGCACGACGTCGACGTCGACGATGCCGGCATCGCCTGGGTCGCCGGCCTGGGCGGCACGCGCGGCTACTACACCAAGGGCCGGCACTGGGACCCGGTGCAGCGCAAGTTCCGGGTGGCCACGCCGCTGGACCCGGTGCCCTACGCGGGCGGCGGCCTCTCGCCGCAGACCACCAGCGAGAAGTTCAACCCGGGCGTCTCGCAGCTCTCACCGCTGCCCGACGGCAACGCGGGCGGCTGGATGCACAACTCGTGGCGGCCGATCGGCCTGGGCGCGCCGCTGACCGACTGGCGCTACATCAAGGGCGAGCTCCTGCTCGGCACCGAAGAGTGGTTCGGCGCCGGCGCGAACGCGTGCCGCGACGAGGGCAAGTTCACCATCTCGTCGCTGAAGGGCTCCTACGGCGGCGAGGGCTGGCGCTCGACGCCGGAGCAGCCGTTCCGCATGCAGGCCGTCGGCTCCTGGGCCCCGGCTGACAACGAGGGCACGATCTACACCCTCGGCTCCTGCTCCGCGCACTACTTCGACGTGGACGGCTCACTCGTCGCCTACGCGTGGTACGGCCAGGGCACGCGCATCCTCGACATCTCCAAGCCGGAGAAGCCGATCCAGGTCGCGTACTACCGGCCTGACGGCGGCAACGTCTGGGCTTCGTACTTCCGCAACGGCTACGTCTACACCGCCGACGCGGCGCGTGGCGTGGACATCCTGAAGATCAAGAAGGGCGCAAAGGCCGCTTCGGCCGCCAAGAAGGAAGTCAACGCGCCCAAGATGTCCAAGCAGCAGGTCTCGTACCTGCAGAACACGGCGTCCAAGCACTGGGTCTCGGACCCGTCGACCGGCGGGCTCTGCCTGCTGCCGGTCGTCCAGTAAGCACCTGACCGTGATGCGGGGCCGGCGCGTGCCGGCCCCGCGGCCGTTCTAGCTCATCAGGTCGTCGGCCATCGCCTCGAAGACCTGGACGTACGCGTCGACGGCCGCGTCGTCGTGGGTGACGCTGAGCGTCCATTCCTCTTCGCGGCCCGGCGTCATGAAGATGCCGCGGTTCATGTTGTAGAGCCAGGCCAGCTCGGAGAGGTCCTTGTCCTGGTTGGCCTTGAACGTCTCGTAGTCGACGATCTTGTTGGCCGAGAACGTGACGCAGCCCTTGGACCCGACGCCGACCGAGTAGCCGGGCAGGTTGTGCTTGCGGATCACTCCCTCGCAGCCGGCCAGGATGCGCTCGTTGAGCGAGTCCAGATGCTCGTAGGCCTCGGGCGTGAGCACCTCGAGCAGGTTCGCCTTGGTGGCGGCCATGCCCAGCGGGTTCCCGTTGTAGGTGCCGACCTGGTAGACGGAGCCGTCCTCGACGGCGGCCATCGCCTCTTCGGTGCCGCCGATCGCGCCGATCGGCGTGCCGCCACCCAGCGCCTTGGCGAGCGTGACGAGATCCGGCGTGACGCCGAACCGCTCCGTCGCGCCACCGGCCGCGATGCACAGGCCGGTTTTGACCTCGTCGAAGATCAGGACGATGCCGTGGCGACGCGTGATGTCCCGGACGGCCTCGAGGTAGCCGGGCTCCGGGAGCACGACGCCGAGGTTCATCATCGCCGGCTCCATGATCACGCAGGCGGGCTTGCGGCCCTCCTCCGACAACCGCTCGATGCGGCGCTCCATCGCGCCCGCGTCATTGAACGGGACCGGGATCGTGAGGTCCACGACGGCCTGCGGGATGCCCGCGCCGTAGGGCAGGCTCGCCAGGTTCTCGTGGTCGCCGATCTTGTCGTACTCGACGCCGATCGAGACCATCACGCCGTCGTGATGGCCGTGGTAGGAGCCGAAGATCTTCACGATCGTCTCGCGCCCGGTGGTGCCGCGCGCGATCCGGATGGCGTCCATCGTGGACTCCGAGCCGGAGTTGGTGAAGCGCCACTTCGGCAGGCCCCAACGACGGGCGAGCTCGTCACCGACGGCGATCGCGTCCTCGGTCGGCGCGGCGAAGTGCGTGCCGCTCGCGTACCGGTCGGCCAGCGCCTTGCCGATCGCCGGGTGCGCGTGGCCCTGGACCATCGAGCCGAACCCGTTGTGGAAGTCCCACATCTGGTTGCCGTCGACGTCCCAGACCTTCGGGCCGCTGCCGCGCTCGAGGTAGATCGGCCACGGGTCGCGGAGCTGGTACGACGACGCCACGCCCCCGGACAGGTGGACCTGGGCACGCTTGTACGTCTCGTTCGAGCGCTGTGTGCGCTCGTTGAGCTGCTTCTCCTCACGCTCGATCAGCTCGGAGATGCGCTGGCGAGGGATCTGGACAGGTGCGTCGGTGGCCATGGGTTATCCCGTTCCTAAGATCGGACTGGGCCGCCCGGCGTGGCCGTGCCGGGCGGCGGAAATTGAGTCCGTGGGAGCGTAGTGCTTTTAGCGCTTGATCTTCGCCGACAGGTTCTTGGTCGTCGGCTTGAGGATCGAGTTGCCCTGGAAGCGCACGGTGATCTTCAAGCTCGTCGCGCTGCCGACCTTGCTCTTGGAGAGCGAGATCGTCTTGGTGAAGGTGCACGTCTTGCTGAGCTTGGCGTTGCGCGCGGTGAGCAGCGTCTTGCCCTTCTTGATGGTCATGTTGACCGTGCCGGTGCACGCGCTCTTGGCGCTGACGCCGCTCGGGACCTTGATCTTGCCCTTGACGGTGATCTTCACCTTGCCGCCGCTGATGCGCGCGCTCGCGCCGTTGCCGGCGCCGGTGAGGGTGAAGGTCGGCAACGGGCGGGAGTCCAGCGGGGTGGTTGTCGGGGTGGTGTTCGTGACGGGCTTGGAGATCGGGACCACGACGGGCGGGGCGGGCGGCGGCGGGATGAAGTTCGCGGCGGAGGTGAGCGCGAGCTTGCCGTTGTCGCCGCCGATGGCGCCGTCGGTGGCGCTGGCGAGGCCGACCGCGTTCCACTGGTGCGTGGCGAGCGCGCCGTCGGCGTCGTTGTAGAAGAACTTCACGCCGTCGGTCGAGTTGAGCACGAGGCCCGCGGTGCCGGCGGCGAGGACGGTGCCGCCGGAGTAGTCGATGTCGCCGGGGCCGGTGTCCGGGAAGGCGCGAGCCGTGTCGTTGCCGATCTCGAACCACTCGTCGGTCTGCCAGCCGTCACGCGTGTAAGCGGTCGTCGAACGCCCATAGGGACGCGCGTTGACCGACCACATGCGGCTCGGGTTCACCGGGTCGCCCGCGATCACGCGCCCGTCGTCACCCGCGTTGCCGGCGGAGCCGAGCTGCTTCGCCGCGGTCGTGGCGAGGTTGTTGGTGGTGAAGAACACCTCGGAGGCCCAGGACGCGACGATGTAGCCGACGTCGGGCGTGGCGAAGAACGCGTCCGCGATGCCCTCGCTGTAGCCCGGGTTGATCTTGCAGGTGTCGTCGTCCAGGTTGCCGCCCGTGCCCTTGGTGTCGCGGTTGGCGTCCGTGAAGGCGGCGGCACTGGCGCCGACCAGCGCCGGATTGAGCTGCTGCGAGGTCACCATCTGCGAGCCCTCGGCGAACAGCCACACGCGCGTGTCGCTCGCGAAGCGGACGGAGTTCACGTCGGCCAGGTCAGTGGCCGTGCCCTTGCAGTTGGCGAACGTGCTCGTCGCTGAGGAGGCCTTGATCCCGGTGATCGGGGTCCAGCTGTCGCCGTTGTTGGTCGAGCGCAGCACCAGGCCGCCCTTGCCGACCGCGAAGCCCAGACCGCCCGAGTTGAACTCGATGTCGTTGAGCGGCACGCCACCGGCCGCCCGGACCTGCAGGAAGCTCCCGTCGGCCTGGCGCTTGAAGATCGCTCCGGCCGCGGTCGTGAACCAGAACCGCGAGGCGGACTGGTACTCGATCGCGGTGAGGTTCTGGGTGGTCCCGGACGGGACCTCCGTCCAGATGCTCGCGGCGGACGCGGGAGCGGCGGCGAAGCAGGAGCCGACGAGTGCGGCGATAGCCAGGCCAGCCTGGCGGAACGGCAAGGGGGTGCTCATACCGGACCGATCATTCCGGTAGTCCTGGAGCGCGTATATCACTCTTGGGGGTGAAGCGGCCGGGCCGGTTGCTAGCCTCGAGGGGCAAGGTCCTATCCCGCTGCATCGGACCCGAGTGCCCTCTTCAGAACCTTTTCTCGATGACCGTGATGGCCCGCGCGACGAGTGCGGCGTCTTCGGCATAGTCGCCCCCGGTCGTGAGGTCTCGCGCCTCGCGTACTTCGCGTTGTACGCCCTCCAGCACCGCGGGCAGGAGTCCGCCGGCATCGCGACGTCGCAGGGCGGCCACATCATGGCCATGCGCGACCAGGGCCTCGTCAACCAGGTCTTCGACGAGTCCAAGCTGCGCGCGCTGCAGGGCGACATGGCCCTGGGTCACGTGCGCTACTCCACGACCGGCGCGAACTCGTGGGAGAACTCGCAGCCCGTCTGGCGCAGCGACAAGCGCGAGGTCGCGCTGGCCCACAACGGCAACCTAGTCAACGTCGTCGAGCTCCACGCCGAGCTGCGCGCGGCCGGCGTCACGTTCCGCTCCACGTCGGACTCGGAGATCATCGCCGCGCTGCTGTCCACGCACGAGGCGGAGACGATCGAGGACGCGGTGGTCGACGTTCTCCAGCGCGTCGAGGGCGCCTACTCGACCGTGGTGATGACCAAGGACCGCGTGGTCGCCTTCCGCGATCCGCTCGGGCTGCGCCCGCTCGCGCTCGGCATGCTCGGCGACACGTACGCCGTGGCGTCCGAGTCCTGCGCCTTCGACATCATCGGCGCGAAGTTCCTGCGCGAGGTCCAGCCCGGCGAGGTCATCTCGATCACCAAGCAGGGCCTGCAGACGCGTCAGGCGGTCGAGTCGCCGCGCAGCGCGCTGTGCGTCTTCGAGCACATCTACTTCGCCCGCCCGGACACCCGTCTCGGGGGCCAGGTGATCCAGGTCTCCCGGGGCCGGATGGGGGAGATCCTCGCCCGCGAATCGCCGGTGGAGGCCGACCTGGTGATTCCGGTGCCGGACTCCGGCGGTCCCGCCGCGCGGGGCTTCGCACGCGCCTCCGGGCTCCCGCAGGACGACGGGCTGATCAAGAACCGGTACGTCGCGCGCACGTTCATCCAGCCTGGGCAGGAGCTGCGCAAGCACGGCCTGCGGCTGAAGTTCAACCCGCTGCCCGAGGTGGTCTCCGGCAAGCGCATCGTGGTCGTGGACGATTCGATCGTGCGCGGCAACACCACGCGCGCGATCGTGCAGATGCTGCGGGACGCGGGCGCGTCCGAGGTGCACATGCGGATCTCGGCGCCGCCGATCAAGCATCCCTGCCACTACGGCATCGACATGTCCACGCGCGAGGAGATGATCGCCCACAACCGCACGGAGGCCGAAGTGGCCGCCGAGCTGGGCGCCGACTCGCTGGCGTACCTGTCCTTGGAGGGCGTGTACGAGGCCATCGGCAGCCCGCGCGAGGTGCACTGCGACGCGTGCTTCTCGGGGGATTACCCACTCGTTGGTACGTCCGACAAGAACGCGTTCGAGAACGCGTTGCCGCTCGTTCGCTCCTGACGCTCAGTCAAGAACGGGGCATGTCCGCCGATTGGTGGACTAGATATGCCCCTTTCCAAGATCGTGATTCCCGCGTCGCTGGCCGTGCTGCTGTTCGCCGGCTGCGGCGGGACCGAAAAGACTGCTGACACCACCGCCGACGCCGGAGCCAAGAAGGGCGGCGTCCTGACCGTGCCGTGGTCCGGCGACGTCGATTCCATCGACCCCGGCGTGACCTACTACTCCGGCGGCTACATGGTCGCCAACGCGACCCAGCGCACGCCGATGGCCTACGCGCCCGGCAAGTCCGAGGCGCGTCCGGACCTCGCGGTCGCGGCGCCCGCGGTGAGCGCGGACGGCAAGACCGTCACCGTGCAGCTCAAGTCCGGCGTGAAGTTCTCCCCGCCCGTCGCGCGTGAAGTCGTCGCGGACGATTTGAAGTACGCCATCGAGCGCGGATTCTTCAAGACCGTCAACAACCCGTACGCGGGCTCCTACTTCGGCGACATCGTGGGCGCCAAGGTCGGCGCCGCTGCCGGCACGAAGATCGCCGGCATCACGACGCCGGACGCGCACACCGTCGTCTTCCAGCTCTCTCGCGCCACGGGCGGCACCCTCGCCGCCGCGCTCGTGCTGCCGCTCGCCGCCCCGGTGCCGCGTGACTACGCGACGCCGCTGGACGCCGAGAAGGTCAGCGAGTACGGCGTCAAGCAGGTCGCGACCGGCCCGTACATGGTCGAGACCTACAAGCCCGGCACCGAGATCACGCTCGTGCGCAACCCGTCCTGGGACGCGAAGACCGACTTCCGGCCCGCGTACCTGGACCGGATCGAGATGCCGCAGGGCAACGACGACGCCACGATCGCGGCGCGCCGCGTGCTCGAGGGCCAGAGCATGGTCTCCGGCGACTGGCTGCTGCCGCCGGCCGTCCTGAAGAAGGCTTACGAGAACACGCCCGACCAGCTCGAGCTCGTCGACTCCGGCGGAGGCCGCTGGGCCGCGCTGAACACGAAGGTCGCGCCGTTCGACGACGTCAACGTGCGCAAGGCCGTGCTGGCCTCCTACGACCGCCAGGCGGCGCTGCTGGCGCTGGGCGGCAAGGCCGTCGGCTCCGTCGCGACGCACTTCCTGCCGCCGGGTACGCCCGGGTTCGAGCAGGCGGGTGGCGAAGCGGGCACGGGCGTGGACTTCCTCGCCTCGCCGACCGGCGACAAGGCCGTCGCCGCGCGCTACCTGCAGGCGGCGGGCTTCGCCTCGGGCAAGTACGAGGGCGCCGAGATCATGATGGTCGGGCCGCGCGACGGCAACGGCAAGACGATCTCCGAGCTCGCCAAGGGCGCGTTCGAGGCGATCGGCTTCAAGGTCAACCTGCGCCTGCTCTCGCAGCAGGTCGTCATGACCAAGTACTGCGGCAACCCGGCCGCCGCCGTCGCGGTGTGCCCCAACGTCGGCTGGGTGCGCGACTTCGCGGACGGCCAGACCTACCTGGATGCCACCTTCAACGGCGAGAACATCCACCCGGTCGGCAACGCCAACGTCTCCCAGCTCGACGATCCGGCCGTCAACGCCGCGATCGACGCCGCCAAGACCGAGACCGACCCGGCCGCTCGGGCGCAGAAGTGGGGCGACGTCGACCGGGCGATCACGGCCCTGGCTCCGGCCGTGCCGCTCACGTGGGACCGCGTCCCGATGGCGCACTCGAAGAACGTCGCCGCCGTGGCGAACGAGTCGCTCGGCGTGTGGGACTTCGGGTTCACCTCGCTGCGCTGAGGGGGCGTCCGGACCGGCGGCTAAGGTCGCCGGTCCGGTGTCGCTCACATGGCTTGAAGATCCGCCCCCGCCGCCCCAGCTGGGGTTTGATCTGGGTGAGGCGGACGGGCGGGTGCCGGCCGTTCCCGTGCTGGCGGCGTCCGACGTGGACGCGGCGCTGCAGGAGGCCTTCGGCTTCGCCGCGTTCCGGCCCGGGCAGCGCGAGGCGGTCGTCGCCGCGCGTGACGGGCGCGACGTGCTCGTGGTGATGCCCACGGGCTCGGGCAAGTCGCTCTGTTACCAGCTGCCGGCGCTCATGCGCACGGACCTGACGCTCGTCGTCTCCCCGTTGGTCTCGCTGATGCAGGACCAGGTGGAGGCGCTGGAGCTGGTCGCGCCGGGCCGGGTCGCCGTGGTCAACGGCCAGCAGGACTCGGCGGCGAACAAGCGGGCCGTGGACGGGGCCATCGCCGGGCGCGTCCGGGTCCTGTACGTCGCGCCGGAGCGGTTCTCCTCGCCCGGCTTCCTGGAGCGGCTGCGTGAGGCGCGGATCGGCCTGTTCGTGGTCGACGAAGCGCACTGCGTGTCCCAGTGGGGGCACGATTTCCGGCCGGACTACTTCCGGCTCGCGGACGCGGCACGCTGGCTCGGCGCGGAGGCCATCGTCGCCTCCACCGCCACGGCGACGCCGGAGGTGGCGCGGGACATCGTGAGTCGGCTCGGGTTGCGCGAGCCGGTGCACGTGGCGACGGGGTTCGACCGCCCGAACCTGGCCTACTCCGTCGTGCCGTGTCCCAACAAGGAGGCGGTGGCGGGGCGGATCGCGGCGGCCCTGTCCGAGCCGGGCGCCCTCCCGGCGATCGTCTATGCGGGCACGCGGGCGGAGTCGGATCGGCTCGCCGACCGGCTGGGGCGGGAGCTCGGGGTGGAGGTGGTCGCCTACCACGCAGGGCTGCCGCGGGAGCTGCGCGCGGACGTGCAGCGGCGCTTCATGGATGGCTCGGCGCCGGTTGTCGTCGCCACCAACGCGTTCGGGATGGGCGTGGACAAGGCGAACGTGCGGACGGTCTGCCACGAGTCCGTCCCGTCCTCGATCGAGGCCTACTACCAGGAGGCCGGCCGCGCGGGGCGCGACGGGCTGCCGGCGCGGGCGCTGCTGTTCTCCACCAGCCGCGACAAGGGCCTGCACGTGTTCTTCATCGAGCGCTCCGAGGTCGACGACGACCGTCTCCGCCAGGTCACACGGACCATCGCCAAGTCCGCCCAAGGTTCACCCGCAACGTATCGATTGCACGTCAATGAACTCGCCGCGGACGAGAGCGAGATCGAGTCCGTCCGCGCGATCGTGGGTTACATGGTCCGCGCCGGTGTCATCCAGCCCGCGCCCAGCGGCCCCGATCACATCGCCGGCCGGCTCATCAGGGCGTGGGATCGCGCGGCGATGACCGCGTGCCGCACCGCGGCTCAGGAGGGCACGCGCATCCGCTGGCGCCAGTACCGCGCCGTCTGGGCCTGGGTGGAGGGCGAGGGCTGCCGCCGGGCGGGCATCCTGCGCCACTTCGGCGACCGCTCGGTGCCCGTGCTGGACGGGCCGTGCTGCGACGTCTGCGACCCGTCGCTGGTGCCGGCGGCGCCCGTACGCGCCGTCCGTCAGTCGACGCTGGCTCCGGCGGCCGATCTCGAGGCCGCCATCCTGCAGGTCGTGGACACAGCCCAACCCGGTGTCGGCCGTACGCGCTGCGTGGAGATCCTCCGTGGCGGACGGTCGAAAGCCATCACCAAGCATTCCTACGACGGCCTGCCGAACTACGGCGCCTACCGGGACCGGCGGGCGGAGGACGTGCTGGCGTGCATCGACGCGCTCGTGTCCGGCGGGCTGCTGGCGTGCTCCTCGCGCGGGCGCCTGGAGGCTTCATGAGTTTCCGGGTCGGCGTCCTGGCCTCGGGGACGGGGTCGAACCTGCAGGCCATCCTGGACCGGGTCCACGGGCGTGAGGTCGAGGTCGTCGCGGTGGGCTCCGACAAGCCTGGCGCGCAGGCGCTCGCCCGCGCCGAGGCCCTCGGCATCGCGACCGCGACGTTCCCGGGCGCGGAGTACGCCAACCGCGAGGCTCGGGACACCGCGATGGCGCTCTGGCTGCTCGAGCAGGAGGTCGAGCTCGTCGTGCTCGCGGGCTACATGCAACTCGTCGGCGCCGCGTTCCTCGGGCGCTTCCCGCAGCGGGTGATCAACGTGCATCCCGCGCTGCTGCCCGCGTTCCCGGGCATCCGGGCGGTCGAGCAGGCGCTCGAGTACGGCGTGAAGGTGTTCGGCGTCACCGTCCACTTCGTCGATGAGGGCGTGGACTCCGGGCCTGTCATCCTGCAACGCGCGCTCGAGCTCCCGGACGTCACGGATCCTGATGAGATCCGTGACCGGCTCCGGCCGGTCGAGCACGATTTGCTGACGTCCGCGGTCGCCTTGTTCGGCCGCGGTGCCGTTCGCCCTGACCCCGACCATCCCCGCCGCGTCCTAGTAGAGGCTCAATGAGTAACGTCACCGGTCCCATGGAGGCCATCGTGCAGCCCGGCGAGGTCCGCGTGCAGCGTGCGCTGCTCTCGGTCTCGGACAAGACTGGTGTGGTCGAGTTCGCTCGCGGGCTCGCGGCGCTCGGCGTGGAGCTCATCTCGACCGGCGGCACCGCCGGCGCCCTGCGCGAAGCGGGGCTCGAGGTTCGCGCGATCGATGATTTCACGGGCTTCCCGGAGATCATGGACGGGCGCGTGAAGACACTGCACCCGAAGCTCTACGCCGGCGTGCTCGCGCTGCGCGACAACGAGGAACACATGTCCACGGCGGCCGAGCTCGACATCGAGTTCGTCGACCTGGTGTGCGTGAACCTCTACCCGTTCGAGGCCACGGCCCGTCGCCGCGGCGCGACCGAGCACGAGATCATCGAGAACATCGACATCGGTGGCCCGACGATGATCCGCGCGGCCGCGAAGAACTACCCGTTCACCGCGGTGGTCGTGAACCCGGCCTCCTACGACGCGGTCCTGCAGGAGCTCAAGGACGCGGGCGGCAAGCTCTCGCTCGGCACCCGCGAGTCCCTCGCCGCCGAGGCGTTCTCCACGACGGCCCGCTACGACAGCGCCATCTCGCGCTGGTTCGTGGAGAAGCAGGACGACTTCGCGCCGCTCATGCTCACCGCCTACGAGAAGGTCACGGACCTCTCGTACGGCGAGAACCCGCACCAGCGCGCCGCCTACTACGCCGACGCGGGCGCGCGCATGCACGTGCTCTCGATGATCCGCCAGCTCGGCGGCAAGGACCTCTCGTTCAACAACGTGCTGGACCTGAACGCCGCGCGCCTGCTCATGCAGGAGTTCGAGCTGCCGGCGTGCGTGATCATCAAGCACAACAACCCGTGCGGCGTGGCCGTGGGCGGTTCCGTCGTGGAGGCCTACCACGCGGCCTTCGCGTGCGACCCGCTGTCCGCATTCGGCGGCGTGATCGCCGTCAACCGCGCGGTGGACACGCAGTTCGCCGAAGCGCTGCTGAAGCAGTTCTGCGAGGTCATCATCGCCCCGCACTTCTCGCCGGAAGCGATCGAGCTGTTGTCCTCGAAGCCGAACATGCGCATCCTCGAGGACGGCGAGCGGCGCAAGCCCTACATCGCCGAGCGCGACGTCAAGCGCGTCATGGGCGGTCTGCTCGTCCAAGACCGCGACATGGGCCTCGAGGACCGCACCGAGATGGAAGTGGTGACGGACCGCAAGCCCACCGAGGCCGAGTGGGGCGAGATGCTCTTCGCCTGGAAGGTCTGCAAGCACGTCCGCTCCAACGCGATCGTCTTGTCGAACGACCTCGCCTCGGTCGGCATCGGTGCCGGCCAGATGTCGCGCGTGGACTCGGTCCGGCTCGCGATCGAGAAGGCCGGTCTCGCCGGTTCCGCGTTGCACGGCGCCGCGATGGCCTCCGACGCCTTCTTCCCGTTCCCGGACGGCCCCCAGCTGGGCATCGACGCGGGCGTGACCGCGATCATCCAGCCGGGCGGCTCAAAGCGCGACCACGAAGTCGTCGAGGCCGCCGACGCGGCCGGCATCTCGATGGTCTTCACGCACCGCCGCCACTTCAAGCACTAGTCCCGGCCGCGGCCGGTCTTCGCTTGTAGCTCGTCGATCCGGCGGGACGCGTCAGCCTTGCTGAGCGTCTCGTCGAACGGCTCGTTCGCTTCCTGGCTCAACGTCTGGAGGTACGACGCCTGCGCGCCGGTCATCTTCTCGTCGCCGGTGACCCATTCCTTGGGGTCCTTCTCGGTATTCGTCATCTCGCTCATGGCGATGGGCTACCCGGCGATTTGACGAGTCGAACACGTGTTCGTGCCAACTTCTGGGTACGGTGGCCAGCATGGACGCCACGACCATCGCTCGTCTGCTCGCTGTCGGCCGGATCTCTCTGGGCGGGGTGCTCACGGTCACGCCCGGGTTCGTCACGAAGACGTGGGTCGGGGAGAACACGCCGGGCGCGAAGGTGTTGGGCGCCGGGTTCGGTGCGCGGGACGTCGCGATCGGCGCCGGGCTGTGGCGCGCGCTGGACGCGGGCGAGGACGCGCGGCCCTGGCTACTCGCCGGTGCGGCGAGCGACGCGGCCGACCTGCTCGCCACGCTGGCGGCGGGCGGCTCGATCCCGCGCCTCGGCCGAGCCGCCACGGTGACGGTCGCCGCGGCAGGAGCGGGGCTGGGGCTGTGGGCGGCGCGTCAGGTCGCGCCGTAGAGCACGCGCGTCCAGATGGTCGTGAGCGTGTCCACGACGGTGTCACGCGCCGCGTCCGTGCGGTTCAGATAGCGCTCCATCATCCACACGAGCGCGCGGGCGGTCTCTTCGGCATCGAGCGGGATGACGCGGCCCGCCTCGATCTCCTTCACGATGTGGCGGGTGGTGACGCCCACGAACTGATCCACGAGCCCGACGTAGACGCGCTCGACCTCATGGTCGTCGGTGGCGGCGTCGGCCAGGGCCCGCAGCACGGCGCCGTGCTGCGCGTAGACCTCGACGAAGCCCTCCATCGCCTCGCGCGCCTGGGCCGGCCCGTCGCCCGACCCGGTGTACCAGCGCTGCGACATCGTCCGGAGCTCGGCGCCGATGTGCTCGACCACCTTGAGCATCAGGTGGTGGCGGTCCCGGAAGTAGACGTAGAACGAGGGCCGGGACAGGTCCGTCCGGCGCATGACCTCGTCCACGGTCAGCTCGCGGAACGACCGCTCGCGCAGCAGCGCCTCGGCCGCAGCCACGATTTCCGCTTCCGCTACTTCGGGCGTCCGACGTCTCCGGCGGCCGCTCATCTCCTCCATCTGGCCTGCGCTCACCCTCGGGCAAGCGTACTGCGCGGTACAGTCGAACGCGCCGGCCGCCGTAGCTCAGTGGTAGAGCAGCGGACTTTTAATCCGTTGTGCGTTGGTTCGAATCCAACCGGCGGCACTCATGTTCTATGAAATCTGGGCCTGGATCTCGATGGTGCTCGGCGTCGGCATGTGTGCCGTGATCATCTTCTTCCTCGTGAAGAAGGACGACAGCCGCGAGAAAGAAGAGGCCGCGCGCGAATACTTCGATGCGCACGGCCACTGGCCGGACGAAGCCTGAGAAGCAGTACCCCCAACGGGAATCGAACCCGTGCTACAAGCGTGAAAGGCTTGCGTGCTAACCGCTACACCATGGGGGCGCGCACACACAGTCTAGGTCAGACGCTCCGAGTCAGTCCGCCGTCGACGAGAATGGCCGTTCCGTTGATGTACGCGGCCGGTTGAGAGCACAGGAAGACGGCCGCCACGGCGCACTCCTCGACCGTGCCGAGCCGCTCCGCGGGGACCAGTTTGCGCGCCTGCTCCTGGGCCGCTTCGAGCGAGCCCGCTGTGTCGATCATGCGGTCGGTCGCGATCCGGCCCGGGTGCACGTGGTTGAACGTGATCCCCGCCGCGGCGTGCTGACGGGCCAGGACCTTGAAGGCGGCGACGAGGCCCGGGCGGTGGGCGTTGGAGAGCTGCAGCGCGTCGATCGGCTCGGTCACCGCCATCGACCCGATCGCGACGATCCGCCCGAAGCCGCGCTCGCTCATGGTGGGGACGAGGCGCTCGATGATCGTCATCGGCGAGATCAGCAGGCTGCGCTGCGCGGCTTCCCACTGGGCGCGGGAGAAGGACAACGGGTCGCCGGCGGGCGGGCCGCCGGTGTTGGCGACGTAGATGTCGATCGGCCCGAGGTCGCTCTGGACGGCTTCTAGGAGCGCCGGGATGGCGTCGAGGTCGTCGGAGTCGAACGCGTATCCGCAGCCGTCGATCTCGCCCGCGACCTGCTCCGCGCGCTCCGTGGAGCGCGAGGTGACCGCGACCTTCACGCCTTCGGCGGACAGGCCGTCGGCGATCCCGCGGCCGATGCCCTTCGAGCCCGCGGTGACGAGCGCGACCTTGCCCTCAAGCCCGAGGTCCATCACACCACCGCCAGTTCGCGGCGGGTGCGGGCGAGGCGGCCGCACCAGGTGGCGAAGATGGCCACGCCGAGCGGCGCGCCCAGCCAGTGCTGGTCGAGCAGCACGCCGACGAGGCTCGGCAACCCGGCGAGCGCAGCGCCGGCGAGCACGAGCAGCAGCGGGAGCCGCAGCACCGCGCCGGTGAACAGCGCGCACAGCGCCCACGCGCCAGGCCCGGCGAGCCAGCCCCACGACTGGAAGAACTCCCGGTCCAACGAGGCCGACAACGTCACCGCCACCACACCGAGCGTGAGCGCCTGCAGCAGCGCCGCTCGCCACACCACCGACCCATCCATGCGCGGCATCATCGCAGGATCGCGAGCAGCTCCCACGCGGTCGGCCAGATCGGCCCGAACGGGTCCTCGCAGCCGCCCCGGACGTCGCAGTCTTCGACCGGCGGCTCGTCGGTCGGGTCGGGCGTGGGCTCGGGCTCCGGGGTCTCCGTGGGCTCGGGTGTCGGCTCCGGTTCGGGTGTGGCGGTCGGGTCGGCGGTGGGCGTTGGCGTGGCGGTCGGCGTCGGCGCGGCCGTCTCGGTCGGGCTTGGCGTCGCCGTGGCCGCCGGGGTCTCAGTCGGCGTCGCCGTCGGCGTGGCGGTCGGGATGACCGTCGGTGTCGAGGTGGGTGTGGGCGTGGCGGTCGGCGTCGCTGTGGGCGTCGGCGTTGGCGTTGCCGTGGCTGTAGGGGTCGCCGTCGCCGTTGCGGTGGGAGAGGCGGTCGCCGTGGGCGTCGCGGTGGCGGTCGGCGTCACGGTGGCCGTGGCCGTGGCCGTGGGCGTCGCGGTCGGCGTTGGGGTGGGAGTGGCCGTCGCGGTGGGTGTCGCCGTCGCCGTCGCCGTCGCCGTGGCGGTCGCGGTCGCGGTGGGCGTGGCCGTCGGTGTCTTTGTTGCGGTCGGCGTCGGCGTGTCCACCGACGCGGGGCTGCTCCTGGGCGCGGAGGTGCGGCTCGGCGTGGGCGCCGCGGTCGGGGCCGGCGCGGCGGTCGCGGCCGGGGTGGGCGTCGTGGTCATCGCGGGGTCGCCGGTCACGATCGGCGGAGCGTCGGGCGGCGGCGCCGGCGGCGTCCGGTCGCGGGCAGCGGCCTTGATCAGCGCGCACGTCTGGCGGTGCTGGCTCGGGGTCGGGTTGTACGCGTAGATCGCGTGGTCCTTCACGGAGCTGATCCGCGCGAGCCGGGCGCACCAGGCGTAGCCCTCGGCGAACCACTCGGCGAGCGGCCGCGTCCCACTCCACCACCGGGTGTGCGGCCGCTTCATGATCTTGCGGAACCGGCCGCGGTCCGTGTTGGAGAAAACTGTCAGGTCGTAGACATGACCCAGTTCGTGGAGCATCACCGCGCGCGGCTGCTTGATTCCGGGCTTGACGTAGATCACCCGCGGCTGTGCCGTGTACACACAGCCGGCCATCTTCGGCAGTCCCGGACAGGGGATCGTCCGCAGCACCACGGTGCCGGTGACCGTCGGCACCAGCGCGCTGTTGGCCCACGACTGCCATTGCCCAGAAAGCAGCCCACCGTTCGGCGCTTCGAGGCGCACTGCCCCGCGCGCGGCCAGCGGCGCGGCCTCAGCGGAACGGAGAAACGGCAAGCCGAATACCGCGCACAGGCTTGCGAGTACGACGACCGGGGCGAACCGCCGCAACACCACTGAGGTAAGTACCACAGGTGGACACTCTTTGGGCAGCCGCCCGAACGGCCAAACCCGGACCCGGTGGTCCTCATCGCGTCGACCCCCACCGACGCGTTCGAGTCTCCCACCGCAGCCCTGGCTCTATCCTGGCTGCCGGTTCCGCCACCCAGCGCGAGACCCGGGGGCGGTTAGCTCAGTTGGTCAGAGCGCCTGCCTTACAAGCAGGAGGTCGCGCGTTCGAGCCGCGCACCGCCCACTCCCGCCGACGTCGTCAGGCGCCGAGCGCCCGGGCTGCCGGGGCGCCGCGGGGCGCGAGATCGGCGGCGTACTGCGACGAGGCGACGGCGTTGGTGAAGGTGAGCGTCGAGTCGCGCTTGAACGCCATCAGCGCGTCGACCACCCGGTCGGGGTTGATCTTGACCGCCGCTTTGCTCATCGCCGCGGCGGAGACGAGCACCGGGGCGCTGGATGGGTCGACCCGCGTCGGCGTCTCACGCGCCGGCGCGTCGCGCAGGGCCGCCCAGAGCTGCTCGAACTCGCCGCTGGACGCGCGGTCGGAATCCGCGCCGCGCGGCTGCGGGCGGTCGACCGACGTGGAGATGCGGGTGGTGACAGCGGCGTTCATGACTCTCGTGCAGATCTGTATCGGCCGCTTGCGCCGGAATGCGCTCCCGGCCGGACGCATGTCCTAGCGGGCGAGCGAGAGTGGGTATTCCTCCCACCCCGAGGCCTGCAGCAGGTGCGGGCGCCCATCGCGCACCGCGACCGCCTCGGGCCCACGCCCCAGCACGAGTCCGGCGATGAACACCGCGCCGAGCCGGTGGACGTCGACGACGTGCCCGATCTGCTCCAGGGACTGCGTCTCGTCGGCCACCTCGCCGTCGCCGGCCCGCAGGATCACGCGCAGGTCGTCGTCGGCGGCGCGCGCCGCCATCGCGGCCTCGATGTTGTTCAGGTCCAGCGGCGTGACCGCGGCGAGGGAGCGTGCCCGCGCCAACGACAGCCGCCGCAAGACGGCCGGGTTCGCCCCGCGCCCGATCACGACCGGCAACCGGGCCCGCTTCGCGAAGCCGACGTTCTCGCCCTCGGCCTCGGTGTCGACGGCCACCACGGGCACACCGCACGAGCGCAGCAGCAGGCACAACCGCAGCCCCACCTGCCCGAGTCCGACGACCACGACGTGATCCCGCCGCGGCACGGCGCGCCGCCCGATCAACCCCGTCAGGGACGAGTCGACCAGTCGGTTGATGAGCCCGCCGGTGAAGCACGCGGCCGAGAGCAACGTCAGGACCATCGAGGCGACGATCGCGCCCTTGAACCACTTGGGGCCGTCGTCCACGGCCGAGTTGGGCCCGACCGTCGCCAGGGACTTGGTCGAGCCGTACAGCGCGTCGATGGCGCTCTGCTCGAGCACGATCATCGACCCGATCCACTCGAACAGCAACATCGTCGCGAGCCCGATGGCGCCGTAGAACAGCAGCCCGGAGCTGCGGTCGTAGGGCGCGAACACGGCTTCGATCACCGCTCGCGCCCGGCGCGCTTTGAGCTTCGGCAGCGCGACCTCTTCCAGCGACTCGTCCAAGCCGACCCACCGCGATTCGGTGCGCCGGATGGCGACGATGTTCGAATCAAGACACTGTCCCGCCAGCACCGGAGCCACGATGTCGGCGATCGACGTCACCTCGCAGTGCGGGATCGCCTGCTCCACCTGGCGGGCGATCGCGGGGTCGAAGATCGTCACCACCAGCGGCAGCTCCGGGTCCAGGTGCCGGACCAGCAAGGCCATCCGCAACGGAAACGCATCCTCGCGGGAAGCCGCGCAGGCCACGTCGAAGCGCCCTGACTCCACCGCCGCGCGCACACCCTCGTCGTCGGGCTCGTCCAGCCAGTCGACGCTCGCGCCACCCGCCTCCAAGGCCTGGACGACCTCCTTGGCCAAGTCGCCGCCACCCATCAAGAGGACGCGCTTCAAGGCTCGCAACCTATACACCTGTGGAGAGATCTCCGCTCCTCACCCGTCGAGTGACAGTTGCGTGTATCGCCCGCTCGCACCAAACTCCGGCATAGAGGGGTTCCGAGGCGAGAGGGGTCGAGGACGATGTCGATGCGTGGGCGACTCGCGAAAGCGAGCGCCGTCTCCGTCACGATGGCGCTGGCAGGCGTCGTCGCAGTCAATCCTGCCCTGGCGGCGCCGCCGAAGAGCGTCGCCGCCGCTCCAGGGGTGAATGCGGAGGCGGTCGCCGCTCCCGCGGTACCGACGTTCGTCAACGGCCTGTCCCAGAACGTCTTCTCGGCCACCGACGTCATCACCGGCGAGGTGTGGGTGGAGTCCGACTTCGACTCGGACCTGGACGGCAAGAAGGACCGCCTGCACGCGGACTTCACGCTGCCGCGCGAGACCCAGACGGACGGCCTGAAAGTCCCGGTCATCTACGAGGACAGCCCGTACTACGCGGGCACCGGCGGTGCGCGCAACTGGCTCGTCGACCACGAGCTCGGTGCCACCTCTACCCGCCTCGCGCAGGCGTTCTTCAACGGCACCAACACCAGCCCGAACATCTCCAACGCCCACGAGGCGACCTGGCTGCCGCGCGGCTTCGCGGTCGTGCACTCCGAGTCCCCGGGCTCGGGCTACAGCGACGGTTGCCCGACGTCGGGCGCGCCGAACGAGACGCTCGGCGCCACCGCGATCATCGACTGGCTCAACGGCCGCAAGAAGGCCTACACAAGCCGCGACGGCACGACCGAGGCCGCGCCCGTGAGCTGGCACAACGGCAAGACGGCGATGATGGGCACGTCCTACAACGGCACGATCCCGATCGCCGCCGCGTCCACCGGCGTTGACGGCCTCGCCGCGATCGTCCCGATCGCCGCCATCAGCGACTGGTACGACTACTACCGCGCCAACGGCGCCGTGCGCGCCCCGCATTCCGCCAACGGCGGCACCGGCAACAACGGCTTCCAGGGCGAGGACCTCGACGTGCTCGCCGATCTCGTCTACTCCCGCCGCGACGAGCAGGCCAACCCGCCCGGCAGGATCAAGTGCCGCCCCGTGATCGACGCCATCAAGGCGCAGGTCGCTCGCGAGACCGGCGATCGCACGCCGTTCTGGCAGGAGCGCAACTACATGAAGGACTCCGCCAAGATCAAGGCGGCGACCCTGATCGCGCACGGCGGCAACGACTTCAACGTGATGACCAAGAACGCGGCCCAGCTGTGGGACGCGCTGAAGGTCAACGGCACGCCGCGGATGTTCTACTTCCACCAGGGCGGCCACGGCGGCGCGCCGACCGACTTCCTGACGAACCTGTGGTTCACCAAGTACCTGTGGGGCCAGGACAACGGCGTCGAGAACCTGGCGAAGTCCTGGGTGGTGCGGGAGGCGGCCACGTGCCCGCCGCGTGAGAGCGCCGTCTCCGCGGACGTGAGCAACTCCACCACGCTCACCGTCGCCTCCGCCGCGCCGTTCCGGGTCGGCTACACGCTGACGATCCCGCAGACGAACGCCGACGGCACGATCACGTCCACCACGCGTCTGATCACGAACATCAGCGGCAACACGCTGACGCTCGCGACCGCCGTCGCCACGACCGCCGGCCAGAAGGTCGCTTCCGGCGCCGTCGTGTTCCTGGCCTGCGGCACCACCAACCCGACGCCGTACGCCGACTGGCCCGACCCCGCCAAGGGCGACGTCACGGTCCGCCTCGGCTCCGGCGGCGCCGCTCGCGGCGCGCTCACCCTGGGTCCGGCCTCCGCCGGCACGGAGACGCTGACCGACGACTCCACCGTCGCCGACACGACGATGATGAACGCGGCCAGCAGCCCCAATCGCCTGCTCTACGTCACGAACGCGCTGACGCAGGACGTCCGCCTCTCCGGCTCGCCGAAGGTGACGCTGAAGGCCGCGTTCTCCAAGCGCGCGAACTTCAGCGCCGCGCTCGTGAGCCTCCCGGCCACGGGCACCGGCACGGTCATCACCCGCGGCTGGATCGACCCGGAGAACCCGGTGTCGGACTCGGTCACGGTGCCGACCGTCCCGGGCGAGTTCCGCTCGCTGACGTTCGACATGCAGGCCAAGGACGCCGTCATCCCGGCCGGCCGCCGGATCGGCCTGATGGTGTTCTCGACCGACCGCCAGTACCACATCCGCCCGGCCCCCGGCACGCAGGTGAGCCTCGATCTCGCGGGCTCCTCGTTCACGATCCCCATCGTCGGCGGGTCCAAGACGTTCACCACCGCCAATGGCGGGGACTGGGAGGACGCGCCGGTCGGTGGGACCGTCCCGGCCACGCTCAGCCTCGCGCTCGGCGCGCCGGCCATATTCCCGCCCTTCACCCCGGGTGTCGCGCGGGAGTACACGGCGTCCACGACCGCCACGGTCATCTCCACCGCGGCCGAGGCGACGCTCAGCGTCTCCCCGCCCGGCAACATGACCAACGGCGCGTTCAGCCTCCCGCAGCCGCTGCGGGTGGAGTTCGCGCCCGGCTCGTTCAACGCGCCGGTGTCCAACGCCACTTCCACCATCACCTTCAAGCAGGCCATCGCGGCAACGGATGCCCTGCGTACCGGGACGTACAGCAAGACGTTGACGTTCACGCTCTCGACCACAACGCCGTAAGGACAGATGAAGGCCACCAAGTACCTCGCCGCGAGCGCCGTGACGGCGCTCGCGGGCATCGTCGCGGTCAGCTCCGCGACCGCAGCACCGCTGCCGCCGAAGAACCTCGCCTCCGCCACGGCGGAGACGTCCGTACCGGCCGCCCTGGCGGCCGCGCCGGCGGTCCCGACCTTCACGAACGGGCTCGCGCAGCCGGTGTTCGCGACGGCGACCGCGGATTGGGTCAACTACGAGCTGTGGGTGGAGTCGAACTTCGACTCCGACCGTGACGGCAAGAAGGACCGGATCCACGTCGACGTCTCGCGGCCGAAGGAGACCGACACCGACGGCCTGAAGGTCCCCGTGATCTTCGAGGACAGCCCGTACTACGCGGGCGGCAGCAACTCCCCGAACTTCAGCGTCGAGCACGAGCTGGGCGTTCCGCCCGCCGCGCGCATCCGCGCCCCCGACTTCTTCCCGACGGCCACGGCCACGAGCCCGCGCATCAGCACCGCGTACGAGTCCTACTTCGTGCCGCGCGGCTACGCCGTCGTGCACGCCGAGTCGCCCGGCTCCGGCCACTCCGACGGCTGCACCACCTCGGGCGGCCGGAACGAGACGCTCGGCGCCGTCGCCGTCATCGACTGGCTCAACGGCCGCCTGAAGGGCTACACGACCCGCACGGGCACCGAGGAGACCACCGCCGCGGCCTGGCACAACGGCAAGACCGCGATGATGGGCACGTCGTACAACGGCACGATCCCGATCGCCGCCGCCACGACCGGCGTCGAAGGCCTCGCCGCGATCGTCCCGGTCGCCGCGATCTCCGACTGGTACGACTACTACCGCGCCAACGGCCTCGTCCGCGCGCCGCACTCGGCCAACAACGGCCAGAACGGCAACAACGGCTACCTCGGTGAGGACCTCGACGTGCTCGCCGAGTACACGTACTCGCGCATCGAGGACACGCGCCCGAACCGGTCCGTGTGCTGGCCGATCATCGACGAGATCACCGCTGGGCAGGACCGCGTCTCGGGCAACCGCAACGCGACGTGGGACGAGCGCAACTACATGAAGGACGCGGACAAGATCAAGGCCGCGACCCTGCTCGTCCACGGGAACCAGGACTACAACGTGATGACGAAGAACGCGGCCCAGCTCTGGGACGTGCTCAAGAAGAACAACGTCGCGCGCCAGTTCTACTTCCACCAGCTCAACCACACGAACCCGCTGCCGAACGAGATGGCGAACCGCTGGTTCACGAAGTACCTGTGGAACCAGGACAACGGCGTCGAGAACGAGCCGAAGTCGTGGGTCGTGCGTGAGGCCGACCAGTGCCCGCCGCGTTCCACCACGGTCGCGGGCGCGGTCACGGCCTCGACCACGCTGACGGTCGCGAACGCGAGCCAGTACCGCGTCGGCAACTCGGTCTCGGTCGCGCAGGCCACGGGGAACCCGGCCGCGCGCACGATCAGCGCCATCAACGGCAACGTCCTGACGCTCGCCACCGCGGTCACCGCGGCCGACGGCGCCGCCGTGACGCTCGCCTGCGGCAACGCCAACCCGACCGGCTACGCCGACTGGCCCGATCCGGCCACGCAGGACGCGACGCTCAAGCTGCAGCCGGGTGGCGCCACCCGCGGCGGCCTGACGTTCGACCAGCGCCCGGCCACGGGCAAGGAGACGCTGACCGACGACGCGTCGATCAACGCTTCCACCCTGATGAACGCGGCGTCCTCGCCGAACCGCCTCGTCTACCAGACGGCTCCGCTCAAGAGCGCGATCCGCATCTCCGGCGCGCCCAAGGTCGCGATCGACGCGGCCTTCAGCAAGCGCGCGAACTTCAGCGTCGCGCTGGTCTCCTACCCGGAGACGGGCGCCGGCACGATCGTCACGCGCGGCTGGATGGACCCGGAGAATCGCAACTCCGACTACGTGTCCGAGCCCACCACGGCCGGCACGTACTACCGCCTGAGCTTCACCATGCAGCCCAAGGACACGGTCATCCCGGCCGGTCGCCGGCTCGGCCTGATGGTGTTCTCGAGCGACCGTGAGTACACGATCCGCCCGGCCGCCGGCACGCAGGTGTCGGTGGACGTCGGAACGTCCACGCTCACGCTGCCGATCGTCGGCGGATCGGGCGCGCTGGCGCCCGCCATCGGCGAGGGCATCACGTCCGTCCCGGGCACGGTCGGTGGGAGCGTTCCCGCCACCCTCGCCCTCACGCTCGGCGCTCCGGCCTCGTTCGGCGCGTTCACGCCGGGCGTCGCTCGCGAGTACACCGCGTCCACGACGGCCACCGTCACCAGCACCGCCGGTGACGCGACGCTGACGGTCGCGGACAACGGCACGAAGCCGGGTTACCTCGTCAACGGCGCGTTCTCCCTGCCGCAGCCGCTGCAGGGCCTCGGCGTCGTGAAGACGTGGAGCGCCCCGACCTCGGGCGAGGCGGTCCCCGTCACGTTCAAGCAGGCGATCGGCGCCAACGACGCGCTGCGCACCGGGTCTTACGCGAAGACCCTCACGTTCACGTTGTCGACGACGACGCCGTAGTTCGTCCGGAGCCGGCCCGTCGGGAGAATCTCCCGGCGGGCCGCGCTTCTCCGCTCCCTGACGCCTCGCGCACGAGGAGGAAGAGGATCACGGCGCCGCCGATCAACGCGGCGTCCACGAACACGGCGGCCGACCAGCCGCCGGTGGCATCGCGCAGCGCCCCGCTCACCGCGGGCGACAGCACGGCACCGATCTCCCCGATCAGGTTGTTCATGCCGAACGCCGCGCCGTGATGGGCGGGATCGGCGATGTCGGCCAGCATCGCCTGCGCGATCGGCTGCATCGCGTTGAAGAACGTGCTCGCGGAGAACAGCAGCGCGGCCATCAACCACACGTTCGCGGCGCCCGCGGCGACCACGAAGCCGAACGCGATCGTCAGCACGCACTGCAGCGCGGTGAAGCCGACGACGAGCGGCTTGCGGCCGATCCCGCGCCGGACCGCGAGGTCGGAGAGCCAACCGCCGGTCGGGAAGCCGAGGATGCCCGCGCCGGCGTTGAACGCGGCGATCATGGCGCTGCGGCCGAAGGACGATCCCGCCGCGTCGGCGACGATCGACACCGACCAGAAGCTGAAGAACCACAGGTTCCAGAGCACGGCGATGAACGCCAGGTTGATCAAGACCAGGTCGCGGTTCTTCAGCACGGCGCCCACCTCGCTCTGCCGGCGGGAGAACACGAACGCGACGAGGCAGAGGGCGAGTCCGACTTCGAGGACCGCGATCCACAGGTCTGAGAGGCCGGCCGCGTTGCCGAGGAAGTAGATGCCCATCACCGCGGCCAGGCCGACGGCGGAGTACGCGAGCAGGTGCAGCGTGGCCTTGGCGTAGGGCAGGCCGGGCTCCTGGCGCCGGAAGTACGCGGCCACCGCGATCCCGACCACCAGCGTCGCCGCGCCCAGGACGAGGAACGGCATGCGCCAGGCGTCGTCCCCGTCGGCGAAGACGTCTCCGCCGAGCGCGATCAGGTTCGGCGCGAAGACGGTCGCGATCGTGATGCCGAGCGCGAGGCCGGTGATCACGACGCCCATGCCGAGGCTGCGCTTCTCGAGCGGCGTCTCCTGGGCGATCAGGCTGCGGTCGTTGGAATAGAACGCGCCCTCACCCAGGCCGGTGATCACGCGCACGGCGATGAACGCCACGAGGCCGGTGATGACGCCGCTGATCATCGTCGCGATGCCGGCCCAGATGAGGCTGATGACGATGATCGTGCGGTGGCCGTACTTGTCGCCCAGGTAGCCGCCGGGGAACTGGGTGAGCATGTAGCCCGCGAAGAACAGGCCGCCGATCAGGCCGCCGAGCGCGTAGGGCTTGTCGACGTTCGCGAGGAACCCGACGTCGTTCTCGATCATCCACGTCACGACCGGACCGGTGAGGGCGCGGTCGGCGGCACTGACGGTCCAGCCGAGCAGCAGGAAGATCCACAGGGTTCTATATGCGGGCCAAGCTCTCCTCATTCCGGCTAAATACCCGGTAAAGATCAGACACATTCGTCAGGGGTAGGCTGCGAGTCATGTCCACCGCCACCGTCCCGACCTTCGATCCGCTCGATCCGCTCGCGCTGGATGCGCAGCTCGATGACGAGGAGCGGCTCATCCGCAGCACCGTGCGTCAGTACGTGCGCGAGAAGTTCCTGCCGGTGGTTGCGAAGCACTTCGAGGAGGGCTCCCTGCCGGACGGGATCGGGCGCGACCTGGGCGCGTTGGGTCTATTGGGGATGCACCTGGAGGGCTACGGGTGCGCCGGCGCGTCGGCGACCGCGTACGGGCTCACGTGCCTGGAGCTGGAGGCCGGTGACTCCGGGCTGCGGTCGTTCTGCTCCGTGCAGGGGTCGCTGGCGATGTTCGCGATCTGGAAGTCGGGGTCCGAGGAGCAGAAGGAGCGCTGGCTGCCGGGGATGGCGGCGGGCGAGCTCATCGGCTGCTTCGGGCTCACCGAGCCGGACGCGGGGTCCAATCCCGCGGGCATGCGGACGCGCGCGAAGAAGACGGACTCCGGCTGGGTCCTGAACGGCTCGAAGATGTGGATCACGAACGGGTCGCTGGCCGACGTGGCCGTGGTCTGGGCCAAGAACGAGGACGGCAAGGTCAACGGGTTCCTGGTCGAGAAAGGCATGCCGGGGTTCAGCGCGCCGGTCATGCACGGCAAGCTCTCACTGCGGGCTTCGGTGACGAGCGAGCTCGTGCTCGACAACGTCGAGGTGCCAGAGGCCAACCGGCTGCCGGAAGCGACGTCCTTGCGGGCGCCTTTGAGCTGCCTGAACGAGGCGCGCTTCGGGATCGTGTTCGGGGCCGCGGGCGCGGCGCGCGCGTGTTACGAGGCGGCGCTGGACTACGCGAAGACCCGCGTGCAGTTCGACAAGCCGATCGCGGGCTTCCAGCTCACGCAGGCCAAGCTCGCGGACATGGCGGTGAAGGTCGGCAACTCGACCATGCTCGCACTGCATCTCGGGCGGATGAAGGACGCCGGGACACTGTCGACCCAGCACGTCTCCTACGGCAAGTTCCACAACGTCTCGACCGCGATCGACGTCGCGCGGACGGCGCGGACGATCCTCGGCGCCAACGGCGTGACGCTGGAGTATCCGGTGCTGCGCCACGCGAACAACCTCGAGTCCGTGCTCACGTACGAGGGCACGCACGAGATGCACACGTTGATTCTCGGTCAGGCGATCACGGGGCTGCCCGCGTTCACGTGATGGCGTTGTGGCCCGTGATCTCGCGGGCCACGATCAGGGACTGGATGGAGTCGGTCCCCTCGAAGGTGAAGATGGCCTCCATGTCGGCGTGCTGGCGGGCGACGTGGTTCTCCAGCAGGATGCCGTTGCCGCCGAGGATGTCGCGCGCCATGCCGACGATCTCGCGCGCCTTCGCGGCGTGGTTCATCTTGGCGAGGGAGGCCATGCCGGCGGTGAGGCGGCCGTCCTCGGCGAGCTCGGAGAGCCGTAGGCAGAGCAGCTGCATGGCGGTGATCTCGGCCAGCATGCGGCTGAGCTTGTCCTGCACGAGCTGGTAGGCGGCGATCGGCTTGCCGAACTGCTCGCGTTGCTGGGCGTAGGCGAGGGCCGCCTCGTACGCGCCGAGCGCCATGCCGAGCGCGCGCCAGGCGACGGTGTAGCGGGTGCGCGAGAGCACGCCGGCGACGTCGCGGAAGTTGCGGCAGCCGGGGAGCTTGTTCTCGGCGGGCACGCGCACGTCGGTCATCGTGATGTCGGCCTGCCACACCGCTCGGAGCGCCGTCTTGCCGGTCATGACGGTGGCGTTGAAGCCGGCCGTGCCCTTCTCCACCAGGTAGCCGCCGACATGGCCGTCCGCGTCGCGCGCCCACACGATCACCACGTCGGCGATGCTGGCGTTGCCGATCCAGCGCTTGCGGCCGTTGATCACGTACTCGTCGCCGTCGGTGCGGACGCTCGTCTCCAGGTGGACGGCGTCGGAGCCGTGGTCGGGCTCGGTCAGCGCGAACGCGCCGATCGCGTCCAGGTCCGCCATCGCCGGCAGCCAGCGCTCCTTCTGCTCGTCGGAGCCGAGCATCGCGATCGACTGCATCGCGAGGTTCGAGTGCACGCCGTAGAACGTGCCCATGCTCCCGTCCGCGCGCGCCCACTCCATGCTCACGAGCCCGGCGGCGGTGGCGCTCATGCCCGGGCAGCCGTAGCCGTCGATCGTCCCACCCGCCATCTGCAGCGCCGCGATCTTCGGGACGAGCGCGAACGGGAACTCGGCCCGCTCCCAGTAGCCGTTGATCACGGGCGTGATCTCTTGCTCGCAGAACGCGCGCAGCCGGTCCCGGATGCCACGCTCGTCGTCGGTGAGCTTCTCGTCGAGCAGGTAGAAGTCCGTCACCTGCCGGAGTGTGCCACCGTTTCGTGATGGACCTCCGCAGTGCCGTCGACGCGGGCTGGAGTCGTCAGCTCGCGCTGCTTCGTGAACTCGTCCGCGCGCCCAGCACCCTGGGCAACGAGCTGGCCGCGCAGGAGATCGTGGCCGAGGAGCTGCGCTCGATCGGCCTGGAGCCGCTGTTGTGGGACGTGGACCCGAGCGCGCCGGGCGCCTCACCGCCGCTGATCCCGTATGCCGGGCGCCCGAACGTGACGGCGCGCCTGGCCGGCTCGGGCGGCGGGCGGTCGCTGACCTTCAACGGTCACATCGACGTCGTCCCCGCCACGCCCGAGCACCGCTGGTCGTACGACCCGTGGGGCGCGGAGGTCGAGGGCGGGCGCATGTTCGGCCGCGGCGCCGCCGACATGAAGGCCGGGATCGTCGCGATGCTCGGCGCCGTGCGCGCGTTGCGCGACGTCGGCCTGCGCGGCGACGTGCTGGTGGAGACCGTGATCGAGGAGGAGTGCACGGGCAATGGCGCCGCCGCCTGCCGCGCCCGCTGCCCGCGCACCGACGCGGCGCTGATCCCCGAGCCGTTCAACCACGCGGCGATGGAGGCCCAGGTCGGCGTGCTCTGGGCGCGGTTGACCGTCCACGGCAAGGCCGCCCACGCCGAGCGCGCCGACCAGGCCGTCAACGCGGTGATGGCCGCCCTCCCCGTGATCGAGCGCATCAAGGCCCTGGAGGCCGAGGTGAACCGCGAGCCCCGGTCCCGCTGGTTCGCTTCGCACTCGCACCCCCTGAACTACAACGTCGGCGTGATCCAGGGCGGCGACTGGGCCTCGTCCGTCCCGGAGGAGTGCGTGCTCGAGGTGCGCATCGCGGCGGACGTCGATGCCGACCTCGACGAGGTCATGGCGCGCTTCGAGGCCGCCGTGCGCGTCCCGGTCGAGTGGCGCGGGTTCCGCGCCCACGGCTTCGGCTTGGAGCGCTCGTCCTCGATCTTCGACGTGCTCGGCCGCGCGCACTGGGCGGTGCACGAGTCCGAGATGGAATGGCTCGCCTTCACGGGGACGACCGACGCGCGCGCGTTCGTGGTCCACGAGGGCGTACCGGCGACGTGTTACGGCCCGATCGGCGGCAACCTGCACGCGCCGGACGAGTGGGTCGACCTGGAGAGCGTGCGCGAGACGACCCACGTATTGGCTCTCGCCGCGGCGGAGTGGTGTGCGTAGCCGCGTGAAACGGCTCTTGTGCGAGTGAGCCGGTTGCACCGGGTGCGCCCAGGCGCGGCTCGGGGTGTTCTCCGCGGGGGGTGATGCACGATCAGGTCCGGACAGGACCGGTTTGTTCCTCACCCCCGGCGTGCGAGTGGCAACGCGCCACTCGGGCACGCGAGCGTTCGCTGAGTTCCCTGTGCGGCAACTTGGTGAACGCTCGCGTGGCCAACACCCGTCCCGCGGCGTGGGAAGACGCAAACGCGAGCGTTTGCGCAGTGCCTGGCGCCGCGGGTGTGCTCGCCGTTGCCGTTCACGCGGCTCAGGGCACGACGACCGTGACGCCCTCCTGCGCGAAGGAGCCCATCGAGGCGACCTCGTCGCCGACCGCTTCCAACGAGATCGTCTTCGCGACCAGCTCGCCCGGGCGGACCGCGCCCGAGGCGACCGCGCGGAGCATCGAGTCGTAGTGGCGCACCGCCATGCCGTGCACGCCGAGGATCTGGAGCTCGCGGCCGATCACGCGCCCCATCGGGACGTCCACGTGGGCCTCGTCCGCCAGGAGCAGGCCGACCTGCGCGTGGCGACCCTGGCGGCGCAGGCCGGAGACGGAGTTGGCACACGTCACCTTCGAGCCGAGGGCGTCGATCGAGACGTGGGCGCCGCCGCTGGTCAGCTCCACGATCGACTCGACCACGTCCGACGAGACGCCGGCCACGGCGCCCAGTTCACGCGCCCGGGCGAGCTTGCGCTCGTCGATGTCGACCGCGATGACCTGCGCGCCGGCGGCGGTGGCGATCATCACCGCGGCGAGACCGACACCGCCGCATCCGTGGACCGCGACCCATTCGCCCGCGCGGACGCCCGCGTGCACGTGCAGTGCCGCCCAGGCCGTCATGAAGCGGCAGCCCAGTGACGCCGCGTCCACCGACGACAGCGCCTCCGGCACGCGCACGAGGTTGAGGTCCGCCTTCGGCAACGCGACGAGCTCCGCGAACGAGCCCCAGATCGTGAAGCCCGGCTGGATGTCCTTCTCGCACACCTGCGTCTCGCCCAGCCGGCACGGCTCGCAGACGCCGCAGCCGCAGCAGAACGGCACCGTCACCCGGTCGCCGACCGCGAAGCCGTGCACCTCCGCTCCGACCTCGACGATCTCGCCGCACAGCTCATGCCCGGGCACGTGGGGCAGCTCGATCGACGCGTCGTGGCCCATCCACCCGTGCCAGTCCGAGCGGCACACGCCGGTCGCGAGCACCCGCACCACGGCACCGTCCGGCGCGCACACGGGGTCGTCGACCGTCTCCATCGACAGGGGCGATCCGAACGAGTGCATGACGGCGGCGCGCATGTCGCGAAACCTAAAGGGGCCAGGCCCCTTTAGGTTGTGTTCGTGCTCGATCTGCCGCCTGACGAGCTCCGCGCGCTCGGCCACTACGTGTGGGACCGGCTCGTGGACCGCTGGGAGGACCTGGACGTCCAGCCGCCGATCGCCCCGCTGCAGCCGCCGCTCGAGCTCCCGCCGTGCCCGGCCGGGCCGACCGATCCGAAGCAGGGCGTCGACTTCCTGTTCGACACGGTCCTGCCGCGCGGCCAGCACGCCGATCACCCGCGGTTCTTCGCGCGGATCGGCAGCCCGAGCAACCCGATCAGCGTCCTGGCGGACCTGATCGGGACCGGGCACAACACGTTCGCGGGCTCGTGGACGGGCGGCGCGGGTGCGACGGCGCTCGAGCTCACCGTCGTCGACTGGCTGCGCGGGTGGATGGGGATGCCGCCCGAGACCGAGGGCATCCTGGTCTCCGGCGGGAGCGTCGGGACGCTCACGGCGCTCGCGGCCGCGGCGCACGCCAAGGTCGACGACCGCGACCAGGCCACGGGCTACGTGCAGGAACACACGCACGCGGCGGTCGGCAAGGCGTGGCGCATCCTCGGCTTCAACCCCGCGAACCTGCGGGTGCTCAAGGCCGATCCCGCCCACCGGCTGCAACCCGCCGCGATCGACGCCGCGATCCACATCGACCGCCAAGCCGGCCTGCAGCCGTTCCTGCTCGTCGGGACGGCGGGCACGACCTCGACCGGCAGCGTCGACCCGCTCCACGACCTGGCCGACCAGGCCCGCCAAGAGGACCTCTGGTTCCACGTCGACGGCGCCTATGGTGCGCCGGCGCGCCTGACCCCACGGGGTGAGGAGCTCCTGTCGGGCATCGAGCGAGCGGACTCGCTCGTGCTGGACCCCCACAAGTGGCTCTTCCAGCCATACGAGATCGGGTGTGTGCTCGTCAACCACCCAGGACTGCTCCAGCACACATTCACACTCGACGGTGCGTACCTGCGCGACACCACGAACGACCACGTTCAAATGCGTGAACGCGGTCCACAACTCACACGTAGCTCACGTGCGCTCAAGCTGTGGTTGTCACTGACAACTTTCGGTCTCGACGCATTCCGGGACGCGATCGCCCACGGGATCGAGCTCGCCGAGCATGCGGAGGCGACCCTGCGCAGCGCCGATTGGGAAATCGTGTCGCCCGCGAGCCTGGGCGTGGTGACGTTCCATCGACCGGACGTGGACAGCGACGCCATGGTGCGCCGGATCACCGCGAGCGGCTACGCGGCACCGAGCACGACGATCCTCGAAGGCCGCACCGTGGCGCGGCTGTGCACGATCAACCCACGCACGACCAAGCGCGACATCGAGCGCACGGTCGAGCGCCTCGAAAAGTGAGGGGAGGGCCGACGCACCGCCGGCCCTCCCCTCTTGCCTCTGGGACCGCTCTTACAGCCACTTGGCTGGACTGGTCAGGTCCGAGCGGGAGGTCGGCGGAGTCGCTCTTCGGGGGGTCCGTGAGGGGGGCCGACCGGGTAGGCAGGAAGATCGTAAACAGGCATGACCTCACAACGCAAGGTCTCTCGACCGGACTCAATGCATTGACAATGTGAGACCGGTTTCACGGCATCGTGTTTTTGCGATCGATCGCGACCGAGTTGGCGCGTAGAAACTCTCAGGGTGGGTGGTAAGGCCTATGACGGGTACGCTTGCCCCCGACCATGCCCACCAGTTCATCAACCCCATCCGGTAATACCGGACGGAATCGACCACCGGGGGAGACCTCGGAAGCCCGGATCGCCAAGGCGCTTGCGCACCCCTTGCGGGCGCGCATCCTGCAGCGACTCGGTGAACGCGTCGCGAGTCCGGGTGATCTCGCGGTGGAGCTCGGGGCTCCGCTCGGGGTCGTCAGCTACCACGTGCGGATGTTGCGCGACTACGACTGCGTCGAGCTCGTGCGGACGGAGCCGCGCCGCGGCGCACTGCAGCACTTCTACCGGGCGACAGCCCGGCCGAACCTCGACGACGATCAGTGGCGCACGCTGCCGTCGGGTCTCCGCGGAGAACTGACCGGCGAGACGCTGACGGATCTCGTGAACGACCTGGGGGCGTCGGCGGACGCCGGCCACCTGCAGGACCCCGAGGTGATCCTCAACCGCACGCCGCTCGAGCTTGACGAGAAGGCGTTCAAGAAGCTGAACAAGCTGCTCACCAAGACGCAGGAGCAAGCGCTGGCGATCGCGGAGGAAAGCGCGAAGCGCCACAACGACTCGGGCGCGGTCGTGTTCCCGACCGAGCTCGCCGTACTGCACTTCAAGCGCGCCGTTTAAACACGAAGGGCCCCGCCAACCGGCGGGGCCCTCGCGGCGCTTCAGAGAGCTACTTGGCGGTGACCGTCTTGGAGACGGTCTTGCTGTTGCCGCTCTTGACCTTGATGACCACCTTCGGCGCCTTCTTCAGGCGCTTGGACGACTTGAGCTTCATCGTCACCTTGCCGTTGCCGGACTTGGTGGTGGTCTTGCTGGAGCCGGCGACTCGGATCGAGCCGGTCAGCTTCGCCGACGAACCCGAGGGCGGGATCGCCGTGATGGTGCAGACGATCGTCTTGCCGTCGGCCGACAGGTCGCAGGTCACGCGGACGTTGGGCGTGTCGCCCTTGTCGCCCTTGTCACCCTTCGCGCCCGCGGGACCGGCCGGGCCGGTCGCGCCCGTGGCACCGGTGGCACCCGCGGCGCCATTGGTGCCGTTCGTGCCGTTGGTGCCGTTGAGGCCGGCCGGACCAGCCGGACCAGCGGGGCCGGCCGGGCCCGCCGGGCCCGCGGTCCCGCCGGCGGCGGAGACGATCTTCGTGCGGGAGGTCGCCCGCGCCACGCCCGCCGGGTTGCTGGCGGTGTAACGGCAGGAGATCTCACGCCCGACGTCGCTGTTGACCGGGACGTACGTCGGCGTGGTCGCGCCGGCGATCGCGTCGCCGTCGATGAGCCACGTCGCCGACACGCTGGTCGGGTTGTTCAGGAAGCCGCCGTTGACGCACGAGAGCGTCTGGCCGACGGCCGGGACGCCGTTCATCGTCGGGCTGACGACGGGGTTCGGCGCGATGTTCGGCGCACCCGAGACGACGCGCACGTTCAGCGGCGCCGAGGTCGTGACGTTGCCGGCGACGTCGTACGCCTTCGCCGTCAGCTGCACGGTCGTTCCGACGGCGGAGGCCGGCGGGAGGTAGCGGAACTGGAACGGGTAGACCTGGGCCGTCTGGAGCAGCTGGCTCCCGAGGTACAGCTCGACCCTGTCCAGGTCGCCGCGCTCGTCGTACGCGGTGAGCTCGGTCTCGACCGGATCGAGCGGCGTCGCCGTCGAGAAGTCGGCCGGGTACTTCCAGCCCACCGTGACCGGCGGCGTGGTGTCCGCCGTGGTCGGCGCCAGGTACGCGAGGCTGCGCTTGAGCAGCTCCGAACGGACCTCGCTCGAGACCTGCTCGAGGCCGAAGCCGAACGTCACCGCGTCGCGCGTCGAGATGATCGCGCCGGCGTCGCCCGGGTACGCGATCGGCTGCACGAAGTCGGCCTCGACCCGCTCCCGGCGCAGGATCTCGTTCGACGCACCCCAGGCGCGCAGACGCGACGCCTGCTTCGGAAGCGGCAGCGGGACACCCGCGGCCGACTCGTTCACGTCGCCGGTGGCGCTCTCGTCGATGACGATCGGCGCCATGCCGTCGAACAGGCCGCCGGCCTTGGCCGCGACCGGGTAGCCCGCGATCACCGGGTTGTTGTTGTTCGTGGCCGTCGACGTGCTCGTGGCGACGCCGATGCCGGACTGGCGGCCGATCACGCCGAGGTAGTTCTGCCACGTGTCGTTCGACGAGCCGCGCGAGCGCTGGAACGCCGTGCCCGCGAAGTCGTCGTCGCCGCCGTTGTTGTCCGGGTAGAAGAAGCCCCAGAGCTTGTCCGGGGTCCAGCTCCACGGGCCGGTGGCCGACAGGCTCGCGTTGTTGGCCGTGAACGGCTGATGCACGTTGCGCCCGGCCACGACGAGCTTGCCGCCCTCGTTGGCGTAGTCGCGCAGCTGGAGCATCGCGTGATGCGCCCAGCTCGACATCTCCTGCGAGCCCGTCTGCGCCGTGGCGCTCGTCATACGACGCGGGTTCGTGTTCGAGGCGTCCTGCGGACCGAAGTCGTCGCCCGACTCGTAGACGACCGCGTCGAAGTGCGAGAGCACGCCGAGGTTGGTCGGGTACTTGATCGGCGCGAAGTTGATGCCGTTCGGGCTCGTGTCCGGGCCCGCCGGCGGCGCGTCGATGTCGTAGGTGTCGACTTCGTAACCCAGGCCTTCGAGCGCGGTCTTGTACTCGTCGAGGTAGCGCGGGGCGGTGTCGTAGCCGGGGGTCACGTTCGGCGAGGTGCCGGTGTAGTCCTCGGCCGCGACCACGAGCACGCGCTTCTTGGTCGCATCCTTCTGCGTGCTGATGACCTTGTAGCGGAACTCGGACTGCAGGCCGCCGGCCATCACGATCACGTTGACCGTGTCACCGGCCTGGATCGTGCGGGTGCCGATCGTGGCCGGGATCGTCGCGCGACGACGCTCGAAGTAGTAGCCCGGGATCTCGCCGTAGCGCTCGCCGGCCGGGGCCGTCGTCATCGGGATCACCGCGGTGCTGTTACCGGCGCCGACCACCGAGACGCGGATGTCCGACGGGCCGAGCTCCTTGCGGACGATCGCCTCGACCTGCTGCGACCCGCCGAAGGACGTGTGGAACAGGTTGGGCTGAATGTCGCGCGTCTGCTTGACCTGGTACGTCGACGGGTCGTTGTCGAAGTTGCGCGGACGGGCCAGGTTCTTGAGCGACTTGACGACGTTGAGGACCATGTGCAGGTTCTTGTCGAACACCGCGCCGATCTTGTCCTCACGGTCCGGGTAGGAGAAGCCGGGGCAACCGACGAAGTCGCCGCCCGAGGTGCAGGTCTCCATCTCCGGCGTCCAGCCGATGATGCCGTAGTTCACGTACGCGTTGTCGATCGTGTCGCCGTTGGACTCGTAGAGGTCCGACGAGCGCTGCGGCTGGTACGGGAAGACCGAGGAGTCGCCGTCGGTACCCGTCAGCGCGTTGAAGATCGTCGCGTCCGGCGGGGCGTAGTCGGTCGTGTACGACACCGGCGTCAGCAGGAGCTGGCCGTCGGTGTGGTAGTTGATGTTCGCGGAGAACTTGACGCGCCGCTGCAGGCGGTCGACGGCGAGGTTCTCGGGCTCGGACAGCGGGTACGGGCCGCGGTAGGTGCCCGAGTTGAACGTGTTGCTCGCGCCCTCCTCGTCGATGCCGCGCTTGGCCGGGTAGTTGCGGTTCGGGTCGACGCCGTCCTGGCCGTCGCCGTAGATGCCGTTGGCGTTGTTGTCACGCAGCGTCTTGCGCCACTGACGGTTGGCCGTGAGGCCGGCGGGCGGCGTGCGGTAGTCGCACGCGACCTGCGCGGTGCCGGTGCCGCAGGTGAACGTGAAGTCGTAGCCGTCCACGTTCATGATCGGCAGGAACCACAGCTCGCGGTCCTGGATGAGCGCCTTGATCTCGGGATCGTTCTTGTGCGCGGCAAACCAGAGCGGTAGGCGACGGCCCTGATCAGCAGCGAGCCACTCACGGGCGTGGTTGGTCGCCGAGAACAGGATCGCGGTGCGGGAGCCGTCCGGCACCTCGCGCGCGTTCGCGGTCATCTTGATCGCCATCAGCGGCTTGCCGAGCAGGGACGTGCCGATCTGCTCGAGCTTCATCACGTCCGGGTTGGCGTTGGCCGTCGCGATCATCTGTTCCATGATCCCGCCGGGCTCGGAGTACGAACGCCAGACGTTGAAGTACGGATTCGGGCTGTCGCCCAGCGTCGGATCCTTGGCCTCGGCGGCCTCGACCTCGACGGCCTCGACCTGGAGCCCGGCGGCGCGCAGCTTCGCGGCTTCGGTCGGCTGCAGGAAGAGCGCCAGATCCTGAGCGGTCTTGTCGGACTTGTCGTAGCCCGACTCGTGCAGGTCGTAGCCGATGTCGTTGAGCGCCGTCATGTCCTCCGGCGTCTCGATCGTGGCCTTGTACGGCTGAATATTCGCGCCGGGCAAGGACTTGGGCGCGGCCGTAGCTACGGCCGGCGCGAGTGCTCCAGCTGCAAAGACTGCAGCCAGCAGCACGGATGCGCGTGAGCGCATGCTGTTGGAACCCCCCTCTTGGGAACAGGATCGCCCCTTCCCTCAAAGGGGCGTACGTCGATTGCAGCGGACCGTCCGGTCCAGGGCAACGCCTTACGCGTGGAGATGCCTCAACGGACTACTACGGAGCGTCGCTGCAGTCCTTGCAGCAGCCGTGCAGCGTGACGTCGTGATCGGAGACGTCGAAGGAGACGCGCGTGGCGAGGGCGTGGAGGGCGTGCTCGAGCGCGTCGTCCTGGAACGGCTCCAGCCGTCCGCACCCGTCGCAGACCAGGTGGTGATGGTGCTCGTGGGCGGCGTGGCCGCGTTGCGGCTCGTAGCGGGCGACGCCGTCGCCGACGTCCACGCGCGTGAGCAGGTCAAGGCTCACCAGCTCGTCCACGACGCGGTAGATCGAGGCTCGACCGACGCGCCGGCCCTCACCGGTGCGTAGGCGGTCCTCAATGTCCAGCGCGGACAGCGCGCAGGGCTGGTCGTCGAGCAGCTCGATCACCGCTTCGCGGGCTCCGCCGCGCCGGTATCCGGCTCCGGAAAGCTTCTCCAATGCCTGTTCCGACCACTCTGCCATCGCGCTCAATGATAGGCGCGGGCCTGCGGCGTCCCGACGTCGCGCAGGTCGGCCTCGATGCGCTGCGCGGTGGCCAGCAACGGCGGCAGCAGCGTCTTGCGCACCGCTTCGCGGGAGGCGCGGCTCGCGTGCGCGGAGACGTTGACGGCGGCGACGACGGTGCCGTCACGCCCGCGGACCGGGGCGGCGACGGAGCGCAGGCCCTCCTCGAGCTCCTGGTCCACGAGCGCCCAGCCCTGGGCGCGGATCGTGGCGAGCTCGGCGGTGAGCGCGGCCGGGTCGGTGATCGTCCGCGCCGTCAGCGGGCGCAGCTCGGCGCGGGCGAGGTAGGCGTGCAGCTCGGCCTCGGGCAATGCGGCGAGCAGCACGCGCCCCATCGAGGTCGCGTGGGCGGGGAAGCGGGTGCCGACGTTGATCGACACGCGCATGATCCGGCTCGTCGGCACGCGGCCGACGTAGACGATCTCATCGCCGTCGAGCACGGAGACGCTGCTGGACTCGTGGATCTCGGCAGCGAGCCGTTCGAGGTGCGGCTCGGCGATCTCCGGGAGCGAGAGGCTCGACAGGTACGCGTAACCGAGCTCCAGGATGCGGGGCGTGAGCGCGAACCGCTTGCCGTCCGTGCGCACGTACCCGAGCGCTTGCAGCGTGAGCAGGAAGCGCCGCGCCGCCGCGCGCGTGAGCTCGGCGCGCTGGGCCACCTCGGACAGCGTGAGCTCCGGTTCCTCGGGCCCGAAGGCCTTGATCACCGCCAGGCCCCGCTCCAGGGATTGGACGAAGTCGCTCACTCCGCCAGCGTCTTGTTCGCGATCGCCACCGCGGAGTTGGCGGCGGGCACGCCGGCGTAGACCGCGGTGTGGATGAGCACCTCGAGGATCTCCTCGTCGGTGAGGCCGTTGCGCTTGGCGGCGCGGACGTGCATCGGGATCTCGTTCTCGGCGCGCAGGGCGGTGAGGATGGCGAGCGTGATGCACGAGCGGGTCTTGCGGTCCAGGCCGGGCCGCGTCCAGGCCTCGCCCCACGCGGAGCGGGTGATGTACTCCTGGAACGGGCGCGTGAAGTCCGTGGCGTTGTCGGTCGCGCGGTCCACGTGCTCGTCGCCGAGCACTTCGCGCCGGACCTTCATACCGGCTTCGTAGCGCGGATCCTCGCTCATCGCAGGTGCTCCCGGATGAGTTGGGTGACGTCGTCGGCGCGCTCGACATTGAGCAGGTGCGCGGCGGGGTCGAGGATCTCCAGCCGCGCGTGCGGGATCGAGCCGGCGATCACCGCCGCGTGGTCGTCCGGCGGCGTCGCCGGGTCCTGCGCGCCACCGATCACCAGCGTGGACGCCTTCACGTGTGGCAGCCCGTCGGTGAGGTCCATCTGCTCGATGATCGAGCAGCAACTCGCGTAGCCCTCGTCGCTGACGCCGACGAACATCTCGCGCCAGTCGGAGAGGTCGTGCTCGGCGCGGTAGGCCTCGGTGAACCAGCGCTCGAACGTGCCGTCGACGATCGCCTCGGTGCCCTGCTCGCGCACGAGCTTCGCGCGGTCCACCCACATCTCGGGCGGGCCCATCTTGGGCGAGGTGGCGAGCAGCACGAGTTTGTCGATGCGCTCGGGGGCGTTGATCGCGAGCCACTGACCGGTCATCCCGCCGAGCGAGAGGCCGGCGAAGTGCGCCCGCTGGACCCCGAGATCGTCGAGCAGGTCCAGCACGTCGCGGCCGACGTCCTCGATCGAGTACGGGCCAGGCGGAGTGTCGCTCTTGCCGTGGCCGCGCGTGTCGTAGCGGACGAGCCGGAAGGTCCGGGCCAGCGCCTTCGCCTGTGGGTCCCACATCTGCAGGGTGGCCCCGAGCGAGTTCGAGAGCACGAGGACGGGCGCGTCCTCGGGCCCGGTGACGCGGTGGTACGGGATCATCGGTGCTCCGGAGTTCGTTGAACCATGTTCGGTGCGCCTGGTGTGGTGCAGCCGCCAGTGCCTCGGGCCGCACGCTCGAGCGATGCGTGCCTCTGGCACGTGAGCCGAGTGGGTGGCGCGAGGTGCGGCGGATGTGCCGCAGCAGGTGTGCCGGTATGGGTCAACGGGCTCCTAAGGCGCGGTCGACGAGTTGCGCGGCGGCACCGGTGTCGCCGTCCGCGCGGGAGCGCATCTGCTCCGCGTCGACCTCGAGGGTTTCCAAGGACGTGCGCAGCCAGCTCGCGGCGGAGCCGGTCACGGTCAGCAGCTCGGTGAGCGGGCGCCATTCGCTGTGCCAGGAGCCGGCGCCGCGCTCGTGCTCCTGGATCATCGCCGCCAGCAGCGTCGCGACGAGGCCCGGGGCCTGCTTCGCGCAGCCGAGCGCGGAGACCGCGGCGACGGGGTTGTGCTTGTGCGGCATCGACGTGGAGCCGCCGCCGACGCGCTCGCGCACCTCCGCCACCTCGGACTGGCTTAGCAGGACGATGTCGAGGGCGGCCTTGCCCGCCGCGCCGGCGGCGACGCCGAGGGCGCCGGCGAGCTCGCCGATCCGGCCGCGCAGCGTGTGCCAGGGCAGCACCGGCCTGTCGAGGCTGAGATCCAGCTTGTATGCGGGGTTCAAGGTGCCGGCCGGCCCGCCGAGCTGGTACGGGAGGCGGACGCTGTGGAGATGGTCGGCGGCGTCGTCGAGCCCGACCATCCAGCCCGCGGCCTTCAGGCCGAACGTCGTGGGCTGGGCGTGCTGGAGCAGCGTGCGGCCGATGATCGGCGTGTCGCGATGCGCCTCGGCGAGCTGTGCCGCGGCGGCGGCCGCGCCGCGCAGGTCGTGCAGGAGCGGCACGAGCGCGCGCTTGGTCACGAGCATCGCCGCCGTGTCCATGGCGTCCTGGCTCGTCGCGTCCTTGTGCACCGGTGCGTCCGTCTGCGCTTTCAGCGCCTTGACCACGGCGCCCGCGGGGTTGCCGATCACGGCCGCGCCCGCGCCGATCTCCGCCACGTCGTAGCGGTCGGCATCGCACAGCGCGGCGATCTCGTCGGCCTGCTCGGCCGTGATCTCGCCGGCTTGCGCCTGTGCGCGCGCGAGGGCGGACTCGAAGTCCAGCAGCGCCTGCAGCCAGGCGCGGCCCGAGACCTGTTCGGCTACGCCGCCGCGCGCGAGTACGCCCGCGAAGACGTCCTCAGAGCTGGAAGAAGACCGTTTCACGCGCACCTTGGACGTGGACGTCGAACCGGTAGCCGTCGTCGCCCGACTCGGCGATCAGCGTCGCGCGGCGCGCCTCCGGCACGCTGGCCAGCACGGGGTCACCCGCGTTGTCTTCGTCGGCGAAGTAGATCCGCGTCACGGTGCGGTTCAGCATGCCGCGCGCGAAGACGCTGACGTCGATGTGCGGGGCCTGCTCGCCGTCCACGCGGCCCGGCTTGAGCGTGAAGATCTCCCACGCGCCCTCATCGTCGGTCGGGCAGCGACCGAAGCCACGGAAGCCGGTGTCGAACTTGCCGTCCGGGTCGGCCTGCCAGGTCTCGATCAGCGCGTCGGGGATCACGTCGCCGGCGCCGTCGAACACGTGGCCGTGGAGCCGGATCCGGCCGGCCGTGCCCTCGGGCACGACGTCGGGGCCGTCCGGCCACGGCAGCCCGATGGCCAGGTACGGGCCGACGGTCTGTGAGGGAGTCGTGCTCACGCGTGCGGCTCCTCGGTCGGCGTGGCCTCCGCGCCGCGCAGGACGATGTCCCAGCGGTACGCGAGCGCCCAGTTCTCCTCGGTGGCGTCGTAGTCGAACGCGCTGATCATCCGCTTGGCCGCCCGCTCGTCACGGATCGAGTTGTACATGGGGTCCTGGAAGAACAGCGGGTCGTCCGGGAAGTACATCTGCGTCACGAGCCGCTGCGTGAACGCGCGCCCGAACAGCGAGAAGTGGATGTGCGCCGGCCGCCACGCGTTCGGGTGATTGCCCCACGGGTACGCGCCCGGCTTGATCGTCAGGAAGCGGAAGTAGCCGTCCTTGTCGGTCAGCGCGCGGCCCGCGCCGGTGAAGTTCGGGTCGAGCGGCGACGGCCAGTTGTCGACCTTGTGGCGGTAGCGGCCGCCGGCGTTGGCCTGCCAGATCTCCACGAGCGTGTCCGGCACCGGCCGCCCGTCGTCCTCCTTCACGTGGCCGTGCACGATGATCCGCTGGCCGATCGCCTCGCCTTGCGGGCCGCGCGTGAGGTCGTGGTCGTACTCGCGCAGCCGGTCTTCCCCGAAGACGGGTGCCGTGACCTCGGTGAGCCGCTGCGGGAGGATGATCAGCGGCTCCTTCGGGTGCCGCAACGCCGTCGACTTGTAGCCGGGGTAGTCCATGGGCGGATGGACCTCAGCGTCGTCGCGGAACTGCGTCATGCCTCGATCACCACCGCGAGCCCCTGGCCGACGCCGATGCAGATCGCCGCCACGCCCCACTTGCCGCCCTTGGCCTTCAAGCCGTGGGCGAGCGTGCCCAGGATGCGCCCGCCGGACGCGCCGAGCGGGTGGCCGATGGCGATCGCGCCGCCGAACACGTTGACCTTCTCCGGGTCCAGGTCCGGCCACGCGCCCACGCACGCGAGTGACTGCGCCGCGAACGCCTCGTTGAGCTCCACCAGATCCACGTCGTCCCAGGTGATGCCGGCGCGCTTGAGCGCCTTGTTCGCGGCCTCGACCGGCCCGATCCCGAAGATGTCCGGGTCTACCGCGTGCACGCCGCGGCCGGCGATCCGCGCGAGCGGCTCACCGTCGAACCCCTCGCCCGCGATCAGCACAGCGGAAGCGCCGTCGTTGAGCGGCGACGCGTTGCCGGCGGTGACCGTCCCGTGCTCCTTGACGAACGCGGGCTTGAGCTTGGCGAGCTTCTCCAGCGACGAATCGGCACGGATGCCCTCGTCGCGCGCGAGCTCGACGTCCGGCACCGGCACGACCCAGCTGTCGTAGAACCCGTCGTTCCAGGCTGCGTCGGCCAGTTGGTGGCTCCGCAGGGCGAACGCGTCCTGCGCCTCGCGGCCGACGCCGTGGATGCCCGCCAGCTTCTCCGTCGACTCGCCGAGCGAGATCGTCCACTGGTCGGGCATGTTCGGGTTGACCATGCGCCAGCCGAGCGTGGTCGAGTGCATCGTCTGCGGACCGGCCGGGAAGCCCTTCTCCGGCTTCTGCACCACCCACGGCGCGCGGCTCATCGACTCCACGCCGCCGACGAGCACGACGTCGGCGTCGCCGGTCTCGACCGCGCGGCTCGCCAGCATCGCCGCGTCCAGGCTGGACCCGCACAGGCGGTTGATCGTGCTCCCGGGCACGGAGGTCGGCAGCCCGGCGAGCAGCGTGGCCATGTGCCCGACGTTGCGGTTGTCCTCGCCCGCGCCGTTGGCGTTGCCGAAGATCACGTCGTCGATCCGCTCAGGATCGACGCCGGTCCGCTGCACGATCGACTTGACCACGACGGCGCCGAGGTCGTCCGGGCGCACCTTCGCGAGCGCGCCGCCGTAGCGGCCGAACGGGACGCGCACGGCGTCATAGACGTAGGCGCTCATGCGTTGACCAACTCTCGCAAGGCCTTCAGCTCCTCTTCCGTCGGCGGCTCGGTGGTCTTGAGGTCCTCGGCGATCTTCAGGTCCCAGCCCGTGGCCTCCCGCGCCTGATCGGGCGTGATGCCCGAGTGCACGTGGGTGAGGACGAGTTGCGCCGTCTCCGGGTCGGGCTCGAGGATGCCGAGGTCGGTGATCACCTTCGTCGGACCCTTCCCACGCAGGCCGAGTCGCTCACGCGCGCCCGGGCCGTCGAGGTGGCCGACGGACGTGATGAAGTCGACCTTCTCGACGAACGCGCGCTTGGATTGGCGCACGATCACGATCACCTCGCCGCACGACGCGGCGATCTCCGGCGCGCCGCCCGCGCCCGGCAGGCGCACCTTGGGTGACGCATAGTCGCCGACGACCGTCGTGTTGATGTTGGCGAAGCGGTCGATCTGCGCCGCGCCCAGGAAGCCGACGTCGATCCGGCCGGGCTGGACCCAGTAGTTGAAGATCTCGGGCACGGCCGCGATGTAATCGGCCGTCTCGCCGAGCATGCCGTCGCCGATCGAGAGCGGCAGCCGCGGCGGCTTGGCGCCGATCGCGCCCGCTTCGTACACGAGGACGAGCTCGGGGTTGTGCGTGCGGCGGGCGAGGTTCGCGCCCGTGCTCGGCAGGCCGATGCCCACGAAGCACGCGGTCGTGTCGCGCAGCTGGCGCGCGGCCTCGACGCTCATCATCTCGTCGGACTCGTAGTCGCTCACAACGCCTCCAGCCATGCGTCGAACTGCTCGCGGTCGCGGGAGATCGTGTCCCACGCGCGGTAGGCCTCGTTGTCGCGGTCGTAGTAGTCCTGCGCGTAGGAGGGCTTCGCGCCGCCCGGTACCTCGCACACGCGCGTGACGGTCCAGCGCGGCAGCACGACGGCGTACGGGCGGTCGTCCAGCTCGTCGACGATCTCCTCGACGGTGACGATGGAGCGCTTGGCGCCCAGCACCGTCTCCTTCTGCACGCCCGTCTGGCCCCAGAGCTGGACGTTGCCCTGCCGGTCGGCGCGCTGCGCGTGGATGATCCCCACGTCCAGGCCGAGCGCCGGCACGGCCGTGAGCTGCTCGCCGGTGAATGGGCACGTGATCGACTTGATCGTGTCCGTGTGCTCGGGCAGCGACGTGCCGTTGTACCCGCGCATCACGGCGAACGGCAGCCCGGACGCGCTCGCCACGTAGCGGTTGGCCATGCCCGCGTGGCTGTGCTCCTCGATCTCCAGCGCGCCCGACTGCACGGCCTCCCGGAAGCGGTGCAGCGACCCGACCCCGGGGTTGCCGCCCCAGGAGAAGATCAGCTTGCGGGCGCAGCCGGCGCCGATGAGCTGGTCGTAGACGATGTCCGGCGTCATCCGCACGAGCGTGAGATCACGCTTGCGTTGGCGGATGAGCTCCTGTCCCGCGGCCACGGGAATCAGGTGGGTGAAGCCCTCGAGGGCGACCGTATCGCCGTCGCGCACCAGGTCCGCGACGGCATCGGTCAAGGATGTGATTTCAGCGTGTGTTCGCATAGTGAACGCTCGTGCGCCTGACGAACAGTATCAGGAGGGTGTGATGTCCGGGGTCCTGAGGGACACTCACCCGGCATGCACGATGAAGCGCAGCTCGAGCGGCTGCATCGCGAGCACGCCGGAGCGGTCCGGGCGTTCGTCCGACGGCGGATCGGTGACGACGAGGCCGACGAGGTCGTCGCCGACGTGTTCGTCGTGGCCTGGCGCCGGAGCGGGGATGTGCCCCGTGAGCCGCGGACGTGGCTGCTCGGCGTGGCCCGCAAGGTGCTCGCCAACCGCCATCGATCTGCCAAGCGCCAGCGCGCGCTGTACGAGCGACTCGCGCACGAGGCCGAGCGCGGCCCCGCCCACACCGGCGAACCGGTGGCGAACGAGGCCGGCGCGCTGTTGCGCGGACTCGCCGCGCTGCGCGCCGGTGACCGCGAGGTGTTGCTCCTCGTCACCTGGGACGGGCTGAGCCACGCCGAAGCGGCCGCGGTCCTCGGTGTCCGCCCCGCGACCTTGACCATGCGGGTGCACCGTGCTCGCACACGGCTTGAACGTGTGCTGGAGCCGCCCCCGACGCCGGCCTCGCCGGCTCTGCAACCTTCGAACTCCGGAGCCTGAGATGCCCGATCTACTCGACCGCCTGAACGCGGTGAACCCCGCGCCCGACGAAGACACCGCCCCGCCGTGGGAGGACACGCGCCGTCGGCTCGCACCCGCGCCGCGGACGACGTGGCGCCCGCGCCGCGTGCTCGTGCTCGGCGGCACCGTCGCCGCACTGGCCGTCGCCGCCACGTTCATCGTCGACTCCGGCGAGACGCCCCGGCAAGCGCCGCTCGGCGTGCTCGAGGCGGCGGCCGCCACGGCCGCGACGAGCGAGCGCTTCTCCGGCTACACCGCCGAGACCCGCGTCGACATCCAGGCTCCGGGCACCCGCGGGACCGACGAGACGAGCTGGACGATCGTGCGCCCGGTCTCCAGCACCGAGTACGAGGCCCGCCAGGAGTCCCTGCGGCCCGTACCGGAGAAACCGATCGAGCTGCCGCCCGGGGCCGCCATCCCCGAGCTCGAAGGCGTGGAGCGGTTCGAGCGGCGCGAAGGCGACCAGATCCGCGACATCACGCGCTGGCGCCAGCCGTACGGGACGATGTACCAGGGCATTCCGGCCTTCTTCCCCCCGGGCAGCAAGGAGCCGCCCGTGCCGGTCCCGACCGACCCGGACGTGGCCGCGGCCACCGTCGCCGCCTGGGCCGCCGACCGTGTGCCTGAGGGGCTGCATCCGGAGATGGCGTCGCTGATCCAGGAGGCCGGCCGCTCACCGATCGCGCGCACGCTCATCTACGCCGGGAACGTGCTCACCGCGCCGCGGGTGGAACCGGACGTCCGCGCAGCGGTCTACCGGGCGCTCAGCCGCGTCGCGGCCGTGAAGATCGATCCCACGGCGAAGGACGCGTTCGGCCGGCCGGGGGCCGCGCTGACCGCCGAGGACACTGACGGCAAGTCGCGCACCCGTTCCGAGTTGCTCATCGACCCGAAGACGTCGCGCATCCTCGCCGAGCGTCACGTCTTCACGCCCGAGCCGGGGGTCAACGAGAACCGGGGGAAGAACGAGCCCCCGTATGGCGAGGGCTCGCAGGAGACGACGTACCGCTACACGGACTGACGCTACGGCGCCGTTGTGGACAGGGTGAAGGTCACCGTCCTCGAGTAGGTGCCCGTCCGCAGTGGGTCGGTGGACTTGATCAGCTGCCTGAACGTGACCGCGACGGCCTCGCTGGAGGTCGGCGCGGTCCAGGCGCTCCTGCCGAGTTGCACGCGCAGCGGCTCGGGCAGGGTGAAGGCGCCGTTGGCGAGGTGGCCGGGGTCTGTGACCGAGAGCGTCGCGTCGCCCGCGGTGGACGTGACGGTTGCGGTCGTGCTCGCCGTGTAGTCCCGTGTGACGCCCGGCGTGAACGCCCCGAACGAGACAGGCGCGACGGAAAGCGACAGCGTCGCCGGCACCGTCCCGCCGACCGTGCCCGGCGCGAACTCGGCGGCGTTCGGCGCGTTCCCGAGCGCACGGCCGCCCGGCCCGCCCGCGAACGTCAGCCAGCGGGCTTTCGGCGGTCCCTGGTTCACGCCGGGCCGGCTGAAGTCGCAGACGCCGCTCGGGAACGTGGCCTGGAGCGTCGCCCACTGCTCGTCCGTGAACGTCACCGCGTAGTCCGCCCGGGTGAGCGGCTTGAGCCGGCATTTGACCACGTCGAGTGTGTACGGGACGCCCGCCGCGAGCCGCGGGTTCCCGTACGAGGTCCAGGTGCCGTTGCAGGACAGGTCCCCGCGCACCCCGCCGGCCATGAAGCAGCCCTCGGCCGGCTTCTCACCGGTGTCGAGCCAGCGGCGCATGGCGTCGAACTGGTTCGGCACCGTACCGCCCGTGCGCGAGAGCCAGATGACCTGGTTGTCGTGGTGGCCGTTGGAGCGGTCCAGCCGCGCGCGGTAGGTGAACGAGTGGAACGCCGGGTGGAAGCCGGTGTCGTCCATCTGCCCGCCGGTGCGGTTGTCGATCTCGGGGATGTCCGCCGCGCCGGTGGCGCTGTTGACGCGGCCGGTCTCGTAGGCGATCCGCAGCGCGTCCGGGTCGGCGACCGAGCGCGCCGGGACGAAGTTGCCGTCGATGTCGATCCCGCCGACCTTGGCGTTCAGGTCGACGAACTGCTCGGGCGTGATCTGCCCGCGGCCCAACGCGACGAGCCCGTACTGGACGCCGACATTGTCCACCGCCAGCTTGCCCTTGCCGTTCGGCGCGTCCGGCGTGACCGTGACGCCGAAGACCGCCCGCATGAAGTCGGCGATGCCGCAGCGCTCGCCGGTCGGGTTGCTCGTCGGGTGCCAGAGCTGCGCCGGCTGGAGGCCGCAGCCGACGTTCGCGGTCGGGACGAGCTCCGTGCGGTCGGCGCCGAAGGCCAGCACCTTCTGGCCGCACAGGTTGTCCGGGTTCGTCGGATTCGAGCCCCACACGGGCTGTCGCGCGGACGCGGTGGGGAAGAGCGCGTTCGGCGGTGCGGTGGCGTGGCCCGGATTGCTCAGCGGGCTGGTGGGCCAGAAGTAGTGCATGAGCACGCGGCAGTCGAGTGAGCCTTGCACCTGCGTCCAGTGGTCCTCGAAGGCCTGGCTCGTCGTCAGCCCGTCGAGCAACCCGGGGTAGTTCTCGGCCAGCAGGTGCTGCTGCATCGTCGCCGCCGAACCGCCGTTGCCGATCGTGTACTCCAGCGGCCCGTAGCGCTCGACGACGAGCTCCTTGGTCATCATCGCCGCTTCGGCGGAGACCACGTCGTTGCAGTTGTTGGCGTAGATGTTCAGGCTCGAGGTGGCGACCGCGAAGCCCGCGCCGAGTGGCTGCGCCTGCAACACGTTGCCGGGCGCGAGCTGGCGGTGCTCGGTGCCGCAGGCGCCGCCGAACGTGTAGAAGAGCTTGCCGCTCCAGGGTTGCGCGGCCGACCACGGCTCGATCGGCTTGGTCGGGTCCACGAGCACGGCCATCTGGTAGATCCCGCGGTTGACGGTGCCGGTGACGCGCTGGACGATGAACGGCACGGTCAACCCGCGGTCGGTCGTGGTCTGCTGGATGTCCGTCGCCGCCGGGTCGTACGGCACGAACTGGTTCGCCATGTTGCGGTACAGCAGTTCGACCCGCGTCGGCGCGTTGCACTGCGCGTCGGTCGCCGCACCGAGCGGCGGGGTGGACGCGTTCGGGTTGCACGCGTAGGGCGTGATCTGCGGGCCGGAGAAGACTGGGCCGCCGATCGGATGGTTGGTGATCGTGATCCGCTTGCCCGCCCCGCTGCCGTCGCGCACGGTGAGCACGTTCTCGCCCACCTTCAGGCCGGTGACCAGCCCTTCCAGGCGTCCACTCGGACGCACCGCGAAGGCGCTCGTCACGTCGGTGCCGTCGACGTCGACCGTCGCCGGCCCGGAGACCTGCGCGGCGACGAGCGCGTCCCCGCCCGAGACGAGGTCCGCACGGCCCGACAGCACTTCGAGCGACTGCACCCCGCCGGCGTGCGCGCCGCCCACGCCGAGGCCTGCGACCAGCAACACGGTGACCGCGGACACGCGACCGACCATGGCCCTCTCCTCTCCCCAGATGACAGGTGGCCTGATACTCCGTTTCGACAATACTCCTCGTGTCCAGTACTGTCGCCGCGTGTCCTCGCAACCGCGCGTCGTCAGTCCGCACATCGGCTACGTGATCGGTCGTCTGGACCGCGCGATCCGGCGTGAGATCGGCGCGCTGGTCGCGCCCTTCAACCTCACCGTGCCCAAGTACACGGCGCTCTCGATCCTGCGCGACCGGCCCGGGCTCTCGAACGCGCAGCTCGCGCGCCGAACCTACGTCACACCGCAGTCCATGGCCGAAGTGCTGAACTCATTGGAGGCGGACGGGTACATCGTCCGCTCGCCCGCGGCCAACCACGGCCGCGTGCTCGAGGTGACGCTGAGCGACCGTGGGCGCGAGGTGCTGACGGCGTGCGACCGCTCCGTCGGCCACATGGAGAACGCGATGCTCGCCGACCTCGACGAGGCCGGCCGCGAACTGCTGCTGGAAGGGCTCGTGAACGCGGTCTACCGGCTCGGGGCCGGGTTCGGTCCCCGTTGACAGTAGTCAGGTAGCCGAATACTCTCCGCTCCGGACCACCGGCGAGGAGAGAGGTGTGGTGGGAGTTGCGGTGACGGCACCGGCCGTCCTGGACGTGCACGACCTGCGCGTGAGCTACGCGGGCGCCGTGAAGGCGCTGCGGGGTGTCTCGCTGTGCGTGCCTGAGGGTGCTGTCGTGGCCGTGCTCGGCAACAACGGCGCGGGCAAGTCGACGCTGCTGCGCGCGCTCTCCGGGACGTTGCCGGCGCAGGGCGGCGCGATCACCGGCGGCACGATCCAGTTCCGCGGCCGGCCGCTGCCACGTGACGACGCCGCGTCGATCGCGCGCGGCGGGCTCGTCCAGGTGCCCGAGGGGCGGCGCGTGTTCAGCAATCTCACGGTCGAGGAGAACCTGCGCGCCGGCGCGCTCGCGTCGCCGGACAAGGCGGCGCGGGTCGAAGCGCGAGCGTGGGTCGACGAGCTGTTCCCGATCCTGCGTGAGCGGGCGTCGCAACGAGCGGGCCTGCTGAGTGGCGGCGAGCAGCAGATGCTCGCGATCGGCCGCGCCCTGATGGCCTCGCCCAAGGTGCTCCTGCTCGACGAGCCCTCGCTCGGGCTGGCGCCGAAGATCGTCGAGCACGTCGGCGCGGTCATCCGCGAGATCAACGAGCGCGGCGTGACCGTCGTGCTGGTGGAGCAGAACGCCGCGATGGCGCTGTCGGTCGCCGACCGCGCGGTCGTGCTCGAGGTCGGGCAGGTGGCGCTGGAAGGGACAGCGGACGAGTTGGCCGAGAGCGAGGCGGTCAAGGAGCGCTACCTCGGCGTCGCGAAGACCGTCACCGCGACGCCCCAGCGTGTCGAGAGCTCCGCGCAGCCGCTGGACGTGCAAGGCCTGTCCGTCCGCTTCGGCGGGCTCGCCGCGCTGAGCGACGTCTCCTTCACCGTGGAGCCCGGCTCGCTGCACGCGCTGATCGGGCCCAATGGCGCGGGCAAGTCCACGTGCCTGAACGTGCTCTCGGGCGTGTACGAGGCGAGCGCCGGCTCCGTCCGTTACGGCGAGCGAGAGCTCACGCGGCTGCGACCGCACCGGATCGCGGCGCTCGGCGTCGCGCGCACGTTCCAGAACATCGCGCTCTCGCCGCGGGTCTCGGTGCTCGACAACCTGCTCGTCGCGCGCCACCGGCTGATGCGGTCCGGCTTCATCGCCGACGGGCTCAAGCTGCCCCGTGCCCGGCGCGAGCGGGAGGCCCATGAGGCACGCGTGCGGGAGATCGCCGCGCTGCTGGGCCTCGACGAGCTCGAGCGCCCGGTCGGGACGCTCCCCTACGGCACGCGCAAGCGGGTCGAACTGGCGCGGGCCCTGTGTGCCGAGCCCGAGCTGTTGCTGCTCGACGAACCCGTGGCGGGCATGGTCCACGACGAGTCGGCGGCGATGGCGGAAGCGATCACGCACGCCCGCGCCGAGCTCGGCATCTCCGTCCTGCTGGTCGAGCACGACATGACGTTCGTGATGGGCATGGCCGACCGCGTGACCGTGCTCGACTTCGGCAAGCGGATCGCCGACGGCACTCCGGCCGAGGTCCAGCGCGACCCGGAGGTGCTCACGGCCTACCTCGGAGGTGCGGCGTGAACCAGTTCGTGACGCTGCTCGTCGGCGGCCTGTTCCTCGGCGCGATCTACTCGCTCGTGGCGCTCGGGTTCGTGACCGTCTTCAAGGCCACGCACGTGATCAACTTCGCGCAGGGCTCCGTGCTGCTGCTCGGTGCGTACGTGATCGCCCGCGCGCACGAGACCGTCGGCTTCGCACTGGCGGTGGCGCTGGGCGTGCTGGTCGCCGCGGCCGCATCCATCCTGATCGACGCCGTCCTGATCCGCCGCATCCGGCGGGCCGACCTCGGCACGCTGGCGATCCTCACGCTCGGCGTCGACATCCTGCTGGCCACCGAGCTCTCGCGCCGGATCGGCACCGACGTGCTCAACATCGGCGCGCCGTGGGGGAACGACGTGACGGAGCTGGCCGGTATCCGGATCGCCACCTCGCGCGTGATCGCGGGTGCGGTGGCCGCGCTGCTCGTCGCCGGCTTCTGGCTCGCGTTCAAGTTCACCGACTTCGGGATCGCGATGCGCTCCGCGGCCGAGGACGGCGAGGTCGCCTCGCTGATGGGCATCCGCCTGAACCGCGTGGCGGCGACGGCGTGGGCGCTCGCGGGCGCGCTGGCCGCGGTCGGCGGGCTCTTCCTGACCAGCTTCCCGGCCGCGGGCGTGACCGGCAGCGTCGGCGTGCTCGCGCTGGCGACGATCCCCGCCGTGGTCCTGGGCGGGTTCGACTCGCCCGGGGGCGCCGTGGTCGGCGGGCTGATCATCGGCGTCGTGTCCGTGCTCACCGCGGGCTACCAGGAGGAGCTGTCGTTCCTCGGGCGCGGACTGGGCGGCGTCGCGCCGTTCGCGGTGATGCTGCTCGTGCTGCTGGTGCGGCCGTCCGGGCTGTTCGGGACGCGGGAGCTGACCCGTGTATAGGCGTGCCGCGGTCTACGTCGCCGTCGTGGTCGTCCTTGCGGCGGTCCCGATCTGGTTCGAGAGCTTCTGGCTGCAGACCGGGCTGTTCGCGATGGCGGCCGTCATCGCCGCGATCGGGCTCTCGATCCTCGTCGGGATCGCGGGCCAGCTCTCGCTCGCGCACGCGTTCTTCGTCGCCATCGGCGCCTACGGCTACGCCTATCTCGCCGACAAGATCCCGCCGCCGCTGGCGCTGATCGCGGCCGTGCTGCTGGCGGGCCTGGCGGGCGCGTTGTTCAGCCCGATCGCCGGCCGCGTGCGCGGGATCTACCTCGGTCTGGCGAGCTTGGGCCTCGTCTTCCTCGGCCAGCACATCCTGCAGAACGCCACCGGGATCACCGGCGGCTACCGCGGCATCGCCGTGCCGCCGTTCAGCGTCTTCGGGTTCGAGTTCTCCGCCGCCGACGAGTTCGTCGTCCTCGGCGTGCCGTACGGGCCGCTGGAGAAGCTCTGGTACCTCGGGCTCGTCCTGGTCGCCGTCTCGCTCTGGTACGGGCGCAACCTGGTGCGCTCCCGCCCGGGACGCGCGCTGGCGACGGTGCGCGACAGCGAGGTCGCGGCCGCCACCAACGGCATCGACGTCGTCCGCTACAAGGCCGCCGCGTTCACCGTGTCCTCCATGTACGCCGGGCTCGGTGGCGTGCTGATGGCGCTCGCGTTCGGGCGCATCGTCCCCGAGTCCTTCGGCTTCCTGTTGTCCGTCGACTTCCTCGTGATGGTCGTCATCGGGGGCGCCGGGTCGGTCGGCGGCGCGGCGGCGGGAGCCGTCTTCGTGACCGCGCTGCCGCTGATCCTCAACCACTACAGCGGCTCGTTGCCGCTGCTCGCCGAACCGGGAAGCGGCGGTGTCGGCGCCGCGGAGCTCAGCCGGTTGCTCTACGGGGCGGCGATCGTCGCCGTCCTGCTGTTCGCCCGTGACGGGCTCGCCGGGCTCGTCCACCGAAAGGAGAGGGTCACATGAGGCGTGTGGGACTGATCGCGGCGGTGCTCGCTTTGGTGGTGGCCGCCTGCGGCAAGGGCGGGGCGGAGGAGGAGCCCACCGGCTCCGGTGAGCAGGCCGTCAAGACGGGCCCCGGCGCGAGCGCGGACACGATCACGCTCGGCTACCTGCCGGACCTCAGCGGGGTGTTCGCGCCCAACGGCAAGGCGATGATGGAGGGCGCGAATCTCTACTGGGACGCCAAGAACAAGGCGGGCGGGATCTGCGGGCGGCAGGTGAAGATCGCGGTGCAGGACACGGGCTACGACCCGCAGAAGGCCGTCGCCGCCTATCAGCAGCTCTCGGGCGACGTGATCGGCCTCGGGCTGGTCCTCGGCTCCTCGATCGTCAGCGCGCTGCTGCCGAACGTGCAGCAAGAGAACATGTTCCTGAACTTCGCGGGCTGGACGTCGGACATCCTCCCCAACGAGAACGTGGCCATCGCGGGCACGACCTACGACATCGAGGCCATCAACGCCGTCGACTTCCTGATGAAGGAGAAGGGCCTGGCCGCCGGGGACACGGTCGGGCATCTGTACTTCGAGGGCGACTACGGCGAGAACGCGCTCAAGGGCTCCAAGTTCGCCGCCGAGGCCCACGACCTGAAGCTCGTCGAGCAGAAGATCACGCCGGCCGATCAGGACATGACCGGCCAGGTGTCGGCGTTCAAGAAGGCCGGCGTGAAGGCGATCCTGTTCAGTGCCGCGCCGCCGCAGGCCGCTTCGCTCGCGGGCCTCGCCGCCTCCCAGAAACTCGACGTGCCGATCGTGGCCAACGGCCCCGGCTGGACGCCGCAACTGCTCACCACGCCGGCCGCCGAGGCACTGATCGCGAACTACCACGTCGTCTCCTCGATGGCGCCGCTGTCGGTGCAGAGCGAGGGCGTCCAGAAGTTCCTCACCGAGTACAAGGCCGCTTACCCCGAGGGCACGCCGTCCTCGAACGGCTCGCTGTACGCCTACGCGGGCGCGCAGATCGCCGACGCGGCGCTGACGCAGGCCTGCGAGAACAAAGACCTCACCCGCAAGGGCGTGCTGGACGCGCTGCACTCACTGACCGCGCTCGATACGGGTGGCGTGGTCGCCGGCAACCTCAACTTCAGCGATCCGGCGGTGCCTCCGGGCAACCTCGTCTACGTCGCGAAGGTGAGCAAGGACGCGCCGGGCGGGCTCGAGGCGCTGGGCGACCCGTCGCAGGCGCCCGACGCCGAGACCTACAAGATCGGATGACCACGCTGGCGGAGCTGCCCGGCCTGGCCGGGCAGCACCTCGGGCCGACGGACTGGCGGGAGATGACGCAGGCGCGCGTCAACGAGTTCGCCGACGTCACCGAGGATCACAACTACATCCATGTCGACCCAGAGCGGGCGAAGGCCTCGCCGTTCGGCGGGACGATCGCGCACGGCTACCTGAGCGTCGCGCTGCTCGCGCCGATCTCCCAGCAACTGCTGGACGTCCAGGGCGCGACGGGTGTGAACTACGGGATGGACCGGCTGCGGTTCCCGGCGCCGCTGCCGGTCGGGGCGGAGTTCCGCGGTAGCGGTGAGGTGCTCGACGTGACGGAGGTCAAGGGCGGGATGCAGGTCAAAGTGACGTTCACGGTCCAAGTGCGCGACCAGGAGCGGCCGGCGCTGGTCGCCGACTGCCTGTTCCGGTACTACGCATGAGGCTCGACGGGAAGGTCGCGGTCGTCACCGGCGCGGGGCGCGGGCTGGGGCGCGCGTACGCGGAGGCGCTCGCGCAGGCGGGCGCCTCGGTGGTGGTCAACGACCTCGAAGGGGCCGAGGAGGTGGCGGCGGCGATCGGCGGCGTCGCCGCGCCCGGCCCGGTGGGCTCCGCGGACACGGCCGACATGCTCGTCGCGACCGCCGTTGAAGCGTTCGGCCGGCTCGACGTGATGGTCACCAACGCCGGTGTGCTGCGAGACAAAGTCCTGTGGAAGATGACCGACGAGGACTTCGACCTCGTCGTGGAGACGCACCTGCGGGGGACGTTCACGTGCGCGCGGGCCGCGGCGATCCGGTTCCGTGAGCAGGGTGAGGGCGGGCGGATCGTCGTGGTCGGCTCGCCCGCCGGCCAGTACGGGAACTTCGGGCAGACGAACTACGCGGCGGCGAAGGCCGGCGTGGTGGCCTTCGCGCGGACGTGGGCGATGGAGCTCGCACGCGCGGGTGTGACGGTGAACGCGATCGTCCCGACAGCGTGGACGGCGATGACCGAGACGATCCCGATCTACGCGCCGTTGGTCGGCCGCGACGCGTTCCCGCCCGAGGTGCGGCGCGAGCACGCGCTCGGACCGGCATCGGATTGCGCGCCGTTGGTCGTCTATCTGGCGTCGGACGCGGCGGCGGGGGTGACCGGGCAGGCGATCGGGATCGGTGGCGACCGGCTCTCGCTCTACTCGCATCCGGCCGAGGTGGCCCACGAGTTCCGCGACGGGGGGTGGACGGCGGACGCGATCGCCGAAGCCGTCGCGGGGTTCACGTGGGAGCCTTACGGCGTGCGCCTTCCGGAGCTGGACCTGTCGTGAACGTCGCCGACCTGGTCGCCATCGACGTGCACACCCACGCCGAACGCAACGAGGGTGAGCCGCAGGACCCGGTGACGGCCGAGGTACTGGACGCCGCGGGCAAGTACTTCGGCGGCTCGCCTCCGCAGCCGAGCGCGCAGGAGGTCGCCGACTACTACCGCGAACGGAAGCTGGCCGCGGTCATCTTCACCGTGGACGACGAGGCCGGGATGGGCCGGCGGCGGCTCGGGAACGCCGAGGTGCTGGACGCCGCTGCGCGCAATCCCGATGTGCTGATCCCGTTCGCGTCGGTCGATCCGCACAAGGGCAAGCTGGCCGTGCGGGAGGCGCGCGAGTGGATCGAGCGCGGCGCGCGCGGGTTCAAGTTCCACCCGAACACGCAGGCCTTCTGGCCCAACGACCGGGCGTTCTACCCGCTGTACTCGGTGATCGAGGAGGCCGGCTTGATCGCCCTGTTCCACTCCGGGACGACCGGGATCGGGGCGGGGATGCCGGGCGGCGGCGGGGTGCGCCTGAAGTACTCCAACCCGATGGCCGTCGACGACGTCGCGGCGGACTTCGGTGGGCTGAACATCATCCTCGCCCACCCGTCGTTCCCCTGGCAGGACGAAGCGCTGGCGATCGCCGTCCACAAGCCGAACGTCTACATCGACCTGAGCGGCTGGTCGCCGAAGTACTTCCCGGAGATCCTCGTGCGGTACACGAACACGCTGCTCAAGCACAAGATGCTGTTCGGCTCGGACTATCCGCTGATCACGCCTGACCGGTGGCTGAAGGACTTCGAGGCGCTGGAGATCCGCGATGAGGTGCGGCCGCTCGTGCTCAAGGAGAACGCGGCGCGGCTGCTCGGGCTATGAGCGATCTCTCGTGGCCGCTTGTGCGGGCGGCGCGGCTGTTCGGCGGCGACGTCGCGGTGATCGACGGCGAGCGCTCGGTCACGTACGGCGAGGTCGCCCGGCGCGTGCGCGCGCTCGGCGGGCTCGACGCGCAGCGCGTGGGGTATCTCGGCCCGAACTCGCTCGCGCACATGGAGTGCTGGCTCGGGCTGCCGGCGTTCGGCAAGGTCCTCGTGGACCTCAACTACCGGCTCTCCTTGGAGGAGCTGGCGTTCATGGTGCAGGACGCGGAGCTCGAGGCGCTCATCACCGACGATCCGCGGGCCGAGCAGTTGGGTGTCCCGGTGGTGGACTACGAAGCCTTGGTGGCCGGGCCCGAGCACGCGTTCCCGGGCGTCGACGAGGATGCGCTGGCCGCGATCTCCTACACCGGCGGCACCACCGGCACGCCCAAGGGCGTGATGCTCTCGCATCGCAACCTGGTCTCGAACGCGCTGCACAACCTCGCGGTGACCGGTCACGCGCGGGAGGACCGCTGGTTGCACGTGTGCCCGATGTTCCACGTCGCGGGCACGTCGAACGTGTTCGCCTGCACCTGGGTGGGTGCGCGGTCGGTGATCCTGCCGCGCTTCGAGCCGGTCTCGGTGCTCGGAGCGATCGACGCGCACCGCATCACCCACGCCGTCTTCGTCCCGACGATGCTCGCGATGCTGCTCGAGCACGCCACCGACACTCCCGGCCTGCGCCACCTGCAGTACGCGGCGTCGCCGATCTCACCCGAGCTGCAGCGCCGCGTGCTCGAGTGGCTTCCCGACTGCGACGTCGTCCAGTTCTACGGGATGACCGAGGCCGCGCCGACGGTCACGCGCCTGTCGCGCGCGGATCACGATTCGCGGCCATCGTCGATGGGCGTGCCCGTCCCGGGCGTGCAGGCCGAGGTCCGCGCGCCGCGGGGGGAGGTGGGCGAGCTGTGGGTGCGTGGGCCGAACGTCATGCTCGGCTACTGGCACCGGCCCGAGGCCACGGCGGCGGCGCTCGTCGACGGCTGGTATCGCACCGGCGACCTCGCGCGGGAAGACGAGGACGGCTACTTCTTCATGGTCGACCGCGCCAAGGACATGATCATCACCGGCGGCGAGAACGTGTACTCGGTGGAGGTCGAGGCGGTCCTGTCCAAGCACCCGGGCGTGGACGAGGTCGCCGTGTTCGGCATCCCCGACGAGCGCTGGGGCGAGGCCGTGCACGCCGTCGTCGTCGGGCACGCCGACCCGGAGGCGCTGCGCGAGCATTGCCGCGCCGCGCTGGCCGGGTTCAAGGTGCCGCGCGCGATCCAGGTGCGCGAGGAGCCGCTCCCCAAGTCCGGCGCCGGCAAGCTGCTCAAGCACCAGCTGCGAGCGCCGTACTGGGAGGGCCGGGACCGCCTCGTCGGTTAGGGCGTGGTGGTCGACAACGTGAAGGTCAGCGTCTTGTTGTAGGCGCCGGTGCGCAGCGGCTGGGTGGAGCCGATGTGCTGGCGGAACGTGACGCCCACCGACTCGTTGGACACGGGAGCGGTCCAGCTGCTCTTGGAGAACTCCACGCGCAGCGGGTCCGCCAGCGTGAACGCGCCGTTGGACAGGTACCCCGGATCGCTCACGCTGAGCGTCGCGTCGCCCGCGGTCGACAGCACCTGGGCGGTCGTCGACGCGGTGTACTCGTTGTCGACCCCAGGAACGAACGGCGCGAAGGCCGCGGCGGCGCCCAAGGCGAGCGAGAGCGTCGCCGGAACCGAGCCGCCGATGCCGCCCGTGGCGGTCACGGCCTGGTAGTCGCCGATCGCGGTGTTCAGCGCCGCCGTCGCGTTCTTGACCGCGTTGACGCCGTCGATCGAGTAGATCCGGACGTCCACCAGCGCCTTCGCGGCGTCGCGCGCGGCCACGACGTGCTGCCACGCGTCCGCCGCGTAGGTGGCGGGCACCAGTGTGTCGACGCGGGCGATCGCGTCGCGCAGCTGCTCGCGCGCCGGAGCGCCGATGACCGCGAAGAACGAGTACTTCTCCGGGTTCCCCGCCTGGCCCGACCACAGGTGGCCTCCGGTCGTGCGGTTGAACGTGCTGGAGTCCGACGTGCCGTCCCAGTCGTAGAGCGCGATCTTGCCCTTGTAGGACAGCAGCAGATCCATCCAGTCGGCGGCGAAGTCGGCCTGCTTGCGCATGATGTCCGGGCTGTTGGCCAGGGCGTCGTTGGACGCGGTGCCCCACGCCGGGATGCGGCGGACGGGCGAGTTGCAGACGTCGAACGTGTTGCCGTTCGCCGCCGCGCGGTTCGTCCACGAGCAGGAGCCGTAGGTCGGCCACTGGTGGGCCGGATCGGTGCCGTCGGCCTCGGTCACGCGGCGCGTGGGCTGCGACGGGTCGTAGTCCGGGTTGGGCTCGAAGTCGGAGCGGATGTCGGACTCGGTGATCGAGATCTCGTTCGCGACCGTCAGGCCCGCGTTGATCTGGTTGCGCAGCATGTCGATCGTCGGGTACGCCCAGGCGAGGCGACCCTGCATGCCGTAGCCATCGATGTTGCCCGCGTCGTGGATCGGCTTGAGCAGCTTGATGGTCTGGCTCATCTTGGGCTCGTAGAGCTTGTCGGAGTCCTGGTAGTCGTTGTAGTAGAGCTTCCAGTGCACGCCGGCGGCGGTCTCCCACTTGCGGGCGGACTCGAACGCCTGCCGGACCCACGCCGACTCGGCGGCGAGGCGGGCGTCGGGATCGCCGTCGAGGTCGGGACGGCGGAAGATCCGGCCCCACTGGCTGACCTGCGCGTCGTCCGCGTTGCGGATCTGTCCGGTGTAGTCGTCGACGGACTCGTTGACGACGTCCCAGGCGACGATCACGTCGGAGTACTTGGCGTACTTGTCCGTCATCGCGTGGATGTAGTTGTCCAGCCGCTTGAGCATCGTCTGCGGGCTCGCCCAATCCGGGTGGGCGGCGTCGTAGGTGAAGCCGTTGGTGAAGAACCAGTTCGGCTGCTGGCCGCCGTGCCACGCGAACACGTGGCCGCGGACCACCTTCTTCTGGTCGGCGGGCAGCGTCGCGTTGTAGGCCTGGATCGCCTGCAGGACGTTCTCGGCCTGGCCGTTGCCCGTCGTCGGCTGCAAGACGATCTGCTCGTTGGCGACCTCGATCGCCGCCGCCTTCTGCTCGGCCGTGAGCGTCGCGTCCGCGTTGATCTGCGCGACCTTGGCGACGTACGCCTGCCGCGACAGGCTGTTGGTCGCGCTCGTGCCGATCTGGCTGTCGAGCTTGAGGTTGTTCGGGATGCTGTTCGCCCGGTAGTGGTACAGCGCCTGCTGGCTGTTCCAGTTGCCGAACGTGCCCATCGTGAAGTCGTCCTTGTAGGACTGCCACAGCGACGGGAGCGTGTAGTCGACGGCGGCGGCCGTGCCGACACCGACGGTGCCCGAGAGAGCAAGCGCGCTCAAAGCACCGGCGAAGGCGATGCGCCTGATTCGTTGGGTCCTCATATGAATTAAGCAACCTACTGCTTAACCGCGGCGTGAAAAGCGGCTAATGAGTTCTTGATACGAAGAAAGCATCAGAACTCATGAGAGCCTCGATCAACCTCTCATGTGCTGCCGGCCGCCAGGATGGCCGGGGACGCTCCGAGGATCAGCGCCACCGCGCCCAGCACCTCGGCCTTGTCGCCGAGCGCGCCGGTGCTCACCGTCACCGCGCCGGCCGCCGGGGCGATCGCGTACTGCTCGATCGCGGTGCGCAGCGGGGCGAGCACGGTGTCGCCCGTGGCCGCGAGATCGCCCCCGACGAGCAGCAGCTGGGGGTTGAAGAGGTTCGCGACGGAAGCCAGGACCTCGCCGATCGCCTGCGCGGCCTCCGAGACCGCGCGGATCGCGCCGCGATCGCCCCGGGCGACGAGGTCCAGCAGGCGCTCCACGCTGATCGGCTCGTCCCGGCTGCTGGCCAGCAGTCGCGCGACCGCGGCCGAGCTCGCCACGGTCTCCAGGCAGCCGCGGTTGCCGCAGCGGCAGATCAGGCCGTCCGGCTTGACCCGTAGATGGCCGAGCTCGCCGGCGATCCCGCTCGTCCCGCTGTAGGGGTGCCCGTCGAGCACCAGCCCGAGCCCGATGCCGGCCGACAGGCGCACGTAGAGCATGTCGTCCACGCCGCGGCCCGCGCCGAAGGTGTGCTCGCCGAGCGCGCCCAGATTGGCGTCGTTGCGCACTTCGACGGGCACGCCGAGCCGGGCCTGCATCTCGACGGCCGGCTGCACGCCACTCCAGTTCGGGAGGATCCCCTCGGCGAGGATCGCGCCGGACGTGCGGTCCAGCGGGGCCGAGAGCGCCATGCCGGCGCCGATCACCCGGTCGCTCGTCACGCCTGCCTGCTCGAGCACGTCGTGGACGAGGTCGCGGGCGAGGTCCAGGCTCGCGACCGGGTCGTGGTCCACGTCGGCATCCGCTCGGCGGTCGCCGAGGATCTCCCCTGAGAGGTTGCTGACCGCGACCTGCACATGGGCGTGGCCCATGTCGACGCCGACGGCGAAGGCCGCGCCCGGGGCGAGTGAGAGCAGTACCGGCGGGCGGCCCGTACGCGGCTGGGAGTCCTCGTGCTGGGTGACCAGGCCGGACTGCATCAGCTCGTCCGCGACCGTGGAGACGGTCGGCCGTGAGAGGCCGGTGTGCTCGGCCAGCTCCGTCCGCGTGCTGCCCGGATGCGCGTAGAGGGCCCGCAGGACCCTGAAGCGGTTCTCCTCGCGTCCGTTGAAACGCCGCGAGAACGGATCTGGACGATTGTTGGCGCTCACTCTGGTCCAGCACTCTACGCGACCCGCTATACGTAGAATTCTGCATAAGTAGCAATCGCCTCGACCATCCGATCGAGGCCGTCCAGGGAGTGCGCGGATGCGTTTCAAGATCATTGCGGGCGCCGTCGCTGCGGCCCTCGCCCTCTCCGTCGCCGCGTGTGGCAGCGACGAGCCCACGGCGTCCGGGGGCGCGGCCAAGGGCACGTCGACGCCCGCCGCGACCGCCAAGGTCGGCGTGATCCTTCCGGACACGGCGTCCTCGGCTCGCTGGGAGCAGGCGGACCGCCCGTTCCTGGCTGATGCGTTCAAGGCCGCGGGCGTCGAGTCCGACATCCAGAACGCCAACGGCGACAAGGCCAAGTTCGGCACGATCGCCGACCAGATGCTCAACGAGGGCGTCAACGCCCTGCTGATCGTCAACCTCGACTCGCCGTCGGCCGCCGCGATCATCAACAAGGCCAAGCAGCAGGGCGTGCCGGTCATCGACTACGACCGCCTCACGCTCGGCGGCGGCGCGTCGTACTACGTGTCCTTCGACAACGTCGCGGTCGGCACGGCGCAGGGCGAAGGCCTGGTCAAGTGCATGCAGGCCAACGGGGACAACAGCGGTCCGGTGGCGCTGCTGAACGGCTCGCCGACCGACAACAACGCCACGCTGTTCAAGCAGGGCTACGAGAAGGCGATCAAGGACGCGGGCTACACGATCGCCGCCGACCAGTCCGTGCCGGACTGGGACAACACGAAGGCCGGCACGATCTTCGAGCAGATGTTCACGAAGGCCAACGGGAACTTCGTCGGTGTCGACTCCGCCAACGACGGCCTGGCGGGAGCCGTGGTGTCCGTGCTCAACCGCAACGGTGAGGAGGGCAAGATCCCGACCACCGGCCAGGACGCGACCGACGAGGGCCTGCAGCGCGTGCTCGCCGGCTCGCAGTGCATGACCGTCTACAAGGCGATCAAGAAGGAGGCCGACGCGGCCTCCAAGCTCGCGATCGCGCTGGCCAAGGGCGATACCGCCGCCGCTGACGCGCAGGCGACAGGCTCGGTCGAAGACACAGAGACCAAGCAGCAGGTCAAGTCCGTGCTGCTCGAGCCGCAGGCGATCTTCAAGGACAACGTCAAGGACGTCGTGGCCGACGGCTTCACCACCGCCGCGAAGCTGTGCACGACCTCGGCCCTCAAGAAGGCCTGCCAGGAGAACGGGGTCAGCTAGGGCGCGCCCGCCGCCCGGAGGAATGTCCGGGCGGCGAGCTCCGGGTCGCCGAGGTCGGCGCCGACGAACGCGCCGTCGCGGAGCATGACGAAGTGCCGCGCGGCGTCGTCGGAGCCGAACGCGTCGCGGACGACCCCGAGGTACCACTCGCGGTGCGCCGCGACGGCGCGCCGGACGGGATGCTCGGGGTCCTCGAACTCCGCGGCGGCGCAGATGAACGCGCAGCCGCGGAACTCGGGTCGCTGGATCTGCGTGCAGACGTCCGCGGTCAGTCCTTCGACCGTGGTGTCCGTCAGGTGCGCATCGATCGCGTCGTGCGCCGCCTGCAGATAGGCGAGGACCAGGTCGGTCTTGCTCGGGAAGTGGCGGTAGAACGTCGCCCGGGTGACGTTGGCGGCGGACACGATGTGATCAACGCCCGTGCTGTTGATGCCCTCGGTGTAGAAGATCCCCGAGGCCGTCCGCAGGAGCCGCTCGCGGGCTTCTGAGGTCTTCGCCAGTGGCAGCGTCGTAATCTGCACGCCGAGAAGGATAGAACGATCGTTCTTGACGATTGCGGCCAAGTCTGCTTCACTCCGACTCATGCAAGAACGAACGTTCTCTCTACGCGCCATCGCTGCGCTCATCTGGGCCGCCGCGCTGGTGATCGCCGCCCCTTCTTCGGACGTGCCCGCGTCCGCAGCGCTGCTGATCAGCGCCTATCCGCTCATCGACGCGGTCTCCTCCTTCATCGCGGCGCGCTGGGTCAACGGCGCGATCAGCACGCTGGCCGCGGCGGCCCTGGCGGTCGCGACCTTCGGCGGCGACGCCGGCGCGACGCTCATAGTCTTCGGCGCCTGGGCCGTGATCTCGGGCGCCATCCAGTTCCGCGGCGCACGCGGATGGCCGATGCGCGTCAGCGGCGGGCTCTCGGTCCTGGCCGGCCTGAGCTTCGTGGCCGCCCACGACGAGCCACGCCTGTCGATGCTGGCCGGCTACGCCGCCGTCGGTGCCGTCCTCTACTTCGTCGCGACGTATCGTTCGCGGCATGCGCACGCAGGTGGCGATCGTGGGCGGCGGGCCCGCCGGGCTGATGCTCGGCCGGCTGCTTGAACTTCGCGGGATCGATTCCGTGATCCTCGAGGCGCGTGACCGCGAGTACGTGCAGCAGCGCGTGCGCGCGGGCGTGCTCGAGCAGGCGACGATGGACCTGATGGACGAGGTCGGGCTCGGCGAGCGGATGCACGCGGAAGGGCTCGTGCACGAGGGCGTCGAGCTGCGCTTCGACGGTGAGGGCCACCGGATCGCGCTGACGGAGCTGACGGGCCGCGCGATCACCATCTACGGCCAGCAGGAGGTCGTCAAGGACCTGATCGAGGCGCGCGAGGCGTCGGATCTGCCGCTGCACTTCGAAGTCAGCGACGTCTCGGTCGATCCGGCGGGCACCGTGCGGTACACGCACGACGGCGAGTCGCACATCCTGGAAGCGGACCTGATCGCGGGCTGCGACGGGTTCCACGGGGTCTGCCGGCCCACGATCGCCGACGTCCTCACTGTCTACGAGCGCGAGTACCCGTTCGGGTGGATGGGGATCCTGGCCGAGTGCGCGCCGAGCTCGGAGGAGCTCATCTACGCGCACCACGAGCGCGGGTTCGCGCTGGCGTCGATGCGCTCACACGAGATCACGCGCATGTATCTGCAGTGCGCGCCGGACGCGCAGCCGTGGGAGGACGAGGCGATCTGGGACGAGCTGGACCGGCGCTTCGGCATGTCCGTCAACCGCGGGCCCGTGTTCGAGAAGGGCGTCACGCCGATGCGCTCGTTCGTGGTCGAGCCGATGCAGCACGAGCGCCTGTTCTTGGCCGGCGACGCCGCGCACATCGTCCCGCCCACCGGGGCAAAGGGGTTGAACACGGCGATGGCGGACGTCGCGCTGCTCGCCTCTTCCATCGGTGACGAGGCGGCTCTGAACGCCTACACCGAGCGAGCGCTCGAGCGCGTCTGGCGCGTGCAGCACTTCTCGTGGTGGATGACGTCGATGCTCCACCGCATGAGCGACGACCCGTTCGAGACGCAGATCCAGCGCTCCCAGCTGCGCTACACGGTGACCAGCGAAGCGCAGGCGACGGCGCTGGCCTTCAGCTACGTCGGCCTGCCCTTCATCACCGCGTGAAGCGCGGCGGGCAACTGCGCGACCGTCATCACCAGCAGCACCGTGAGCGGCCAGTTCCACTCGCCTGACACGTCGTGGACGGCGCCCACGAGCGCCGGTCCGCCGGCCGCGATCAGGTAGCCGACGCCCATCGCCATCGCGGTCATGCCCGCCACCTGGCCGGGGTCACGCCCGCGCAGGACGGGGAGCATCAGCGCCAGCCCGAGCGCGCCGCCCTGGCCGATCCCGAGCGGCACCATCCACAGCAGCGAGAGGTCCGGCAGCAGCATCACGCCGAGCAGGCCGACGAGCGCCGTGCCGACGATCACCAGCAGCAGGTCCAGCTGGGTGTCACGGCGCGCGGCCAAGAGCGGGATCGCGAACGCCGGCACCATCTGCACAAGCTGCGTCACCCCGGACAGGAAGCCCGCGTAGCCCTCGCTCATCCCGTCGTCGACGAGGATCTCCGGCAGCCACGAGATCGTGCTGAAGAACGCCATCGACTGCAGGCCCATCAGCAGCGCGATCGACCACGCGACGCCGTTGCGCCACAGCGGGTGGCCGACGGTCGCCTCCACGGGTTCGCGCGCACGCAACGCGAGCGGCACCCACACGGCGAATCCGATCAGGGCCGGCAGCGCCCAGATCGCCAGCGACGGTTCCCACCCGCCGAGCGCCTCCTCGAACGGGATCGCGGTGAACGTCGCGATCGTCGCGCCGGCCACCAGCGCGGTGCTGAACAGCCCGGTGAGGATGCCCGCGCCCTGGTCCGTCTTCGCCCGCACCCACGCCGGCGTCACCACCTGCGTGAGCGCGATCGCCGCGCCCGCCAGCAGCGTGCCGAGGTACAGCGGCGCGATCCCGCCCAGGCCGCGCGCCGCGGTCCCGAGTGCGGTGCACAGCAACGCCAGGGCGATGATCCGCTCCACGGGGAACCGGCGGGCGATCCGCGGGCCGAGCGGCGCGAGGATGCCCAGGCACAGCAACGGACCCGTCGTCAGCAGCCCCGCCGCAGCGGCCGACAGTCCGAGCTCAGCCCGGATGTCGGCCAACAGCGGCGGAAGGCTCCCGAAGAGCGGCCGCAGGTTCAGCCCGGTCAGCAGGACCGGGAGAACTAACGCCCTAACCGAAGAAGACTTCAGCGGTCTCGTACAGCTCCGAGTCCACGAGCTTGGGCTCGGCGAGGGCCTCGGCGAGCGGCACGAGCTCGATGCTGGTGCCGCGCAGCGCGGTCATCTTGCCGTAATTGCCCTCGGTGATCGCGTCCACGGCCTTCACGCCGAAGCGGCTGCCGAGCACGCGGTCGAACGCGAGCGGGGTGCCGCCGCGCTGGATGTGGCCGAGGATCGTGGTCCGGGACTCGAAGCCCGTCTTCTCCTCGATCTGGCGCTCGAGCATCATGCCGATGCCACCGAGGCGGACGTGACCGAACGCGTCCTTGGTCTCGTACGCGGTGAGCAGGCCGCCGTCCTTGGGCGTGGCGCCCTCGGCGACGACGACGATCGAGAACGTCGCGCCCCGCGCGTGGCGGCGCTTGAGGTGGTCGACGACCTCGTCGATGTCGAACGGGCGCTCCGGGATCAGGATCACGTCGGCGCCGCCGGCCATGCCGGAGTACACGGCGAGCCAGCCGGCGTGACGGCCCATGACCTCGCACACCAGCACGCGGTTGTGGGACTCCGCGGTGGTGTGGAGGCGGTCGATCGCGTCCGTGGCGATCTGCACAGCGGTCTGGAAGCCGAACGTGAAGTCCGTCGCCGCCAGGTCGTTGTCGATCGTCTTCGGGACGCCGACGACGGGGATGCCGTCCTCGTGCAGCTTGCCCGCGACGCCGAGGGTGTCCTCGCCGCCGATCGGGATCAACGCGTCCAGGCCCTGGGCCTTCATCGACGCCTTGACCTTGTTCAGGCCGTCCTCGACCTTGTACACGTTGGTGCGGGACGACCCGAGGATCGTCCCGCCGCGGTGCAGGATGCCGCGCGTGCTGTCAAGCGTGAGCTCGACGCCCTCGTTGTTGATGACGCCGGCCCAGCCGTGCCGGAAGCCGAAGAACTCGTGCCCGTGGGCGTCGATGCCCTTCCGCACGACCGCCCGGATCACCGCATTCAGTCCGGGGCAGTCGCCGCCCCCGGTGAGCACTCCAATTCGCATGGCCCCCAGGTTAGGCGTGCACCGGCTCCGGGGTCGGCTCGTGGTCCCATTTCGGCAACCAGCCGAGGCGCTTCGGGAGGTACCAGTTGCGTTCGCCGAGCAGTTTCATGGCCGCCGGGAGCAGGACCGCGCGCACGAGCGTGGCGTCGAGCAGGATGGCCACGGCCAGGCCGACACCCATCTGCTTGAACTCGATCATGCTCAAGGTCGCGAAGATCGCGAACACGGCGACCATCACCATCGCCGCGCTCGTGACGACGCCGGCCGTGGCCTTGATGCCGTGCGAGATGGCGTCCTCGGTGGACTCGCCGCGGTCGAACGCCTCGCGGATGCGGCTGAGGATGAACACGTGGTAGTCCATCGAGAGGCCGAACAGGATCACGAACATGAACAGCGGCAGCCACGACGTGATGCCGCCGACCGACTCGAAGTTCAGGACGCCTTCGAGGTGGCCGTCCTGGAAGATCCACGTCACGACGCCGTAGGCGGCGCCGACTGACAGCAGGTTCAGGATGATCGCCTTGAGCGGGATCACGATGCTGCGGAACGTCACGAGCAGCAGCAGGAACGCCAGGCCGAGCACGAACGCGAACACGAACGGCAGGCGCGAGTTCATGCGGTCGTTGAAGTCCTTCGACCCCGCGGTCATGCCGGTCACGTTGGCCGTGGTGCCGGGGACCCGGTCGATCGTCGCCGGGATGGTCTTGTCACGCAGGGTCGCGAGCGCGGCTTCGGACGTGTCGTCGGTGCCGTTGCCCGGGAGCGGGATGCTGACGATCGCCACTTCCTTGCTGGGCGAGACGATCGTGTTGACCGGGCCGGAGGCGCTGGCGGTCAGCGCCTCGATGCCCTTCGTCACGTCGGGCGTGGTGACGTCGTCGGCCTCGACCACGATCACCGCGGGCAGCGGGCCGCCGGGGAACTCGCCCTGGATGCGCTCATAGGTCTGCATGACCGGCAGGTCGTGCGGGAGGCCCGCGACGCCCGGGTTGATCAGGCGCATGTCGAGCGCGGGGTACGCGAGCGCGAGCAGCAGGCCCGTCGACAGCACGACGGCCAGGACGGGACGCCTGAGCGCGCGGTCGATCACGAAGGCCCACGCGCGCGACTCACCGTGGTTGCGGTGGCGCAGGCGGCTGATGTACGGCACGCGGCCCTTCTCGACGTTGTCGCCGAGCTTGGACAGGACCGCCGGCAGGACGGTGACGCTGCCGATCATCGCCACGGCGACGACGAGCATCGTGCCGATGGCGAAGCTGGTGAACACGGCGTTACCGGCGATGAACATGCCGGCCATGGCGATCAGCACCGTGAGGCCGGAGACCAGCACCGCCTTGCCGGACGTGGCCGCGGCGAACTCGAGCGCGGCTTCGGATGAGCGGCCGGCGTCCCGCTCCTCCATCTTGCGTCGCAGGTAGAACATCGAGTAGTCGACGCCGACCGCGAGCCCGATCAGCAGGATCACGGATGCGGCGGACTCCTCCATCGGCACGATCTGGCTGATCGGCCCGACGAGGCCGAGCGTGCCGATCACGGCCGTGATGCCGAGCAGCAGTGGCACGCCCGCGGCGACGAGCGCGCCGAAGGCGAAGACGAGGATGAGGAGCGTGATGGGGAGGGAGAGGAACTCCGCGCGCTTGAAGTCGTCGTCGAGGCTTGCGCTGAGCGCCTTGTCCGCGGAGGCGTCACCGAACTGCTCGATCCGCAGGTCGGGGTGCTGCTTCTGGACCGCCGCGGTGGCGGCCAGCGTCGCGTCGACCCGTTCGTCGGTGAGCTCACCGTCGCCGGGGATGCTGAACGTGACGAGCGCCGCGTCTTGGTCCTTGGAGATCTGGCCCTCGTTGCCATCGGCGAACGGGGACTGGATCTCGGACGTGTGCGGCGTCTTCTCGAGCTTGGCGACGACGGCGTCGACGCCTTCTCTGAACTGCGGATCGGCCGTGGTGAGCCTTCCACCGCGCGCGGTGATCAGGATCTGTTCGTCGGCCTTGTCGGGGAAGTCCGCGTTGGCGATCGCCTTGTCGGCTGTGGCCGACGAGCCGTTGCCGGAGTCCTCCGGCTCGAGCGAGTTCGTCCCGATCGCTCCGCCGAGCACGAACGCGATGACGACGAACGCCAGCCATCCGAAGATGGCGGTCTTCCGGTGCCGCGCGCTCCAGTGTCCGGCGCGCGCGGCGAGGTTCCTCTTAGGCATGCGCGGAGCGTCCCGTGGATGGGGCCGGACTTCACTCGCGCATACCGGCCTATCGAGCTACAGCACCCCACCGACTGTCAGGTGGGGAAAGCCATAGTTCCCCTGCTCAGAGAACGAAAATGAGCAGCAGGATGATGATGATGACGAGGAGCGTGCCTATGCCGATGTACATGGAATAGGCCCTACCCCCCGGCATCGCGGATTACGCCGCGGGGGCGACATCCTCACGCGGATCCACGCTTTCGCGCTCATTTTCGCCCTTCTTCGCGCGTCGTGCACGGTTGACGACCTCGCACTCGGCCGGGTTCGAGAGCACGTCCTTGAAGTCGATGTAGGCCGTGTCGATCCCCGGCCCGCAGTCGATCACGTCGGCCTCGCCGTCCCGCGTGCGGAACGTGTCGTTGCCTTCGCCGCCGTGCAGCACGTCGCCCTGCGTGTCGTTACGGCCGTGCACGTCCGCGCGCGCGAGCGCCCACAACTGGTCGTCGCCGGCCTCGCCCCACGTCTCGTCCTGCCCGCGACCCGCGTAGATCGTGTCGTTGCCGGCGCCGCCCCACTGCTTGTCGTTGCCGTGGCCGCCGCCCATCAGGTCGTTGCCGTCCTCGCCCCAGTTCTGGTCGGTGCCGTCGCCGCCCCAGACCCGGTCGTCGCCGAGCCCGCCGAACAGCCGGTCAGCACCCTTCCCGCCCCAGATCCGGTCGAACCCGTCGCCGCCCGTGACCGTGTCCGGCCCGCTGCGCGCGCCGATTCGATCATCCCCAGCCGCGCCGTCGATCACGTCCGCCTGCCCGGTCCCGCGCATCCGGTCGTTCCCCGGCGTTCCGGGGATCTGCGCCGCCTGCGCGGTCCCGCCGATCGCAAGCGCCACCAACGCCGTTCCCACGACGCTCCCCGCCATTACCCTGAACATTGCCCTACCTCCGGGCTCCATCGGTTGACACCCCGTGGAACACCCGCCGGGACCGCCAAGTTGCGCCCCGACGGAATCCGCGGAACGAGCCTGGCGGTGGGGCGCTACTATCTCCTCCGCGCCAAGGGGGCGTAGCTCAGTTGGTTAGAGCGCCGGCCTGTCACGCCGGAGGTCGCGGGTTCGAGTCCCGTCGCTCCCGTCGCAACTTGAAAGCCTCGCAACTGCGAGGCTTTCGTCGTTCTGGGCGCGCGCATGGAATCCAAGGCCCTCGGAGTGCTCGCGGTCTGCGGGTTGGTGGTCGCGTTCTCGCTGAGCTCGACCCTCGTGAAGCGGGCGGAGAGTCCCGGCGTGCTGGTGGCGTTTTGGCGGATGCTCGCGGTGAGCGTGGTGTGGAACGTGCTGCTGTGGAGCAGCGGTCGGCGGGTGACGGTGGCGGACGTGCGGCAGGTGTGGGTGCCCGGGGTGTTCTTCGGGCTGAACCTGGCGGTGTTCTTTGCCGGGGCGACGCACAACAGCGTGGCCAATGCGGCGTTGATCGGGTCGCTGGCGCCGTTTCTGATCGTGCCGCTCGGGGCGTGGTGGTTCAGGGAGTACATCGAGCCGTGGGCGCTCGGGTTCGCGGTGGTGGCGTTCGGGGGTGTCGCGCTGGTGTTGTTCAGCGCGCCGGCGAACGGCGACGCGACGGTCGAGGGGAACGTGTTCGGGTTCGTGGCGATGCTGCTGCTGGTCGCGTACGTGACGTCGACGAAGTACTTCCGGCAGGGCATGGACGTGACGACGTTCATGGCGACGATCTGCCCGATCGCGGCGGTGGCGGTGTTGCCGATCGCGCTCGCGCACGGGGACGTGTTCGGGCTGAGCGCGACGGGCTGGACGTTCACGTTGATCCTCACGCTCACCAGCGGGGTCGCGGCTCAGGGCCTCCTGGTGTTCGCGCAGAAGACGATTCAGATCGGCACCATCTCGATCTCGCAGGAGGCGCAGCCCGCGCTGGCCGTGGTGTGGTCGTTCCTGATGCTGGGCGAGGTGGTGAACGGGCGGCAGGTGCTGGGCATCGCCGTCGTGGTCAGCGGGTTGCTTGCGTTCGTGGCGGTGCATCAACGCGGTCGCGTTGCGTGATGAAATGCGACGCGGCCGGCATGCGCTCGTCGGCCTCCTGCGTTCGGCCGAGGGCGTCGAGGGCGAACACCTCGACCGGAGCGTCACCGGCGCGGCGGGCCTGCTCGAGGAGCGCCACGAGTCGTGGCTTGTCGGCGTTCAACGCGGCCAGCAGAACTTCGCCGAGCGCGGCCTGCTCGCCACCGCCGGCCTCGCGGTGCCAGGCGACCGCCGCATCCAGGGTCGGTCTCGCGTCCCGCCCCAAAGCACGCAGCACGCGCCCGAGATGCACGCGCGCGAGGGCTGCGAGCCGGACGTCGCCGGTGGCCTCGGCCTTCTCGATCGCCAGCTCCAACGTCGCGGCACCGGTCTCGTAGTCGCCGGCCTGGCACTGCGCTCGGCCGAGGCTGGAGAGCTGGTAGGCCTCGGTCTGCAGGTAGCCCCTTCGGCCGGAGGCTTCGGCGGCGCGTCCAATATGCCGGACGGCGTCGTCGAAGCGGTGCTCCACCCGGGCGAGCTCGCCGAGCATCGCGTCGCGGCGGACGTGCAGCCACGGATCGTCGACGGTCTGCAGCCAGTGCTCCACGGCGTCGCGGGCGGTGGCGGCACGTTCGCGGTCACCGGCGGAGATCGCGGCGCGGGTGGCGAACAGCGCGTTCGCGGCCTGGTCCCACGGGTCCTGGAGGCGCGAAGCGGCGCGAGCGGTCAGCTCCAGCGCCTGCTCCCACGCCCCGTCGTGCGAGACGACGTAGGCGAGGTAGTAGTCACAGCGCGCGTCGTCGGGGGCGAGTTCGGAGGCGGCGGCGATGTGCTCGCGCGCGAGTTCCAGCTGCCCGGTCGACGCCTCCATCCATGATGCGAGCAAGAGCGCGTTGGCCCGGTCGGCGGCCGGCGCGTCGTCAGCGGCGGCGAGCGCGGTCAGGATGCGTTGGGCCCCGCGCGTGTCACCGAGGACGATCCAGGCCCAGCCGAACCCGTTGACGATCCGCAGCGCGTCGCTCGACGCCAGGGCGGCGTCGATGTTCGCGCGCTCGGTCCGGGCGAACGCGAGGTACTCGGCCTGATCAGCGCTGCGCACGCCCGCGGTGGAGCTGTCGGCCGCGGCGGCGAACCAGGCGGCGTGCGCGGCGAGTGCGCGCTGGGTCAGCCCGGCTTCGGCCATCGCGTCCAGCGCGAACGCGCGGATGCTGTCGAGCAGCCGGTAGCGCTCGCCGTCGTCGACGATGAGCAGCGAGCGGCTCGCGAGCCGGCCGACCACGTCGATCGCGGCTGACGCGGGCACGTCGAGCGCGGCGAGCACGGACTCGACGGCCGGGAGCGGCGCGCCGCCGGCGAACGTGGCCAGCGCCCAGAGCCCGCGCTTGTCGTCAGGGAAGAGCAGCTCGTAGCTCCACCCGATCGTGGCCTTCAGCGCCCGGCGCCGCTCCGGCCGGCGGCTCGTGGGGTCGCTCAGCACGGTGAAGCGATCGTCGAGGCGACGGCTGATCTCCCCGATCGACAGCGTCTTTGTGCGCGCCGCCGCGAGCTCGATCGCCAATGGCAGACCGTCGAGTGAGCGGCACAGCTCGCGCACCGCCTCGGGCTGGTCCGCGCGCCGGGTCGTTGCGCGCTGCGTGAAGAGCTCGACGGCGTCGGAAATCGCCAGCGGGGAAAGCTCGAACACGGCCTCGCCGTCGACGTCGAGCGGCACCTGGCTGGTGCACAGGATCCGCAGCCCGGGGGCGGCGTCGAGGGCACGCTCGACGAGGACCGCCGCGGCGTCGGCGACGTGCTCGCAGTTGTCGAGGATGACCACGCCGACGCTCTTGAGCCGCTCGAGCAGCGCGGGCTCGCCGCCCGTGACGTCGAGGGCGGCGATCACCGCGTCGAGGACATCGTCGGCGGTCGTCGCGGTTTCGAGCCGCACCAGCCAGACGCCGCCGGGCAGCGTCCGGCCGGTCGCGATGGCAAGCGCGGTCTTCCCGATCCCGCCCGGTCCCACGATCTCCACCAGCCGCCGCTGCTCCAGCAGCTCGCGCACCGCGGCGATCTCCGCCTCCCGCCCGACGAGCTCCGCCGCCAGCGACGGCAGGTTCCCGGCGGGCGGGTCCAAGGCCGGTTCGTGGTCGAGGACCGCTCGCTCCAGCTGTTGCAGCGCGGGGCCGGGCGCGAGGCCGAGATCGTCCGCGAGTCGGGCGCGCACGCGCTGGTAGGTCGCGAGGGCGTCGGCTTGGCGGCCCGTCCGGTAGAGCGCGGTGATCAGCAGCTCCCACAGGCCTTCGCGGTAGGGATACGCCGCCACCGCGGATTCCAGCTCGCCCACAACGGCGTCGCCGAGCCGCAGGCGCGCCGCGAGCTGCGTCTCGGTGAGCGCCATCCGCGCCTCCTCGAGCCGCGCGCGATACGGCTGGGCCCATTCGCCGGCCGCGGGCAAGAGGTCTCCGCGGAACCGGGCCAGGGCTGCGCTGCTCAGCTCGGCGGCGCCGCGGGCGTCACCGGCGCTCAGGCGCTCCGCGGCACCGGCGGCATCGCTCAGCACCGAGAGCGCGTCGACTTCAGCCGGGTCGACGGCCAGCGTGTAGCCGGCCTCGCCGGTGGCGATCAGCGCCGGGTCGCCGAGCCCGCGCCGGAGCCGGGCGACCTTCGACTGCAGCGTGTTGCGCTGGGTGTTGACCGCGTCCTCGGCCCACACCTCCTCGACGATCCGGTCGGTGCGCACGAGCACTCCGGCCTCCAGCGCGAGGCGCACCAGCAGTTCGGCGGTCTTGCCGCCGGGCACGGCCACCCGTCGGCCGTCGCGCGTGACCTCGACGGCGCCCAGCACCGAGATCTGGAGCACGACCGAACTCTACGTGTCAGCCAAGTGTCAGCGCGGATCTCGACGCTCGCCGCGTGTCGCAGCTCATCCATCAACTCGTGGTCGGCGATGCCGCGGCGACCGCGGCGATCGTCGAAGCCTCGCTGACGAGCGAGGATCCGATGATCCTCGTCGCGGCGGCGCTGTTCGCCGCCGATGGCGACGCGCTCATGGCCCGCGCCGCGGGTCTCGCGGCCACGACCCGGGACCGACAGCTCGTCGCGATCGCCGCCGCGCACCGGCGCGGCGAGCGTGACCTGGTCGACGCCCTCGCGCGCGACCACCTCGTCGACCACCCCGACAACGTCCTCGTCGCCTGGATCGCCGGCGCGAGCCACCAGGAGCCCTCATGAATCCCAAGCTCACCGCAGTCCTGCTGATCGTCGCCGCCGTGGGAGCCAACCTCGGCTTCACGGCGCTCGGCACGATCTTCAACTACCCCGACGTGCTCAAGGAGCCGGCGGGTGAAGTGCTCGCGGACTTCCGCGACAACGAAGGTGCCGTCCGCGCCTGGTTCACCGTCCTGGCGCTGTCCGCCGCGTTGTTCGCCCCGATCGCGATCGGCGTGCGGCGGTTCTCGGCGGCGCGGGCGATGCGAATCGCGCTGCCGGTCGGGATCGCGGCTGCCGTCGTGCAGGTCATCGGCCTCTCACGCTGGCCGCTGCTCGTGCCCGGCTACGCCGCCGACGCCGCGAGCAGCGACCCCGTCGTCGCGGCCGCCGCGCGCGACTCGTTCACGACCGCGAGCGACATCCTCGGCACGGCGATCGGCGAGACCTGCGGCTACGTCCTCACGGCCGCCTGGACGGTGCTGGTGATCGTCGCGCTCGGGCGGGAGTACGCCGGGCGCTGGTTCCAGGTGCTCGGCGGCGTGTCCGCGGTGCTCGTGTTCGTCGGTGTGTTCTCACCGCTCGAGCTGCCGGTGATCGACACGGCGAACTTCTTCGGCTACGTGCTGTGGAGCGTGTGGCTGCTGGCGTTCGCGGCCGTGATCCTCGTGCGGGAGCGCCGGAGCACACGGAGCGCGTCGTGAGCCGGCGCTGGCTCGCGCTCGGCGTGCTGTGCCTGAGCCTGCTCGCGATCGTCATCGACAACACGATCGTCAACGTCGCGCTCCCGACGCTCGTGCGCGACCTCGACGCGGACGTGAGCGAGCTGCAGTGGGTCGTCGACGCGTACACGCTCGTGTTCGCGGGGCTGTTGCTGGTGGCAGGCGCGCTGGGAGACCGGTACGGCCGGCGGCTCACGCTGCTCGTCGGTCTGGCCGTCTTCGGCGCGGCCTCCGGGTGGGCCGCGTACGCGGGTGGCGTCGACGGGCTCATCATCGCCCGTGCGGTGATGGGCGCGGGCGCCGCGTTCATCATGCCGGCGACGCTCTCGCTGCTGATCAGCGTCTTCCCCGACGAGCGGGAGCGCGCGCTGGCCGTCGGCATCTGGGCCGCGACCGCCGGCCTCGGCGTCGCGCTCGGCCCGGTCGTCGGCGGCGTGCTGCTCGACCACTTCTGGTGGGGCTCGATCTTCATCGTCAACGTGCCGCTGGTCGCGGTGGCGATCGTGGCGGGCCCGCGGCTGCTTCCCGAATCGCGGGACCCCGTGGTGCGGCGGATCGACTGGCTTGGCGCGGCGCTCTCCGGCGTCGGGCTCGTGACGCTGGTGTGGGCGATCATCGAGGCGCCGACCGCGGGCTGGACGTCCGCGACCGTGCTCTCCGCCGGCGCGCTCGCCGCAGCGTTGCTGGTCGCGTTCGTGGTGCGCCAGCGCCGCACCGCGGAGCCGTTGCTCGACGTCCACCTCTTCGCCGATCCGCGCTTCACGGCCGCCGTCGGCACGATCACGGTGCTGTTCTTCGCGCTCTTCGGCTTCCTGTTCCTGTCGACGCAGTACCTGCAGTTCGTCCTCGGGTACTCGCCGTCCGCCGCCGGTGTGCGCGTCCTCCCGTACGCGGGCGCGATGATCGTGTTCGCGCCGCTGTCCTCTGCGCTCGTGGCGCGTTTCGGGACGAAGCGGGTCGTCACCGTGGGGATGGCGCTGTTCGCGGCGGGCCTCGCCGTCGCGGCGACCCTCACCACGGACGCGGGCTACGGCCGGCTCGCGATCACGTTCGTCCTGATGGGCGCCGGCATGGGTCTCGCGGGCGCTCCGGCGACCGAGTCGATCATGGGCTCCCTGCCTCCCGCGCGCGCGAACATCGGGTCGGCGGTCAACGACACCACCCGCGAACTCGGCGGCGCGCTGGGCGTCGCGATCGTCGGGAGCATCATGGCCTCGCTCGGTGGCGGGAACGCGCAATCAGCGCAGGAGGCGTTCGTGCACGCCATGTCCCGTGCGTCGTTCACCGTCGCCGTCATCGCCGCGCTCGGCGCCGTCCTCGCCTGGCGCTACCTCCCAGCCCGCCCCGACACCACCGGGGTAACATCGCGACATGGAGCCGAGCGCGAGAACCGAGGAACTGCCGCGGCAGTGGGTCAGCGGGCCGGACTTGGACAAGGTCTGGGAGACGCCGGCGCCGGAGACGCTGGCTGAGGACCTCGAGCGATTCCCGGGCGAACTCGCCGACCCTTTCAGTTCGGCGCCGCCGCGGACGTGACGAACGACGACGTCCTGAGCACGCTCGACGCGCCGATCCGGGCCGCGTTCGAGGCGACCAACCGCGGCGACAGCGACGCGTTCGTCGCCGCGTTCGCCGAGGATGCGGTGCTCAACGACTGGGGCCGCACGTTCACCGGCCGCGACGAGATCGCGCGCTGGAACACGAACGAGAACATCGGTGTGCAGAGTCACTTCGAGGCGCTGGCCGCGATGATCGAGGGCGACACGACCACGGTCCAGATCCGCGTCACCGGCAACGGCTACAACGGCGGCGGCGCGTTCGTGATCGCCTCCGACGGCGAGCACATCACGCGCTGGGACATCTCGGGCTGAACCTAAAGGTGCCAGGCACCTTCAGGTTGGGAGCCAGGCCTCGGGGGTCGGTTCGCGGCGCTCGCTCTCCTCGCGCAGTGCCGCGACGGCGGTAGCCAAGGCGGTGACGGCGGAGCGTGCTGACGCATGTTCCGTCTCCGGGAGCGAGAACACGAGCCACTGGGCGTCGGTCGGTGGCGCGGAGGGCGGCGGGTCGACGTACACGTCGGCGTCGAGGATGAGCGCGTCCGCGGGGCCGCTGATCTCGAAGCAGAAGCACACCGGACCCTCGACGTACGCCCCGAAGCGGTGTTCGTAGACCTTCATGCTGGACCACCAGCGGTCGGCGCTACGGCGGCGGAGCGCCTCGACCCAGTCCTCGAGCGCGAGCTCCACCGCGCGGAGCTCCTCCTGCAGATCGCCGAACACGGCGAGAAGCCTAAGAACAACCGAAGAATCGAGGGCACTATACTTTCTGAAGTATGAGTGACGTGATCAAGGTCGACGTGTGGTCTGACATCGCCTGCCCGTGGTGCTACATCGGCAAGCGCAAGTTCGAGCTGGGCGCGGAGGGCTTCGACGTCGAGGTCGAGTACCACTCGTTCGAGCTCTCCCCGGACACGCCGGTGGACTTCGACGGCTCGGCGGCCGACTTCCTGGCCAAGCACAAGGGCATGTCGATCGACCAGGTGCGCCCGATGCTCGAGCACGTGACCGCGATCGCGGCTGAGGTGGGGCTGGACTACGACTACGACGCGCTCCAGCACACGAACACCGTCAAGGCGCACCAGCTGCTGCACTTCGCGAAGGCCCACGGCAAGCAGATCGAGATGAAGGAGCGGCTGTTGCGCGCGTACTTCGTCGAGGGTCGGCACGTGGGCCGCATCGAGGATCTCGCCGACCTCGCCGCCGAAGTCGGGCTCGACCGCGACGCGGCACTTCGCGCCCTCGAATCCGGCGAGTACGACCCCGCCGTCAAGGCCGACCAGGAGCAGGCGATGCGCTTCGGCATCCGCGGCGTCCCGTTCTTCGTGATCGACGGCAAGTACGGCGTGTCGGGCGCCCAGGCGCCGGAGACGTTCGCGCAGGCGCTCAAGCAGGTGCAGGACGAACACGCCGGGGTGGCGTCGTGAGCGCGTTCGAGATGCTCGGTGACCCGTCCGCGGCGGCGTGCGAAGGCGACAGCTGTGTGATCCCGCCCCGAACTGCGGAGCCCGGCGAGTCCGAGGCTAGTCTTGCGCGCAATGGCGGACAGGACGTACACGACGCCGCAGGGCCGGACGACGCGTGATCGGATCATCGATGTAGCCATCGGCGTGTTCGCGAGCCGGGGGTTCCGGAGCGTGCCGCTGGACGTGATCGCGGACGAGGCGCACGTGTCGCGCCAGGGCCTGCTGTACCACTTCAAGAGCAAGGCCGAGTTGCTGGTCGCCGTGCTCGAGCAGCACGAGCTCGACAACGCGGAGCAGGGCGCCGCGCTGTTCGCGGCCAACAACCGCGAGCTCATCCCGACGATGCGCGCGTACCTGAACGCGAGCGTCGAGAACCGCGGGCTGATCCGGATGCTGCTCGTGCTGGCCGCCGAGGCGATGGACAACGACCACCCCGCGCACGAGTTCTTCGTCGACCGCTACCGCAAGACGCGCTCCGCCATTGAAGCGTTCATCGCGCAGGAGCAAGCGGCCGGGCGCATGATCGACGCGGTGCCGGCCCATCGGCTCGCGGCGGTGGCGGTGGCGGTCGCGGACGGGCTCCAGCTGCAGGAGTACCTCGACGAGGGCTCGGTCGAGCTCGAGGAGACCCTCGCCGACCTGCTGACGTTGTTCAGCAGGCCGGCGGAGTGAGGGCTACGGCGCTGTCGTCGACAGCGTGAACGTGAGGGTCTTGGCGTAAGACCCGGTGCGCAGCGCGTCGTTGGCACCGATCGCCTGCTTGAACGTGACGGGCACCGCCTCGTTCGAGGTGGGTGCGCTCCAGTCTTGACGACGCCGAGGCCCTGCAGCGGCTGCGGCAGGGTGAAGGCGCCGTTGACGAGGTAACCCGAGTTCGGGCCGTTGTCAGCGACGCTCAACGTCGCGTCGCCCGCGGTGGAGACCACCGTGGCGTTCGTGGACGCCGTGTACTCGCGCGCGACGCCCGGCGTGAACGCACCGAATGTGGCCGGCCCGTCGAGCGTCAAAGCCAGCGTCGCCCCGACGGTGCCACCGACGGTCCCGGTCGTGTCGCTCGCGAACGTGATCGCCGGCGCGGCACGGGTGGCCCACGTCGTCCCGCCCTCGGCGTTGGTGGCGCTCACGCGGCACCAGACGACCTGGCCGAGATCGGCGCTCGTCGGCGTGTAGGACGCACCCGAGGCAACCTTCACGGTGCCCAGCTCGGCGTCCGTCGGCGCGTCATTGACCGGCGCGTTGGAGCGCAGCCACTCGATCACGTACCCCTGGTCGGCGCCGGTCCAAGTGCCGGGCGCGCACGACAGCGCGCGGCCGGTGAACCCGTCGCCGGTCACGACCGGCGCGGCCGTGTTCTTGGGCGCCGCGGCGAGCTCCTTCACCCGCACGTCGCGGTACGCGATGACATCACCGTCGGCGTGCGCCTGCAGGCCGATGTAGCCGGCCGCGAACTGGCGGGCCATCGTCGGCGGGTCGCCGAGTCCGCGGTCCGGGAAGCGCATCGGCACGGCGCCGTCCCACTGGTTGATCGTCTTGCCGTCGACCAGCACGGTGTACTGCTGACCGACGACCCGGATCTCCATCGTGTGCCAGGGGCCGAGGGTCGCGTAGCGCTCGACGGCGCCCGAGCGGGTGGCATCGAGGTCGGCGAAGCCGTACACCGAGCCGGTCTTGCGGGGATCGGGCGCGCCGACGTCCGGCGAATCGTTGATCTGGATCTCCTGGCCGCAGACGACCGGAACCCAGGCCGGGAGCCAGGACTCGGGCAGCAGCGACGGCTGGACCCGCTGGCAGCCCGGCTCGCCCGCGTACTGCTTGGCGGGCGGGAACGGGCCGCTGGCGCCCTTCCAGTCGTACGACCATGTGGCCGGCGTCTGCGTGGCCGGGACCCGCGGGTCCGGGAACCGCACGAGCACGCCGCCGTTCGAGTAGCCCGGGGCCGAGCCGCGCGCGTCGCGGTAGTCGACCTTCAGCGACATGTCGCCGAACGGCTTGACCGTGTACCAGCGCATGCCGAAGCCGCCCGAGCTCCGCAGCGTGCCGTCGGCTTGCAGGTCGACGCCACCGCCACCGGCGTACGCCCACTTGTCGAACGACGCGTCGGACCCCGTCGGGGTGCCGTCGAAGATCGTCGTGTAGCCGGGTTCGGCCACCGCGATGGCCGGCACGGCGAGAGCGAGCGCGGGGCGGCGTCAGACGGACAACCGCAAAGCGGTGAGGAAGACGCGGTGGGCCGCCCCCTCCGCGGACACGGCCCACCACATCGACGTGTTGTCATCCCGCCGCAGGAGGAGAGAGATTGCGACGAGCGACGCGGCGCATCATGGGGTGGCGACGGCCCGCTCCCAACCGACCGCCGGTTGGGAGACGTTCGACCACGGGTCGACTCAGGCGTCCAGGAAGGGGAGCACGGTGGCGAGCACGAGGTCCGTGCGCGCGAGGCCGAAGAAGTGCGTGGACCCGGGGAACACGGCCAGCTGCGAGGCCGGAACGCCGTCGAAGTCGCCGTTGACGTCGCCGCCGCGCAGCCGCAGGAACGTCACGGCATCCTCGAAGGTGACCATGTCGCAGTCGCCGATCGTGATCAGCGTCGGGGCGGCGATCCCGCGCAGCTGCTCCTCGGTGTAGGGCTCGAAGCCGCCCTCGTAGGTGGCGCCGAGCTTGTCCAGCAGCCCCTGGAGATGCTCGTGGTCGGGGTGCGGGGACTTGGCCAGGTAGGCCGTCTCCATGGGCGTGCCGGCGAGCATCTCCACCTTCATCGCGCCGACGGCCTCGGCGTTGGCGCCGCGCATCCCGCCCGGCGTGACGGCCGTCGAGGAGACGACGATCTTGCGCACGCGCGCGGGATGGTTGACCGCGAGCTCGAGCGTCACGCCGCCGCCGACGCTGAACCCGAACACGTCGACCTGCTCGAGCCCGAGGTGGTCGAGCACGGCGATGACGTCCGCGGCGAGCCCGGCCGCCGAGAGCGGGCGATCGATGTCGTTCGTGCGCCCGTGACCCTGGAAGTCGAGCGCGACCACGCGCCGGTCGGTGGACAGGCTCGGGAGCAGCGCGGCCCACTGCTGCTCGATGTCGAACAGGCCGCCGTGGAGGAGCAGCAGCGGGAAGCCACCCTCGCCGTGGGACTCGTAGTAGACGTTCAGATCGCCCGCGGTGACGTAGCCGGTGTCGTTGCTCATGCCTCCAAGACGTAGCGGACTTCCCAAACTCATCGCCGGCTCGAAAATGAGAACTTACGTCTGAGTAAGACGCAAAACCTCTTGACACGTCGACGTAAAGCGCAATAGTTTCCCCTTCAAAGTGCGCTAACTGCGTCAGCGAGTGCCGGAGCCCACGGACTGGTGCTTCGGGAGGAGGAGAGGGTTTTGAAGCGAGGTTCGTTCGGCGTGCGTGCCGTGGCACCCTGGTGTGCGCTCCTGGCGCTGGTGGTGGCGATGCTTGCCCCCGCGGCGGCGCAGGCGCAGGGCACGAAGCGGGTGCTCCTGTACACGGGCACCACGGGTTTCCGTCACACCGACGGCATCAACGGTGGGCGCCCGATCGTCCAGGCCGCGCTCGAGACCGCCGGCTTCACGGTGGACTGGGAGGACTGCACCAACAACGGCGGCGCGGCGAACAACTGCGACAACGCCGACAAGAACCCGCGCATCTTCACCGACACGAACCTCGCCCGCTACGACGCGGTCGTGCTCCTGAACTCCTCGGCCGGCCCTCCCGGCCCGCTCTGGAGCGACGCGCAGAAGGCGTCGATCATCAAGTACGTCCAGAACGGCGGCGGCATCGCCGGTATCCATAACGCCACCGACATGGGCACCACGGCTGAGACGTGGAACTGGTGGGACGGCAACAACGCGAACTCCGTCGTCGGCGCCACGATGGCCGGCCACGCCGTCACGAGCACGACGAACATCGGCCAGATCCAGGTCGCCGACCACAACCATCTCGCCACCGCCGCGCTGCCGGATCAGTACGGCTTCGGTGACGAGCACTACAACTTCCGCCGCAACGTCCGCGGCTCGCACCACGTCCTGGCGACGATCGACGAGCGCACCTACACGCCGGGCGGCAACGCCATGGGCCAGGACCACCCGATCACGTGGTGCAAGCTCTACGACGGCGACGCGGTCAACGACAACACCGGCACCCCGAAGGCGTACAACGACGGGCGCACGTGGCTGACGTCGATGGGCCACTTCGGCTCCTCATACACCGAGAACAGCGGCAACAACAACCTGATCAAGCAGATCGTCGGCGGTGTCCGCTGGGTCGCGGGCGAGGGTCGCAAGTCCGACTGCTCGGGCACCGTGTGGTCCTCCTACACGCGCGAAGTGCTGGTCGCGGACGCGAACAACCCGATCGGCATCGACGTCGCCAAGGACGGCAAGGTCTACTGGTCGGAGATCGGTAACCCGATCTCGCTGGAGTCCACGGGCTACATCAAGATGTACGACCCGGCCAAGCCGGCCGGCAACAAGGCGACCGTCGTCGCGATCGAGACCCGCGCCGACCATGGCAACTCCGAGGACGGCGTCCTCGGCATGTCGCTGCAGCCCGGGTTCGACCTCGAGGACGCGACCAAGCGCAACCTGTTCGTCTACTACTCGCCGCGCAACGCGGCCTGGCCGATGACCGGCAACGCCCAGGTCGTGGGCTACAACCAGATCAGCCGCTACACGCTGACCGCTGACGGCGCCTCCGTGGTCCCGGGCTCCGAGCGCGTGATCCTGCGCGTGCCCAAGGCCAAGATCTCCGGTTCGCCCGCGGGCTTCACGGGTGGTCCGACGGACAGCGGCCCGGGTCACGTGGGTGGCGCCGGCCTGGACTTCGACTCCGCCGGCAACCTGTACCTGGGCGTCGGTGACGACGTGTCGCCGAACGCGAGTGGCCACGGCGGCTACGCGCCGATGGACTTCCGCGCCAAGGAGCGCTGGGACGCCCGCAAGACCTCGCAGAACTCTGCGGATCTGCGCGGCAAGATCCTGCGCATCACTCCGAAGCAGGGTGACATCGCGGCCGGCGCCGAGCCGGGCGTGGACACGACGTACGCGATCCCGTCGGGGAACCTGTTCCCGGTCGGCACGGCCAAGACCCGCCCCGAGATCTACGCGATGGGCTTCCGCCAGCCGTTCACGCTGCACACCGACCCGGCCAACCCGGGGATCGTGGGCACGGGCGAGTTCTGCCATGACACCAGCACCAACGCGGCGAACCGCTCGCCGGCGGGCACGTGCGAGTGGGATCTGCTCAACAAGGCGGGCAACCACGGCTGGCCGTTCTGCGTGGGCAACAACTCCACGGCCAACACGTTGTTCCGCTGGAACTACGCGACCAACTCCACCACCGGCCAGCAGTACGACTGCAACGCGACGAACCTGCCGTCCGACATCCGCTACGCGCCGACGGGCCAGACGGCGGTCGAGCCCACCTTCGACGGTCTGGACACGCTGCCCGGCCCGGTCGAGAAGGCGACGATCTGGAAGAAGTACGCCGGCGCGGCCGACGGCCAGAACCCGGCCGACTTCGGCAACCTCGACGCCGGTGGCATGCAGCCGCTGGCCGGGCCGATCTACCGCTACCCGACCGGCACGGCCACGCAGGGCGCGTTCCCGCGCTACTACGACGGTTCGTGGCTGATCGGCAACCGCGGCGCAGACAATGGCTTCTGGAAGGAAGTCAAGATGCGCAAGGACAACAACGAGATGTTGCGCGTCAGCGACTGGCTGCCGTACAACGGCGGTGTCAACCCCTCCGGCGCGAACTCCAGCCTCGTGATCGGCAGCCAGTTCGGGCCCGACGGCGCGCTGTACATGTCGCGCTTCAGCGTGGGCTGCTGCCGTGCGCAGACCAACCCGAGCAACCAGAACCAGATCGTGAAGATCTCGTTCAACGTCCAGGACGAGTGCCTGACCGACACCAACGCGCCGAACGCCTCGGCCGAAGTGACGGGCCAGGCGTACCCGGACCGCCCGAACACCTACGTCAACACCGCGAAGCTCAAGCTGACGGCGATGGACTCCGGCTGCGCCGGCGTGAACACCATCGAGTACCGCCAGCAGGGCACCACGGCGTGGTTGCCCTACACGGCCGAGGTCACGTTCGACGAGGCCAAGACCTACACGGTCGAGTACCGCGCGACCGATCGCAAGGACAACGTGTCCGCGGTCAAGACGACCACGTTCGAGGTCCTCAAGATCAACGACACGACGGCCCCGGTCGTCACGGCCGCCGCGTCCGGCAACAAGGACCAGCGCGACTACTTCGTCGGCTCCGCCACGCTCACGCTGACGGCGACCGACAGCGAGCCCGGCGCCTCCGGTGTCCAGACCGTCGAGTACCGCACCAACGGTGGCGCCTGGACGGCGTACACCGCGCCGGTCGCCTACACCACGGCGGGCACGTACACGGTCGACTTCCGCGCCACGGACAAGGTCAACAACACGTCCGAGGTCAAGTCGACGACGTTCCGCATCCTGTCCGGCGCGGGCTGCACGCAGTCGCGCTCGGACGAGTTCAACGGCACCGCGCTGTCCGCGCTGTGGCTACGGCACACCCGCAACGGCGGCACGCCCGCGAGCGCGACCACGGTCGCCGGCGGCAACCTGCGGCTGCTGACCTCCGACCTGGAGCTGGACGGCAACTCGGCGGACACCGCCGTCGGCCCGGTGAACTTCATCGGCCAGGACCTGTCCGCGCTGGGCGCGGCCTGGAGCGTCGAGACCGAGTTCACGGTCAAGTACAACGGCGGCTGGCAGAACGCGGGCCTGATCGTGTGGAACGGGGACAACAACTTCTTCCGCGCCTCGATCACGCACAGCCTCGGTGACGGCAACCTCTACACGGAGCTCTCCAAGGACAACCCGACGTCGACCGAGGGTGACCGCGCGCAGGCCGGTGGCAACGCCGTCGTCGCGCCGAATTCCAGTCAGGCCGTGACGGTCCGGATGCGGATGACCCGCGCCCAGGGCGCCAACACGGTCGGCGCGCAGTACCGGATCATGGCTCCGGCCAGCCTGGCGACGCCGGACTTCGTGGACTTCGGCAACGTCTCCGGCTTCCTGGACCTGAACCCGTCGGGCGGCCCGCGCCGCGACGCCGCCGGGTCGCGGATCGGCATCATCGCCGGCTCGAACTTCCCGGGCGCCGCGGGCAACTACCCGTACGCCGGGACCCCGGGCACGGTGGACATCAACTACTTCCGGGTCACCCCGGACCCGATGACCTGCGAGACGGTCGCGCCGACCACTACGGCGACGCTCGACCCGGCCGCTCCGGCCGCGGGCGACACCTACGACCGCGCGGTGAAGGTCAACTTCTCGGCCACCGACAACGCGTCGGGCGTCGAGGCGACCGAGTACCGCGTCAACACCAACGGCAACACCGGTGAGTGGAAGTCGCTGAAGAACAGCGCGAACGAGAGCCCGTTCGTGAGCACGGTGACGGTGGCGGCCAACGGCACACACGTCGTCGAGTACCGCTCGAGCGACATCGCGGCCAACACGGAGGCGACGAAGTCCGTCACCTTCAAGGTCACGCTCCCCGAGTGCGTGCGCTCGGACGAGTTCGTCAGCGCGTCGCTGAACACGGACCGCTGGAGCTTCCGCCACTCGACCACCCCGACGACTGGCGCCAAGGCGCCGTTCACCGAGAACGGCAGCCTCGTGCTGCCGCTCGGCTCGTTCTCGCTCGACCTGGACCGCACCGGTCCGGCCGCCGTGCTCGGACAGCCGCTGCCCGCGGGCGACTTCACCGTCGTCACCAAGATCACGGCGCCGGGGATGGACTCCGACGTCGGCGGCGTGGGCAGCACCTACTCGCAGGTTGGCCTGAAGGTCTTCCAGACCGCCAACTACTGGATCAAGGCCGCGCACACCCGTAACGCCGACGGCAGCCCGACCGGCTCCGCCCAGACGTACTTCGAGATGACGACCGAGAGCAACGGCACCCGCGTGCTCGGCACCCGTCAGGGCCTCGCCGCGCCGTCGGTGAACCTGCCGACGTGGTGGATGCGGATGCGCCTGGTGGGCGCCACGCTCACGTCCGAGTACTCGCTCACCGACCCCGACGGGGCGGGCGCGAACTGGGTCTCGCTCGGCACGGCCAACATCAACACGATCCTGCCGGCGTCCGCCGGCACCCGCTACATCGCGGCCTACGGCGGCAACGGCTCGATCTCGGCCCGTTACGACTACATCCGGATCACGCCGGACGACTGCCCGACGGGCGCTGACACGACCGCGCCGACGACGACCGCCAGCTCGGCCCCGGCGCCGAACGCGGCCGGTTGGTCGAACGCGAACGTCGCCGTGACCCTCACGGGCACAGACAACGCCAGCGGCTCCGGCGTCGACAAGGTCGAGTACAAGGTCGACGGCGGCGCGTTCGCCACCTACAGCGCGCCGGTCGCGATCACCACGGACGGCACGCACACGGTCGAGTACCGCTCGACCGACAAGGCGGGCAACGTCGAGGCGACCAAGTCGCTGACGGTCAAGGTCGACAAGGTGGCTCCGGCCACCACGGCGACCCTGCAGCCGGCGACGAGCCCCACCGCGGGCCCGGTCACCCTCACGCTCGCGGCCACCGACCCCGTCTCGGGTGTCGCGGGCTCCGAGTACCAGGTCAACGCGGCCAGCCCGTTCGGTGCCCTGAAGCTCTCCAGCGCCGCGCTCGCCTGGGTCACGTACGACCCGGCCAACAAGCCGGTGTTCACGGCTCCGGGCGTGTACTCGGTCGACTACCGCTCGACCGACGCCGCCGGCAACGTGGAGGCCGCGAAGTCGGTGTCCTTCACGATCGCCGCGCAGAGCAACGACAAGACCGCTCCGGTCACGACGCAGTCGCTCGACCCGGCCGCGCCGGGCGCGGGCAAGACGTACTCGGGTCCGGTGAAGGTCAAGTTCTCGGCGCTCGATCAGGCGCCGGGCGGTGCCGCGGCCAAGACGGTCGACGTCTCCGCTCTGGGTGACCGCTGGTCCCCGGGTTCGATCAGCCTGAACACGGGCGACACCGTGCGCTGGAACTTCGCGGCCGACACCGCCGTGTTCCCGCACGACGTGTGGTCGGTGGCGCCGGGCGGCAACATGGCGGTCCCGGAGAAGGTCTCCGAGATCATCATCCCGGGCGGCCCGTCGCAGACGAAGACGCTCACGCAGAACGGGACGTGGACCTTCGTCTGCAAGATCCACTCGTTCTACGACTCCGCCGCCGGTGCCTGGAGCGGCATGGTCGGCACCGCCACGGTGGCGCCCGCGCCGACGGCCGAGCAGCCCTCCGGCGTGGACTTCACCGAGTACAAGGTCAACGACGGCGCCTGGACGAAGGCCACCAACACGGCTGCCAGCAACCCGTTCGCGTCGGAGGTCACCGTCGAGGCCGAGGGCCAGCACACGGTCCAGTTCCGCTCCACCGACAAGGCCGGCAACGTCGAGACGGCCAAGTCGGTCGCGTTCGGCATCGACATCCCCGAGCCCGGCACGCCGGTGATCGAGGCGTTCGCCGACCCGGCCACCGGTGCGGCCCCCCTCGTGACCCGGCTCTCGGCCTCGGGCTATGACCCCGACGGCGGCGAGCTGAGCTACAAGTGGGAGTTCGCCGACGGCATCGTCATCGGCAAGGCCGTCACTCGCACGTTCACGAAGCCGGGCTCGTACACGGCGAAGGTGACCGCGACCGACCCGGCGGGCGAGAAGTCCACCAAGGAGGTCACGGTCACGGTGACGGGCCCGGGCGTCCAGCCCCCGACCGTCGAGATCGCGGCCGACCGCACCAGCGGCTCCGCGCCGATGGCGGTCAAGTTCACCGGCACGGGCGCCGACCCGGACGGGAACCCCGCGCTGCTGCAGTACGCGTGGGACTTCGGTGACGGCGACAAGTCGTTCGATCAGAGCCCGACGCACATCTACAACGCGCCCGGCACGTTCACGGCCCGCGTGACGGTCACCGACGGCAGCGGCGCGACGGCGAGCAAGACCGTGACGATCACGGTCGCCCCCGCCGTGGGCAACCTCGCCCCGGTCGTCACGACCGCGTTCCTGCCCAACCCGCACGGCAACCCGCTCGAGGTCGACTTCACCGCCGAGGCCGATGACCCGAACGGGGACTCGGTCACGTTCGAGTGGGACTTCGACGACAACTCGGGCAAGAAGTCCGGTGGCAGCGTGTCGCACATCTACGCGGCCGCGGGCACCTACAACGCCAAGGTGACGGCGTCCGACGGCAAGGGCGGCACGACGACGCAGACCGTCACGGTGACGGTCTCGCCGGCGGCCAACGTGCTCCCGAAGCTGGACATCCTGGCCGATCCGGGCCAGGGCAGCGGACCGCTCGTGGTGCGCTTCAGCTCGCAGGCGAGCGATCCGGACAGCCCGGATCCGCTCAAGTACACGTGGGCGTTCGGCGACGGCGGCTTCTCGGCCGAGCCGAACCCGGTCCACACGTACCTGGCGGCCGGGACGTACACCGCGACGCTCACCGTCGAGGACCGGCGCGGCGGTAAGACCACGAAGTCCCTGACGATCACGGTCACGTCGGTCGCCGGCGCCGCGCCCGCGCCGAAGACCCCGGACGTGGCTCCCGCCCAGGCGCCGTGGTTCGGCGTCAGCGAGCCGGTCAAGACCTCGGTCAGCGGGTTCGCCAAGAGCGGCCTCGCGGTCCGGGTCACGGCCACGCAGGCGATGAGCGGCACGGCCAAGCTGGTGGTGTCGAGCAAGGTCGCCAAGCAGCTCAAGCTGAAGTCGGCCACGCTCGCGACGGTGAAGGTGTCCTTCACGAAGGCCGGCAGCAAGTCCGTGAAGTTCACGGTGAGCAAGTCCGTCAAGAAGGCCCTGGCGAAGGCCAAGGGCTCCGTGAAGGTCACGTTGTCGGTGAGCCTGAAGGCCAAGGGCGAGTCGGCCAAGAATTCGACGCGGTCCGTCACCTTGACGCGTCGATAGGGGGTCAGTAGGCGAGTTCCGGCGGCCGCCCCTGGTCAGGGCGGCCGCCGATCGCTAGGTCGCTGCAGGGTTCCTGCAGGGTTCGCGGGCCACTGTCCGTGCTCCGAACCCATCGCAAGGAGCTTGCGCATGACCGCAGTTGCAGACCTCAAGCACGCCCACCGCGCCACCTGGGCCGCGGGCGACTACGCCGCCGTCGCCGAGTGCATCGACGACGTCCCGCCCGCCGACCTGCTCGCGCACGTGCCGGTGGCGTCCGGCGAGCTCGTCCTCGACGTGGCCGCCGGAACCGGCAACGTCGCCATCAAGGCCGCCCTCGCGGGCGCGCAGGTGACCGGACTCGACCTCACCCCGGAGTTGCTCGTGACGGCCGCGCGCCGGGCCGAGCGCGCCGGCGTCGGGATCGAATGGATCGAGGGCGACGCCGAGGCGCTGCCGTTCGACGACGGCGCGTTCGACACGGTGTTGTCCGTGTTCGGCGTGCAGTTCGCGCCGCGCCATCAGTTCACCGCCGACGAGCTCGCGCGCGTGTGCCGCTCGGGTGGGCGGATCGGGCTGGTCAACTGGACGCCGGACGGCCTGATCGGCCAGCTCTTCCGGGTCCTCGGCCGCTACATGCCCGCCGCGCCGGACTTCGCTTCGCCGCCGCCGCTGTGGGGCAACGCCGAGCACATCCGCTCGCTGTTCGCGCACGCGGGCGTGGAGTGGGAGTTCACGCTCGGCTACAACCCGTGGCGCTTCGCGTCCGCGGAGGAGTGGACGGCGTTCATGGAGACCAACTACGGCCCCACGCTCAAGGCCCGTGAGAAGCTCACGGCCAACGGCACCTGGGCCGAGTGCCGCGCGGAGATCGTCGCGCTCGCCGAGCGCCTGAACGAGGCGCGTGACGGCAGCCTGCTGATCAACGCCGAGTACCTCGTCGCCAGCGGTCGCAAGACCGTCTGAACGCAGCGGATAGGGTGCGCGCGTGGGGCCCCCGACGCGCATCCGACTCTGCCGCCGGCTCGAGGTCGAGTGGGAGGGCGAACGCCTGGAAACGGTGCTGCCCGGCAACCAGGGCCGGCTGCTGTTCGCCTACCTCGTCCTGCATCGTGACCGCACGGTGCGGCGCGACGAGCTGCTCGAGGTGCTGTGGTCCGGTGAGGTCGCGCCGCAGAGCGCCGACGCTGTGCTGTCCGCCCCGCTCTCGCGCCTGCGCAAGGCGCTCGGGCCGGGGCGGCTGAACGGTCGCGGCGAGCTCTCCCTCGCTCTGCCGCCGGCGACCTGGGTGGACTGGGAAGCCGCGTTCATCGGCGTGCGGGAGGCACACGCCGCGGCCGCCGCCGAGCGCTGGCCGGACGCGTGGATCGCGGCGAGCGCGGCGCTGGAGATCGCCGACGGCGGGCTGCTGCCCGGCCTCGAGGCGCGCTGGATCGACGAGAAACGCAGTGAGCTCGAGGACCTGCGGCTCGAGCTGTTGGAGGTGATCGCGACCAGCGGCGCGCGGATCGGGGGCGCGCAGCTCCCGCACGCCGAGCAGGCCGCGCGCGCGGCGGTCGAAGCGGCGCCGTTCCGCGAATCTGCCCGCGCGGCGTTGATCGAGGTGCTGCGAGCGCGCGGCAACGTCGCCGACGCGCTGCGCGCCTTCGACGACGCTCGCACGCTGCTGCGGGAAGAACTCGGTGCCACGCCGGGCCCACTCCTGCAATCGCTCCACCAGCAGTTGCTGCACGCGGACGTGCCGGCGCCGACCGCGAGGCCGGCACTGCCGGATCGGTTGGCCGCGGCGCTGGAGACGCCGCTCGTCGGGCGGCGCGAGCCGCTCACCCGGCTGCAGGCGGAGCTCCGGCGCGCCCGTGCGGGCGAGTCGCCCGTGGTGCTCGTCACCGGTGAAGGCGGGATCGGGAAGACGCGGTTGATCGCCGAGGTCGCGAGCGCGGCCGGGGACTTCGCCGTCCTCTACGGGCGATGCGACGAGGACCAGCTGTTCCCGTTCGGGCCGTGGATCGAGCTGCTGGGCGGCGCGCTGGTGCGCGTCGCGGACGCGGAGCTGCCCGCCCTGCTGGGCACCGAAGGGCCCGAGCTCGCTCGCCTGCTGCCGGAGCTGCGTGGGCGGGTGCCGGAGCTCGCCACGCCCGGTCCAAGCGACCCCGAAAGCGAGCTCCGCCATCTCTACACCGCGGTGGTCGCGCTCATCCAGCGCCTGGCTCGCCGCCGCCCGGTGCTGGCGATCATCGACGACCTGCACTGGGCCGACCGCTCGTCGCTGCTGCTCTGTCGTCACCTCGTGCGCACGTCGGGCCTCGGGCCCGCGTTGCTGCTCGGCGCCTACCGCGACACCGAGCTCGGCGAGGATCACCCGCTGCCCTCGATCCTCGCCGACCTCGAGCGCGACCGGCCGCTCCCGCGGATTCCCCTGCGCGGCCTGGACGCCGCCGAGGTGGCCGAGCTCACCGGCGCGGCGCCGGACGCCGCCCGCGAGCTGCGCGAGGAGACGCACGGCAACCCGTTCTTCGTCGAGCAGCTGGTCCGCCACCGCGACGAGTCCGGGATGGGCGTCAGCTCCGGGCTGCGCGACGTGATCGTGCGGCGGGTCGCGCGGCTCCCGGGTGACGGCGGCCCCGTGCTGCGCGTGGCCGCGTTGATCGGCCGCGACTTCGACCTCGGCGTGCTCGAGCGGGTGGTGGACGTGTCCGAGGACGACCTGCTCGATCTGCTCGACGCGGCGGTGCGGGCGGGGATCCTGGTCGAGGTGGCCAGCACGCCTGGGCGCTACTCGTTCGTGCACGCGCTCGTCCGGACGACGTTGGAGGCCGAGCTGTCGGCCACGCGGCGGGCGCGTCTGCACCGCCGGATCGCCGTCGCGATCGAGGCCGCCCCGGACCTCGAGCCGTGGCTGGTGGAGCTTGCGCGCCACTACGCCGCGGCCGGGCCGGAGGAGGCGGACCGCGCGGTGACGTACGCCGTGCGTGCGGCGCATCAGGCCACGGTCCGCTTGGCCTACGAGGAGGCGGCCGACCTGCTGGCGGGCGCGGCCGCGCTCCGCGGCGACGACGCTCGCGTCCTGCTCGAGCTGGCGGCGGCCGACGCGCGCCTGGGGCGGGTGGACCAGGCGCGGGACACGTTCCGCCGCGCCGCCGATCTGGCGCGGCGGGAAGACTCGGCCGAGGGCTTCGCGCACGCGGCGCTCGGCCACGCCGGCGGGTCGTGGGTGCGCTACGGCGTCGACGACGCCGCCGGTGTCCACCTGCTCGAGGAGGCGCTCGCGCTGCTGCCGGGTGCCGACTCGGCGTTGCGCGTGCGGCTCTTGGCGCGGTTGGGGACGCTCCTGTACTTCTCTCCGGCGCGCAGCACGACGTTGATCGAAGCCGCCGTCGAGATGGCCCACCGGGTCGGCGACGATGACGCGCTGGCCGCGGCGCTGTCCGCCGCGCAGTTCGCGTTCTGGCGACCCGGCATGGTGCTGTCCCGGCTCGCGCTCGCCGAGGAGCTGGTGGAGGTGACCCAGCGGCTCGGCCAGCCCGAGCGAACGGCCGAGGCCGTGATCTGGCGGCTCGGCGCGGAGCTCACGCTCGGCCGTTTCGACGCGGTGAGCGCCGACACGGCGCGCTACCTGGGGCTCGTCGAGCGGCTCAACCACCCCGAGCTGAGCATGCATGGCGCTGGGCTCAGGTCGATGCGGGCGCTGCTCGAAGGGCGCTGGGACGTGGCCGAGGCGGCCGCGGCCGAGGTGCTCCGCGCGGGCGAGGCGTCCGCGCCGATCCTGGCCATGCACGCGTACGGGACGGTGATGATGCTCCTGCGCGGCGAGCAGCGGCGGCTGGGCGAGCGGATCGAGCACATCGAGGCGATCACGCGCACGGTGCCCGACATGGTCGCCTGGCGTGCCCCGCTGGCGTGGGCGTACGCGCAGGCCGGCCGCCTCGAGGAGGCGCGGCGCGAGGTGGCCCTGCTGCGCCAGGACCGCTTCGCGGCACTGCCCCGGGACGTGAACTTCGAGATCGGGATGGCGATCCTCACCCGCGTGGCCGACGAGCTCGGCGACGCCGAGCTGGCGGCGGAGATCGAGCCGCTGCTGCGCCCGCTCGCGGACCTGTGGATCGTGTTCGGGATCGGGATCGGGACCTTTGGCCCCGCGGCCTACTCGCTCGGGGTGTGCAACCTGCTGGCCGGGCGCGTCGACATGGCCGTCGGCGACTTCGAGGTGGCGATGGTCAAGTGCCGCGACATGCGCGCGCCGCTGTACGAGGCGCACGCCGCGCTGGGGCTCGCCCGCGCACTCGTGCAGCGAGGGGCGCCCGGGGACGCCGCCCGCGCCGCGGAGATCGAGGCGGCCGCACCTGCAACGTTGCTGCAAGATCGCCGCAGGGCCTGACCGGGACCTTCTCGGGGCGTTATCTCGAATCCTCCCCAAGGAGCAGTTCCCAATGACTCGCAAGATCATCGCCCTTCTGGGCATCGGTGCGGCGTTCGCGGTCACCGCCTGCGGCGCCGACGACGGCCCGCCCGCCATCACGGCCGACGCCGCGAAGGCCGGCGTCGAGCGCGCGGCCGGCGTCACGCTCGCCTCCGAAGCGCTGCCCGCCGAGGCGAAGGAGCAGGGCCTGCAGGCGTCGTTCACGAACGCCGGCTCGATCACCAAGGACAAGCAGGTCGTCGCGCTGTTCGTCGTCAAGGACGACGACCTCGCGGCGGACGTCGCCAACCAGGTGCGCCAGACCGTCCCGAAGGGCGGCAAGCTGATCGTCGACGGCAACGTGATGGTCGTCTACGCCAACGCCGGCGGCACGGACAAGTCCACTGCGGTGGAGCAGGCGGTGAAGGCGCTGTGAGGTCCAGGTTCCTCACGACGGCCGTCGTCACCGGCCTGTCGCTCGTGCTCGTCACGGGCGGTACCGCCGGCGCGGCGAAGCTCCTCACCGGCAAGGACATCAAGGACAACTCGATCACGAGCGCTGACGTCCGCGACCGGTCGCTGACCCCGGCCGACTTCAACGGGTCGGTCACCGGTCCGGCCGGTCCCGCTGGTCCCGCCGGCCCGCAGGGCGCGCCCGGTGTACCCGGCGCGCCCGGTCCCAAGGGCGAGCCCGGCGCGATCGGCCCGGCGGGTCCGGCCGGACCGATCGGCCCGACCGGGATCAGCGGCTACGAGCTGCGGATCCAGCGCCAGGACATCCCGGCCCGCGAGTTCCGCAGCTGGGAGGTCCGGTGCACCGGCAACAAGAAGGCGTTCGGCGGCGGTGTCTCCGGCAACCTGGCCACGGACGTGCGCGAGACCGCGCCCATGAACGAGGGCAAGGGCTGGGCCGCGACCGCGCACAACAGCGCCGGCGTGGACTACAGCGCCTACGTCTGGGTGATCTGCGCCAACGTCACCTAGGTCCGAGGTAGGTCAGGACGGCGAGGACGCGCCGGTGTGCGTCCTCGTCGTCCGGCACGTCGAGCTTCATCAGCAGGTGCCGGATGTGCGCCTCGACGGTGCGCTCGCTGAGGAACAGGCGCTTGGCGATCCCGCCGTTCGTCAGTCCCTCCGCCATCAGGCCGAGCACCTCGCGCTCGCGGTCGGTCAGCGGGTCATCCGGCCGGCGCGCGACGAGGCTCGCGACGACCTTCGGGTCCAGCGCCGAGCCGCCGCTCGCGACGCGCTCGGCGGACGCGAGGAAGTCGGCGACCTCGAGCACCCGGTCCTTGAGCAGGTAGCCGAACCCGCCGCTGGTGACCAGCGACACGGCGTGCGCGGTCTCGACGTGCTGGGAGAGCACGAGCACGCCGAGGTCGGGATGCGCGGCCTTGATCGCGCCGGCGGCGCGGGCGCCTTCGTCGGTGAAGGTCGGTGGCATCCGGATGTCGAGCACCGCGAGGTCGGGGCGCGTGTCGGCGATCACGTCCAGGAGGCCTTCGGCTCTGCCGAGCGTGGCCACGACCTCGTGTCCGCCGTCCTCGAACAGCCGCGCCAGCCCGGCGCGCAGCAGCACCTGGTCCTCGGCGATCACGACGCGCACGGCAGCTCCGCGGTCAGGGCGGTGCCGCGGCCGGGCGCACTCTCGATCCGCAGCGTCCCGCCCAGGGCCGCGATCCGGTCGGTGAGCCCGGTGAGGCCGGAGCCGGTGCTCGGCTGGGCGCCCCCGATGCCGTCGTCGACGACCGCGACGACGAGCCGCCCGTCGCAGCGCTCCGCGGACAAGGCGATCCGGCTCGCCTGCGCGTGCTTGACGGCGTTGGTCACCGCTTCGCAGCCGAAGAAGTACGCGGCCGCCTCCACGCCCGGGGCGAACCGTTCCGCGGAGGCGCTCACGTCCACCGGGACCGGCGCGCGCAGGGCGAGCTCGCGGAAGGCGGGCGCGAGCCCGGCGTCGAGCTGGGCCGGAGGGAGGCCCCGGGCAAGCTCGCGCAGCTCCTCGATCGCTCCCGCGAGCTCGTGCACGGCGTGATCGAGCGAGACCCCGGCAGGGGCTGAAGGGTCGAGCTGGTGCTGCGCGTGTCGTAGGTCCAGCCCGATGGCCACGAGCCGCTGCTGCGCGCCGTCGTGTAGGTCGCGCTCGATCCGGCGGCGCTCGGCGTTGGCCGCGGTGACGATCCGCGCACGGGAACGTTGGACCTCCGCGAGCTGGCGGCGCAGCTCCACCCGCAGGCGGACGATCTCGATCGCGAGCCCGCCCGCCTCGACCAAGCGGCGCAGCAGCAGCTCCTGCTCTGCGCCGAGCGGCGCGTGCACGACCTGCCCGAGCGGCTGAGCGCCGCGCTCGATCGGGACCGTGACGCGCCCCGGGCGCTCCACTGCCGGCGCGCCCCGCAGGTCCACGTACTCCTGCTCCGCGAGCACGTGCAGCTCGAGCGACGGGTCGCCGACGAGCTCGCGCAGGATGCCCTCCACCGCCTCCGGTGCGGCGCGGCCGGAGCGCAGGTCCTCCAAGAACGCCGCCATCCGTTGGAGCGCGTCGTAACGGGCACGACCGAGGCGCCGGTCGACGAGGGCCTGCACCCGCGCCCGCAGCGGCCGGAACGCGGTGGCGACGACGAGCGTGGCGGTCGCCGCCGCGACCGGCGACCCGCGCCCGAGCCAGGTTCCCAGCAGCAGCGTCGTGGCCGCGAACGCACCCGCCAGGACGACGGTGAGTGAGCCGTAGACGAGCGTGCGGTTGATCGCGACGTCGATGCCGTACAGGCCGCGGCGCAGGATCGCGGCGCCGACGGCGAGCGGGAACGCCGTCATCGTGACGATCAAGGCGAACATCCGCGCGGGCAGCGCGCCATCGGGCCAGAGGAACCACGTCGTCATCATCAGCGCCGCGAAGCCGGCCGCCAGAGAGCCGACCGCCAGCACGAGCTTGAGCTGCCGGCGCTCGATCCCGCGGGCGCGGCGCAGCCGGACGATGAGCGCGGCCACGCCGGCGCCCCAGCCGATCACGATCAGCGCCCACGCGGTCTGGTTGATCGTCCACCATGCGGCGCGCGACCCGAACCCGAGCGGGTTCGAGAGCGCTTCGAACGGGCTCGCAAAGGGACCGGGCCTGAAGAGACCGCTGAGAAAGAGCCCGGCCATCCCCGTCGCGAGCACTCCGAGGACGAATCGGGCCCGCCGCGAGCCGACGCGGCCGTGCGGGAACAACAGCAGCGACAACGCGATCCAGCCCGCCTCCCATTCGCCGACGACGACGTTCGCGATCATGACCGCGGTCGGGGCCGGCAGGTGGTGCTCGGTGTGGAGATCGACGATCGCGTAGTTCCAGGTGACCGCGCTGGCGGTCATCAGCACGCCGGTGATGCCGAACACGAGCCCGATCCGGTTCTCCGGCACGCGCCGCGCGATCACCGCGCCCACACACGCATAGGTCAGGCCGAGCAGCAGGAACGCCGCGCCCCCGAGACCCGAGAGGATGTCTTTGGGCCGGTCCGAGAACCAACCGTCGGCGCCGATCACGAGCAGCGGCACGGCGGCGATCGAGGCCGCGACGCTCAGCGCCAGCATCCCCACCGCCGCACGCGGGCCGGTGATCATCGCGCGAGTATCCCAGCGCCCGTCAAGGCCGGACAACCGTGCTGGCACGTATTCGCCATCGCGCGCTGGTGCCGATGACGGGGCGCCGCCGCGCCCGTAGCTTCGGCGCCATGAACCACACGAACATTCACCGCAATGCGCTCATCGCCGCCGGCGCCGCCTCCGCGCTGGCCGGGTTCGTCGTCCAGGCGGGCGTCCAACCGATGACGACCGTCTCCGAGGACATGTGGAGCTACCCGTGGACTGCGGACACGCTGGTCTGGATCGCGCTCGCGTGGGCGGCGCTGCACGCGGTCGCGTTCGTCGGCCTGCTGGGCTTGCCGCGCAGCCGCGGCCTGTACGTCGCACTCGCCGGGACCGCCGTGCTGCTGCTCGCCGAGTTGCTCTCCATCCCGATCCGCGACGTCCGGACGGACGCCGACGCGGCGGGCGGCGTCGCCGCGGTGTTCGGCCTCGGGACGGCGCTGTCGGCGGGCGGGCTGATCGCCGTCGGTCTGCGGGCGGGCGGCACGCTCCGCCCCGCGGCGATCTTCTCCGGGGTCGCCCTGCTCAGCGTCTTCGCCCTCGTGTCGCTCGTCGGACCCTCGATCGGCATCGCGCTCTACGGGCTGGGTCTGATCGCGATGGGCACCGCGCTGGAGCCCGCGCCGGCCTTGCGTGAGCAACTGGCATGACCGTCCCGATCGACATCGCCCCGCTGTCGCGCACGCGGCGCGGGGCGGTGCGCGCGCAACACGCGCTGGCGCTGCTGATCGTCGCCGCGGTGGTGCTGCAGGTGTACCTGATCGGCGCCTACATCTTCGGCGCGGGGGCCGACGCGCTCGAGGCGCACCGCGGCGTCGGCTTCACCACCCACATGCTGGAAGTGCTCACGATCGTCCCGGCGCTGCTCGCCCGCCGCGACCGGCTGCTCGCGCTCGCCCTCGGCGTGCTGGGCACGGTGCAGCTCGCGCTGGTCGACGGTGACGGCTGGGTCGGCGGGCTGCACCCGCTGTTCGCGATGGTCGTGCTGGCGCTGGCGTTCACGCTGGCGCGCCGCTCGCGATAGGCGGGTTGCGGGCGGGCCGTTCAAGTCGCCAGCGCAGTGGTGCGGCGCGCTCGCGTCGCACCACTGCGTCCACGGTCAGCGTGATCGTGCGGGACTCGTCGAACTCGGCGTGGCCGCTGACGTGCAGCGTCGTGCCGTCCGCCGGGTCGACGACGGTGAGCCCCGCCGCGCCGTCGGCGGCGATGTTGCCGAGCGTCTTGAACATGTTGTTGCCGGAGTAGTCGGGCCACACGATCGAGTGCGCGTCCGGTGTCTGCAGGAAGCCCGGGCGGCCGCCCCGGTGTGAGACGTCAACGCCGTCCAGGCCGCGGGTGGCGACGAACGCCGTGTCCGCGGCCGCGAGCAACTCTCGCGCCCGCGCGTCCAGCGCGTCGCCGCGCACAGGCTCCGGCCCGGGCGTCGGCGCGACCGATTCGACCTCGCGCGTGGCGATGTACTTCGGGCAGTTCGAGAACACCTGCTCGAGCGCGATCGTGACGCCGTCGTCGGTGGTGAACGCCTCGCCGTTGAGGCGCATCCGCCGGCGCGTGCTCGGCTCGATGGCGAGTCCGCCGACCGGGCTGTTCAGCGCGCCGGCGAGCGGGTCACCCGGCAGCGGCTGGGCGGCGATCGTGACGCTTTCGGGCGTCGGGGTGGTGACGAAACCGGGTGGCCCGTAGAGCACGGTCGCCCACACCCGGGCCTGAGCGTCCTCGGCGCCCAGCACGATCCAGGGCTGCGCGGCGAGGAAGGCGCGCGCGACGTCGGGGACCATGGCCTAGAAGAACCCGCACGTCGGGGCGGTGCCCGAGGGCGCGTCGCCGTGGATGTCGGCGCCGGTGAAGACCTCGAGCCGGATGCCGTCGGGGTCCTCGAAGAAGAGCCCGCCGCTCGACGCGCCCTCGCTGTGGGGGACGATGCCGTCGTGGTAGAGCCGCAGGCCGGTCTCGCGCACCCGCTCCTCCACCGCGCGCACGTCCGCGACCGAGTCGACTTCGAACGAGAGGTGGTGCAGGCCCGGTGTCTTCGCGGAGAACTCGCCGTCGCTCTGCGCCCACAGCGTGAGGATCAGCCGTGCGTCGTCGCCGAGGAACGCGTACCCGTCCCCGCGGCCTTTGAGGGTCCAGCCGAACACCCGCGTGTAGAAGGCGATGCTGCGATCGAGCTCGGCGACATTGAGCCCGACGTGGCCGGTGGCGAACGTGGTGGCGAGAGCGGTCATGCTCACCACCATACACGGTTTAACCGGTATCTACGACTTAAGCGGTGACTTCACGCGGCCGTGCCGGACGGCCTTGTCGCGGTTCCCGCACGCGGCCATCGAGCACCAGCGCCGCGTCCCGGGGCGTGACGTGTCGAGGAACCAGAGCACGCAGTCGTGGTTCGCGCAGGCGCGCACACGGCTGCCGTGGGTTTCGAGCAGTGCGACGAGTTGCGACGCGCAGGTCCACGGCACGCGCCACTCCGGCTCGGCGTCGACCCGGCGCTCGTGAGCTCCGCCGGCGTGCAGCACGGGGCGCTCTCCGCCGCGCGCGAGCACGGCGTTGACGCCCGCGACCGCGTCGCGGTCGAGCAGCAGCGCGCGCAGCGCCTCGCGCGTCTCACGCAAAGGGCCGGGCGTCGGCGGCGCGTCGGCGAACCCATGTTGATCCAGCCATGCGCGCGCGCCGCGCTCGCCGGCCAGCCAGTCCTGCAGGCCGTCCCCACTCACCCACGTCGTGTTGAGCAGGTCGAGCGGCAGCGGCTCGCCGGTCAGTGGGCGGGGGTCGGCAACGGACACGCTCACCAGCTTAGCCTCGAACACCGGTGAGCAAGACATAGTCCGGGACGCGGCGGGCACATCGGAGTCTCCCTCTATATGAGACTCAAACTTGTCGGCCTCGCGGCCGCCGCCCTGCTCGCCACACCCGCCGCGGCCCCGGCCTCTTCGATCGAGCACACCGTCCGCACGGTCACGTTCGAGGCGAGCTACACGGTCGAAGGTGTGGTGCCGCGCAGCGAGCGGGTCGAGCGCTGGGTCGCGTACGACCGCGCGCACCAGGTGATCAAGACTTCCAGCACGGGACTCCTGCGTTACGAGGCCGCGCAGGAGCCGCAGAAGTTCACGGCGTTCGACGCCGTGCGCAACGAGGTCTGGACGCTCCAGGGCGCCGAGGCCGACACGCCGCGGGGCACGTTCGTGCGCTCGCTCGCCGACGAGGGGGCCGACATCAAGACCTCGGTGGCGCAGGGCTGGCTCGTCAAGACGGGCGACACGACGTTCCTCGGCCGGCCCGCGATCAAGCTCGAGAGCGCCTCGAATGCGCCGGGCGAGGGCAATTCGAAGATGACGGTCGTCGCCGACGCCACGACCTACGCGCCCTACGAGCGCGTCGTCACCGGCCGTGAGCGCGGCGAGACCTTCAAGCAGCGTGAGGTGGTCGAGTCGATCGAGACCTTGGCGCTGGCCGACAACGAGCACTTCCTCTACATGGGGCCGGGGTCCGCGCGGGCCAAGCGCGTGACGTCCGCCGAAGCCGGCAAGGCCGCGCTCGGGGAGTCCAAGAAGAAGAAGGCCAAGAAGAGCAAGAAGAAGTCGCGCCGGTAGCGGTGCGCACTCTCAGGCTCACCGTCGCCACCTGCGCCGTGTTCGCGGCGGCCGCTCCGGCGGCTGCCGCGGCGCGGGTAGAGCGCATCTGCACGCCGCGCGCCACCGTGCTCGACAGCCCGCGCGGGCTGGCGATCGGCGTGCTCTACCGCGGGGACCGCGTCACGCTCCTCCGGCGCGACAGCACGCGCGCCTGGATCCGCGTGCGCTCCGCGGCACCCATCACCGGCTGGATCACGAAGCGCGCCCTGGATGGCTGCTGAAACGCGGCGGGACAGTGACGCGACCCTCGTCCGCCGCCTGCGCGACGGCGACGAGGTCGCCTTCGAGCACGTCCACCAGCGCTATGCGCAGCGCCTCGAGCGCTACGCCGCGCGCATTCTCGGGGGCCGCCGCGAGCTCGCCGAAGACGTCGTGCAGGAGGCGCTGATCCGCGCGCACCGCGCGCTGCGCCGCGACCACGCGCCCGTCAGCCTCGCCGCCTGGCTGCACCGCCTCGTCCGCAACTGCTGCCTGGACGAGCTCAGCCGCAATCGCTTTGCACCGGTGCCCGACGACGCCGACGTGCCGGAGCGCGGGTTCGCGCCGACCCCGCACACGGTGCTCGAGCAGCGCGACGCCGTTCACGGCCTGCTCGCCGACATCGCCGCCCTGCCGTCGGCCCAGCGTCACGCGCTGCTGCGACGGGAGCTGGACGGGCTCGGCCACGACGAGCTGGCCCGTGAGCTGGGCGTGACGCCGCAGGCGAGCAAGCAGCTCGTCCACCGGGCGCGGCTGAACGTGATCAAGGGTCGCGAGGCGCGGGATGCGTGCTGTCTCGCCGTCCAGGGTGACCTGCTGGCCGCGCACGACGACCGCCGCCGCGCCTCCGCCGCGACCTACCGCCATCTGCTCACCTGCAAGGCCTGCCGCGCGCTGCGCGAGCGCCTGCGCACGACGCGCCGGGGCACGCTCGCGCTCGTCCCGCCCGCAGGGATCGCGCTGCTGCTCGGTGGGTTCGCCGTCAAGCTCGGTGCCGGCGGCAAGGCCACCGCGGGTGGTGTCGCCGTGTTCGCGGTGAGCGCCACCGTCGCCGCGCCGATCGTCTTCGGTCCGGGCGACCCGGCGCCGGTCGCCGTTCGCAGCGCGGCCGTCCCCGGCGGCGGGCTGACGGTGGGTGCGCCGGTCCCCGCGCGAACGGCGATGGTCACGCGCGTCGTCTCGTTCCAGCGCGGCGACCAGCTCCCGGAAGCGGTGACGCTCACCTGCCCCGCGGACATGCGGATCGCGGGGATGCTGCCACCGACGGGCGCGCGGATCGGCGTCGGCTACGCGCCTGGAACCGCGGTGGGTGTCGGCCGTGACGCCACGCTCGTGTTCGAGCGCCGCACGGCGAGGGAGGACGACTCGATCGTGGTCGGCACGCTCTGCCGCGCCGTCGACGACCGGGGCTCGGTGCTGCCCGGCGGCGATCCCGGCTCGGCGGCGTGGTCACGTGCATGTGCGGACCACACGTATCTGCTCGAGCGTCCCGGCGCGGACGCCGTCGGCTCGGTGCGGGAGCAGCAACCGCTGCGGATCGAGTCGGTCGAGGACGGCTGGGCGCAGGTCCGTACCGACACGGGTGAGCACGGCTGGGTGGAGATCGACGCCCTGTGCTCGGACGCGCTCGTCCGCGCGCCTTGAGGCCCGGTTGTGGCCGCCAGCGTGTCTGGCGGCCGCGGTGTTGCTGGCTACGGGCGTCCCCGCAGGGTCTTCATCTCGCGCTGGGCTCGCTTCTCGGTCTCGTTCACGGAAGCGGCGTCCTTCGCGGCGCGCTTGCGCCGGGCCACGGAGCTCGCGGCCTCATTGCTCTTGGCGATCTCGAGCTTCTGCGCACGGTAAGCGGCTTCGCCGCGCAGCGGGGGCTTCGGGGGCTTGGCGGTCATCGCGTCCCGCTCAGGGCCGCGGCGGACAGGACGTAGCGCCGGGGCTGGCGCTGGCCACCGAACGTGGGCCGGTCTGGCCGGAGGCCATAGAGGCCGGGGGCGGCGGCGGCGATGATCGGGGCCTCGGGCTGGCCGCCGTGGTCGATGATCCAGGCTTCGATCGCGGCTGCGGGCGTGCCTTCGGCGAGGATCGCGGCGCGTTCGATGACGGCGCCACCGTCACCATCGGGCCGGGACAGGCGGATCACGGCCGCGCGAACCTCGGCGTCAGCCTCGCGCGTGTCGGACGAACTGCTGGCGGGCATATGCCCTCCCTTGTGGGGGACCGCGCGGGATTCCGCGCGGTGGCCAACGACACTACTGCACGTTCGTAAGTACGCGGGGCAGCCGTGCCCACTTCAGGCCCATCGGCAACGGTCGATCACCCTGGTGATGGAGGTCCGCCTCTCCGAGATCATCTCGGCCCTGTCGTTCGCGCTCGACGTGACCGAGGGCCAGCCCGCCGGCCACGCCGCCCGCTCGTGCGCGATCGGCATGCGGATCGCCGCCGTGGCGGGCGTGCCGGACACGGAGCTGTCCGCGCTCTACTACGGGCTGCTGCTCAAGGACGCGGGCTGCTCGGCCAACGCGGCCGCCGTGTGCTCGCTGTTCGGCTCCGACGACCGTGCCTACAAGGAGAGCTGGAAGGGCGCCGACCGCGACACGCTGCGCGCGAAGGCCACCGCGACGTTCCGCGGCACGCTCCCCGACGCGCCGCTGCTGACGCGCGTGCGCCGCTTCACCGAGATCGCGCGCACCAAGGACCTCAAGGACCAGCTCTACACCACGCGCTGCGAGCGCGGCGCCGAGATCGCCCGCATGATCGACCTGCCGATCAGCACCGCGGACGCCATCCGCGCGCTCGACGAGCGCTGGGACGGCAACGGCGTGCCGTACGGCCTGAGTGGCACCGAGATCCCGCTCGCGGCGCGGATCATGGGCCTCGCGCAGGTCGCCGAGATCTCCTTCGCCCAGGGCGGCATGACCGCGGCGCTCGACGTCGCGGCCGAGCGCTCCGGCACCTGGTTCGACCCGGAGCTCGTGGCCGCGCTGCTGGCGACCCGCGGCGACAGCGCCTTCTGGTCCACGCTCGGCGGCGACGCCGTGGACGTCGCGAGCGTCTTCGAGCCGGCCGACCGCACCCTGATGGCCGACGACACCGGCCTCGACAACGTCGCCGAGGCGTTCGCCACCGTGGTGGACGCGAAGTCGCCGTTCACGGGCCGCCACTCGGCCGGCGTCGCCCGGATCGCGCTCGGCGTCGCCGACACGCTCGGCTTCGACGCCGACATGGTGCGCGACCTGCGCCGTTCCGCGCTCCTGCACGACCTCGGCAAGCTCGGCGTCTCCAACCTCGTGCTCGACAAGCCCGGCAAGCTCGACGCCGACGAGTGGGCCCAGATCCGCGGCCACGCCGAGCTGACCGTGCGCATCCTCGAGCGCGTCCCGCCCTTCCGCCACTTCGCCCGTGACTCGGGCGCCCATCATGAGCGCCTGGACGGCAAGGGCTACCACCTCGGGCTGACCGCGGAGGATCTCGGTTGGATGCCGCGCATCCTCGCCGTCGCCGACGTGTTCGAGGCGCTCACCGCCGACCGCCCGTATCGCGGCCCGCTCGACTCGGACACGGCGCTCGGGATCATGCGCCGCGACGTCGGTGCCGCGTTCTGCCCGGAGTACTTCGAGGCGCTCGAGTCCTGGGTGGACGCGGGTCAGCGCTCGCCCGGGATCACCAGCCCGGTCTCGTAGGCGAGGACGACGAGTTGCGCGCGGTCACGCGCGTCCAGTTTCTGGAACAGCCGCGCCACGTGGGTCTTGGCCGTCAGCGGGGACAGCACGAGCTCGTCCGCGATCTCGCTGTTGGAGAGCCCGCGGCCGACCAGCATCAGCACTTCGCGTTCGCGCGGGGTGAGCTCGGCGATCGCGTCGTCGGGCCGCGGTCCGGGCGCCGCAAGCTCCTGCGCGACGAAGGCTTCGATCAGCCGCCGGGTGAGGCGCGGGGCGAGCAGCGCCTCGCCCGCGGCGACCACGCGCACGGCGCTCAGCAGGTCGGGCGGGTCGATGTCCTTGAGCAGGAAGCCGGACGCGCCCGCGCGCAGCGCGCCGAAGACGTACTCGTCGAGCTCGAACGTCGTCAACACGACCACGCGTGTGTCCGCCAGCGCCGTGGTGATCCGCCGTGTCGCCTCGAGCCCGTCCATGCGCGGCATCCGCACGTCCATCAACACGACGTCGGGCCGCTCGGCCGTGGCCAGGTCGACCGCCTCGGCGCCGTCGGAGGCTTCGCCGACGACGTCGATGTCCGGTTGCGCGGAGAGCAGCGCCTTGAAGCCCGCGCGCACGAGGCCCTGGTCGTCGGCGAGCAGGACGCGGGTCACGCCGGTACCGCCGTGAGCGGCAGCCACGCCTCGACGCACCAGCCGCCGTCCGCCCGCGGCCCCGCCTCGAGCGTCCCGCCGAGCGCCGTGGCCCGCTCGCGCATCCCGCGCACGCCGGCGCCGGCGCCGCCACTTCCGCCATGGCCGGTCCCGTCGTCGGCGACGACGATCGACACGGCGTCCGCGTCCACCCGCACGACCACCGAAGCGCGTGTGGCGCGGGCGTGCCGGAGCACGTTCGTCAGCGCCTCCTGCACGATCCGGTAGCTCGCGGCGCCCACCGGGGTGGGCACCGCGATCGTGGGCGCGTCGACCGTCACCTCGATCCCGGCGGCACGCAGCTGGGATGCGACGTCGTCGAGGTCGTCGAGGCCGGCGGCGGGACCGATCGGTGCCGCCTGCCCCGGGTCCCGCAAGACGCCGAGCGTCGCGCGCAGGTCGTTCAGCGCGTCACCGCTCGTGGCCTTGATGTGCAGCAGCGCCTCGCGCGCCTGCTCGGTGTCCTGGTCGAGCAGGTGCGCGGCGACCCCGGCCTGCACGTTGATCGCAACCATCGCGTGGGCGACCACGTCGTGCACCTCGCGCGCGATCCGGAGCCGCTCCGCGTTGAGGCGCCGCTCCGCGTCCGCCTCGGCCGCCTGCTGCGCCTTCCAGGTCAGGTAGCCGACGGCCAGCGCGAGCTCGCAGATCGCGAGGTTGGTGAAGACCAGGGACGCGATCATCTGCAGGTCGTGCTCGAACGGGACGATCGTGACGAGCACGAGCGCCGGGAGGACGATCGCCGCGACCATCGTCTCGCGGCGTCCGCGCTGGCGCGCGAGCTCGTACAAACCCCACGCGGGGATGGCGACCAGCGAGTTGCCCGGGATGTACTGCCACAGGACGAGCGCGACGCCGGCGGTGAGCAGCGGGCCCATCACGGTGAAGCTGAGCTGCGTCCGCCACAGCAGCGGCAGGACCGCGATGTAGGTGACCACGACGCCCCACACGTCGACTTCCTGTCCGGGCTTGTCGCCCAGCCACCCGTCCACGAGCAGGATGGGCGGCAGGACCAGGACGGGAAGCCAGCGCTGGAGCGTCGAGTTCACGGAGACGAATCCTGTCAGGCGTGGGCGAGACCGACGCGCCCGTGCAGGCGGCGCAGCGGCTTCGGCGACCACCAGTTCCACTTGCCGAGCAGCGCCATCAGCGAGGGGACGAGCAGCGAGCGGACGATGAACGCGTCGATCAGGACGCCGAACGCCACCGCGATGCCGATCTGCTGGATGAACGGGATCGCGCTGGTCGAGAACGCGCCGATCGCGACCGCGAGCAGGATCGCTGCGGCGGTGACGACGCGCCCGGTACGGGCGATGCCGATGGCGACGGCCTCGCGCTCGGACTCGCCGCTGTCACGCGCTTCCTTGATGCGGCCGAGCAGGAACACCCCGTAGTCGGTGGAGAGCGCGAAGATCAGCGCGGCGGCGACCAGGAAGTTCGTCGGCTCGACGCCGTCGTACAGCAACACCAGCGGCGCGAGCGCGGCGCCGACCGTCAGCGCGTTCATGACGATCGCCTTCAGCGGCAACACGATCGAGCCGGTCATCAGCCACAGCAGGACGAACGTCAGCCCGGCGAGCGCGGTCAGCGCGAGCGGCAACCGGCCGGCGATCGTGGCCTGCTGGTCGATGAACTCGGCCGCGGGGCCGGTCACCTGGACCGGGAACGGCGCGCCGTCGGCCCGGACCTCATCCACCAGCGCGCGCGCCTGCTCGCCGACGGCGTCGCCCGGCGCTTCGACGTTCACGGCCCACGTGTCCGAGCCGAGGTACTGCGCCTGGGCGTCGTAGCGGGCGGCGTACGTCTCCACCGCGTCAGCGGCCGACTCGGGCGCGGTCACGGCCATCGTCACGGGCGTCGTGCCGGCGCCGCCGAACTCGGCCTGCGTGGCGTCGGAGAGCATGCGCGCGCTGTTGCCCGCGGGCACGGCGGAGGCGTCGACCGGCGTCCAGTTCACGGTCAGCGCGGGCAGCGCGACGGCGAGCATCACGGCAGCGGTCACCGCGGCGATCGCGCCTGGGCGGCGCATCACGGTGTGCGCGATGCGGTGCCAGCGGTCGTCGGCGGCGGCGGACTGCTTGCGGGCCAGCTTGTGGCCCCAGAGCGCGAGCAGGGCGGGCGAGACGAGCAGCGAGGCGACGCCGGCGACGACCGCGACGCTCGCTCCGGCGATCCCCATCGACTGCGCGAAGCCGAGCGGGAACAGCGTCAAAGTGCCGAGCGCGGCGGCGACGGTCGCGGCCGAGAAGACGATCGTCTTGCCGGCGGTGTTCATCGTGGTGCGCACGGCGGCCTGCGGCTCGGCGCCGTTCGCGAGCTCCTCACGGAAGCGCGTGACCAGGAACAGCGTGTAGTCGATCGCGAGGCCGAGCCCGAGCCCGATCACGAGGTTCAGGGCGAAGACGTTCAGGCCGTAGACGAGGTTCACCGCGGACAACACGAGGAAGGTGCCGAGCACGGTCGTGATGCCCACGACCAGGGGCAAGAACGCCGCCCGTCCGCGGAAGAACAGCAGTGACAGCAGGAACAGCAGCGGGAACGCGAACAGCTCGGCGCGCGCGAGGTCCTCGGAGATCGTCTCACCGAGCTGGGCGCCGGCGACCGCGCCGCCACCCACGACGACGTCGTCGCGGCCCTCGAACGCGGTGAGCGCGTCGGTCGCGACCAGCTCGTCGTCGACGCCCGCGCGCAGCGTGCCCATCACGAGGCGGCTGTCGCCGTTCTCCGATGTCGGACCGGGTTCGGCGCGCGCGACCCCTGGCACTGCCGCGAGCTCCGTCGCGGCCGCCTGTGCCGCCGCGTCGTCGCCGCGGACGAGCAGGATGACGCCGGGCGAGGTCTCTTCGCGCGTGGCGCGCTCGAGCTGCGCCGTCGCCAGGGAGGATTCCGCGTCCGCCGGGGTGAACCCGTCGCCGCCGTCCAGTCGCCCCGCGACCGGGCCGCCGATCACCCCCGCCAGGACCACGAAGACGAGCAGGACGAGCAGGGAGCGCCAGGGGCGCTTGGCTGAGAGCTGACCGAGTCGCTGAAGCATGTCCCGCATCCTCGTTTCGCGCCGTCGATTCCACATCGGCCCGGGGGAGTCACTTTGCGCGGTCGCCACTGCTCCCCCGGGAGTACGCGCGTCTAGGATCGACGCCGTGCTCGAACGGCTGGGGAGGGCTGCCGCCCGCTGGCGTCTCGCGATTCTCGCCGTGTGGGCGGTGCTCGCGGTGGTCGGCGGCGTGTTCGGCGCCGGGGTGTACGACCGCACGGAGACCGTGGACGACGCGCGCGGCCAGTCGGCCCGCGCGCAGGAACGCCTGGACGAGCTCGACCCCGAGGGCGAGCTGGTCGTCGCGATCATCGCCGGCAAGGACTACTTCGCGCGCGACCTGGTCGACGCCGTGCCGCCGATCATGTTCGCGCTGCGCGAGCTCCCCGGCGTGAAGGAGGTGCGCGACGCCTACACCGCCGGAGGCCTGCAGGGCGATGACGGGAAGAGCTCGCTGGTGGTCGTCGAGCTCGACCCGGCGATCGAAGGCGACGCCGCGCTGGAGGTCGCCGATCAGGTGACGGAGCGCCTGCGGGCGATTCCCGCGCCCGAGATCCTCGTGGGTGGCAAGCTGCTGGCCGAGCGCACGTTCGCCGAGCAGGCCACCGACGACGCGGTGCGCGGCGAGACGATCGCGCTGGTCGTCCTGACGATCGTGCTGATCGCCTTCCTGGGCGGGCTCGTCGCCGGGCTGCTCCCGTTGGCCGCCGCGCTGGCGACGATCGCGGGCTCGCTGCTGGCGCTCAACGCGCTCGCCGGCGCCGTGGCCGTGAGCGAGTTCGCGGTGAACGTCGTCACGCTGCTGGGTCTCGGCCTCGCGGTGGACTACAGCCTGCTCGTCATCGCCCGCTTCCGGGAGGAGCGCGTGGCGGAGCCGGACGCGCCGGTCGAGGAGCTGCTCGCCCGCACGATCGCCGGCGCGGGGCGCGCCGTGCTCGTCTCGGGCCTGGCCGTCGGTATCGCCCTCGTCGCGCTGTACGTGTTCGCGGACCCGCTGCTCTCGGCGATGGCCCTCGGCGGCGTGCTCGCCGTCGCGACGGCCACCATCGTGGGCCTCACGCTCGTCCCGGCGCTCGTCGCCGTCGGCCACCGGCGCATTCCCGCGCGCGGCCGGATCCCCAGCGTCGGGCTGCTGGCGCGGTTGGCGACGTTCGCACAGCGCCGCCCGGCCGCGGTCGCGCTCGCGGTCACCGCGGCCCTGATCGCGCTCAGTGTCCCGGCCTTCGGGATCGAGGTGGCCAACGCCGACGCGACGTCGCTGCCCGAGACCGCGCAGGAGCGGCGCGTGCAGGAGCTCCTGGAGCGCAACTTCAGCAAGGGCGCCGTGGAGCCGATCACCGTGCTCTCCCAGCGCCCGCCGACCGACGAGCTGCCTCAGCGCATGATCAAGCTGCGCAACGTGGAGGAGATCCTCCCGATCGACACGCTGCCGCCGACCGTCGCGGGCTACACGGTCGACCCGCTGGGCAGCGACGACGGCGACCGCGCGCAGCAGCTCGTGCGCGACATCCGCGACCTCGATCCGTCATTGCTCGTCGGCGGGCCGGCGGCGGAGCTGATCGACGCCAAGGACTCCACCCGCCAACGGCTCCCGCTCGCGCTGGCCGTCGTGTTCCTGCCCACGGCGCTGCTGCTGTTCGCGCTCACGCGCTCCGTGCTCGTCCCGCTGAAGGCGATCGTCATGAACGTCCTGACGCTGCTCGCGACGCTTGGCCTGCTCGTGCTGCTCTTCCCCGGCCCGCTGGACCTCACGACGCCGCTGCTGCTGTTCATGTTCATCTTCGGGCTCTCGATGGACTACGAGGTCTTCCTGATCGCGCGCATCAAGGAGGAGTGGGACCGCACCGGCGACAACGACCGAGCGGTGCTGACGGGGATCACGGCGACCGGTCCGGTGGTGACGCTGGCGGCGCTCTCGATCGGCATCGTGTTCGCGGGCTTCGCGCTCGGTGAGCTGACGGAAGTGCGGGAGATCGGCGTCGGGATGACGCTCGCCGTGCTGCTCGACGTCACGGTGGTGCGTGGCCTGCTGCTGCCCGCCGCGATGTCCCTGCTGGGCCGCTTGAACTGGTGGCCTGGAACGCTTACACGAAAAACTGGACAGATGGTTTAGTCGTCCAGATGTCAAAAGGTCTTTAGAAGCGGACAGAACGTCAGTAACTTCCTTCGTTGAATTTGGAGTTGGTTCGAGGAGGAGTGCGTTTGTCCCTTAGTTGGAGGAGCCGTGCGGGCGCTGTCGCCGTCGCGGTGACGGGAGCCCTCACGGGCTTTGCCGGTCAGGCCGCGGCCCAGACCACGTTCGAGCCCGGCGTGACGCTACGCACGTACTTCCTGGCGCAGGGACCGACGACCACCTGCACGCTCAAGTCCGGCCAGACGCCGAACGTCGACAAGCTGATGAGCACCGTCGACTGGTCGACCGCGGCGCAGTTCGCCGACGGCCGTGAGGACAACTACCAGTCCACCGTCCTGGCGCGCCTGAACATCGCGACGGCCGGCGAGCACACCTTCCGCCTGACGAGCGACGACGGCTCGGTCCTGCGCATCGACGGCAACGTCGTCGTCGACCACGACGGCCTGCACGGCGACACGTCCAAGGACGGCGCCGTCACCCTCACCGCGGGCAACCACGACCTCCGCATCGACTACATCGAGGCCGGCGGCGGCCAGGTCCTCAAGCTCGAGTGGCGTGCCCCGGGCTCCAGCAGCTTCGTGGTCGTCCCGAGCTCCGTCCTCTCCACCGAGGCCGGCGTCGTGCGCGTCACTGCGCCGGGCAGCAAGTTCTGCGAGGGCGCGGCCGACACCCCCGGTGACGGCCTGCGCCTCGAGGCGGTCAACCCGAACTACACGCTGACCGACATCCGCCCCACGGCCTTCCAGCCGAAGGTCTCGGGCATGGACTTCCTGCCGGACGGCCGCATGGTCCTGACCACGACGGGCGACGTCAGCGCCGGTGGCTGGGTCCCGAACCCGGAGTCGGGCGAGGTCTACGTCCTGGACAAGGTCACGGGCACGACGACCAAGGAGCAGGTGACCTACACCAAGGTCGCCGGCGCGCTGAAGAACCCGATGGGCATCCAGGTCATCGACGGTCGCTGGTACGTCTCCGAGCGTGAGGGTCTCACCGAGCTGCTCCCGGACGGCGACGACGCCGACACCCTGATGGACCACAAGCGGCTCGCTTCGTGGCCCAACGGCGGCAACTTCCACGAGTTCGCGTTCGGCCTCATCCACGACGCCGACTACTTCTACGTCGCCCGCTCCGTCGCCATCAACAACGGCGGCGCGACGACCAGCCCGCAGCCGGGTCAGACGCCGGGCACCGCGATCAAGATCAGCCGCAGCAACTGGCAGGTCTCGACGGTCGCCGGTGGTCTGCGCACGCCGAACGGCATCGGCTTCGGCCCGGACAACGGCATCTTCGTCAACGACAACCAGGGTGCCTGGCTGCCGGCGAACAAGATGGTCCAGATCAAGCAGGACCGCTTCTTCAACCACTTCACGACCCCGTCCGGCCCGTTCGACACCAAGCCGGTCACGCAGCCCGTCCTGTGGATGCCGCACAACGAGATCGCCAACTCCCCGACGAACCCGGTGCTGCTCACCGACGGTCCGTTCAAGGGCCAGATGATCTGGGGCGACCTGACCTACGGCGGCCTGCAGCGCGGGTTCCTGGAGAAGGTCGACGGCGAGTTCCAGGGTGCGGTCTTCCGTCACTCGGCGGGCCTCGAGGTCGGCGTCAACCGCACGGTGATCGGGCCCGACGGCGCGATCTACGTCGGCGGCACCGGCGAGGGCGGCAACTGGGGCGAGGACAACAAGCTCCGCTACGGCCTCCAGAAGCTCACGCCGAACGGCACCAACGTCTTCGACATGGAGAAGATGGAAGTCATCGAGGGTGGCTTCAAGATCTCCTACACGCACCCGGTCGGCGACGCGGCGATCGCGAAGCTCAAGGACGCGTACAAGTTCAAGCAGTGGCGCTACGTCCCGACGTCGCAGTACGGCGGGCCGAAGGTCGACGAGGAGTCGCTCCTGGTCACCGACGCCACGATCTCCTCGGACAAGAAGACGGTCACGATCAAGGTCGACGGCCTCAAGCCGGGCCGTGTCGTGCACGTCCGCTCGCAGCGCCCCTTCGCCTCTTCTGCGGGCCAGGAGCTGTGGAACACGGAGGCCTGGTACACGCTGAACTCGCTGCCGGGCTACCAGGCGCCGGCCGCGACGGGCTACTACGAGGCCGAGGAAGGCCAGGTCGCCGGCGGCGCCGCCGTCCAGACCGAGCACTCCGGCTACTCCGGCTCCGGCTTCGTCGGCGGCTTCTTCAACGCCGGCGCGAACATGACGTTCCAGGTCAACGTCGACGCGGACGGCACCTACCCGGTGAACATCCGCTACGCCAACGGCCCGAACCCGTCGACCAAGAACAAGACGCTCGCGTTCTACCTCAACGGCGTCAAGCAGCCGGACTGGGTGTTCAACACCACGTCCACGACGGACTGGAAGGCCTGGGCCTTCAGCACGAAGGACCTCGCCCTCAAGGCGGGCGTGAACCAGCTCAAGTTCGCGTTCGAGACGGGCACGGACGGCAACGTGAACTTCGACGCGCTCAAGATCGGCGCCGAGAAGGACATCTGCGCGCCGGCCGCGATCGAGCCCGGCTACACGGGTCTGTTCGACGGCACGCTCGAGTCGCTGACCAAGTGGCGGATGGCCGGCGCCGGCTCGTTCGGCCGCCAGGAGGACTGCTCCATCCGCAGCGAAGGCGGCCTGGGCCTGAACTGGTTCACCGGCCAGCAGTTCACCAACTACAGCCTCAAGCTGGACTGGAAGCTCGTCAAGGACGACAACGGCGGCGTGTTCGTCGGCTTCCCGAACCCGGGCAACGACCCGTACGTGGCGGTCAACAACGGCTACGAGATCCAGATCGACGAGTCCGACCTGCCTGATCGCGTGACCGGCTCGATCTACACCTTCCAGGGTGCGGACCGGGACAAGGTGCTCGCGGCGCTCAAGCCGCTCGGTCAGTGGAACGCGTACGAGATCCAGGTCCAGGGCCAGAACATCAAGGTGCTCCTCAACGGCGTGCTGGTGAACAACTTCACCAGCACCACGCGGGACATCTCGCAGGGCTTCGTCGGCGTCCAGAACCACGGCGGCGGCGAGTCCATCTGGTACCGCAACATCCGCATCAAGGGCGGCGCGATCCAGCCGCCGGCCGGCCCGCCCGTGTCCCTCCCCGGCTCGTTCAACAAGCTGCTGGGCTGCTCGGACGACTGGCAGCCGGAGTGCGCGGCGGCCGAGATGAAGGACCCGGACGGCGACGGCGTCTACGAGTTCTCGACCGACAAGCTCCCGGCCGGCAACTACAAGTTCAAGATCGCCCACAACCGCAGCTGGGCCGAGAACTACGGGGCCAACGGCGTTCGTGACGGCCAGGACATCGACCTCCCCGTCGCGGCCGGCAAGGTCGTGCGCTTCAAGTACACGCTCGCGACGCACCTTGTCGACGTCACGTTCACGAACAGCGACGTGACGCCGCCGACCACGTCGGTCGCGCTGAACCCGGATGCTCCGGACTGGACCGGCGGGTTCTCCGCCCCGGTCACGGTGACGCTGGCGGGCGCGGACGAGTCCCCCGGCACGGTGCTGGTCGAGTACCGCCTGGACGGCGGCGACTGGACCGCGTACACCGCGCCGCTGGTCGTGTCGACTCCGGGTGCCCACACGGTCGAGGTCCGCGCGACCGACGCCACGGGCAACGTCTCGGCCGTCTCGACCAAGACGTTCACCATCGCGACCCGCTCGAACACCAACCACGACGTGGTCGGCGCCGTCCCGGCGACGCTCGCCATCCAGCTCTCGGCTCCGACCTCGCTCGGCACGTTCGTCCCGGGCGTCGCCCGTGACTACACGTCCGCCGCGAACGCGATCGTCACCAGCACCGGTGGCGACTCCAAGCTCACGGTCTCGGACCCGAGCACCACCAACGCGGGCAAGCTCGTGAACGGCACCTATGTCCTGGCGCAGCCGCTCCAGGTCCGCTCGGGCACCGCCGCGTTCGCCCCGATCAGCGGGACTCCGACGAGCCTGCTCGACTTCGTCGAGCCGGTCAGCGGGGCCTCCGTGCCGGTCGAGTTCAAGCAGTCGATCGGCGCCGGCGAAGGCCTCCGGACCGGTCAGTACAGCAAGACGCTGACGTTCACGCTGTCGACGACGACGCCGTAGACCACTGATGTGCGCGGGCGCCTTCGGGCGCCCGCGTGCAACGCTCCGGCGTGTGCCGGACATCTCGGGGTCGATGGAGCGATCAGAGGCCGAGCGCCGCTTCCGCGCGCTCTTCGACACGCACCGGCGGTTGGTGCTCGGATACGCGCTGCGGCGCGTCGACGAGCCCGCCGATGCGGCCGACGTCGTCGCCGAGACCTTTCTCGTGGCGTGGCGGCGGTTGGGTGATGTGCCCGAGGGTGAGGCGGCGCGAGCATGGTTGCTCGGCGTCGCGCGACGCGTGCTCGCCAACCACCGGCGCGGTGAGCGCCGGCGCGACGGGCTTGCAGATCGGCTCGCGCGCGAGCTGACGACGGTGTCCGTCGACCGTGACGGCGACCAGGTCGTGCGCCGCGCGCTGGAGCGGCTCTCGGAAGAAGACCGCGAGTTGCTGCTGCTCGCCGGGTGGGAAGGGCTCGCGCCCGCCGAGATCGCCAAGGCCACCGGGACGCTCGCCGTCACCGTGCGCAGCCGCCTGCATCGTGCGCGGCGCCGGCTCCGCACCGAGCTCACCGCCCTCGGTTGGGAGGGCGATCCAGCCACTGTCCATTCGTCGCCGCAGGAGTCCGTCGCATGAGCCTCGATGACCTGGTCCGCCGCGCGGACCCGATTCGCGACGAAGCGCTGGACCTCGACGACGCCTGCGAAGCGCTGCGTGACGAGATCGTCGCGCGGCCGGTCGTGGCCCGCACGCGTCCGCCGCGCCGTCGCCGGTGGCTCGTGCCGCCCGCGGTCGCCGCCGTCGCGTCGGCCGTTGCGCTGGTGGTGTTCTTCGCCCCCGGGGACGGCGGCACCGAACGTGCCTGGGCCGCGCCACTCGTGAAGGTGGCCGAGTCCGTTCCGCGGTTGCTGGTCGGCGACTGGCAGGTGACGCGTGCCGACGAGTTCGCCGTCGGTCAGGGCGAGATGGACTTCGCCGACGGTGCCCGCACCGTCCAGCTGTCCTGGCGCAAAGGCGGCGACCCGATCCAGAAGGACGGCATCATCGGCTGGGAGCAGCAGGGCTACGCGCTGGAGTTGCGCGGCGAGGCGGCGGCCGAGGCCCGCGCCGAGTTGCGCGCCGTGTCCATCGACGAGTGGCTCGGGGCGATGCCGCCGAGCGTCGTGCGCCCGGCGGAGAGCGGCAAGGCGGTCGACCAGATGCTGCGCGACCTGCCGCTCCCACCCGGCTTCGATCGGTCCGAGCTCGACACGGGCGGGCTGCCGCGCGACCGTTACCAACTCGGCGCGCGGGTGGTGGGTGCCGTCGCGTGCGGCTGGATCGAGACCTGGATCGAAGGCGAGGCCAAGCCCCGCGCCGAAGCGGTCGCCGCCCTCAAGACGGCCCAGAACTGGGCCGTCTTGAAGGAGATGCAGGCCGAGGGCGACTTCGACATGGTGGTGTTCCAGTACGCGGATGCGATCGCCGCCGGCGGCACGCTCCGGGCCGGCAAGATCGTTTCGGTCGCGGAGTCCTACGAGGACGCCCTCGGTTGTTAGCTACCGCTTGAGCTTGTAGGTCACCGACGTTCCGGCGCCGGTGACCTTCAGCGTCACCGTCTTCTTGCGCTTGAGGGCCTTCTTGGCGGCCTTCGTGAACTTCAGCTTCACGGTCGCCTTGCCGCCCTTCGCGGACGCGGACCCGGAGGCGACGGTCTTCTTGCCCTGCTTGGCCGTGAGCTTGACCTTGCCGGTGACGCCGCTGACGGTCACGGTGAGCCCGGACTTGAGCGCCTTCGCGAGCTTGGCCTTCTTGACGGTCAGGCTCGTCTGCGGCGCGTCGCCGGTGTTCGACGGCGGCCCGCCGGTACCGGCGGCGCGCTCCACGGTCTCGCAGTCCGCGGCCACGGTGTCATTGGCGTCCGCGACCACGCGGTCGGTGCCGACGCCGCAGGTGACGGAGTCGATCTCGCCGTCGCGGACGTCGATCGTGTCGTTGCCCAGTCCGAGGTAGTCGCAGTGGTACTCGTTGCAGCGTGACTTGCGGTCGCCGTTGACGGTGTCGCGCCCCGGCCCGCCGACGAGCGTGTCGTCGCCGAACCCGCCGTCGATGACGTCGTCGCCGGCCCCGCCGTCGACCTTGTCACCGTGTGAGTCACCCGCGATCAGCGTGTCGTTGCCACCGAGGCCGACGAGCACGCCCGCCGCGCCCACCTCGGGCGCCACGAACTCGTTGGCGGCGTCGTCGCCGGTGAACGAGCCGGCCGAGCTGGAGACGATCCGCTCGACCGCCACCACGTTGTCGTTCTCGCCCGCGCGGCCGTCGTTGGCCTGGCCGTCGAGCGTGACCGAGATCGGCGGCGCGGCGCCCGGGTCGCCGGAGTACACGTAGTCCGTGAGCGTGTCGACGCCGGCGCCGCCGTCGAGCACATCGGCGAAGATCCCGTGATCGGAGGGGTGATCGCCCTTGAGGGTGTCGTTGCCACCCTCGCCGTGGAGGTCGTCCCCGCCCTTGGGGCCGCCGTCGAGCTTGTCGTCGCCTTCACCGCCGAAGAAGTGGTCGACGTTGATGCCGCCCTCGAACGTGTCGTTGCCGGGCCCGCCCTGCGCGACGACCGTGGCGTTGGTGTCGCGCGAGAGGAACGTGTCGTTCCCGGCGCCGAGGTCGGCGACCAGCGAGCCGTCGCCGAACGTGATGTCGGTGAAGCTCTCGCTCAGCTGCAAGCGATCGTCGCCGCCGCCGAGCGAGACGCGGACCTGCAGCTCCGGGTCGGTGCACTTGGTCGTGCCGGAGTAGTCGTCGCGCGTGCAGCCGGTGCCGGCCGTGACGGCGCCGAACAGGTGGACGACCTGCCGGCCGCCCTCGCGGTGCAGGCTGGCGATGATGTCGTCGACCGCGCCGGGAGAGGATTCGGTGACGTCGAGGTAGCGGCCGTCCGGGGAGAGCTCGGCCTTGGACGCGTAAGCGGGCGCGGCCAGCAGCGCGAGCGCGGCCACCGCAGTGGGGAGGATCTTGAAAAGCATCAGCGCACAACCATCGCGGCGTCGGCGCGCCTTGGCGTCGTCCAAACGACGTTTTCCCGTCCGCCAAAGGGTGGTCTTCTGAAAGACCTTGACCTCTCACCGTCGCCCCATATAGAACTCAGGGGTCCGGTTTGCTGGGAGGCGCCGGATGCTCGGGGCCCGGGCCGTTCCACAACGGCTCAAGTAGGGGGGAAGTCTGTTGCACGTTTCTACGCGGCGATCGGTCGTGGCGCTGGTCTGCGCGCTCACCGTCATGTTGGTCGCGGCACCGGCACAGGCGGCGCCGATCCCGGCGCCCAAGCAGTACTTCGGGTTCGAGCTCGGCACCACCGGCAAGCTCGCCCGGTTCTCGAAGATCCAGTCGTACCTGAAGCTCATCGGCGACAACTCCAACCGCGCCGACTATTTCAACCTCGGCACGACGACCAACGGCAACGAGATGCCGCTGCTGCACGTCTCCTCGCCCGCGAACCTGGCCAAGGTCGACCAGATCCTCGCCGCCAACGACCGGCTCGCGAACCCGCGTGGCCTGTCGGAGGAGGACGCGAAGGCGCTCGCGACCAACCACATCCCGGTCTACTACCTCGAGGCGGGCATGCACTCGACCGAGGTCGGCCCGGTGCAGGTGATCCCGGACATCGTGCACCGGCTCGCGACCGAGCGCTCGCCCGAGATCAACCGGATCCTCAACGAGATGTTGATCATCGTGCTGCCCGCGGCCAACCCGGACGGCTCGCACCTGGTCACGGACTTCTTCAACGAGACGGCCGGGACTTCGATGACCCGGACCTATCCGGACCTCTACCACCACTACACGGGCCACGACGACAACCGCGACTGGCTGTTCTTCACGCAGCTCGAGTCCAAGCTGCGGATCGGCGTCTTCAAGAAGTACAAGCCCGTCGTCGAGCACATCCTGCACCAGGCGGGCGCGACCAGCCCGCGGATGTGGGTGCCGCCGTACAACGACGGCGTCTCCGCCACCCGTGACGCGATCACGATGCAGTCCACGAACGCGCTCGGCATGGACGTGGCCCGCGGCCTGTGGGCCGAGGACAAGAAGGGCGTCAAGTTCGGCGACTCCTACGGGATCATGGCCACGGCCGACATCCCGAGCTTCCACACGTTCCAGGGCGCGGCCATGTTCCTGTTCGAGGCCGCGTCGCTCACGAACCTCGCGTACCCATACACGAGCACGAACGGCCAGCCGCTCGGCGACTCGCTGAAGTCGATGCGCAACCTGCTGCCGTACGACAAGGCCACGTGGACGCTCGAGCAGATGCTCGACTACCTGGAGACCGGCACGTTCCTCGCGCTGAACGCGGTGGCGAAGGAGCCGGAGCGCTGGTCGCTGGACAACCTGTACCGCGTCCCGCGCAACGCGATCGCCTCGACCGCCGGCCCGAGCGCGTTCGTGCTCCCGGCCAACCAGCGGGACCCGTACGCCGTCTACGACATGCTCAAGGTGCTCGAGCAGTCGCGAGTGGAGATCCACCGGGCGAAGGCCGAGTTCACCGCCGGCGGCAAGACCTACCCGGCGGGCTCGTTCGTGGTCAACACGCGCCAGCCGCTGGGCAAGTGGGCCGAGCAGATCATGGGCAACCGGCCGTATCCGGAGGCCAAGAACTGCGCGCAGTGCCCGTTGCTGATGCCGTACTCGGAGGCGACGGACAACCTGCCGCTGATGCTCGGCATCACGGCCGACCCGATCGCCGCACCGGTGGCGGCCTCGCTCGAGCGCGTGGCCGCCGTGACGCCGCAGACCACGCTGTTCCCGGCCGCGCCGGGCGCCGCGGGCGCGTACCTCGTCGAGCCGAATTCCTACGGCGTCGCGCGCTTCCTCGCCGACCTGCAGAAGGCGTCGGTGCCGGTGTTCCGCTCGTCCGTGAAGTTCACCGCGGGGCGGGAGTTCGCGCCGGGCACGCTCGTCGTGCCGCCGTCGGCGCGGGCCCGCGCCGTGTTGCAGGCGGCTTCGACCGAGACCGGCGTGCCGGTGTTCGCCACGCCCACGTCACCCAAGGTGGCGGGCTTCCAGCTGCGCCCGGGCACGAAGGTCGGCCTCATCCGCGGCGCGAACAACATGCCGGGCGGCTGGCTGATGTGGCAGCTCGACCAGCACGAGGTGGACTACGAGGTCGTCACCGCCGACGACTACGCCGAGCTCGACGCCAAGTACGACACGATCCTGATGCCGGACGGCATCACGCAGGCCCGGATCGTGAGCGGCCTGAACCCGGAGACCGTGCCGGAGCGCTTCCACTGGGCGCGCGGCGTCGGCCAGGCGGGCTGGGACCAGCTCGCCGCGTTCGTCCGCGGCGGCGGCACGCTGGTCGCGATCGGCTCGTCGGGCGACACGGCCAAGACGCTGCTGAACCTGCCGGCGGAGAAGGTGCAGCTCGCGACCCCGTTCGCCATCCCGGGCTCGCTCATGCGCGTGCAGTCCGACGAGACCGTGCCCGAGATGTGGGGCATGCCGCGTGAGTGGACCACGTGGTCGGACGGCGACACGGGCTGGCGGCTCACCGACACCGCCACCGCGAAGGCCGGCTCGATCTACCCGAACGACGCCGCGCCGCTGCTCGGCGCGGGCTACGCGGCGGGCGTCGACGGCCTCCGCGGTAGCGCGGACGTCGCCACCTTCGAGGTCGGCGAGGGGCACGTGGTCATCTCGGCCACGGACCTGAACTTCCGCACCTGGCCGCGCGTGGCCTGGACCGTGATCGCCAACGCGATCTACCACGGCCCGTCCACCGAGGTCCCGGCGGCGTCGTCGACCAGCGCTCAGGCGACGGGCACCGTCAGCGGGACGGTGGAGTAGTCGCGGGCGCGGGCGGCCGGGTCATCCCTCGGCCGCCCGCATCGCCGCGAACAGCTCGTCCACGTCCGCCAGGAACTGCGACCAGTCGCCGGTGTGCTCGTCGACTCGCCGGTAGCCGTCGCCGTCGCGTTCCCACACACCTTCGCCGGCCCGCGCCGAGCGCGAGCTCCGCGAGCCGGAACGGCTGGTTCCGCAGCGCGCCGTGCGTCGCGTCGTGCACTTCTCCGCGTGCAGCGCCTCGCCGTCGGCCAGCCACCAGTCGCGGGGCTCGGGCGCGGCGCGCCGAGCGTCCTCGGGGATGTCCTCCGGCTCGATGTGCCCCGTGACCATGTCGGACAGCGGGTGCTCTTCGCCGCAGATGGCGCAGGTCGGCACTTACAGGAACCAGTCGCGGGGCGCGTTCGGGGCCTCGGGGACGGGGCCTCGGACGCGCGGCGTGGCCCACTGGACGGCGTTCGCGAGCACCTGCTTGATCTCCGGTTGGTGGTAGACGGGGTAGTCCTGGTCGCCAGGGCTGAAGTAGAAGATCCGGCCCGCGCCGCGTTGGAAGCAGCAGCCGCTGCGGAACACCTCGCCGCCGTCGAAGCTCGAGATGAACACGAGCTCTTCGGGCTCCGGGATGTCGAAGTGCTCGCCGTACATCTCCTGCGCGGGGATGACGATCGGGTGCGGGACGCCGGCCGCGATCGGGTGTGACGGGTTCACGGTCCAGACGAGCTCGCGCTCACCCTCGTTGCGCCACTTGAGGCTGCAGGACGTGCCGAGCACGCGCTGGAGGATCTTCGAGTAGTGGCCCGAGTGCAGGACGAGCAGCCCCATGCCGCCGAGCACGGCCTCGTGGACGCGGGTGACGACCGCGTCGTCGACGTCGTCGTGGGCGATGTGGCCCCACCAGGTCAGGACGTCCGTCGCGTCGATCACCTCCTGCGGAAGGCCGTGGTCGGGCTGGTCGAGCGTGGCGGTGCGGGTCTGCACCGCGTCGCCCAGCAGTTCGGTGAGCCCGGCGGCGATCGCGCCGTGCATTCCTTCCGGATAGCGCTCGCGAACCTCGGGCTCGTTGCGCTCGTGGACGTTCTCGCCCCACACGGTGACGCGTACCATCCGCCGAATCTCTACCACGAACACACTGCGGGCGGGGGTGGTGGGCGTCGGCTGGGCCGGCGAACAGCACGCCGAGGCCTACGCGAAGCTACCCGGCGTCGAGCTGGCCGGGATCGCCGGGCTGGAGGAGCCCGTGCGCACGGAGCTCGCCGAGCGCCTGGGCGTCGAGCGCCACGTCGCGACCTGGGAGGAGCTCTTCGAGGACGATTCGCTCGATGTGGTGAGCGTCGCGGTGCCGACGTTCCTGCACGCCCCGATCACGATCGCGGCCCTCGAGCGCGGGCTGCATGTCCTGTGCGAGAAGCCGATCGCGCGCACCCCGGACGAGGCGGCGGACATGGTCGCGGCGGCGGCGAAGGCCGGCCGGGTCCTGGACGTCGCGTTCAACCGTCGCCAACGCAACGACGTGCAGGCGTTGCGCCGGTTCATCGAGAACGGGCGGCTGGGGCAGCCGTACTGCACGAAGGCGTGGTGGCTGCGGCGCTCCGGCATCCCGACGATGGGCTCGTGGTTCACCGGCCGCGAGACGGCGGGCGGTGGGCCGCTGATCGACCTCGGCATCCACATCCTCGACTACGCGTTGTTCCTGCTCGGGCAGCCGAAGGTGACCACGGTGAGCGCCTCCACGTACGACCTGCTCGGCACCGCCGGCGTCGGCGACGACGTCTCGGGCAAGTCGGGCGGTGGCGGCGGGTTCGACGTCGAGGACCTGGCGAGCGCGTTCATGCGGCTCGACGACGGCGGGACGCTGCTCCTGGAGACGAGCTGGGCGACCCACCGCATGTCCGGGATGGAGTACGGGATCACGATCTACGGCACGGAGGGCGGCGCCGAGCTGCGCGTGGACGAGCAGCTGGACACCGGCACGCTGACGCTGTTCACCGAGGTCGACGGTGTGCCCGCGGTGACCGAGGTCGAGGCCGAGCCGGGCGGCGGGCACGACGAGGTCGTCGCGCAGTTCCTGGACTCGGTGCGCGCCGGCTCCGGCGGGGAGGGTGTCGCCGCCGCGGAGCTCGCGCGGGTGGTCGACGCCTGTTACCGCTCGGCCGAGGCGCGGCGCGAGGTTGCGCTGTCGTAGGCGATGTGGATGGAGCCGCCGGGCGCGAGCCAGCGCTCGGCGAGCTCGCGGGCGCGGTCCGGCTCGCGGTGGAAGAGGCCGACGCGGCAGGCGAAGATCGTGTCGAAGCGGCGGTCGCCGAGGTCGGCGTCCTCGAGCGTCGCCACGATGAACTCGCAGCCGATCTCGAGGACCCGTTGGCCGGGTTGGACGTCGAGCGCGTCGACCACCTGCCTCAGCCGCTCGCTCACTTGCGCTTGATCTGCTTGAGGCCGCCGTCGGCGGTCCAGACGTCGATGATCAGGTGCGTCTGCTCCTCATTGACCCGCACGACCGACGCCTCACGGATGTCGAGCCGGAAGCGGTGGTGCTCCGGGTGCGGGACCGCCTCCGCGCGCCCGGCGAGCTTCGCGTCCGCCATGCCCTCGGGGGTCGTGTCGGAGTACCCGTTGTGGAGCGCGAACCGCGGGTCGCGCAGGAGGTCCTTGGCCTTCAGCGCGTTCGGCATCGAGCCGAGCCACAGCTCGCCATCGCTGAACTCGACCTCGGTGCCGGAGATGCGCGGCGACCCGTCCTTGCGCAGCGTCGCCATCGTCTTGTGCTTGTGCGCGTCGAAGGACGCCTTCACGCGCTCGGCGAGCTCGGGCGCCGCGGCAGAGAACTCGGTCCAGGTGGCCATGGACGCCAAGGTGGCGTCACATGGCGGCGCAGTCCAGTAAGACGTCGAAAGCGATCAACATGGAAGACCGGCTTCGCGACCTGATCGATCTCGTGCTGTCGTCCTTGGACGATCCGGTCGACGGCGCGGCGTTGGCCGAGCGCGCGCACTTCTCGCGCGATCACTTGGACCGGCTGCTCGCGGCGGCGACGGGGGAGTCGCCGGTGGCGCTGCGGCGGCGGCTGCTGCTGGAACGGGCGGCGTGGCAGCTGCGGGCAGGCGTGCCACCGACGGAGGCGGCGGAGGTCGCCGGGTACGGCTCGGTGGCGGCCTTCTCGCGCGCGTTCTCCCGCGCCTACGGGGCGCCGCCCAGCGCATACGACGGCGAAGTGCAGCTGCCCGCCCCGAACGGCATCCACTTCCATCCGCCCGCCGGTCTGCTGATCCCGTCCACGCCCCGCAGCGACCTCACCGATCGCATGGTCTCCCACCACCTGGACCGGGTGCGCGAGCTCTTGCGGGCGGCGGCTTCGCTGTCTGATGAGGAGCTGGAGCGCGAGATCCGGCCGGGTCTGGTGGTCGTGTGGTTCGAGGGCGAGGAGCCGAGCGCGGCGCTGATGTGCGAGCGGCTCGTGTACACGCTCGAGGTGTGGGTGGCGGCGATCGACGGGCGCGAGGTCCCGGCGGCCGGCGTCGGCGACTGGCTCCCGCGCTTCGAGCGCGCCGCGAAGGACTTCGCCCGGATCGCCAAGCGCATCCGCGACCGCGGCGCCTACGACGACGCGTTCGTGGATGCGCTGTGTGAGCCGCCGCAGTCGTTCACCTACGGCGGCGTGCTGTCACACGTGCTGGCGTTCGGTGCGGTGCGTCGCGAGACGCTGGCCGGCGTGCTGGCTCAGCTCGGCGCGGACGTCTCCGAGGGCGATCCGATCGTGTGGGAGTTCAACCACTCGCGCCACTCGTCGGTCAGGTCGGGCGCGCCCTCGCCGTAGAGGTACAGGTGCGCGGCGCTCATCGTCGCGCCGCCCATCGTGAACGCCATCACCAGGCCGACGCCCGGGTGCGGGGCGGTCATGCGGACGATCTGCTCGGACACGCCATCGTGGACGATCTCGCCCTCCCACGGCGGCGTGAGCGCGGCGTACGCGGTGGCGGCGTCGACCGGGTCGAACCGCGCGACCATCACCGTGCGGCACGGCCGGCCGGCGAAGTGCTCGAGGTAGGTCTTGAGGATCAGCAGGTAGCCGCTCCAGCCCGCCTCGAGGCTGTCGAGCATGTCGGTCCAGTCGCCGCCGGTGGCGTGGACGGTGGAGACGAGGCGGACGATGCAGGTTCCACCCGACTGCGCCTCCACCAGGAACTCGGTGGCGAGCTTGCCCTCGACCTCGCCCTCCCACTGCTCGTCGTACGCGAAGCGGTGCGGCGGGTCCCAGCCGGTGACGACGCCCGCGTCGGTCATGCCCGTGCCCATGTCGAGCCGGACCTTCCCGCCGACGTGTCCCTCGATCTCGGCCGGGACGAACCACGTCTCGGTGCCGTGGCCGGTCGCGATCGCCTCCCAGACCTGCTCCGGGGTGCCAGGGACTTCGATGCGGTTCTCGCGCTTCATTGCTCGGTCTCCTGCTGGATGGGGTGGGCGGCGACGACGAATCGGTGGGGCTTGCCGCCGTCGTCGTGGTACTTGGAGACCAGGTGGGTGACGGTCTCGGTGAGCTCTTGCGCGAACGCCGCGCGGGCGTCGGGGGAGGCGAACTTGATCTCGGCGTCGAGGCCGAGCGTGTCCTCGCGGGGGTCGAGCGCGGCGACCTCGCGCAGCATCCGGCCGGCGAGCGCGATCAGGTAGCGACTGGCCAGGGCGCGCTTGCCGAGCGCGTGGGGGAAGACGATGTAGGACGCGGCGGTGGCCTGCAGCACGCGCTCGGTCAGGCCGCCGTGGCGGCGCTCCTCCGCGACCTCGACGAGCCCTTTGGCTTCGAGCGCACGCAGGTGGTAGTTGACCTTCTGGCGCGGCAGGCCGACCCGCGCGGCGAGGCCCGCGGCGCTGCCGGGCGTGGCCAACTCGGCGAGCAGTCTGGACCGGATCGGGTCCAGCGCGGCGGCCGCGACGGCCGGGTCTTCGATCACTGCCACATCCCGCATGCACAGTATTGAAGCCTTGACAAGAATATTTGTCAAGCTACGTTTGGACGCAATGAAGGTTGTGCTCGCCGGTGGAACCGGTCAGGTCGGGCAAGTGCTCAAGCGTGAGTTCGCCGACGCCGAAGTGGTGGTGATCGCGCGCTCGGAAGGCGTGCGCTGGGACGGGCGGACGCTCGGTGACTGGGTGAGCGCCCTGGAGGGCGCGGACGCGCTGATCAACCTCGCGGGGCGGACCGTCGACTGCCGCTACACGCCGGCGAACCGGCGGGCGATCATGCGCTCACGGCTCGAGTCGACGTGGGCGCTGGTCGAGGCGATGAAGCGCTGCGAGGTGCCGCCGCGCGTGTTCCTGCAGTCCTCGACCGCGACGATCTACGCCGACAACTACGGGCCGGCGTGGGACGAGCGCGGCGTGGTGGGTGGCGACGAGGAAGGCGTCCCGGACACCTGGCGGTTCTCGATCGATGTCGCGCGGCGGTGGGAGGAGGCGGCGGCCGAATCGCCCGTCCGCACCGTGCTGATGCGGACCGCGATGGTCATGTCACCCGACCGAGGCGGCGTCTTCGACACGTTGTACGGGCTGGCGCGGCGCGGTCTGGGCGGTCCGGCCGCCGGCGGCGCGCAGTACGTGTCCTGGATTCACGACGGGGACTTCGCCCGGGCGATCCGGCTGCTGATCTCCGACGAGTCCTTCTCCGGCCCGGTCAACCTGTCGTCGCCGAACCCGCTGCCGTACGCCGAGTTCATGCGCGTGCTGCGGGACGGGCGGGTCGGTTTGCCGGCCACGCGCTGGATGCTCGAAGTGGGCGCGTTCTTCATGCGCACCGAGACGGAGCTGGTGCTCAAGAGCCGCCGCGTCGTGCCGGGGCGGCTCGTGGACGCGGGCTTCGAGTTCGCGTTCCCGGAGTGGCCGGACGCCGCGCGGGACCTCGTCAGCCGACGCGCCTGAGCGCGGCCACCGTCGCGTCTTTGGAGACGGCGCGGACCTCGTCCGGCACGGCCTCCAGGTTGACCTTGCGGATCAGCTTCATCGGCCTGCCGAGCGGCGCGAAGAAGTCGTCGTAGTGCGTCGGGACGAGCACGCGCGGGTCCAGCTTCGGCAGGATCCGCTCCCAGTAGTGCGGCGTCACCTGCCGACCGGTCACGCCCGCCAGGAACACGTCGACCGGCTCGTGCTGGAGTTGGGCGTCGTCCAGATCCGCGCTTCCCTGGTGGTAGAGAGCGATCCCCGCGACCTCGATCCGAATCCCGTACACCGCGCCGCACTTGTACGCGCCGGGGCTCAGTGCATGGACGTCCTCGCACGTGAGCGGCCCGTCAAACGGCACCTTGCGCCCGAACAGCAACTTCGAGTGACGGCTGGGCGTGAAACTGACCACGAACGGGCCGAGCTCGTACCTTCGCCGTGGCTCGACGACGACGCTGTCCTGTCCGTGCAGCCGCATCAGGTGGGCCAGTGACTCGCTGCCGTAGGCGGGGGCGTCGAAGCGGCGCGCGAGCGCGGGCGCATCGACCGCGTGGTCCCAGTGGGTGTGGCCGATGAGGATGCCCGCGACGGGACCGGGCGGGCGGATGTACCGCGCGAGGGCGGTGTCGTCGGGGAGTGCCGGTTTGCGCAGCAGCACGTTGCGCAGTGGGACGCGCGAGACGTACGGGTCGACGAGGATCGACACGTTCTCGTACGTGATCCGATAGCCGGCGACGCCGAGCCACTCGAGGTGGAGGCCGGACGGGAGGCCGAGCGGGGTGGATTCCAGCTCAGGCAGCATGCGGTGACGATACGGCTCCGGAGGAGCACACCGTCGGGCCGAAGCGCCTGTTCGGCGGGGGTTGTGCACGATCAGGTCCTGACAGACCGGTTTGTTCCTCGCCCCCGCGCGGACGAGCGGCAACGCGCCACGCGCGTGGCGTGGTCGTCCCTCGGCGTGGAAAGACGTGAACGCCGAGGCGTTCACGCGGTGCGGCTCAGCCGTAGTGCGGGCGCTGCCAGCCGGCCGACGGCGGGCGGCGGCGACGCAAAGCGGCGATGAGAATCAGGGCCACGATCACGAACGGGCCGATCACGACGCTCAAGGCGAAGACAGCCGCGAGTGCGACGACGACGCCGGCCACGATCGCCATCGGGATCGCGAGGGCGGCGAGGCCCACGAGGACCATGACGCCGCTGGGCTCGCGCTTCTTCGCGACGGGCGCGGCAACGCGCCGCGGGCGGGGCGCCGGGTGGCGCGCGTCACCGCGGGGCAGGTCGACGAGGAGGCGTTCGAGGTCGCCGCGGGTGACCGCGGCGTAGGCGAGCCCGATGCGCTCATCGAGCTCGTCGTGATCGAGCCGGCCGACGAGGGAGTTCTCGCGGAGGAAGTCCACGACACGCTCGCGTTCGGCGTCCGAGGCTCGGAGTTCCGACGAAGAGGAGCGCTGCCACGACGACATGAAACCCAGTGTGGGGACTCTTGCACCCGATTGCAAGGCTCACTGGACACGTCTCGGGGTAACCCCACCTCGTGTCCGTGGACCCTTCAGTGACCGCCGCGTTGGAGTCGGCGATCGTCGCCGACCCGCACAACCCGGCGTTGCGGGTGCATCTGGCGTCGCTGCTGGTCATGAGCGGGGACGCGGGACGAGCGCTCGAGCACGCGCAGGCGGCGCTGCAGACCGCGCCGGATGACGCGGAGGCGCTCGTCGCGGCTCGCGACGCCGCGCGGGCGCTCGGCGACACGGCGCGCGCCGACTCGTACGCGCGGATCCTGCGCAGCTTCGAGGGCACCACGCCGCTTCCGTTCGAGCCGGAGGAGCCCGTGCCCGGATTCGGTCCGCGCTGGGCGGAGACCGAAGACCCGGACGAGCCGATCGCGATCCCCGAGGGCTTCACGGAGCTGGACCCCGAGGGCCTGATCGAGGCGGAGCGCCCGCGGGTCACGCTCGACGATGTCGGCGGCCTGGAGGAGGTCAAAGCGCGCCTGGACGCCGCGTTCCTGGCGCCGCTGCGCAACCCGGAGCTGCGCGCCTACTACGGCAAGTCGCTCCGCGGCGGCCTGCTGCTGTACGGCCCGCCCGGCTGCGGGAAGACGTTCCTCGCGCGCGCCGTCGCGGGCGAGCTCGGGGCGAACTTCTTCTCGCTCGGCCTCAACGACGTGCTCGACATGTGGCTCGGCGAGTCCGAGCGCCGCCTGCACGACGCGTTCCAGGCGGCCCGGCGCGCCGCGCCGTGCGTGCTGTTCCTGGACGAGCTCGACGCGCTCGGCCAGAAGCGCAGCAACCTGCGTCACTCGGCGGGCCGGAACGTGGTCAACCAGCTGCTGGCGGAACTCGACGGCGCGCAGGCCGACAACGACGGCGTGTTCGTGCTCGCCGCGACCAACCATCCGTGGGACATCGACACCGCGCTGCGCCGCCCGGGCCGGCTGGACCGCACGCTGCTCGTGCTCCCGCCCGACCTCCCGGCGCGTGAGGCGATCCTCCGCAACGCCCTGCAGGAGCGCCCGATCGAGGGTGTGGACCCGGCCAAGCTCGCTCGCCGCACCGACGGCTGCTCGGGCGCGGATCTCGTGCACGTCGTCGAGGCCGCCTCCGAGCAGGCGCTGCAGGAATCGGTCCGCACGGGAACCATGCGCCCGATCACCATGCGCCAGCTCGAACAGGCCGCGCAGGAGACGGCGCCGTCGACCAAGGCGTGGTTCGCGGTGGCCCACAACTACGCCCTGTACGCCAACGAAGCCGGTCAGTACGACGACCTTCTGGCCTACATCAGGACCCACAAACTGCTGTGAACCCGGAGTCGGCGCTCGAGCGCGCGGCCGCGCTCCTGGACCTGCGCCGCCCGCAGGAGGCGATCGAGCACCTGCGCCGCGCGCAAACCGTCGCGCCTGACGTTCCCGAGCTGCACGCGATGACCGGGCTCGCCTACCTGCAGCTCGGCGACTTCGCGCAGGCCCTGACGGCCGGCCAGGCCGCTGTCGTCCACGCGCCCGAGCAGGAGTGGGGCCACCGCATCTGCTCCGTCGCGCTGGTCCGGCTCGGGCACCCGCTCCAGGCCAAGCAGGCCGCGCTCGAGGCCGCCCGGCTCGCCCCCGAGGCCGCCGCCGCCCACATCGTGCTGGCGAGCGCGCTGCAGGCCACCGGCGATCACCGGGGCGCGGTCGCCGCCGCTCGGCACGCCATCGAGCTCGACCCGCACGACACCGACGCACACTCCACGCTCGGCGAGATCATGTTCGAGCAGGACCGCCCGGACGACGCGATCCCCGCCTACGAGCGCGCGCTCGCGCTGGACCCGGAGGACGCCGACGCGCTCAACAACCTCGCCGTCGCTCGCCTGCGCGCCCATCAGCGGGCCGGGATCGGCGAGCAGTTCGAGGCCGCCGCACGACTGGACCCGCGCCTGGACGTCGCCCGCCACAACCTCCTCCACACCGGTCCGGCGGGCCGCAGCTTCGTGTACCGGCGCGTGAGCACGGGCGCGCTCGCGTACGCCTGCATCCTCATGTTCAGCGAGCCGGTGTCGGTCCCCTTCCTGCTGCTCGTCGCGGTCGTGTTCGAGGCCATCCGCGCGCTCGAGGTCAGAAGGCTGAGCGCACCGACGCGCCAACTCCTGGCCGACGACCGACGCGCCCGGCGCTTGAAGCCGCGGCGCTGGGACTGGCTGTGGCCCTTCCGGCTGCGCCCGTGGTGGTGGCTGGTGATCGAGGGGATCGTCCGCGACACGCGCCGGGCGCGCCGCCGGAGAGACGACCCCGTGTAGATCCCTGCACGATCGGGCTATTGACACCGCCCCCAGGCGCCGGGTTGAGTTGACCCGGCGAGTCCAGATCCGGGGGAGAGAACCATGAAGTCGCTGTCATTGGCGGTCGCAGTAGCGGGACTGTTGCTGTTGGCCTCGCCAGCAGTGGCGGCTGACCCGGTCCTGGACCTCGAACGCCTCACCGTCACCGAGTTGCAGACGAAGATGGCGGCGGGGCAGTTGACCTCCGTCCAGGCCACGCGCGCCTACATCGACCGGATCGCGGCGGTCAACGCGCGCGGACCCGGGCTCAACGCCGTCCGGATCGTCAACCCGCGCGCGCTGCAGGACGCCAGCCTCCTGGACCTCGAGCGCGCCACCGGCAAGGTCCGCGGGCCGCTGCACGGTGTCCCGGTGCTGGTGAAGGACAACCTGGACGTCGCCGGCCTCCCGACCACGGCGGGCAGCGTCGCGCTGCAGAACTCGGTCCCGGAGCGGGATTCCAGCGTGGTCGCCAAGCTCCGCGCCGCCGGCGCGGTGATCCTCGGCAAGACGAACCTCTCCGAGTTCGCGTACTTCATGTCGACCAGCGCGCCGAGCGGCTACAGCTCGCTCGGTGGCCAGGTGCTCAACCCGTACGACATCGACCAGAACCCGAGCGGCTCGAGCTCCGGCTCGGGCTCCGCGGCGGCCGCCGGGCTCGCCGCGATCACGATCGGCACGGAGACCAGCGGCTCGATCGTGAGCCCGTCGGCGGCGCAGGGCATCGTGGGCCTGCGGCCGACGATCGGCCTCGTCTCCCGCGCGGGCATCCTGCCGATCTCCTCCACGCAGGACACGGCCGGGCCGATGACGCGCACGGTCGCCGACGCCGCCGCCGAGCTGCAGGCGATCGCCGGCCCCGATCCCGAGGATCCCGTCACCGCCAACGCGCCCACGTCGCCGGACTACCTCAGTGGCCTGAAGCCGGACGCGCTGGCCGGCAAGCGGATCGGCGTGATCAACAACACCGGCGCGCAGTACGTCGCCGCGATCGCGGCCGTGCAGGCGCTGGGCGCGACGACGGTGCAGATCGCGACGCCGCAGTCCGCGGCGCCGTTCGACGTCCTCACCGCCGAGTTCAAGCGCGACCTGAACGCGTACCTCGGCCGCCTGCCGACGAGCGCGCCGATGAAGTCGCTCGCGGACATCATCGCCTTCAACAGCGCCCACGAGACCGAGGCGCTCAAGTTCGGCCAGGCGCTGCTGACCGCGAGCCAGGGCGTCAACCTCGACGACCCCGCCACGAACGCCGCGTACGTCACGGCCCGTGACACCCAGCGCGCCGCCGCCCGCGCTGCGATCGACACCGCGATCACGACCAACAACCTCGAAGCGATCCTCACGCCGAGCGGCACGATGACCGGCCTCGGCGCCCGCGCGGGCTACCCGCAGATCGTCGTCCCCGCGGGCTACAACGCCGCGAATCGCGTCCCCGTCGGAATCGCGTTCAACGGCGCCGCGTTCAGCGAGGCGAAGCTGCTCGCGTTCGCCTACGCCTACGAGCAGGCGACCAAGCTGCGCAAGACGCCGAGCGAGATCAACCCCGCGGCCTGGCGTTGCTACTCGGGGAACCCGCGCTCCTGCCCGCCCGGCCGCGAGGTCGCGACCGGCGTCACGCTCGACTTCCCGCTGGAGACCGCCACGGTCGCCGAGCTGCAGGCCAAGCAGACGGCCGGGACGCTGACCGCGACCCAGCTCACCAAGGCCTACCTGCAGCGGATCGCGCTCACGAACACCGAAGGCCCCTCGATCAACGCGGTGCGCCTGCTCAACCCGAGGGCACTGGAGGAAGCCGCAAAGGCCGACGCCGAGCGCGCCGCCGGGACCGTCCGCGGCCCGCTGCATGGCATCCCGGTGCTGGTCAAGGACAACCTCGACGTCGCCGGCCTGCCCACCACCGCGGGCTCCGTCGCGCTCGAGAACAGCGTCCCAGCCAAGGACTCGCCCGTGGTGGCCAAGCTCCGCGCCGCGGGCGCGATCCTGCTCGGCAAGCTCAACCTGTCCGAGTTCGCGAACTTCCTCACCAACGGCATGCCGAGCGGGTACAGCTCGCTCGGCGGGCAGGTGCTGAACCCGTACAACGCGGACATCACGCCGAGCGGCTCCTCCAGCGGCTCCGGCGCCGCGGCCGCCTCCGGCCTGGCCGCGATCACGATCGGCACGGAGACCAGCGGCTCGATCGTGAGCCCGTCCGCCGCGCAGGGCATCGTCGGGCTGCGGCCGACGATCGGGCTCGTATCGCGCACGGGCATCCTCCCGATCAGCGCCACTCAGGACACGGCCGGCCCGATGACGCGCACGGTTGCCGACGCGGCGGCCGAGCTGCACGCGATCGCCGGGCCGGACCCGGAGGACCCCGCCACCGACGGGGCACCGCCGGTCCCGGACTACCTGAGCGCGCTCAGGCCGGATGCCCTCGCGGGCAAGCGGATCGGCGTGATCAACAACTCCGGCGCGCAGTACGTCGCGGCGGTGGCGGCGGTCCAGGCGCTGGGCGCGACCACGGTGCAGATCAACGCGCCGACCGCGGCCAACACCGGGGACATCCTCACGCCGGAGTTCAAGCGTGACCTGAACGCGTACCTCGGCCGTCTCCCGGCGAACGCGTCGATGAAGACCCTCGCCGACATCATCGACTACAACACCGCGCACGCCGACGACGCACTCAAGTACGGGCAGTCGCAGCTCACCGCCAGCCAGGGGACGGACCTCACCAACCCCGCCCAGTACGCCGCCTATGTGACGGCGCGCGACAACGGCCGCAGCTCGGCGCGCACCGCGATCGACACCGCGCTCACCACCAACAACCTGGAGGCGATCCTCACGCCGAGCGGCACGCTGACCGGCCTCGGCGCGCGGGCCGGCTACCCGCAGATCGTCGTCCCCGCGGGCTACGCCGCCACCACCCGCGACCCGGTCGGGATCGCGTTCAACGGCACGGCCTTCAGCGAGGCCAAGCTGCTCGCGTTCGCCTACGCCTACGAGCAGGCGACGAAGCTGCGCAAGCCGCCGAGCGAGATCAACCCGAGCCTGTGGCGCTGCGTCCCCGGGAACGCGTACACGGTCACGACCCGCGCGTGCGCTCCGAACACGCCCACCAACGCGGATGCCGTCTCGACCATCATCTCCGGCACGGTGCCGGCGACGCTCTCGCTGACGCTCGGCCCGGCGGCGACGTTCCCGGCGTTCATCCCGGGTGTCGCGCAGACCTACACCGCGTCGACCACCGCCAACGTCATCTCCACCGCGGGTGAGGCGACGCTGAGCACGAGCGAGCCCGGCTACCTGACCAACGGCGCGTTCCGGCTGGCCCAGCCGTTGCAGGTCCAGCTCGCCCCGGGCGCCTGGAACGGACCGGTCTCCAACGGCCCGGTCGCGATCACGTTCCGGCAGCCGATCGGCGCGACGGACCCGCTCCGGACCGGCACCTACTCGAGGACGCTGACCTTCACGCTCTCGACCACCACGCCGTAACCCCGTTGACCAATCTCCACGCCCGTGCGGATCGCGGGCGTGGAGAGAGGAGTAGCTTCCGCCGCACTTCGAGACCCGGGGGGGTTCATGAGGAGTAGGGGATTGATCGTGGCTTTGGGAGCCGCGATGCTGCTGTGGCCGGCGACGGCGTCCGCACAGGACCCGGAGCAGGTGACGGGACTGACGGTCACGCAGGACGTGGGATTCAGCACGCTCAAGTGGAATCCGGTGGCCGGGGCGACCGACTACCAGATCGAACGCGCGCCGGCCGGCACGCCCGAGACGACAGCTGGGACCGTCGTCGGCGTCTGGCAGCCGCAGCGCACGGTCACGCCCGACAAGCCGGCGTTCGCCGACTCGGGCTTCAAATTGGGTGACAGCTTCCGCTGGCGCGTCCGCGCCCGCTTCGGCACCGGCACGGGCGCCGTGCTCAAGCCGTATTCGACGCCCGTGAGCGGCGCGACGCTCGGCCATCCCGGCCCGGCGGAGCTGCTGACGGCGTGGGAGAAGCGCGACACCGCCGCGACGGAGGTGCTCCAGCGGCCGTATACGACCACCGCTGAGGAAGAGACGTTCGCCGCCGCGCTGGACGCCGCGAGCGACCGCTTCCGGCGGGTCGAGCTGACGCGGACGATCCAGAACCGGCCGATGGACCTGTACATCCTCGGCTATCCGAAGCCGCCCGACACCGCGGCGGAGATCTCGGCCCGGCCGGCGTACTGGGTCAACTGCAACGTGCACGGCAACGAGGCCTCCGGCCGCGAGACGTGCTTCACGATGGCCCGTCAGCTCGCGTTCAGCACGGACCCGGCGGTCATCGACATGCTGACCAAGATCACGGTGCTGATCATGCCGTCCAGCAACCCGGACGGCCGCGCGCTCAACCAGCGCGGCAACTCCACCGGGCAGGACCTCAACCGCGACCACGCGCTGATCGAGCAGGCCGAGACCAAGGCGCAGGCGCAGCTCATCCGCGACTACTCGCCGGACGTCGCGATCGACAACCACGAGGGCGACAGCGAAGACCTGCCGATCCTCTCCGCCCGGCACCTGAACGTGCACGAGCCGCTCTTCAACGAGGGCAAGTCGATGGTCATCGACTGGATGTACGGCGCGGCGGCGACGTCGGGCTGGTGGATGGGTCCGTACAGCACCGGCGGCGACAGCCACGAGGGCATCCTGCGCAACACCGGCTCGCTGAAGAACGGCATCAGCATGCTCGGTGAGGCGCGCGCGGCGCCGGGCACGACCCGCCCGGCCGAGGGCGGCACGAACACGCGCCCGAACGAGCAGCGCAAGGCCTACGGCCACCTGTGGGAGAACTGGGAGGGCCTGCGGTACTTCGCCGCCGGCCTCGACCGGATCGTCAACATCAACAAGGCATCGGCGGCCTACCAGACCGCCGGTGGCAACGGCCGGACCGTCCTGCGCGGCTCGTACCCGTGGCCGTTGACGCCGAGCGTCGGCGCGAACCCGAACGACCAGCCGGACGTGGACACGCCGCTCGCGTCGCGGATCCTCAACCCGGGGCCGTGCGGCTACTACATGACGACGGCCGACTACAACGCGCCGCGGACGAGCATCAGCCCGACGCCGGTCCAGGCCGGCTCGATCGCGACGCGCCTCGCCGTCCACGGCATCAAGGTGCTGCCGTGGGGCCAGGGCGTGCTCGTGCCGCTCAAGCAGCCGATGGGCGGCCTCGTCGCGCCCATGCTGGACGCCGACGGCGTGCTGCCGATGCTCGAGACCGCGGTCCGCTACTACGGCAACTGTGAGGGCGGAACGGTCGGCGGCACGGTGCCGGCGACCCTCGGCCTCACGCTCGGCGCGCCGGCCACGCTCGGCGCGTTCACGCCGGGCGTCGCCAAGGAGTACGTCGGCGCGACGGACGCGACCGTCATCTCCACCGCCGGCGACGCGACGCTCACCGTCGTGGACGCGGGCGCCAACCCAGGCCACCTGGTCAACGGGGCGTTCTCGCTCCCGCAGCCGCTCCAGGCCCAGGGCGGCACCAGCGCGTTCGCCCCGATCAGCGCCTCGCCGCTGACGCTGAAGACGTACGCCGCGCCGGTGTCCAACGACGTGGTCCCGATCGGCTTCAAGCAGGTCATCGGTGCCAACGACCCGTTGCGCACGGGCACGTACAGCAAGACGCTCACGTTCACGTTGAGCACGACTAACCCGTAGGCGCGTCCCAGGTCCCGCTTGCGCCTTGCCGAACGGTGGCAAGGCGTAGGCGGGCCTCTCCGCGCACGGTGATCTCGGCGCGGACCATCCCGTGCCGGTTGGCGGTGAGGGGCCCGATACGGTCGGCGACTAGCGCTTGGCCTTGGCTCGGCGCTTGAGCGTGACCGTGGTGGCCGTCTGGGACGGCTGAACGCCGGACGCGGCGGGGTCGAACGTCGCGACGAGCGTGATGCTCAGACGTTTGGAGCGCTTGAGCAGCGTCCGGACGGCCTTCGGGAGCTTGACCGTCACCTTCAGCGGCTGAGCCTTGGTCGCTTTGGCCGAGCCTTCGCCGAGCGCGATCGTCTTGCCGTTGGCCTTGACCGTGAGGTGCAGCCGGGCGGTGCCCGCCGCGGGGGCGGCGAAGTTCAGGGCGAACGAGGCCTTGCGGCCGAGCTTGGCCGGGTCGAGCTTGCCGAGTTGCTTACCGGTCGTCTTCAGCGCGGCTTTGATCTGCGCGGGCGTCTGATCGACGGGGATCGTGGTCGTCGTGACCGGCGCCACGGGCGAAGCCGGCCCCGAAGGTGCCGGGCACGCCGGGACGCTCATCTCCCGTCGCGACCTCACCCACACGAGCGTGTCGTCCGCCCACCGGACCGAAGCGTCCGTCTGCACCCACGCGACCTCGCCCAGGACCAGCGCGCGATCCACCGTGACGGTGGCGAAGGCATCGGTATGGGTCCAGATCGCGCGGCTGTGATCCCCGGAGCCGCCGCCGGTGGGCACGAACGCGCCCGCGCCGTCGATGACCGCGTTCTCGTCACGGACGACCGTGAAGCTCGTGCGGCCCGCGCAGGCGTCCTGCCGGACCATCGGGCGCCCGGCGTAGGACACGCCGCCCAGCAGCGCGGTGCCGCGGTACACGTTCAGCACGTCGCCGGCCACGAGGTTGGAGACGTGCATCGCGCCGTCGCTCCACTCGTCGGCGGGCGTGCCCTTGGCGATGACGGTCCCGCCGCGCACGAGTTCGAGCCGCGCGTCCGCGCTGGAGCCATCGACCCAGGCGCCCACGGTGGCCCGACCGTCGACGCCGACGGTGAAGAACACCGAATCGGCGTTCGCCGCCGGTGCGATCGCGCCGCCGGCGGCCATCGTGGCCAAGGCGACTCCGACGAGCTTGGTTGTGTTGCGCAGCACTACAGGATTCCCTTCCGGTGTGTGACGCCGTCACGGTAGGGCGAGCGGTGCCGATCGCTAGCCGAACATGCGTCGAGCAGGTCTGAGACGATGCCCCCGATGAAGATCACCGGGGTGCACACGGCCGTCGTCGAGGCGAACTACGACTGGACCTACGTGCGCGTCGATGCCGAGGGGGAGGGGCTGAGCGGCCTGGGGGAGTGTTTCTGCGCGCCCGGGCTGACCGCGATCATCCGCGATCTCGCGCCGCTGCTGATCGGCGAGGACGCGCGTGATGTCGACCGGCTGTGGGCCAAGCTGCGCTGGGGGTGTTCTGGCGCGGGGTCGTCCGCGGGCATCGTCTACAACGCCATCTCGGGCATCGAGGCGGCGTTGTGGGACCTGGTCGGCCAGCACTACGGGGTGCCGATCTACCGCCTGCTGGGCGGCAAGTTCCGTGACTCCGTCCGGATGTACGCCGACTGCCACGCGGGCGAGGCGCTGCACTCGATGAACGCGTTGATGGTCGAGCGGCCCGCACGCTGGGGGCAGGAAGGGCCGGATGCGACCGCCGTGGGCGCGATCCGCAACCCCGAGCACGGCCGCGCGTACGCCAAGGCGGCGCCCGACGAGGTGTTCACGCCGGAGCTGTACGCGGCGCGGGCCAAGCAGGTCGTCGCCGACCTCGGGTTCAGCGCCCTGAAGTTCGACCTCGACGTTCCGACGCCGTACATGCAGGACACGGCTTCCGGCACGCTGTCGCGGGCCGAGATCAAGTACATGGTCGAGTTGGCGGCGGCCGTGATCGACGCCGTCGGCGACGAGGTGGACGTGGCCTTCGACTGCCACTGGCGCTACCAGGTGGCGGACGCGCAGCGGCTGGCGCACGAGCTCGAGCCGCTGGGTCTGATGTGGCTGGAAGACCCGGTGCCGCCGGAGAACGTCGCCGCGCTCGCCCGGGTGACGAAGTCGACCACGACGACGATCGCCACCGGCGAGAACGGCTACATGCGCCACGGTTTCCGGGAAGCGTTCGAGAGCGGCGCGATCGACGTCGCCGCGCCCGACCCGCAGAAGACGGGCGGCCTGCTCGAGACGCGCCGGATCGCGGACTACGCCGACACGCACTACATCTCGATGGCACCGCACTGCATCGCGTCACCGATCGGGACGATGGCCAACGTGCACGTGTGCGCGGCCATCCCGAACTTCCTCGCCCTGGAGTGGCACGGGATGAGCGTGCCGTTCTGGAACGACCTCGCCGTGGGCCACGACGGGCCGGTCATCGACCGCGGGAGGATCACCGTCCCGGACCGGCCGGGCCTGGGCGTGACGCTGAATCTGGACATCGCCCGCGAGTACGCGCGGCCCGACGAGCCATTCTTTGACGAATGATCGCGGCGAGATATTCAGAGACCGGTGGTTCCGACGTCCTCGAGATCGGTGAGGTCGAGACCCCGCAGCCGGGCCCGGGCGAGGTGCTCGTGCGGCTCGCGGTGGCGGGCGTGAACCCGACCGACTGGAAGGCCCGTGCCGGCGCCACCGGCGCGTTGAGCTTCCCGTTCCAGGTGCCCGGGCAGGACGGGGCGGGCGTGATCGAGGCCGTCGGCGAGGGTGTCGCGAAGGCCTGGAAGGGCGAGCGGGTGTGGGTGTACCTCGCCGGCTGGCAGAGCCCGTGGGGCACTGCCGCCGAGTACACGGTCGTGCCGGTGGAGAAGGCGGTGCCGCTCGGCGACGCGTCCTTCGAGCTCGGGGCGTCCCTGGGCGTGCCCGCGCTCACGGCCTACCACTGCCTGTTCTCCGACGGCCCGATCACGGGTCAGCGCGTGCTCGTCGCGGGCGGCGCCGGAGCCGTGGGCCACAGCGCGATCGAGCTGGCCAAGTGGGGCGGCGCCGAGGTCATCACCACCGTGTCCTCGCCCGAGAAGGCCGAGCTCGCGAGCGCCGCCGACGTGATCGTCAACTACCGCGAGGCCGGCGCCGCCGAGAAGATCGGCAAGGTCGACCGGATCGTCGAGGTCGCGCTCGGCCCGAACCTGGAGCTGGACCTTGAGGTGGCCAACCCGCACGCCACGATCGTCACCTACGCCGCCGATCAGCCGACGGCCGAGCTCCCGATCCGCGCCGGGATGACGGGGAACCTGACGTTCAAGTTCATGCTGCTCTACACGATCCCGGAGCCGTCGAAGCACGACGCCATCGGCGGCGTGTCCAAGGCCGTCGAGGCGGGCGCCTTGACGACGCTGCCGCTGCACCGCTTCCCGTTGGCGGAGGCCGCCGCCGCCCACGACGCGGTCGAGAACGGAGCGGTGGGCAAGGTCGTCATCGACACCTGATCGCCGACAGCGGTATAGACGTCCTGAGCGCGGAGAACAATCTCAGCTAGAATCGCCTGCTCTATGGCGTCCCATATCCGTTCGTTGAGAGTCCCGACGACAATCGTTGCGCTGATCGCGTCGGTTGCGACGGTCCTGGCGACACCGGCCTTCGGGCAATCCGAGGAGGACTTCACGCCCGTCGGCTACGAGTTCTGTGGATGGCTCAATCTCGGTGAGGGCACCTGGACCTACGGCGACCCGGAAGACGGCGCGTGGCTTCGCTTGTTCGCGCGCGATATGACGTGCCGGTCTGCTCGACGCAATTACGGCCGAGTGCGCTACACGCAGCGCCCGCCGTATCGCCCGGTCAAACCGGGTTACCGCTGTCGCACACTCGACAGCGACTACGAGTACGGAGACGTGCGGTGCGCCAAGCAGGGCAAGTCGCGCGTGGCCTTCCGTTGGCAGACGGGTTCCTGACTGGACGCGGGGAGGTGCGGTTCGCTGCGCCGTGGCCAGGTCGTGATCGACACCGCGTGAGTCACTCTGTACGCGTGATCACGCTCAAGAACTTCCGAATCGTCGCCCTGGCCGAGGCGACGAGCTTCCTCCTGCTGCTCGTGGCTTCAGTCCTCAAGCGCACGACCGACACGGACCTGGTGCCGATCCTCGGCCCGATCCACGGCGCACTGTTCGTCGGCTACATCGCGCTGGCCATCCTGCTGCGTCCGGAACAGGGCTGGGACACGAAGACGTTCCTGTTGATCCTCGTCGGCGCCGTGGTCCCGTTCGGCGGCTACGTCGTGGACCGCTGGCTCACGTCGTCTTCCCGATCGCCTGCAGCCTCGTAGGCAGGATCGTCAACTCGGGCACGAACGCGCGCGGCGGCAGGTTCACGGCGAACACGCACGCCGCCGCGACGTCCTCGGGCATCAGCATCTGGTCGCGCACCTCGCGTGACGGCGGCTCGGGCCGGTTGTCGAGGATCTCGGTGTCGACGACGCCGGGGAGGATCACCGTGCTGCGGATCTCGCCCTCTACCTCGAAGCCGACGCCGCGCGTCAGCGCCAGCAGCGCGGCCTTGGATGCCTGGTAGGCCGGACCCGAGCGGTCCGTCCACGAGCCGGAGACGCTGCCGATGAACACGACCGTGCCCTTCGCCGCGCGCAGCGCCGGCAGGAACGCCCGCAGCGCGTTGAACGGGCCGTTCAAGTTGGCGTCGATCACCGCGTCCCAGCCCTCGTGGGTGAGCTCGTGCAGCCGGCGCTCCGGGATGTTCGTGCCGGCGGCGACGATCAGCGCGTCGACGTGCTCGAACTCCGCCGCGAACGCGTCGACCGCGTCGCGGTCGGTGAAGTCGAGCCGGTGCGGGACCACGCCCTCGAGGCCGATCTCGCGCCGCGCGGCGGCGTGCACGCGGTCGCCCTGGCCGAGGAACGCGCGGGCGGTCTCCAGCCCGATCCCGCTCGACGCCCCGATCACGACGACGATGCGACTCATGACGCGGTGCCCGCCAGGAAGATCTTGAACTCGGGTGGGGGCGGGCCGCCGGCCAGGCGCGCGAACTGCTCCGGCCCGTCCTCCAGCGGCAGCACCGGCTCGAGGTCGTCGCCGAGGCTCGCGGCGCCGCTCACGAGCCACTCGTGGGCCTGGTCGAAGTCGGGCATCGTGTACGCGTAGGAGCCCTGGATGCGGTGCTGGGAGCGGATCACGCCGTGGAATTCCAGCGTCGTGTCGTCGGCCGCGAGCCCGATGCAGACCAGCGTGCCGCCCGGGCGCAGCAACTCCAGCCCGAGCCGGCGCGTCGCTTCCGCGCCGACGGCGTCGATGACGAGGTCGGCCTCGCCCGGCTCGGCGCCGTCGATCGCCCCCAACGCCACCGCCCGTGCGCGCCGTGCCTCGTCGCGCTCCATGACGGCCACGTTCGGCAGCCCGTCCAGCACCGCGGCCTGCAGCGTCACCAGTCCGATCGTGCCGGCGCCGATCACGACCGTGCGCTCGGCGCCGGGCGGCGCGAGCCGGACCGCATGCACGCCGTTGGCCAGCGGCTCCATCAGCGCACCGACGCGCATCGAGACCTCGTCGGGCAGCCGGCGCGCGTCGGCCGCGCGCACCTTCACGAAGTCCGCGAACGCCCCCGGCACGTGCACGCCCACCAGCACTCGGTCGGCGCACAGGTTCGTGTCCCCGGCGCGGCACAGGCGGCACTCGCCGCATCCGGACAACGGATTCACGGCCACGCGCGCACCCTGCAGGTCCTGCGCGCCTTCGCCGGTCGCGATCACCGTCCCCGCGAACTCGTGCCCCATCACCAGCGGCGGCACCCGGTTCTTCATGTGGCCGACGTAGCCCTCGATCTCCGAGCCGCAGATGCCGACGGCTTCGGGCTGGAGGATCAGCTCGCCCGGCCCCGGATCAGGCGGGTTCGGCTGTTCCTCGATGGTCATCTCGTTCGGACCCTGCCACACGATCGCCCTCATGGTTGTTCCGTTACCCCGGCGAGGACGTGTTCGAGCACGGCGCGCACCTCGGCGCGCGCCACGTCCGGATCGTCCGCGTCGGCGACGTAGATCGCGGCCTCGTTGAGTGCGCCCGCCAGGATGATCGCCAGTGGGCGGACGGGCTGGGCGCGAAGGACGCCCGCGTCCATCCCCGCCTGCAGCAGTTGCTCGGTGAGGCCGAGGCCGTACTTGGTGATCAGCTCGCGCCACGCGTCCCACCCGAGCACGACGGGACCGTCGGTCAGCAGGATCCGCCGGACCTCGGGCTCGTGGGCGATGTCCAGCCACGCGTCGACCGCCATGCGGAGTGGATCCTCCGCGCCCTGGACGCGCTCGACCAGCCGCTGCGTGATCCCGGCCTCCACTTCCTCGGCCACGGCCGCGAACAGCGCCTGCTTGTCGGCGAACTGGTGGTAGAGCGCGCCGCGGCTCACGCCCGCCTCGGTGGCGATCTCGGGCGTGCTGACCGCCGCGAAGCCGCGCTCCCCGAACAACTTCCGGCCCGCGCGGATGAGCGCGGTGCGGGTCGCCGCGGTGCGCTCGGACTGTGTCCGCTTGCTTTTCATACAGGCTGTCTGTAAGTTTGTCGCATGCCCACGGTCACCCTGCCACAGGGAACCATCCACTACACGGAGGACGGGCCGCCGGAGGGCCGCGTCGCGCTCTTCGTGCACGGGGCGCTCGTCGCCGGCGACCTCTGGGGCGAAGTCGCCCGCGCGCTCGCCGAGCGCGGCTGGCGCTGCCTCGTCCCGACCTGGCCGCTCGGCTGCCACACCGAGGCGATGCGCCCGGACGCGGACCTGTCGCCGCCGGGCCAGGCGGAGATCATCCACGCGTTCGTCACGGCACTCGGGCTGCGGGACGTCACGCTCGTCGGCAACGACTCCGGCGGCGCGCTGTGCCAGCTCGCCATCGATCAGGACCCGGCGCCGTTCAGCGCGCTCGTCCTGACCAACTGCGACGCGTTCGACGTGTTCCCACCGAAGGCGTTCCGCTTCCTGCTCACCCTTGGCCGCCGGCCGCGGCTGATGCGTGCGGCGTTCGCGGGGATGCGCTTCGACCTGATCCGGCGCACGCTCGGCTACGGGGTGCTGGTCCGGCGCCGGCTACCGCGGGCGATGACCGCCGGCTGGTGGGCGCCCTGGCTGACGGACCCGGCCATCCGGCACGACGTCGCGCGCTTCCTCGGGACCGTCGATCCCGCCGCGCTCGAGCCGGTGTCACGCCGGATGAGCACGTTCGACCGTCCAGTGACGCTGTGCTGGGCGGTCGAGGACCGGTTCTTCACCGAGCGGCTCGGCCGGCGGCTGGAGGCGACGTTCCCGCAGGCGCGGTTCGTCGCCGTCCAGGACGCCCGGACGTTCGTGATGTGGGACCAGCCGCAGGCAGTGGTCGCGGCGCTACACGACCTCGACCGTGTTCATGAGCTCGCCTAGCCCCGTGATCGCGATCCGCACCTCGTCGCCGCCCCGCAGCGTGAACTCGATCGCCGGGATCACCGACGTGCCCGTCAACAGCACCGCGCCCACGGGGAAGTCCTGGGCGCGGAACAGCCACGAGACGAGCTCCTCGAGCCCGCGCTTCAAGGACGCGGTCGACGTGGAGCCCGTGAAGACGGCCTCGCCGGCGCGGGAGATCGTGAGCGTGATCTCGAGCGCGTCGGCGGTCGGCGCCTCGGCCACGGGCACGATGCACGGGCCGAGGGCACAGCTGCCCTTGTAGACCTTCGCCTGCGGGAGGTAGAGCGGGTTCTCACCCTCGATCGAGCGCGAGGAGACGTCGTTGCCGATCGTGTAGCCGAGGATCCGCGCGTCGGCGCCGATCACCAAGGCGAGCTCCGGCTCCGGGACGTCCCAGCCCGAGTCTTCGCGCACGCCGATGGTCCCGCCCGGCCCGCGCACCCGGCCGGGCGCGGCCTTGAAGAACAGCTCCGGCCGCTCGGCGTCGTAGACCTTGTCGTAGAAGTCGTGCGCGCCCTTGGACTCGTCGTTGCGCGCGGTCCTCGACGCCGCGTAGGTCACGCCCGCGGCCCACACCTCCTGGCCGGCGACCGGCGCGAGGATGACGCTGCCCGCCGGGACCGGCCCGTCGGCTTCCGCTTCGAGCGTTCCCGCCGCGAGCAGCGCGTCGAGGTCGCCTTTGAGCAGCTCGACCGGTCCGCCCTCGACCGGCCCGCGGGCGAGACGTGCCCCACCCGCGGTCTGGACGCGCCAGATGGCCATCAGCCCGCGGGACCGATGGTGATGGTGTGGGTCGTCGTGTAGAGCTCGCGCGCGGCCTTGCCCTGCTCGCGCGGCCCGAACGACGACTGCTTCTCGCCCCCGAACGGAGCGTGGAAGTCGACGCCTGAGGTCGGCATGTTGATCCGGATCATGCCCGTCTCGAGGCCATCCACAACCGTCAGCGCGTTGTCGAGGTCCTTGGTGAACACGGACGTGACGAGGCCGAAGGCGACGGAGTTGGAGATCTCCACGGCCTGTTCGGCCGAGGACGCCTTCAGCACCGTGACGATCGGGCCGAACACCTCCTCCTGGGCGAGCTGCGCGCTCGGCTCCTGGCCGTCGACGACGGTGGGCGAGAAGAACAGGCCCGGGCCGTCGAGCGCCTTGCCGCCGGTGACGACGCGGCCGCCGTCGGACGGCGCGCCGTTCGCCGCGTTGACGAGGTCCTCGCGGGCCGGTGGGTTGATGACCGGGCCGACGACGGTGCTCGAGTCGGCGGGATCGCCGACCGGCAGCGCCTCGACGGCGGCGGCGAGCGCGTCCGTGAACTGCGACGGGTCGCCGAGCACGATCACGCGGCCGGTGGCGGTGCACTTCTGGCCGGCGTAGCCCATCGCCGCACCCGCGATCACCTTCGCCGCGGCCTCGACATCCGCGTCCGGGAGCACGATCGACGCGTTGAGCCCACCCATCTCGGCCTGCGCCTGGATGCCGCGCGCGGTCGCGGCCTGCGCGACCTGCACACCGACGCCGGTGGAGCCGGTGAACGAGATCACGTCGGCCTGCTCGATCACGGCCCCGGCCGTCTCACGGCCACCCGCGACGACGGTGAAGATCCCCTCGGGCAGGTGCTTGGACAGGATCTCCTCGATCAGCAGCGCGGACGCGATCGCGTCGCTCGACGGCTTGAGCACGACCGCGTTGCCGTAGGCCAGTGCCGGCGCAGCCTTCCACAGCGGGATCGCGAACGGGAAGTTCCACGGCGTGATCAGGCCCGCGACGCCGCGCGGGCGGCGGCGAGCGAGCAGGAGCGTGCGCAGGTCCGCGGGCGGGGCGGCGGGCAGCGTGTCGCCGTCCGGGTCCAGCGCCGACTGCGCCTGGTAACGCAGGATCCGCACCGCGCGGCCGTGCTCCATCACCGACTCGGTCAGCGGCTTGCCCACCTCGCGCACCATCAGGTCCACGACCTGGTCCTTCGCGGCGTCCAGCGCCGCGGCCGCGGCGGACAGCGCGTCGGCGCGTGCGACGGCGTTGCGCTTCCACTCCTTCTGCGCCTCACGGGCGCGCTTGAACGCGGCCGCCACCGCCTCGCGATCCGCTGCCGGCGCGGACACCACCACATCGGTCTGATCCTGCGGTGACCGGCTCTCGATCGTCTGCGTGCTCATGCCCCGCACGCTACCCATCCGGTCAGCCTGCGGGTTGGCCCGCTCGCTAACCTCCGGCCGCCGTGGACGCCTTTCAAGCCATCGTCCTCGGCATCGTGCAGGGGCTCACGGAGTTCCTGCCGATCTCGAGTTCGGGACATCTGTTGATCGTGCCGGCGTTCCTGGGTTGGGAAGACCCGGGTTCGGCCTTCACCGCCGTGACCCAGCTGGGCACGATGGCCGCGGTCCTCCTGTACTTCCGCAAGGACCTGTGGAACATCGGCAAGGCCTGGTTCCTGAGCCTGTGGCTCAAGCCGGAGCTGCGCGGGACGCTGGACGCGCGGATGGGTTGGTACATCGGCCTGGGCACGCTCCCGGTCGCCGTCTTCGGCCTCGTGTTCAACGACCAGATCGAGGACGGCGCTCGCTCGCTCTACCTCGTCGGCACGACGTTGATCGTGCTGGGTCTGGTGCTGCTGCTGGCCGAGAAGGTGGCCAAGCACGAGCGCAAGCTCGAGGACATCAAGGCGCGCGACGCCGTCGTCATCGGCTTCGCACAGGCCATGGCGCTCATCCCGGGCGTCTCGCGCTCGGGCGCGACGATCACCGCGGGCCTGTTCTTCGGCTTCGATCGCGCCGCCGCCGCCCGTTACTCCTTCCTGCTGTCGGTGCCCGCCGTCGTGCTCTCAGGCCTGTTCGAGATGCGCAAGATCGGCGATCCGGGCGGTGCGGGGGCGGTCGAGACGGCGCTGGCGACGCTCGCGGCGTTCATCGTCGGCTACGCGGCGATCGCGTGGCTGCTGCGGTGGTTGACGAGCCATTCCACGATGATCTTCGTCGTCTATCGCGTGGCGCTCGGCGTGCTCGTGATCGCGCTGACGGCGACCGGGGTCATCGAAGCCTCGTAGGCTATTTGGGTCATGGCGACCCGTGAGCGTGTCCGTCTTCCCCCGTCGGTCTTCCGGCTGCCGGTCGAGAAGATCCGCGAGGGCTACTACTCCGACACCTACTTCAACCTGACGAAGCAGCTGCTGGAGGCGGACGACCACCACCCGCGGGTGCTGATGCAGGTCTTCCAGCGCAAGGAGTCGATCCTGGGCGGGGTCGACGAGGCGGTCGCGGTGCTCAAGCAGGGCGCGGGGCACTACGAGGGCGACGTCTGGATCAACGGCTGGGACAAGCTCGAGGTCAAGGCGCTGCACGAGGGCGACGAGATCGAGCCCTGGGAAACCGTGATGACGATCGAGGGCGACTACTCGGAGTTCGCCCACCTCGAGACGGTCTACCTGGGCGTGATGGCGCGCCGCACGCTGATCATGCGCAACGTGCGCGAGGTGGTCGAGGCCGCCCACGGCAAGCCGATCCTGTACTTCCCCGCCCGCCACGACCACTGGCTGGTGCAGACGGGCGACGGCTGGTCGGCGCACATCGGCGGCTCGATCGGCGTGTCCACCGACGCGCAGGCCTCGTGGTGGGGCGGGCGCGGCGTCGGCACCGTCCCGCACGCCCTGATCGCCGCGTACGGCGGTGACACCGCGCTCGCCGCGCGCAAGTTCGCCGATCGCTTCGGCCGCGACATGAACGTGACCGTGCTCGTGGACTTCAAGAACGACAGCGTCAAGACCGCGCTGGAGGTCGCCGACGCGCTCGGCGACGATCTCTGGGGCGTGCGCCTGGACACCTCGAACACGCTGGCCGACGAGTCCCTGCGTCGCCTGCACGGCGACCAGGCGCCGAAGGGCGTGGCTGCGGAGCTGGTCGAGCTCACCCGCTCCGAGCTGGATGCCCACGGCTACAAGGACGTCCACATCGTCGTCTCCGGCGGTTTCAACGCGGACCGGATCCGCGCGTTCGAGGCGGCGGGCGTGCCGGTGGACTCCTACGGTGTCGGCTCCTCGCTGATCCGCGGCTCGAACGACTACACCGCCGACGTCGTGCTCAACAACGGGCAGCCGGCGGCCAAGGTGGGCCGCGAATACCGGCCGAATCCTCGCCTCGACACCGTCAAGTAGGGAATCCCGACTTCGGAATGTCGGCATGCCGGCCGCGTCTCCTCCGGCATGCCTCACATCAAGAACAAGCGTTTCCTGGCCGCGATCACCCTCGGCTTCCTGGCCGTACCGACAGTCGCGTTCGCGGCGACGGACGCGGTCCCGGGCGATCCGTTCAAGCTCGGGCAGGACAACAAGATCCAGCAGGCGTCCACGACGATCACGGCCAACGACACGCTCAGCAGCGGCGTGCTGCGGGTCGTCCGTGGCGAGAAGGGCATCGGCGCCGCGCTGCGGGTCGACAACGACGGCACGGGCATCGCGCGCGGCATCGACATCAACGTCCAGCCGGGCAAGCCGCCGATCGCGGTCAGCAACGACGCGGGCAAGGCCTCCAACCTGAACGTCGACGAGCTCGATGGCCGGGACGAGACGGACTTCCTGCCGTCGCGCATCTACAGCAACGGCACGCCGCAGCTGGTCACGAACTCGACCGGCAGCAAGACGTTCCTGCTGCACGCCCTGAACGCCGGACTCAGCTGCGACGGTGACGACATCGCGATCAGCGCGGGCGCGCAGTCGACCGACCCCGAGGACCACATCGTCGGGATCACGCCGTTCGCCGGCAGCTACCAGATCCTGTTCCGGGACAACGGCTCCCCGAGCAAGTTCAAGGCCAACATCATCTGCGCGGACAACGCGCGGCCCTTCCGCTAGATCAACGGAACGAAGCGGACGCGCTCCAGGGCGCGTCGCTCGACCCCGTCGGCCGTGCGCTCGACCACGTAGAGCCGGTCGTTGACCGGCACGACCAACTTCCCGCCTGCGACGAGCTGGTCTTCCAGCGCGGGCGGGACCGCGGTCGCGGCGGCCGCGACGTTGATGGCGTCGAACGGCGCCTCCTCCGGCAGCCCGCGCGCGCCGTCGCCGACGAGCAGCGTCACGTTGCCGATCCCGGCCGCGGCCAGGTTCTCGCCCGCCTGCTCGGACAACGCCGGGTGGCGCTCGATGCTCCACACGTGTGCGCCCAGGAGCGCCAGCACGGCGGCGTGGTAGCCCGACCCGGTGCCGATGTCGAGGATCCGCTCGTCGCCGCGCAGCTCCAGGAGCTCGCACATGCGCGCGACGACCAACGGCTGGGAGATCGTCTGCTCGTTGCCGATCGGCAGCGGCACGTTCTGCCAGGCGTCCCGCCGCAGCGCGGCCGGGACGAACCGGTCGCGCGGCACGGCGGCCATGGCCTGCAACACACGCTCGTCGTCGATCTGCGGGCGCAGCTGGGTGAGCAGCCGGTCCCGCCCGCGGTTCACGCCATCACGCCGCCGGCGGCGCGGACCTCGTCCAGCGCGCGCTCGGAATCACCCGCCTCGACCTCGACGCCGCGGACGGCGGTGTGGTCGACGGTGACCTGGAAGCCGGCCCGTAGCGCGTCCAGCGCCGTGTTCTTGACGCAGTAGTCCGTCGCCAGACCCACGACCATCACCTGCGTGATCGCGCGTTCGCGCAGGATCGTTTCGAGGTCGGTGCCCTCGAAACCGCTGTAGCCGTCAGTGTCCACGGCCTGGCCCTTGTCGACGATGACGTCGATCGGCAGCTGCACGAGGGCGGGATGCAGCTGCGCGCCCTGCGTGCCCGCGACGCAGTGCACGGGCCACGGCCCGCCCTGCTCGGCGAAGGAGTTGTGGTCGGCGGGATGCCAGTCGCGCGTGGCGACGACGAGCTCGAAGTCGCCGGACGCCGCCAGCGCGTTGATGCGGTCGGCGATCTCGTCACCGTGCGGGACGGCCAAGGCGCCGCCCGGCGTGAAGTCGTTCTGGAAGTCGACGATTACGAGGGCTCTTGCCATAGGGCCCTGATTGTGGCCGACATGTCGTCGTCGCCATGCCCGGCGTCCACGACCTTGAGCATCTGGTCACGGACGAGCTTGGCCAGCGGGAGGTTGGGCGCGGCTTCGGTGATCAGCCCCGCGTCCTTCGCCGCCAAAGCGAGCGGGAACGACGGCGGGAACTCGCGCGCGATCATCGCTTCGCCCTTGATCTTGGCGTAGGGCGCGAACATCAGGCCGCCCTCGATCATCGCCAGGAAGTCCTTCGGGTCCACGCCGAGCTGCTCGGCGAGCGCGATCGTCTCCGCCAGCGCCTCGACCAGCCCGAGCACCCACGAGTTGCCGACGAGCTTCATCCGCTGGCCGGCGCCGATCTCCTCACCCAGGTCGATGACCTTGGCGGACACCGGCGCGAAGATCTCGCCCAGCCGCTCGCGCCCGGGCCCGGAGGCCAGCACGGTGAGCTTGCCCTCCTCGGCGGGCTGGCGCGTGCCCATCACCGGCCCGTCGACGTGCGGCGCGAACTTCGTCACCCACTCGACGCCGACGGTGCTCGCCTGCCACCAGATGACGTCGTCGGCCAGCGTGACGTCATCCATCACGGCCGCGACGGTCGGCCCGTCGGCGAGCATCGTGATGATCACCTCGGCGCCTTCGACCGCCTCGACCGGGCTGGCCGCCACCGTGGCGCCCAGCCCCTCGGCCTTGGCCGCGGTCCGGTTCCAGGCACGGACCTCATGCCCCGCGGACGCGAGGTTGCGCGCCATCGGCGCGCCCATGATGCCCGTGCCTAGAACGGCAACCTTCAAAAGCGCAGAACCGCCCCGATGCCGCCGATCTCGTCCAGGTCGGTGTGGTGGCGGACCACCATCGCGTTCGCGGACTGCTCGATCGCCTTCTCGATCGCCGGCTCGACGATGTTGTCCACCGGCTCGCCGTCGTCGCGGCCCTCGGGCAGCAGCAGCCCGGCCTGGAAGTCGATGCGGCCGGGGATCTGGAAGTTCTCCGCGATCAGCAGCGTCTCCACGCGCGCCTGGTTCAGGGCGTCCAGCACCTCGGCGATGCCCGCCGCACCGCGCCCGCCGCTGCCGACACCGGCCTGCAGGCGGTCCAGCGCCTCACGCTCGAGGCGCATGACGTGAGCCGTGATCTCCGGCCGTGCCGCCGCGCACACGTCATCGAGCGACGCGTTCTCCACGTCGACCGAGATCTTGCCGACGGCACGCTCGATCAGGTACGGGTGCAGCTTGCTCTTGAACTCCGCGTGCAGCTCGGCCGGCACGCTCACCAGCACCCGGTCCGCGCCGCGCTCCTTGTAGAGCTTGAACGCGAGGTCGGCGGCGTTCTGGAGGTGGTCGGAGACCTCCTTGTCGACTGAACGCTGGTAGTTGGACTGCGACCAGCCGCCCTTGCCGTGCTGCTGGTGGACATCGTCGACGAGCCGGTCGGTCTCCTCGAGCGCGTCACCCGGGCCGAAGAACAGCCGCGCGGCGCGGCGGTTCGTCAGCAGCACCATCCAGTTCTCGTCGGTGCCCTGCATCACCAGCGGCTCGACGAACGCGGTGCGGTCGAGCACGACCTTGTTGTTGACCGGGCGGCGGAGCTTGACGACCTCGAGCAGGCCCTCGGCTCCGCACGCGTAGACCGCGACGGCACGCGTGCCGTTCTGCGCGATGTCCGAGCCCTCCAGGACGCCGCGCACGCGCTCGACGTCGTTCCGCAACCCGATGCGCTCGTCGTGCGAGAGCCCTTCGCTCTCGTCGACCTTGTGCGACGCGGCGGTCATCACCGAGGTGATGGCGGAAGATCGTGCCGCGGGCGTGGCGAACGAGGTCGGGTCCAGATTCAGGAACACGGACAGCACGCGACCCTGATCAGGGTGCACGGCGGAGAGTGCCCGGAGGCGGGCCTGCGTGATCGGTTCGGCCATATTCAGCTGCGCCTACCCCACGTTTGCGGCGGCGGAACCGCGAGGCGTCAACACGCGCACGCGGGTCTCGTGACCACCGGTCGACGGACTCGCCTCGGCAACGATGCCGAGGCCTTCCAGCATGACGAAGTACGCCCGGGCCCAGGTGGACTCCTGGGTACGGGAGCGGACGTCGTCCCAATCGATGCGCTCGCGCAGCGCGCGGGAGATGGCGAGCAACGACTCGTAACGCAGCGCATGTTCATCCAACGCCATGAGTTTCGTCACGAGCACGTCCTCGAGCGCCATCACGCGCATCTCCATGCCAAGCACGGACATTACCTCTCCGCGCTCGATCAGGGCGTCGTCCACCCGCGTTCCTTTTGGATGATGGATCAGATCGACGAGGATCTCGCCGTCCCAGACCTTCACCAACCACTCCTCCGGCGGGTCCTCGAACCGCATGCCGGCCTCTTCCAGCGCGGCGACCGCGCGCTCGACATCCTCGGGCTTGAGCATCAGGTCGAGGTCGTGGCGGGTCTCGGGACCACCGCGCGCCCAGCTCGCGAGGCTCCCCCCGAGCAGGAACGGCACATCGGCCCCACGCAGGGCAGCGGCGGACTTCTTCAGCGAGTCCTCGAGCTCCGAGAACGGGCTCTGCTCATCCGTGGCCATGTGAACGGGCTACCCGGCGCGCCGGATCGGGTAGCCGTTTTGGATATGAGCTCGACGATCACCACCGACGGGCGCCCGGCCGAGCGGCGTGACGAATGCCGGATCCGGATCGCCGCCGCGGGTGACATGCACTACGGCGAGCGCGCTGACGACCGCGAGCGCGCGAACGCCACGTTCGCCGCGCTGGAGGATCGCGTGGACGTGATCCTGCTCGCCGGCGACCTCACCACGCACGGTGAGCCCGAGCAGGCCCAGATCGTCGCCGACGCCGTGCGCGACATCGGTGTCCCCGTGCTGACCGTGCTCGGCAACCACGACTGGCACGTGAACCGCGCGGACGAGTTCAAGGCCGTGTTGCAGGCCGCCGGCGTCATCGTCCTCGACAAAGACCATTCGCACGAGGTGATCGAGCTCTGCGGCACGCAGCTCGGGATCGCGGGCGTGAAGGGCTTCATGGGCGGCTTCCCGGGCTCGCACCTGCCGGATTTCGGCGAGCCGTCGCTGCGCGGCGTGTACCGCGAGAGCGTGATCGAGGCGGAGGCGCTCGACGAGGGCCTGCGCGCGATCCAGCTGTGTCCGTTCCGGATCGTGCTCATGCACTACGCGCCGACCACCGAGACGCTCGTGGGCGAGCGCGAGACGATCTGGACGTTCCTCGGCACCGACCGGCTGGCGCCGCCACTGCTCGAGCACAACCCGGACATGGTCCTGCACGGGCACGCCCACGCGGGCACGTTCGAGGGCCGGCTGGGCGAGGTGCCGGTCTACAACGTCAGCGTGCCCGTCATGGGCGAGGACTTCTGGGTGTTCGAGATGTCCGGCGACCGCCGGCGCGTCCCGTCAGAGGTTCACTGAGCGGCCGCGCGGGCGAAGACGGCGATCGCGTCGTCGTACTCGCCCGCGACGTAGACGTTGCGCCCGTCGGGTGACACCACGACGGCGAACGCGTACGCGAGTCCGCGCGCGGCGACGCAGGCCGGATGGATGGACGCGACGCAGCCCTCACCGTCCGGCAGCGGCCGCAGCTGCCCTGTCGCCGCGTCGCGGGCGAACGGCCGCACGGCGTTGCCGTCGGTGTCGGTGACGTAGACGCTGCGACCGTCGGGCGCGACGGCGAGGCCGGTGGCTACACCCGCTCGCACGGGCGGCTCGGGGCGCAGCCGCCCCGTGGCCGGGTCACGCCGAAGCTGCGTGATCGTCTCGCTCTGGAACGCGGCCACGTACACGCTGGTGCCGTCCGCGCTGATGGCGACGTTGACGGCGGCTCGCAGGCCGCCCCGGGCGGCTGCGCAGCCATGAGCACCGCGCGTGCTCACGCAGCCGTGCCGGCCGCCGAGCTGGCGGAGCTGTCCCGTGGCCGCGTCGGTCGCGAACACGCTGACCGTGTGGCTCTGCAGCGAAGCGGCCACGTAGACGTTGCGGCCATCGGGGCTCGCGACGAGCCCGACAGCGCTCTCGAGCCCGCGGCCTCGCGCACAGCCGAAGCCGCCGCCCTCGCGCACGCAGCCGGCCCGGCCGGCGAGCTGGCGCAGGGAGCCGGTGGCGGGCTCACGCGCGAACGTGACGACGGCCCCGGAGTCGCCGGCGACGGCGTACACCCGGCGCCCGTCGGGGCTCACGGTCACACCGGCCACCCCGTCCAGCGCCCGCCCGCGCGCGCACCCGTCGCGACCTGCCTCGGAGACGCAGCCGGCGCGGCCGGGAAGTTGCGCGACGGCGCCGGTATCGGGGTCGCGCGTGAAGATCGCGACCGCGCCGTCCGTGTCGGACGGGCTCCGGTTGTACGGGGCGGCGACGTAGACGTTGCGTCCGTCACCGCTCACCGTGACGTCGATGGCGCCCCGTAGGCCGTGACCGCGCCCGCACCCCCGCACGGCCACCTGGCTCACGCACCCGCCCGGGCCGTCGAGCTGCGTGAGGCGGCCGTCGATCGGATCCCGGGCGAAGGCGGTCAGCGCGTGCTCGCTGCCGGTGTAGGCGGAGACGGCGTACAGGAAGCGGCCGTCCGGGCTCAGCGCGAGCCCGGACACCTTGTCCAGCCCGCGGGCCGGGGTGCAACCGGTCAGCGCGTTGGCCACGCACCCCGCCGGGCCCTCGAGCTGCCGCAGCGCGCCGGGCACCGCGTGGGCCGGGCCGGCCGCGGCGAGCGCGACAAGGACGAACAGTAGGAGCCCAGCCCGGCGCGCCACGCGCTACTGATCCACCGCGCGGGGTGGCTGCGTCGCGTCCTTGAGGTCAGGCTCCGCGTCCTGGGGGCGCTCGGCCCCACCGTCGGTGGTCGCGTCAGCGTCGTCGCCCGCGGTCAGGTCGATGCCCTCGGCCGTCGCGGGGGAGTCGTCGCCGGTGGTGCGGCCGGTCGTGCCGTCGTCATCGTCGGTGGGCGCGATGCCCTGTTCGGCCACCTCGGCCCATTCGCCCTTGTTCTCTTCCATGGGCCGCCTCTACCCGCGCCCGGGCCAGGACAGGCCGCGCCCCTTGATGCTCGCGGTCACATAGGTCGGGTCGTTGCCCTCGGGCAGGTACAGCAGCCACTGCGGCGCGTCCTCGAACACGCCCGCCGGGCGCAGGATCGCGTACATCGCGTTCTTGAGGCCCTTCACGTACTTGCTCTTGGCCATCCGCTCGAGCGCCTTGGGATCGATGCTCTTGAGTGGGATCGACTCGGTCTGGGCGCCGTTGAGCGCCGCCACGTCGCGGTTTGTGAGCTCGGCGTCGAAGCCGAACTGGAGGTTGACGGCGCGGCCGTCCTTCTCGACCACGACCGATGCGCGCTCGGGCCACAGCGTGATGTCGAGCACGCGGTTGCCCTCCTTCCCGATCGCGTCCAGCACCTTCTGGAAGTTCTTGGCCCGCATCAGCGAGTCCGGCTCGGCGCCGCCCGGCTCGGGGTTCTCCTCGCCACTCAGGCGCAGGCCCTTGCCGTTGAGGTTGGCGATGAAGCTGTCGGGCTCGCCGCGCAGCATGTCGACGTTCCACTGCCGGCTTGAGCCATACAGCGAGAGCTTCTCGACGGGCTCACCCGTCTCTTTGCGCGCGGCCTTGGTGATGCGGTCGAGCGCCTTCGGGTCCAGCTTGGACACGGGCATCGTGCCGGACGGGGTGGAGTCGCCGACATCGCGCTTCTGGGAGCGGCCGGCGGCGTCGATCTCGACCCGCACGAGCCGGCCGCCCTCGACGGCCGTGACGTCGGCCTGGAGCAGTTCGACGTTGAGGTTCTGGATCCGGCCGTCCGGGCCGAGCTCGCGCTCGAGCGCCTCGACGACCCGCACGAAGTTCTTGGACTGCATGAGGTTGCCGTCGATCGTCGCCGCGCCCCGGCCGTACTGGCCCGTGAGGTCGTCAGGGCCGAGCTCGCGCATGACGTAGAAGCCGGCGTAGGCACCGGCGAGGGTCGCCAGCAGGGCGAAGAAGACCGTGAGGGCGCGCATTTACAGCTCCGCCAGGATGCGCTTGCGCTGTTCGGCGTAGGCCGCGTCGTCGAGCAGCCCGGACTCCTTGAGCTGGTCGAGCTGGCGCAGGCGGGCTGCGATCGCCTCCGGGTCCCCCGGCGTGTGCTTGTGCTCCCACTGCGGCGCCGGGGCGGTGAACGTCGGCTCGGTGGCGGGCGGTGGCGGGGTCTGCGGCGCGCTGAAGGACGCGGCCATCTGGTTGAACTGCTCGGCGTGCTGCGGCTGGACGACGAACCCGCGCGTGCGGCGCTTGCCGACGAACGGGACGGTGAACAGGACCATCGGGGCGGCGACGACCGCGATGATCTCGAGCCCCGGCCGCGTGTCCGTCTCGTGGACGTCGAGGAAGCCGAGCACGACACCCGCGCAGACGGCGACGATGATCGGGAGGATGAAGCGCACGAGCGAGCTGGCCAGCGCGGCGCCGGCGAGCGCCACGAACGAGCCGAGGACCATCAGCACGATCATCGGGCCGAAGCCCTCCGGGCACGGCGCGCCGAGCGTGTTCCCGTACTCGTCCACTCCGCAGCTGCCGTTCTCTATCGCCTGGGCGATCCCGTAGGTGAGGGCCGTGAGGCCGGCGGCGGCGGCGCCGAGTCCGATCGTCGTCCGTATGAGCACGCCGCGATCGTAAGAGGCGCCGGGATCCCCGCGCCAGTGGGGGAACCGAACCTTTGGATGGGGAGTACCGCAAATGCTCGCGCTGCGCGCTCGCATTCGCTGTCGGGCACTCGCCTGACGGCTCGTCCCCTCGGGAGCTGTACGGTCGAACCATGGGTGTCACCCGTAAGGAGCTGCTCGCCGGCGGGGCCGCGCTGGCGGTGGCCGGGTGCGGGAAGAAATCCGTCGCGGCGGCCGCCCCGCCCAGCACGTTCGCCCTCGCGGCGGGCTGGCGCCACTTCGACGCGTTCCTGTTCGCGGCGCACCCGAAGCCCGTGCGCGACGCGATCGAGCGCCACCGGCGCGGCCTCGACCGGGGCGCGGCCGATTATCTGCGGCGCCACGAGGGGGCGCTCGACAAAGCGGTCGCGGTGGCGGGCGGGCGGTACTTGGGCGTGCAGCCGTCGACGCTCGCGTTCGTGGACTCGACCACGATGGGGCTCGCGCTGACCTACCGCGGCCTCTTGCAGCCCGGCGACGAGGTGCTCACCACCGAGCACGACCACTACGCGACGCACGAATCGCTGCGGCTGAGCGGGGCCATGGTTCGCAAGGTGCGCCTGTACGACGATCCGGCGGCGGCGAGTGCGGAGGCGATGATCGGCGCGCTCAAAGGTGCGCTCACGGCCCGCACGAAGGTCGTCGCGCTGACCTGGGTCCACTCCGGAACCGGCGTGAAGCTGCCGCTGGTGAAGCTGCGGGCCGCGCTCGGGAACGAGGTCACGCTCGTCGTCGACGGCGTGCACGCACTGGGTGTGGAGCCCGACCCGGTGGACATCCACCTGTGCGATGTGCTGGTCGCGGGCACGCATAAATGGCTGGGCGGTCCACGCGGCACGGGTCTGATCTGGTCGCTCAAGGCCTGGGACAAGCTGCGGCCGGTGATCCCGTCGTTCAGCGGCGAGCCCTACGGCGCCTGGATGCAGGGCGGCTCCGTCGAGCCGATCGACGTCGAGAACGTGGGCGCGCTGTTCACGCCCGGCGGCTACCACTCGTTCGAGCACCGCTGGGCGCTGGCACAGGCGTTCGACTGGCAGCGGCGGCTCGGCCGCGGGAAGGTCGCCGATCGCACCCACGGGCTGGCGACGCGCCTCAAGGACGGCCTCGCGCGCATGCGGCACGTGACCTTGGTGACGCCGCGCTCTCCCGAGATCTCATCCGGGATCGTCTGCTTCGACGTCGCGGGCCTCAGCCCGGGTCAGGTCGTCTCTCGCCTTGCAGAGCGCCGAATTCGCGCCTCGGTCACGCCCTACGCGGAGGCGCATGTGCGGCTCGGAACCTCCCTGCACGTGGACGCGGCGGACGTCGACGGCGCCCTTGAGGCTGTTAAAGCGCTACAGGGGTAGGCTCACTGGCACGAAAATCCCCTCCTACGGGAGTAGAAAACTGTGTCAGACAATTCGTTCAACGCTCAGGCCGACCTCGAAGTCGGCGGGCGTTCCTATGAGATTTACCGCCTGGACGCGCTGCAGGAGAAGTTCGACGTCGCGCGCCTGCCGTTCTCGCTGAAGGTTCTGCTCGAGAACCTCCTGCGTACCGAGGACGGCGTCTCGGTCCGCAAGGAGGACATCGAGGCGCTCGCGAGCTGGGACCACAACGCGGAGCCCTCCAAGGAGATCGCCTTCACGCCCGCTCGCGTGGTGATGCAGGACTTCACCGGCGTGCCGGCGATCGTGGACCTCGCGGCGCTGCGCGACGCGATGTCCGACCTGGGTGGCGATCCCGAGAAGATCAACCCGCTGGTCCCGGCCGAGCTGGTCATCGACCACTCGGTGCAGGTCGACGCCTTCGGCACCCGTGAGGCGCTGCGCTTCAACACCGAGCGCGAGTACGAGCGCAACCAGGAGCGCTACGAGTTCCTGCGCTGGGGCCAGACGGCCTTCGAGGGCTTCGTGGTCGTCCCGCCGGAGACCGGCATCGTCCACCAGGTCAACCTCGAGTACCTCGCGCGCACCGTCTTCGAGAAGGACGGGGTGCTGTACCCGGACACACTCGTGGGCACCGACTCGCACACGACGATGATCAACGGCCTGGGCGTGCTGGGCTGGGGCGTCGGCGGCATCGAGGCCGAGGCCGCGATGCTCGGCCAGGCGATCCCGATGCTGATCCCGCGCGTCGTCGGCTTCAAGCTCAACGGCGAGCTGCCGGAGGGCGCGACCGCCACCGATCTCGTGCTCACGATCACGCAGATGCTGCGCGAGCACAAGGTCGTCGGCAAGTTCGTCGAGTTCTACGGCGCGGGCGTGGCCAACACGCCGCTCGCCGACCGCGCGACGATCGGCAACATGAGCCCGGAGTTCGGCTCCACGTGCGCGATCTTCCCGATCGACGACGAGACGATCCGGTACATGCGCTTCACGGGCCGCACCGAGGAGCAGTGCGAGATCGTCGAGGCCTACGCCCGCGCGCAGGGTCTGTGGCACGACGAGAACTCCGAGGAGCCGACCTACAGCGAGACGCTGGAGCTGGACCTGAGCACGGTCGTCCCGTCGCTCGCCGGCCCCAAGCGCCCGCAGGACCGCGTGGTCCTGACCGAGTCCAAGTCCGCCTTCCGCGGCGCGCTGGAGGACATCCTCCCCGACCCGGAGCCCGTCGCGCACACCGCCGGCGGCACCGACGTCGACGAGGAGGCCGAGGAGTCCTTCCCGGCCTCCGACCCGCCCGCGCACAACGGCAACGGCTCCGGCCACGACGACTCGGAGGCACCGCACGAGGGCTCCCGGGTCCAGGTCGCCGAGCGCGTGTCGAAGGCCGTCCCGTTCGCGATGGCCGACGGCACGGAGACCGAGCTCGACCACGGCCACGTCGTGATCGCGGCCATCACCTCGTGTACGAACACGTCGAACCCGTCGGTGATGCTGGCCGCCGGGCTCGTGGCGAGGAAGGCGCGTGAGCGCGGCCTGAAGTCCAAGCCGTGGGTGAAGACATCGCTCGCGCCGGGCTCGAAGGTCGTCATGGAGTACTACGAGCAGGCGGGCCTGATCGAGGACCTCGAGTCGCTCGGCTTCCACCTCGTCGGCTTCGGCTGCACGACGTGCATCGGTAACTCGGGCCCGCTGCCGCAGGAGGTCTCGGACGTCGTCAACGCCGAGGACCTCGCGGTCGTGTCCGTGCTGTCGGGCAACCGCAACTTCGAGGGCCGGATCAACCCGGACGTGAAGATGAACTACCTGGCCTCGCCGCCGCTGGTGGTCGCCTACGCGCTCGCGGGCACGATGGACATCGACCTGCTCGACCAGCCGCTCGGCGTGGGCTCGGACGGCGAGGACGTGTACCTCAAGGACATCTGGCCCACGACGCGGGAGGTAGCCGACCTCGTCGAGTCCTCGGTGCACGAGGAGATGTTCAAGAAGTCCTACGGCTCGGCCTTCGAGGGCGACGAGCGCTGGCGCAGCCTCCAGATCCCGGAGGGCGACCGCTTCGCCTGGGCCGACGACTCCACGTACGTGCGGCGCCCCTCGTTCCTGGAGGACATCCCGAAGGAGCCGTCCACGCCGGCCGACATCGAGGGCGCGCGCGTGCTCGCCAAGCTCGGTGACTCGGTCACGACGGACCACATCTCCCCGGCCGGCTCGATCAAGGCCGACTCGCCCGCGGGCAAGTACCTGCAGGAGCACGGCGTCGAGAAGAAGGACTTCAACTCCTACGGCTCCCGCCGCGGCAACCACGAGGTGATGGTGCGCGGCACGTTCGCGAACATCCGCCTGCGCAACCAGCTCGCGCCGGGCACCGAGGGCGGCGTCACGCGCCACATGCCCGGGGGCGAGGAGATGTCGATCTACGACGCGTCCTTGAAGTACGCCGAGGAAGGGACGCCACTGATCGTGCTCGCGGGCAAGGAGTACGGCTCCGGCTCCTCGCGGGACTGGGCGGCCAAGGGCACGAACCTGCTCGGCGTGCGCGCCGTCATCGCCGAGTCCTACGAGCGCATCCACCGCTCCAACCTCGTGGGCATGGGCGTGCTGCCGCTGCAGTTCGCGGACGGCGACAGCGCCGAGTCGCTCGGGCTCACCGGGGAGGAGGAGTTCTCCATCACCGGCGTCGAGGGCGGCGAGGCGAAGGAGGTGACGGTGCGCGCCGACGACAAGGAGTTCAAGGTCCGCGTGCGCATCGACACCCCGAAGGAAGTGCACTACTACCAGCACGGCGGCATCCTGCCGTTCGTGCTGCGACAGCTGCTGGCGGCCTAGGTGCCGCTACCGGAGACCCTGCGCCGGCTGCTCACCGCAGCCGGCCCGTCCGGGTACGAGCACGCGCCCGCCGCGGTGTTCCGTGAGGCGGCGTCGGCGTTCGCCGAGGTGACGCATGACACCGTGGGCTCCACGGTGGCGCGGGTCCCGGGTGTGGGCGGCGGCCGTTCCGTGGCCGTGGTCGGGCACATCGACGAGATCGGGCTGATCGTCCACCACATCGACGACGACGGGTTCCTGTGGTTCACCGGCGTCGGCGGGTGGGACCCGGTCGTGCTCGTCGGCCAGCGGGTGGACATCTCCACCCGCGGCGGCGTCGTCCCGGGCGTGGTCGGCAAGAAGCCGATCCACCTGATGAAGGACGAGGACCGCAAGAAGGTCCCGGAGCTCAAGAACCTGCACATCGACATCGGCGCGGCCTCGGGCGACGAGGCCCGCGGGCTGGTCCGGATCGGCGACGTCGCGGTGATCGCCGGCGAGCCGGTCGAGTTCCCGGGCGGGCGCTACGTGTCGCGCTCGATGGACAACCGGCTCGGGTGTTACGTGGCCCTGGAGGCCGCGCGGCTGGTCGCGGAGGCCGGCGGCGCGCCGGGCGACGTGTACGCCGCGGCGGTCGCCCAGGAGGAGATCAGCTTCGGCGGCTCGCGCACGACCGCGTACTCGCTGCGGCCCGACGTGGCCATCGCGGTCGACGTGACCTTCGCCACCGACCAGCCGGGCATCTCCGAGCAGGAGCTGGGCAAGCACCGGTTCGGGTCCGGGGCGGTTCTCACGCGGGGGTCGACTTTGGACCCGTTGCTGTTCGAGCTGCTGTACGAGACGGCCGAGGCCGAGGGCATCCCGTTCACCGTCGACGCCTCCGCGCGCGGCACGGGCACCGACGCCGACGCGATCCACATCTCACGCGCCGGCATCCCCACCTCGGTGGTCTCCGTGCCGCTGCGCTACATGCACTCGCCGGTGGAGATGGTCCAGCTGAGCGACGTCGTGGCGGCCGCGCGGCTGATCGCGGCGTTCGCGCTGCGGCTGCCGGCAGACGCCGATTTCAAGCGCTAGTTGCTGTTACTGCTGTTCGATATCGACGGCACGCTCCTGCAGCGGGCCTCCGTGGAACACGCGCTCGCCCTGCGCACAGCGGCGGGCGCGGTGCACGGCGTCGACCTGATGGGCGTGGACGGCGTGGACTACGCGGGACGCACGGATCGCGCGATCACGCGCGACCTGCTCGCCGCAGTCGGCGTGTCCGAGGTCGACGACGCCTGGCTGGACGCGTGCGTCACCGAGTACGAACGGCTGTGCCCGGACGATCTGAGCGCCAAGGTGGCACCGGGGATGGTGGACCTGCTCGAGGCGTTGTCGGCACGGCCCTCCGAGTTCCGGTTGGCCTTGGTGACCGGCAACCTCGAGCCGGTCGCGCGGATCAAGCTCGCCGCGGCCGGCATCGGTCACTACTTCGAGCCCGGCCAGGGCGGCTTCGGCTCCGACGACGAGGACCGCGGCCGGTTGCCGGCGATCGCGCGGGGCCGGGCTTCTTCGCCCCCGTGGTCGCGCGAGCGGACCGTGGTGATCGGTGACACCCCGCGGGACATCGCGTGTGCGCGGGTGGATGAGGTGCGTGTGGCCGCCGTGGCTACGGGCCCATACGCGGTGGAAGCGTTGGCCGAGGCGGACGCGGTCGTCGATGACGCCAGCTCGCTCCTCCCTGTCCTCGAAGACTGGCTCGGCTAGCGACGCTCGCGTGGCGTCCCGCAAAGGGGGTGTGTCAACTGAGCGTCGAGGGGTGACGCCAGGTTGAGGCACCCCGCCGGGGATGAGCGGCAACGCGCCACCCGTGGCGTGCGCCGTCCCTCGGCGTGGGAAGACGTGAACGCCTCGGCGTTCACGCAGTGCGGGGCACCCGCCTCACCCGCAATCAGCACGCCCGCCCCGACGGGTCAAGAAACCCGTGACGACCTCGTGGCCCGCCTCGACCGTCTGGGCACGGGTTTCTTGACGCGGCGGACAGCGGGCGTGCTCGCAGTTGTCGTGCGTGAACCATTCGCGCCTCCGCTGCGATGTAACTGGGCAATGACCGCTACGGGGCTCATGGCCGGTGATCGGCGCGGATTGTTCAGTCAGCCTCGACAGGGGTAACAGCACCTCTGCGTTGAGGCCCTTGTCCGCCCGGCATTCTCGCGAGGCGTCCGACGCCGACCTGCCGCTCCTGCGGGCGCTGGCTGACGGGCGCCATGACCCGGCCGCCGGGGTGCTCTATGACCGCTACGCGCGGCGGATCCTCGCGCTCGGGACGCGGTTGCTGGGCGATCGGGCGCTCGCCGAGGACCTCGTGCAGGAGACGTTCGTCGGACTCCTGCGCGCCGCGCCGCGGTTCGACGCGTCGCGCGGGACGGTGCGGGCGCTGCTGTTCACGATCGCTCGGCGCAGCGCGATCGACTTGCATCGCCGGCGCACGGCGGGCCCGGGGCTTACGACCGAACTGCCGCTGGAGCTGGCCGACCAGGGCGACGACGCCTTCGACGCGCTGGTGGCCGAGATCGACCTGCGGGCCGCGATGGCCGAGCTGCCGGAGCAGCACCGTGAGATGCTCGAACTGGCCTATGACCGCGACCTGGCCCAGCCCGCGATCGCCGAGCGGCTCGGCATCCCACTCGGGACCGTGAAGTCCCGCACCTCCAACGCGCTGCGCGCGCTCCGCGCCGCGCTCGACGAGACATGACCGACGATCCCGACCTGATCGCGCGCCTGAAGGCCGCGCCGCCGCTGCCCGAGCCGCCGCCGGAGCTGCGCGAGCGCACGCTGCGGGCGATGGCGGCGGCCGCGGAGATCGACGGTGCGGCCGCGCGGCCAATCCGCCGCTCGCGCCCGTGGTGGCGGATCGCGCTCGTGCCCATCGGTGCGGCGGTGCTCCTGGTCTTCCTGCTCACGCGCCCCCAGGGGGAGCTCGAGCTGCGCGCCGAGTTGCGCGACGGCGACGCGGTCGCGCAGGTCGAGGTCCGTGAGATCGGCGAAGGGCGCACGGTCCGCCTGGACACCGACGATCTGCCCGTGCTCCCGAAGGGCGAGTACTACGAGGTGTGGTTCGTCGGGCCCCAGGACACACCGGGCCGGCCGCAGCGCGTGTCCGCCGGCACGTTCCATCCCGACCCGCAGGGGCGCACGCACGTGACGCTGTTCGGCGCGGTCGATCCCGCCAAGCTCCCGGAGATCGAGATCACGGCCGAGCCGGGCGATGGAAACCCGGCACCGAGCGGCACCGTCGTGCTGCGCGGCGCCTAACGCTCGAGCTGGAGGACGGCCGCGACCGGCGGCGCGCCCTTCTTCTTGCGCACCCGCGTGACGAACACGGCGTCGGCGCGGACGGCCGTCGTCGTCAGGGTGTCCTGGATCCCCGCGGGCGGGGACTCCCAGAGCGGCTTGTTGATGTGCCCCTTGGCCGGGAACCGGCCCGGCTCATGGCCGGCGTCGCGGCGGGCCGTCGGGTACGTGCCGTAGATCGCCTCGTCGCTGGACACGCGCTGCGGACGCAGACGGCCGACGCGGACCTGCTGGCGCGTGTAGCTCGCGCGCACGTAGGCGAGCTCGCCGCCGATCACGGACGGGCCGCGCAGTTGCACGCGGGCCTCGCGACGCAGCATCGTGCGCACCCCGCTGACCAGGTCCAAGGACTCGATCCGGCCATCCACGTCGTAGATGAGCAGGTTGCCGCTCAGCGCGGGGCGACCGACGGCACCGATCACGAGCTGGCGCGGGGCCAGGTCCGTGAGCGCGGCGCCGACGAGCTCCTGCCCCTGGCGCCAGACGACGAACGTGCCGGATACCGCGACGCTGTCGGCGGTGGGTGCGGCGATCGCGCCCAGTCCGGCGACGACCACCTGGCCGTTGGCGATCCAGGCCTGCCGGCCCCCGCCGATCGCCGGGTGGCTGCCGGGGAGCGCCTGCACGCCCGCAGGGCCGCGCTGCTCGCCCAGGCCCCCGGGACGGTGGAACGCGACCGCGGCGCCGTCCACCGTCGGATCGGAGAAGCCGGCGGCGGCGCCGATCACCTGCGCCTGCGCGGGCGCGGCGAACAGCGCGACGGCCACCCCGGCCAAGGCGGCGGCGTCGGCGAGCCGCAATCCACGCAGGATGCGCGGCTGCTCGGCCATCGCCGCGTGCGCGGTCCCGCCGCCGAACGGGGCGAGGATCACGACCGGGAGCGTGCGGCCCACGCCGAAGGCCAACCCGACCAGCAGGCCGAGCGCCGGGTCGCCGAGCGCGACGGACACGCCCGCGAGCGCCCACACCGCGAACGTGAGGATGAAGGTGGTGAAGCCGAGGCCGAGCAGCACGCCGTACAGGCCGGCCGCGAGCGACACGGGCAGGACGCGGCGCCAGGACTCGGGCACCTGGCGGCGGACCTGCGGCATGATCCGCGCGCCTCGCGCTTCGAGCGCGGCGGCGGCGAGCGCGATCACGGCGGCGATCACAGGGGCGGCGGCACCGAGCCACGAGCCCAACAGCGCGAGCCCGCCGAAGGTGATCGCGCCGCCCACGAGCGCGCCGATCGCGAACGTCGTGCAGGCGGCGATCGTGACCCGCATCCGCCCGGCGTAGCCGGAGGGCGCGAGCGTCTCCACCATCGAGAACCCGCACGGCGACCACGCGCCGGTGACGCCGGCGACGAGCGCCAGCGCGATCAACGTCACTTCGACCATTGTTCACCAGCTTACGGAGCGTTGCTGAGTTCACGCCGAAGTAACCACCGCGCCGGTCCCTGCTCACAGACTCCCGCCGTCAACCAGGGATCGGGGAACGATGCAGCACCGCAGGGATGAACTCGCCGATGCGAGGCCGGAAGCGCTTCTGGGCACGAGGCGCCGCTTCCTCACGCTCGCCGGGGCGGCCGCCGTGCTGGCGTTCAGCACGCGCCTGCCGGGCACTGAGAGCGCCCGGGCGGGCTCGCTCGCGGGGTACCCGTTCACGCTCGGCGTGGCGTCCGGTGATCCGCTGCCGGATTCGGTCGTGCTGTGGACGCGGCTCGCGCCCGAGGCGCTCGACCCGTTCGGCGGAATGCCGTACACGCCGGTTGACGTCGCGTGGGAACTCGCGGACGACGAAGCGTTCACGCGCATCGTGCAGACCGGGACGGCCACGGCGCATGCCGAGTTTGCCCACAGCGTCCACATCGACGTGAAGGGCCTCGAGCCGGGCCGCGAGTACTTCTACCGCTTCGTCGCGGGTGGCGAACGCAGCCCGACCGGTCGCACGCGCACCGCGCCCGGCCCGGGCAACGCCGCGATGAAGTTCGCGTTCGTCTCCTGCCAGAGCTGGCACGCGGGCTTCTACACCGCCTACAAGCACCTGGCCGACGAGGACGTCGACGTCGTCCTGCACCTCGGCGACTACATCTACGAGTTCGCGACCGACCCGGTCGGCGGCCCGCGCAACGCGCCGATCCCGGCCTCGGCGCAGGTGGCGACCGAGAGCCTGGACCAGTACCGCCAGCGCTACGCGCTCTACAAGACCGACCCGGACCTGCAGGCCGCGCACGCCGCGGCCCCGTTCGTGGTCACCTGGGACGACCACGAGGTGGTCAACAACTACGCCGGCGCGACCTCCCCGGACGGCACGGCCGAAGCCGAGTTCCTCGTGCGACGCGCCAACGCCTACCGTGCCTACTGGGAGAACATGCCGCTGCGCCCGCTGCAGCAGCCCAAGGGCCCGGACCTGCAGCTCTACCGCCGGTTCCGCTACGGCGACCTCGTCGAGTTCAACGTGCTCGACACGCGCCAGTACCGCAGCCCGCAGGTGACCGGCAACGAGCGCTTCAACCCCGCGCGCACGATCCTGGGCGGCGAGCAGGAGGCGTGGCTGCTCGGCGGCCTCGGCGCGCACTGGAACGTCCTCGCCCAGCAGGTCCTGATGGGCCAGCTCGACTCCGATCCGGGGGCCGGCGTGACGATCCCGAACGACGCCTGGGACGGCTACGCGGCCAACCGCATCCGGGTCGTCGATGCGATCGCGCAGCGAAAGGTCTCCAACCCGGTGGTGCTGTGCGGCGACGTGCACCGCCACCAGGCCTCACACGTCAAGGGCGACTACCGGATCTCCAGCGCCCCGATCGTGGCGCCCGAGTTCACCTGCACGTCGATCTCGAGCGCCGGCGACGGATCGGTCGAGACGCCCAACGCGAACGCCCTGTACGCCGCCAATCCCCATCTCCGGATGACCACGAGCCAGCGCGGCTACGCGGTCGCCACGGTCACGCGGGACGAGTGGCGCACCGACTTCCGCACGGTCCCGTACATCACGCGGGCGGACGCACCGGTCACCACCCACGCCAGCTACGTCGTCGAAAACGGCAACCCGGAGATGGAGACGGCATGAAGCGCATCCTCGGCTTCACGGCGCTCTCGCTCGCCGTCGCCGCATTCAGCGGTACCGCCATCGGCCTGCCCGGCGGCGAGGACGACCGCGTCCAGCTCACGACGAGCGTGGACCAGATCGAGATCCTGCGCTGCATCGGCTACGCGCAGACGCGCCTCACGCTGCACAACACCACCGCCGACCACCAGTACGGGGACGTCTTCCTGCGCCCGACCGGGCCGCTGCAGCTGTCGCGCTCGCAGTGGTCGACCTACACGCCGACTGGCCTGGACCCCGCGCTCCCGCTCCGGGTCCGGGTGGCGCCGGACGCTCCCGCCGGCGACTACGAGCTCGGGTACCAGCTCGGGGACCGGCAGCTGGCCTCGACGCCGGTGAAGGTCGTGTCGGACCCGGCGACGCAGTGCGTGCCCTCTGGCCGCATGACGGCGACCGCGACGAGCTCACAGGGCACCGACGACGCGTCGCGCGCTGTCGATGGTGACCCGTCGACGATCTGGCGGTCTGCCGCGGGCGCGCTGCCACAGTCGATCACGATCGACCTCGGCGGCGTCTACGACATCAGCGAGTTGCGCTACCAGCCGCGATTCGATGGTCTTCTGAACGGGCACATCAACGCCTACACGCTGGCCGTCAGCACCGACGGCACGACGTTCACCACCGTTCGCACCAGCACCTGGGGCGCGTCGGAGCTGATGAAGTCCGCGCGGCTCACCACGCCCGCGCAGGGCGTCCGCAAGCTCCGCCTGACGGCTACGGCCGCGCGGAACAACTTCGCCGCGGTGGCGGAGCTGCACCCGCTTGGCGTGCCGATCGACGTGCCCGAGGTGAGCGCGACGGCCTTGACGGTGCCGAACGACCTGTTCGCCGGCAAGTCCGTGAACGCCGTCGTGACCGCGGGCAACTGGACCAACGACCCGCTCGAGATCGAGGCGACGGTCGATGTGCCCGCGGGCTGGACGACCCAGCCGGTGCGGGTGATGGTCCCGCCCGGCCGTACGCTCCCGATCAACGTGCCGGTGACGCCGGCGCCGGTCGCGTTCCCGGAGCCGGGTGTGCAGCCGGAAGTGACGTTGACCGGCCGCGCCGCGCCGGTCGGCGGCGGCAACGTCGACGGCGCGCCGACCGCGACCGTGTGGGTCAAGCCCGATCCCACGGTGTTCGCGTCCGCACGGGACGCCGGCACGCCGTCGTCGGTCGTGATCATCGGCGGCTACACGCGGCTGGCGCCCGACAGCGCGGAGTGGATCGGCACGCCGCCCAGCAGCCGTGATCGCGGCGCCGGGTCGGATGCGCTGCGGCGCGACCACGTGTTCGCGACGGGGGAGGCGACGCTGCGGCTTGCGCTCCCGCCCGGCAAGCGCCGCGTGGCGCTGCTGCGTGGCGACGTGACCGCCGCGACCGGCCCGATGGTCGTGAAGGCCGACGGGGCGACGCTCGTGGGCGCGGGACCCGCGTTGCGGGCGCGCGAGTTCGCCTGGGAGCGGTTCGTGCTCGACGGCGGCCCCGCCGGGCGGACGGTCGACCTGACGCTCAGCGGCAGCGGCGGCGAGTGGAAGCTCGCCGCGCTCCTGATCGACCGCTCGGTGCTGGAGGACGGCGGCGCGGGCGGCACGGTGCCGGCCACGCTGTCGCTCACGTTGGGCGCGGCGGCGAGCTTCGGGTCGTTCCGGCCTGGTGTCGAGCGGACCTACGATGCGGGGACCACCGCGACGGTCATCTCCACCGCGGGTGACGCGACGCTCACCGCTTCCGGTCCGGTACGCCTGCGCAACGGCGCGTTCTCGCTCTCTGAGCCGCTCTCGGTGTCGCTGTCGCGGGCGACTTGGAACGCCCCGGTGTCCAACGACGAGGTCGTGATCGGCTTCCGGCAGCAGATCGGCGCGAACGAGCCGCTCCGCAGCGGGATCTACTCCGGGACGGTGACGTTCACGCTCGCCACGACCAACCCCTAGTCACATTTGACCTTGGTGTCGTAGTACATGACGCAGAAGACCTTGCGGCCCTTGTAGCAATAGCCCGTGAGTGCCTTGTCGCCGTTGATGCGGTTGCGCATGGTCCCGCAGCAGTCGACGAGCTTGCGGACCCTGCCGCCGCAGCAGCGGTACCAGGCGCCGTCGACGTAGGGCTTGAAGCCGTAGATCTCGGCGGTCGCGGTGCAGACGGCGGTGCGCGTCGCCCTGGGCAGGCGCGCGCCGTCGGCATCCGTGAGCGGCGCGCCGTCGTCGTCGACCGGGAACCCGGTGGCGTCGATGTAGCGGCCGAGATCGTCGACGGGCCGCGCGTTCTTGGCCCGGATCGGGAGGCCCTTGCTGTCGATCCGCGGCAGGCCGGTCGGATGTGGGCACGAGTCCGTCGTGTAGATGTGCCCGCAGAAGTGGTAGGCCTCCGCCTCGCCGGGCGCGACGAGCGAGCTGACCGTCTTGGCGCCGGTGATGCCCATCACGGCCGCGCCGACCTTCGCGAGGAAGCCGCGTCGCGAGCTGCCCGCCGCGACGTTGTCGGCCAGCTTGCCGCCGTTCACGCCCGCACCGCTCCGCGGCGCCGTTCCGCGGCGTGGAGCACGGACTCCAGCTGGGCGCCCGTGTTGAACGTGCCCTTCGACAGCACGGTGCCGTCCGTGTCGAGCGTGACCGCGAACGGGCTGCCGGGCACGTCCGCCGCCGCCCACGCGTGCGCGTGCTCGACTTCGTCGAAGGTGCGCAGCGCGATCGCATGGTGCGTGCCGAAGGCGTCGATCTGCGGCTTGAGCACCCGGCACAGCCCGCAGCCCTCGGACGTGAACACGGCGAGCGCGATCTGGCCCGGCGCTGCCGCGAACTCGTCGGCAAGCGCGCTGTAGGCACCGACCTCAGGGCCTTCGTGCGCGACCTCGAGGGCGCCCTGCGGGGCGATCGAGAGTCGCAGCATGCCGACCTCGCGCGCGAGGGCGAGCACGACGACCGCGAGCGCGGCGAGGCCGAGCAGCGCGGCCGCGAGGCCGATTGTCAGCCACTCCTCGGTGGTGGGCGTGCTGCGCGGGAGCAGCGGCGCGAGGGCGAGCGCGGCGGCCAAGAGGGCCGTCCGGCCCGCAGAGGTCGTGGAGAGCCGCCCCTTGGCGCCGAAACACGCGCACGGCGCTCCCGCCCGGCCGGCGGCGAGCGCCGCGACCTGCGCCGCCGTGGCGGCGGACAGGAACAGCGCGGCGGCGCGTGCGGCGGTGGTGCTCCCGGTGGCGACGAGCACGCCCAGCGCGAGTTCAGCGGCGATCACGCCGGCCCACGCGGCCTTCATCGCCTGCGGCGACTTGAGGCCGTACGTGGCGAAAGCAGCCTGAGCGGACGGGCCTCCCGCCGCTTTCAATCCCGCGGCAGCGACCAGCACGAGCCCCAGGCAGAGACAGACCACAACCGAGACCATTGACGGCCGCGAAGGTAACAGCATTGTCTGAGAAGGCGGCGCAGGTAGGCGCGCCGCCCTCTTCAGAAACGCGTCACGTGCAGGTCTTCTGAACCTTCGTCGAGCCCGGCAACACGCAGTACGGGACGATCGCGGGCTGCTTGCCCTTCTTCAGCGTGATCCGCGCGACCTTCGTGTTGAAGTTCGGCGCGCTCACCCAGACCTCGATGGTCTGGCCGGCGCGGAACTTGCGCTGCTTGCTCGAGAGCGAGGCGATCACGCTCGACGCCTGCTTCTTGACCTTGGCCGCCTTCAGCGTCTTGGACTTGAACGGGCACTTCTTGCCCGAGCACTTGATCACGGCCTTCCAGCCCTTCGGGAACGACTGCGTCACCCGCAGCGCCTTCAGCGTGAAGTACGTGCTGCGCTTCTTCCACGACCAGTCGTGCGCCACGTTGCTCGTGACGGTCGGGAACGGCTCCGCAACGCCGTCGCAGTTCTCGTCGATGCTGTTGCCCTTGATCTCGGTCGCACCCGGCCGGATGCTCGGGTTGTCGTCGCGGCAGTCCTGGCCGGCGGTGAATCCGTCCCGGTCGGCGTCGACCCCCGCGGGCAGCACCGCCGGCGCACCGACGACGTTCACCTGCACCGATCCATCCCCGATGAATGTGCCGAAGCTCGTGTACGTCGCCCGGAACGAGATCGTCGACGACCCGTTCTGGCCCTGCGGAGCGGCGTAGATGACGTTCGCCGCCGCGTTGTCGAACGCGCCGAGCGAGCCGAGCGTCGGCGGTGTGATCGTCGAGAAGGTCAGCGGGTCCCCGTCCGGGTCGTAACACGGGATCGCGATCGGGCCCTGGAAGCCATGCTGCACCGTCACGGCGGTATTTGCGCAGATCGGGCTGCTCGAGTCGCGGCGCAGTGTCGTGATCCGGCCCGCGGCGATTGCGTAGACGTGCCGCCCGTCCGGCGCCATGGTCAGCCCCGTCGCGGCCCCGAGATTCGCGTACGTCGTGCATCCGGCGAGTCCTGCCGAGACGCAGCCGCGAGCGTCGTTGCGCAACGTCAGCGACCCCGTCTCGTCGCGGTTGAGCTCCACGACGCCGCCGCCCGAGCCGCCGGCGACATAGACGTCTTGGCCGTCAGGCGTCGACTGCAGGTCCGCGGGAACCGCGAGGCCGCGACCGAGCGAGCACCCGCCGCCCGCCGCCGCGTTGTGGACACAGCCGGCTGCAGCGCGGCGCTGGAGTCCCTCGCCGGACGGGTCGAAGGTCACAACCCGCGCCGACTGGGTTTCCGAAGCGACGAGCGCGGCGTAAACCTGGCCGTCGTTGCCGAGCGCGATGTCGCTGACACCGCTGGTGACTTCGCTCGTCGCCGCGGTGCATCCGTTGGTTCCGGCCGCGCCGATGCACGTGTTGGCCGCGCTCCCAGGCGCCATCTGCCCGCTCGCGGGATCGCGGTTGATCGTGACGATCCTCCCGGCGCTGGTCGAGGCGTAGAGCTTGTTGCCGCGCACTGCCAATGCGTTCGCACCGGCCACGCCTCGGGCGAACGCACAGCCCTCGCCGCCCGTGGTGGTGCCCACGATGCACGCGGTGACGCCACCGCCAAGGTCTCCCGGCTGCGCCAGGACCCCGCCGCCGCCGATCGTCAGCAGCGTCACACCGCTATTGGCGCCCGGCGACGCGACGTAGAGATGGTCGCCGTCGACGGCGAGGTCCTGCGGGCTGAGCATGGCTTCCGAGTCGGCACACGGGTTCAGCACGACGCCCGCGTTGGCGACGCACGCGGAGCTGCCGGGCTTCAGGCTGAGCGAACCGTCTGCGGCACGGCTGAATGCGTGGATCGTGCTGTTGCCCGAGTTCGCGACGTAGACGTTCGCGCCGTCGGGCGTGATCGCAACGGCCGTGGGACCGCTCAGTGGCGGAGTGGGAAGCGGCAACGCCGTGCACGTGGAGACGGCGATGGCGCCCCGGTAGCACTGCTGGAACGTGAGCTGACCCGTGCTCACATCGCGACGGAAGGTCACAAGCGCCGACGAGGACGTCGTGACGTACACGTTCGCCCCATCGGGTGAAACCGCGATGTCGTTTGGCGTGCCGGCAAGCGACGTCACCGTCGAGCACGGCGGCGCGGCCGCGCTGCTCAAGCAACCCGTCGCGAGCAGGCCGCCCGGTACCACTGCTGAAGCTGCGCTCGCTCCCACGAGCGTGAACACCACCACGGCGAAAACCGCCGCGATCGCGCTTCGCGTTCTGCTCAAGCCCCGCATCGGCGCCTCCCTGACCCTTCCATTCGCATCCCTGGGACGGAAGAGCTAACCCGTCAATATTCGAACCGTCAACCGAAGAACGGTCAGATGCAGCCGTTCTGGACCATCGTTCGAGCTATTCGGGCACCTCAGGCGCAGCGCTTCTGCACCTTCGACGCACCCGGAAGGGCACAGAAGGGCTGACTGACAGGGATCTTGTTCGTCTTGAGGACGAGCCGGCTGATTCGCGAGTTGAAGTTGGGCGCCGACACCCAGACCTCGAGCGTTTGTCCGGCTCGGAACACTCGCTGCTTGCTCGACAACGACGAGATCGCGCTCGCCGCGTTGCGCCGCACCTTGCCGAGCTTGAGCGACTTGGACTTGAACGGGCAGCGCGACCCCTTGCACGTGATCTTCGCCTTCAGCCCCTTCGGGAACTGCTGCGTGATCTGCAGGTTCACCAGCCGGACCCTCGACCCCTTGATGTCCCAGGTCGGCAAGATGCCCGAGGTCAGGTTCGGGAAGCTCGCGTCGCCGCCGGCACAGTCCTCGTCGACCTTGTTGAGCGGGATGTCCTTCGCTCCGGGTCGGATCGCCGGATTCGCGTCGTTGCAGTCACCGGGCCGCGCCGCACCGTCGCCATCGCGGTCGAAGTTGACCGCGTCCGCGCCATTGCAGTCCTCGTCCACGCCATTGTCCGCGACGTCCGCCGCGCCGGGCCGCACGCTCGCGTTCGCGTCGTTGCAGTCGGCCGGCCGCGCCGACCCGTCCCCGTCCCGATCGAGGTTCTCGGCGAACGTGCCGGTGCAGTCCTCGTCGACGTCGTTGTCGAGCACGTCGACCGCGCCCGGATGAACCGCGGCGTTGGCGTCGTTGCAGTCGTCGGGCACCGTGAACCCGTCCAGGTCCCCGTCATCGCCCACGAACCGCCCATAGATCTCATACTCGCCGTCGGCGAGCGGCGAACGGTTGTCATCGGCGTCCCAGACCGTGAGCCACGCACGCTTGCTCGGCACGGGGATCGTCGCCGCGGTCTCGGGGGCCACGTCGTTGTTGGCGTCCGGCCCGGTGACCGTCAAGCGGAAGTCATCGCCGCCCACCTCGGCGCCGGCGCCGTCGAGTGCCTGGCCGTAACGCTCGAACTCGTTGTCGACGAGCCCTGGGAAGTCGTTGTCGGCAACCCAAGTCACGAGGTACCGATCAAGGCCGGCGTGATAGCTCGCGGTGGTGTTGCGCCCGGTGCTCGCCCCGAAGGCAAGGTTGCCCGCCGGACCCATCGTCGAGATGCGCTGGTCGGTCGCGTTCGGAACCTCCGCGCCGTTGGCGCTGATGCGCTGGACGAACACCTCTGGCCCTTCGCCCGGGACATCGTTCCGGATGAAGGAGACCAAAGCCTCGTCACGGTTGGGATTGACTGCGACAGCAGGCTTGAGAGAGCTCGTGGTTCCTGAAGAGCTCGAGATGGTCAGGTCACTTCCCAACTGCGTGCTGGTGAGGCCGAGCCGTCGAGTAACGATCTCCGTCCCTGCGGCCGGAATCGGCTCTTCCCAGGCCACCATCCAACGGTCCTGCGTCGGCATGTAGGCGACGGCAGGCTCGTTGGCGTCTCCGGTGGAAGTCGTGGCGGAGACCGGGACCTCGCCGAAGAGCTGAGTCAGGCTCGACGAAACCCGCTGGCTCCGAACTTCGTTCTGGCCCTCGATCTCCGCGTCGGCGACCCAGACGAAGCGATACTGATCGTGTTCCGGGTCATAGGCGAGCGCCGGGTCCGCCGCGCTGTCGGCGTCGGCATTCGCCGAGTCCGTATTCGACATACGGAACGGGTTGAGCAGCGCGACGCCGGTCGCGGTCACGGCTTGCGCCATGACCTCGCGTTGGCCCGCCGGGAAGTTGTCGTCGCCGCTCGGCGGCGGTCCGATGTAGCCGAGGACGTACTGGTTGGTCGTTGGGCTGTAACTCAGCACCGGCTGCGTCGGTGAGCCGGCAGTGACGTTAGTCAGCCGGTTCACGGTGCCCTTCGGGGCGCCGTTTCCATCAAGCACCTGCCCGAGGATCTCGATATCTCCGCCTTGCGTCGTGCTGCCGACCCAGGTGATCAAGAACTCGTTCTCGGCGCTGTTGTACGCGACGGCAGGGTCGTTGGCGTCGACCGCGTTGTTGCCGTCGGGACCCACATGGGTCAGGCGCGACTGTGAGCCGATGGCGAAGATGTCCACCGCCTGCGCCGCTGGGGCTGCGGCAAGGAACAGAGCGAGGACGAGGAACGATCGGACGACGGCGGACATTGACCGACGCCATCCGCGCCCGCGAGGGACAGTCAACAGGGCGAAGGGCATGTACTTGCCCGGACGCCTCGGTCCATCTTGCTATTCCGCCGCGCCGGGAGGAGACTCTTCGCCCGCACAGGGGGGAGAGGTCTTGCAACGCACGCCTAAGACAGTCATGAGGGCACTGAGAGTCGTCGTCGTGGCAGCGATCTTCGCGAGTGGAGTGGTCGCCGACGCCGACGCTGGGACGTACACCGTGCATGCCTGTCGAACGTCGTTCGGTGCCGTTCCGGCGAGCGCGTGGGTCGCGTCCCCGTTGCCGGAAGGCGCTCCCGCCCCCGGCGACCTGGTCGGTGAGGATCGCTGCGCATTCCTGGCCCCGTTGGACTTCGAGATGGACGCGCTCTTGGGCGGCGATGTGCGCGGGATCCGCTGGTCTTTCATAGCGCCGAAGGGAACGAGCGTGGAGACTGTGAGCCTCTGGCGCCACGCGAAGCTCGCGGACGACATGTTCGGGCGCTATCGCGTAATGGCTGGTGACCGCACGCTTGAAGAGAGTCCCGCGCAGGGGCCGTGGCAGTTCGGGCACAACTGGGCCTCGACGGTTGAGGCCACTGACATGCGTGCTCCCCGCGTGGACGTCGAGTTCACCTGCCTCGAAGGGCGGGGATTCTGTGCGGGGGCGGCGTTCGTTCGCATCACACGGGCTGACGTCACTGTTCGCGATGAGATTGCCCCGGCGCTGGCGGCGATCCCGTCGGGGCGTCTGGTTTCGGGCCAACCGCTCCACGGCGTCGCCGACCTGAAATTGGCGTTTCGCGACCAAGGCGCCGGCGTCGACACGATCGAGATCAAAGTGGACGGGAGCACACAGTCGGTCACGCGGGTTGGCGGGCCCTCCTGTGCGGAGCCGTTCGCGGCGGCAGTGCCGTGTGCAGCCAACGGCGAGTCGACCATGTTTCTCGACACGGACGCACTAGCTGACGGACCGCACACGGTCGAAGCCGGGCTCACCGACGCCGCCGGGAATCGCACGGTCGTCGGACCGTTCAATGTCACGGTGCGGGCACCATTGACCGTGGCGGGAACTGTGTCGCCAAGCTCCGGCGCGGACGCGCCTTTGTCACCGCATCTGGCGCCGTCGACAACCGTGTCGGTGGTGGGCTCGCGCGTACGACGCGTCCGGTACGCGCCGGCGACGATCAAGGGCGTGCTGAACGCAGTCGGCGGTGGCGCGGTCGCCGGCGGTCGCATCGAGGTGGCCACGCGCCCGTTGCGCGGCGGCTCGTGGAGTCCTAAGTCCGTCGCTACGGCCGATCGGAACGGCCGATTCAGCTTCGCACTCCCGGCCGGACCATCGCGCGAGGTTCGTGTGTCGTCAGGTGGCTCCAGCACGACGATTCGGCTTGTCGTGCGGGCGCCGATCCGTCTCAAGCGCGATCCCACACGTGTGCGTAACGGCCGGACCGTGACCTTCTCCGGATCCGTGCCCGGCGCAGAAAGCGCTAGGACGCGAGTCGAGTTGCAAGCCCGAGCGGGCCGTCGATGGGTGCCGTTCAGGACGACCGCGCTCCGCAACGGCAAGTTCAGCGCGAGCTACCGGTTCACGTCGACGTACGCGACGACGCGGTACCGGTTCCGCGCCGTGGTGCACGAGGCCGGCGACTTCCCGTACGCAAGCGGGACGTCGCCGGTCGTAAACGTCGTGGTGCGGCCCTAGGCGCGGGTGAGCTTCTTGTAGGAGATGCGGTGGGGCCGGTCGGCCTCTGCACCGAGCTTCGAGCGCCGGTACTCCTCGTAGGCCTCGAAGTTGCCCTCGAACCAGGTGACCTGGGAGTCGCCCTCAAAGGCGAGGACGTGGGTGGCGACGCGGTCCAGGAACCAGCGATCGTGGGAGATGATCACCGCGCAGCCGGGGAAGGCGAGGATCGCTTCTTCCAGGGCACGCAGGGTGTCCACGTCGAGGTCGTTGGTGGGCTCATCGAGCAGCAGAAGGTTGCCGCCGCGGCGGAGCAGCTTCGCCAAGTGCACGCGGTTGCGCTCGCCGCCGGACAGCACGCCGACCTTGCGCTGCTGGTCGGCCTTCTTGAAGTTGAAGCCCGAGACGTAGGCGCGCGAGTTGATCTCGCGGGTGCCGACCTTGATGTGCTCGTAGCCCTCGGAGATCTCTTCCCAGACGGTCTTGTTCGGGTCGAGCGCGTCGCGGGACTGGTCCACGTAGGACAGGTCCACGGTCTCGCCGAGCTTCAGAGTGCCCGCGTCGGGCTTCTCTTGGCCGGCGAGCATCTTGAACAGCGTCGTCTTGCCGGCGCCGTTGGGGCCGATCACGCCGACGATGCCCGCGGGCGGCAGGTTGAACGAGAGGTCCTCGATCAGCAGGCGGTCGCCGAAGCCCTTGCGCAGGTTCTTGGCCTCGATGACGGTCCCGCCCAGGCGGTCGCCGCCCGGGATGTGGATCTGGACGTCCTCGATCTTCGCGTTGCGCTCCTCGGAGACCAGGGCCTCGTAGCGCTTGAGGCGAGCCTGGGACTTGGTCCGGCGGCCCTTGGGGTTCTGGCGAACCCACTCGAGCTCTTCCTTGATCGTCCGCTGGCGCGAGCTCTCGGTCTTCTCCTCCATCTCGAGGCGCTTCTGCTTGGCCACGAGCCAGGCGGAGTAGTTGCCCTCGTACGGGATGCCGTAGCCACGGTCGAGCTCCAGGATCCATCCCGCGACGTTGTCGAGGAAGTAGCGATCGTGGGTGACCGCGACGATCGTGCCCTTGTAGTCCGCGAGGTGCGTCTCGAGCCACGCGACGCTCTCGGCGTCGAGGTGGTTGGTGGGCTCGTCCAGCAGCAGCAGGTCGGGCTGCGACAACAGCAACCGCGCCAAAGCCACGCGGCGCCGCTCACCGCCGGACAGCGACGTGACGGGCGAGTCGCCGGGCGGGCAGCGCAGCGCGTCCATCGCCTGGTCGAGCATCTGATCGAGCTCCCAGGCCCCGGCGGCGTCGATCTCGTCCTGCAGGCGCGCGAACTCCTTCGCGGTCTCGTCCGAGTAGTTCATCGACAGCTCGTTGAAGCGATCCAGGAGATCCTTCATGTGGCGGACGCCGTCTTCGACGTTCTCGCGCACCGTCTTGTTCTCGTCCAGGTGGGGTTCTTGCTCGAGGAACCCGACGGTGGCGCCTGGTGCGAGCTGAGCCTCCCCGCGGTAGTCCTTGTCCTGGCCGGCCATGATGCGCAGCAGGGTGGACTTACCTGTCCCGTTCAAACCGAGGACGCCGATCTTGGCGCCGGGGTAGAAGCTGAGCGTGACTTCCTTCAACACCGTTTTACTCGGTGGATGGGTCCGGCTCAGCTTGTACATCGTGTAGATGTAGGAGCTCGACATCGCGCCATCTGACTTTAGAAGGCGTGGCGAAGCCCGACCGTCGGGCGAATTCACACGCTGAAAACTTGGACCAACGGCGGGTGCGCTATCGCGGCCACGCGGACGATGATCCCTCAATGCGGCCGCTCATCGGCGTTACCACCTCGGAAATGCGTCCCAGCAGCCTGGCGACGACTCGTCGCCACGGCGAGCCGCCGCACCCGGAGATGGCGCTGGGCATGACCTATCTCCGCACGCTGGATGCGGCGGGCGCGATCCCCGTCGTGCTGCCTCCGGTCGGCACGGATCATCTTTCGCCGCTCCTGGATCGACTTGACGGCATCTGTCTCTCCGGCGGCCCGGATCTGGACCCGGCCGCCTACGGCGCGACGGACCGCCACGCCCAGCTCGGCCCGACGGAGCCCAGCCTCGACGCGTTCGAGCTCTCCCTCTCCCGCGAGGCGCTCACGCGGAACATCCCGATCCTGGCCATCTGCCGCGGCTCGCAGGCGCTCAACGTGGCCTGCGGCGGCACGCTGCACCAGCACGTCGACGGCCACCGCCAGACGCAGACCGCGACCGAACCCACACACGAGGTCGAGGTGGAGACCGGCTCGCGCCTGCACCGCATCACGCGCTCGCGCCGGCTCGCCGTCAACTCCTTCCATCACCAGGCCGTGGACAAGCTCGGCGAGGGCCTGAAGGTCGTTGCTCGTGCGGACGACGGCACGGTCGAAGGCATCGAAGGCCCGGGCTCGTTCACCATCGGCGTGCAGTGGCACGCGGAGACGCTGTACGCCCATCTGGCGCTGTTCGAGGCGCTGGTTAGGGCGGCTGCCCGTACCGAACTGCGCATCGCCGCATGACACCCTGGGGCGGGTGCCCGCCCTGCGCCTCCGTGGCGTCGTCAAGCGTTTCGGCAACCTGACGGCTGTAGACCACCTCGACCTAGAGGTCCCAGAAGGAACCTGCGTCGGCCTGCTCGGCCCCAACGGCGCCGGCAAATCGACCACGATGCGCCTGCTCACGGCGCAGGCGATCCCGGACGAGGGAGAGATCGAGATCCTCGGCCTCCCGGTGCCCGCGCGCAGCAAGGAGGCGCGCGCGATGTGCGGCGTCGTCCCGCAGCTCGACAACCTCGACGTGACGCTCACGGTCGAGGAGAACCTGCGCGTGTTCGCCTACCTGTACCGCGTCCCGCGTCCGGAGCGCAAAGCCGCCGTCGAACGCGCGCTCGGCATCGCGAACCTCACCGACCGCCGCAACACGAAGGTCGACCACCTCTCCGGCGGGATGCGCCGCCGGCTGCTGATCGCGCGCGGCCTGGTCCATCAGCCGCGGCTCATCCTGCTCGACGAGCCGACCGTCGGCCTGGACCCGCAGGTCCGCCAGGAGCTGTGGGCGCTCGTCGATCGTCTCCGCAGCGAGGGCGTCTCGATCCTGATGTCGACGCACTACATCGAGGAGGCCGAACGGCTCGCCGACACCGTGACGATCATGTCGCACGGCAAGGCGGTGGCCACCGGCACGCCGCGCGACCTGATCGCCGAGCACGCCGGCCCCGAGGCCGTCGAGGTCTACGGGCCGCCGGCCAAGCTGCAGGAGGTCGAGCGCGACGCCAAGGCCAAGGGCCTGAGCACCCGCCGGACCGGCACCAGCATCTCGATCCTGCACGCCAACGGCGACAGCCCCGAGGGCGAGCGCCGCCCGACGAACCTCGAGGACGTCTTCGTCCTGCTGACCGGGGAGGAGATCGCGTGAGCTCCGCCAAGCGACTCGGCCGGCTCGAACGCCCCGCGCTCCTGGGCGTGCTCGTCCGGGAGATCATCAACTTCGCGAGCTTCTGGCGCTCCTCCACGTTCAGCGCCACCGTCGAACCGACGGTCTACCTGCTCGCGTTCGGCTTCGGGTTCGGCTCGCTCGTGTCCAGCGTCGGCGGCTACGACTACGTCGAGTACGTCGGCACGGGCACGGTCGCCACCGCGGTGCTGTTCAGCAGCGCCTTCCCGGCCATGTTCGGGACGTTCGTCAAGTACAAGTTCCAACGCACCTACGACGCGATCCTCGCCGCGCCCGTGGACACGGAGGAGCTCGTCACGGCCGAGGCGCTGTGGCTGAGCCTGCGCGCGGGCACCTACGGGTGCGCGCCGATGCTCGTGGCGATGGTGTTCGGGCTGGACCCGAGCTGGGGGATGCTGCTCGTCCCGCCGATCGCGATGATCGCCGGCTTCGGCTGGGCGAACTTCGGCATCTGCGTCTCGGCCCGCGTGAACTCGATCGACAACTTCAACTACATCACCAGCGCCGTGCTCACGCCGCTGTTCCTGGTCGCGGGCACGTTCTTCCCGATCGACGGCCTGCCGCAGTGGGCGCAGGTGATCGCGCAGCTGAATCCGCTCTACCACCTGGTCGAGCTCGTCCGCCACGCCGTGTTCGGCTTCGAACTGGGCGCGGACGCCATCCACCTCGCGGTGTTGATCGGCTTCGGGCTGTTGACGTGGCGGCTGGCCATCCGGTGGATGACCAGGCGCCTCATCTCATAGGGGGCCCGAGGACGAACGGGCCGTCGAGCGCGCCACGGACGGCGCGCTGGACCTGCAGCTCGGCCTCGAGGTCGGCGATGTGCTCGAGGTGGTCGCTGTGGCGACCGCGCAGGACCTGGGTGGCGAACAGCCACACGAGCCGGCCGTCGAGTTGTGAGCCGGCGACGTTGCGCAACTCGTCCTCCGCCTCGTGGGCGGGCATCTGGATCCGGTAGGAGTCGGGCGACGTGAGCACGTCGTAGACCTCGGCCACGGCGAGGATGCGCGCGGTCATGGGGATCGAGTCGCCGGCGAGCCCGTCCGGGTAGCCCTTGCCGTCGATCCGCTCGTGGTGGGCGAGCACGGCCGCGGCCACCTCGCCCATCCCCTCGACGCGCAGCAGCAGACGCGCGCCGTCGGCGGGATGGCGCTTGATCAGCCGCAGCTCGGCCGGGTGGAGCTCGCTGCGGCCGATCAGGATGTGATCGGGGAGCGCTTCCTTGCCCAGGTCGTGGAGCAGGCCCGCCGTGTGGACGATCGCTTGCTCGCGCTCGGACAGCCCGGCCGCGCGGGCGAGCTGGTGCGCGTAGTGGGCGACCGCGGCGGCGTGGCGGGCGTGGCTGGGGTCACGCAACGCAAGCGTCTCCAGCAAGAGGCCGAGCATGCCCTCGTGACGCACGTCGAGCTGGTTCGTGCGGCGTTCGATCTCCTCCGAGTGCGCCTGGCCCTCCAGCAGCGCACGCAGCAGCAACTGGTAGACGCCGAGGGCGATGGCGAACAGGCCGATGATCCCGGCACCGAACGCTTCGAAGCCGTAGACGGCCATCGCGGTCATCACGGCCGAGGCGATCTCCCACGGGAGCACCGGCACGAAGACGCCGCGGAACATGTCCGGCAGCGAGCCGCCGCGCAGGATCCGCGTGTGGCCGGCGATCATCAGGAAGTTCAGGAGGTTGGCCGCCAGGAACACGCCGAACACCGCGACGGCGTAGGCGCCCTCGTCGATGCTGTCTTGGTGCAGCGCGCCCAGCGCGATCCCGCCGAGCAGCGGGAACGTCGTGTAAGTGACCAAGTTGTTGAGCAGATACGTGCCGCGGACCTTGCGCCGCAGCGCGTCGACCAGCGCGGAGGCCAGGCCGAGGAGTGCCGCAGGCGCCGGGCCGAGCAGCGCCATCGCGAGCACGAGGCCGGTGAACGAACCGCCGATGCGGAAGCGCTTGGCGTCCAGGACGAGGATGTCGGACCCGAGCACGAGCAGCGCGATGAGGCCGACGAGCGGGAGCGGCTCCCACTGGCTCTCGTCCGAGAGGTAGACCGCAAGCCCCAGCACGGCGACCAGCAGCACCCCCTGGGTGATCGCCATGGCCCGTCGCCGACCCGCGTAGGGCACGCGTCCGGCAGCCAACCTTTCAGGGGAAGGCGGGGGGGCATCAGCCACTGCGGCAGCCCTCACGACGGAGAGCGCCCAGATGACGAGGCCAAGCCAGACGATCAGTGCGAGCCAGACGACCACGGAGAGCAACTTAATGCGTACCCCCGTTCATGCGCAATCAGGCTCAGACCTGAGGTTTGCGGCCGCATCGACCGGTATGTCGAAACACCACTAAAAAGTCTGTTGATGAACAAGTTTTCGGATTCGGTGTAAAAGTCAGTCGCAAGGGTATGTTTGGGCGCGGCGGGGGTCAGCCCGCCACGCGTTCCGAATCCAACGACCAGTCAGGGGGGTCATCATGGGTTGGCGGAACTAGTTCCGGTACGGACGCCGGCCCGGCGAGGTTGTAGGGGTCGCCGGGCCGGCCTTCCCGGCCTGCGCGGCGTGGCTGCGCGGTACCGTAGACGGGCCATGCCGCAGGTTCTCGACATCGAACAGGCCGTCCTGTTGCTCGAGATCGAGCCGCCGTTCGACAAGCGCGACATCCAGGTCGCGCGCCGCAAGCTCGCGAAGGTCTGGCACCCGGACATCGCGCCGCCTGGCCGTCAGCTCGAGCATGAGCGCCACCTGAAGGCGATCAACGAAGCGGCCGACCAGCTCGAGCAGCTCGCCGAGACGTCCCGCGGCGGCAAGGTCTCCAAGAACGCCGTGAAGGTCTCCGCCGCGGCCGCGCGCAAGCGCCGCGCGGAAGAAGGCGCCCGCAACTACGCCGAGGAGCAGCGCCGGCGGGCCGACGACACCGAGCGCCAGAAGCACGATCCGTTCGCCTCGCGCGTCCCGGATCACTCGGTCGTGCACCGCTACGCGCGCTGCCTCTCCTACCCCGAGTGGGGTGTGGGGAGCGTCAACGGCATCTACTTCACCGGCGACGGCGACGATGTCCAGCAGTGGGCGCGCGTCTCCTTCCAGCCCGGCATCCGCACGGTCCCGGCGGGCTCGTTGCAGTTCGTGGACTTCTCGAAGCCCGACCCCGGCGCCGAGCGCGTCATGCGCTTCATGACCGCGGCCAAGCACGCGCTGGCGGAGGGTGACTTCAAGCTCGCCGCGCGCCGGCTCGTGTTCGCACGCGACGCGGAGCCCGACAACACGCAGGTCCTGCGGCTGATGACCTTGGCGTTCTGGCAGGCCGGCGACTACAGCGCGGCCGCGCGTTCCGTGCGCGACTGGATCCGCAACGAGCGGGATCGTCCGGCGCCGTATCGGTACGCCGCGCGCATCTACGAGAGCATGGGCGCGTTGTCTCAGGCGGTTGACGCGGCGCAGCGCGAGGTGGCCGCCGACCCGAGCGATGCCTCCGCGTGGGAGCGCCTCGGCCGCCTCCGGATGCGCACGTTCGACCGCGAGGGTGCGCGAGAGGCGTTGGAGCACGCGCGGGCTGTCGGCCCCTCGGAAGAGGGCCTGATGGACCTCGCGCTCGTGGCGAACCTGATGGGCGACGTCGGGGCCGAGGTGAGCGCCTGCGAGCAGGCGACGAAGCTCTTCCCGGAGAGCGCGCCCGCGTGGGCGCGCTACGCGCACGCCCTGGCCCGCACCGATCGCGTCTCCGAGACCCTCGAGGCCTGCGAGCGGGCCCTGAAGCTCGCGAACGATCCGGAAGTGCGCGACCTGCGTGACCAAGTGGCACGCATGGTCCCGCGGGAACTCAAGGCCGCGTAGTTTTCAGTGGGTGCTCGGGGAGCATCCACGCGAGGACGAAGATGATCGCCGCGAGTGGGACGACCGCCACGAACACGCCGTGCGTCGCGTGGTTGAGCGCTTCGGCATCTGACGCCGCGAGCCGGTTCGGGTCGACGCCCTCGGGCAGCCGCGCGAGGAGCAGTGCGCCGAGGATCGCCACGGAGATGCTGCCGCCCATCGAGCGGAAGAACTGGATCGCGGCGGTGGCGACGCCGAGGTCCGCGGGGTCGACGCGGTTCTGGGTGGCGATCACGAACGTCTGGAACATGCAGCCCATGCCGACGCCGATCACCACCAGGTAGGCGGAGGCGAGCGCCTGTGAGGTGTCGGCGTCGAGCAGCGTGAGCAGGAGGCAGCCGACCAGCACGAGGCTCGAGCCGAGCAGCGGATAGATCCGGTAGCGGCCGGTCTTGGAGATGAGCTGGCCGGAGGTGAAGCTCGCCGCCACCCAACCGAACGTGAGCGGGATCAGGACCACCCCGGAGCTGGTCGCGGATGCGCCGAGCACGCCCTGCATGTACACGGGGACGTAGATCGTGATCCCGAACAGGACGGCGCCGATCGCGAGCGCGGCGGACGTGGAGACGGCGAACGTGCGGCCGCGGAAGAGCGTCAGCGGGAGCAGGGGTTCCGGCGCACGGCGCTCGACGATCAGGAACACCGCGATGCTGACCGCCCCGATCGCGAACGCGCCGAGCACCTGCGGGGACGTCCACGCGAAGTCGGTCCCCGCCCACGCGCAGGCGAGCAGGATCGCCGAGACGCCGACGCTCAGCACTCCCGCGCCGAGCCAGTCGATCTGGTGCTCGCGCGTGCGGCCGCCGGGGCGCATCGTGCGCATCACGACCACGAGCGCGAACGCGGCCAGCGGCAGGTTGATCCAGAAGATCCAGCGCCAGGAGACGGTGTCGGTGAGCGTGCCGCCGAGCAGCGGCCCCGCCACGGCGGCCGTCGCCCAGACGCTGCCGATGTAGCCCTGGTAGCGGCCACGCTCCCGCGGCGAGAACAGATCGGCGATCGCGGCCTGGCTCAACGGCAAGAGCCCGCCGGCCCCGAGGCCCTGCAGCGCGCGGAAGGCGATCAACTGCGTCATGTCCTGCGCGAATCCGCACAGCGCGGAACCGACGAGGAACAGGCTGATCGAGACCACGAACAGCCGCCGGCGTCCGTACAGGTCGCTGAGCTTGCCGTAGAGCGGGACGGTCACCGTGCTCGCCAGCAGGTACGCGGTGACCACCCAGCTCAGGTGCTCGAAGCCCTTCAGGTCGGCGGCGATCTGCGGCAGCGCCGTGGCCACGATCGTCTGGTCGAGCGCGGCCAGCAGCGTCGCGAGCATGATCGCGGCGAAGGCGACCAGCACCTGCCGCTGCGAACGTTCGGTGGCCATCGAACCACCTACGGTACGAGCGCGTCGATCCGATCAGCGATCCGCCGCGCCACCGCCTGCAGCTCGGGCCAGGGGTAGTTGGACGACCTGCGCAGCCGGAAGGTGAGGTCGTCGTGCTCGGTGAGCGCGCGCAGGCGGGCCGCGACGTCGCAGGCTGTCGGGGCCATGGCGAGGTCCCGTGCGGCCTGGTCTGCCGCGACCAGGAGCTGATCGATGGTCGCGCCCCAGAGGTCGGAGTCGTCGAGGTGCGCCGCGAACGCTTCGACCACGACGCGCTCGGTCGTGGGCTCGAGCGGTGCCAGCAGCGCGTCCACCCGATCCGCGATCCGGTGGGCAAAGTGCCCGAACCACGCCCAGGTCTCGACGTCGTCGTCCCAACGGAAATCGGTGTCGCGTTGGTGTTCGCGCAGGAGCGGATGCCCGGAGTCGCCGGCGATCTCGAGTACGAGCGCGGCCGCGGCGCGTGCGGCCTCGGGGGCGAGGGAGCGGACCCACCCGAGCGCTTCCAGGTCGGCAGCCACGAGCAGCGTCTCGTCGAGGGCCGGGAACTCGTACTGGTCCACGAGCAGCGCACGGACCGTCCGTTCTGGAGCTTGGTCGGTGACCGCGCGTGCGGGACGCGGCAGCAACTCGTCGATGCGATCCGCCGCCTGGCGGAGCATGAGCGCGACGCGGCGCGCCTCCAACGCGGTGTGCGCGCCGACCACCGTCTCGGCGAGCGCCAGGAAGTCAGCGTGTCGGCCGATCTCGTCGATCAGGATCGACCCGGGGTCGCGGTACACGAAGTCGCCCGGCAGCCGCCGCACCACGCCGTCCACGCGCTCGATGACCACGTGACGGTCGAAGGCGGTGAACGTGAAGTCCTCGTCGCCGGTCTCCAGCACCCGCTCGACGAGCCGGACAGCGCTTCGCCACGCCTTCGCCGGCAGCGTCTTGTCCGCGCGGAAGTGGGCGTTCATCCGGCCCTGCTCACCGAACAGCACCAGCTCCAGGCCCAGCGGCGCGCGGGCATCGATCGTCCAGACGCCATCGGTCACCGTCGCGTCGTCCGGCGCGAACCCGAGCCGCTGCGCGAGCGTCCGCGGGAACATCGTCCCGACCACGACCAGTGTGTAGTCCACCGGCGTCACCGGTCGACCCGGCGCACCACGCCGGCCGTGCGCTCGAGGCGAAGACAGAAGTCCGGCCCCTCGTACACGAGGTCCTCGTCCCCGGTGGCGAGCACCTGCTCGACCAGCGCGTCCACGGTCCGGCACGCCTCGTAGGAGCGTGTCTTGTCGATGCGGAAGCTCGCGGAGACATAGCGCTCCGGCTCGATCTCCCAGTCGTCGTACTGGAAGTACCCGTCTGTCTGGCGCATGACGATGAGCACGAAGCCACGCTCGTCGAACCGGTCTGCGACCCAGCGCTTGCCGTCGAGCTCGAAGTCGTCCCGGGTGAACCCGAGCCGCTCCACCAGTTCGAGCGGAGAAGCCTCGCCGATCACCGCCAGCGTGTAGTCGAGCGCCATGTCCGAAGCCTTGCGTACTCTGGTCCGCCCATGCGTTTGATCGTCGCCCGCTGCTCCGTCGCGTACACCGGCCGCCTCACCGCACACCTGCCCGAGGCGCTGCGGCTGATCATGCTCAAGGCCGACGGCAGCGTCCTCGTCCACGCCGACGCGGGTGGCTACAAGCCGCTGAACTGGATGACGCCGCCGACCGCGGTCATCGAGGACGAGCAGACGATCGTGGTGCGCAAGGTCAAGGGCGAGGACCAGCTGGAGATCACGCTCCACGAGGTCCTCAGCGACGTCACGCACACGATGGACTTCGACGCCGCCCGGCTGAGCAAGGACGGCGTGGAGGCTGACCTGCAGGTCGCGCTGGCGGAAGCGCCCCACTGGTGTGGTGAGGGCTTCCGCCTGGTCCGGCGCGAGTGGCCGACGGACATCGGCCCGGTGGATCTGATGTGCCGCGACGAGGCCGACGGCTGGATCGCCGTGGAGATCAAGCGCATCGGCACGATCGAGGCCGTGGAGCAACTCTCTCGCTATCTGGAGCGGATCCGGCAGGACCCGGCCAAGGCTGACTGCCGGGGCGTGCTCGCGGCGACGATCGTCAAGCCGCAAGCCCGCGTGCTGGCCGAATCACGCGGGCTTGCCTGGGTTGAGGTGGACCTCGCGGTGCTCCGCGGTGAGCGCGAACCCGCGCTCACGCTGTTCCTCTAATAGACCGGCGTGCCGGTGAACTGGAACGCGGTGGAGGCGAAGTCGCCGCCTTCGTACTTGTTGGCGATGTCGAGCTTGACCACGCCGGTGTTCAGGATCGAGCTGGTGAGGAAGGCGTTGTTCCACGAGTCGATCGCGCCGCCGTCGTAGTCGTCGCTGTTGCAGCTGGCGCCCTCGAACATCTTCGCGAACACCTCGAAGCGGTTCATGTTGAGGTCCTCACGCTTCATGGTGATCTCGAGGTCGATCCGGACCTCGCCGCCGGCGCAGCGGCTGACCTTGAACATCTTCGTCGTCTTGCCGGTGATGCGGCCCAGGTAGAGCCCGGAGAGGTTGAACGTCTGGACCTCGTTGGCCCCGAAGGACTCGTGGTCGGTGATCGTCAGGGTGGAGCCGGGGGTGAAGTAGTAGTCGGTGCCGGTGGGCGTGGCGGCCTGCGCGGAGGCGGTGCCCCCGAGCAGGACGGCGGCGGTGGCGATCAGGGTGGGGAGGATCTTCTTCATGGGCCGCATGCTCCCGTTCCCCGACGCCCACAGCGTCGGGGAACGTCCCTGACCTTTACGCCCGTACGGAGAACCACACCCCTCTGGGTGTGGCTAGTAGACCGGCTTGCCGTAGAGCTGGAACGACGTGCTGGCGGAGTCGCCGCCCTCCTTGGTGTTGTTGACCTTCATCGTGAGCGTGCCGGTGTCGCCGACCGTGGGACGGGTGTAGAAGTACTGGCCCATCGGGCCGAAGAGGTAGCCGTCGAGATCGGAGCTCGAGCAGCTGGCACCCTCGTAGAGGAAGGCGTCCGCGTCGAACTTGTTCACGGAGCCGTCTCGGCGGGTGATGTCGAGCGAGATCTCGAAGCGGACCTCGCCGCCGGCGCAGCGGCTGAACTTGAGCGTCTTCGTCGTGCCGTCGCCGGTGATGCGACCCACGTAGACGTGGGAGAGGTCGACCGTCTTGACCGCGTTGGCGCCGAAGGGCTCATGGTCGACGATCTTCATCGTGGACCCCTGCGTGAAGTAGTAGTCGGTGGTGGCTGCCTGGGCGGTGCCGGCGCCGGCGACGAGGACAGCGGCGGTGGTCAGCAGAGCAGGGAGGATCTTGTTCATGGGCGCCATGCTCGTCGAGCACCGGCGTCCCGGCATCGGTGGGCGCCCCGCGAATCGCCCCCAAGGTTTGGCCGGTGTGGAGAACCACACCGGCCGAGGTTGCTAGCCCTTCCCGGAGATGACTTCCCAGGCGCGGCGGAGCTTCTCGTTGAGCTCGCTGCGGTCCAGGTCGGTGGCGTCGGCCAGCACATGCTCGACCTTCCCGATCTCCGTCCCGTCGCCGGCGCGCACCGCCGCGCCCGGCTCCAGCGTGTAGTACGAGGTCATTTCACTCTCCGTTCAAGGTGAGGATCAACGATCGCGATCCACCGTGATCGCGGTGCTCGCACAGGTAAATACCCTGCCAGGTACCGACGGCCAAACGTCCGCCGGACACCGGCAGCGTCAGGGACGGGCCGAGCAGCGAGGCCTTGATGTGCGCCGGCATGTCGTCCGGGCCCTCGATCGTGTGCGTCCAGTAGCGGGCGTCCTCGGGCACGGCGTCGTTGAACCAGGTCTCGAAGTCGTCGCGGACGTCGGGCGAGGCGTTCTCGTTCAACGTCAGTGACGCGCTCGTGTGGCGGATGAAGACGTGCAGCAGTCCGGCCCGCAGGTCCCGGAGCTCGGGCACGCCTTCGAGCACGTCACGCGTGATCAGGTGAAAGCCGCGCGACCGCGGCCGCAGGGTCACCTCCCGCTGGATCCACATCAGGGAATCCTCGCAGCCCGCATGTCCACCCGCTCCCCGCGGAACGGGACACCCTCTTCCTCGAGCAGCGCCCGCTGCCGCGCGCCCTTGGCCAGGGTCCCGTCGGCGCGCACGATCCGCCACCACGGGACGTCCGCCTCGGTGTACGCGAGGACGGTGCCGGCGAAGCGCGGCGCGCCCGGGGAGACGTCGCCGTAGGTCCGGACGAAGCCCTCCGGGACCTCTCGGACGCGCCGCAACACGTCGGCCGTCCTATCTTCCGACACATGCGCCATGGGACGTATTCAATCGTGGCCCGCGACGGCACCTCCGGCGAGCTGGGAGTGGCGGTGCAGTCGCACTGGTTCTCCGTCGGTCCGTTGTGCGCATGGGCGCGCGCGGGAGTCGGGGCCGTGGCCACCCAGTCCGTCGTGGAGCCGGCGTACGGGCCGAACGCGCTCGACCGGCTCGCCGACGGCATCCCGGCGCCCCACGCGCTGGGAGAGCTGCTCGCGGCGGACCCGTTGGCGGCCGTTCGCCAGGTGGCGGTGATCGACAACGCCGGCCATCTCTCCGCCCACACGGGCGCCGACTGCATCGTGCACGCCGGGCACGTCAAGGCCGGCGATCACAGCTGCCAGGCCAACATGATGGCCCGCGACACCGTCCCGCAAGCCATGTCGGCGACGTTCAAGCAGGCGACGGGCCTACTACAAGACCGGCTCCTGGCCGCGCTCGAGGCGGCGGAGGCCGAGGGCGGCGACATCCGCGGCCGGCAGTCGGCCGCGATGCTCGTGGTGCCGGGTGAGGGGGAACCGTGGCGGCGGACGGTGGACCTCCGCGTGGAGGACTCACCCGACCCGCTGAAGGAGCTCAAACGGCTCCTCACCCTGCAGCGCGCCTACGATCTCGCGGGCGCGGGGGACGAGCTGCTCGCCGCGGGCCGCACCGACGAGGCCGGCGAGCTCTACACGCGAGCGGCTGAGCTCGCCCCGGACTCGGACGAGCTGCTCTTCTGGGCCGGCCTCGCCCGCGCCCAGGCTGGAGACCTGGACGCCGGCGTGGCGGCGGTGAAGCGCGCCGCGGAGGTCAACCCGGACTGGCTGACCCTCCTGGCGCGGCTCTCACCCGAGTTCGCTCCGGCGGGCGAACTGGTGCGTCAGCAGATCACCTGAACGTGGAACGAGCCACGCGTCGGCACGGGCGTCGGCGTGGCGCCGTTGTTGCCCCAGTTGATGTTGACCTGGTTGGCCTGGCCGGGCGTGGGGGCCACGCCGGGCGTGATGTCGCTGGACGAGCCGACCGGGGCGGCCGTGAACGAGCACTTGCTCACGTCGCGCTTGAAGTCGACCGTGTAGACGGAGTCGTTGGAGACGGTGGCGAGCGTGACGGTCGGCGTCGTCGGGCCGGCGGCCGTCGGGACGGCGGCGCCGCCCGCGTCGGACACGGCGGCGAACGTCAGCGAGGTGGCGGGAGCGAAGTCAGCCGCTTCCTTGCCGTCGACCTTGTCGGCGTTGAAGCCGGTGGCGACGCCCGTGGCGTTGGTCGTCAGCGGCGGGCCGGTCTTGTCGCCGCCGACCTCGATGCGTCCGCCTTCCTTGCCGATCGTGACGAACTCGAAGGAACGACCGCCCTTGAGGTTGTTCGCGCGCAGGCACGGCTCGTTGCCGAGGTTGGAGCGGCAGCCGTAGATCGCGGAGCCACCGTCGCCGTCCTTCTTGTTGGACTGACGCGTGCCGTACGTGGTGGTGTCGGCGATGATCTCCGTCTCGGTGTTCAGCGCAAGCCCCGGATTGCTGGACGGGTTGCGCTTGCCGAGCAGGAGGTTGCGGCCTTCGCCGAAGCCCATGGCCACCGTCGGAAGGCCAAGAGCGAGGATGAGAGAGCAGACGACCGCGGCGCGGCCGGAGAACCGGAATCGCTTCATGCCCACTCCGACACCGCCCCCGCATTCAAGTTGCGGGCCTGCAAGCTTTCGCCCGCGGCGACGTTCGCCGGGTTACGAACGAAAAAGAGCCCCGCAACTAATGCGGGGCTCTTCCGTTCAGCGTTCGCCCGGGAGCTTCTCGGGGTTGACCGACACCGACACGGTGGTGTCGAGCGCGGTGCGGATGATCCGCGTCTGCTCGACGGTGTGCGCGGCCGGGTAGCCCTCGCCCGGCGAAGCGCGCTCCGGCCGGCCGACGTACCCGAAGTCGATCTCCGGCGGCAGGATCTGCAGCAGACGCGGGGACATGTGCGCGCGGGCGCCCATGTTGCGCGGCTCCTCCTGGACCCACAGCACCTCGCGCAGGTTCGGGTAGCGCTTGACCTCTTCGAGGATCTGCCCCTGCGGGAACGGATACAGCAGCTCGACGCGGGTGATCGCGACGGACTCGTTGTTCTCGCGCGTGGCGTGACCCTTGAGGTCGTAGTAGATCTTGCCGGAGCACAGCACCAGCCGCGTGACCTTCGCCTCGTCGATCCGCGGCTCGGCCAGGACCGGGAAGAAGCGGCCCTCGGCGAGGTGCTCGATCCGCGACGTCGCCTGCGGCAGGCGCAGGAGCGACTTCGGGGTCATGATCACCAGCGGGCGCTGCTTGGCCACCCGCGCCTGACGACGCAGCATGTGGAAGTACTGCGACGGCGTCGTGAGGTTCGCGACGCGGATGTTGCCCTCCGCCGCCAGCGTGAGGAAGCGCTCCAGGCGGCCGGAAGAGTGTTCCGGACCCGAGCCCTCGTAGCCGTGCGGCAGCAACAGCGTCAGGCGCGTCGTCTGACCCCACTTGGAGAGCGCGGAGACGATGAACTGGTCGATGATGACCTGCGCCGAGTTCACGAAGTCGCCGAACTGGGCCTCCCAGAGCACGAGCGTCTCCGGCGCCTCCATCGAGTAGCCGTACTCGAAGCCGAGGCAGGCGATCTCGCTCAGCGGTGAGTTGTGCAGCTCCATCGGCGCCAGCGCGCCCGGCAGGCTCTGGATCGGCGAGATCCGCTGGCCGGTCTTCGGGTCGTGCAGGACGAGGTGACGCTGCGAGAACGTGCCGCGCTCCGCGTCCTGGCCGGTGAGACGCACCGGCGTGCCCTCGGTCAACAGCGACGCGTAGGCCAGCGACTCGGCCTGCGCCCAGTCGATGCCGCCGTCCGGGCCGATCGCCGTGCGCCGGCGTTCGAGCTGCTTGACCAGCTTCGGATGGACGGTGAAGCCCTCGGGAATCCGCAGCAGCTCTTCGTTGAGCGTCTCCAGGCGCTCCTTGGAGACCTGGGTCTTGACGTCCGGCGAGGCCGAGCGGTCCAGCTCGTAGCCGCCCGTCGGCTGTTCGTCGCCCGCCGACGCCAGCTGCTCCTTGAGCTCGCGGTGACGATTGGCCAAGTCGTCCCAGATCTCGCCGGCGACGCCGTCGGCGTCTTCCTGCGCGATCGTGCCCTCGGCCACCAGCATGCCCGCGAACAGTTCGCGGACGGGCTTCTTGGCCTTGATCTTGGCCGTCATCTCCGGCTGGGTGTACGCCGGCTCGTCGGCCTCGTTGTGGCCGTAGCGGCGGTAGCCGATCAGGTCCACGACGACGTCGTGGCCGAACTCCTGGCGGAACGCGAACGCGAGCCGCACGGCGCTGACGCACGCGGCGACGTCGTCGGCGTTGACGTGGAAGATCGGCACGTCGAAGCCCTTCGCGAGGTCCGAGGCCCAGCGCGTGGAGCGCGAGTCGTCGGGGTCCGTCGTGAAGCCGACCTGGTTGTTGGTGATCAGGTGCAGCGTGCCGCCGACCGTGTAGCCGTCGAGCGCCTGCAGGTTGAACGTCTCCGCGACGACGCCCTGGCCCGGGAAGGCCGCGTCGCCGTGCAGGACGATCGGCACGGCGGCGGTGGTGTCCAGCGTCGCGTGCGTGCCCTGGCGGGACGTCTGCACCGCGCGCGTGGCGCCGGTGACGACGGGCGCCACGTACTCGAGGTGCGACGGGTTGGACTCCAGCCGTACGAGGACGCTGTCCGCTTCGCCGCACTGGTAGGTGCCCTGGGCGCCGTGGTGGTACTTGACGTCGCCGGTGCCGCCCTGCGGGATGGTGGTGACGGCCTCGATCGAGGAGGCGCCTTCGAACTCGCGGAAGATCGTCTCGTACGCGCGGCCCAGGTTGTGCGCGAGCACGTTCAGCCGGCCGCGGTGGGCCATGCCGATCACGACCTCGCGCGCGCCCTCGGCGGCGGAGAGCTGGATCATCTCGTCGATCATCGGGACGGTCATGTCCAGACCCTCGATCGAGAACTGCTTCTGGCCCAGGTAGGCCTTGTGCATGAAGCGCTCGAACGAATCCACCTGCGTCAGGCGGCGCAGGAGGGCCTGCTTCTCGTCGGCCGAGAGCGGCTTGCGGAATGCGCCCGTCTCGATCTTCTCGCGCAGCCAGACGCGCTGGCGGTGCGACGCGACGTGCTCGATCTCGTACGCGATCTGGCCGCAGTAGGTCTCGCGCAGGCGCGGGATGACGTCCCCCAGCGTCTCGCCCGGGACGCCGACGCGCAGGATCGAGGCCGGGATCTTGGCCATCAGCTCGGGCGTGAGGCCGAGCGGCTCGGGATCGAGCGCGGGGTCGCCCTCGGGCTCGGAGCCGAGCGGGTCCAGCCGCGCGGCCAGGTGGCCGTGCGTGCGGTGCGCCTTGATCAGCGACATCGCGGCCTGGACGGCCTGCAGCAGCTCCAGGTTCGGCTCGGCCGAGGTGGCCGGGGCCGGCTCGGTCTTCGTCGCCGGCGTCGCGGCCGTGACGGCCTGCGGCGTCGGTGCGGTCGGCGCCGTGCCGATCTCCGCGCCCAGGTCGGAGAAGACCTGCTCGTAGAAGCCGTGCTCGCCCTGGAGGTACTGCTCGACGACCTGCAGGAACTGGCCGGACTCGGCGCCCTGGATGATGCGATGGTCGTAGGTCGACGTCATCGTCATCACCTTCTCGGCGCCGATCGTGGCGCCGATGGCCCCGAGGCCGGGCGGGTAGCCGATCGCGCCCGTGGCGACGATCGTGCCCTGCCCGTTCATCAGGCGCGGCACGGACGCGATGGTCCCGATGCCGCCAGGGTTGGTGAGCGAGACGTTGGCGCCCTGAAGGTCGTCCGCGGTCAGCTTGTTCTCGCGCGCCTTCGTGATCAGCACGCCGAACGCGTCCAGGAACTGCGGGAACGTGAGGCGGCCGGCGTCCTTGATCACCGGCACCATCAGCGTGCGGCCGCCGCCCTTCTTCTCGACGTCCACGGCGATGCCGAGGTTCACCGCGCCGTCGTCGATCACGTGCGGCTTGCCGTCGATCTCGGCGAAGTGCGTCGCCATCACCGGCATCTGCTCCGTCGCCGCGCGCGCGATCGCGTACGCGATGAGGTGTGTGAAGGAGACCTTCTGCCCGGCGCCCTTGAGCTGCTTGCGGTAGCCGTCGAGCGTGGTGACGGTGAAGGTGCGGAAGGAGGTCGCGGTCGGAATCTGCCGCGACTCGTCCATGTAGCGGGCGAGCATCGCGCTCGCGCCCTTCAGGAGCGTCTGCTTGCCGGACGTCGGCGCCGGGGCGCTCTTCGTCGCCGTGGCGCCGTTCTTCTCGAAGTTCAGGACGTCGGCCTTGCCGATGCGCCCGTTGGGGCCGGTGCCCTGGACCTTGCTCAGGTCGATGCCCTGCGCGGCGGCGACCCGCTGCGCCACCGGCGTGACCTTCAGGCCCTCGGGCGTCTCGATCGTCTCGGAGTCCGCGTCGCCTGCGGGCCGCGTCTCGGTGGCCTCGGGCTTCGGCGCGACCTTGGCCGGCGCGGAACCGTTGCCGGACGACATGCGCGCGATCACCTGGCCGACGGTCACGGTGTCGCCGGCCTCGGCGAGCAGTTCCGTGATCGTGCCGGCGGCCGGCGCGGGCACCTCGGCGTCCACCTTGTCGGTGGAGATCTCGACGAGCGTCTCGTCCTCGGCGACGCTGTCGCCGACGGCCTTCGCCCACTCGAGAATCGTGCCCTCGGAGACCGACTCGCCCATCGCGGGCATCTCGATCTCGATGACCTTGGCTTCGCCGCCACCGCCGTCACCGCCGGGCGGGCTGTCGCCTTCGTCCTCGTCGGCATCGCCTTCGAGCGCCGGCGCTACGCCGTCACCCGGGGCGATCTCGGCGAGCACGCTGCCGACACCGACCGTGTCGCCCTCGGCCGCGTGGATCTTGACCACGGTGCCGGAGACGGGCGCGGGGACTTCCGCGTCCACCTTGTCGGTGGAGATCTCGACGAGTGTCTCGTCCTCGGAGACCGAGTCGCCTTCCTGCTTATGCCACTCCAGGATTGAGCCCTCGGAAACCGAGTCGCCCATGGGGGGCATGACCACTTCGACCGTGGTGTTTACCGCCATATCAAGGTCCTAGACCATATCGCGTTGAGGGATTCGCGGCGCTGCTTTTGGACGCCGCTCTGCATACACAAATCCGATGGTGCCCGCAAAGGGCCCGACGCCACCGACGACCGCGACCATGACCCCGAGCCAGAGCGGGATCACGCGGCGTCGCACCGCGTCCACGCATAGCAGCGACATGACGATCCAGCCGATGCCGTGCGCCCAGCCCAACACGTACTTCACATCGTCTAACACTCCTGCCACAGCGACCACGAGCAGGGCCGTGTAAATCGCCGAATGGGCGAAGGAGAGGTACTTCAGGGTGCGAAAGCTCATGAACGTTCGTCGCTTACTAGCAACGTGGCCATGCGCTGAAGTTGCGGATGTGCGTCTTCTGGCCAGTCGGTTGGGTCAGAAGGCCACCACGCGTGCGCGTCGTGCTCGTGGTCACGGGTGACCTCCGCGCCCGGCGCGAGCCACGCTTGGCCGACCAGGAACGCCATGTCGCCGGGCGTCGCGAGCAGCGCTTCGACCTGGATGCGCTCGGGCACGACGCCCCACTCCTCCTGCAATTCCCGTCCCAGCGCGAGCGCGGCATCCTCGCCCGCGTCGACCGCGCCGCCGGCGCCGAGCGCCCAGACGCCCGCCCAGCTCGCCACCCACGCCGCGCGCCGGCCGGCGAGCCAGCGGCCCTCGTGGTCGCGCACGATGCACAGGACGCTCAGCGCGCCCGCTCCGTCGCCGATCAGCCGCAGCGCCCAGCGCATCTCCTCGAGCTCGAGGCGCAACTCGCCGTCCTCGACGGCGAAGCCCATGAGCCGGCCGGCGACGCCGTCGTGGGCCGGCGAGCCGCGGTCTCGGAGCGCCGCGATCACGCCGTCCGCCGCTGCGGCGTTCTCGGGCGAGGGCTCGTAGGTGGTGCCGCTCCAGCGCGAGGACACCCGGTCCAGCGGCCACGGACCGCGCGCGAGGATTCCGGGCGGGTAAGACAACTCGCTTTGCAGGGTAACCTGAAGGGCGTGAGCACCGAAGCGTCGGGCAAGAACATGAAGGTCGTGTGCGACGCCAAGGAGCACCACGACAAGACCTGCCGCTGGGGTGGCAAGGCCACAGAAGTGCACATGGCCTTCTTCGACATCGAGCGTCTCGGCTGGGAAGAAGGCGACGTGATCTGCGGCCTCATCGTCGTCGCCGACGGTTCCGTGACCTCGGGTCGCCTGCGGGTGACGTGCGACGCCGAGCCCGACGGTGGCGGCCGCAAGGAAGAAGAAGAGGTCGAGGAGGTCGTCGACGCCGTCGCGACCCGCGAGCTCCAGCCGGTCGGACCTTCGTCCAATTGAGCGGATAGTCAGGGTTCCGCCGCGCGCGCGAGGTACGGTGCCGCGCGATGCTCCGCTTTGTCCTCCTCGCCTCGTTGTTGGCGACGCTGCTGGTCGCGCCGGCCGCGCATGCTGAGCCGAACATGCTCCGCAACGCCTCGTTCGAAGTCGGAGGGCTCGCGGGGTGGGCCGTCGCCGGTGCAGGGCAGGCCACGACGCTGACCACGCCCGGGGTCGCGCGCGAAGGCGCCGGCTACGGCGCCACCTCCGCGACGATCTACCAGGACATCGTGCAGGACATCAGCGGGACGCACAGCTACGCGTTCTCTCTGTGGGTGCGTTCGGCCAGCGGAAAACCGCTGGCGGGCAGCATCCAGCTGATCGGCCTGTCCGATACGACCAACCTCGGCACGGCGCCATTCACCGCCGACGGGGCGTGGCAGCTCGTGTCGGTCACGCTCGACACGGCGCAGATGCACAGCGGGATGCGGGCACAGATCAACGTGCCCGCATCAGGCGACCAACTGCTCGTCGACGGCGCTCAGGTGCTCCACACGCACATGTTCAACCCGGGGTTCGATCGTCCCAACACGGGCTGGTCCGGGCGCGATGTTTCATTGCAGTACGTCGAATCGGCGGACCGGCGCGACGGCACGCGGGTCGGCTTGCTGACGGCGTCCACCGCCGCCGGCGAGCTGTTTCAGAATTGGAGCACCGATCGCAGTGATCCGTGGACGTACTCGATCTGGGTGCGCTCGGCGAGCGGGATGCCGGTACGCGGCGCCGTTTCGCTGGCGCCCGGCACGCCGGCCGCGAGCTTCACCGCCGGGCGTACCTGGCAGCTCGTCATGACCACCGTGATTCCGGTGACTCCGGCGGCCGGGACGCGGACGGCGTTGCGTCCCACGGTGTCGTTGCAGGAGCCGGGTCTCGGCGTCTACCTCGACGGTGCGCAGTTGACCGTCTCGCCTGAGCTCGGCAACGCGTCGTTCGAACAGCCGTTCTTCCGCGCCTGGGACCGGTTCCCGCGCGGGCCGCTGGCGTTCTTGGCGTCCCAGCCCGGACCCGCGGTCGAGGGCGGCACGGTGGGCGCCGCACGCACAGACGTGGCGGGGCGTTCCTTCGCGCAAGAGCTGAACGTGGCCACCCCGGCGGGCGCGAGCCAGACGTTCTCCGCGTGGGTGCGCTCACCGAGCCCGGGCGGGGCGGGTGGAAGCCTGGTGCTGACCGGGACCGGCGGCGAAGAGGCTTCGGCCACGCCCTTCCAGGCGGGTTGGGACTGGACGTTCGTGTCCGCGCCGCTGAACGCCACCGAGGCCCGCTCAGGCCTCCGGGCCGAGGTCGTGCTGGACACCCCTGGTCGCGAGCTCCAGGTCGACGCCGCGTCGCTGGCGTCGGGCAACGCCCGCGAGGGACTGCTGCCGTTGCCGCCTCCCCAGCCGCCGGAGGCGCCGCCTCAGGCACCCGCCGACGCGGATGGCGACGGCGTGCCCGACGCCGCCGACGTGTGCTCGAAGCTCAAGGGCGGAGCGATCCGCCGTGGCTGCCCGCTCGGGCTGACGAACGACACCTCGATCAGCTATGTGCGCACCAAGCGCGGGATCCGCATCGTCCGTTACTACGTCGAGGCGACCAAGGGCGCGCGTGTCGTCGTCACGTGCTCGAAGGGGTGCCGCAAGACCGTCACCAAGGGCAAGGGGGCCCGCCGCGTGCCGATCACGCGCCTGCGCAATCGTGCCCTGCGCAACGGCACGCGGATCACGGTCAAGGTGACGATGCCGGGGCGCCTGACCACGACCGTCGTGGACCGGGTCGCCAAGCGCCGGCGCATCGAGGGCCGCCGAGCGTGCGTGCAGCCGGGCACGACGAAGCCCCAGATCACGTGTTGATGGCCGCGCGGGCCATTAAGTACACCTAAAGACTGTACACCGGGCCATGGGCGTAGTGCGGTTCCGCACGATGTGCTCCCGGGCATGTCAGTAGCCACAGAAGCGGCCGCGCCAGTCGCCGCTCCTCGCCCGCATGAGTTGGCCCGCGATGCGCTGGGCCTGCCCGCCGTCCTCTTCTGCATCGTCACCGGAGCCGCCCCGCTCGCGGCGATGATGTTCAACGTGCCGGTCGCCGTATCGGGCGGCGGGTACGCGGTACCGGCGGCGTTCCTGGTCGCGACGATCGCGCTGACGATCTTCTCCACGGGCTACATCGAGATGGCCCGGCGGGTGACGTCCACCGGCGGCTTCTACACGTTCATCTCGCGCGGGCTGGGCAACGTCATGGGGCTCGGCGCGGGCATCCTGATCGCGCTCTGTTACGTCATCTTCGCCGCGGCGGTGACCGGGGTGCTGGGCTACTTCGCGTCCACGAGCATCGACGCCTGGTTCGGGATCAACCTGCCCGCCTACGTCTACATGTTCGGCGCGCTCGCGCTGATGACGGCGTTCGCCTGGTTCCACATCGAGCTCACGGCCAAGGTGCTGGGCGTGGCGCTGATCGCCGAGGTGCTCGCGCTGCTGGCGCTGTGCATCGGGATCATCGTCACCGGCCCGCCCGAGGGGTACAGCGCGGCGCCGCTGAACCCGGCCAACATCTTCGACAACGAGGCGGCGCTGAGCGTGTTCGGCGCGGCCGCCGCCGGCGTCGCCATCTTCGGCGCGTTCTGGTCCTGGGTGGGCTTCGAGATGGCGCCCAACTACGCCGAGGAGTCGCGCGAGCCGCGCAAGATCGCGAAGACGGCGACCTACGCCAGCGTGATCGGGCTCGGCGTCTTCTACATCTTCGTCTCGTACATGTTCGTCACCGGCTGGGGCCTGACCGGGTCCGCCCAGGCCGTCTCCGACCAGTTCGAGGGCGTGTACGCGTCCGCGTTCTACCCGCTCACGGACAAGTACGTGGGCAGTGGGCTGACGACCATCGTCGAGCTGCTGATCGTCACGAGCTCGTTCGCGTGCGCGATGGCCTTCTACAACACCGGCGCCCGCTACCTGTTCGCGCTCGCCCGCGAGGGCGTGCTGCCGAAGGCCCTCGGGACCACGCACCCGACGCGCAAGGGGCCGGTCGCCGCGTCGATCGTCGTGACCGCGATCGTCGGGCTGTACATGCTCGGGTTCGTGATCATGGACTCGAGCACGGAGGCCGCGCTGCTCAAGCTCGGCACCTGGACGCCGCTGCTGGGCGTGCTCGGCATCCTCGCCGTCCAGGGCCTGTGCTCGGTGGCCATCATCCGCTTCTTCCTGACCGAGGCCCGGGACGGCTTCCATCCCGTCAAGACCCTGATCGCCCCGATCCTGGGCGCGCTGGCCATGGCCGGTGCGTGTTACCTGCTGATCTCCAACCGCGCCGTGCTGTCGGGCGCCGGCGACTCGCTCTTCATCAAGGCGATCCCGTTCGTCGTGCTCGCGGTCTTCGTCGCCGGCATGCTCCTCGCGCTGTACCTTCGGTCCAAGGACAAGGAGACGTACGCCAAGGTCGGGCGCTTCAGCCGAGAGGAGATCCCCGCATGAGCACGCTCGACGCACCCCCGGTGCTGCACCCGCTTGAGCCGCTGAGCGCGGCCGAGATCAGCGCCGCGAGCGCGATCCTGAAGGCCGAGAAAGGGCTGGCGCCGACGGCGCGCTTCGTCTTCATCAGCCTGCACGAGCCGCCCAAGACGGCGATCCAGGCCGGAGCGGACACCCCACGCGAGGCGTTCGTCGTCTTCTACGAGAAAGCCGAGCGCAAGACCTACGAGGCCGTCGTCTCGCTCACCGACGAGGCCGTCACGGCCTTCGCGCACATCCCGGGCGTACAAGCGCCGGTGATGGCCGAGGAGTTCATGGCCTGCGAGGAGGTCGTCCAGAGCGACCCCGAATGGCAGGCGGCGATGCGCCGGCGCGGGATCGAGGACTTCTCGCTGGCGATGGTCGACCCGTGGGCCGCAGGCTACACCGGGCCCGAGGACGACCCGTCCGAGCGCCGGATCGTGCGGCCGCTCACGTGGGTGCGCTCGGAGCCGGGCGAGCACGGCTACGCGCGGCCGATCGAAGGCCTCGTGGTGACCGTGGACCTCGACGCGATGGAGGTCATCGGCGTCGACGACTACGGCGTCGTGCCGTTGCCGCCCCAGCCTGGCAACTACGACGTCGAGCGGATGGCGGCACCGGACAACGTGCCGTCGTTTGCCGCACCCCGGCCAGATCTGAAGCCGATCTCGATCACGCAGCCCGAAGGGGCCAGCTTCACGGTCGAGGGCCACCACGTCGAGTGGCAGAAGTGGTCGGTGCGGGTGGGCTTCACGCCGCGCGAAGGGCTCGTCCTGCACGAGCTGGGCTACGCCGGGCGGCCGATCGTCTATCGCGCGTCGCTCGCGGAGATGTTCGTCCCCTATGGCGACCCGGCGCCCACGCACCGCTTCAAGAACGTGTTCGACCAGGGCGAGTACGGGGTCGGCTGGCTGGCGAACTCGCTCACGCTGGGCTGCGACTGCGTCGGCGAGATCTTCTACTTCGACGGCGTCGTCAACGACCAGGACGGCGAGCCGGCGACGATCGAGAACGCCATCTGCATGCACGAGGAGGACTACGGGATCGGCTGGAAGCACACGGACTTCCGGACCGAGGACGTCGAGGTCCGGCGGCTGCGCCGGCTCGTGATCTCCAGCATCGCCACCGTCGGCAACTACGAGTACGGGTACTTCTGGTACCTCTACACCGACGGCACGATCGAGTACGAGGTCAAGCTCACGGGCGTGATCTCGACGGGTGCCTTGGAGCCGGGCGCGCGGCCCGCGCACGGCACGATGGTCGCGCCCGGGCTGTACGGGCCGCACCATCAGCACTTCTTCTGCGTGCGGCTGGACATGGCCGTCGACGGCAACACGAACACCGTCGTGCAGGTGGACTCCGAGCCGCTGCCGTACGGGCCGGAGAACCCGACCGGCACGGCCTGGGTGACCAAGCGGACGGTGTACGGGGACGAGTCGGCGCGCGGGCAGGTGGATCCGCTGCGCGGGCGGTTCTGGCGGATCGAGAACCCGGAGTCCAAGAACTTCGTCGGGGACGCCGTCGCCTACAAGCTGGTCCCGGGTGAGAACGTGGCGCCGATGTTCCAGCCGGACTCGCGCTTCGCCCAGCGGGCCGGGTTCACCGCCGAGCACGTGTGGGTCACGGCGTACGACCCGAGCCAGCGCTTCGCCGCGGGCGACTACCCGAACCAGCACCCCGGCGGGGACGGCGTCCCGGCCTACGCCGCCGCGGGCCGTGACACCGAGGCCACGGACGTGGTGCTCTGGTACACGTTCGGCGCCCACCACGTCGTCCGGCCCGAGGACTGGCCGGTGATGCCGGTCACGCACGTCGGCTTCAAGCTCAAGCCGTCCGGCTTCTTCGCCGGCAACCCCGCGCTCGATATGCCGCCGTCAAAGGCGGCGGGGTGCTGTCACCCGTAGAACTCGGCTTCTTGGCGACCCAGTTCGGTCACGGGCGGGTCGCCATACATCCACTCGCGGGCGATCCGGTGCCAGTTGGCCTGCGCCCGCAGCTGGCCGAGCACGGCGAGCGTAAGCGTCTCCACGCGGCGGCCGAAGATGTGGTCCGCGGGCAGCGTCTCGTGGCGCATCTGGCCGAAGTGCTCCGAGCGCGGGTCGGCCATGTCGATCATGACCTGGGTCGCGATCTCGGGGACGAGCTCGATCTCCTCGTCGGTCAGGTACCACCAGGTGGCGTCCAGGAACTGGGAGAGCAGCTTGTCCGGGCGGAACTTGTCCGGGTGCTTCAGCAGGCCGCCCTCGGCCCAGATCTCCCACAGGCGCTGGGCGTCGCCCTCGTGGCCGGCGCGCTGGGTCTCGAGCTCGATCTCGATCAGGTGCTTGGGCATCACCTTGAACAGGCCGAAGTCCAGGAACGCCACGCGGCCGTCGCGCATCTGCAGGAAGTTGCCGGGGTGCGGGTCACCGGAGAACTGGCGGTGGCGGTACATGCAGCCGAAGTAGAAGCGGAAGATGATCTCGCCGATCCGGTCACGGGTGGCCTGGTCGGCCTCCTTGAGCGAGTCGAAGCCGTCGCCGTCCACGAACTCGGTGACGAGCACCCGCTCGGCGGACAGCTCGCTGACGACGCCCGGCACGACGATGAACGGATGGCCCTTGAAGATGCGGGCGAGGGAGCGCTGGTTCTGCGCCTCGAGCTCGTAGTCGAGCTCGTCGTAGATGCGCGCGCGGATCTCCTCGGCCGTGTTCTTGACGTCCAGGCCGGGCGCGATCCGCTTCATCAGCCGCAGGATGATCCCGAGGTTCTGCATGTCCGCCCGGACCGCGGCGGCGACGCCGGGGTACTGGACCTTGACCGCCACGTCGCGGCCGTCGTGCAGCTGGGCGCGGTAGACCTGGCCGATCGAGGCGGCGGCGATCGCGTCGACGTCGAACTCGGCGAAGTGGTCTTTGAGCTTGCCGCCGAGCTCCTGCTCGATCACCTTGCGCATGCCGCCGAAGCTCACGTTGGGCGCGGCGTCGCGCAGCGCGGCGAGCTTGCGCTGGAACTCCTCCCGGTGCTCCTCGGGGACGAGCCCGACGTCGAGGAAGCTCATCACCTGCCCGAGCTTCATCGCCGCGCCCTTCATCGTCCCGAGCGCGGTCACGATCTGCTCGGCGGCCTCGATGTGGCGCTTCTCGAGCGCCGCCGACTTGCCCTGGTCCGACCGGGCGACGTTCGTCGCGCGCGTACCCAGGTGGCGGGCCGCCTGGCCCGCGGCGAGGCTGGAGACCTTCGCCGTGCGGGCGATGCGCGAGGTCGGGATCTTGTCTTTGGCCACGGGCTCCTAGGGGGTCGGCGCGATCGTGGGGGTGGTGGTGGGGGCGGTCTGGGGGGCCGGCGTCGCCTCGAGCGGCGGGGTGGCCGTGGGCGTGGCCGACGGGGTGGGGGTCGCGGTCTCGGTCGCGTCCGGGGTCGCCGTCGCCTCGGGCGTCGCTTCTTCTTCCGTGGCCGTGGCCGTGGCCGTTGGGGTGGGCGTCGGAGTCTCCTCCTCGTCGGTGGAGTTGGAGCTGCTGCCGCCGAACACGCTGGTCGAACGCCCCTTCTCGCCCACCGAGTGACCGAAGATGGCGAGCTCGGACGCGGTCACGACACCCGCGCCGATGACCGCGGCCACGAGACCGGTGACGATGCCGAGCCTCCACGGGAAGCCGCGGCGCTGCTTGGAGCGCTGCGGGGTCCGCAGGCCGAAGGGGTCGTCGTCATCGCCCCACCGGGCTACCCGTTCCGGCTCCTCGACGCCCTTGACCTCGTGGGCGTCGTGGGCGGCGGTCCGGCGGGTGACGCGCGGCGCGGCCTTGGTGATGACTTTGGTCGGGCGGTTCAGGGCCTCGGTGACGAGGGCCACGACGATCGGGGTGACGGCCACCGCGATCAACGAGCCTCGTTCCCAGAAATACGGGACGACCACCGCCGCGGCAACCGCGGAGAGGCTCGAGATCAGCAGCGTTGAAAGCTGGAGGCCGCCCTTTTCTTGCTTGGGCTCAGGACTCACCCCTTCGACACTAGCGAGTGCCTAACGCTCCACTTTCGACCCGGGCACGATGTCGTCGCGACCGTCGGGCCAGCGCACCCAGGCCTTGTGGCCGCCGTCGTAGTCGGGCCCCCAGAGCACCAGCGTGGCGGGGTCGCCGAGCGCCGTGCACTGCTCGCTGCCCTCTTCGTCCGCGCCGCGCCAGATGCGCACGAACGGGTTGTGCTCCAGCTCGTCGCCGACCGTGCTCGGGTCGGTGTGGCCGGGGCGCACGACCGTCTCCGGCGGGAGCGTGAGGATCACTTCCATGATCGAGTGCTTGATGTCCTCGAACGACGTGCTGCCGGGCGCGCGGACGCCGCCGACAGAGCCCTTGAACAGCGTGTCGCCGGTGAACAGCTCCTTGTCGTCCACGAGCAGGTTGAGCATGCCGGCGGTGTGGCCGGGCGTGTGGAGGACCTTGACCTTGAGGCCGCCGATGGTCAGTTCGTCGCCCGGGTTCATGTCGCCGGTGGTGCCCGGAACGCGCTCGTCCGGGTGCGCGAGGACGGTCGCGTCGGGGTAGCGCTCGAGCGTGTCACCCAGCGCGGAGACGTGGTCGCCGTGGTGGTGGGTGAGCAGGACGTGGGTCACGTTGAGGCCGAGCTCCTCGGCCTTGGCGAACAGCGGCTCCATCGGGCCGCCCGCGTCCACCAGGAACGCGTCCGAGTTCTCCCCCGCGGCGACGAGGTACGTGTTGGTCAGCCAGCCATCGCTCATGGAACGCTCGACGATCATGGCCATGACGGTACTCTCGCCGCGTCATGGAACTCATCCATACCTGTTACCGGATCGGCGACATCGACCGCTCAGTGGCCTTCTACGAAGCCCTGGGATTCGAGGAGCGGCGGCGCATGCCGATCCGCGAAGAGGCCATCAACGTCTTCATGGGCCTGCCCGGCGACGGTGACCGGCTCGAGCTGACCTACAACCACGGCGTCGACTCCTACGAGCTCGGCACCGGCTACAACCACATCGCGCTGACGGTGGACGACATGGCGGCGACGCTCGAGCGCCTCGGCGGGCAGGGCATCGAGCCCGAGAAGCCGCCGTACCGGATTCGCGAAGGCGGGTCGCTGCTCGCGTTCGTCCGCGACCCCGACGGTTACCGGATCGAGCTGATCGAGAAGAACAAGGGCTAGATGCCCTCCGAGTCTCGACTCGCTGTCATCGACTGCGGGTCGAACTCGTTCCGCCTCGTCGTCTTCACCTACACGGACACGTGGTGGAAGCGCACGGACGAGATCCACGAGGCCGTGCGCGTGGGCGAAGGTCTGGAGGGCTCCGGCGCGCTGCAGCCGGAGCCGATGGAGCGGGCGCTGGAGACGCTGGAGCTCTACGCCCACTTCTGCGCGGCGACGGGGATCGACGAGATTCGCCCCGTCGCCACCTCGGCCATCCGGGACGCGAGTAACCAGGCCGAGTTCCTGGCCGCCGCGCGCTCGCGGTCAGGGCTCGAGATCGAGGTCCTGCCCGGGCCGGCCGAGGCCCGGTACGGCTACCTGGCGGCGGTGAACTCGACGACGCTGTCCGACGGTGTCGTGCTGGACTTGGGCGGCGGCTCGATGCAGCTCACGCGCGTGGCCGGCCGAGCCGCCGTGGACGCCCGCTCGTGGCCTTTGGGTGCCGTGCGCATGACCGAGCGGTTCGCGCCGGGGAAGAAGAAGCGCACCGAGGCGCTGCGCGAACACGTCGCGGAGAAGCTCAAGAGCGCACCCTGGCTCGGGTCCGATGATCGGCTCGTGGCCGTCGGCGGCACGGTCCGCAACCTGGCCGCGGCGGCGCAAATCGCCGCGGGCATGCCCTCGTACGGCATCCAGGGCTACCGCGTGACACGCGACGCGCTCGGCGCCCTGATCGAGGAGTTCTCGGCGGGCCCGCCCGCCGACGTACCCGGCATCAAGGCCGCGCGCGGCGACCTCATCCTCGCGGGCGCGTTGGTGATCGACGGCGTGATGGAAGCCGGCGGCTTCGCCGACTTCGAGGCCACCGAGGCCGGCCTGCGCGAGGGCGTCTTCTTCGAGCGCCTCTACCCGGAAGGCCTGTCGAGTGACGTGCGCCGCGACGCCGTGCGCAACCTCGCCTCCCAGTACGACACCGACTTCGCCCACTCCGAGCACGTCGCCCGGCTCGCCCTGGAGATCTGGGACGCGCTCGGCGCCCACGGCCTGCACCGCGGCGATGCCGAGGAGCGCGAGCTCGTCTGGGCCACCGCGATGCTCCACGACATCGGCGTCGCCGTGGACTACGACGACCATCACAAGCACTCTCGCTATCTCATTTTGAACGCGGGGCTCCCGGGGTTCTCGCCGCGGGAGACTGCGCTGATCGGACAAGCCGCGCGCTATCACCGCAAGGGCACGCCCTCGTTGGGCGAGTTCGCGCCGGAGATGCACGATGGCGACCGCGGCGAGCTCGACCGCATCGCGGCGTGCGTGCGTTTGGCGGAGCAGCTCGAGCGGTCCCGCGACCAGTCGGTGCACGCGTGCTCCGTGTCGGTGGCGAACGGGACGGCGGAGTTGCGGCTCGTGGCCTCCGGCGACACACGGATCGCGCGGTGGGCCGCGGAGCGGCAGGGCGATCTGTTCAAGCGGGCGTTTGCGCGGGATCTCAGCGTGCGCTGAGAGGCGCGGCGGCCGGGAACGGCAGCACCGAGGGGGAAACACGTGGGGCGCCAGGCTTGTCCGTCGTCCTCCTGCGGATTTCGCGGAAACGAACACGCGCTGGGAGGGGGTGCCGCAATCTAGTACCGCATGCCGACGCTAGATTGCTGCACCCCCTTTGTCCGGAGCGCGGTCGCGATCGCGCTTGATCGATCGGACGTGGAGCGGCGTGAAGCAACCAGATCCGCTCCTCGCGATCTCCGGTGCCCGTAACTTGACTGAGAGCGGCACGCCAAACCGGCCGTGCCACGCGGGGCTCGGAGGCGACGTTCGCGCCGCGCGGGCCAAACGCCGCTCCCTTCCCCCTCGGTGCTGGTGTAACCGCTACGAGCCCGAATCCATTTCGCGCAAGACCGCCAACCCCCGCGGCGACAACCGATACCCCACGTCGAGCGACACCGTCAGCCCGAGCTCCTTCAACCGCCGTACATCCCGCTTGAACGCGGCGGTCTCCCGCCCGAACGACTCGGCGAGGTCAGGGGCGCGCACGCCCGGTCGATCGTGAATCGCCTGCAGATACGGACGAGCCCACGGCCACTTCGCCAACGCCGCGAACACCGCCTCGTCCGGCGGCGCCTCGCGTAGCGCCACCCGCGGGTCCGGCCCCGCCACACGCAACCCGACTCGGTACACCCGCCCGGTCTTGCGCATCCGCGCCTCGACCTCGTCCGGGGACGCGAACCCCGCCGCCCGCGCATCTTCGTCGCTGATCGCCTCGACCACCTCGCACGACGTGAACTCCACGACCCCCACCGGCGTCTTCTGCGTCGAGCCCACTTTCACGCGCGGCTTGTCCCAGCGCCGGAAGGCGAGCGTGGTCGTCCCGGCCGCGATCCCTTCGAGATCAGCCGGCCGGAACAGCACGGTCTAGACCTCTTGGATCTGCAGCAGCGACGTCGTGCCGGGCTTGCCGGACGGCAACCCCGCGGTGATGCCGACGCGGTCGCCGGGTTTGCACCAGCCGAGCTCCACGACGCGCTTGGCGGACGCGGCGATCAGCTCCTCGGTCACCTCGTAGCGGCGCATCGACGCCGCCTGGACGCCCCACATCAGCCCGCAGCGGCGCACGGTCTCGCGCCCCGGCGACAACGCGTAGATCGGCACGGTCGGCCGGTGCGCGGAGATCAGGCGGGCGCTACGGCCCGACAGGGTCGGGCACACCAACGCCGCGAGACCCAGCTCCTGCGCCGCCCGCGTGGCGGTGTAGGCCAGCGTGTACGCGGGATCGCGGCGGTCGCGGCGCACGCGGCGCTCGTTCCACTCGCGGTACGGGGCCGTGGACTCCGTGCGCAGCGCGACCGAGGCCAGCATCGCCACGGCTTCGACGGGGTACTGGCCGACGGCGCTCTCCTGGGAGAGCATCACGGCGTCGGTGCCGTCGAGGATGGCGTTGGCGACGTCGGTGACCTCGGCGCGGGTCGGGCGCGAGGACGCGACCATCGAGTCGAGCATCTGCGTCGCGGTGATCACCGGCCGGGCCAGCGCGCCCGAGAGGGCGATGATCTGCTTCTGCACGATCGGGACGTCCTGGATGTCCATCTCGATGCCGAGGTCGCCGCGCGCGACCATCACGCAGTCCGTGGCCCGGACGATCTCCTCCAGGCGCGTCACGGCCTGCGGCTTCTCGATCTTGGCCACCAGCGGGAGACGCGTGTGCTTGCGCAGCTCCGTCACGTCCTCGGCGCGGCGCACGAACGACAGGGCGACGATGTCCACGCCGATCCGCTCGCCGGTGCGCACGTGCTCGAGGTCCTCGTCGGGCACGGACGGGAGCGCCGCCGTCTCGCCCGGGATGTTCAGGCCCTGGCGGGAGGCGACCGCGCCGCCGATCTCGACCACGGCGTCGATCTCGCCCGAGTCAGCCCGGACCTCGGTCACGCGCAGCCGGACGGAGCCGTCGGCGAGGTACATGATCTCGTCGCGGTCGACCGTCGAGGCCAGGCCGGCGTAGGTGATGAACAGCTTCGACGCGTCGCCCTCACCTACGTCGGGCCCGCAGACGAACGTCGTGGTGTCGCCGGGCTTGAACTCGACGACGCCGTCGCGCAGCTTGCCGATGCGCAGCTTCGGCCCGGGCAGGTCCTGCAGGATCGCGACCTGGCGGCCGACGCGTCCGGCGGCTTCACGGACGAGGCGCGCGGTCTCCGCGTGCTCGTCTGCGCTGCCGTGAGAGAAGTTCAAGCGGGCCACGTCCATCCCGGCCTCGATCATCCTGGCGAGGACCTCGGGGTCGCGAGAGGCGGGGCCGATCGTGGCGACGATCTTCGTGCGGCGCTCCATGGGTGTCCGGAACTTAGCGGGCCTACGATCCAGCCGACCGCTCGATGGGTAGCTCCGCAACATGGCCAGAGCAGCGAGCGAGTCCAAGCCCCAGTCGTCGGACAAGCGCTTCGGTCGCGACGCCGACGAAACGGACAAGCCGACCGACCTCCCCAAGGAGTCCTGGCCGGCGATCCTCAAACGCACCTTCAAGCAGTTCAGCGAGGATCAGCTGACGACGTGGGCGGCGGCGCTCACCTACTTCGGTGTGCTGTCGCTGTTCCCGATGATCCTCGCGCTGGTGTCCGTCCTGGGCGTGATCGGCCCGTCGGCCACCCAGCCGCTGATCGACCAGCTCGGCACCGTGGCGCCCGGCCCCGCCAAGGACATCCTCACCAACGTCCTGACCAGCATCGAGTCCAACCAGGGCGGCTCGACGGTCGCGCTGATCATCGGCCTCGCCCTCGCCATCTGGTCCGCCTCGGGCTACATCAGCGCCTTCATGGACGCGTCCAACAACGTCTGGGACGTGCCCGAGGGGCGGCCGATCTGGAAGAAGCTGCCGATCCGGCTCGGCGTCACCGTCGTGCTGCTCGTCCTGCTGACCGTCACGGCCCTCGCGGTCGTCTTCACCGGCCCGCTCGCGCAGGAGTTCGGCGATCTGATCGGGCTCGGCGGCACGTTCGTCGACGTCTGGAACATCGCCAAGTGGCCCGTGCTGCTCGTGATCGTGAGCTTCATGCTCTCACTGCTCTATTGGGCGTGCCCGAACGTCAAGCAGCCCGGCTTCCCGTGGGTCACGCCCGGCGGGCTGCTGGCCGTGATCCTGTGGATCGCCGCGTCCGCCCTGTTCGCGCTGTACGTCTCGAACTTCGCCTCCTACAACAAGACCTACGGCTCGCTCGGCGGCGTGATCGTGTTCCTCACGTGGCTCTGGATCACGAACATCATCGTGTTGCTCGGAGCCGAGTTCAACTCCGAGATGGAGCGCAGCAAGGCGATCCAGGAGGGCCATCCGCCGGAGAAGGAGCCCTACCTGCCGCTGCGTGACGAGCCGAAGAAGGACTAGGTGAAGCGGCCGTCGGCGAGAATCGTCTCGCCGTCGGCGCTCAACCGCCCGCCGGCGCGCAGGTCGCAGATGAGGTCCCAGTGCACGACCGACTCGTTCGTGCCGCCGGTCTCCGGATAGGAGCGGCCGAGGGCGAGGTGGACCGTCCCGCCGATCTTCTCGTCGAAGAGGATCGCGCCGATCGGGCGGTCGATGCCGAAGTTGGTGCCGATCCCGAGCTCGCCGAGGAAGCGGGCGCCGGGGTCGGTCTCCAGCGTGGCCTGCAGGTAGCTGTCGCCGCGCTCGGCCTTCGCGCTCACCACACGGCCCTCGCGGAACTCCAGCGTCACGTCCTCGACGACCACGCCGCGGGGCGAAGTCGGGATGGTGAAGCGGATCACCCCTTCGGCCGACGTCTCGTGGGCCCCGGTGAAGACCTCGCCGCTCGGCATGTTGCGCTTGCCGTCGGAGTTGATCCAGGTGCGGCCCTCGACGTTCAGCGTCAGGTCCGTACCGGGCGCCTCGATGTGGATCTCGCGCGCCGGGGCGAGGCGCTCGATCAACGACGCCTGGAACGCCCGCAGCTCGCCCCACGCAGCGGCGGGGTCCTCGCGGTCGAGGAACAGCGCGCGGGTGACGAAGGCCTCGAACTCGCGCGTGCCCATGCCGGCCTGCTGGGCCGCGGCGGCGGTCGGGAACAACGTGATCGCCCAGCGGCGCGACAAAGCCACCTCGCGGAGCGGCGCGCGAGCGATCGCCGCCCGCGATAGCGACGCCGGGTCCACACCGGCCAGCGCGTTCGCGTTCTCGGTGGCCTGAATGCGCAGCGAGGCGTCGATCTCCTCGGCCTCGGCCAGCTCGGCGGTCGGGAAGCCGCTCAGGTGAACGTCGCGCGCGGCGCTCCAGAAGCCCTCGTCCTGTCCGGGCAGCGAGGCGCGGATCAGCGGCCAGGCGTCGCGCTCGAGGATCTCCCGCTGCAAGGCGAGCAGCAGCGGCGCGGCCAGCGTCGAGGACTGCACGAGCACCTGCTGCCCCGGCGACACCTCGAGGCAGTAGTCGGTGAGCAACCGGGCGAATCCTTCGACATTCATGGCGCCTGCATCTCCGGGAAGTGTTCGGCCAGGTGCTCGCGCAGCACGCCGCGAATCCACACGCGCTCGTCCTGGGAGGCGAAGCGGTAGCGGGCGAGCAGCTCCTTCTGCTTGGCGATCGGCGGCGTCCCCGCGACCTCCCAGCGCACCACGAGCCGCTCGAACAGGAACTCGACGGCCCGGTGCCACGCGTCTTCACGCGAGAGGATGTTCCCGCCCACGACCTCGGCGTACTGGAGCCGCGTCGCGGGCGTCATCGAGCCGCGCAGCACGAGCACGGAATCGGCCGGGTCGCCGTATGAGAACTCAGGCGCCTTCAGGCGGGACTTCTTCGCCATGGGCCTCGACGGTAGCGTCTTGGCCGTGCGCAAGCCGACCCGACCGCGTGAGCAGGGCCGGGGCGAGCGCGTGCTGCCCGGCGTGTGGCGGCTCCGCCTCCCCCTCGACCTTCCTGGCGTCCCCCACGTCAACGCCTGGGCCCTCCAGGCCTCAGGCGGCCTCGTGCTCGTGGACACGGGCATGCACGACCGCGGCACGATGGGCCACCTCGAGCAGGCCCTGGAACGGATCGGTCACCGCGTCAGCGACATCCAGCTGATCGTCATCACGCACGCCCACATCGACCACTGCGGCCAGGCGCCGCCGCTGGCCAAGCGCGCGGGCTGTGAGGTGTGGATGCACCCGAACTGGAAGCTGCACGCGCACGACGACCTCGACAAGACGATCGAGATCGCGCTGCTCAGCGGCGTGCCCGCGCAGCCGCTGGAGCGCTGGGCGGAGGCGCGACGCGGGATGGGCAGCGGCCAGGCGGGCACGCTCTATTCCGACAAGGACCTGGTCCCCGGGGTGACGTTCGAGACCGACGCCGGAACCTGGAACGTGGTCGAGACGCTCGGCCACGCGCCCTCGCACGTGTGCCTGCACCAGCCCGAGCAGCGCGTGCTGCTCAGCGGCGATCATCTGATGGGCCGCGTCTCGCAGTACTTCGACGTCGGCTACACGCCGGATCCCGTCGGGGAGTTCCTGGATTCGCTGACCGTGATCGAACGGCTCGACGCGCGGCTCGCGCTGGCTGGTCACGCCCGCCCGTTCACGGATGTCCAGGCCCACATCGACGCCAATCGGCGTGAGGTCGAAGCCCGCGTGAGCGCCACCCGCGCCGCGCTTGCGGACGGCCCGAAGAGCGCGTACGAGGCCGCGCGCGCCGTCTACGGCGAGGCCTTCAACGCGGCGATGGCGAGCTGGCTGATCACGCTGACGCGCGCCTGGCTCGTGCACCTGCAGCAGTTGGGCGAGGTCCTCAACGATGGTGGAGATCCCGTAGAGCACTGGGAGCTCGCCTCGTAGACTCGGCGCGATGCGTATCGACGAACGGATCGCGAGCGGGACCGAGCCGGCCTTCTCGTTCGAGTTCTTCCCGCCCAAGACCGAGGAGGGCGAGAAGAACCTCTACGCCGCGCTGGCGGAGCTCGCCCGGCTCGATCCGACGTTCGTCTCCGTCACCTACGGCGCCGGCGGCACGCCCGCCCAGCGCGGCCAGACGATCGACATCGTCAGCCGCATCAAGGCCGACCACGGCCTGGAGGCGATGGCGCACTTCACATGCGTCGGCGCGACCGTCGACGAGTTGCGCGCCGTCCTGGACCGCATGCGCGACGCCGGCATCGAGAACGTGCTCGCCCTGCGCGGCGACCCGCCCGCGGGCGTGGATGCGAAGGAGTGGGTGGCGGCCGACGGCGGGCTGAACTACTCCCGCGAGCTCATCGAGCTGATCCGCTCCGACTACGACTTCGCGATCGGCGCGGCGTGCTTCCCCGAAGTCCATCTCGCGGCCGAATCCGCCGAGTCCGACCTCCGCTACACCCGCGAGAAGGCCGACGCCGGCGCGCGTTTCCTGGTCACGCAGCTGTTCTTCGACAACCAGCTCTACTACGACTTCGTGGCCCGCGCGCGGGAAGCCGGGATCGACATCCCGATCATCCCGGGCATCATGCCGATCACGAACGTCAACCAGGTCAAGCGCTTCACGGAGATGTGCGGCGCGTCGATCCCGCCCGGCCTGCTGCGCGAGCTCGAGCTGCGCTCAGAACAGCCGGACGCGGTCGCGGACTTCGGCGTCGCCTACGCGACGATGCAGTGCGCCGACCTGCTCGCCAACGGCGCGCCCGGCATCCACTTCTACACGCTCAACCGCTCGCCCTCGACGCGCGCGATCCTGAGCGCGCTCCGGTGCCTGGCGCCGTGGCGCCGCGCCGTTACCGCGTAGTGCGTCGGCCGCCGCCGGGCTTGGCGGCGTAGAGCTCGCGGTCCGCCGCCTCCAGCAGCTCCATCACCTCGGCGCCACCAGGCGGCGTCGAGGCGAGGCCGACCGTGATCCCGAGCGGGTTCTCGCCGGTGACTAGCTCGACCGGCAGGCTCTCGGAGACGTCTTGCATGATCGCGTCGGCCGCGCGGCGGCCCGCGTCCTGGCCTTCACGGACCCAGACGCCGAACTCGTCGCCGCCGAGCCGGCCTGCGACGCCGTGGCGGGCGAGCACGCGTGCGACCTCGGTCAGGACGAGGTCGCCGGCGCGGTGGCCGTGCGACTCGTTCACGTTCTTGAAGCCGTCGACGTCGCACACGAGCAGCGCGCCCTCCGTCCCGCTCGCGAGCTCGCGGCGGACGGTCTCGATCCAGGAGCGACGGTTGTGCAGGCCGGTGAGGTCGTCGGTGTGCGCGACGGCCTCGAGACGGCCGACGGCCTCCGCGAGATCACCGACGGCACCGGTGGGCGCGATACCGGCCTTCTCGGCCACCTCGTCGAGTAGATCAGGGGTGGCGCCGAGGCGGTCGAGCGCGATCGCGAGCAGCTCACGGTCGGGGTCGGCGCCGGTGATCATGTGCGCCAGCACGTCGCCGACGATCACGCAGGCGGTCTCGTCGGACGGGACGGCCAGCCCGGTCGGCCCGCCGTGGTGGTACGCGATCGCGCGGGTGACCTCGTCGGCGGGCTCGCTCAGGCCGACGAGCAGTGATCCCGCCTGCGCGTGGTCGAGGCCGAGGATCTTGCGCTCGAGCTCGGCGCGGGGGGAGCCGAACGGCGCCTGGGCGGCGATCTCCTCGAGCGGGACCACGCCGAACGCCGCCGGCATGAGCAGCTTGCCCACGTCGTGCAGCAGGCCGGCGAGGTGCGCGCTGTCGGTCTGGGCGCCGCGCAGGTCAGCGGCGGTCGCGGAGTACGCGGCGACGGTGACGGCGTGGACGTGGAGCTGGCCGCGGCTGAGGTGCGCGCCACCGGGGAAGCGCTCCAGGAAGCGGTAGGTCTCAGCCTCGAGTGCGATCCGCACGAGCGCGCGGCGGCCGAGCAGCGTCACGGCCTGGCGGATGGTGCGCGCGCGGATCGGCCGGGCGTGGGCCGCCGAGTTCGCGTAGCGCAGCAGGTTCGCGGAAAAGGCCTCGTCGGACTCGATCACCTGCACGAGGTCGGTCGTCGTGCCGTTCGGATCGTTGGCCAACGTGCGGATACGCGAGACGGTCCCACCGAGGACGGGCAGCGGCCCGATGCGCTTCAGCGCGTCGTGAACGCGGGTATCGGGCTTGTCGTATTGGGGGGCCATCGGGGAATGTCATCGGCGCGATTTGCGGGCAGCATGAGATGCACCACTAGGAGCCGGTTTTCGGTGCGCTGGGCTCGATATCGAGGGCGTGAGCGACACGGGGCTGACCATCCACGTCCCACGCGACATCCACCTGATCGTTGCGCTTGTAGGTACCGATACCCCATGCGCCTAAGAACCAGCGCCAAAAACCGAGGTTGCCTTCCTTGACCAACTCCTTCTCGAAGACCAGCCTGCGGTCGGTGATGCGGTAATCCCGCCCCAGCTCCTGACGCACCCCATTGAGGTAGACCGTGAAGGGTTCGCGCACGCCATCGGGCAGAGGGACTTGGGATTTCTCCATACGCGCCTGGAGGGTACGCCGCCGCCGTCTCTAGGCTCTTTCCGCCGTGTCCGCGCCGTACCGCATCCGCCGTAGTGACCGGGCCCGTCGCATCCGCGTCAGCGTCGATGGCAACGGTGAGATCGAGGTCGTGCTGCCGGTGCGTTCGCCCGAGCGCCACGCCGAGCAGGCCGTCCGGGAGCTGGCGCCGTGGATCGCGCGGCGCCGCCAGGCGGTCGCGGCGGCGGCGCGGGAAGTCGGCCGCGCGCCTGGAACCGTTCCGTACCTGGGCGAGCGGTTGACGCTGGTCCCCGAGCGCGGGCGGGCGCGGGTGCACCGGGTCGGCGACCGGCTGTACATCCCCGAGGGCGAGATCGCCCGCGAGGCGATCGAGCGCTGGTACCGGCGCCAGGCGCGCGTGGAGGTGGCGCCGCGATTGGACGCGGCGGTCGCCCGGGCCGGGCAGCGGTACAACGGGCTGACGATCCGCGGGCAGAAGACGCGCTGGGCGTCCTGCTCGTCCACGGGCGCGATGTCCTTCAACTGGCGGCTGCTGCTCGCTCCGCCCGAGATCCTCGACTACGTCGTCGAGCACGAGGTCGCGCATCTCGACGTGATGGACCACTCGCCGCGCTTCTGGCGGCTGCTCGCCTCCCGCTCACCGCGCTGGCGCGAGCACTCCGAGTGGCTCCGGCGCTACGGCTCCACGCTCACGCTCTGACGCAGCGCTTTGAGCGCGTCGCGGCCTTCCAGCGGCGTGCGGCGCACGCGGCCCGTCCAGGCGACGAGCGATCCGTCGCCGCGGACGTCGATCCCGGCGGGCTTGCTCGCGCCCTTGAGCTCGATCCGTGCCGCCACCAGATCCTCCGGCGCGTACGTGCGGCCGAGGGCGTTCTCGGGAGAGCGGTGCCCGCGGGCCTCGCGTTCGATCGCGGCCAGTGCCTGGTTGAGCGTCTCGTACTTCTCGCGCGAGGTCTTCGGCCCGCGCCGGACCGTGACGCGATAACTCACCGCACTTGGTCGAGCAGCGGCTTGACCTTGTCCCAGCGTGCGATCTCGCAGCCGTCGGAGCGGGAGAAGCTCGCGTCGACCTCCTGGCCCCGGATCGTGCCCTTGATCGTGGCCGTCTCCGGGCCGCCGAACTGCATCGTGCAGGCGACGTCGTCCGGCGTGGGGGCGAGGTCGGCCGCGGAGATGCCGGCGGCGGCGCCACACGCGTCGCTGTCCGTGGGCTCCTTGCAGCTCACCTTGAGCTCCTTCGCGGGCTGCCCTTCGGCTCCGTCGGCGTCGACGGTCACGACGAGTTCGGCGAGCTGGTCGCTGCCTCCGCCGGTGGCGGGAGTGGTGGGTTCATCGGAGCCGCAGGCGGCGAGGAAAAGCGCGGCAGCGGCGAGCAGGGCCGGCGCGGGGCGGTGCATGTCCCTAGCGTAGTGACGCGGCGACCAACCGGACCGGCTCCCCCCACCCGACCGCGCCGATCAGCGTGCCGTCCGCGTCGCGGCTGTTGGACCAGCGCCAGCGGATGTCCGGCGTGTCGGGCAGGCGGCGGCCGAGCAACTCCTGCTCGGAGAGGCCGAGGGCGGCGCAGGTCGTACCGTTCGCGATCTCCACGCGGCCCTCGGCGTCCACCGCGACGATCAGCGCGCCCGCGGCGTCGAACGCGCGGCGCCGGCGACGGGTGAGGGAGGCGCCGAGCTGGCCGCCGATCGTGGCGAACATCGCCGCGACCTCGGCGGTCTGCTCGCGCGCGTCGGTGGCGTACAGCTCGATCACGCCGACGCACTCGTCGCCGTCGGCGATCGGGAACGCGGCCGCGGTCACCAGGCCGGCGCGCAGCGCGTCCTCGGGCGCCTCGGTCCAGATCAGGCGACGGAAGCCCCAGACGCGGCCCGGCAGGCCCTGTCCGGCGGCGTAGGTCTGGTCGCGGCTGGCGTTCGTCAAGGCGGCGACACCGGCGCGCGAGTCGGCCGCGTGCCAGGCCGTGACGCAGGTGAGCCGGGCGCCGTCCGGCCGCCAGACCGCGCCGGCGGCCCAGCCGAGCGACTCGCCGAGCGTCGCCAGCACGCGCTCGCACAGCGCCACTGGCTCGAGTCCGGCCGCGAGGTGGTCCGCGATCGCCTGCTGGGCGCTCAGCAGCTTGTGCGCGCCCCCGACGCGCCGGCGCATGCGCGCCTGCTCGAGCTCCCGCGTCAGCACCGGGGCGAGTTGGGTGAGCGTGGACACGCTCGGCACGCCCTCGGTGCGGGTGAGCGGCGAGACGACGATGAAGGGGAGGTGCGGGTCCGCGAGCCGCACGAGCGCGAGGGCCTTCTGGCCCGGGACGGCGTGCGGGCCGTCGCCGCCGTAGAGCACGGCGTCCCAGCCGCGGCGCTGGAGGGCGGCGTTGAGCGCCTCCTCGCCGTTGACGGGCACGGTGCGCACCTCCGGCACGGCGCGGGTGATCTGCGCCGCATGGCTCGCGGGTACGTCGACGAGCAGCGCGGTGACCGACCTCACCCGGTCAAGATCGGCTCCCGCATCGGGACGCTTGAGCGCACGACGATCTCGCGGACACCACCTTCGATCACGTCACTGTCCACGTGGGACCCGAAGCCGCGCATGAGCTTCACCGCGCCGCGGTTCGTCGCGAGCATGGTTCCGCTGAAGCGCGAGACGTTTGCGCGCTCGGCCACGAGGTCGAGCATGCGTCGCCCGAGGCCCTGCCGCTGCCACGGATCGCCGACGACGATGGCCAGTTCGGCCACGTCGGGGCCGGTGCGGACCGAACGCGCCACAGCGATCAGGAAGCCGTAGGTGGCGTCCACCGCGGCCAGCGCGATGTGGTCGATCTGGTCGACCTCGGTCAGGTAGCGCAGCTCGGCGGGGCTGAACGAGACCTTCGGGGAGAGGAAGCGCCGGAACGCGGTCTCCGGAGAGAGGCTCCGGAGACCGGCGGAGAGGAGCGGCTTGTCCTCAGGCGCGATCGGACGGATCAGGACCGTCGTCGCGTCGGGGAGGGTGAGGAGCATGAGTTGCATGAAACAACCCAGCTCCTCGTCTGTCTAGTAGGGGTAGCCGCCCCTTAGTTGCCTTAACGCTTGTCGAGCGGGATGTAATCCCGGTTGCGCTCACCCGTGTAGATCTGGCGCGGGCGGGCGATCTTCTGCTCCTTGTCGTCGATCATCTCGAGCCACTGGGCGATCCAGCCGCTCGTGCGCGGGATCGCGAACAGCACCGTGAACATGCCGACGGGCATGTGCAGCGCCTCGTAGATCAGGCCCGAGTAGAAGTCGACGTTCGGGTACAGCTTGCGCTTGACGAAGTACTCGTCCTCGAGCGCGATCTTCTCGAGCTCGATCGCGATCTCGAGCAGCGGGTTGGTGCCCGTGACCTCGAAGACGTCCTCGCAGGCCTTCTTGATGATCGTCGCGCGCGGGTCGTAGTTCTTGTAGACCCGGTGCCCGAAGCCCATCAGGCGCTCCTTGCCGTCCTTCACGCCCTGCATGAAGTCGGCGATGTTCTCCTTCTTCTCGATCCGGCGCAGCATGCGCAGGACCTGCTCGTTGGCGCCGCCGTGGAGCGGGCCGTAGAGCGCGGCGGTGCCGGCGGCGACCGCGGAGTACGGGTCGACCTGCGAGGACCCGACGGCACGGACGGCGCTCGTCGAGCAGTTCTGCTCGTGGTCGGCGTGCAGGATGAAGAGGATGTCCAGCGCGCGCTCGAGCCGAGGATCGGGCTCGTACTTGAGCTCGGTCATCTTGAACAGCATCGAGAGGAAGTTGCCGGGGTAGCGCAGGTCGTTGTCGGGATAGACGTACGGCTGCCCCATGTTGTGGCGGTAGGCGAACGCCGCCAGCGTCGGCATCTTCGCGATCAGCCGGATGATCTGCAGGTACCGGGTCTCCGGGTCCTTGATCTGGTTCGCGTCCGGATAGAACGTGGAGAGCGCCCCGACCGACGCGAGCAGCATCCCCATCGGGTGGGCGTCGTAGCGGAAGCCCTGCATGAAGCTGCGCACGTTCTCGTGGACGAAGGTGTGCGTGGTGATCTGGTGCGTCCACTCGTCGAGCTGCTTCTGGTTGGGCAGCTCCCCGTGTACGAGCAGATAAGCCACTTCCAGGTACGTCGAGTGCTCGGCGAGCTGCTCGATCGGATAACCGCGGTACTCCAGGACGCCGGCGTCGCCGTCCAGGTACGTGATGGCGCTGCGACACGACGCGGTGTTCATGAACGCCGGGTCGTAGGACATGATCCCGAAGTCGCTCTCGTTGACCTTGATGTCCCGTAACGCGGTCGCGCGGATGGTTCCATCCTCGACCGGGACCTCGTAGGTCTTGCCCGTGCGGTTGTCCGTGATCGTCAGCGTGTCGTTCGCCGTCGCCACGCCACCACCGTTCTCAGTCTGCTCCTCGGTTCCCATGAGGCTCCTCTTCGAGGGGGGAGGGTTAAGTCTCTGACCCCCATTGTGGCGGGCGCCGACTTCCGAGGTCGCTTACCCGGTGATGACGGAGGTGTAAGCCGTTGCTGCCACGAGGATCAGGGTCAAGAGAATGATCCCGTTGGCGACGCCACGAGACGGCGGGAACGTGGCGTGGCGGGCGATGCCGACGATCGAGAGCAGGGCCGCGAACGCCACGAGCACACCCGCAGCGATGTAGAACGGCGTCTTGGAGACCTCTTCCTCGACGGCGTGCTCCTGGGCGAACAGCAGCAGGGTGGCGAACATCGCGCGGAAGCTACCGCATGTAGCGGCTCTCGGTGGCCGCGACCTGACCCTGGTAGTGCGAGCCCAGCTCGGCCGACCCGTACGGGCGCTCCGCGGGCTTGTCCAGCGTCATGAACGAGAGCTGCGCGATCAGCAGCCCGGGGTAGAGCTTGATCGGCACGCGCGTGAGGTTGTTGAGCTCGAGCGTGAGCGTGCCCTTCCAGCCCGGGTCGATGAACCCGGCCGTGGCGTGGACGATCAGGCCCAGGCGCCCGAGGCTCGACTTGCCCTCGATCCGCGCCACCACATCGTCCGGCAGCTCCACCCATTCCGCCGTGCGGCCCAGGCAGAACTCGCCCGGATGGATCACGAAGCCCTCTTCCTCCGTGACCACGACCTCTTCGGTCAGGTTCTGGGCCGGGCCCTCACGCAGGTCGATCTTCGTGACCTTGTGGTTGCTGAACACGCGGAAGCTGTCGCCGAGGCGCAGGTCGACGGACGCCGGCTGCACGAGCGCCGGCTCCCAAGGTTTGATGACGATCTGACCCTCGTCGACAAGACGACGGATCGTGCCGTCGGAAAGCACCGAGGCGGTCAAGGTCCGGAAAGGCTACTGATGCAGGCTGCGGGCACGGCCCGCGGCCGTCACCGACCGCGTCCGCGGAGGCGGCGCGAGGCGCGCGCCACAGGCCGGGCCGCCTCTGCGTGGGGGCCGCGGCTTCCGCGGCCGGCGCGGGTGCGGACGCCGCGGAATCGGCGTCCCGCCGTCATTGGTCACGTCGTCCGTGTCCGTCGTCTGCTTGACCGCCCACCAGACGATGTAGCAAGCCGCCGCGATCGGCAGCTTGAGGAACACGAACAGGTAGAGCATCGTCCAACCCATCGCTTTCGGGATGGTACGCCGCTGAGGGCAGTTCGGGTGGGGTTGTGTCAGAGATGGCGCCGGGGAGCACACCGTCGGGCGCCGAGTCAAGAAACCCGTGCCCCGGCGGTGGGGTGGGGCAGGCGGTCGTCACGGGTTTCTTGACCCGTCGCGGCCGGCGCGCTCTTGTGCGGGTGAGCCGGTTGCACCGGGTGCGCCCGGACGCGGGCCGAAGCGCGTGCTCGGCGGGGGGGTTGTGCACGATCCGGTCCTGTCAGGACCGGTTCGTGCATCACCCCCGCCAATCCGAGCGGCAACGCGCCACCCGGCACGCGAGCGTTCGCTTGGTTCCCTGTGCGGAAACCTGGTGAACGCTCGCGTGGCGTCCCGCGCTGCTCGCGGCGGCCGTCGTCGCGTCGTCCGGGGAGCACACCGTCGGGCCGCGCGTCAAGCAAACCAACGCTTCGCGGTTGGCCCGCTCTCCGTGAGTCATTGGTCAGTTGAAGCCGCTATGCGATGTCAATCGACCACTCGCCTCCCATGTGAGCGGGAACGCGCCACCCGGGCACGCGAGTGGTGACTTTGTCGGCCTGAGCCCGGGTGGATTCATCTGGTCGATGCAACACGATTGTGTTGGCGTGTTGGTGATCGGGGGGTGGGT
>JAPDDQ010000620.1 GCA_027587225.1 Solirubrobacter taibaiensis
AAAATAACCAATCATTAAAAGAAATGGCCCATATTTTTCAAATAAAATATGGGTTTTTTCAATGTGATGTTCTTTAATTCTAATTTTCGGCCCATATTTCTTTAAAACAGGGAGCCCAAGTTTTAAACCTAATATGTAGCTTAACGTGATCCCTAACATCGCACCAGCCAGCCCACTTAAAAAAGCAGCAGTTCCTGACATAACTCCTTTTGAAACATTATAACCAACAAAGGTCAATAAAAACTCGTCTGGTATCGGTAATCCAACAATCCCACCAGCCAAAGCTATAACAATTCCAAAATAGCCATAATGCGCGATTAACTCGCCAATATGTTGTTCCATTCGGAAGACACATCCTATGCACGGTCGTTATTCCACATTGTACCCTTTCTATCTTTAAGGCAAACATGGTATACATATTCACTATACATTGTTTTTATAATGAACTCTACTTCTATTCTTTCCTTTAACAGAGATAAAGTGAAACTTTAATCAGTGGGAGTTTTGTAATTATTAACCTATGCCAATCTTGCTTCTACAGACATCCCGACTCCCACATAACTCACTTACATTCACTA
>JAPDDQ010000621.1 GCA_027587225.1 Solirubrobacter taibaiensis
AGATTTGTTACCCCTGCCCCTAACATAACAACTCCAGCTAATATGAGGGGGTTCATTCCAAGGCGCTTATATAGTGGATACATTGCGGAAACTGTAATCATGTATGTTGTTGTACCATCACCATCTAGAGAAACGATAATAGTTAATATAGCCGTTCCGACAACGATTTTTAAAGGATCTCCTTTTACAAATTTTAAAATCTTACTAATGACAGGATCGAATAAACCGCTATCAATCATAATCCCAAAATATAAAATAGCGAACATAAGCATAATACCAGTAGGTGCTAATTTTTGGATCCCCTCTAACATCATAGGCCCCATATTGGCATAGAATCAGCCAATTAATGCAAAAACACTCGGAATTAATATTAATGCTACTAGCGCTGACATACGTTTCGTCATAATTAAAAACATAAAGACAAATACCATCGCAAATCCAAGTAGTGCTAACATGTAATTTCCCCCTCAAAAGAATGATTGCGCTTTCAAAATAGAATAAAAATTCAGAAAAATGTTTTTTATTTATAATAAAAGCATCTATTCAAATGGTAAATAATTTGAAAAATAACATCATTA
>JAPDDQ010000622.1 GCA_027587225.1 Solirubrobacter taibaiensis
TATTTTCTTGTTTCTTCATAATAAAAAACAGTAGAGGGTTTTATTCCTTCTACTGTTTTTTTTGCATCTTATATTGGAATAATCCCAATTACAATTCCGGTAATTAACATAACCATTGTCGTTCCAACGGCCCACAATAAAGTGAAGCGTTGATGTTCACCGAAATCAACTTTTGCCATTCCGACCAATAAATAAGTGGAAGCGACAAGAGGACTTAATAAGTGAACGGGTTGCCCGAGTAAGGAAGCACGTCCCATTTCAGCTGCACTAATTCCGTAAGTAGCAGCAGCTTTCGTCAAAATAGGTAATACCCCGAAGTAAAATGCATCATTAGACATGAAAAATGTGAATGGCATACTGAGAAGTGCTGTAATAATTGGTAGTTGTGGTCCAAGTGCATCTGGTATAAGAGTTACTACACTGTTAGCCATTGCATCTACCATTTTTGTTCCAGATAAAATACCAGTGAAAATACCGGCAGCAAATACGAGAGAAACAACTGCTAATACATTCCCAGCATGAGAAGCAATACGTTCTTTCTGTTGCTCTAAGTTTGGATAGTTAATCATAACAGCGA
>JAPDDQ010000623.1 GCA_027587225.1 Solirubrobacter taibaiensis
AATAACGTATGCACTTGGCGTACCTCCTACAAAGATTCAGTTATTGTAACTGTAGCATAAATTCTATAGAAAAGCGAGAGCTATAGAGGCGCTCTCGCTTTTCTTCTATTACATAAACATCATCGCAAATAACGGTCCAAGTAAACATGTCAAAATTGCTGTTAATGTCATTGTTACCGATCCAATAACACCTTCATGTTCGTTATTTTTCATCGCTCTCATCACGCCCATAATATGAGAAGCACATCCAAATCCGATACCTTTACCAACTGAGTTTGTAACACGGCTCCATTTTAATAAAAGGGGTCCTGTAATCGTTCCAGTAATACCTGCAATAACAACGAAAGCTGCTGTTAAGGAAGGTACACCACCGACTTGCTCTGAAACACTCATCGCAACTGGCATTGTCACCGATTTTGGTAATGACGATAAGATTAAGCTTTTATCCGTTCCCATAAGTGAAGCAATCGCAAAATCACTAGCGATTGCAACTGTTGTACCTACTAATACCCCGCCAGCAATCGGTACAACATATTTTTGCAGGACATGACGTTGGTTATAAAGAGGAATTGCAAAT
>JAPDDQ010000624.1 GCA_027587225.1 Solirubrobacter taibaiensis
ACTCTACAGGTATATATGACAACGTTTTCAGCACGCCTTGTTGATGTGTTGAACTGGCTAATAAAGCATTCGTCGGCCCTGGAATGAGTAACACTGCGATCATCGCCAAAACAAAAAACCAACTCTCAATCATATAGATACCAACTGACTAAACATGCTCGCCACCTTATACGAAATTCGCTGCGACAAACAAGTTTTATGGGAAAAATGAACAATTTGAAATGAAGAAAATTGAAGATAGAATCAATTAAGACATTGTTATATTTATATTTTTAATGAAACATTTTGCTAAAATTTAATTAAGCATCACCAGCGTAAACACCAGTGATGCACATATGAAGATTAAGAATTTGCACGCTGTTTGACAATAATTGGGCAACCTTTAAACTTCGCAGCCTGAACAATTGCATCTTGTTGACCCAGTACATTCGCAAGCTCAGTATTTTTGGTGTTCATCGACTGCCCCATATTGACTGAGATCGAAGGCCCAAAGCCCCAACCGCCTTTACCCCAGCCACCGCCAAGTCCAACTCCCACCCCTACGCCTGTGCGCTTCGGTGTTTGTACCCCATTATCG
>JAPDDQ010000625.1 GCA_027587225.1 Solirubrobacter taibaiensis
TATCCCGCAACAACTTCTGGAATAATCCCGAGCGAATGCACTGCACTCATCGCTAAGAACCCGAAAATGAACCATGGTATTGGAAGTTCGCGCCACGATTTCTTTTCTTTGCTACCTTCACTCTTACCAAACCATAGACCAATTAAAATCGCTACTGGCACAAGCATTGCTACGCGCGTTAACTTCACAATAACTGCGATGTCTACAGCAGTACTTCCTCCTGGCGCCGCAGCTGCGATGACATGAGCGATTTCATGAAGCGTCGCACCTGAGAATACACCATAACCGTACGGAGATAAACCAAGCACTGGATATAATAACGTATAAATAAGCGTAAATATGGTACCTAAAATCGCGATGATTGCTGCCCCAACTGCTGTTTCATCATCCTTCGCTTTGACTTGCGGTGCAATTGCCACGACCGCGGCTGCGCCGCAAATTGCCGTACCGCATGCTGTTAAAATCCCAAGTTTCTTTTCTACTTTAAATACTATCGTTAGTCCGTATACAACAAAAATAGTAAATGTAATAACAACCGCCGCGATGACCAATACTTTCGGTCTCGCCTTCTCAATAT
>JAPDDQ010000626.1 GCA_027587225.1 Solirubrobacter taibaiensis
TCCACTTCCATAAGAGAACGAGTATGAGGGAATATCCCTTCCTCTAAACCAACAATAAAGACAACCGGGAACTCTAATCCTTTTGCTGAGTGCATCGTCATTAAAATAACTTCTTCACCAGCAGTTGGGTCTTCATCTACACGATCAATATCAGCAACAAGTGCTAAATCTGTTAAGAATGCAACAAGGCTCTTATCTTCGCTTTGAGATTCAAATGTTTGCGTAACAGATAAGAACTCGTCTAAGTTTTCTAAACGACCTTCCGCTTCTAAAGAACGTTCATTTTTCAACATATCGCGATAGCCTGTTTTTTCAATAACTTCTTCTACTAATTCTGTAATAGATAAATACTCTTGCATATTTACCCAGTTATTTAATAAATTCGCAAATTCTTTTACTGCCTTTGTAATTTTTGCACTTACTCCAACATGCTCAATTTCATCAAATACAGCAGTTAATGAAATTCCGTTTTGCACACCGTAATTAATAATTTTATCGATAGAAGTCGCACCAATACCACGCTTTGGCATGTTAATAATACGTGCAAAACTAATTTCATCATCTGGATTACCGAT
>JAPDDQ010000627.1 GCA_027587225.1 Solirubrobacter taibaiensis
GTGCAATTTTATGCCTTGATTTTTTTCTTGTAATCTTTTTGTCATATTCAGATTCCTATATAAGTCTTGTCAGTAATCGACATGCTCTTTAGAATTTTTAACAGTTGGTAAATATTTCTTCACTACATTACAGACAGAAAGGAATCGACAAATTATGAAAAAGTATCTTGCCGGTCTTGCGGCAGTGTCTGTAGCAGGAGGAGCAGCACCTACACTTGATAGTGTTCAAGCTGCACCTGAACAAAATACACAAAAATCTGCTACAACTGTCCAAGCTTCTGCGTCAAACAACTCATCTTATACGGTAAACACGAGCGTCTTACATGTTCGTGCGGGATCAAGCACTTCTCACGACATCATCTCACGTGTTTATAACGGTCAATCACTAAACGTGATTGGCGAAGAAAATGGTTGGTTCAAAATTAACATTAACGGAAAAACAGGCTTTGTTAGTGGCGAATTTGTATCAAAAAGTGGAGCAGCAAACAACAATGTAAGCACAGGTGGAAACAATAAAGTTACCGCTGATGTATTACGTGTACGTACAGCTCCTAACACTTCTAGTTCTGTTTCT
>JAPDDQ010000628.1 GCA_027587225.1 Solirubrobacter taibaiensis
GTAACGTGCTTGTTGGCTTCATGACTTGGGACGGTTATAACTACGAGGATGCGATCATCATGAGTGAGCGCCTTGTAAAAGATGATGTGTACACTTCTATTCATATTGAAGAATATGAATCAGAAGCTCGTGATACCAAGCTTGGACCAGAAGAAATTACACGTGACATTCCAAACGTTGGGGAAGACGCATTACGTAACCTTGACGAGCGCGGTATCATTCGCGTTGGTGCTGAAGTAAAAGATGGAGATTTACTTGTTGGTAAAGTAACACCTAAAGGTGTAACAGAATTAACAGCTGAAGAACGTCTATTACATGCTATCTTTGGAGAAAAAGCGCGTGAAGTACGTGATACATCACTACGTGTACCACACGGTGGTGGCGGTATTATCTTAGACGTAAAAGTATTCAACCGTGAAGATGGCGATGAATTGCCACCGGGCGTGAATCAACTTGTACGTGCATATATCGTTCAAAAACGTAAAATTTCTGAAGGTGACAAGATGGCCGGACGTCACGGTAACAAAGGCGTTATTTCTCGTATTTTACCAGAAGAAGATATGCCTTACCTAC
>JAPDDQ010000629.1 GCA_027587225.1 Solirubrobacter taibaiensis
ATCGTTGCGAAAGCTTCCCTACTATGAAAGCTGCTAATGCTGATCCCAATGTAAACATAGCAGTTGGTAATCCTGCAAATGCATCTGTTCCAAGCATTTGCTGCGCAAGAAGTGCTCCCACTGTAATACCAGCAGCTAGTCCTGCACCGCCAAACATTTGTGAAATGCTGACGATTATTAACGTTCGTTTGTATAGTTTTTGTTGCTCTTCTTCTGTGTACACATGATTATCTATTAAAGCCCCTGCCTTATCTAGCAATTCCCCATCCTCCTTTTAAAATTAATCCCTCTTGTTAATGTACTATGTATAACGTTACATATTCAATGGCATTTTCCATTCCTTCCTTTCATTCTAAAAAACTTTCTAATCATACTCGACTTATCCCATGCTATATTAAAAATACTACTATTCACAATATGCAAGGAGAAAACAATGAAAAAACAGGCTAATAGCAGCCTGTTTCCCTTTACACTTCTTCTACTATCCTTCCCCTTCTCTTTTTACTCAAAGCTCTTCCTTCCCAAAACAACAAACTTACGAAAGCACAAATTAAAATAATTGGCACACTTGCT
>JAPDDQ010000060.1 GCA_027587225.1 Solirubrobacter taibaiensis
GCCGCCGCCTCGCCGCTCGCCGCCGCCGCTTCGCCGCTCGCCGCCGCCGCGGGTGCGCCGGCCCGCGTCACTCGGCGGCCGCCATCGGCACGCGCACGTCGCGCTCCGCCGCGACCTCCTCGGCACGCTCGTAGCCCGCGTCCACGTGGCGGATGACGCCCATGGCGGGGTCGTTGGTGAGCACGCGCTCGAGCTTCTGGGCGGCGAGCTCGGTGCCGTCGGCGACGCTCACCTGGCCGGCGTGGATCGAGCGGCCCATGCCGACGCCGCCGCCGTGGTGGATCGACACCCACGAGGCGCCGCTGGCGACGTTGACCATCGCGTTCAGCAGCGGCCAGTCGGCGATCGCGTCGCTGCCGTCGAGCATCGCCTCGGTTTCGCGGTACGGGGAGGCGACGGAACCGCAGTCGAGGTGGTCACGGCCGATCACGATCGGGGCGGCGACGGCGCCGCTCTCGACGAGCTCGTTGAACTTCAGGCCCGCGAGGTGGCGCTCGCCCTGGCCGAGCCAGCAGATGCGCGCCGGCAGGCCCTGGAACTGGACCTTCTCGGCGGCCATCTTCATCCAGCGGTTGAGCGTCTCGTGCTCGGGAAAGAGCTCGAGCACGGCCTTGTCGGTGGCGGCGATGTCGGCGGGGTCGCCCGACAGCGCGGCCCAGCGGAACGGGCCGCGGCCCTCGCAGAACAGCGGGCGGATGTAGGCGGGGACGAAGCCGGGGTAGTCGAACGCGCGCTCGTAGCCGCCGAGCTGGGCCTCCGCGCGGAGGGAGTTGCCGTAGTCGAACACCTCGGCGCCCGCGTCCTGGAAGCCGACCATGGCCTCGACGTGGCGGGCCATCGACTCCCGCGCGCGGTCGACGGACCATTCGTCGCCCGGCGCGAACCCGCTGGGCACGTAGGCGAGCGGGTCGTGGGCGCTCGTCTGGTCGGTCACGATGTCGATCGGGGCGCCGCGGCGCAGCAGCTCCGGGAAGACATCGGCGCAGTTGCCGAGCAGGCCGATCGAGAGCGGCCCGTCGGCGCTCGTCGCGAGCTGGAGCGCGTGGTCGATGTTGTCGGCCTCGACGTCCAGGTAGCCCGTCTCGAGCCGGCGCTGGATGCGGGTCGCGTCGACCTCGACGCAGATCGCCACGCCGCCGGCCATCGTCACCGCGAGCGGCTGCGCGCCGCCCATCCCGCCCAGGCCGCCGGTCAGCGTGATCGTGCCGGCCAGCGAGCCGCCGTAGCGCTTGTTCGCGACCGCGGCGAACGTCTCGTACGTGCCCTGGAGGATGCCCTGGGTGCCGATGTAGATCCACGAGCCCGCGGTCATCTGGCCGTACATCGTCAGCCCGAGCGCCTCCAGGCGCCGGAACTCGTCCCAGTTCGCCCAGTCGCCGACGAGGTTGGAGTTCGCGATCAGCACGCGCGGCGCCCACTCGTGCGTCTGCATGACACCGACGGGCTTGCCGGACTGCACGAGCAGCGTCTCGTCGTCCGCGAGCGTCTGCAGCGTGCGGCTGATGGCGTGGAAGGAGTTCCAGTCGCGCGCGGCCTTGCCGGTCCCGCCGTAGACGACGAGCTCGTCGGGGTGCTCGGCGACGTCGGGGTCCAGGTTGTTGTGGAGCATGCGCAGGGCGGCTTCCTGCTGCCACCCCCGGCAGGAGAGCTCGGTGCCTCGGGCGGCGCGGATGACGGTCTTCATGCGAGCTCTCCGGTGATCGCTTCGGCGGCGCTGCGCGCGCCGCCGGACTTGACGAAGTCGGTGGCCGCCGCGATCTCGGGAGCGAGGAAGCGGTCGGGGCCGGGTTGGATGTTCAAGGCGTCGATGACGGCGCCGGTCGCGGGCGACGGGGCCAGGGGCACCCGCAGCTGGATGCCGCGCGCGGCGGTCAATAGCTCGATCGCGAGCACCTGCGCGAGCGCGTCCACGGCCGTCCGTAGCTTGCGCGCCGCGGACCAGCCCATCGAGACGTGGTCCTCCTGCATCGCGCTGCTCGGGATGCTGTCCACGGACGCGGGGACCGCGAGCCGCTTCATCTCGGAGACGAGTGCGGCCTGCGTGTACTGGGCGATCATGTAGCCCGAGTCCACGCCGGGGTCGTCGGCCAGGAACGCCGGCAGCCCGTGGCTGCGGGCGACGTCGAGGAACCGATCCGTCCGTCTCTCGGCCATGCTCGCGACGTCCGCGGCCGCGATGGCCAGGAAGTCGAGCACGTACGCGATGGGTGCGCCGTGGAAGTTGCCGTTGGACTCGACGCGGCCGTCCTCGGTGACGACGGGGTTGTCGATCGCGGACGCGAGCTCGCGCTGCGCGACGTGCGTCGCGTGCGCGAGCGTGTCCCGCGCGGCGCCGGCCACCTGCGGCGCGCACCGGAGCGAGTACGCGTCCTGCACGCGCGTGTCCTCCGGGCCGCGGTGACTCGCCACGATCGGGCTGCCGGCGAGCAGCGCCCGGATGTTCGCCGCCGACGCCTGCTGACCGTCCTGCGGGCGCAGCGCGTGCAGGTCGGCCGCGAACACGCGGTCCGTGCCCAGCAGGCCCTCGACGCTCATCGCGGCCGTGATGTCCGCGGTCGTGAGCAGGCAGCGCAGGTCGTGGATGGCGAGGACGAGCATGCCGAGCATCCCGTCCGTGCCGTTGATCAGCGCGAGCCCTTCCTTCTCGTGCAGCGTGACCGCATCGGAAACCGTGGTGAGGTTGCCCTCCGCATCGCGCACCGGCCCTTCGCCGATCAGCGCCAACGCGCAATGGGCCAGGGGCGCCAGATCGCCGGAACAGCCGAGCGAGCCGTACTCGTGGACGACCGGCGTGAGGTTGTCGGAGAGCATCCGCGCGTAGGCCGTCGCCGTCTCGGGCCGTACGCCGGTCCGGCCGGTGGCAAGCGTGGAGAGGCGCAGGAACATCAGCGCGCGGACGACTTCTCTGTCGACCTCGGGACCGCTGCCGGCGGCGTGGCTGCGGATGAGGCTGCGCTGGAGTTGGATGCGCTTGTCGGTGGGGATGTGGCGCGTGGCGAGGGCGCCGAAGCCGGTGGAGACGCCGTAGTGCGGCGTGGAATCCACGGCGAGGGCGTCGATGACGGCGCGCGTCTGCTCGATCGCGGTGAGAGCCTCCGGCGCGAGTTGCACGGGAGCGTTGTGGCGCGCCACGGCGACCACGTCCTCGAACGTGGGGGCCCCGACGCCGATGGTGACGTGGTGTGGCTTGAACACAGTCGCCAGTGGACCAAGGCGGGGGTTCTCGCGCCACGGATTGCAGTCCATTTCGTCTCGGATCTGAGACGGCGACGACGGCAGCATGGAGGAAGGGTGAGCCGGCGGCGCAGTTGGAGCATCGAGCGAGTCGTCTGACTGTGGCTGGACTGCAGTCAGACGACTCGCCCTTGCCACGCGGGCGGGTCTGCCCTCCTCGATGCGGGTGTTCACCAACGTGTCTCATACCTGAGACGATGGCGCGAGATGGCGAACGCCCCGGCAGCCACCCACGCGCTCAAGGTCCTGCGCCTGCTGGCCCGCCATGCCACGCCGCTCCCCGCCGCGACGATTGCGCACCACCTCGAGCTCCCGCGCTCGAGCACCTACCACCTCCTGAAGGTCCTCGCCGACGAGGGGTTCGTCGTCCATCTCCCCGAGCAGCGCCGTTACGGCCTGGGCGTTGCGGCGTACGAGATCGGCTCCGCCTACATCCGGCAGGAGCCGCTCCGGTGGATCGCGCAGACCGTCCTGACGCGCCTCGTCAACGCCACGACCCACAACGCGCACCTGGCCGTCCTCCACGGCCGCGACGTCCTTTACGTGATCGAGGAGCGCGCGCCGGACCGGCCGGACCTGGTCACCGACGTCGGCGTCCGGCTCCCGGCGCACCTGACCGCGAGCGGCCTCGCGATGCTCGCCGCGCTTCCCACGTCCCAGCTCGACGCGCTGTTCCCCGACCGAGGCGCGCTCACGCGCCGTAACGAGGCCGGCCCCACCTCGCTGACGCAGCTGCGCAAGCTCCTCGACACGGCGCGGGCCAACGGCTTCGCCGAGGAGGACGGGTTCGTCACGCCCGGGTTCGCCAGCGTCGCGACCGCGGTGCTCGACCACGCGCGACAACCGATCGCGGCAGTCGCGGTGACCTATCCGGCCGGGGGCGACGAACGGGAGCTGGCGGAGCACACGACGCGGGCGGCGAAGCAGATCGCCACCCGCATCCGGGGCGTCAGCCCGTGAGCGACCAGAAGCCGTCGGCGCCGACGTGGTGCTCGACGGCGACGCGCCCCAACGCCTCGCGCGCATCCTGGACATCCGTGTCCATCACCACGGCCACTTCCTTCGAAGCCAAGGGCGTCCCTGCCCAGCGCAGCAACTCCGTCACATCGGCCGGCGGGTCGCGCCGCTCCAATCCGGGCGCGACGTTCGCCAGCGCCACCTCATACGCCGCCCACGGCTGGAAGCCGGGCACGGAGAGCCCGAACTCGTAGGACGGGCACGTGTACCGCATCCCGCCCTCCCAGTCGGCCAGCTTGTGGGCCTGCGCCAGCGCGGCCGGCGACGGGTTGCGCGACGCCGCCTTGTCCTCGGAGAGATCCGTCTCATCCATCCACACCGCCAACTCAGCCGGGTCGAGGCCCACGTCCACGGCCGCGTCGGCGATCGTGGAAGGCTCGTCGAGCAACTGGCCCTCGAAGTTGCGCACCCGCAACCGGCGCAGCAACAGCCATTCCAGCTCCGGGGCGTGCGTCCTTGCCGCCACCACCGCCCGGCAAGCGGGCGCCGTCGCCCACAGCCTCGGCTTGACACGCGTGTCCATCGGCATTCCGTGCTCGCGCGCCAGCCGATCGTTGCCACCGGCCAGGATCTCCGCCGTGAGTCCTTTCTCGGCGTAGTCCTCGACCGACTCGCTCAGCACCACCATCCGCAGGTGCCATTCGAGCTGGTCGCCGTAGAGCCACTTCAGCCGCCACCGAATCGGTTCGGCGGAGAAGGCGAAAGGGCACCCGGGATCGGTGTACTCAGTGATCTGGACCGCAGCCATGCGTCCGATCCTATGAGCGGCCTCCGTGCCGCTGTAAGCCCGCTGACTAGGCGCGACGCTCCGCGCTGGCGCCGATCACGACACTGGAGGCGGCGATGACGGCGAAAGCGACGAGCTGAGCGGTCTTGGTGAAGTTCATGCCGCCAGCCTGGACCAGCCACATTGTCCGTACCTTGCCGCGATGTTGCCGCTAGCGTTGTCGGCCAACGTGCCGACCGTCCACGGCCTCGAGTTCGCCTACAGCCTGTACCCGCTCCCGCCCGGCCGGTTGCCCTTCAAGCGCTGGCGCTGGGAGCTTTGGCACGGCGCGCACCTGATCGCCGCCGGCTGGCGCTTCTCGCGCCCGGACGCGGGCCGCGCGCTGCGGCTATACGCCGCCGAGCACGGCCACAAGCTGTTCGGCCTCACCGCGCCGCCGCGGGACGAGCGCGCCGCCCGCGGCGATCTCCCGCCCGGCACGACGGAGCGCATCGCGATCGGCTCGATCACCGCGATGCTCGTCCCGCGCGGGTTGGAACTAGTGCCCGCCGCGCTCTAGGTGCCGCTTGGCCTTGCGCTCGGCGCGCGAGAGCTTGCGGCCGCGCTGGATGTCCGAGCCACCCATGATCGAGATCATCTTGATGTGAATCGTCGGCCCGCCGGGGTCGGGGAGCATCTCGCCGACCTTTGCGTCGTTGCCGCCCATGAACGCGAAGTCGGAGACGACGACGTTGACGTTGTCCGGCACGCGGATCTCGTTGCCGCCCATCAGCGCGAAGCAGGTGATCGTCGTGTCCTTCTCGGTCAGCTCGGCGTCATTGAGATCCACGTTCGACCCGCCCATGACGCTGATGACCTTCAGGTGCCGGCCCACGCGCCAGCGGCCCTTGCGGTCGTGGCCGCTCATCACGGACACGACCCACTCCGAACCGCCGCCGCCGGACTTCACCGGCATCCGCGACTGCACCCGTTGGGCGTCGCCGGGCACGACGACATCGGCCGTCAGCTTGTCGAGCTCACGCTGGGTTCGAGTCTCGTAGACGACATCGAGCCGCTCGTCGAGTTCGTCCATGGTGAGCCGCCCTTCGCCCGCCGCGTGCCGGAGCAGGTCGGCGGTCCGTTCACGGTCGGCGTCGGAAGCGCGGAGCTCGGGGAGCGCGTCGTCAGTCACCACTTCAGCCTACGGTGTCAAGCGTGCGGAACGCCGTCCACAGCCTCGAACCTGACCTCGCGCGCGCTGAGCAGATCGCGCTGGAGCACCTGATCCTGCGCACGACGGTCGGCTCCGTCGTGCACGGCCTGTCCAACCCGGGCACCGACGACCGGGACGAGATGGGCGTGTGCATCGAGCCGCCCGAGTACCTGCTCGGCTTCAAGCGCTTCGAGCACTTCGTCTACCGGACCCAGCCCGAAGGCCACCCGAGCGGCCCCGGCGACCTGGACCTCACCGTCTACGGCCTGCGCAAGTTCTGCGTGCTCGCGCTCAAGGGCTCGCCCACCGCGCTGCTGCCGCTGTTCGTCACCGGCGAGCATCTGCTGGTGACGAGTCCCGCGGGCGAGGAGCTGCGCGCGCTGGCGCCGTCGTTCGTCGCGCGCTCGACGGGCCGCGCGTTCCTCGGGTACCTGACCAACCAGCGGCGCGGGCTCACGGGCGAGCGCCACGCGACGCGCACCCGCGAGCTGTCCAAGCTGCACGGCTACGACACCAAGTACGCGATGCACGCGCTGCGGATCGCCTACCAGGGCATCGAGCTGCTCTCGACGGGCCGGATCACGCTGCCGGTCGCAGAACCGGAGCGGAGCGAACTGCGCAGCGTGCGCAACGGTGAGCTGCCGCTGGACGACGTGCTGGAGCGGATCGACGCCGCGACCGTGCAGCTCGAGGAGCTGGCCGCGGACGGCTCGATCCCGGCCAAGCCGGAGGTCGCGCGCGTGGACGAGTTCCTGGTGCGGACGTACCGGGCCGCTTGGGGCTAGTGTCCGGCGGCATGGGCCGGATCACGCTGCACCAGGGCGACATCACGAAAGACGCGGAGGCCGACGCGATCGTCAACGCCGCCAACTCCAGCCTGCTCGGCGGAGGCGGCGTCGACGGCGCGATCCACCGCGCGGCCGGACCCGAGCTGGTGGCGGAGTGCCGCAACCTCGGCGGGTGCAAGACCGGCGACGCGAAGCTCACCGGCGCCGGGAACCTGCCGGTGCGACACGTGATCCACGCCGTCGGCCCGGTGTGGCGCGGCGGCGAGAACCGGGAGCCGGACTTGCTCGCCTCCTGCTACCGGCGGGCGATCGAGCTCGCGGCCGAGGCGGGTGACACGCGCGTCGCGTTCCCGGCGATCTCCACCGGCGTCTACTCGTATCCGCTCGATGACGCGGCCCGGGTGGCGATCGACGCGACCCGCGAAGCGCTCGAGGCCCACCCCGGCGTGGAGGAAGCGCGCTTCTGGCTCTTCGACGATCGGGCGATGCGCGCGTTCGAGGCGGCACTATGAACGGCGCGGAGAGCGTCCTGCGCACGCTGGCGGCGTCCGGCGTGGACGTCTGCTTCGCCAACCCGGGCACGTCGGAGATGCACCTCGTGGCGGCGATGGACCGCGTGCCGGAGGTGCGCGGCGTGCTCACCTTGTTCGAGGGCGTGGCCTCGGCCGCCGCGGACGGGTACGCGCGGATGGCCGGCAAGCCCGCCGCGACGCTGCTGCACCTCGGTCCCGGCTTCGGAAACGCGTTCGCGAACGTGCACAACGCGTACAAGGGCCGCACGCCGATGGTCAACCTCGTCGGCGATCACGCGATCCTGCACCGGCCGCTCGGCGCCCCGCTCACCAGCGACGTCGAGGCGATCGCCGGCCCCGCTTCCCACTGGTTGCGCAGCGCGCGGGATGCCCGGGAAGCCGCGACGCTGGCTGCCGAGGCCGTCGCGGCGGCCCGACGCGGCGGCGTGGCCACGCTCGTGCTGCCCGCGGACGCCGGGTGGGACGAGAGCCTCGGCGCCGCGGAGCCGGCGCGCCAGGCGCCCGCGCCGCAGGTGCCCGACGAAGCCGTGGAGACCGTCGCGAACGCCCTGCGCTCGGGGAAAGCCGCGATCCTGCTCGGCGGAGTGACCACGGGCACGCGGGGCCTGACCGCCGCGGCGCGAATCGCCGCCGGCACGGGCGCGGCGGTGTTCCACGACACGTTCACGCCGCGGCTCGCGCGGGGCGGAGCCCGTCCGCGCGCCCGCCTCCTCCCCTACCTCACCGAGTTGGCGGTCGACGCGCTCAAGGAGTTCGAGCAGCTGATCGTCGTCGGGACGCGCCCCCCGGTCGGGTTCTTCGCCTACCCCGGCAAGCCGAGCCTGCTGTGGTCGCCGGAGACGAACGTCACCGTGCTCGCCACACCCGAGGAAGACGCGCTGGGCGCCCTGGAGGCGGTCGCGGACCTCGTCGGCGGTGAGCCGGCGCCGGTAGAGCCGCTCCCCCGGCCGGAGCTCCCGACCGGCGGCGCCCTGGATCTCGACACGCTGACGGCCGCGGTCGCCGCCTTCCTGCCCGACGACGCCGTCGTGGTCGACGAGGCGGTCACCGCGTCCGCTCTCTTCCAGGACCGCACCGCGGCTGCCGGTGAACACGACTACCTGTTCCTCACCGGGGGCGCGATCGGCTGGGGCCTGCCCGCCGCGACCGGCGCCGCCATCGGCGCACCGGGCCGCCCGGTGTGGAATCTCGAGGCGGACGGGTCCGCCATGTACACGATCCAGGCCCTGTGGACGCAGGCCCGGGAGGAGCTCGACGTGACCACGATCATCGTCGCCAACCGCTCGTACGCGATCCTCGAGTTCGAGTTCTCGCGCGTGGGCGCCGAGGGCGACGGGACCGCCGCGCGGGCGCTCATGGACATCGGGCGGCCGGAGCTGGACTTCGCGGCGCTGGCCCGGGCTCAGGGCGTGCCGGGACGGCGCGTGGACGACGTGCCGGGGTTGATCGACGCGCTCCAAGAAGCCGTGGGCGAGCCTGGTCCGCACCTGATCGAGGCACTGGTATGAGTCGCGCGATCGTCACCGGCGGCGCGTCCGGGATCGGCGCCGCGGTCGTCACGATCCTGCGCGAGCGGGGCGACGAGGTCGTCGTGCTCGACCGCGACCCGTCCGACGGGATCCAGGTCGACGTGACCGACGCGGCTGGAGTCGAAGCCGCGGTGCGAGCCGCGGCGGAGCGGCTCGGCGGCCTCGACATCGTGGTCAACAACGCGGGTGTCGGCGCGGCCGGCACCGTCGCGGACAACTCCGACGAGGAGTGGCACCGCGTCTACGACATCAACGTCGTCGGGATGGTGCGCGTGAGCCGCGCGGCCTTGCCGTTCCTGCGCGAGAGCGCCAACGCCGCGATCGTCAATACCTGCTCGGTCGCGGCCACGGCGGGACTCCCCCAGCGCGCGCTCTACAGCGCGACCAAGGGCGCCGTCATGTCGCTCACGCTGGCGATGGCGGCCGACCACGTCCGCGAGGGCATCCGCGTGAACTGCGTGGCGCCGGGCACGGCTGACACGCCGTGGATCGGTCGGCTGCTCGACGCGGCCGAGGACCCGGAGGCCGAACGGGCGGCGCTGGAGGCGCGCCAGCCGATGGGGCGCCTCGTGTCCGCCGTGGAGGTCGCCGAGGCGATCGTGTACCTGGCGACCTCAACCGCCACGACGGGCACGGTGTTGCACGTCGACGGCGGGATGCAGGGCTTGCGCCTGCGTCCGAACTAGAGAATGCCGCGACCGGACAGGTCGGCGATGACCCTGCGGCGCTTGAACAGGCCGGCGCTCGCGAGCTTCTCCAGCGCGTTGCGGCGCTCACGCGACTCGGCCTTGGTGGTGGCGAGCTCGGCGCGCAGCTCGGCGGCATCCCCACGGGCGGCATCGAGCGCGGCCCGCAGCTCGATCTGATCGGCGCGCGAGGCGTCGATGCTGCGCCGGATGGCGTCGAGCTCGGTGCGCAGCGTGCTGCCGTCGTTGTGCGCGCTCTCCAGCGCTTCGCGGAGCTGCCGGATCTCCTCCGCCGCCATTTCCTCGTGCTCGTTGACGAGTACGGGGTTGCGGCGAACCTCTCCGCGCGGGATGAGGGCAGCGCGCAGCTCTCCAGGGGAGACGTGCGGCTCGTTGGGGTGATCCGTCTCGCTCATGCGGGTGCCATTCGCGGCGCGTGCGCGGGGTCCTTCAGACGACGGCAAGCACACTTGCGGCAATCGCCGCGAGGAGCGAAAAAGCGATCGCCGGCGTGTGGTTGAACGCTTGCACGAGCACGGCCACGACGATCCCGCCCGTGTTTCCGGCGAGCCACACGAGCGCGTTGTCGGCCTGGCTGAGCAGCACGGGCAGTGCGCACAACAACACGGCGCCGAGCGGGATCACGACGAGCCACGCCGCCTCCGGGGCAAACGCCAGCGTGAGGCAGCTCGCGGCGGCGATCACCGCCGCGGTCCGCAGAAAGGCTCGCTCACGACCCACGAGCAAGGGCGACAGCAGCGCCGAGCTCGCCACGCCGGAGACGACCATCGTGAACAACAGCCACCCCGCCTCGTCCTCGCTCACACCCGCCGGCTCGAGCAGCGCCTGCATCCAGGTCATGAGCGCGACGAACACGCCGAAGCCGAGGAACGCGGTCGCCAACGGCCGCCACCCCCGCGGCAACGCCGGCACCGCCACGGCGCCGGCGGGCCGAATGGTCGCGGAGAGCGCGATGGCCGCCACGACCGCCACGATCGCGTCCACCCGCAACAGCGTCGGGATCTCCAGCGCGGGCGCGAGTGGCAGCGCCAAGGCGGTTCCGGCGAAGATCCCGGCCGACCCGATCGCGAGCGCCTTGGCGTTCCCGCCCGCCACGCCCGCGACCGCGTTGAGCAGCAACGGCTGCGCGATCGCCACCAGGATCTGCCCGATCAGCGCGGTCGTGTACGTGTCCCCCAACCGCACCGCCCCACCCAAGGCCGTCAACCACGCGCCCAGCAGCAATGTCGGGCGGAACGCGCGCCGCAGCGCGATTCCCGCCGGGATGGCGAGCACGACGTAGATCAGCGGGAACACCTGGCTGAGCCAGCCGACCGCGCTCTCGGACACGCCGTAGTGGTCCGCGGTGCGGGTCGTGATCGGCGCGAACGTCAGCCACAGCAGCTGGTTCGCACCGGCCGCCGCGGCGTATGCGGCGACAAGGGCCCAGCGCGCGAGCACGCGCGGCCACGATACAAAGCGCGGATGCGCACGCCCGCCGAAGTCCGCGCCGCGATCCGCGCCCGCGAGCTCGACGAGCCCACCGCCGCGCTCGCGCCCGGCTTCGCCCAGGCGAACCTCGTCGTGCTCCCGGAAGCGGACGCGTTCGACTTCCTGCGCTTCTGCATGGCCAACCCGCGGCCCTGCCCCGTGCTGGAAGTGCTCGAGCCGGGCACCGTCGAGCCGGTCCAGACCGCCCCGGGCGCCGATCTGCGCACCGACCTCCCCCGCTACCGCGTGTACCGGCGCGGCCGGCTGGTCGCCGAGCCTTCTGAGGTCGAGTGGCGCGAGGACCTTGTGGCGTTCCTGATCGGCTGCTCGTTCACGTTCGAGCGCGCGCTGTTGGCGGCCGGGCTGCCGGTGCGCCACATCGAGCAGGGCGTGAACGTGCCCATGTACCGGACGTCCGTCGCCTGCCGCCCCGCCGGACGCTTCTCCGGCCCGCTCGTGGTCTCGATGCGGCCGATGACCCCGGACGAGGCGGTCCGCGCGACCGAGATCACCGCGCCGTTCACGTCCGCACACGGCGCGCCGGTGCACGTCGGCGACCCGGCGGCGCTGGGCATCCCCGCCCTGGACGCGCCGGACTACGGCGACGCGGTGGAGATCCGCGACGGCGAGGTGCCGGTGTTCTGGGCCTGCGGCGTCACGCCCCAGGCCGTCGCACAGGCGAGCAAGCCCGAGCTCATGATCACCCACGCTCCAGGCCACATGTTCGTGACCGACCTAGACGAGGGCGATCGGGCGCACGGGTGAGCCCGTGCCGCCGCGCAGCTTCAAAGGCAGGCAGACGAACCCGAACTCGCGCACGCCGTCCCGCGCCAGCTCCTCGAGATAGAGCGACTCGATGATGTGGATGCCCGACTGGACGATCAGGATCGTGTGGCCGGGGATCGACCCGAGCTCCGGGTCGGACGAGTCGATCGCGTCCCAGGCGACGTTGTCGGCGCCGACCGCGAACGGCTTGCGCTCGGCCAGCCAGCGGGAGGCCGCGGCGGTGACGCCGCCCGCCGCCAAGTAGGCCTCCGGGTCGCCGAACAGGGCGCCCGAGCCCAGCCGGACCAGGGCGACGTCGCCCGGCCGCACCTCGACGTCGCACGCCTCCAGCTCCGCAACGCCCACCGACGCACAGGGCGCCACATCGAACAGGACCCCGCGGCGGACGATCGGCTCGACGGTGTCGATGCCGAGTTCCGTGAAGCCCGTGGGCGTCTGGACCGCCGGTGTGGCCTCGACCCCGCCGTGCATGACGCCGTCGTAGGCCTGGTGGCAGAGCGCGTCGATGTGGGTGCCGGTGTGCTCGGCCATGACCAGCAGCGCGGACGCGCCCGTGCGGGACTCCGCCGCTTCCTTCTCGTGCCGGCGGTGCAGCGTCAGGGACACACCCGGCTCGTGCGCGGGGTGGATCGGGAGCCCGGCGTAGCGGGGCTGCTCGAGGTCGTAGACCCGAGCGTTCAGCAGCGCGTCGATCACGCGATGTCGCGTCCCGCGGTCTCCGGCAGGACCAGCAACGCGGCCAGCGCCAGCACGTAGCCGAACACGCCGAAGGCGATCGCCCCGCCCAGCCCGACCGCGGCGGCGAGGAAGCCGATGATGCCCGGGAACAGCGCCCCGATCCCGCGGCCGACGTTGTAACAAAAGCCGCCGCCGGTGGCCCGGGCGTGCGTCGGGAACAGCTCCGCCAGATAGGAGCCGAACCCGCTGAAGCACCCGGACGCGAAGAACCCGAGCGGGAAGCCGACGATCAGCAGCGCCGTGTTCGAGCCGGTCGGCACCGCGAAGTACGCGACCAACGAGGTGCCCGCGAGCAGCGCGAACAGCGCGAACGCCTTGCGCCGGCCGATCAGGTCGTGGACGAACCCGGCGGTCAGATAGCCGCAGAACGCGCCCGCGATCACCACGAACAGGTAGCCGGAGGTGCCCACGACGGTCAGGTCCCGCTCCGTCTTCAGGTAGGTCGGAATCCAGGTGAACATCGCGTAGTAGCCGCCCTGGATGCCGGTCGCCAGCAGCGAGGCCGCCAGCGTCGTCTTCAGCAGCGGTCCCGAGAGGATCTGCTTGAGCGGCACGACGTCGGGCTTCTTCGCCTCCCGGAACACCTGCGGGTCCTCGACGCGCGAGCGCACGTACAGGATGAGCACGGCCGGGAGGATGCCGAGGCACATCAACACGCGCCACGCCGTGCCTTCCGCGAACAGCTCGAACGCGATCAGGTAGGCGATCACGGCCAGCGCCCAGCCGGTCGCCCACGCGCTCTGGATCACGCCCAGCGCCTTCCCGCGCGACTCGGGCCGCACGAGCTCCGCGACCAGCACGGCGCCCACGCCCCACTCCGCGCCGAAGCCGATGCCCTGGAAGACCCGGAACACCATCAGCATCTCGTAGGAGGTCGCCAGCCCGCTCAGGAACGTGAACAGCGAGTAGACGCCGACGCTCAGCATCAGCGTCCGCGCCCGGCCGATGCGGTCCGCGAGCACGCCGCCCAGCACGCCGCCGATGGCCGATGCGCTCAGCGTCACCGTCGACAGCGCACCCGTCGCGCCGGTTCCCACCGAGAACGTCGCGCCGATCGCCGACAAGGACAGCGTCAAGACGATCAGGTCGAACGCGTCCAGCATGTATCCCGCGTACGCGGCCCGGAAGGCGCGGCGACCCTTGACGCCGAGCGCAGAGAACCAGCCCTCCCGAGTCCGCACCGCGGCCCTGCCCGCGGGGATCGAGCTCATGTCCGTCTAGATACCCACCGCTCAAGACCTGCACGCCACAGCCGATGCACCCAGAGATGAAGCGCGCCGCCGCCCTCTTCGCCGTGCTCGCCTTCGCCGGCTGTGGTGGCGAGGACCCGCCCGTCGACCCGACGACCCGCGCCGCGACGTTCCGCTGGGACACGACCGTCAAGGAGAAGGACAAGCGCTGGATCCAGGCCGCGATCGACGAGGCCCGGCCCGAAGCGCGCCAGCTCATCGACGACGTCGACGGCATGGTCATCCTCGGCACCTACGCCCAGCCCGGCGCGCCCGAGGTCGGCATGATGCGCCCGACCGGCGAGCACCAGTACCAGGTGGTCTTCAACCTCGCCTACCTCAACGGCGACCGCAAGATCGACCGCACCACGACCGTCCTGCACGAGCTCGGTCACGTCATCGACGACGCGGTCGTCCCCGAGGAGCTGCGCGACGAGCTCGCCGCCCAGCTGCCCACCACCGGCAGCTGCATCACCCCCGTGCACGGCGACTGCACCGAACCGGCGGAGCGCTTCGCCGACACGTTCGCCAAGTGGGCGCTGCGCGGCGCGGTGTCCGCGGCGGGCGCCGGCTACGGGGTGGCGACCCCCGCCTCACTCGAGGACTGGGGGACGCCGCTGGCGAACCTCGCGATCCAGATCCAGGTCAGCGCTTCACGCGCAGCGTCTTCTTGACCTTCGTGGTCAGCGTGCCCTGCTTGAGCGTCACGGTGGTCGTATAGGTCCCGGCCGGCAGGCGTTTCGCCGACAGCAGCTCGATGCTCAGCTGCTTGCCCGGGAGGACCGGCACGCGGGCCGACGCGCGCCGGGTACCGGTCGCGCTCTTGAATTCGGCGGACGCGCTCACGGTCGTGTTGGTGTTCCCGGAGCTGCGGACGGGCAGCACGATCTGGCCCTTGCTGACCTTCAGCGTGCCGGCCTTCAGTGCGTAGCGCTTGGCCGCGGGCTGGTAGCGCAGCGGTCCCACCAGTCGGTAGCCGGTGATGACGCCCTTGCGCTTGGCGATGTCCGCCGGCAGGCCGGTGACCTCGAGCGCGCCGTACAGCGAACCGCCGACGGGAACCGCGCCGAGCGCGACGGTGACGTTGCGCGCCTGGCCCGGCGCGAGCGTGAAGGTGCCGCCGGTGACGGTCACGCCGCCGAGCGTGGAGCGCCGGTTCGGGGCGACGTCCCCGGCCCCGGACACCGTCCACGGACGCGCCTTGACCTCGATCGAAAGTGCCTCTTTGCTGCGGTTCTCTACCGTGAGGCTGTTCGTGGCGCCCGCCGCGGCCGTGCGATCCACCTGCAGCGGCGCGACGACCAGGCCGCCCTGATCCTGCGCGATCCGTGAGTTCTGCGCGGTGCCGGATTGGGCGAGCACGGCACCGCCGCCGCCCACCAGTAGACCTGCCGCCAGAACTCCTGTCACCTTCAACCGCACTCAGACCCTCACTCCACTCGCGTGACGCACCACTCGTACCACGCACCAACCCGGATCGGACGCAAACGGAGCGGTGCGTAGGCTTTGCGGCGTGACCCGACGAGAGATCCGCTCGTGGCTGATGGACATGGACGGCGTGCTCGTCCACGAAGAGACCGCCATTCCCGGTGCCGACCGCTTCCTGGCCAACCTGCGCACGCGCGAAGCACCGTTCCTGGTGCTCACCAACAACTCGATCTACACGCCGCGTGACCTGGCCGCGCGGCTGCGGGCGAGCGGGCTCGAGGTGCCGGAAGCGTCGATCTGGACGTCCGCGCTCGCGACCGCGAAGTTCCTGGAGGATCAACGCCCCGGCGGGTCGGCGTTCGTGATCGGCGAGGCCGGGCTCACCACCGCGCTGCACGACTCCGGCTACACGCTCACCGAGCGCGCCCCCGACTACGTCGTCCTGGGCGAGACCCGCACCTACTCGTTCGAGCGGATCGCGCTCGCCATCCGCCTGATCGTCAACGGCGCGCGCTTCATCGCCACCAACCCCGATCCCACGGGCCCGTCCCCGGACGGCCCGCTCCCCGCCACCGGGTCGGTGGCGGCGCTGATCACCCGTGCGACGGGCGTCGATCCGTACTACGTCGGCAAGCCCAACCCGCTGATGATGCGTAGCGCGCTGAACGCGATCGACGCGCACTCCGAGACGACCGCGATGATCGGGGATCGGATGGACACCGACATCGTCTCCGGGCTGGAAGCGGGCCTGGAGACGATCCTCGTGCTGACCGGCATCAGCACGCGCGAGTCCGCCGAGCGTTACCCGTACCGCCCGTCCCGGATCGTGGACTCGGTCGCGGACCTGGCCGCCCTGCTCGAGTAGAGCTAGCCGCCGGACGGGTCTCGTGGTGCCTCGGGTCTGCGCGGGCCGCGGGCGGCGCAGACTCGATGTGTGCCCGATATCGCGTCCCTGCTGGCCGACCTGGCCGCCACGCTCGGCGGCTGGACGTACCTGCTCGTCGCGGGGCTCGCGTTCCTGGAGACCGGAGCGTTCGTCGGGCTGGTCGCGCCCGGGGAGACCGCGGTCGTGCTGGGCGGCGTCGTTGCCGCCCAGGGTGAGATCTCGCTCGTCGCGATCCTGCTCACCGCGTGGGTCGCGTCCTTTCTCGGGGACGTCGCGAGCTTCGGGCTCGGCCGTCGCCTCGGCCGGCCGTTCCTGTACCGCCACGGGCCGCGGATGAAGCTCAGCGCGGCGCGGATCGAACGCGTCGAGGGCTTCTACGACCGCCACGGCGGCAAGGCGATCCTCGTCGGGCGCTTCGTCGGCATCATCCGCGCCGTCTCGCCCTTCATCGCCGGCGCTTCAGGGCTGCGGATGCGCGCGTTCCTGCCCTACTCGGTGATCGGCACGGCGGTGTGGGCGAGCGCGTTCACGCTCGCCGGCTACCTCTTCCACCGCTCCTTCGAGCAAGCCGCGGGACTGCTCAGCCGCGGCGCCCTGGTGCTGGCCGTGCTGGCCGCGATCGGTGTCGTTACCGCACACCAATTAGGTCGACGACGAACACGAGCGTCTCATCCGGCCCGATGACCCCACCGGCGCCGCGCTTGCCGTAGGCCAGGTCCGGCGGGATCGTGATCTTGCGCCGGCCGCCGACCTTCATGCCTTGGACGCCCTCGTCCCAGCCGCGGATGACCTGGCCCTTGCCGAGGCCGAACTTGAACGTGTCGCCGCGGTCCCAGGACGCGTCGAACTGCTTGCCGCTCTTCCAGGACACACCGACGTAGTGGACCTCGACGAGGCTGCCGGACTTGGCCTCCTCGCCCTCGCCGACCGTGATGTCCTCGAGCTCGAGCTGGTAGGAGGGTGATCCTTCAGGGATCGTCACTTCGGGCTTGCTCATGCCGGGCACACTAGCCGCGCGATCGCCTACATTGAGTTGATGGCGCAGCGGTATGGAAGTTGGGGAGCACGCGCGGGAGCCCTGATTCTCGACGGGCTGATCGTCGGCGTGCTGTTGATCGTGGTGCTCGGGCTCCTGGAGGGCGCACTCGGCCTCGGCGGCTTGCTGAGCTGGCTGGTGTCGCTCATCGTCCTCGGTACCTACACCGGGCTGACCATGACGCGCAGCGGCGAGCGCAACGGACAGACGTTCGGCAAGCAGGCCGCCAACATCCGCGTCGTGCGCGACAACGGCGAGCCGGTCACGCTCAAGACGGTCGCGCTGCGTGAGGTGGGCCTGAAGGGCATCGGCTGGTGGATAACGTTCGGCGTCGGCTGGCTGGCCGACGTGCTGTGGCCGCTCGGCGAGGGCGAGAAGCGTTCGCTGCACGACCTCATCGTGCGCACGCACGTCATGGACACGTCGCCCGCGCCGCAGCCGCAGACACCGCTGCACTGGGCGCCGCCGATGCCGCAGCTCGCCCCGCCGATCGCGGCCCACCTGAACGCGGCGTACGGGCTGCGCGGGCGGATCGTCGCCCTGGACGCGTCTCTGGCCGACGACATCACCGTGATCGTCGGCGCGCTGCAGACGTCCGCGGGGCGCGCCCAGCAGCTGTGGGACGCCCTGTCGGAGACATCGCCCGAGGCGCTTCGGGGACGGATCGCGAACGCCGAGCAGGCCGGCAAGACCGAGCTGGTCGAGGCGCTGCGCCAGCAGCAGGCGGTGAATGAGCGGATGGACTCCCAGCTCAACCGCTATCGCGACGAGTTCGAGCGCGTGCTGGCCGAGCTGGAGACGATCCGCGGGCACCTCGTGAGCGCATCCGCCTCCACCGACAACGACAACCGCGAGAACCTGACCGCCACCGTCCGGGCGCTGCGCGATGAGACCCACGCGCTCGCGGCCGGGACGATGGCGGCGTACGGCGAAGTCTGACCGGCTCTCGCCGGTACGCACGATTCTGGCGGCCGCCGATCACCGCCTGGAGCCACCCGGCGACCGGTCGTGGGCCACCAGCACACCACCGGTCACCCCGCGGCCCCAGCCGGCGCCGGCAACCACCAGCGATCGCACGTACCAGCGTTCGCCGGTCTCTACTTGACGACTCCGCAGGCGGTGCGAGCGCCGGAGTCGCCGGTGGCGAGCGTGTCCGCGTCCGCCGTGCCGTAACGCGGCGGGATGTTGGCGAAGTTGTCCGGGCCGGCGTGGACGATCAGCGCGCTGCCGTCGGCGTCGCGCAGCTGAGCCAGCACGAAGCGGTCGGTCTCGAACGCGGCCGAGGCGGAGCCGTCGGCGTTGACGAGGAGCGGCGGCAGGTCGCCGGCGTGGCTGCGGTGCGTCTGGCCGGGCGCGGAGAAGTGGCCGCCGGCGGTGGTGAACGCGGGGCCTTCGCACTTGCCGACGGCGTGGACGTGGAAGCCGTGGAAGCCGGGCGCGATGCCCTTCACGCGGCCCGCGACCGTGACCTTGCCGCGGAACTGACTCAGCGTGACGTAGCCGAGCTTTTTGCCGTTGCCGTCGACGAGCGCCGCGGTGGCCTTCTTGGTCTTGCCCTTGCGGCGGTCGTCGCCGCCGGCCATCGCGACCCCCGCCGCGACGGTGCACAGCACGACGCCGAGCACGATCGTTGCTCGTAGTGTTCGCATGCGTGAGGCCTACCCAGGAGCAAGTGATCGCATGGCGGCGCCACCTGCATCGCCATCCCGAGGTGTCGTTCGCCGAGCACGAGACGTCGGCGTTCGTCGCGCAGACGCTGTCGGAGCTCGGCGTGGAGGTGTCGAGGCCGACGGAGACCAGCGTGCTCGGGCGGCTGCGCGGTGAGGGGTCCGGGCCGGTCGTGGCCCTGCGGGCGGACATCGACGCGCTGCCGATCGTGGAAGAGAGCGGCGTCGAGTTCACGTCCGAGCGGCCGGGCGCGATGCACGCGTGCGGGCACGACGGGCACACGGCGATGCTGCTCGGAGCGGCGGCCGAGCTGGTGGCCGGCGGCGTGCCCGCGGGCGAGGTGCGGTTCATCTTCCAGCACGGTGAGGAGCTCGCGCCCGGCGGGGCGCGGGAGATGATCGACGCGGGCGTGATGGAGGGCGTGGACTTCGTCTACGGCTGTCATCTCTGGACGCCGCTGGAGTTCGGGAAGGTCGCGGCCGTGCCCGGGGACTGGATGGCGGCGGCGGACTTCTTCGAGATCACGATTACGGGGCGCGGCGGGCATGCCGGGCTCCCGCACACCGCCGTGGACACCGTCGCGTGCGCGGCGGAGCTCGTCGGGTCGCTCCAGCACATCGTCTCCCGGCGGATCGATCCGCTGCAGCCCGCGGTGGTGACGATCGGGTCGATCCATGCCGGCGACGCGCCGAACGTGATCCCCGGCGAGGCGGTGCTGCGCGGCACGTCGCGGTCGTTCGCGCCGGACGTGCGCTCGCGGATTCCCGAGCTGATCGAGGAGATCGGGCAGGGCGTGTGCGCGGCGCACGGCGCGACGTTCGCGCTGAACTTCGTGTTCGGCTACAAGCCGGTCGTCAATGACGCCGCGGCCACCGAGGTGGTGCGGTCGGTGGTGGACGCCGAGCTCGTCGACCTGGACCCGATCATGGGCGGCGACGACTTCTCCGCGTACCTGGAGCAAGCCCCTGGGTGTTACGCCTTCGTCGGTGCGGGAGGGGCGTTCCCGCACCACCACCCGCGGTTCGTGATCGACGAGCGCGCCTTGGCGATCGGCACGCAGATGCACATCGATGTCGCACGAAAGGCCCTGGGATGAAGCGCGTAGCCGACGAGGTGCTCGACGATCTGTGGCGGCGGCTGGATGCGACGCGCTGGCCCGACGACGGGCCCGGCGGGTTCGCGTTGAGCGACGCGCGGGAGCTCGCCGCGTACTGGCGCGACGGGTACGACTGGCGGGCGGCCGAGGACGAGCTGCTCGGCTTCTCGAACGTCGACGTGGACGGGCTCCACGCGATCGTCGAAGGTGACGGTCCGCCGTTGCTCCTCCTGCACGGGTGGCCTTCCACCGTGTGGGAGTTTCACCGCGTGATCCCGTTGCTGCGCGAGCACTTCCGGCTCGTGGTGCCGTCGCTGCCCGGCTACGGGTGGTCGGTCGGGATGGGGCGCTTCGGGACGCGCGAGATGGGCGACGCGTTCCACCGGCTCATGGCGTCACTCGGGCACGAGCAGTACCTGGTCGCCGGCGGTGACTGGGGCGCGCACATCGGGTCGTACATGGGGCACGCGTATCCGGACGCCGTCCGCGCGCTACACCTGAACATGATGCCGCTGCGGCTGCCGAACTCGTTTCCGGACTCGGCCAGTGACGCCCGCAAGGCGCTCGAGCACTGGTCTCGCGAGGAGGGCGGCTACATCCAGATCCAGGGCACCAAGCCGCAGACCCTCGCCTACGGGCTGTTCGACTCGCCCGTCGGGCTGATGAGCTGGATCGCCGAGAAGTTCGAGTCCTGGACGGACGCGCGCGGCGTGTCCCGCGACGACCTGCTGACGACCGTGATGATCTACTGGGTCACGGGGTCGATCGGCACGTCGTTCTGGCCGTACCACGCAAGGCTGCACGGCGGGTTCGCGCTCGACCAGGTCGTCGCGGCCGGCGACCAGATCCGCGTGCCGCTGACGTACCTCGACTTCCCGAAGGAGATGATCCACGTGCCCCGCGAGGTCGTCGCGCTGGCGTTCACGGACATCGAGCGCTGGGAGACGCCGGAGTACGGCGGGCACTTCCCGGCGTTGGAAGTGCCCGACGTGCTGGTCGACAGCCTGGTGCGCTTCAGCCGCTAGCCGATAGAGGTGACCTTGAGCTCTTTGGCGCCTCGGGGCGTCTCGAGCTTCACGGTCTGCCCCACACGGGCGCCGAGGAGGGCCTTGCCGACCGGCGAGTCCATCGAGAGCCTGCCGTCGCCCGGCGAGGCCTCCGACGGCGACACCAGCTCGTAGGTCAGCTCCTTGCCGGACTTCGCGTCCTCGACCACGACCTTGTTGCCGAACCCGACCACGTCCGTCGTGGTCGCGACCTCACGCACCTCCGCGTTGAGCAGCTGCTCCCGGATGCGAAGGATCTTCGTCTCCAGGTGCGCCTGATCGTTCTTCGCGTCGTGGTATTCGGAGTTCTCCTTGAGATCTCCCCACTCGCGCGCGGTCTTGATGCGCTCGGCGATCTCCTTCCGAGACACCTTCTCGAGGTGCTCGAGCTCGGCCTGCAGCGCCTGCTGGGCCTCAGCGGTCATGACAACACGGTCGGACAAGCTCGCCATTCTAGTCCTCAGGCTGAAAACAGCGACGCCACTCGCCGTGGTCGCACACCGTCATCAACGCGTCCGCCACCCGCGCCCGCAACATGAAATCCCCCGTGTCGCACGTGAACGTGATCATCCGCGCCGTCCGCGTCATCGATATCGGCGGACTCCCACCCTCCGCGATGACGGTCTCCAACCGCTCCCACACGGTGGCGTGTTGCTCGGCGATGATCGAGATGTGGTGTACGGCGGGCTCCATGGACGCGCAGCCTACACGAACATCTGTTCGTCGAACGTGAGTTCGCTTATGTCGCTTGAGCAACCGCCCGCCGGGTCATTGGTCAGTTGACGTCGCTATGCGATGCGAATCGACCACTCGCCGCGTCCGCGAGCGGCAACGCGCCACCGGGCACGCCCCTCGGCGTGCGAAGACGTGAACGCCCCGGCGTTTCGCCGTTCACGCGACGAGCGCGGGAGCGGCCTCGCTGACTGGCGCACCGCCCGAGACCACACCCCGCCACGCGACGGACAACCGGCCCACGGCGTCGACGAGCACGTCGGCCGGGAGCGAGTACGGGATCCGGACGAAGCGTTCGAAGGCACCGTCCACGCCGAAGCGGGGACCTGCGCCCAACCGCACGCCGTGGCGGTCGGCCAGTGCGGCCAACGCCGTGGAGCGGGGCGCGTCGAGCTCGACCCACAGGCACAGCCCGCCAGGCGGGACCGAGAAGCGCCACGCCGGGAGCTCCGAGCGCAGCGCGCTCACGAGCACGTCGCGCCGCGCCCGCGCGGCTTCGCGTTGGCGCGCCAGGATCGGCTCCGCGCCCTCCAGCAACGAGACGGCCATGAGCTGCTCGATCACCGGGCTCGAGATGTCCAGGGCGGCGCGGGCAGCGGCGAGGCGGTTGATCAGGGACGGGTTGGCGCGGACCCAGCCGATCCGCAGGCCGGCCCAGAAGGTCTTGCTCATGGAGCCGATCGTGATCACGGTCTCGCCCGCCTCGTCCAGGGCGGCGACGGAGCGCTGGGGCTCACCGTCGAGGTGCAGGCCGACGATCGCTTCGTCCACGACCAACGGCGTCCGCGTCGCGCGGGCCAAGGCGACGAGCCGTTCACGATCCCCCGCGGACATCGACAGGCCGGTCGGGTTCTGGTGGTCGGCGATCAGGTACGCCAAGCCCGGCGCCGCCTGGCGGAACGTCGACGCGAGCATCTCGAGGTCCCAGCCGTCGTCCAACATCGGCACCGGCACGGGCCGGGCACCGCTCGCCCGCACAGCATCCAGCGCCGCGGCGTAGGTCGGGTGCTCGACGACCACACGATCACCGGGACCGGATAGGACGCGCAGGAGCAGCGTCAACCCGTGCAGCGCGCCGGCGCTCACGAAGATCTGGTCGGAGGTGGTGGGCGCGCCGAGCCGCGAGAGATACGCCGCGATCGCCTCCCGCAACACGGGCAGCCCGGCGGCGTCGTAGCCCGGGCCGGGCAGGTGCCGCGGGAGCTCGGACGTGGCCTTGGCCAAAGCGGCATGCAGGTCGCCGTCGGGCGCGGCGCTCGCCGCGCAGCTCAGGTCGATCACGGCGCCACCGGCGCCCACGGGCCCCGGACCGGGCGCGACGCCGGGGTCGGCGGGCAGCCGCGTCCACGAGCCGGAGCCGCGACGACTCGCCAGGTAGCCCTCCTCGCGCAGCGCGGCGTACGCGGCGGTCGCCGTCGTGCGGCTCACACCCAGCGCCTCGGCCAACTCGCGCTCGCCCGGAAGCCGCGTGCGCAGCGGCAGCCGCCCGTCCAGCACGAGCAGGCGCACGGCGCGAGCGAGCGCCGCGTAGGCGGGGCCGCCAGAGCGCCACTCCCCCAGCAATCGAGCGAGATGCGGTCCGGACAAGCCACGGTCACCGGTCATGCAGTCCACTTCATCACGATTGGCTATGGAATTCAATGCCAATCGCGCCGATCATGCAGGCCATGCCCCGTCGCCTCGCACAGCTCTACGCCGGCCTGATCCTCTACGGCCTGAGCATGGCGCTGCAGGTGCAGGCGATGCTCGGCCTCGGCCCGTGGGACGTGTTCCACGAGGGCGTGGCGGAGCACACCGGACTGAGCTTCGGCATGGTCGTGATCGCCACGAGCTTCGTCGTGCTGCTGCTGTGGATTCCCCTGCGCCAGATGCCGGGCCTCGGCACGATCAGCAACGCGCTCGTGGTCGGCCTCGCCGCGGATCTCGGGCTCTCGTTCATCCCAGAGGGCACGACCCTGCCCGTCCAGGTGCTCATGCTGGCCGCGGGCGTCGGACTGAACGCCGTGGCCGGCGCCGCCTATCTCGGCGCGAACCTCGGCCCCGGCGCGCGTGACGGCCTGATGACCGGATTCGTGAAGCTCACCGGCGCTTCGGTCGGGAAGGTTCGAACCACGATCGAGCTGAGCATCATGGCCATCGGCTTCGCCCTGGGCGGCACGGTGGGCCTCGGCACCATCGTCTACGCGCTCTCCATCGGCCCGCTGTTGCAGCTGATGATCCCCACCTTCAAGGCACCCGCTCCAGTTCCGGCTTGATTTTGCCGATCTGTACCGGTAAAGTCTTTACCGGTACAGATGACCAGCACCCGCCCAACACTCGCCACCATCGCCGAAGCGCTCAGCGTTTCGCGGATGACGGTGTCCAACGCGTTCAATCGCCCGGACCAGCTCTCCCCTGAGCTGCGCGAGCGTGTGCTGGCCAAAGCGCAGGAGCTCGGGTACGGCGGCCCGGACCCGCAGGCGCGCGCGCTTTCGCGCGGCCGCACCGGCAGCATTGGCGTGATCCTCGATGCCCCGCTCACCCTCGCGTTCAGCGACCCGGCGGCGGTCGAGCTGCTGCACGGCGTCGCGACCGTGTGCGAGCAGCAGGAGCTCGGCATGTCGCTCGTGCCGCGGATCGCGGGCCGGGACGCGGAGCTGGTCAAGACCGCGCTGGTCGACGGGTTCGTCGTGTACTGCATGGGCGACGACGACCCGCGCCGCGCCGCGATGATCGAGCGCCGCCTCCCGTACGCGCTGATCGACGACCACCCGGATTCGGCGGACCTCACGGTCAACATCGACGACCGCGGCGCCGCGTACGCCACCGTCGATCACCTGACCGCGCTCGGGCACCGGCGGTTCGGCATCGTGCTCGGCTGGGACAACCCGCACCCGACCGCCGAGCAGGCGCTCGAGGCCATGCAGTACCACGTGGACCGCCAGCGCCTCCGCGGCTGGCGCGACGGCGTCGAGGCCGCGGGGCTCCCCTGGAGCGACGTCGCCCTCGGGAGCGCCCCCGGGTTCGATCAGGCCACGGGCCGTGTCGCCGGCGGCAAGCTGCTCGACCGCGCCGACCGCCCCACCGCCATCGTCTGCACATCGGACGAGATGGCGCTCGGCGTGCTCCAGGCGGCGCGCGATCGCGGCGTCAGCGTCCCCACCCAACTGTCCGTCACCGGCTTCGACGACATCCCCGAAGCCGTCCACGCCGGCCTCACCACCGTCCGCCAACCGCATCAGGAGAAGGGCGCCGCGGCGCTCCGGCTCCTGCTCGACAAGGCGACCAGCACCGCCTCGGTCCTCCTCCCCACCGAGTTCGTCCCCCGCTCAACCACGGCCCCCACTCCCCACTGATGATCCCCACCGGAAATCCCCACATGGACGCGCAGCGCGCGTTCGACCGCGCCTCGCGCGCTTCCCGCCGCACCACCCTCGTCGCCCGTTTGCGCCGCCAGTGCGTGGAGTGCATGCGGCTGCAGGTGCACGACACGCGCCACCGCGCGCCCACGCACCTCGACGCCGTCCGGGAGATCCCGGTGGAGGCGATCCACGCGACCGTCGAGCCGCATCGCGCGACCCAGTTCGACGCCCACTTCCGCCCCGCCGGCAAGCGCACCCGCGCTCGCTGGGAGCGCCTGTGGGTGGCCGAGCAGCGCGGCGAGATGATCCCGCCGATCAGCGTCGTCGCCACCCGCGGCGGCTACGCCGTCGTCGACGGCCACCATCGCGTGTCGGTGGCCAAGTCGCGCGGCGCGGTGACGATCGACGCCGTGGTCAGCGCCGCCTGATCCGTATCGTGGCGGGGCAGATGCCCCGCGTGCTGATCGCCGACGACGACCCCGTGATGCGGATGCTGCTCAGCGCCGTGATCAACGCCGACCCGGCGCTCGAGCTGGTCGCCGCGGCCGAGGACGCGACGCAGGCGATCGAGCTCGCCGCCGAGCACACGCCGGACGTGGTGCTGCTCGACGTCGAGATGCCGGGCGGCGGTGGCCCGCACGCCGCCCGCGAGATCCGGGCCCAGCGTCCCGGCACCCGCATCCTCGCCCTGAGCGCCCACGCGACCGGCACCGCCCGCGAGGAGATGGACCAGGCGGGCGCGGACGGCTACGTGGTCAAGGGCACGCCGCCGGGCGAGATCGCGCAGGCGCTACGCGGCGGCGAATAGCGCGCGGGCCCGGCCCGCGTGCTTGGCCTCGTACAGGGCCGCGTCCGCCCGCGCTAGCAGCTCGTCCGCGCTCTCGGTGCCGTCCCAGACGGCGATGCCGGCCGATGCGGTCTGATCGAACGGGACGACCGCGAGCAGGCGCTCCACGACGATCTGCGCACCCTCGGCGTCGCTGTGCGGGAGTAGCACCGCGAACTCCTCGCCGCCGTAGCGGGCGAGCGTGTCCGTGGCGCGCAGCTCCGGGCGCCACGCGGTGGAGGCCGCCGCGAGCAGGTCGTCGCCCGCCTGGTGGCCGTGCGTGTCGTTGTAGCTCTTGAAGCGGTCGAGGTCGAGCATCGCCAGGCACAGCGCCCCGCCGTGGCGGCGCGCCCGCTCGAGCTCGCGCGCGACGTCCTCGTCCCACACCCGGCGGTTCGGCAGCCCCGTCAAAGGGTCGGTGCGCGCGGTGGACTGCAGCCGCGCGAGCAGGTCGGTGCGATGGATCGTGATCGCGGCCTCGGCGGCGAGGAGGCGCAGCAGCTCGGCGTCGCGCTCGGTCAGGGCCGGCCGGTGCTCGGTCCAGCCCACGGCCAGCACGCCGACCGAACGCCCGTCACGCATGACCGGCACCCACGCCGCGGACTGCGCGCCGGCCACCGCCTGGCAGCTCGAAGCGCGCGCGTCGTCGATCACGTCGGACACGTGGATCAACTCGCCCGCCAGGAACGCCTCTGCGATGATGGATCGCCCGTCGAGCTCCACGGACATCCGCAACACGGCCGCGCCCACGGCGGCGGAGACGGCCAGCGCCTCGGTGCCCGACGGCTCGAGCAGGACCACGGACACGGAGCTCGTCACGTCACGGACGGCCCGGCAGAGCGTGTTGCGCGCCGCGAACAGGTCGTTCTCGGCCGCCAGCTCGTGGGCGACGTTCGACAGCGTCCGCAGATCGGCGGCCTGCGCGGCCACGCGGGCTTCCGCCTCGCGCCGCTGCAGGAACTGGGTGACCTGGCCGCCGATCGCCTCCAGCAGGCGCGTGAGGCCGCCCTCGACCTCGCGCGGGGTGCGCGAGACGAGCACGATCACGCCGACGGGGACGCCGTTCGCGCGCAGCGGCAGCGCCACGGTGGAGCGCAGGCCGTCGGCGAGCGCCTCTTCGCGCCGCACGAGCCCGGAAGCGTCGGTGATGTCGGACTTCCACACCGGCACGCGCGACATCCACGCCATGCCCGGGAGCCCGTCGCCGACTTCGTGGGCGAGCCAGTCGCCGGCGCGAATGAAGCGCTCGAGGCCGGCGTCGGGCGCGGTCCAGGAGGCGTGGCGACGCAGGCGTTCGTCGTCGCCCATGCGCCAGAGCTCGGCGCCGTCCCAGCCCAGCTCGGCGCCGAGGATGTCGAGCAGCGCCGGTCCAGCGTCCTCGAGGCTCTCCAGCTCGGTCAGCGCACGCATCGCGCCCTGCTCGGCGGCGACGTGCTGCTGCGCGCGGCGCTGGTCGGTGACGTCGCGCATGACGCCCACGAACCCGGTCGGGAGGCCGTCCCAGCCGCTGACCGCGCGGACCTGGACCTCGCCCCAGCGCTCGGCGCCGGCGGCGGTCAGGTAGCGGTGCGAGTGACGGAGCGCAACGCGCTCGCCGCTCATCAGCGGCGCGAAGGCGCGCGCGTGGGCGCCGCGGTCGTCGGGGTGCACGAAGTCCCACACGGGGCGGCCGAGCGAAGCCTCGACCTCGAAGCCCGTCGCGATCGTCCAGGCGTCGGTGAGATGCGCCCAGCGGCCTTGGGCGTCGGTCTCGAACACGCAGTCGGAGACGCTCTCGACGACGCGGCGGTGGCGCTCCTCGCTCTGGCGCAGACGGCCCTCGGCGTCGCGGAAGTCGGTCAGGTCGGCGTTGACGATCACCGCGCCGAGGCGCTCGCCGTCGGGGCCGGTGACCGGCCCGCCGCTCGCGAGCAGCCGGCGGCGACCACCAGCGTTCTCCACGACCAGCTCGATCGGGCTGACCTCCTCGCCACGGAGCGCGCGCAGCAGCGGCGTCTCGTGCGGGCCGAGTGGGGAACCGTCGAGGTGGTGCAGGCCGAAGTGCTCAGCCCACTCGAGCGGGTGCAGATCGTCGTCGACGGTCGAGCCGTCGAACGCGTGCAAGCGGCCGGCGGCGTCGGCGACGCGCACGCGCTCGCCCAGCTCGTTGAGCACGGCCTGCAGGAACATGCGCTGCTCCTCGAGCGAGCGGCGCAGTGCCCGCTCCTCCGAGATGTCGCGCAGGGCGATCGCGACGTGCGTGATCTCGCGACCCTCGGCGAACGGCAGCACGTCCATCCGGAAGCACGTCCCGTTGCGTGAGCTCTCGGTCTCGAGCGAGCCGGGCAGGCCGGCGAACGCGGCCTGGTAGAGGCCCACGATCGGCTTGACCCGCTCGGGGTCGATCACGTCGGTGATGATGTTGCCGAGGAACTCGTCGCGCGCCCAGCCCGAACGCTCGAACGCCTCACCTTCGAGCTCGACGATGCGCAGGTCGCGGTCGACCAGCCCGAGCGCGACGTGCGGATCGTGCACGGCGAGCCGGCGCATGCGGCGCTCGGACGCGAGGGCGATGTCGCGCGCCTTCGTGGCCCGCCACGCGACGACCAGAGCGACCACCAGCGCCGACGCCAGGCACAGCGCCACCGTCACGAGATGTCCTCCGCGAGCGCTGCGCGCAGGGCGTCGCGGGTGTCCTCGAACACCCGGTCGAGCGCATCGAGCTGCGCCGGCGCGGCGAAGCGGGCGACCTCGAGGTCACTGGCGAGCTTGGCCATGAACCCCGCGCCGATGTTCTGGCACGAGCCCTTGAGCTTGTGCGCGGACCGGCGGACGGCGTCACTGTCGCCGCTCTCGGCGCTCTCGCGCAGCTCGCTGAGCAGCGGCGGGGTGCTCTCCACGAACAGCTCGATCAGCTGGTCGACGATCTCCGGGTAGTCGACGCGGAACACGCGCATGCGCGCCTCGTCGACCAGCGCCTCGAACGGGTCCTGGGCCAGCGGCACCGCGTCGGCGGGCGCCTCGGCAGTCGGCGCGCCCCCGAACACGCGCGCCAGAGCCTCGTCGAGGGCTTCCGGGCGCAGCGGCTTGGAGAGGTAGTCGTCCATGCCGGCGGCGAGGCAGCGTTCACGATCGCCCTTCATGGCGTGCGCGGTCATGGCGACGATCGGCAGGCGTTCCGTGCCGCGCTCGCGGCTGCGGATCGCGGCCGTGGCCGCGTAGCCGTCCATCTCCGGCATCTGGCAATCCATGAACACGAGCGCGTACGAGCGCACGGTGAGCATCGACAGTGCCTCGCGGCCGTTGTTGGCGCATTCGACGGTGTACCCGCGCTTGCCCAGCATGGCCTGCACGACGCGCTGGTTGACGACGTTGTCCTCCACGACGAGGATCGTGTGGCCGCCGGCGACCGCCGACGGGGAGACGGGCGCGGGGGCCGGCAGCAGCGGCGCCTCGGGCGCAGAGCCGAGCGTCTCGGCGATCGCCTCGAGCAGGCGCTCGCGGCGCACCGGCTTCTGCAGGTAGACGTTGATCCCGGCGTCGCGCGCGGCCTGGCGGCGATCCGTCGTGGAGGTGAGCATCACGAGCCGGGTGTCGCGCAGCGACGGCGCGAGCTGGATCGCCTGCGCGAGCTCGATCCCGTCCATGCCCGGCATCTGCCCGTCGAGCAGCACCAGCTCGAACGGCTCACCGTCACGCGCCGCGGTGTGCATCGCCTGGAGGGCCTCGGCGCCGGAGCCGACGCTGGCGTGCTCCACGCCGCCGACGCTCCCGACGTACGCCTCGAGGATCTCGCGATTGGTCGCGTTGTCGTCGACGATGAGGACCTTCAGGCTGGACGGCATCGAGTGCTGGCGGGTCGTGGGACGGGGCATGGTCGGCTCGGCAAGGACGGCGGTGAAGGAGAACGTCGAGCCGGAGCCGGGCGTCGACATGACCTCGATCCGGCCGCCCATGAGCTCGACGAGCTGGCGCGAGATGGCGAGGCCGAGGCCCGTGCCACCGTAGCGGCGGGTGGTCGAGGAGTCGGCCTGCGCGAACGAGTCGAAGAGCTTGCCGATCGCCTTGCGGGAGATGCCGATGCCGGTGTCGGTGACATCGAAGCGGACGCGGGCGCCGTCCATCCGCACGCGGACGGTGACCTCGCCGGACTCCGTGAACTTGACGGCGTTGGAGAGCAGGTTGGTGAGCACCTGACGCACGCGGCCGCGGTCCCCGTTGACCATCGTCGGGACGGCGTCGTCGATCCACGCCATCAGCTCGAGGTCCTTGCCGTGCGCCTGCGGCGCGAGCATCTCGCAGGTGTCTTCGACGGCTTCGCGAAGATCGAAGTCGTGGTGGTCGAGCTCGAGCTTGCCGGCCTCGATCTTGGAGAAGTCGAGGATGTCGTTGATGACGTCGAGCAGCGCCTCGCCGGAGTTGGCGGCGGTCTGCGCGTACTCCTCCTGCTGGGGCGCGAGGTCGGTGGCCAGCAGCAGCTCGGTCATCCCGATCACGCCGTTGAGCGGCGTGCGGATCTCGTGGCTCATGTTGGCCAGGAACTCGGACTTCGAGCGCGAGGCATCCACGGCCTCGGCCAGCGCGCGGCGGCGCTCGCTGACGTCGGTGCCCATCGTGCCGGTGGCGTAGACGGAGCCGTCCTCGTCGGTGAGCGGGAACTTGACGAGCTGGAACGCGCGGCCGTTGGTGGCGGTGTCGCGCTCGTACTCGGCGGCCTCACCGGTGCGCAGGATCTCGAGGTCGGTGACGCGAATCGCGGCGGCGACGTCGGCCGGGAAGATCTCGTCGTCGGTGCGGCCGATGACGTCGGCGCCGACCTGGCCCATGGCCTCGCGCCAACGCTCGTTGACGAGCAGGTAGCGGCCGTCGCGGTCCTTGACCGAGATCGTCGTGGTGGTGTGGTCCAGGATGCCGTGCAGGCGGTCGGACTGCACGCGCAGGTCCTCGTCGCGCGTGGCGAGCGCCTCGGCCATCGCGTTGAAGGAGCGCGCGAGCTGGCCGATCTCGCCGGCGCCGGTGGTGGCGACGCGCGTCTTGAGCTCGCCGCGCTCGAGCTTGCGGGCGGCGAGGCTGACGCGGCGGACCGGGCCGAGGACGCGGCGGTTGAGGACCCACGCGAGCAGCGCGAGCAGCACGACCGAGAGCCCGGCGCCGCCGGCGCCGATCCACAGCATGCGCTGGCGCAGGTTCTGCGAAGTCGCGCGGCGATCGCGGGTCAACGCCTGCTGCTGAACGCTGAGCGTGGCGAACTCGGCCCGCAGGCTGTCGAGGCGCTGCTTGCCCTCGGTGGTCGCGACGAGCACGCTCGGGCGGCGGGTGCCCTGGATGAGCGGCTCGGTGTACTCGCGGACGTATTCGTTGAGATGGAGCGTGATCGCGTCGACGGTCGCGTCCGTCTGCGGCTCGCTCAGGTCGGCGAGCTCGGCGAGGCTGACGTTGAGCCGAAGCTGACCGCGGCGGTACGGCTCCAAGAAGGTCTCGTCGTTGGTGAGCATGAAGCCGCGGACACCGGTCTCCAGGTCGACGACGGTGCGCTCGAGCTGGAGCGTCTCCTGCGTCATCGAGCTCGTGCGGCGCTGCGCCTTGGACACCGTGTCCAGCGACCGGACGGACAGGACCATCATCGCGAACATCCCGGCCACCACGACCACGATCAGCGCGAGAGCAACCAGGATGGGCCCGCGCAGGCTGCGCGGGCGGATGCGGAGGGAGGGCCGGACGGACATCTCAGTACCATCCATCGGCCAAAAGGCGCCGAAGCCGTAGTCGGCGTGAAGATCGCCTGCGTACGGCCGTGATTCAGTGAATATTCTCATCGTCGACGACGAGCCCGGCTCCCGCTTGATGGTCTCGTCCGCGGTGCGGAGGCTCGGCCACGAGGTGGTCGAAGCCGAGGACGGCAGCGACGGCTGGCAACGCTTCCAGGCCGGCCGGCCCGAGGTCGTGATCACCGACTGGGCGATGCCGGGGATCGACGGCACGGAGCTCACCCGGCGCATCCGGTCGCTCGAGGGCGGCGGGTACACGTACATCATGGTCTTGAGCGCGCGGGCCGACGAGCACGCGCAGCGCGACGCGGTGCGAGCGGGCGCGGACGACGTCCTGGCCAAGCCGCTGGACCCGGCGGAGCTCGAGCGCGGTTTGATCGCCGCCGAGCGGCTCGTGACGATGCACCGCCGGATGACGAGCGACCTGCGGCGCGATCCGGTCACCGGCGCGGGCTCGCGCGTGCGGCTGGACGAGGACCTCGCGGCGCTGTGCGCACGCGTGACGCGGTACGGGCACACCTACTGCGTGGCCATGATCGGCCTGGTGCCGGGCAGCGACGACGGCGTCCGCCGCGTGGGCGCGGCGCTCACCGAAGAGATCCGTTCCGGGGACGTGCTCTACCGCTACGGCCCCGCCCAGTTCGTCGTGCTCCTCCCCGAGCAGGGGCTGGAGACGGCGAACCTGGCCGCGAACCGGTTGCGCACGGCCTCCGAGCGGGCCGCTCCGGCGGGAACGGCAATCAGCGTGGGAATCGTCACGACGGGCACCGAGCCGGAGCCGGCGGCGCTGCTGGCCGCGGCGGAGGCGACGCTCACGCAGGCCGCCACGCAGGCCGGTGGGGTGCTGCACGGCGGCGGCGCGAGCGCCGGGGTGCGGCTGCTCGTGGCCGATGACGACCCCGTGTCGCGGCTCATGCTCAGCGCGATCCTCAAGCGCCAGCCCGATTTCGAGGTCGTCGGCGAGGCCGACGACGCCAAATCAGCCGTCGAGCTCGCGCTGCGACGGCGGCCGGACATCGTCCTGCTGGACGTGAACATGCCTGGCGGCGGCGGCGCGCGGGCCGCGGTCGAGATCCGTGAAGGCCTGCCCGACGTGAAGATCGTCGCGATCAGCGCCGACGACTCGCAGGGCTCTCAGTACGACATGATGCGCGCGGGCGCGGTCGGATTCATCGCGAAGGGCTCGCCGGATGACGAGATCCTTCGGGTTATCCGCTCCTCAGCGCGCTGGTAATCGTCACTCGCCGGCAGCAAGGGGCGCGAAGTCACCGGTGATGCGCGCACGACGGCGATCACGGACCTCACGCTGACCGCCACCCGTTGACCCTGGGAGGCGGCGTTCCTTCTTGCGGCGGTCAACGATGACCGTCACGTTGGGATCGTCTTCGTAGTAGCCCGCGAGCTTCGGATAGAGCTCGTCGGCGAGTGGCTCGGGTACGACGCAGTAGATCACGACGCCGATCCTAGCTTTTGACGGGGCGGAAGGAACTCGGTCATGTGTTGATTTGCAGGTGGAGCGCGCCGCGTTCATCCGCTGCCGCGTTCGGAACCTGCTCTTCGGGGATCAATTCGGACAGCTCGTCGCCCTGCGCATCACGCCGCACTCCGCCGGCCTCGTCGGACAGGTCGACCTCGAAGCGGTACCAGGACAGCTCCCACATGACGGTGATCGAGACCACCGCCGGCCGGTCGGGACGCGGACGTACGCAGACCGCGGGCGCGCCGAGCGAGCGGGCCACGCCGCCGACCGTGCGCGTGTGGTCGGACGTGTTGAAGACGTCCAGCGCGCGCTGCATCTTGAGCTCCGCGTTCGTCGGCACCGCGCGGATGTTGCGCGAGGCCGACCGCTGCGGGGCGGGATCGGGCCGCGGCGCGGGTTCGCGATCACGTTCGCGCTCGCGCTCGCGCCGGGGGGTGGGCTCGGGCGGAGCTTGCGTCTCGAACGCGGGCTCCGGTTCGTCGAGCTCCTGGCGCGCGGCCGCGCGGTCGCGGCGGCCGACGCGGAAGCGGTCGATCAGGCCGCGGCCTTCGTGGCGCGGGTGGCGCAGCTCGAGGTCGTCGGCGCCGGACTCACGAATCCACCCCTCGTGCTGGGCGCGCGTGATGCACAGATCGCACACCGTCTTGCGCTCACCACCCGCGAGGTAGTGCTCGGGATGCTCACCGCGCAGCAGCGTGCGCCCGCAGATGTCGCAGGCGACGTCGAGCTGGTTGGTGCGGATGTCGCGAGTTCTCGCCATGCCGGAGGGGTGACGTTAGCAACGCCCACGTCACCCCTCTGCAGCGAATTATGCGACCGCTTCGGCCTCTTCCTTGGCTTTCTCGGCGACCTTCTGCGCCAGGTGCGCGGGGATCTCCTCGTAGCGCAGGAACTCGAGCGTGTATTCGCCCTGCCCGCCCGTCACGGCGCGCAGATCGGGCGCGTACGAGAGCACCTCGCTCATCGGCACTTCGGCCTTGACCTCGGTCATGCCGCCGGCCGGTTCGGTGCCCAGCGGGCGCCCGCGGCGGGAGCTCAGGTCGCCCATCACGTCGCCGACCGAGTCGTCCGGCACCGAGCACGAGATCAGCATGATCGGCTCCAGCAGGACCGGCGTGCACTGCGACATCGCGTCCCGCATCGCGATGCTGCCCGCGAGCTTGAACGCCATCTCCGACGAGTCCACCGTGTGGTAGGAGCCGTCGAACAGCGTGACCTTGACGCCCTTGACCGGGAAGCCGGCCACGGCGCCGCTCTGCATCGCCTCGCGAACGCCCTTCTCGACGGCCGGGATGAACCCGTTCGGGATCGCGCCGCCCTTGATCGCGCTGACGAACTCGAACTCGCCCTCCGGGAGCGGCTCGACCTCGATGTGGCAGTCGCCGAACTGGCCGCGGCCACCCGTCTGCTTCTTGTGCCGCCCGTGGGCCTTCGCCGTGCCGCGGATCGTCTCGCGGTAGGGCACGCGCGGGGGCTTCAACGTCACCTCGGCGCCGAACCGCGACTTCATCCGGTCGATGATCACCTCGACGTGGATCTGCGACAGGCCGGCGACGATCTGCTCACCCGTCTGCTCGTCGCGATGCAGGTCGATCGTCGGGTCTTCTTCCTGCAGGCGCCGGAGCGCCGTGTGGACCTTGTCCTCGTCGCCCTTGTTCTTGGGCTCCATCGCGAAGGCCATGACCGGGGCCGGGAGCTTGATCCGCGGCATGTGGATCGGCTGGTCGCGCGCCGCGAGCCAGTCGCCGGCGTGTGTCTCCTTGAGCTTGGCCACGGCGCCGATGTCGCCCGGGCCGAACTCGTCGGCGTGGCCGACGTCCTTGCCGCCGTGCGGCACCAGCAGCTGCCCCACACGCTCCTTGTGATGCGTGCGGGTGTTCATGACCTGCGTGTCGTGGGTCATCGTGCCCTGGTAGACGCGGAACAGGTTGATGCGGCCCGCGAACGGGTCGGCGCGCGTCTTGAACACGTAGGCGAACATCTCGCCCTCGGGGTCGGGCTCGAGCTCGAAGCCTTCCTCGACCGTGATCCGCTCGTGCTGGGCGGGTGACGGGAGGTCGTCGATGATCGCGTCGAGCAGCCGGTTCACGCCCAGGCGGCTCGTCGACACCCCGCACGTGACGGGGAAGATGTGACCGGTGTCGGTGCCCTCCTCGAGCGCGTGGACGATCTCGTCGTGCGAGATGTCCTCACCCTCCAGGTAGCGCTCCATCAGGGCCTCGGAGTTCTCCGCGACCTCGTCCATCAGCTTCTCGCGGTACTCCTGCGCCTGCTCGGCGAGGCTGTCCGGGATCGGGATCTCGGTGCAGTTGCCTTCGGCGTCGTACTGGTAGGCCTTCATGTCGACGAGGTCGACGATGCCGTTGAGCTCGTGCTCGGCGCCGATCGGGATCTCCGTGGCGACGACGTGCGGCCCGAAGGCCTCCTTCAGCGAGTCGAGGGCACGGAAGAAGTCCGCCCGCTCGCGGTCGAGCATGTTCACGTAGACCAGCCGGGCTACGTGCAGCTCCTGGGCGCGTTCCCACAGCCGTCGCGTGGAGACCTCGACGCCCAAGACGCCGTTGACCACGAAGACGGCCGACTCACATACGCGCAACGCGCCGAGCGCGTCGGCGATGAAGCTGGGCTCGCCGGGGGTGTCGATCAGGTTGACCTTCGTGTCGCGCCACTCGAACGATGCGAGCGACGCGGAGATCGACATTCCGCGGGACTTCTCGTCCTCGTCGGCGTCTGAGACCGTGGTGCCGTCAGCCACCGAGCCGAGCCTCGTCGTTGCGCCGGCCTCGAACAACAAGGCCTCGTGCAACGACGTCTTCCCGCTCCCTCGGTGGCCAACTAGGGCCACGTTGCGAATCCTATCTGCGGCGTGCGGCATGCCTGGCGCTCCTCTCTCCCAAGAAATGGCCTGGTTGAGAGGAACGCTACCGCTCCAAGCGACTTTGTGACGTTAGTCGCGCAGGTTCTCGACCTGGAGCCGAGACTTCAGCCGCAGCACAGCCTTCGTGTGCAGCTGGGAGATGCGCGATTCGGTCACGCCGAGGACCTCGCCGATCTCGCGGAGCGTGAGGTTCTCGTAGTAGTACAGGGCGATCACGAGCTTCTCGCGCTCCGGCAGCGCCGCGATGGCGTCCGCGAGGCGGTCCTTGAGCTCGGACTGCGCCAGCAGCGCCTCAGGGTTGGGCGCGTCCGGGTCTTCCAGCGTGTCCAGGAGCGAGACGGAATCGCCGCTGGAGTCGCTCACGGCCCACAGCTCGTCCAGCGCGACCACGGTGGAGCTGGAGATCTTGACCAGCGCCTCCTGGAACTCCTCGAGCGTGAGCTTGAGCTCGCGCGCCATCTCCTCGTCGGTCGGCGTGCGATGCAGCTGATGCTCGAGCTTGGCGTGCGCCTTCTCGATCTCCCGGGCCCGGGCGCGGACGGACCGCGGCACCCAGTCCAGGGCGCGCAGCTCGTCGATGATCGCGCCCTTGATGCGGGTGATCGCGTACGTCTCGAACTTGATCTCGCGCGAGAGGTCGAAGCGCTCGATCGCGTTGATCAGGCCCAGGAGGCCGTAAGAGATCAGGTCGGCCTCTTCGACGTGGGCCGGCAACCCGGAGGACATCCGGCCGGCGACGTACTTCACGAGTGGTGAGTAGGCGACGACGAGCTGCTCACGTGCGCGGCTAGAGCCGTCCGTCTTGTAGACGGTCCACAGCTCCTTCAGCTCGATCGCTTTTACGTTGGTCTCCAAAGCCCCTTATTTCCTAAGCCCGCGGGTGACTCTTGGCATAGGCTGCCCGCAGCCGCGCGGACTCTACCCGAGTGTAGACCTGGGTTGTCGAGATACTCGCGTGTCCCAGCATCGTCTGAATGGCGCGCAGATCCGCTCCGCCGTCCAACAGATGGGTGGCGAAAGAGTGCCGCAAAGCGTGTGGGTGGACGCCCGTCTGGGTGGCGGCATGCTTGGCCCATACCCGAAGTCGGCGCCGCACATCGCTCGTCGAGAGCCTGCGGCCGCTCTTGGACAGGAAAAGCGCCGGATCCTGGTCCGCTGAGAGCAGCGCCGGGCGGGCGCGCTCGAGATAGGCGGCGATCGTGCGCAGTGCGGGCTCTCCCACCGGGACGAAGCGGGTCTTGGATCCCTTACCCTCGACGCGGACTTGTTCGCTGTCGAACTCGATTGACGTGTGGTCGAGATCGACCAGCTCTTCGGCTCTGAGTCCCGACGAGTACGCCAGCTCGAACAGCGCGCGGTCGCGCATCTCCAACGGCGTCGAGGCCGGGATCTTCTCCAGCAACCGCTCGATGTCCTCGGTCTTGAGCACCTTCGGGAGGCTCTGCGGGAGCTTCGGCGCCGGGAGCAGGTCGGCTGGGTTGGACGTGATCTGGCCGTGCTCGACGAGGGAGCGGAAGAGCGAGCGGACGGACGCCAGCTTGCGCGCCATCGTCCGCGGGGCGGCACCCTTCTGGGACAGGCGCGCGGCCCAGCGCCTGAGGGCCTTGTAGTCGACCTGGGTGGGATCGAGGTCGTTCGCGGTGGCCCAGGCGGCGAGCTCGGCCGCGTCGGTGCCGTAGGCCTTGCGCGTGCGATCGGCGGAGCCGCGGCGCTGCAGGTCGGCGTCGAACGTGCGCAGCGCGGCGCGCCACGGCTCAGAGACTGCAGCGGCCGCCGTACCCTGGGATGAAGTGAGCGCGTTCTTCATCGACACGTCATCGGGTCAGATCGCCACCTTGAACCGGCTCGTAGAGACCGGCGTGGCGAACGGGATCGACCTGCCGCCGCGACCCTGGCACCCCGTACGCGGGGACCGGGACGCGAGCACCCTGTGGTACGCGGTCCTGCGCAAGCAGACGAAAGGCGTGTTCATCGGCACCCTTGCCATTCGCCATTCAGACCATCATGCCTCCCTGCTGGAAGGCGGATGGGAGGAAGTCGCGTTGGAGACGATCGACGGCGGCGAGGCCGGCATCGCTGCCGGCCCCTTCACCACCTAGTCCTGCTTCTGGGCGGCGTCGATGTTCGGCGCGTCCAGGAAGGCGAGGTTCTCGGGGGTCGGCTCGAGGTGCTCGTAGCGGTCGACGGTCGTCGTGATCGTCAAGTCGCCCAGTGGCGCGCCCTTCACGGGCTTCCCGTTTTCGACCTTCGGTGCGAAGCCGGTGAGGGTCGTCTTGCTGCCGAGCGGCTTCGCGTCCTCGGGATCCACGTAGTAGATGGTGTCGCCTGGCGGCATGCGCTCCCCGCTCAGGTCGGGACGGTACGCGTGAGCGCGCTTGCCATTGAACGTCGTCTCCCCCAGGTCCTCGGCTCCGCGGATCGCTTCGCGGAACCGATCGACCAGGGTCGTGACGCCGGCCTTGAAGCCTGACTCGAGCTCCTCGGGGTCCCAGCCCGGGTCGGTCTTCTTGGTGACCTGGACCTCCGTGCCGCCCTTGTCGTTGTTCATCAGCGTGCGGATGGTGGCGCCGTTTTGGTCGTGCTCGTAGAGCCACTCGCCCCTGGGCTGGCGGGTCTCCATGAAGTTGTGCATCCGGTCGCCGTACTGCCACTGGCGGAGCTTGTCGTAGCTCTCCAGCCTTGGCGAGCCGGTCTGGACGGTCGTCGTCTCGGTGAAGGTGATGAACGCCGGCTGCGGCGCGGTGGCGGCGAACGCGCGCTCGGCGAGGCTCGCGCGGATCGGGCCGGGCGCGTCGTCGGCGCCGGGCAGTGCGGCGAACGCGACCACCGCGGCCGCGGCAGCGGGCCTTGGAGACGGCGCGGCTGGCCAGCTTCGAGCCGGAGGTCGAGGACGA
>JAPDDQ010000630.1 GCA_027587225.1 Solirubrobacter taibaiensis
TCCATATAATTCAATATTCTTTTGAATATCTTGTACAGAATTCGCAGAAGAAATGATAACTTGCGTTCCTTGTCCTTCAACCGTTGGCACATTCTTTTGGAATCCATTGTTAGCAACAAGTACATCGGGCTTTAAACTAGCAATTTGCTCAAAATTCGGTTGATGTGCATTCCCAATTACTTGTGCTTTCTTTAACTCCTCTGGAAGAGTTAATTTCGTATCCGGGCGACCTACTATTTTTCCACCTAAAGCATGAATAATATCCATGTCCCCCATACTTAATGTTGCAAAATTTTCTGGCACTTTATCGAATGTTACCTTTCTTCCTGATAGGTCGGTAATTTCGATTTTCTCTTTTCCTTTTTCTGTTTTGGTTGCAGACGCTTTTTCGTCCCCTTTGGCACTGCAACCTATTAACAAGAAAAAAATAGATAAAATCGCTGTAAATAGCGTAATAGATTTTTTCATTCCTTCACCTCTAATTGATAATGATAATCATTAACTACTATTCTACTTTAATTGATAAGGATTATCATTGTCAACACGAAACGCATACATTTTTCTACAAAAAAC
>JAPDDQ010000631.1 GCA_027587225.1 Solirubrobacter taibaiensis
AGAATGTTACCATCTCGTATTAACGATGCATACAGTACAACGTTATACAACGCAGCCGGTAGTCAACTAAACTTAAAAATTATGTTCTTCGTTGCAATGGTCATGGTACCAATCGTTATTGGATATCAGCTTTGGAGCTACAGTATATTTAAAAATAAAATTCATAAAGACTCTGCTAAAGGGTATCACTAAGGTAAAAAAAGACACTTCATTTGAAGCGTCTTTTTTTATACGTATGATTTTCGATAAGATGTTATATTTCTAATCTAACAACTATACTACAGAAGAATCATTAACAGCTCACAGCTAGATTGTATCATAGGGCAACTTCATCATTTTATGCAATTTTACATACTGTACTATAAAGTAAACTGTATCCCCTGATCATTCGCATCATTATCCCATACATCAGCTGTACTAATCCCGCTAAACGTTTGTACTTTCATTCCTGTATTTGATGATCCCGATCCATTATAAGCCTTCGTCTTTTCAATCGGCTGTACGTTATATTTGTCACCTACATTAATTGTTCCATTGCAGTTTTCAATAATAACACCTTCCACAACTGCCGGC
>JAPDDQ010000632.1 GCA_027587225.1 Solirubrobacter taibaiensis
AAGGTAAAGCACCTGAACGACGTAATTCTGCTTGACGTTCCATGAGGCGATGAGCGTATGAAATAGGCGCAGGCATAAGAACATCTGTCTCACGGCTTGCGTAACCGAACATCAAGCCTTGGTCACCAGCACCTTGATCTTCTGGTTTTTGACGGTCAACACCTTGAGCAATCTCAGGAGACTGCTTACCAATCATGTTGATGACAGCGCATGTAGAGCCATCAAAACCTAAATCAGAATGATGGTAACCGATTCCGTTAACTGTTTGACGTACAATCGCTTCAAAGTCCACGTTTGCTGTAGTCGTAATTTCACCAGCAAGAACAACAGCGCCTGTTTTTACTAATGTTTCACAAGCGACACGCGCATACGGGTCTTCTTTTAGGATTGCATCTAAAATAGCATCACTAATTTGGTCAGCCATTTTGTCTGGATGACCTTCGCTTACAGATTCTGAAGTAAAAACAGCATACTCGCGCATGAACGTCCTATGATGGTTATTTTCAAAAAGACAGAGTATGTTACATCGACTTGGCGTATAGGACTAGCACAAGCTGACTAAAAAGCATGAAA
>JAPDDQ010000633.1 GCA_027587225.1 Solirubrobacter taibaiensis
TTAAAGCAGTGACTATGGGATGAAAAAGAGTATTATCAGTTTAACCAAAGTGGATTTTGTTGGCTGAGACATTTATTTATTCAAAACATCATAACTACAAGTTTATGATAAAAATAAATTTGCAAAAGATTCGATCAGTTCAAAGTTTTAAAGCTTAATCAAGTCAAAAACGACACTTTCAATGGTAGTAATTTTACGTAACGAAAGTATAATTTTGATATATAGCTATTATAACCATATTGTCATAAGGCGGACAGATGTCAGGAATACATACGTCTGCAAAATTTTCGGGGTTTATTCGACGCATAGTCGATGATGGTCACATTGCTGCATCAAATATGCAGAGTGCGATTGATGCTGCAAAAAAAGCACAACAAGATATTGTTGCTCACTTAATTGAACATCATCGTCTATCACCTCTGACAATTGCGGAAAGCATATCTTTAGAGTTTGGTGAGCCACTCTTTGATCTTGCTGTATTTGATACAGCTCTATTACCTCGTGAAATAACTGACAGCAAACTGATTCAAAAACATCGTGTTGTTCCACTCATTCAACGTGGTCAGATTTTGT
>JAPDDQ010000634.1 GCA_027587225.1 Solirubrobacter taibaiensis
AGGTTGCAATATCATTTTTGCCTTGATCAATAAACTTTTGAGAGTCAGATGTATTGGCTTTAATAGCTTCTGTTTGAGCGCTATTTGATGATGCGTTTTCTGTAGATTCATTTTTAGTACAGGCTTGCATTAACCAAGCTGCCAGTAAGGTAATGATGATTTTTTTATTCATGATGATTCCTAAAACATGTACATGCATGGGCTATACAGGCATGGATGTACAGATGCTTATTTAGATATGATGGAATGATTTTTATTGATTAGGCTTTGGGTGATTCACCATAGGTATTTGTTGTAGGTTCGCCTTCTTGTGCAGCCCAGAACAGCAGTAAAAGTATTCCTACAATTGGCACAAGTGCGATTAACATCCACCAACCTGAACGCCCAATGTCATGTAAACGTCTGACACTGACTGCAATATTTGGAATGAACGTGATTAACATGACGATGGTTGCCGCATCTTCACTGATAAAGCTAAAGGCTAGGCTCATCAGTACACAAAATAGCTCGAAATACCAAAACTCACTGCGTCTAGCACGGCCCTTAAAATCTGCAAACTTTTTAAAGCAGGTC
>JAPDDQ010000635.1 GCA_027587225.1 Solirubrobacter taibaiensis
CTACTTCTTTTCAAAGAGGTTTGATGTCTTACTATTATTCCTCAACATCTTCATGAACATGTATTTTGATTTCAATTAAAGAAAGGAATTTTCTATATGACTTATAAAATGATTGTTTTAGATTTAGATGATACTTTATTACGTGATGACCATACTATTTCACCTCGTACGAAAGAAGCGTTAATGACTGCACAAGAGCAAGGTGTAAAGGTTGTACTTGCTTCTGGACGTCCAACGTTTGGTATGCGCAATGTAGCCAAAGAACTTCGCTTAGAAGAATACGGCAGTTTCATTCTATCTTTTAATGGCGCAAAAATTATTAACTGTAAAACAAACGAAGAAATCTTTAGTAGTACGCTATCTCCTGAAATCGTTCACAACCTATTTGAAATTAGTCAAACTGAAGATGTATGGATTCATACTTATATGGGCGATGATATCGTAACGGAAGAAAATAATCCTTATACTGAAATTGAGGGCGATATTACCGGTATGCCAATTGTTGTAGTAGATGACTTTAAAGCCGCAGTTAAAGAGCCTGTAGTAAAAGTATTAATGAATAAAGAGGCTGA
>JAPDDQ010000636.1 GCA_027587225.1 Solirubrobacter taibaiensis
AGGATACTATCCACCATTTATCCTCTTTATACTTTCTTCTCTTCTAATCGCAATGATTATGACAATTGTATCCATCTATGTGATTACTGTAGTCCAAAAGAAAACACAAAATGAAAATCTAGGAAAAGTAATGGCAATTATAACAGCGGTATCTCAATGTATGGCACCAATTGGGCAAGTCGTATATGGTTTTATGTTTGAAGGATTCAGTACGAAAATTTATTTACCTATATTAGCTATAAGTTTCATAATGATAATAATAGCGGTGGTGACGAAGAAAATATTAAGAAATGAAGGGAACTAGCTTCATATGCTTAGAGTATTAGCGAAACCCAATCCTAATCAATTCTTTATCATTTATTTCAATTACGAATCTATATTCTTTGTCTAATATCCAGTAATAAAAACTGACTGCATCAACGTCAACTAATGATTGGAATACTTTATCAAGATTTGTACTTACTACAGGGATTTCATAGTTATCCCATATTATAAAAATCTGTTCGTCAAAATCTAGTTGGTTTGCTCTAATAAGGGAAATTAGTTGTTCTTTGTTCGAAGCTATGAATTGG
>JAPDDQ010000637.1 GCA_027587225.1 Solirubrobacter taibaiensis
GTAACTGGCTCGTATGTCTTGCTTGTTTCTTACCTTCTGAGGTTAAAGGTGACACAGCAAAAATAATAGTGATGATGCTACTTGTTTTCACATTCTTCTTATCTGGTTACGAACATAGTATTGCAAACTTATCACTCTTTGCTTTATCTTTAGTTTCACCGCATCCTGAGACAATTTCTTTTTCAGGTGCTATTCATAACTTAATTCCTGTTACAATTGGTAACATTATTGGCGGATCAGTATTTGTCGGTATGGTATACCACTACTTAACAAAGAAAACGCCTGAAGTTCAACAGGAAGAAACTGAAATCGCAACAGCTCAACAAGAAGAGATTAT
>JAPDDQ010000638.1 GCA_027587225.1 Solirubrobacter taibaiensis
AGCCCATATGAAACATTAAAAACTCCAAAGTTTTACTTTGGAGTTTTTAGCTTCCCACGTATTTAATAACAAGGTGAGGAGTAATTTCTCCTTCTTCCTTTCCCTTATCCATTCTCTGTTTCATCTTGTACATACCGATGACATCATTCGTATGAAAGCGAATTTCATTTACATATAACCCCTCTGTACAAAAAGCTTCTACAAAATCTAGTCCATTTTTCGCT
>JAPDDQ010000639.1 GCA_027587225.1 Solirubrobacter taibaiensis
TTTGTAAAATGTCACTCGAATTACCCGAAACAGCTTTTACTTGATCTGTAACAGATTGCGCTGATTTGGAGATTTTTTCAAAGAAATCTCCACTACTTTGAACAAGTGAAATTCCAGTTTCTACTTCTTTTGAACCTTTTTGCATGGAAACTACAGCATCTTCTGTCTCAGCTTGTGTTTCACCAATTAATTTCGCTATATCTTTTGCAGACGCTTCAGTTTGTTCTGCTAATTTTC
>JAPDDQ010000640.1 GCA_027587225.1 Solirubrobacter taibaiensis
TCATCAGCAACAACTGCAAACCCTCTCCCAGCTGCTCCAGCACGTGAAGCCTCAATAGAAGCATTTAAAGCTAATAAATTGGTTTGATTTGAAATACCTGTAATTACAGTTACGATATCACTAATTTCTTTTGACCTTGTTTCTAACGAATAAATGATGGAAGACAAATCTTGTACTGCATTTTGGATTAAACTCATTTGATTAATAATTTGTCCAATCACTTCATTACCTTCAATTGAATGTTGTTCCATACCTTCAGAAGCAACCGCAACTTGTTTCGCAGCCCCAGTTATCTCTTCTACCTTATCTTCCATTCCATGTACA
>JAPDDQ010000641.1 GCA_027587225.1 Solirubrobacter taibaiensis
AATGGGCAGCCGATTGTATCAAGTTTAGTAAAGACGAAAGAAGAAATTGCGCAAGATCCAGTACAAATCGCTCCAGTATTAGACGCGATAAAAAATATGAACAAACTATATTACCGTACAGTATGGAATCTATTAATATATACACATAATCAACCTGAACCGGACCGTTATGAAAAGTATTTAGATGATATGTTAACGCAACGTAATTTCGTAGATGTGAATTATGCGCTCATTACATTTAATATTTCAGATGAACATAACGGGGTTGTAGAGGGAAGTAAGCAAATTCATCGTATTAAAGCGCCAACACTCGTCATACAAGGTGATAGAGATTATGTCGTACCGCAAGTAGTCGGTGAGGAATTAGCGAAACATTTGCCAAATGCAGAGTTGAAGGTATTAGAAGATTGCGGACACTCGCCGTTTATTGATTGTTTAGATGTATTTATAAAACATGTAGAGGATTGGTTAGAACAGAAATAATCCCCGAAATGAGAAGTGTTGCATATACTATAACATTTGTATGTATAAGGGGAGATTATCAATGCATAAACCATCCTTAATCGCTTA
>JAPDDQ010000061.1 GCA_027587225.1 Solirubrobacter taibaiensis
CGGCGTCCAGCCGGCCGAGCCGGGCGGCGACGATGCGGGGCCGCCGAGGGGGTCGCCGTGGGCGGGCGGCGGCGCCCAACCGGACGGGCCAGCGCTCGGCGGAGCGGACGGGGCGGCCGGCGGCGGCGCCCACTCGGACGAGCCGGGCGGCGGCGAGGCGGGGCCGGCGAGCGGGTCACCGTGCGTGGGCGGGGCGGACTCGCCCGGCGGCGGCCACGACGGGCTCTGGGACTGGCCGGGCCACGGCGGGGTGCTCGCGGCACCGCCCAAGGGGTCGCCGTGCGCGCTCGCGGGAGACGCGGGCGGACCGGGCGGCGGGCCCGCGAGTGGGTCACCGTGCGGGATCGGGCGGCCCTGCGCGTCGTACTGGACCTGCCCGCCGGACGGCTGCTGCGGCGGAATCGGCCGGCCGTGCTTGTCGTATTCGACATGGCCGCCGGGCTGCTGCCCGCCGGGCCGCGACGAGCCCTGCTGGTTGATCTGCGTCTGCACCTCGTCGAGCTTGGTCTGCGCCTGCTCGGCGAGCTTCTTGGCCTTGTCGAGGAACCCCATGCCCCGACGGTAGCGCGAAGGGCCCGCACATGGCGGGCCCTTCGATTGCGGCTGGGCGGCGTGTTACGCGTTCGCGAGGCGGAAGTGACCGACGAGCTCGTTGAGGCGCTCGGCGGTGACGGCCAGCTCGGAGGCGCTGGACGCGATCTCCTGGGTCGACGCGCTCGTCTCCTGCGTGGACGCGGAGACCTGCTCGGCGGACGCGGACGACTGCTCGGCCACGGACGCGACCTCGGCGATCTCGTCCTGCATGCGCTCGGAGTCGGCCGAGATCTGCTGGCTGGCCGCCGCGATCTCCGCGACGCGCTCGCTCATGGCGGCGACCGCGGTGTCGATGCGCTGGAAGGCGTCGCGCGTCTCGCGGACGGTGGAGACGCCGTCGGCGGTCCGGCGGGCGCCCTCCTCGACGACGATCACGACCGAGTTCGTCTCGTTCTGCATCTCGCCGATCAGCGAGGAGATCTGCGAGGCGGCGGCCTGGGACTCCTCGGCCAGCTTGCGGACCTCCTCGGCGACGACCGCGAACCCGCGGCCCTGCTCGCCGGCGCGGGCGGCCTCGATCGCGGCGTTGAGCGCGAGCAGGTTGGTCTGCTCGGCGATGCCGGTGATCGTGTCCACGATGCCGCCGATGTGCTCGGAGCGCTGCGCGAGACCCTCGATCGCCGTCGTGATCTCCCGTGAGCCGTCGGCCACGTGCTGGATCGCCTCGGTGGCCTGCTCCGCCGCGGCGACGCCGTGGCGGGCGACCTGACCCGCGTCGTCGGCGACGGCCGCGGCCTCGCCGGCCGCGGCCGACGACGCGCGGGCGGCGCGCGTGGTCTCGAGCGCGGTGTCGCGCGCGGTCTCGATCATGCGGACCTGGCGCTCGGCGCCCTGGGCGACGTCGCCGACCGCCGAAGCGATCTCGGTGACGGCGCGGCCGGCCTCGTCGGACGTCGACGCCATCTGCTGCGATGCGCTGGCCACGGTGCCCGCGCTCGCGGTCACGTCACCGACGACGCGCTCGAGATCGATGACGAGGCGCTGCATGGCGGTACCGAGCAGGTCACGCTCGGAGCGCACCTGCGGCATCACGGTCAGATCGCCGGAGGCGACGCGCTCCGCGACCTCGGCCTGCTCACGCAGGTAGGCGAGCATGCGGTCGAAGGCCTGCGCCATCGCGCCGAGCTCGTCGCGGTTCTTGACGGTGATGGTCTGATCGACGTCACCCTCGGCGATGCCGTCGGCGGCGCGCATCATCTCGCGCACCGGGCCGACGAGCGAGCGCGTGATGAGCCACGCGATCCCGAGCGCCAACACGGCGCCGATCACGCCGAGCACGATCAGCTGCGTGCGCGCGCTCGCGAACGCCGCGTCCTGCTCGCGCTCCGCGTCGCGGACGAACTTGACGGTGTCGGCCTCGATCGCGGCAGCGGACTTGCGGAAGGCGTCGAACTCCTCCTTGCCCTCGCCGATGCGCTGCTGCGCTTCGGCCTGGCCGGCCGCGCCCGACTTCACGAGCGCGATCTGCGACTCGAAGTAGTCCTGCAGCGCCTTGATCTGCGGCTCGGCATCCGCGACGAGGCCGGCCATGATCGGATGGCTGGCGAGCAGCGGCTTCATCCGCTCGAGCGTCGCCGCGACGGTCTTGCGGCCCTCGTAGTACGGATCGAGGCTGGACTCATCACCGGTGATGAGGTAGCCGCGGACGCCGGTCTCCTGGTCGACCATCTCGGTCAGGAGGCTCTGCGCGGCGGCCTTCAGCGGGATCGCGTCGTCGATGTAGGCGTGTTGAGCGTTCTCGTTGACGGAGCTCGCGGAGCGGACACCAACGCCGATCGCAACGACGAGGATGAGCAGGACGGCACCAAAGCCGGCGAGCAGCTTCGTACGGATGGTGAAGGACAAGGCGGACTCTCCGGTGAGCGGTTTCATACGTATCTGTCCACGTGATCGTCGGACGGAGCCGCACTTGCATCCCGGTTTCATCCCGAAACTCTCAAGTTTTCGTCAAGTTCCTCAAGAACACGAAAAGGGCCCCGCCGACGGCGAGGCCCTTTTCTGCGCGGTGGGCCGGCGCGGCCCGATCAAAAGCGCGGCGGCACCGCGCGCATTCGCCGCTAGGCGGCGACCGTGAATCGGGCGACGAGCGAGTTCAGGTGCTCGGCGGTCCCGGAAAGCGTCTGAGCGGAGGCAGCGATCTCCTGGGCGGAGGCGCTGGTCTGCTGGGTGGAGGCGGACACCTGCTCGGCGGAGGCGCTGGATTCCTCGGCTACCGCGGCGACCTCGACGACCTCGTGCTCGGCGAGCGACGCCTGGGCGCTGATCTGGTCGACGGCCATGGTGATCTCGCCGACGCGGGCGGCCATGTCCTCGACCGCGGTCCCGATGGCCTCGAAGGCCTCACGGGTGCGCTCCACCGTGGCGACGCCGTCCTGCGTGCGCTGCGTGCCGTCGGCGACGACCCCCACGACGCGGGAGGTCTCGGCCTGCATCTCGGCGATGAGGGCGGAGATCTCCGACGCGGCGGTCTGGGACTCCTCGGCCAGCTTGCGGACTTCCTCGGCGACGACCGCGAACCCGCGGCCCTGCTCGCCGGCGCGTGCGGCCTCGATCGCGGCGTTCAGCGCGAGCAGGTTGGTCTGCTCGGCCAGGCCGGTGATGGTCCCGACGATCCCGCCGATGCGCCCGCTGCGCTCGGTCAGGGAGTTGATCGCGCCCCCGACGGCGGCGGAGCTCTCGGCGACCTCACGCATCGCGGCTGAAGCGGACTCGGCGGCGCTGACGCCCTCGAGGGCGACGGAGCGGGCGTCGTCGGCAGCCTGCGCGGTCTGCGCGGCGACGGCGGAGCTGGTCTCGGCGCTGCGGGCGGCCTCCTGGACGGCCTCACGGGTGGCCTCGACACCGCGGACTTGACGCTCGGCGCCGTGCGCGACCTCGGTCACGGCGGCGGCGATCTCCGACACGGCGCGGCCGGTCTCGTCGGACGTGGCCGCCATCTGCTGCGAAGCGGCGGCGACGGTCTGGGCCTGTTCGGACAGCTCGGTCATGGTGTCGGCCAGCTGGGCGCGCATCTCGTTGTAGGCGAGGACGGCCTGGACCGTGGAGTTGCGGATCGCGCCGACGGCCTCGGCGATGTCGCCGATCTCGTCGCCCGAGCTGCGGTGCAGCTCCGGCGTGACCGGGACGACGTCGACGGTCAGGTCACCGTGCGCAACGCGGCCGAGCGCGTTCGCCAGGTCCGCGGCGCAGTGGTCGCGCAGCGACTCCAGGCGGGCGAGGATCTCCTTGACCGTCTTCGTGATCTTGCCGGAGAACCAGAACGCGAGCCCGAAGCCGGCGATGAGCGCGGCGAAGATCAGGATGAGCGAGCGCGTGCGGCTGGTGGCGGCGGCGGACTCGATCTGCGCGTAGGCCTGCTTGCCGTGCTCCACCTTGCCGTCGAACAGCGCGGTGAACGCCTCGGCCACCTTGGCGGCGTCCGGGATCGCGTGCTCCTTGTTGTACGCGTAGGCCTCATCGGCCTTGCCCGCCGTGGAGAGCTCAAGGACCTTGTCACGGTCGGCGCGGTAGGCCGCGATGTCCGCGACGACGGCGTCGAACTCGCGCTTGAGCTCCGGGTCGTAGACGAGCGAGTCGTCGACCGCTGCGAGGTTCGAGTCGATGACCTTGATGTTGGCGCGGATCTTGGCCTCGGTCTTCGCCTTCTCGGCCGTGGACGTCTCGAGGATGTGGTTGTTCACGAACGCGCGGTTCTCGTTGAACTTGGCGCGCGCCGTGCCGAGCTCGGCGAGTGGCTCGACGGCCTGCGTGAACAGTGCCTCGGCGTTCTGATTGGCCGACGACATGTCGTGCATGCCGAAGGCGCCGACGGTGCCGGTGAACGCCAGGAGGACGGCTGAGCCGGCCATCAGCTTGCCGCGCAAGCCGATTCGGGCGGGGATGAAAGACAAGGGAGAGCTCCTACAGGTGATCGGGTCACCTGGGGTATCGGAGCCCTCTCTCAAGGCCGTGTCCATCCGAACTCAAGACATCGTCAAGTCTTTCGGCAGCGTGCCCGCATGCTCGTCGATGTCCGCCCACACGTCCCCGACCGTGGTGATCCGCTCCCCCAGGTTCCGCAGCGTGAAGGACTGCGGCGTGAGCGACCGGTCCGCGACCTCGTCCCACGTCACCGGCGCCGAGACGGGAGCGCCCGGGAGCCCGCGCACCGCGTAGGCGGCGACGATCGTCTGCCCGTACGTGTTGCGCGCGACGTCCACGAGGATCCGTCCGTCGCGCTTGTCCTTGCGCCACTCGGTCGTGAGCGTGTCGGCGTGCTCGCCCGCGATACGTTCGGCCAGCGCGCCCGCCGCGGCCCGGACCTCGTCCGCCTCCCGCAGCCGCTTCAACGGCGCCACCACGTGGATCCCGCGCGACCCGCTCACCTTCGCGAACGGCGTCAGCCCGATGTCGCGGAGCATGTCCGCCACGCCGAGCGCCGCCGCGCGGATCTTGTCGAAGTCGTCCTCGCTCGGGTCCAGGTCGAACACGAGCCGGTCCGGCTTCTCGCGCAGATCGCAGCGGGCGTTCCAGACGTGCGGCGTGATGCAGTTCTGCTGCGCGAGCCAGCGCAGGGTCTCCGCGTCGTTGATCATCCCGTGCGTGATGTCGCCGCCCTTGCGGCGCGGGACCTCGCAGCGCGCCACCCACTCCGGCGCACCCTTGGGCAGTGACTGCTGGACGAGGACGTCGTACGCGATCCCCTTGTTCCAGCGCCACAGGTTCATCGGCCGGTCCTTGGCGTGCGGGACCATCACCTCGGCGACGGACTCGTAGTACGCCGCCAGGTCCGCCTTGGTGATTCCATCGTCAGGAAAGAGCACCTTGTCCGGATTGGACAGCGAAACTCTCACCGGTGCGGGCCGTTGTTGAGCCATGGTCCGGATCCTGCCACTGGCGGTGGCTTTGACGTGGGCGCTCGCCTGCAGCAGCGCGTCCGGGGCGACGGTATCGGCGAAGTCCTGGCGCCCGGGAGCGATCGGCTTCGCCGTCGAGGTCGTCGCGGCGCCTGGAGAGCAGAACCGGCTCACGGTCATGCTCGCGGGCGATCACCTGGTGCTGCGCGATCCCGCCGGGTTGCAGTCGGCGCCCGCGTGCCTGCCGGTCGACGCTCAGACCGTGCACTGCCCGTTCGGCGCCGAGATGCAGGTGAGCGTGGACCTCGGGGACGGCGACGACACGTTCGACATGCCTCGCAGCACCGCCAGGGTGACGGTGCTGGGCGGAGCGGGCGACGACGTGATCACCGTCGACGGGAACTTCATCAAGGGCGGAGACCTCGCCCGTCTGTACGGCGGTCCGGGCAACGACCGCCTGCTGGGCGAGTGGGTCGAGGGCGGCCCGGGCAGCGACGTCATGGAAGCGGACTTCCTGTTCGACTACTCGGATCACGCGGCTGCGGTGAACATCGACCTCGAGCGCGGCCAGGCGACTTCCGGCACGGACGTCGATCAACTCGTGCTCCCGCCCTTCAAGGACACGTACATCTGGGTCAAGGGCGGCTCGGGACCGGACGTGATCCGTGCCGCTCCCGGGTTCCGGCTCGTGGCCGAGGCGGGAGCGGGAGACGACGTGCTCGAGGGCGGTGTCACCAACGACAGCCTCGATGGCGGCCCGGGCAACGACCTATTGCGCAGCGGCGGCGGCTTCGACGACCTCAGCGGCGAGGACGGCGACGATCGCCTCGAAGGCGGACCGGGCAAGGATTCGCTGAGCGGAGGTGCCGGAAACGACGTGCTGGAGGGGCGCGGCGGCGTCGACTCCTACAACGGCGGCGACGGCGCGGACCGGATCCGTGCACGCGACGGCCGCAATGAGATCGTGGACTGCGCCGGCAACCGCATGGATCCAGGGGACCGTGCGATCGTCGACGCCGGGGACGAAGTCCGGGCCTGCGCCGGCCTCCGGCGCTCCGGGAGACAGCGGCTGGAGGTACAGGCGGTCGTGCGCTCGAGCCGCACCGAGCAGGTCGTCCAGGTCTGGTGTCCGCGCGGCGCCCGTCGGCAAGCGTGTGCCGGCCGCATCGCGCTCAGCTACTACCGGGAGAAGACGGTGACGCGCACGGTCCGCGTCGCGCCCGGCCGCATCGCGCGTGTGCGCTTCGCGCTGGAGAACGAGGGCGGCTACCCGTATCGGGTCGTGTTGCGGACAGGCCAGTCGTTCCGCGGGCAGGTCCGCGAGGTGGAGCGATGAGGCTCGCCGTCGCCACCCTGCTGGCCTGGGCTCTGACCTGCACCGGCGCGCACGCGAGCACCGTGGCGGTCAAGCCGGCTGACGCGTACGGCCCGGCTCGCCTGGACTTCTTCGCGGTGGCCGGCGAGCGCAACGACGTGCAGATCGACCCGGGGGCGCAGCCGCAGACCGTCCGGGTGCGCGACGCCGTCGGCTTGACGCCGAGCGGATCGTGCGTCGCGCAGGACGCGCAGACCGCGATCTGTCCCGCCGTGGAGTTCCTGCACATCGAGCTCGGCGACGGTGACGACCGGCTCGGCGGCAGCCTGCGCCTGCTCGCGAACGTCGCGGGCGGCGACGGCGACGATGAGCTGCGGTTCTTCAGCGGCCTGATCGAGGGCGGGCAGGGCGCGGACGTCATCAGCGGCTGGATCGTCGACGGCGGGCCCGGCGACGACGTCCTGGAGGCCAAGACGCTCCGCTACAGCGATCGCACCGAGCCGGTCACCGTGGACCTCGTGGCCGGCGTGGCGGGCGCGCCGGGCGAGCAGGACCGGGTGCTCCCCGGCGTGCGGGAGGTCAGGACCGGCTTCGGCCCGGACGTGGTCCGGACCGGCGACGGGGCGCTGCAGATCGATACGGGACCCGGCGCCGACACGGTGATCGCGGGCGCCGGAGCGATCGAGGTGCACGGCGGCGACGGCGACGACACGCTCACCGGCGGCCCCGGCGCCGACACCCTGCTCGGTGACGACGGCGACGACCGGGTGGAGGGCGGCGCGGGCGCCGACGTGCTGTCCGGCTGGGCCGGGGACGACATCGTCGACGGTGGACCGGGCGCCGACAAGCTGTACGGGAGCTCCGGGCGCGACCTGATCCTCGCGCGCGACGACTCGAAGGACGTAGTCCATTGCGAGTCGGAGGTCTTGGCCGGCGACCGCGCCGTGCTCGACGCGAGCGACGTGCCCCGCCTGTGCGAGTTCGTCGAGCGTTCCGGGCCGCAGCGCCTCGAGCCGATCGTCGTGTTCTCCGACGCCGGCAGGCGCCGGCTCCTGGTCTCCTGCCCGCCGCGAGCGCGAGCGCGAGCGTGCACGGGGACCGTGCGGGTGGGCGGCGACCGCGCACGCGCGTTCACGGTGGAGCCGGGCAAGCGGGTACGGATTCGCGTCTACCCGCGGCGCGGCCACCACCGCTATCCGATCACTCTGGCCTTGCGCTCGGGACACACCCAGCGCGTGACCCTCGACGCGGTGGTGCGCTGATGAAACGCCTGGGCTCGATCGTGATCCTCGCGGGGCTGCTGATCGGCGCGGCGCCCGCCACCGCCGCCACCGTCACGGCGAGCGACGAGTACCTCGTGGAGGTGCGCGAAGGCGGCGAATACGTGCGCACCGTCCACTTCACCGCGGCCCCCGGGGAGCTGAACCGGCTCGCGCTCTCCAACACGCCCGAGCGTGGCCTGCGCCTGCACGATCCCGCCGGGATCACGCCGACCGCGCCCTGCTTCGCCGAAGACCCGCAGACCGCGGTCTGCCCGCTGCGCGGCACGATCCTGCTGCGAGCGTCGCTGGGCGACGGCGACGACACGTTGACCAGCACCGCGCTCGGCGTCAACGCGGCCTGGGCCTTCGTCGACGCTGGCGAGGGGAGCGACGCGGTCGACTACCCGCACGCGAGCATCGCCGGCGGCCCGGGCGACGACACGCTGACCGGGCAGCGCGTGGCCGGCGGGCCCGGTGCCGACGTCATCCGGGCGGAGGAGCTCGACTACACCGACCACACGGAGGGTGTCACGGTCGACCTCGCCGGCGGCCCGGCCGGCGCGGCCGGTGAGAACGACCAAGTCCTGCCCGGCGCCCGGAGCGTCACCGGCGGCTCGGGCCCGGACGTGCTGCGCGCGGGCGGCGTCGGCCGGTCGCTGAACGGCGGCGTGGGCGACGACCTGCTCGAGGGCAGCGCCGGGCCGGACCTGGTCTCCGCCGGCCCCGGGAACGACGTCATCCGCGGCCAGGGCGGCAACGACTCCGTGTCCGGCGGGCTGGGCGACGACCGGCTCGAGGGCGGCGCGGGCAACGACTCGCTGTGGGGCGATGACGGCGACGACGTCGTCGACGGCGGGCCCGGGCGCGACACGCTCGGCGGCCGGCAGGGCACCGACATCCTGCTCGCCCGCGACGGGGAGCGCGACGCGGTCGGCTGCGGGAACGACAGCAGCAGCGGCCGCTTCGAGGGCGACCGCGCGACGATCGACACGCAGGACGTCGACGATGCTTGCCAGCACGTCACCGGCGCACGCCGGCTCGTGCTCCACGGGTTGACGCGCGCGGGCGTGCGTTCGGTCCGGATCGTGCTCTCCTGCAACGCTGCACGCGCGTGTGCGGCTCGCCTGCGCGTCGACGGCGGACGTGCGGTGGCGCGGGTGCGCGTTCCGGCCGGTCGGCGCGTCCGTGTGCCCGTGCGACTAAAGCGCGGTCACGGACCGGTCTCGGTCCGCGTGATCACGCCCGCGAAGCGCGTGATGACCGCGCGGCTCGGCGCAGCTCGTCCGTGAAGCGCTTCGGGACGCGCGGGTCCTCCCCGCCCTCCCACAGCGTGATCACGATCAGCTCGCCGCGCGGCTTGTCCTCCATGCAGATGTAGACGAGCTCGGTGTCCTCGCGGTCACGGACGAGCACCGCGCCTCGCTCTCCCGGCTCCAGCCGGCCCGCGTCGATGGCGCGCGACACCCGGGACGCCACTTCCAGCTTGGGGTCGAGCGCGCCCCGGACGCGCTGGAGATATCGCTCGGCCGCGTGGTCCGTTACGGCGACGAGGGCCATAGGAGCTTGTCGAGCCCGATCACCGGGGACTCGGGCAGCTCGGCCACCTTGCGGATCGCGAGTAGCACGCCCGGCATGAAGCTCGTGCGGTCCGTGGTGACGTGGCGGATCGTCAGCGTCTGCGCTTCGCCGCCGAAGATCACGTCCTGGTCGGCGACGAGGCCGGGCAGGCGCACCGAGTGGATCGGGACGTCGCCCTGCATCACCTCGGCGGTCCGCGCGGCGGTGCCGGACGGCTTGTCGATCTTGCCCGCGTGGTGGTACTCGATGATCTCCGCCGAGTCCATGATCTTCGACGCCTCGGCCGCGAAGCGCATCATGAGCACCGCGCCGATCGCGAAGTTCGCGGCGACGAAGACGTTGCCCGGCGCGCCGGAGACGCCCTCACGCAGGGCGGTGTCCGACCAGCCGGACGTGCCGATCACGACGTGCACGCCCGCGTGGACGGCCAAGGTCGCGTTGCCGACGGCCTGGTCGGGGAGCGTGAAGTCCACGAGCACGTCCGCGTCCTCGATCACGTCCGCGACCGTGGTGCCGAGCGTCGGGTCGGCGCGGCCGACCAGCTCCATGTCCTCGGCGGCCTCGACGGCCTCGCAGGTCGTCGCACCCATGCGCCCTGCGGCGCCGGCTACGGCGACCCTGATCATGCTGCGAGCTGTTGATCGCTGCCCGCGACGCCTTCGACCGCGGCGCAGAACTTGTCCTCGTCCGGGCCGATGCCGGCCGCGGACAGGCGCCCGGGCGCCCACAGGTCGTCGACGAGCGAGCGCAGGTCGTCCAGCGTCACGGCGTCGATGCGCTCCATGACCTCTTCGGTCTCCAGCAGCGGGAGCCCGAACAGCAGCGAGCCGCCGAGGCGGTGCATCCGCGAGCCGGTGGACTCCATGCCGAGGACGATGCGCGCCTTGACGTTCTCGCGCGCACGCACGAGCTCGGCCTCGGTGGCGGGCTCGGCGCGGAAGCGCTCCAGCTCGTCTCCGACGACCTTCATCGCCTCGACGAGGTTGTCCGGGCGCGTGCCGACGTACAGGCCGACCTGGCCCGTGTCGGCGTACTGGCCGGCGAACGAGTAGACGCTGTAAGCCAGGCCGCGCTCCTCGCGGACGGCCTGGAAGAGCCGCGAGCTCGACAGCCCGCCGAAGATCGCGTCCAGCACGCGCGCCGCGAAGCGCCGGTCGTCGCCGCGCTGCAGGCCGAGGCCGCCGAGCGTGACGTGCACCTGCTCGGTGTCCTTGCGGACGAAGCGCACCGTCGCGCCCGGGTCGCGCGGGGCGGCCTCGGGCGCGGGCACGGGCTCGACCCCGTCATGCGTGTGCGCGGTCTTGGTGGCGAGCTCCACGATCTGGTCGTGGTCCACGCTGCCGGCCGCCGCGATAACGATGTTGCCCGGCAGGTACCGGCGCCGGTGGAACTCGGCGATGACCTCGATCGGCGTGTCGCGGATCACCGGCGCGCGGCCGATGATCGGCCGCCCGAGCGGGTGATCGCCGAAGACGGCCTCGCCGAGCACGTCGAACACCGTGTCCTGCGGGTCGTCCTCGTACATCGCGATCTCCTCGAGCACGACCTCGCGCTCGGGGTCTACGTCGTGGTACGCGGGACGCCAGACCATGTCGGCCATGACGTCGAACGCCGCCGGCAGGTGCTGGTCGAGCATCCGCGCATAGACCGCGGTGCTCTCCTTGTCCGTGCCGGCGTTGAGCTCGGCGCCCATCCCGTCGAAGAGCTGATCGATCTCCGCGGACGCGTACTTGTCGGTTCCCTTGAACAGCAGGTGCTCGAGGAAATGGCTGAGCCCGGCCTCCGCCACGGATTCACCGCGCGAGCCGGTGTGCACGAAGAAGCCCAGGGCGGCGGACCGGACGGAAGGCATGGCCTCCGTGACGATCCGCAGCCCGGAATCGAGCTCCGTGATGCGATGGCCGGGCAGGGCGATTACCCGCGGTCCGGGTCGCGATCGCCGCGCGGCGCGCGCGGGGCGCGATCGCGGTCGCGTCCGCCGCCACCGCTGCGCGGGGCGCGGTCACGGTCACGGCCGCCACGGCCGTTGCGGTCGCCACGGTCGCCGCCGGAGCGGCCCCGCGGGCGGTCGCTGCCGCCACCCATGGTCGGGTCGCCGGTGCCGACGCTCGCCAGCTCTTCCTTGGTCTTGCCCGCGATATCGGGATCCTCGGCGAGGCGCAGGCCGATGCGGCCACGCTCCTTGTCGACCTCGACGACGCGGACGGCGATCTCGTCGCCCTTGTTGAGCACCTCTTCGACCGTGTTCACGCGGTTGCCCGGCGACACGTTGGAGATGTGCAGCAGGCCGTCGGTGCCCTTGGCGAGCTCCACGAAGGCGCCGAACGTGGTCGTCTTGACGACCTTGCCGGTGAACTCGTCGCCGACCTCGACCTCCTTGGTCATCGAGCGGATGCGCTCGACGAGGGCGTCGCCCTTGGCGCCCGTGACGGCGTAGACGAGGACCTGGCCCTCGTCGTTGACGTCGATCTGGGACTCGTACTCCTCCTGCAGGGAGCGAATGGTCTCGCCGCCCTTGCCGATGAGCAGGCCGATCTTCTCCGGGTCGATCTGGATCGACGAGATGCGCGGGGCGTGCTCGGAGAGCTGCTCGCGCGGGGCGTCGATCGCCTCGGCCATCTTGCCCAGGATGTGCTCGCGCCCTTCCTTGGCCTGGGCCAGGGCGTTGCTCATGATCTCGAACGTGACGCCCGTGATCTTGATGTCCATCTGCAGGGCGGTGATGCCCTCGGACGTGCCGGCGACCTTGAAGTCCATGTCGCCGAGGTGGTCCTCGACGCCCGCGATGTCGGAGAGGATGACGTAGTCGTCGCCCTCCTTGATCAGGCCCATGGCGATGCCGGCGACCGGCCGGATGAGCGGGACGCCCGCGTCCATCAGGGACAGCGAGGAGCCGCAGACCGACGCCATCGAGGACGAGCCGTTGGACTCCAGGATGTCCGACACGACGCGGATCGTGTACGGGAACTTCTCCTGGTCCGGGATCATCGGGACCAGCGCGCGCTCGGCGAGCGCGCCATGGCCGATGTCACGGCGCTTCGGGCCGCGCATGAAGCCGGCCTCGCCCACGGAGAAGGGCGGGAAGTTGTAGTGGTGGAAGTAGCGCTTGGACGTCTCGAGACCGAGGTTGTCCAGACGCATCTCCTCGCGCGTGGTGCCGAGCGCGACGACGCTGAGCGCCTGCGTCTGGCCACGCGTGAACAGCGCCGAGCCGTGCGTGCGCGGCAGCGGCTTGACGTCCACCGTGATCTGGCGGATCTCCCGCTCGCTACGGCCGTCCGGGCGCTTCTTGTGGACGGCGATGCGCTCGCGGATGATCTTCTTCTCGAGCGCGTCGAACGCGAGCTGCGCGTTCTGGCGCTTCTCGGCGTAGTCGGCCGCGTCCTCCGGGCCGGAGTACTTGGCCAGCACCTCGGCCTCGACGGCCTTGGTGGCGTCCTGGCGCGCGAGCTTGTCCGTGACCTGCGTGGCCTCGTCGAGCGCGTCACCGTGGGACTCGTCGATCTCGTCGACCAGGCCCTCGGGAGCCTTCTTGACCTCGATCTCCTGCTTGGCCTTGCCGGCCTTCTTCTGGAGCTCGACCTGCGCCGCGCACAGCTTCTTGATCGCGGAATGCGCGATGTCCAGCGCGTCGAGGATCTCGGCCTCGGGCACCTCGTTGGCGCCGCACTCGACCATCAGGACGGCCTCGTCGGTACCAGCGACGACGAGATCCATGTCCGTCGTCAGCAGCTGCTCGTCCGTCGGGTTGATGACGAAGTTGCCCTCGATCTTGCCGATGCGGACGGCGCCCACGGCCGTCGGGTACGGGATATCCGAGATCATGAGCGCGGCGGACGCGCCGTTCATGGCGAGGATGTCGTACGGGTGGACCTGGTCCACCGAGAGCGTGAGGTTCACGAGCTGCGTCTCACGACGCCAGCCCTTCGGGAACAGCGGGCGCAGCGGGCGATCGATCATGCGCGCGATGAGCGTCGCCTTCTCGCCTGCACGGCCTTCACGCTTGAAGAAGGAGCCGGGGATCTTGCCCGCGGCGTACATGCGCTCCTCGACATCCACCGTCAGCGGGAGGAAGTCGACATCGCGGAGATTGCCCGCGGTAGCAGTGGAGAGCACGATGGTGTCGCCGGCCGTAACCGTCACGGCACCGGAGGCCTGCTTGGCCATCTTGCCCGTCTCGAAGGCGATCTCCGTACCGCCGATTTCTACGGCGACGCGGTGCACTTCAGACATATGTCCCTTTCTCTGCCCCGGCCTCGGAAGTCGGCGGGGGTCCTCTGCATCGTCTTGACGCTTCGGTAGTCGTTACCGGCCATTCTAGAAGGCGCGTAGCCACGGCGCGTCGCCGGGTAGGGTCTGCCGCCAATGGCTGATCGCATCGTCGTCTTCGGGGCCACCGGGTACACGGGCGAGCTGATTGCCTCGCGTCTCGTGGCTCTCGGTGTGCGCCCCGTACTGGCCGGGCGCTCGGAAACCCGGTTGTCAGCGCTCGCTGAGCGCTTGGGAGGCCTGGAGTGGGCGCGCGCCGACGCGATGCGCCAGAACACGGTCTTTGATCTGGTCGGGCCGGACGACGTGCTCGTGTCCACCGTGGGGCCGTTCTCGAAGTGGGGGCTCCCGGCGGCGAGGGCCGCCGTGGCCGCCGGCTGCACCTACATCGACACCACCGGCGAGCCCGAGTTCATCCGGCGGTTGTTCTCGGAGCTGGATGAGCCCGCGCGCCGGAGCGGAGCTCGGCTGCTCCCGTCCTTGTCGTACGAGTTCGCGGCCGGATCACTGGCGGGCGCGTTGGCCTTGGACGAGGCGGGCGAGGATGCCGTACGGGTCGATGTGGGCTACTACGCACTGGGCGGTGGGCCGAACTCGCTGTCGGCGGGGACGCGGGAGTCCTTGGTCGGGATCGTGCTGGGCGACCACTTCGCCTTCCGGGACGGGTCGGTGCAGTCGGTGCGGTCGGCGGAGCGCGTGCGGTCGTTCAAGGTGGCGGGCAAGGCACGCGAGGCGTTCTCGCTGGGTGGCGCGGAGCACTACGCGCTGCCGGACGCGTTCGAGCAGTTGCGTGAGGTCAACGTGTACACCGGGTGGTTCGGGCCGCTGTCACGGGCGGTGCAGGCGGGGTCCGTGGTGGGCTCGATCGTTCAGCGCGTGCCGCTGGTGCAGCCCACGATGAAGTTCTGGGGCGAGCGGGCGGTTTCGCTCGTGGGCGCGCCGGAGCGAGGGACGACGCCGGACGTGCGGTCGTGGATCGCCGCGGAGGCCTCTGATGCCGCGGGGAACGTGCTCGCGTCGGTGAACCTCGCCGGCGCGGACGGGTACGACTTCACGGCCTCGTTCGTGGCGTGGGCCGCGCAGCGCAGCGTCGAGGGCCCGGGCGTGCTCGGACCCGTGACGGCGTTCGGGCTCCAGGCCCTGGAGGCCGGGGCGCTCAGCTCGGGCCTCACGCGCGTCGTGTAGTCACGCTCCGAACCGAGGTGTAGCCGCGCCTCACCCTGGGTGGGTCTGGTTCCGCCGGACCCGCACGTAGGGTCGTGGCAATGAGCACGATTCCGTGGCTCACGCCCCTGGTCCCGGCACGGCGATTCGCCCTTCGCGCGTGGCTGCCTGCGCTCGCCCTGGTCCTCGTGGCGGCGGCCGGCCTGGCGATCTTCCTCGCCTATCCGACCTATCCCGCCTACGACTCCCTGTACTCGCTCTTGTGGGCCCAGGAGCTCCTCGACGGCACGCGGCCGGGCTTCGACGGCTACCGCACCCCGACCGAGCATCCGCTGCTGCTCCCGGTCGGGCTGGTCCTGGCGCCCTTCGGGGAAGCGGGTGCGCGCTTGTTCATCGCGCTCTGCTTCGCGGGGCTGATCGGGCTCGTCGCCGCGATGTACCGGCTGGGCCGGCTCGCGGCGGGCCCGGTCGGCGGTTTCGTGGCCGCCGGGTTGCTGCTGACGCGGTTCAACTTCGGGCTGCTGGCGTCCAAGGGCTACCTGGACGTGCCGTACTGCGCGTTCGTCGCGTGGGCGATGGCGCTGGAGGCGGAGCGCCCAAAGCGCGGTGGCGCGGTGTGGTGGCTGCTCGGGCTCGCGGGGCTCTTGCGCCCGGAGGCGTGGCTGCTCGCCGGGCTCTACGGCCTCTGGCTCGGGAGCGGCGGCGTACGCAACCGGGTGCGCGTGGCGTTGCCGGCGCTGGCGGCGCCCGGGCTGTGGATGGCGCTCGACTTCGCGGTCACGGGCAACCCGCTGTTCTCGATCCAGCACACGGACGCGCTCGCGGCCGAGCTGCAGCGGGAGGTGCCGTACGGCGAGATCCCGCGCATGACGGCGTCGCTGCTCGTCGAGGTCCTCAAGCTCCCCGTGCTGCTGTTGGCCGTTGTCGGCGTGCTCGTGGCACTGCGCGGGCGCGTGCGGCCGTTGGCGGTACCCGGCGTGGTCGCGCTCGTGACGCTCGGCACGTACCTGATCATCGCGACCGGCGGGCTCGCCGGCGTCTACCGCTACCTGCTGCTCACCGGGATCGGCGGCATCCTGTTCGCCGCGTTCTCGCTGGCGGGCTGGGCGCGGCTGCCGGCCGGCTCGCGGCTGCGCGCGGTATGGATGGGCACGGCCGTGTTCGCCGTGCTCGCCGGCGGGGGCTACACGGCCACGCGGCTCAGCGCGTCCGGCCTGGTGCGGCAGCTGGAAGAGCGGCCCGAGGTCCGCGCGGAGCTGAACGGGCTGCTCGCGCGCCCCGACGTCGCCGCGGCGGCGCGCTGCGGGACGATCACGGTGCCCAACCACAAGCTGCTGCCCGAGATCCGCTGGGCGCTCGCCCTGCCCGCGGATGGCGTGCGCGCTCGGTCCGACCGCACGCTGGACGCCTCCGCGCCGGGTCTCGCGATCGTGGTGCGCCCGCCGTGGGACGAGACGGGCACGCTCAACGTCTACGAGGTGCCGGCCGACGGGACCGCGATCGCCGCCGCTCCGGCCGGTCACGCATTGCTCGCGCGGACCCGCCGCTTCGAGGCCTGGGGACGCTGCTGATGGCGCGCTGGCCGCTGGTGATGCGCCGCCACGCGGGCGTGAAGCGCCGCCGCCGCGGCCGGGCGAGGAGGCGCGGCTGATGCCGGCCCTCACCCACGCCCGTCTCGTCGCGGCCCGGAGGTCGCGCTGATGTGCGGGATCGCCGGCCTGCTGGCGTTGCCGGGCGGTGCGCCCCCGGCGCGGGTGGACCTGGCGGCGATGAGCGAGGCGCTCGCGCACCGCGGGCCGGACGGCTCGGGCTTTCACCTCGACGCGACGGTCGGGCTCGCGATCCGCCGGCTCGCGCTCGTCGATCCGGTCGGCGGACAGCAGCCGATCGCCAACGAGGACGGCAGCATCCGCGTCGTCGCCAACGGTGAGCTCTACGACCATCGCGCGCTGCGGCGCGGCCTCGAGCGGCGGGGGCACACGTTCCGCACCGGCTCCGACATCGAAGTGCTGGTGCACCTGTACGAGGAGCACGGCCCCGCGTTCGTCGAGGGTCTGCGCGGGATGTTCGCGGTGGCGCTGTGGGACTCCCGCCGCCGGACGTTCGTGCTTGCGCGCGATCCGTACGGGATCAAGCCGCTGGTCTACGCGCGGCTCGGGCGCCGGCTCGCGTTCGCGTCCGAGCTGAAGGCGCTGCTCGCGCTGCCGGAGTTCCCGCGCGAGATCGACCCGGACGCGGTCGAGCGTTACCTGGCGCTGAACGCGGTCCCCGCGCCCGGCACGATCTTCCGCGCGGCGCGCAAGCTGGAGCCCGGTCACCGGCTGCTCGTCGACCCCGCGGGCTCCAGGCTCGAGCGCTACGCGCGGCCGCGGCCCGTCCTCGCCGGCGAGGAGCGCGGCGAATCGCTCGCCGCGCTCGCGCGCGAGGCGAAGGAGCGGATCGCCGCCTCGGTGCGCGCGCACCTGCAGGCCGACGCCCCCGTCGGCGTGCTGCTGTCGGGCGGGATCGACTCGGGCCTGGTCACCGCCTTGGCCGGGGCGCCGGTGAAGACGTTCAGCGTGGGCTTCGACGTCGCCGCGTTCGACGAGCTGGCCGGCGCCCGGGCCGTGGCCGAGCGCTACGGCACCGACCATCACGAGCTGCGGCTCGGCCCCGAGGCGGCGCTGGAGCTCGAGGGCGTCGCGGCGACATACGACGAGCCCTCGGGCGACGCGACGGCGCTCCCGTACTGGCTGCTGGCGCGGTTCGCCGCCCGTGAGGTGAAGGCGGTCCTGACCGGCGAGGGCGCCGACGAGCTGTTCGGCGGCTATCAGACCTACGCCGCGGACCGGCTCGGCGCGCCGGGCGCGCGCGTCGCGGCGGCGCTGGCCCCCGCGGTCGCCCGGTTCCCGAGCTCGTCCGGGCGCTTGAGCCTGGACTTCCAGCTCCGCCGGCTCGCACTCGGCGCCGGACTCGGCCCGCTCGAACGCCACCACGCGTTCAAGGAGACGTTCAGCCCCGCGTTGCGACGCGAGATGCTGGGCTGGAGCGGCGATCCGCTCGCGCCGCTGCGGGCGCGGTACGCCGAGACGGCCGGCGTCGAGCCGATCGCGCGCCTGCAGGACGTCGATGCCGGCTCGTTCCTCGCCGACGACCTCCTCCCCCAGGCCGACCGCGCGGGCATGGCGCACGGCCTGGAGGTGCGCGTCCCGTTCCTGGACCCGGTCGTCGCCGAGCTCGCCTACGGGCTGCCGGTCCACGCGCGCGTGCGCGGGCTGGAGACGAAGCGCGTGTTGCGCGCGGCTGCCGCGTCGTTGCTCCCGCCGGAGGTCGTGCGCGGGCCCAAGCGCGGCTTCTGCACGCCGGTCGCGGCCTGGGTGCGCGGCCCGTTGGAGCCGTTCGCGCGCGACCTGCTGTCCGCGGAGCGCGTCGCCCGGCAGGGGTGGTTCGCGCCCGCCGTCGTCAGCGACCTGCTCGAGCGTCACCTTGCCCGCCGGGAGGACCTCGGGCGCCCGCTGTGGGCGCTGATGGCCTTCGGCCTGTGGCACGACGCCTGGGCCACCGCTCCCCGTCTTCAGCCCGTCGCTTCGCCGATCCTCCAGGAGGCCGCATGAGAACCCGAATCGCCGGCGGCGTGGCGATCGCGGCGGCGGCGCTGCTGCTCGCGACGCCCGCGTATGCCCAGGACCCGGAGGCACCGAAGGGCGCGCCGAAGCACTGGCTCGCGAACGAGGACTGGATCAACTACCTCTGGCTGCCCTACGAGGAAGCGCGGCTCTACAAGCTGATCGGCTACTCGCGCGGCGAGGTGTTCCGCTGGGTGCGGGACGAGAAGACGATGGCGCAGCTGGCCCGCAAGAGCGGCTGGGAGCCACGCGCCCTGGCGGAGGCGCTGGTGGCGCCGCAGAAGGGGCACGTGAGCGCCGCCAAGCTGCGCGAGCTCGCCGACCGCGCCGAGCGCACGCTCACGCAGGGCCACCTGGGCCAGCACATCCTCTTCCACGCCCTGCACCAGACCGCCGTGCCGGAGAAGGCGACGGTGATCTTCGGCACGCGCGACCGTGACGAGTTCCTCAAGATGCGCCGCGCCGAGCTGAGCCCGCTGCAGATCTGCGAGCTCAACGGCAAGTCGCGCGTGGAAGCGCAGAAGGGCGTGTCCGACGCGCTGCGGGAAGCGGCGGCGCGCGGCGTCCGCGACGGCTCGCTGCCGGCCGCGCAGGCCGAGGTGATGCTGGACCGCCAGCTGCGCCAGGTGCCGCGCTGGCTCGGGCAGAACCGCTACAACGGGCCGTCCGGCGGGGCCAACAAGCCCGACCTGCCCGAAGCCGACGCCGCCAAGCACCCGAGCATCTCTGCCAACGGCCTCACCGTCGTCTGGGACGCCTATCGCGCCGACGTGGCGCAGGCCGAGCGCTTCGGCGAGATCCACGTGCGCGCGGCCGTGCTCGGCCAGCGGCGGTTCTCGGTCACCCCGCCGCGCGCGGAGACCCGCCGGCCGCGCTCGGCATACAACTCCGTCGTCTCCGCGAACGGCACCGCCGTCGCGTTCGAGACGGCCGAGTCGACCTACCCGCTCGCCAAGCGCGTGGGCCAGATGACCGTGCACGTGCGCGACCTGGCCACCGGGAAGGTCACGCGCGCCAGCCACGCCTTCCGCGCGAAGGGCGCGCCGACGCGCACGGCCTTCAACCCGGCGCTCTCGGCCGACGGCAACATCGTCGCGTTCGAGGCCACCGACGCGGGCAGCAACGGCGCACCGTCCGAGAACGGCCTGTGGGTCGTGGATCGCAAGGCCAAGCGCGAGCGCCTCGTGACCGACGCCTCGCGCGGCGCCGCCTACCTGCCGGAGGTCGCCGGCGACGGGCAGTCCGTCGTCTACACGTCGGCCGAGGCGGACAACAACGGGCTGACGCACGTCTACAGCACCGCGCTGAAGACCGGCAAGACGACGCTCGTCTCCCGGGCCGCCGCGCCCGCCGAGGGCGACGCGTACGACCCGAGCGTGTCCTACGACGGCCGCTCGGTCGCCTTCACCAGCCGGGCCCGCAACCTCGGCGGCGACGGCCATGCCGACGTCTACGTGCGTGATCTGCGCGCGGGCACGACGCGGTTGGTCACCGGCGCGATCAAGGCCGACGCGGGATCGCCCTCGCTGTCCGCCGACGGGCGTTACGTGGCGTTCGTCGTGCGCGTCGGACGACCGAACGGCAAGCGCGAGAGCCTGCGATCACGCGTGTGGCGGCATGACCTGACCACAGGCGAGAACGTGCTCGTGAGCCGCGCGGCCGGAGCGCGGGGCGAGCCGGGCGACGGACTGCAGACCGATCCCGCGATCTCCGCGGACGGGCAGCGCGTGGCGTTCGCGTCCACCGGTGGGAACCTCGGTGAGGGCAAGCCGGACGGGATTGCCGGGGTGTACGTGCGGGACGTAGCGCGCGGGACGACGACGTTGCTGAGCACACACGCGGAGCGGCCTGGCGCTGGGCCCGACGTCGTGCGGGTGGTTGCGCCGGCCGGGTCGGGAGTGGCGGTCCTCGCTGGCCTGCTCGTGTTCTGGCGGCGGCGATCAGTCCGACGCGCTCGGTTCGTGTAGGCGCACCGACTGCTCATCGAGGGGGAATGGAGCGTTTGGGCTCGCCCGAACAAAGGGGGTCGTGCACGAACGTCACCTCCCAGGTGACGTTTGTTCATGACCCCCTTCCGCGCGTGTTCGTTTCCGCGAGATCCGCCGAAGGCCGACGGACCAGCGAGGCGCCCCACGTGGCGTTGTTTGCGCCACGCGAGCCCAAACGCCGCTCCCTTCCCTCGATGAGCAGTTGGTTCGACCCACCGCGCGGGTAGGCGTTCCGCCGTGCGACTCCTCTTGCTCGCGGCAACATTCCTCGCGCTCACTGGCACGGCCCATGCGGCTTCGTACGCCGGCAAGCCGATCCGGCAGGGCTCCGCCACGCTCCCCGCCCGCGTCAGCGGGACCGACATCCAGCTGGCGATCAATGGCCGGTTCGCCACGCGGTTCTGGCCGGGCGTGAACCTCGGCGTCACCGTGCCGGGGCACGCGCCCGGGGAGCTGGCGCCCACGCGCAAGGACTACGACCGCTGGCTCGCCGGGATGCAGGACCTGGGCGTCCGCGTCGTCCGCGTCTACACGATCCTGCGGCCGCGGTTCTACGAGGCGCTCGCGGCGCACAACCGCAGACACCCGAAGACGCCGCTGTACTTCATCCAGGGCGTGTGGATTCCCGAGGAGCGGTTTCTCGCCACGCAGAACGCCTACGCGGTCACGGCCGAGTTCGACCAAGAGATCACGAACGCCGTGAGAGTCGTCCACGGAGACGCGACCATCGCTCCGCGGCGGGGGTACGCGAGCGGGCGGTACCGGACGGACGTGTCGCGTTGGCTGTTGGCGTGGTCGCCGGGGGTGGAGTGGGACCCGCGAGCGGTCGAGGGCACCGACGCGATCAACGCCGGGGCGCCGCCGCACGCCGGACGGTTCATCCAGTCGACGCCTGACGCCACGCCGATGGAGAGCTGGATCGCGGCCCGGCTCGACCATCTCGCGACGCTGGAGGCCCGGCAGGACTGGAGCCGCCCGATCACGTTCACGAACTGGCTCACGACGGACCCGCTGCCACACCCGATGGAGCCGCTGTTCGAGATCGAGGACCGGATCAGCGTCGACGCGAAGCACGTGCAGGCGACCGCGCAGTGGCCGGGCGGGTTCTTCGCCTCCTACCACGCATATCCGTACTACCCGGACTTCCTGCGCTTCGAGTACGAGGGCGGGCAGCCCAGCCCGTACGCCGCGTATCTGCGCCAGCTCCGGCAGCACCACGCCGGTCAGGCGTTGATGGTCACCGAGTTCGGCGTGCCGACCGGGTTGGGCGCCGCGCACCGCGGCCCGGGCGGCCGCGACCAGGGCGACCATGACGAACGCGCAGCGGCCCGGATCGACGCGGCGATGATGCGCGAGATCGAGCAGGCCGGCTACACGGGCGCGCTGCTGTTCGAGTGGACCGACGAGTGGTTCAAGCGCACGTGGAACACGCAGGACATCGCGCAGCCTGTCGACCGCCGCCCGTACTGGCACAACGTGCTGACCAACGAGACGCAGTTCGGGGTGGTCGCGGTCGAGCCCCGCACGCCCGCGTGGGGCAACGCACGCGTCAAGCACGACGCCGCCTACCTGTACCTCAAGGCCCGCAACCCGAGCACGATCGAGATCGACGTCCGCCCCACCCCCGGCCCGGACCTGCGCGTGATCGTCGGGCCGGGGAAGCAGGCGCGGTTCGAGATACCGAGCGGCGCGGATCCGATCCCGAGCGTGTTCGGCGTCGGTCAGCGCCCAGAGCCATGGGTCTCCCCCCGCCTGATCCTCAGCCGCCCGCTGACCATCCCGACGACCGGTCAGACGATCCCACCCGAGTTCCTCGACCTGGGGACGCTGCGCTGGGGCGGATCGGACGTCCGCCGGCTCGCCGCCGGAAGCGGCAAGACCGCGGAGATTCGCGTCCCCTGGCTGTTGCTCGGGTTCGCGGACCCGTCGTCGCGCACGATCTACACACCCCAGCCGACCGGCGTGACCTTCTCTCGAGTCACCGGCGTCACGATCGACGGCCGCCGCTACACGTGGTCGCGCTGGAACGAGGTCCGGTGGCACGAACGACGCAAGCAGGGCTGGAACACGCTCAAAGCCGCGTTCCAGAGAGCCGTCCACTAGCGACGCACGTACTCCCCGTGTGTTCCGTCATCACGTCATCCGCCGCGAACAGCGCGTCTTGGGCGATCCCCACACGGTCTTCGGGTTCTTCGCCGATGCGGGCAACCTCGAGTCGATCACCCCACCCTGGCTGAGCTTTCACATCGTCACGCCCCGGCCGATCGAGATGCGCCAGGGAGCGCTGATCGAGTACGAGCTCAAGCTGCACGGCCTCCCGATCAGCTGGCTCACCCGGATCGACGAGTGGGTGCCGGGCGAGCGGTTCGTGGACGCGCAGATCTACGGTCCGTACGCGCTCTGGCACCACACGCACGAGTTCGAGGCGGACGGCGACGGCACGATCGTGCGCGACACCGTGCGGTATGCCCTCCCGTTCGGGGTCTTCGGCGGACTCGCGCACCTCGCGTTCGTCCGCCGCGACCTCGAGAAGATCTTCGACTACCGGACGGTGAGCTTGCCCTCCATGCCGTCGGCGCGGTGATTGCCGACCGGGCAGAAGAACGTGTACTCGCCCGCGGCGAGCTCGACGGTGATCGGCGGGGCGTCGCTGCCCGTGACGGTCTCGGTCGCCGCGCCGTCGACGCCCTCGATCACGACGGCGTGCGGCTTGGAGGACTCGTTGGCGAAGTCGATCTCAACCGGGCCGGCGTCCGCGGTGAGCTCGGTCTCGGTGAAGGCGTTGGCGCCGCCCGGATCGGCGGCGATCGCGAGCTTGGCGCCGCCGGCGGCCGCCTCGGTCGCGGCCTCGGTCGGCGCTTCGGTTGGGGCTTCCGTGGCGGCCTCGGTGGCGGCGGGCGTCGCGGCGGGTTCTTCCTCGTCACCGCCGCACGCGGCGAACAACAGCGCGGCACTCGCCGCGATCACTGCAATACGTCTCATAACTGGGGATACGCGCGGCACCCCGAGAGGTTCAGGAGAGCTTGGCTCCGAGGATGTCGTAGTCCTCGATCTGCCCGCTCGGGAAGTGCGCCCGGCGGACGATCCGCAACGACTCGTACTGCCCGCGCTTGACCGCGGAGGTGAGAATCACGTAGCCGTTGCCCCGCGCGTCCACGCGGAACGTGCCCGCGCTGGCGCTCCAGCCCTTGGCGTCGCAGAAGACCTCGTAGACGTCCTGTGGCCCGCCCGGCAGGTTGTTGACCCAGAGGCGCACGACCGTGCCCTCCTCCGTGGTGCGCAGCCCGGCGCGCGCGCTCGCGTTGTGCGCGGGCCCGATCGGCTTCATCACCAGCTGGTATTGGCTCGGCGGACGGCCGGCGTTGCGCTGGAAGCCCAGCCCGAGGACGAGCGCGGCGCAGGCCACAGCCGCACCGACCAGCGCGCTCGGCAGGGCTAACGCGATCCGCGGGCGCCAGCGGCGCTTACGTGGAGGCTCGGTGTGCTCACGCGCGAAGCGATCGAGGAGGCGTTCCTCGATCGCTGGTGGAAGTGGCTCCTCGTCGGTCGCCCCCGTCGCCACCGACAGGTCCAGCAGGGCCGGCAGCCGCGCGAGCTCCGCGTGGGCGGCCGCGCACTCCGAACACCCCCGCAGGTGCGCCGCGACACGGCGCGTGTCGTCGTCTTCAAGCGCACCGAGTACGTAAGCGCCGATGTCCTCGTGGACGTGCGTCATGCCCGCACCCCCATCTCCTCCAGAATCAGCCGCAGGGAGCGCAGGGCGTACCAGGTGCGGCTTTTGACGGTGCCCTCGGGCAACCCGAGCCGCTCGGCGATCTCCCGTACCGACAGTCCTTGGACGTGGGCGAGGCGAATCACTTGACGGTGCTCGGGCGTGAGCTTCTCCAGCGCACCCGCGACCTGCCATCCCAGCATCGCGCGTTCGATCGAGAGCCCCTCGGGGTCGTGCTCCTCACGCGGCTCGTGCAACGCCAGCGCCGGGCGCACCGCGGCGCGCCTGCGCGTGTCGATGATCGCGTGCCGCGCGATCTGGTAGAGCCAGGTACGAACACTGCCGCGCGTCGGGTCGTAGGCCTCCGCGTGCCGCCAAGCACGGGTGAAGACCTCCTGCACGACCTCCTCGGCGGTTCCCCGGTCCCCGAGTGCGTTCAATGCGAACCCGTACAGCTCACCGGCGTACGCGCGATAGAGCGCGCGCAGAGCCTCGCCGGTGGCATCCGACGAGATTCGAGCGAGAAGTTGGGCGTCGTCCGTTGGCATCGACCGCAGGGGCATACGCACCGGTCCGGTTCCCGGTTCGGTGCTCCGTCAAAGCCATCCTTCCAGCCGCCCGGACCCAAGAGCAATGGGACCATGGTCCCGCCGAACATAAAGAGGGACTGTCCCTCTTTAGGAAAGGACGTCGAGCACGTCCCGGCCCGGGTGCAGGACGCCGTCGAGGAACGCGCTCGGCGTCGTGACCACGCCGCAGCTCACCCCCGCGCGGAAGGACGCTTTCACGCGTGTCAGCACGGCTTCTGAGCGGCGGTCGGCGTCGAAGCGGGCCACGTCCAGCCCGAGCGCATCCGCGCGGGCCCACAGGTGCGGGTCCTCGAGCCGGCCCTGGTCGGCGAACAGCGCGTCGTGCATCGCCCAGAACTGGCCTTGTTCACCGGCCGCTTCGGCCGCACAGGCCGCGGGCCAGGCCCGCGGGTGCGAGGAACGCACCGGGAAATGGCGGAAGCAGACGCGGACGTCCAGCTGTGCGAGGGCGACGTCCAACACCGCGCAGAACGGGCACTCGTAGTCGCCGTAGACCACGACGAGCCGCCCCTCCCCACGCACATGGTCCGACGGCCCGATCGGGGCCAGCGGGGCGGAGCCGAGGTCGCTCAGAGCGCGTCGAAGATGAGGTTGGCGCCGGGCAGCACGCCGGGGTTCTCAGCCTGGTGGCTCCAGCGGACGGTGCCGTCGGGGTCCACGATCACCAGCGCCCGCTGCGGGAACCCGCCCTCGTGGTAGACGCCGAACGCGCGGCAGGTCGCGCCCTTGGGCTCGAAGTCCGAGAGCTGCTCGATCTCGACGCCGAGCTGCTGCTTGAAGGCGATCTGGGACGGCGACGCGTCGCACGACACTCCGAAGAGCGTCGCGCCACGGGCGCTGAAGTCCTCGAGCAGGTCGTTGTAGACCGAGAGCTGGCTCGTGCAGACCGGCGAGAACGCGAACGGATAGAACACGAGCACAGTCGTACGCCCGAGCAACTGCTCGCGCGTGAACGACTGTCCTTCTTCCGTCCTGAGTGTGAAGTCGGGCGCGGGTTGCCCGGCCGCGACGATCACGATGCGCCTTAGCGGCGCAGGCCAAGCTCGCGAATCAGCGAGCGGTAGCCCTCGAGGTCGTTCTTCTGAAGGTAGTTGAGGAAACGGCGACGGCGACCGACGAGCATCAGAAGGCCCCGGCGCGAGTGGTGGTCGTGCTTGTGTTCGCGCAGGTGCTCAGTCAGGTGGTTGATGCGATGCGTAAGCAGCGCCACCTGGACCTCGGTCTTGCCGGTGTCGTTTTCGTCCTTGCCGAACTGCGAGACGATCTCGCGCTTTTGCTCTGCGGTAATGCTCATGTGCGGCCGTGCAGGGTAGCAGCCAGGACACGGTCGCGCCCGGCGTCTTTCGCTGCATACAGGGCCTCATCGGCGCGGGCGAGGAACGCCTCCGGCGTCTCGGCGTCCTCCCACGTCGCGATCCCGATGCTGACCGTGACGGGAACGGGCGTCGACGCGTGCGCCACTTCCTCGCGCATGCGCTCGGCCGCGGCCATCGCGGAGTCCGCGTCCGTGTCAGGCAGCAGCACGAGGAACTCCTCGCCGCCGAGCCTTCCCAGCTGGTCCTCCTGACGCAGATGGGTGCCCATCGCATGAGCAGCCGCCACGAGCACCTCGTCGCCGGCCTTGTGCCCGTGCGTGTCGTTGACGCGCTTGAAGTGGTCGATGTCGCACACCGCGATCGAAAAGGGATGCCCGTGACGGCGGGCGCCGGAGACCATGCCGGCCATCTGGGTGAGGATCGCGCGCCGGTTGGAGAGCCCCGTGAGCGCGTCCTCGCGCAGGAGGGCCTCCAGGCGCGCACCCTGGGCCACGAGCTCGTGCTGGAGCTCCTTCGTGCGCGAGGCGGCCTCCACGCGGGTGAGGACCTCACCGTCGGCCACGGGCTCGATCAGGTAGTCCTGCACGCCCTTGCGCATGCCCGCGACCGCCGCCTCGGGCGACAGCTCGGGCCGCTCGATCATGATCACCGCCGTGCCGTAGGCCACGGGATCGGACTTGATGTCGCAGATGATCTCCCCGCAGCACTCAGCGTGGATCAGCGCCACGTCGGGCGCCCAACTGCGGCAGCGGGCAAGTGCCTCGCCGGCGTCATCGGTTTCGAACACCTCATGGCCGGCAGCCGTCAGAACGCGAGCGATCCGACGACGCTTGGGAGTCAAGGCATGGGCTAAAAGCACCCGCATGTTCGTCTCTCTACCCCGCACAACCTCGGTCAAGACCGAACGGTTGTCCAGGTGTCAGACCAACCGGGCAATCTGGTCCACGTCGCGGCCCATCTGCTCGACGAGAGCCTCGACGGTCTCGAAGCGCTTCTCGCCGCGGATCCGCTCCACGAACTGCAGCCGGAGCTCCCGGCCGTAGAGATCGCCGTCGAAGTCGAGCAGCAACGCCTCCACGAGCAGCCCACGGCCGGTGACGAACGTCGGGCGCACCCCGATCGACACCGCCGCCGTCCACTCCCCCAGGCCGGGGACCGTCGCGCGGCAGGCGTAGATGCCGTGGTCGGGGACGGCGAGCGTCGGGTCCGGGACGAGGTTCGCCGTCGGGAAGCCGAGTGTGCGTCCACGCTTGTCGCCGTGGGCCACGATCCCGCGCGTCTCGAACGGCGCGCCCAGGAACCGCGCCGCCTCGGCGACCTGCCCGCCCGCGACGAGCCCGCGGATGTGGGTGGAGGACACGATCTCGCCGTCGAGCTCGACCAGGTCGCTGACGCGCGTCTCGAACGCGCCCTGCTCACGCAGCAGCGCCGCATCGCCGCGCGCCCGGTTGCCGAAGCGGAAGTTCTCGCCCACCGACACCCAGGTGGCGCCGAGCCGTGCGATCAGCTCATGGTCGATGAACTCCTGCGCCGTCTGCGCCATCCGCTCCCCGTCGAACGGGATCACGATCAGCTCGTCGACCCCCAGGTCGGCGATCAGGCCGGCCTTCTGCTCGAGCGTGGTGAGCAGCTTGGGCGCGGACTCGGGCGCCACGACCGTGCGCGGGTGCGGCTCGAAGGTCAGGACGCTGTCGGCGCCGGCGATCACGGCGCGGTGGCCGACGTGCACGCCGTCGAACTCGCCCACGGCGAGCCGGCGCCCCCTCGGCGGCGCGTCAGGCAGCCAGATCGTCTTCACGCTCGGAAGCCTACGATGGGCTTCAGCGTCGCGCCTCCACGGGGCTCGGCGAGCGCGATCAGGCCGTCCGCGTCGCGCAGCCGGCAGATGCCCTTGGCGCGGCCGGGAACCGCGGCGCCGTGGGACGCCTGCTCGGCGTGCTCCGGGCTGAGCTCGACCACGGGCATGAACGACAGCGCGTCGTCGAGTGAGATGAGCCGTTCCTCGGACGCGTCCGCGACGTCGAAGTCGCCGATCCGCGTCCGGCGGAGCTCGACGCAGTACGCGTCGTCGAGGTCCATGATCAGCGAGCGCACGTAGGTGCCGGAGGAGCACTCGATGACGAACTTCGCGCGGCCGTATTCGCGTGAGAGGAGCTCGAAACGGCTCACGAGCACCTCGCGCTCGGGGATCTCGACCTCCTCCCCCGCCCGGGCCAGCGCGTAGGCGCGCTTGCCCTTGATCTTGATCGCGCTGTACGCCGGCGGGGTCTGCTTGATGATCCCGGTCGGCAGATGGAGCTCGTCGCCGGGCATGGTCCCCGGCTTGATCTCGCCCTCGGGATCGCCCGTCGTGGACGTGAACCCGAGCCGGGCGACCGTCTCGTAGCGCTTCGGCAGGCCCATCAGGAACCGCTGCACGCGCGTCCCGCGACCGACGAGGATCAACAGCAGGCCGGTCGCGAACGGGTCCAGCGTGCCGGCGTGGCCGACCTTCGTACCCTTCGGCAGCCCGCGCCGAATCCGGGCCACCACGTCATGCGAGGTGACCCCGGCGGGCTTGTCCACAAGCAGAACGCCGTCCGTCATGTCAGAGCTGCTGCGCGAGTTGTTCCCGCAGGAACGTGACCAGCTCGGGGAAGTCCAGCTCGGTGGAGAACCCAGCCGCACGCCGATGCCCGCCACCGCCGCCCGCGCGAGCGATCGCGGACACGTCGATCCGGTCGTCCGTGGCCCGCAGCGAGACCTTGCGCGTGCCGCCGCCACCCAGCTGGGCGCGCACGAGGCCCGCGACGGCGGTGCCCTCGACGGACCGCAGGTGATCGACGACGCCCTCCGAGAAGGACTCGTCGGCGCCGGCGAGGCGGTAGTCGTCCTCGGTCAGCTGCGTCACTGTCAGCAGGCCGTCGTCGAAGCGCTCGACGTTCGACAGCCCGCGCGCGAGCAGGACGAGCTTGCCCTGCGGGACGCCTTCGTACAGGTGCCGGTAGATCTCGTGCGGTTCCAGGCCCCCGGCGATCAGCTCGGCGGCCATCTCGTGCGCACGCGGACCGGTGTTCTCGTACATGAAGCGGCCCGTGTCGGTGACCAGACCGACATAGAGCGCTTCGGCGATCGGCGTCGTGGCCTGCACGCCGAGCCCGTGCGCGAGGTCCCACACCATCTCGGCCGTGCACGAGGCGTGCGGGTCCACGTGGTTGATGATCCCGAAGCGCGTGTTGTCGTGGTGGTGATCGACGTTGATCACCAGCAGCGCGTCCGATTCACCGACCGGCGAGCGGTCGATGTTGCCGCAGTCCAGGAAGATCAGCACCCGCTGGGCGAGGTCTGCGGGCGGCTCGGTGACCAGCCCGTTGAGCTCGATGAAGCGGTACTCGTACGGGAGCGGGAACTCCTCGGCGGGCAGGAACGCGAGCGCCTCCTTGCCCAGCGCCGCCAGCACGCCCTGCATGGCCGCGAGCGAGCCGACCGCGTCGCCGTCGGGACGCTCGTGGGTGGTGAGGCAGAACCGCTCGTGGGCGAGCAGCGCCTGCAGCACCTCCTCCCGCGCCGCCAGCGACCCGTTGGACCCTCCCATTACGACGGGTCTTCCTGGTCGAGAATCTCCGTAATCCGCATTCCGCGCTCCGGGGTGTCGTCGTAGACGAACTGCAGTTGCGGCGTGTTCTTCATCCGCAGCTGGGACCCGACGCGGCGTTGGAGAAATCCGTGCGCGCTGTCCAGGGCCTTCAGCGTGCGGCGTCGTTCCCCGGGGTTGCCGAGCACCGACACGTAAACGCGCGCATGGCGAAGATCAGGCGATGTCTCGACTGAGGTCACGGTGACGAATCCGACCCTTGGGTCCTTCAGCTCTGTGGTGATCGCGGCGGACAAGACCTCCCTCACGGCCTCGTTGACCCGGCGCATCCGATCGGAGGTCATCCTAGTGACTCCAGGTCTTCCCAGGATGCGAGCCTGTATTCAACGCGGACTCCCTGCGGAAATCGGCCGTCCAGCGCGCGCTGAACGGTGTCTACGGTGTCTTGCGCGAGCGCCGCCGAGCGGGCCGCGATGGCGACCGCCAGCGTCGAACGCTGCCACGAGTCTTGGTGGCCGACCTCGGCCACCGACGTGTGCAGACGCTCCCGCAGGAGCGCCTTCACACGGTTGAGCTCGGCTCGCTTGCCCTTCAGCGAGCCGGACTCCGGAAAGAACAGATGAACGCGCATCAGCACGACATACGCGCGTTCTTCGGCCACGGCCCCTTAGGCGAGCTTGCGCTCCACCTGGCGGGTCTCGTAGACCTCCAGCGTGTCGCCCTGCTGGACGTTCTGGTAGTTGGCGAGCACGATGCCGCACTCGAAGCCCGTCAGGACCTCGCGCACGTCCTCGTTGAAGCGACGCAGCGAACCGATCTCGCCGTCATGGACAACGGTGGCGTCACGGATCACGCGCACCTTGGCGCCGCGCGTGACCTTGCCGTCGGTGACCATGCAGCCGGCGATGATGCCGATCTTCGACGCGCGGAACGTCTCGCGCACCTCGACGGTGCCCACGACGTCCTCGACGGTCTCCGGCGCCAGCATGCCCTCCATCGCGTCGCGGAGCTCTTCCATCGCGCGGTAGATGACCGAGTAGGTGCGGATCTCGACGCCCTCGCGGGAGGCGAGCAACGCGGCATCGCCGACCGGGCGGACGTTGAAGCCCATCACGATGGCCTCGGAAGCCGCGGCCAGGTTGATGTCGGACTCGGTGATGCCACCGACGCCCGAGTGCACGATCTGCACCAGGATCTCGTCCTGCGGCAGCTTCGCGATCTCGTCCTCGAACGCCTCGAGCGAGCCGGACACGTCGGCCTTGAGCACGACGCCGAGCTCCTTGAGGCCCGCCTGCTGATCGAACAGCTTGGCCAGCGAGAACTTGATGCCGCTGCGCCGGGCCTGCGCCTCCTGCTTGAGGCGGTGAGCGCGTTCGCCGGCGATCTGCCGGGCCTTGCGGTCGTTCTCGACGACACGGACGAACTCGCCCGCCTCGGGAACGGTGTCGAAGCCGAGGATCTCGACCGGCTCGGCCGGAGTCGCCGTCTTCACGCGCTTGGCCTTGTAGTCGGACATCGCTCGCACGCGGCCCCAGTGGGCGCCCGCGACGACGTTGTCGCCGATCTTGAGCGTTCCGCGCTGAACCAGGACGGTCACGACGGCGCCACGGCCCGGATCGAGCTTGGACTCGATCACGGTGCCGGACGCATCCGCGTCCGGGTTGGCGGTGAGCTCCTCGATCTCGGCCGTCAGCAGCAGACCCTCGAGCAGGTCGTCGATGCCGTCGCGCGTCTTGGCCGACACGTCCACGAACATCGTGTCCCCGCCCCACTCCTCCGGCTGGAGGCCGAGCTGGGTCATCTCCGTGCGCACGCGATCGGGCTGCGCGCCTTCCTTGTCGATCTTGTTGACCGCCACGACGATCGGCACGTCGGCCGCCTTCGCGTGGTCCACGGCCTCGCGCGTCTGCGGGCGCACGCCATCGTCGGCGGCGACCACGATCACGGCGATGTCCGTGGCCTCGGCACCACGGGCACGCATGGCGGTGAACGCCTCGTGGCCCGGGGTGTCCAGGAACGTGATGATCTTGTCGTTCTTGTGGACCTGGTAGGCGCCGATGTGCTGCGTGATGCCACCGGCCTCGCCCGCGGCGACTTCCGTCTCGCGGATCGCGTCCAGCAGCGACGTCTTGCCGTGGTCGACGTGACCCATGATCGTGATCACGGGCGGGCGCGGTTCCAGGTCGTCGTCGTCGTCCTCGAACGTCGGGTCCGCGTTCGCGTCCTCGGCGGCCGTGACGATCTCGATCTGCTTGTCGAACTCGTCGGCGAGCACCTGGATGGCGTCGTCGTTGAGCGTCTGCGTCAGCGTCGCCATCTCGCCGAGGCCCATCAGCTTCTTGATGACCTCCGGCACGGCCACGCCGAGGTACTCCGCGACGTCCTTGACGGTCGACCCGGAGTTGACGCGGATGACGTCGGCCTTCAGCGCACTGGTGTCCTGCGCGACGGGCTCTTCGTAGGTACCGCGACGGCGACGGCCACCGCGACGGCGCGGCGGACGGTTGGGGCCGCCGGGGCCACCGGGACCGCCGCCCGGGCCACCGGGACCGCCGCCGGGGCCACCCGGACGGCGCGAGGCCTGAGAGTCGATGACGACACGACGGACGCCGCCGCCGGCACCGGGCGAAGCGCCCTGGAGGCTCGACCGCGTGGGCCGGCGCTGACCGTTGTCGCCGCGCTGGCTGTTGCCGGCACCCGGCTTGGGCTTCGCCTTCGCCTTGGGCTTGGGCGGCGGGGCAAGGTTCTCCGCGCGCGGGGCGCGGGCGGTGCCGTGGCCGAAGCCGGCACGCGCCTGCAGCGGCTGCGCAGCAGGCTTCTTGGCGACAGCGCCATTGGCAGCGGCGGCCTTGGGCTTGGGCTTGCCGGTGAGCGCAGCGTCGGCGAGCTTCTCGTCCACGGCGGTCGCGGCAGCCTTCACGTCAAGTCCGTACGCATTCAGGCGCTTGATGACCTCCGGTAGAGGCATCGAATATTGCTTGGCTAGCTCGTGGACGCGCTTCTTGGCCATGTTTGGGTTAAGTCTACGGTTTCCTGTGAGAGGGATACGGGGGCGCGGAAAGCCCGGTTGAAGGCACGACGGGCCGTCGCGACTTCGAAACAGTCGCGGGCTGGATGCAACCAGGCGCCCCTACCGGGCAGGGACGCGCGAGGATCCGGCACCGCGCAACCGTCCACGTTAGCGAAACGGAGCAACCGTGCCTGGGGCACGACCGCTCCGCAGCCAACGCACCGACGGTGCGGGGTGTAGTCCCTATGCCTCGACGCGGTCTGAGTCCTGGTTCGCGAGCGCCTGGTGGGCGTCGAGGCCGCAGTACCGCGAGCCGGGCAGCGAGGCGTTCGGGCAACGGCGACCGTTGCCGAGGATCGCGGCGCAGCGGCCGCCGGTCTCCTCCTCCTCGCCGTACCCGGTGTCCTGCTCTTCCTTGGCGAACTCGGTTTCGCTCCGGATGTCCACGCGCCAGCCGGTGAGGCGGGCGGCGAGACGGGCGTTCTGGCCTTCGCGGCCGATCGCCAGGCTCAGCTGGTCGTCCGGGACGATCACCGTGGCCTGCTTGTTGGTGTCGTCCACCAGCACCTCACGCACACGCGCGGGGCTGAGGGCCTTCGCCACGAAGCGGGCCGGCTCTTCGTTGTACGGGATGATGTCGATCTTCTCGCCGCGCAGCTCGGACACGACCATGCGCACCCGCGAGCCACGCGGGCCCACGCACGCACCGACCGGGTCCACGCCATCGGCGTGCGAGACGACGGCGATCTTGGAGCGGTAGCCGGGCTCGCGGGCGACGCCGGTGATCTCCACCAGGCCGTCGGCGATCTCCGGCACCTCGAGCTCGAACAGCTTCTTGATCAGCTCCGGGTCGCGGCGGCTGACGATGATGCTCGGGCCGCGCGTGCTCGAAGACACTTCCTTGATCACGGCCTTGATGCGCTGCGAATGGTCGTAGCGCTCACCGTCGACCTGCTCGGACTTCGGCAGCAGCGCCTCCACGCGCTCGCGCAGCTGCACGAGCGTGTAGCGGGAGTCGGACTGCTGGACGATGCCGGTGATCAGCTCGCCGACGCGGTCGCGGTACTCCTCGAACATCATGTCGCGCTCGGCCTCGCGGATCCGCTGCAGGATGACCTGCTTGGCGGTCTGCGCGGCGATGCGACCGAAGTCGTGCGGCGTGACGTCACGGATCTCGATCTGGTCCTCGAAGTCACTCAGCCGGCCCGGATCGATGTCCGGGGCCTCGGGGATGATGACTTCGCCCGTCTCCGGGTCCACGCGACGCTCGAGCGCGCCCGTCGCCTGCTCCTCGGCCTCGTCGAGGAGCTGGTCCTCGAGGTCCTCGGGCAGCAGGAACTCCTCGACGATGAAGTCGCCGGAGTCACGGTCCATGCGCACGCGGGCGTACCGCGCCGCGCCGGGCTGCTTCTTGTACGCGCTGAGCAGCGCGTCCTCGAGCGCGCCCATCAGCTTCTCCTCGGAGATGCCCTTCTCGCGCCCGAGAGTCTTTACGGCTTCGACGATCTCAGCGGACATGTGCCTCAGTCTCCCACGAGGTTCGAACGGTGGATGTCGGCGTAAGCAATCGACACGACGCCCGTCGACGCGGCCACGGTGACCATGTCTTCGGTGGCGTTGAGGAGCTCGCCGGTGAATGACCTATGGCCGTCCTTGGCGTCCCGCGTGCGGACCTTGGCCTTGCGTCCGACGTAGCGGCGGAAGTGCTCGGGCTTCGTGAGCGGGCGCTGCGCGCCGGGGCTCGAGACCTCGAGCGCGTACCGCTCACGGAGTTCCGGCAGCAGGTTCGTGACCCGCTCGCAGAGCTCGAGCGACACCCCCTGCGGGTGGTCGATGAAGAGGCGGACCAGGTCGCCACGGACCTCGGCGAGCAGTACCTCGACCTGGGGCTCCGTCTCTGCGAGACGGGTCTCGATCTCGGCCTGAATATCGCTCATGTCACCTCCTCTTCCCAATAAAAAAGCGGGCTCTTCGCCCGCTTCCCAAAGTGGCCTACCGGCCGCGAAAAGCTTGTTCATTCAGGTTAGCAGCGGATGTCTCTTTCAGGCTGCTTTGCGGGCTCGATCGCGGTAGATCGCGTAGTCGCGGCGGCGCGGGTTCATGTTGGCCGCGAGCGTCAGCGGTTTGCGCGCTTCGCTGTTGCGGCCGAGCTGCATCAGGCTGCGTCCGAGACAGAAGAGCGCGTAGTCGTTCGTGGGCGCGCGGTCCACCACGGCCTCGAACTCCGCGCGGGCCTGTTCGTAGTTGCCCGAGCGGTAACAGGCTCGGCCGAGCGCCTCGCGGATCGAGGTCTTCTCGGGGTCCAGATCGCGGGCCTTCTGGAGCGGGATCACCGCCTGGTGGAAGTGCCCGTCCTCCAGCAGCGCCATTCCTCGCTGATAGAGGTCATAGACATCGTCCATCCCTCCGATTGTAGGCCTGGGAAGGGCGTCTGTTAACGGGGTGGTAGAGCCCACCACGCACGCAGGCGGCCGGTGACGCCTCCCCCGCGTCCGAGCTCGGACCGCAGGCCGCGGCGTTGCGCCCGGGTGGGCCGGGCGGGCTCGTCGCGGTAGCGGCTTTCGCGCAGCGCCTTGACGTAGCCGGCGGCCGCGGGCGTGTGCTGCTGGAAGCTCCGCTCGAGCGCGTGCAACGTGGTGCCCGGGGCGGGCTGGCGGCGGGCGCGCTTGAGCGCGCGTTCGAGCTCCGAGAGCGCGGGCGGCGCGCCGCGGCGCCAGCGGCGGAGGCCTGCGACAGCCGCCGCGGCGAGTCCGGCCAGGGCGATCACGACGAGGCCGTAATGCCACCACGGGCGCGACTCCGCCGCGATCGGGATGCCGCCGCCACGCTCGGAGAGCGCGTCCGCGGGCGTGCTCGGCACCGAGCCGGTGAGGCCGCCGGTGCGGGCGATGGCGTCGGCGGGTTGACTGCGCGCGGGGCTCGCCGCCGGGGTCGGATCGAACGTCACCCAGCCGTAACCGGGGTAGTAGGCCTCCACCCAGGAGTGCGCGTCGAAGTCGCGCACGACGTACTCGCCGGTCTTGGTGTCGGTGGCGCCGGTCGAAAAGCCGGTGGCCACGCGCGCCGGGATGCCTGCCATCCGCAGCAGCAACGCCATCGCGCCCGAGTACTGCTGGCAGTAGCCCTGGCGCGCGTCGAACAGGAAGCCGTCGAGCGTGCCCGCCTCGGGCGGCGGCGTCTCGCTGTAGGTGAAGTTCTCCGTGTCACCCAGGTAGGAGAGGACGCGCTGCACGTACTCCTCGGGCGTGTCCGCGCCGTCGGCCAACTGGCGGGCGAGCGCGTACGTGCGTGCGAGGCCGGCGCTTTGGATCAGGCCGGGCGCGTCGCCGAACGTCCCTTCGCGCGTGAAGATGTCGTCGGGGTCGCGGCCGAAGAACGGGAACTGCAGGAAGTTGCGCGGGGCGCCCGTGAGGTTCCCCTCGGCGGCGATGATCGACGTGTACTCCTGCAGCGACTCGTCGTACTCCGAGCCCGCGCGGCGGCGCTGGTTCTCGGTGGGCCGCGGCGTGTAGACGGTGGCCGTGTAGGCGTCGCCGCGGCGCAGCGTGCGCGGCGCGACGTACAGACCGTCGAGCGTCGGGAGGTCGTTCAGGCGTGGGATGTCGACGTCGATCGCGTAGCCGGCCGTGATGAACCGGTCGGTGCGCAGGTTGCGGATCGAGACCTTGATTTCCTGCGTGTTGCGGCGCAGGAACCGCGGGTCATCCTCGGGGATGTCCGGCGTCGTCGAGCCCAGCCGGCTGCGCACCCATTTCTCGCCGTCGAAGATGTCGAGGTTCTCGGCCTTCCAGTACGCGGGACGTTGTGCGGTCACGCGCAGCAGCTCGCGGCCGTCGCGCGGCCAGTTCAGCCCGTCGTAGCTGTGGCTCCAGGTGAACGTCGTGGACTTGGACGTCGAGGTCTCGGCGGCCCACGTCTCGTAGTCGAACCACGGCTGGTCGCGGTTGAGCATCGGCGCCGCCACGAACGCCACGACCGTGGCGCCGAGCGCGAGCGCCCCCGCCGCCAGCGCGTCCGTCCTGCGCAGCTTCTCGAGTCGGAGGAAGACCACCATCAGCAGCGTGAAGGCCGCCCCGCGCCAGAACTCGTGCTCCATGATCAGCGCGACCACCGGGACCACGTACAGGACCATCAGGGCGAGCAGCGCGAAACCCGGGAACCCGAGCTTCGTCCGTCGCGGCCAGAACGCGAGGACGGCGGCGAGCACGACCAACGCCGACCCGCCGAGCGGGATCGCGGTGCGCACCCACTCGTCCAGCCCGCGGTAGGGCACGCGGATGCCCGGCAGATCTTCGATCGCGCGGGAGATCCCGCCCGCGAGCTCGCTCCACCCCATCGGCAGGACCAGCTCGTCGGCGACCCGACCCGCGAGCAGCATCAGCGCGGCGATCGGGATGAGCGCCGCGATCGCCGCGAGCGTGCGTTGCCGCGTCGTCGGCAGCCGCCCAGCGGCGAGCATCGCGCCGGCCGCGACCAGTCCGACCGCCACGACGAGCCACGCCCGCCCCGGCTCGGGCGGCTCGAGCATCTGCATCCAGTGCAACGCGCCCCACGCGGCGAGCAGCGTGAACCCGATCAGTCGCGCGACCGAGCGCGGCAGCAGTGGCTCGCCCGCGTCGCGGCGCTGGCGCGGCGCCGGTGTGACGATCGGCTTCGCGGTGATCCCGTGGTCGTCGGGCGCGCTCGTCTCGCTCGGCGGCGTGAGGGTGGCGCTCACGTGGTTTGGTCTCCCATACGCGCCGTCGCGAGGTCGGCGAACAGCGGCTGGTGAGGGTGGCGGTGAGCGCGCCGCGCGGTGCGGGCCGGCGACGCGGTGAAGCCGGCGAACGGCAGCCGGTGGCCAGCGCGCCGCGCGGCGCGGGGCGGCGGCGC
>JAPDDQ010000642.1 GCA_027587225.1 Solirubrobacter taibaiensis
GGAATCATAACAAATCGTGAAGCGAAACTGATGTTAAGTGTAATAGACCGTTCTGTATTATCAATGGATGTTCCTTCTCGAGATGAACTTAGGGCTCGAATATTATGCGCAATGTTAAGAACACTGAAATATAAATAAATACAGCTTTTGTAAAAGAATGATAATTAAGATAGGGCAGTTAAATATTGTAGAAGTTTTGCAAAAGAGCATGTACTTTTATCTGAGTGGATTAAGGCAAGAGGACAATCTAGTAATGTATGAAAAGTATCATGAGGTAGATCGTTCCTGTTGTAAAGGTGGGGATATTGATGACTTGTCAAAACTGTAATATAAGACCAGCAACTTTACATTATACAAAAGTAATCAACGAGAAGAAGGCGGAAGTTCATCTTTGTGAGCAATGTGCGGAGCAAAGTGGCTATACGTCTTTCTTTCAATCATCACAGTCTAACTTTTCATTTCATGATGTATTTGCTGGTTTATTACACGGTGAATCAACAATGTTTGGAGAAGGAAAAAACGGGTTTTCAAATACAAATACAATAAGATGTCCAGGTTGTAAGATGACAT
>JAPDDQ010000643.1 GCA_027587225.1 Solirubrobacter taibaiensis
CGGATGAAGGTAAATATATGGATCAATTTCTATTCCTTCTAATTTTTGAGCAATAGGAAAAAGGTTCTCCATAAACTCCTTTGAACCGACAACTGCAATTTTTATCATCATTTTCTCTAACTCCTTATCATTAATTAACGACTATTTAACGTCAACTATATCAAATGTACAAAACTATTGTAAACAGGAAGGGGTTTCTATTCAATGAAAATTACAGCTATTCATCTTTACGCAATTCGTTTACCGCTTCGCAATCCGTTTGTTATTAGTTATGGCTCTTATTCTGATATGCCCTCTATTATCGTCAAAATGGAAACAGATGAAGGTATTATCGGTTACGGTGAAGGCGTTGCTGATGATCACGTCACAGGTGAATCATGGGAAAGTACTTTCTATACTTTAAAACATACGCTAACCCCTGCTCTAATCGGGCAAAATCCAATGAATATCGAAAAAATACACGACATGATGGACAATACAATTTACGGTGTTCCAACAGCGAAAGCCGCAATTGATATTGCCTGTTTTGATATAATGGGCAAAAAACTAAATCAACCTGTATATCAATTA
>JAPDDQ010000644.1 GCA_027587225.1 Solirubrobacter taibaiensis
AATTCTTTCTTACTAACGCATGAAATATCGCTTCCCTTGGTCCTGCGTAACGCATGGCAGCAGGAAATACACTTAAAAAGACACGATTTTTCGGATAATAGTTTTGAAGAAGTACTTCATAGCTTTCCATTCTTACATCAGCAGGAATATCATCCGATTTCGTTTCTCCAACGAGCGGATTTAAAAAGAGACCATCTACAATTTCAAGAGCAGATTTTTGAATATACTCATGGGCACGATGTACCGGGTTTCTCGTTTGAAATCCGACCACTGTTTTCCACCCACGTTTTTTAAATGCTTCCCTCGTTTCAATTGGGTCTAAATGATAAGAAGGAAATTGATTATTTTCAAAGCGTTTTGTTAGAATAATAGTTCCTCCAACGTAAACGTTTGGTCGTTCATATAATTTTTTCACTCCTGGATGAGCCTCATCCGTTGTTTTATATACAAGTAACGCTTCTTTTTCTTTATCTGGTACAAAAATATCTTCTATTTGAATGACACCGTATATATTTCCATTGTTGACAAGCTTTACTTCCTCTCCAGCCTTCAGGCTTTCTGCGACTTTTT
>JAPDDQ010000645.1 GCA_027587225.1 Solirubrobacter taibaiensis
CATTGGCTAGACCATGTGTACCTGTAAAAATCGCCATCAAATCACGGCGATTGACACCTTCTGGACGCCATACCTCAATCGGCTGATCGAAAATATCCAAATCACATCCATTGGGAATTGAGGCCACACGCTCAGGCTGAATACCACGACCAATAATGCCATCCACAATCCCTGGTGACAGTCCAATTAAACGATCGGCTGAATGGTAAGACAACCATTCGAGCATAGACATCATCATCAAAATGATGGGATTCTTAATCACTCCCATAGCTTTGGGTAATTCTGGCCATAAATCACGCACCTCAAATACAAAGGTTTTACGACGTAGCCATTTTGCAAAAATACCAGGAATACCTGCTGTGAGCGGTGTGGTTGTGGCAAAAACCACATCGTAAGGTTCGGTGAGTGCCACGCGAATCGACTTAAATGCGAAACTTAAGAATATAAGTACGCGTTTAAGAAAGGACAAAGCATTAGAATAAGGCAATTCAAATTCAATAATATCGATGCCATCAACTATGCCACGACGCACACCCTTTTCAAAAGGCTGGCTTAATCCAGTTTGCCCT
>JAPDDQ010000646.1 GCA_027587225.1 Solirubrobacter taibaiensis
TGCAGAAGACAATACTGTAACAGTAAAAGGCCCTAAAGGTGAATTAACTCGTACTTTCAATGCTGATATGCTTATCAAAATTGAAGAGAATACATTAACAGTTGAGCGTCCATCTGAACAGAAGGAACACCGTGCATTACACGGTACAACTCGTGCTTTAATCGGAAACATGGTTGAAGGTGTAACTGAAGGTTTCGCACGGGGACTTGAATTAGTCGGTGTTGGTTACCGTGCTCAAAAACAAGGTGATAAACTTGTATTAAGCGTAGGTTATTCTCATCCAGTAGAAATGACTCCGGAAGCAGGTCTTGAAGTTGAAGTACCTGCACCAACTAAGATCGTAATTAAAGGTATCGACAAGCAACGTGTTGGCGAATTCGCTGCTAACATCCGTGCTGTACGTGCTCCTGAGCCTTACAAAGGTAAAGGTATTCGTTACGAAGGCGAAGTTGTTCGTCGTAAAGAAGGTAAAACTGCTAAGTAAACCCGTTAGGTGAGAGAAAGGAGTGACAAGAAAATGATCACTAAAGCTGATAAAAATGCGACTCGTTAGAAAAGACATGCACGTG
>JAPDDQ010000647.1 GCA_027587225.1 Solirubrobacter taibaiensis
AAAATGTGCTGTTTTATATACTTCTTGAATCGTTACATCATACAATTCGCTATACGCTTCTTTATTGCCTGATAAAGTTAATTGAATTAAATGTGCGTAATCTATTTCACCCTTCATATTCCAGCCCTCCTTTGTCTTACACTATATATTGGCACGTAATTCATATTTCGTTCGATTTTTCCGAAAAAGTTTTTTATATAAATTAATATAATGATCCACTGAGTTCATAAGCTTCACTTATAACCACACATAACTATTATATAATTTTCCAATTTCTGATAAAGATTTAAAATAATTTATATAGTCAAATTTAGGAGGACATATAATGAAAGCTATCGTTGTAACGTCGTTCGGTGGTCCTGAAGTGATGAAATATACAGATTTTGATATACCGGCTATTTCAGAAGATCAAGTTTTAATTCGCGTAGTTGCTACTAGTGTAAATTTCGCTGATATTAAATCACGTTATGGTAAAAAAGGAAATAAAGCACTACCTTTTATTCTAGGTATAGATGCCACTGGTATTGTAGAACGTGTCGGTTCTCATGTGAAAAATATTTACCCTGGAC
>JAPDDQ010000648.1 GCA_027587225.1 Solirubrobacter taibaiensis
GCGCCCTGATCCTGACCATCTTGCAAGACACGGATATTTGCCCCTTCTCTCGCCAAGATTGGTTTTTTAACCCATTTTCCACTGAAGTTTTGTTCAGGGTCATAGGCATAGGTTTCAACCAACAGTGGGTGATTTGGATACCGCTTCCATAGCTCAACTAAAATCGCTTTATTGGAGAGCAATATTTTCCAACACGGTTCGATCCAGTTCGTTTCTGGCTGAAGATACTGGGCAAATGATTCTTCCCAAATCCATTCCCACGGATATAACTTAAATAGATTTTGAATCGGTCGATTGTTTAGATCTACAAAACTCTGACCATTCCAACCAATATTTTCCATCGATAGTTCAGAGACCTGTAAATGAGCTTGAAAGGCAGTATCCATTAAGTATTCTAAATTGCCCCAATCTTCTCTCCCTGCTTCCTGACAAGCTGCAAAGTGGAGATGGCTTCCCCGAGGCAAAATAGTTTTCCAACGCTTAATCAGGTCTTCGTGAATGCTGTTGAATTGATCTCGATTTGGAATGCCTGAGACTTGTTCGATCCATAGCCATTGCGCTACAGAGGC
>JAPDDQ010000649.1 GCA_027587225.1 Solirubrobacter taibaiensis
AGAAGTTGAATATCAAATTAGCTTTAAAAATACGGTGGAAAACGGAAAACTAGATGCAGTTACAATAGAAGATGAAATTCCAGCTAACTTAGAATTTGTTCAAGGCAGTGAGAGAGCTGAAGGTGCTGAACCAAATCCAGTAGAGTTAAAAGTAGAAAATGGTAAGGTAATCGCAAAATATCCAGAGATTACGGATACAAAAGAGCGAAGCATTGCCTTTAAAGTGAAAGTAAAAGAAGAGGCAAAAGCCGGAGAAACGATTGTTAATAAAGCGGTTGTGAGTGAGCCGAATGGACAAACTGAGCATCCAGAAGAAAAGATTACGCTGGATTATAAATACGGTAAAGTGGATGTTGAAAAAAGCGTAACGAATCAAACACCAAAACTAGGAGAAGAAGTGGAATACCGAATTACATTTTATAATACGGTAGAAAACGGAAAACTAGAAAAGGTGCTAGTAGAAGATACACTACCTAAAGATGTTGAATACGTGAAAGATAGTTTGAAAGCTGAAGGTATAAAACCAGAGCCAGTAGAACTAAAAGTGGAAGACGGCAAAAGTCGGATCG
>JAPDDQ010000650.1 GCA_027587225.1 Solirubrobacter taibaiensis
CTTGAAGTTATTGGAGGAATTCCCGTGGGTGAGAAAGAAAAAGAATTTGCTGTCATTGGACTTGGTCGCTTTGGTGGAAGTATTTGCCGAGAACTAGCTCAATTAGGAATGGAAGTAATGGCAATCGATTCAGATGAGGATAAAATTAATGAATTTGCAAATATAGCTTCGCATGCTGTAATTGCAGATTCAACAGATGAGATGGTATTAAAAAGCCTTGGTATTCGAAATTTTGATCACGTAGTCGTTGCTATTGGAGATAATTTAAATTCAAGTATTTTAACGACTTTGATTTTGAAAGAGTTGGGTGTAAAAAATATTACTGTAAAAGCTCAAAATGATTATCATGAAAAAGTGTTAAGTAAAATAGGTGCAGATCATATTGTGCATCCAGAACGTGATATGGGAAAAAGGATTGCTAATAATATTGCATCAAGCAATGTGCTAGACTACCTTGAGCTTTCAGATGAGCATAGTATTGTAGAGATTATTGCGAATAAAAAAATTGATGGGCACTCTTTAATTGAATTAGATATTCGTGGGAAGTTTGGATTGAATATTGTAGCAA
>JAPDDQ010000651.1 GCA_027587225.1 Solirubrobacter taibaiensis
CAAGTGATGGAAGCGATGATAAAACTGAAGGACGATCGCAAGACCGATACACGCCTCGGCAGCAGCAAGTGTCAAAATTAAAATAAACATCACTTGACCATCTGGCTGAGACCAAACGCTACCTGCTAGGACAAATGCTAATGCAGCAGCATTCATCATGATTTCAAGGCTCATTAGCATAAATAATAGGTTGCGACGCACCATTACACCGTAAAAACCCAGTGCAAAAAGGATGGTTGCGACAATCAAACCATGTTCTAAAGGGATGTGTCCCATTATTCTTTATCCTCTTCTGCACTTGGTTCACGTTTGCCTAAGTGATATGCAGCAACTAGGGCTGCAAGCAACAACATCGCGGCAACTTCTACCAATAATAGATAGTGAGTAAATAACGCTTGACCTACGGCTTTAGGACCAACGATTTCTAAGCCCATTGGTGCAGAAATCGTGGTGTATTCACCATTTAACATCCAAACAAGTGTCAAACCTAAGATAAAACTCAACATTGCAGGATATGCCCATGCATCTGAGGTTAACCATTTACTTTCTTGTTCAACTGTTTCTTGAC
>JAPDDQ010000062.1 GCA_027587225.1 Solirubrobacter taibaiensis
GCGAGCGGCGAAGCGGCGGCGGCGAGCGGCGAGGCGGCGGCGGCGAGCGGCACGGCGGCGGGCGCGACCACGACGTACTTCGCGGACTTCGCGTGGCTCGGCGGCGACGCGGTCGCCGCGGACGTCGCGATCGACGTCGCGGACGGGCGCATCGTCGCCGTCCGCCCCGGCGCGCCCCGCGCGGGCACCCACCTGCGCGGCGTCACGCTTCCGGGCCTCGCCAACGCGCACTCGCACGCGTTCCAGCGGGCGCTCCGCGGGCGCACGCAACGCGGTGGCGGGTCCTTCTGGACGTGGCGGGAGGACATGTACGCGCTGGCGGAGACGATGACGCCGGACCGGTGCTTCGAGTTCGCGCGCGGCACCTACGCGGAGATGCTCAAGGCGGGCATCACCACCGTCGGCGAGTTCGACTACCTGCACTTCTCCGACGCGCTGATCGCCGCGGCGAACGAGGTCGGCATCCGGCTCACGCTGCTCGACGCGTGCTACCTCGCCGGTGGCTTCGGCGAGCCGCCGAACACGGCCCAACGCGGCTTCAGCGACGGCGACGCGGCCCAGTGGGCCGCGCGGGTCAGTGCGATCCAAGGCGCGAAGGTCGGCGCCGCGATCCACTCCGTTCGCGCCGTCCCGCCCGACCAGCTCGCCTCCGTCGTGGAGTTCGCCCACGGACGCCCGCTGCACTTCCATGTCTCCGAGCAGCGCGCCGAGAACGAGGCCTGTCTCGCTGCCACGGGTCGCACCCCGGTGCAGCTGCTGGCCGAGCACGGCGCGCTCGGGCCGGACTCGACCGCGGTCCACGCGACGCACCTGGCACCGACCGACGATCTCGGCGAGACCACGATCTGCATGTGCCCGACGACCGAGCGCGACCTCGCCGACGGCATCGGGAACGCCGGTCCGCGGCTTGCGCTCGGCAGCGACAGCCACGCGATCATCGACCTGTTCGAGGAGGCGCGCGCGGTGGAGCTCAACCTGCGGCTGAAGACCGAACGCCGCGGCCACTTCACGGCGCGCGCTCTGCTCGAAGCGGCCACGAACCACGCCTGCCTGGGCTGGGACGACGCCGGCCGGATCGCACCCGGCTTCCGCGCCGACCTGATCACGCTGGACCTCACCTCGCCGCGCCTGGAGACCGCCGAACCCGACACGATGCTCGAGTCGATCGTGTTCGCCGCCACCGCCGCGGACGTCGCCGACACCATCGTCGGATGCTGATCACCAACATCGGCACGCTCGTCACCAACGACCCCGACCTGGGGACGCTGCGCGACGCCGCGATCCTGTTCGAGGCCGGCAAGGTGGCCTGGGTCGGCACGAAGGTCCCGGAAGGCACCAGCGGCGACCGACTCGACGCGGAGGGCCGCGCGCTGATCCCGGGCTTCGTCGACTCCCACGGTCACCTCGTGTTCGCGGGCGACCGCGCGGAGGAGTTCGCCGCGCGCATGGAGGGCCGCCCGTACACCGCCGGCGGGATCAAGACGACGGTCCAGGCCACTCGCGCCGCGAGTGACGACGAGCTGCGGGCGAACATGCACCGGCTCGTGGGGGAGGCGCTCCGTTCCGGGACGACGACGATGGAGACGAAGTCCGGCTATGGCCTCACGGTCGCGGACGAGGAACGGTCGTTGCGCGTGGCGGACGGGCTGGAGCGCACGTTCCTCGGCGCCCACGTCGTCCCACCCGAGCACGATCCCGACACCTACACCGACCTCGTCAAAGGCAAGATGCTCGACGCCTGCGCGCCCCACGCGACCTGGATCGACGTGTTCTGCGAGGCGGGCGCGTTCGACGGCGAACAGACCCGAGCCATCCTCCAGGCGGGCATCGCAAAGGGCCTCACGCCCCGTGTGCACGCCAACCAGCTCCAGCACGGCCCGGGCATCCAGCTCGCGGTCGAGCTCCAAGCAGCCTCCGCCGACCACTGCACGCACGTCACGGACGCAGACATCGACGCGCTGGCCAACTCCGACACCGTTGCGACGCTGCTGCCCGGTGCCGAGTTCTCCACCCGCGCGCAGTACCCCGACGCCCGCCGGCTGATCGACGCGGGCGTCCAGGTCGCGCTCGCCGCCGACTGCAACCCCGGCTCGAGCTACACGACCAACATCCCGTTCTGCATCGCGATCGCCGTGCGCGAGATGCGCATGACGCCCGACGAGGCCGTCCGCGCCGCCACTCTGGGCGGCGCGAAGGCGCTCCGGCGGAGCGACATCGGCCACCTCGCCCCGGGGGCGAGAGCCGATGCCGTCCTGCTCGAAGCGCCTTCCCACATCCACCTGGCCTACCGGCCGGGTGTGCCGCTCGTCAACACCGTCTTCAAGGACGGCGTCAGAGCTTGAGGGCGACGTCCAGCGTCCAGTCGTCGTGGGTGAACGTCGTCGCGGCGTTGCCCACCGTGCGCACGAGCTCGATCACGTGCGGGCCATCGCCGACGCGCTTGATCCACTCGAACGCGTGGCCGTCGCCGCTCGCGTCCTCGGAGTCGATGGTCATGAACCCGGCGCCGTTCGGGTCCATCGGGGCACCGTCGATCGTGGCCTGGATGCGGCAGTAGTCGTTCGGCGCGCCGGCGAAACCGGTGCACGAGGTCTCAGCCGTGAACAAGACCCTGATGCAGCGCGTCTGACCGTCCGGCACGTTGACGGTCATCGTCGCGGCCCCGAGCGGATCGGGCGCGGTCGAGTTCGTCGAGCCGACCGCGCTCTGCGTCCGGACCACGCTCTGTTGTTCGGGCCCACAGGGGTGATCGATCAGCTGCCCGGCGACTGGCCCGCGGTCGTGATCGTTGTTGACGACCTGCGCGGTGGCGACCGAAGCGGTGCCGGCGAGCAGGGCGAGGGGGAGGATGAGGAGGCGTTTGCGCATGCTCACGACCCTCTGCGCGGGGAACGTGCGCAACCACCCGGGAAACCCCCTGGCGCGCACCCGGTCAGGGGGGTTAGTGTCCGGACCATCGTCGGACGCGTCCCAGAGCTGAACGCGATGAGGGAGGCCGTGCGGGAGCAGCGGTCCACGGCGTTCGTGGCCCTGCACGGGGAGCCCGGCATCGGCAAGACGACCCTGCTGCACGCCCTCGCCGACGTGGCCCGCGCGGAGCGGGTGCGCGTGACGGACGATCTCGACGACCTGCGCCCGCCCGTCGTCGCCATCATCGACGACCTCTCGGACGAGGATGCGGAGATCCTCGCGACCCTGCTGCGCAAACCTCCAGGCGGCGGCGTGCTGATCGCGTTCGCCTATCGTCGCGCGCCCGCCGCGCTGTTCAGCGCGCTCGAGTCCGCCGACCGGCGCGGCCTGCTGATCGACCTCCCGCTCACGTCGCTGAGCGCCGAGGAGATGGCTGGGTACACGCCCGCGCTGCAGCGCCTGAGCGGCGGCAACCCCTTCTATTTGACCCAGCTCGCCGGCCAGGCACGCGGCGTCCCGCCGAAGATCGTGGCCGCCGTGCAGGAGGAGCTCGCCGTCTTGAGCGCGCCCGCGCGCACGCTCGTGCACGGCGCGGCGGTCGCGGGCGAGGATCTGGACCTCACGCTGGCCGCCGCGGGCCTGGAGGAGGACCTCGCCGCGCTCGACGAGGCGATCACCGCCGGGCTCCTCAAGGGCTCCGGCCGCCGCTACCGCTTCCGGCACCCGATCGTGCGCCGCGCCGTCTACGAAGGCACCGGCCCGGGCTGGCGGCTCGCGGCGCACGCCCGTGCCGCCGACGCGCTCAGGTCCGGCCGCGCGCAGGATCGCGCGCATCACCTCGAGCGCTGCGCGAGGGCAGGGGACGAGGAGGCGATCGCCGTGCTCGTCGAGGCCGCCGAGCAGGCCCGGCCGGAAGTCGCCGCGCGCTGGTACGCGGCCGCGCAGCGGCTCCGGCGCGACCGTCGCCGCTCCCTGCTCGTCCCGCTCGCCGACGCGCTCGCGGCCACCGGGCGGCTCGAGCACGCGCGCAGCGCGCTGCAGGAGGCGCTGAACCTGGTGCCTGGCGACCAGCGCCTGATCGCCGCGACCGCCACCTGCGAGCACCTGCTCGGCCGCCACGCCGCTGCGCACGCCCGACTCAGCGCGCTGCCCGAGTACGACCTCGCGCAGCTCGTCGACGCCGTCTACCAGCCCGACTACGTCGCGCTGAAGTCCCGCGCGAAGCGCGCCGCGGCGCAAGATCCGTTCAACGCCGTCCCGTGGGCGCTGCTCGCGCTCGCGCACGGGACGCTCGGTGAGCTCTCCACCGCGGAGGAGGCGCTGGACGAGGCGGTCGCGATCGTCGATTCCACCCCGGACGAGCAGCTCACCGACGCCGCCTACTACCTGGCGTTCGCGGAGTACATGTGCGAGCGCGACGCGGACGCCATCCGTCACTTCCGCCGCGCGGCCCACGGGCAGTTCCGGCTGCCGATGCTCGTCGGGCTCGCGCACGCGCTGGAGCGCCAAGGCCGGCTCACCGAGGCGCTCGCGGTGGCCGAGCAGGCCGTCGAGGGCGCCCGCCACGACCAGCTGCTGTCGTGGGCGCGCGCCGAAGAGGGCTACATCGCCGCGGTGATGGGGGAGCGGGAACGGGCGAGCGCGGCGGCGGCCGAAGCCTCCTCGCTCGCGGCGCAACTCGACACCAGCTTCCTCACGATCGCCACGCACGGGCTCGCCGCGGCCACGTTCCTGGAGACGGGGGAGCCCGACCGCGCGCTCGAGCAGGTCCGGCTCACGGGCTCCAAGCTCGATCCCGGCCGGCACGCGCTGCTCCTGCTCGTGGCGGCCGGGGCGGAAGCGGCGCTGGGGCGGCCGGAGGTGGCGGCGCAGCGGTTCGGCGAGGCGGCTGCGCTGGCGGAGCCGCTCCCGTTGCGGTTCCCGCGCGACCGGCTCCGGCTCGCGCAAGCCGCGATGACCGGCGACGCCGCGCTCGCCGACTTGGTGGTCGATTCCCCGTTCCCATTGAACGCCGCGCAGGCGCACCTCATCCGCGGGATCGTGCGCGGGTCCAAGGAGGACCTGGTCGCCGCGCAGGCCGTCCCGGGCGCGCAGCGGCTGCAGGACGAGGCTGCTCAGGCGCTCCGCAAACTCGGCGAGAAGGCGCCGGGCCGCCAGCGGCGGTTCGCGCGCGGTGAGCTCTCCGGCCGTGAGCGCGAGATCGCCACGCTCGTCGCCGAGGGGCGCAGCAACCGCGAGATCGCCGCCGAGCTGTTCCTCGCCGAGAAGACCGTCGAGGGCCACCTCACGAACATCTTCGCCAAGTGCGGCGTGAGCTCCCGCGCGGCGTTGGCCGCACACGTAGCGCGCGTCTGAGGGTGCGGATCAGGGTGGTGCCCGATGACCGGGGCGGCTGCGCACCGGAAGGTGGGCGGCATGCAGATACGAATCCTGATCGCCGCTTGCGCGCTGCTGCTGCTCGTGACGGCGAGTGCGAGCGCCCAGCAGCCCCTGACGGCCTCGTTCACCTTCGCGCCGGCGCAGCCGGTCGCGGGGCAGAACGTGACCTTCACCAGCACGAGCACCGGGTTGCCCGACGCGACCGTGTGGGACCTCGACAACGACGGGACCTACGACGACGGCTCGGGCACCACCGCCCGGCGGGCGTTCCCGGCCGGCGCGCACATGGTGCGCCTGAAAGTGCGGCGCGGGGTCGTCGGGGCGGTGGAGGCGACGTCCTACCGGTTCGTGACCGTGAAGGCCGGCGCGGTCGAGCCGCAGCCGACGGTGAGTGCACCGAACCTGAACCTCCCGCCGGTGGCCACGCTCTCCCGTGAGTGCACGGACAGCGGGATCTGCTTCGGCCCGCTCGTCAAGCTCAACGTGCCCAAGACGTTCGACGCGAGCGAGTCCGTCGACAACGACGGTTCGATCGTCCGATACCAGTGGGACGTGGACGGCAACGGGTCGTTCGAGCGCGACACCGGCGCGACGCCGAAACTGACCGTCACCGTCAACGACGAGAAGCCGGCCGTGCTGCGGCTGCGGGTCACCGACGACAAGGGCGCGACGGCCGAGACCACGATGGCGCTGAAGAAGCTCGAGCCCGCGTGTGTCGAGAAGGTGTTCTTCGAGCGGGCGGTGGCCACGTCGCCCTGTCTGCGTCTGTACGAGATCGAGGACGGCAAGCAGTACCGCTCCGAGTTCCCGGTCACGGTGAACGGCGTGACGATCACGCCCGCCGAGGGCAAGAACGTGGTCGTCAACGTGCTCGGCGCGGGGCTGCTGCGGCGCTTCGAGGTGATGTCCGGGGATGCCGTCGCGACGTTCCCGTTCAAGGGGCAGGGGTTGAAGCTGCAGTCCGGGCCGGTGCGCTGGACCTACGAGAATGATCGGTTGACGAACGTCGGCCGCCTCGACGGGCAGTCGCTCAACGGGCTGAAGATCAGCGGCGCGCCCGATTCGATCGAGCTGCCCACGCGCGGCGTGGCACGTACGTCGGTGTATCTGAAGCTGCCGGCCGCGTTCGGCGCGCCGACGAGCGCGAAACCGGTCGTGCTGACGGCGGGCGCTCCGCTGGCCGAGGCCGCGAACGCCGACGACGCGTTCTCCTTCGAGGTGCCGAACGCGTCGATCGGGCCGATCGGGCTCAACCTGCTGAAGGTCACCTACGACGGCGAAGGGCTGTGGGAGATCGAAGCCGATCTCGACGTCCCGGTGCTCGGCGCCCGCATCCACGGCAAGGCCGGGATCTACAAGGGCGACTTCAACTACGCGGGCGTGGAGGCCAACTTCCCGTCGCCCGGAATGGGACCGCTCGGGCCGATCTTCATCCAGCGGATCAAGTTCCGGGTCGAGGTGTCGCCGAAGAAGAGCGAGTGCGTGCCGCACCTGGGTGTCGAGGACGTCGGGGTTCCGCCGATCGTGCAGAAGGTCGACTTCGGCGTGCCGACGTTCGCGCTCTGCGGCGAGGTCGGGCTGACCGCGGGTCCGCGGATCCTTGGCGCGCAGGCCATCTCGTTGGACGCCGGCCTGGGCCTGGCCACGTACGACGATCGCCCTTCGGTCATGCGCGCGTTCGGTGACCTGAAGGTGATCAGCATTCCGTTCGCGTCGGCGACGTTCGAGGCGCACACCGACGGCTTCGTGAAGGTGATGGGCAAGTTCTCGTACGGCTGGGACGGGTTCGCCTCGGTCAGCGGGCACATCTCACTGGGGATGCTCGGCGACAAGTTCAACGCCGAAGGCGGCGTGAAGGCGTGCTTGGAGTTCGTCGACTTCTGTCGCGGCGTGAACGCCCTGATCTCCTCCAAGGGCATGGCCGTGTGCATGGTCATCGACTACGAGATCGACGACTGGCGTCCCGGCTTCGGCTACAAGTGGGGCGACTCGTTGCCCGACGCGTACTTCTCGGGCTGCTCTTTGGGCCCGTACCGCGAGACGATCACGCGGGCTTCGGCCGCCTCGGTTGGCGAACGGTCGGTCGAGTTGCCCGCCGGGCTGCCCGGCACCGTGATCGCCGCGCGGGGCGTGTCGAGCGCGCCGCGGATCACGCTGGTCGGCCCGCGCGGCGAGCGCGTGTCGTCGCCGGCCGACGGGGGCGCCTTCCAGGACAAGCGCTTCTTGCTGCTGCCGAACGAGGGGGCGAAGCTCACGCAGGTCGCGATCTCCCACCCGGCCGGCGGCCGTTGGCGCGTCATCGTCGAGGACGGCACGCTCGAGTCGCTGAAGGTCGCGCACGGCGTCGAGACGCCGCGCATCTCCGCGTCCGTCGCGGGCAGCGGGCACGCGAAGACGCTCCGCTACAAGGTGGAGGAGCGCCCGGGCCAGACCGTCTCCTTCATCGAGCGCGGCGCGAGCGTCTCGGGCGTCATCGGTGACGCGCGTGGCGCGCAGGGCTCGCTGCGCTTCACGCCGGCCGGCGGTGCGGGTGAGCGCCGCGAGATCCTCGCGCTGGTCGAGCAGGACGGGATGGCGAGCGAGCCGGTCGTCGTCGCCCGCTACACCGCCCCGTCCGCGCTGAAGCCCGGCACGGTCGGTCGCCTCCGCGCGACCCGCCGCTCCGGCGGCCTCGCGGTGACCTGGCGTGGCGCGACCGGTGCTCGCCGCCACCTCGTCACCGTGGCGCTGTCCGACGGTCGCCGCCTCGTCCGCCAGGTCAACGGCACCCGCACGGTGATCCGCGGCGTCCCCCGCGGGGTCAAGGCGACCGTCGTCGTCCGCGGCCTCTGCGGCGGCGGGGTCTCCGGCCCGGCCAAGCGAGTGCGCGTCCGGTAAGCGCAGGGGGGTGACGCAGCGCAGTCGCGCATACCGCGACCCCGTTGCGTCACCCCCGGGAGTTCCGCGCGGCGCCTCTCCACCCGGCGCTACTCGGCGCGGGCGAAGGCCGCGGCGACTTCCGCGCGGGAGGAGACGCCGAGTTTGCCGAAGACGTTGCGGAGGTGGGTTTCGACGGTCTTGACGGACAGGAAGAGCTCGGCGGCGATGGCCGGGTTGCTGTGGCCGGCGGCGACGAGGGCGACGACCTCCTGTTCGCGGGCGCTCAGGCCGTCCAGGCCGCCGGGGTCGCGGCGGCGAGCGGTGTCGACGCGGTGGCCGAGGCGGCGGAGCTCGCGGCGGGCGCGGTCGCGCAGGATGTGGGCGCCGCCGGCGTCGAGGGCGGCCTCGGCGGCGCGGAGCTCGCGGACGGCGGCGGGGCGGTCGGCGTCAGCGAGGGCGGAGCCGAGCAGCAGCTGGGCGCGGCGCTCTTCGAGGTGCAGGCCCGACGCGCTCGCGATGTCCATCGCTTCCCGCGCCGTGGCGGCGGCGCGCGTCGCGTCGCCCTGGGCGAGCTGCAGCGCGGCGCGGGCGCGGCGGGCGAGCACGGCGGCGAGGGGGCGGCCCACGTCCGGCGCGTGAGCCTCGAGGCGCTCGACCATCCGCTCCGCTTCGTCGAGGTCGCCGAACCCGAGCGCGGTGTCGGCGAAGATGTCCCAGCCGATGCTGCGTTCGGCGGGCACGACGAGCTCCAGGTCGAAGCCGCCGCACCAGCGCAGCTGGGTCGCGCGGCTCGCGACGAGGTCGCCCTCCTCCGCCAAAACGGTCGCGAACGCCCAGCCGGGCTCGGACTCCCACAGCAGGTTGCGCCCGGCCTCGTCGGCGAGCGCGTGGCTCTCCTCCAAAGCGGCGCGTGAGCCCGGGAGGTCGCCGGCGTACCAGAGCGTGAGCCCGTACTCCCACAGCGCCCACGCGAGGTGGTGCGGGTTGCCGGCGAGCCGCGCGGCGTCGACCGCCGCCGTGGCGGTCTCCCGCGCTTCGGTCACGCGGCCCTGCATCTCCAGAGCGAACACCGGCGCGAGCAGCAGCGGGACGACCAGCCAGTCCTGACCGGTCGCGCGGGAGAGCTCCAGGCCGCGGCGGCTGTGCTCCAGCGCCGCCTCGTACTGGTCCAGGAACGTCTCCGCCCACGCGAGGTACCAGAGCGACTGCAGCTGCGCGGCGAGCGTGCGGTCGTCGAGCCCGGCGAGGGTGGAGGTCGCGGCGTTCACGGCCTCCTGCGCGGCGGCGCGCTGCCCGTCGGCGGCCAGCACGAGCGCGAGCAGTGCCGCGGCGGAGGCGCTTGCGCCCCGGTCCGGCCCGTCCAGCGCCGCGCGGGCGCGATCGGCGCTCGTCCCCAAGTCGAGCCCGTACAGCGCGTCGAACGCGAGCTCGAGCTTCAGCGCCTGCGAGTCACCGTGCTGGTCGAGCGCGGCGTGCAGCCGCCGTCGCGCGTCCTCGTGCCGCCCGAGCCAGTGCTCGACCGCCGCGCAAGCGGTGACGAGCCGCACGGACTCGTCGCTGGCGGGATCGACCAGTACGAGTGCTTCGAGCACGGCGCGTCGGCTGCGTTCGAGCCGGCCGGCCGCGGCCTCCGCCCGGGCGAGGTCGCCGAGGATCGCGCGCCGGGTCCCGCCGACGGCGGGATCGAGCTCGGCGCCGGCCACCAGCCGGAGCGCCGCCTCGTACCAGCGCGCCGCGCTCGCGGGCGTACGCGGACGCACCATGTCGCCCGCCGCGCGGAGCAGCGCGACGGCCTGCGCGTCCCCGGGTTGCGCCGAGAACTCGACGTGGTGAGCGAGGATCGTCGGCGGCGCACCGCGGCTCGCGAGCGTCCGCGCCACCCGCGCGTGGGCGCCGAGCCGCCAGCCGCCGGGCGCGCCCTCGTAGACCGCGCGCCGCACGAGTGGGTGGCGGAACGTGAACTGGCGCGGCACGTCGGTGGCGCGGACGAGACCCGCAGCGAGCAGGCCGTCGAGCGGCCCCAGCGCGTCGTCGATCTCCGCGGCCGCCGCGGCCAGTTCCGGCTCGAACGGGTCGCCCGCCACCGCCGCGCCCTCCAGCAGCCGCCGCTGCGCGTCGTCGAGCGCGCGCAGCTCGCCCGCGATCGCCTCTGCCACACCGCCAGGCAGCGCCGCGCCGGCGCGCACGAGCTGTTCGATGTAGAACGGGTTCCCGCCGCTCTCGCGCAGCACCGCCTCCCGCTGCGCGGCCGGCAGCTCCCGCCCGATCAGCTGCAGCGCCTCGTCCGGGTCAAGCGGGCCGAGATCGATCCGGATCAGCTCCCCGTCCCGGAGCCCGTCCGGCGCCGGCGGTCGCAGCGCCGCGGCGACGAGCACCCGCGCCGCCGGCGGGCGCCGGATGAGCGCGAGCAGCAACTCGACCGAAGCCGGGTCCGCGTCGTGCATGTCGTCGAGCGTGAGCACGAGCGGCCGCGTCGCCGCGAGCCGCCCGAGCAGCTCGATCATCGCCCGGTGCGCCCGGAAGCGCTCCACGGCGAGCGTCGGCGTCGCGGCGGCGTGGTCGGCGAGCGCGGGGAAGATCCCGCCGAGCTGCGCTGTGTCCAGGCCCCGGAGCTGCGTGTCGGAGAGCGTGGCAAGGTGCGCGTCCAGGGCGTCGACGAACGGCCCGTACGGAAGCTCGCGCTCGAAGTCGGCTGCGCGGCCGCTCAGCACGAGAGCGCCGGGCGCGCTCTCCCGCAGCGCCGCGAGCAAACGCGACTTGCCGATCCCGGGCTCGCCGGTGATGGCGACGACCGCCGGGAGCGCGTTGAGCGCGTCGGTGAGGCGAGCGAGTTCGCGGGCGCGGCCGATCATCTTGGCGCGGGATGGTCTCACGTGCGGCCGGTCCGGGCGCGGAACGGTTACACCCGCATCGAGGAGGGGCAGGAGCGCGCGCGCGGCAAGGCCGAGTCGTCTGACTGCAGCTGAGCGACAGTAGGACGACTTGCTTCGATGCTCCAGCGGCGCCGCCGGCTCACCTTTCCTCGATGCTGCCGTCAACGCGGCCGAGGCTTACGCGGCGACCGCAGCCACCACGCCGGGCCGCTCGAGGTGCCGCCGCGACAGCGCGAGCGCCACCACCGACAGCGCGACCATCCCGGCACCCACGTACATCGGAGACGCGGCCGAGACATGCTCGGCGAGCTTCCCCGCCAAGAACGGCGCCACCGCGCCGCCGGTGAACCGCACGAACGAGTACGCCGCAGACGCGATCGGCCGCTCCACCACCGCGGCCGCCATAACCGCCTCGGTGAGCACGGTGTTGACGATCCCCAGCAGCGCGCCCGACAGCACGATCACGACGATGAGCCCGGGCTGCGAGGCATGGAACACGCCTCCGGCGAACAGATCGGCGGCCACCAACCCCAGGCAGACGCCCAGCACGGACACCAAGCCGAACCGCCGCTCCAGCCGTTGCGCGCCGAACACCGACGTCAGTGCCACCAGCACGCCCCAGCCGAAGTAGATGAGCCCGAGTTGGTGCGCGGTCATGCCGAGCAGCAGCGGGGTGTAGGCCAGGATCGTGAAGAAGCCGAAGTTGTAGAAGAGGGCGACGATCGCCATCGAGCGCAGGCCGCCGTGGCCGAGCGCGCGGAGCGGGTCGAGCACCGACACCCGCCGGGCGGGCGCGGCGACCGGCCCGAGCCAGACTGCGATCAGCAGGAAACCGACGGCCATCAACGCCGCAGTGCCGAAGAACGGCCCGCGCCACGACACGTCGCCCAGCGCGCCGCCGAGCAGCGGCCCAGACGCGATCCCCAACCCCAAAGCCGCCTCGTAGAGGATGATCGCCGAGGCCAACCCGCCCGCCGCGGCGCCCACGATCACCGACAGCGCCGTGGCGATGAACAACGCGTTCCCGAGGCCCCAGCCGAGCCGGAAGCCCGCGATCTCGAACACGCTCCCCGACAACCCGGCGAGCCCGGCGAAGAGCACGACCAACACCAACCCGACCAGCAGCGTCCGGCGCGGCCCGATCCGCGACGCCACCCAGCCCGTGACGAGCATCGAGAGCCCGGTCATCGCGAAGTAGCTCGTGAACAGCAATGAGACCTCGCTCGGCGTGGCGTCGAGGTCCGACGCGAGCACCGGGAGGATCGGGTCCACGAGGCCGATGCCCATGAAGGCGACGACGCACGCGAACGCGACGGCGTAGACGGAACGGGGCTGGTGCAGCAGAGACGTCATGTGGCAAGGAGTTGGTCGAGGGCGGGCAGGGCGGCGGTGAGGGCGGCGCGGGCCGACGGGTCGAGGCGGGCGAGGCGCGCTTCCAACACGGCGGCGCGCGCCTCACGCACGGCCGCGAGCTCCGCGCGGCCGACGTCGGTGAGCTCGACGAGCACGGCCCGCGCGTCGTCCGCGTGCGGCGACTTGCGCACGAGCCCCTCATCGGCGAGCCGGTTGACCAGCACGGTCATGGTCGGCTGCGCGACGAGCTCGCCGGCGGCGAGGTCGGTCACGCGCAAAGGCCCGTCGTCCGCCAACCGGCGCAACGCCAGCAACGCACCCACGCTGCGGCCTCGCGGAGCGTTCGCGCGCAGCACCTGCGAGAGCAACGCCACGCGCCGTTCGAGCTGTTCCGCAAGGAGATCCATAGCTCAGCTATGTATATCACTCGACGGATGGCCCACTTGACGATTCATCGGTGCATTGCGAGGCTCCCCGGCGCCCGTGAGAGCCGTCGCACTCGCCGTACTCGCCGTCATCGCGTTGCCGTCCGCTGCCCAAGCGGCCACCGTCACCGTCAGCGCACCCGCGGGCGCGTCCAACCGCACGCTCACGGTCACGCTGAGCGGCGCCACCCGGGTGACCGTCTCGCGCAGCGACGCCAACCTCTACGTCGCCGCCCGCTCCACCGACACGCTCAATCAGAGCGGCACGGGCTGCACCAGCCTCGACGGCGGTTTCGTGTGCGGCGCGGAGTCCAGCTTCAGCCGGGTCGTCGTCAACGGCAGCTCCGGCAACGACGAGATCGCGATCACACCGACGGTCACGCGCGCGTCCACGCTCGACGGCAACGGCGGCAACGACGAGATCGCCGGCGGCGGCGGCGCGGACACGATCGACGGCGACACCGGCAACGACGTCGTCGCCGGCGGCGACGGCAACGACGATCTCAACGGCTCGGCCGGGGACGACGTGCTGGTCGGCGGGCTCGGCAACGACGTGCTCGACGGCGGCACCGGCAACGACGTGCTGTCCGGTGGCGGCCAGGCCGGCGACGCGCTCGACTACGCCAACCGCACGGTCCCGGTGACCGTCGACCTCAACCGTGAAGCCCCGCAGGGCGTGCTGAACGAGAACGACGCCGCCGACGGCTTCTCCGTCGTGCTCGGCGGCTCCGGCACGGACACGCTCACCGGCACGGACGCACCCGAGCGCCTCGAGGGCAACGGCGGCGCCGACACCCTGGACGGTGGCGGCGGCAACGACACGCTCAACGGCGGGTCCGGCAACGACGCGCTCACCGGCGCCGCGGGCGCGGACACGTTCAACGGCGGCGATGGGGAGGACGCGCTGAACGCGCGCGACGGCGCGATCGACACCGCGATCGCGTGTGGCGCCGCCCGCGACCGACTCGCCAACGACACCGGCGACCCCACACCCGCGGACTGCGAAGCGGTCGCACCGCTCGTGCTCGGCGCGATCGCGATCAGCGGTGACGGCGCCCTCGGCACGACGCTCGCCGCCGCGTTCTCCGGCAGCGTCGCCGGGACCGCGAGCACGCTCGCCTGGCGCTGGGACCGCTGCACGGCGGCGGGCTGTGCCGCCGTCGGCGAAGGCTCGGCCTACGCGGTCACCGAGGCCGACATCGGCGCGCAGCTACGGGCCGTGCTGCGGGCCGACAATGAGGCGGGAGCGGGGGAGCTCGCGTCCGCGGCGGTCGGCCCGATCACGCCTCCCGTGCCCGCACCCGCGCCGGCCCCCGCGGCCACGCCCGCGCCCACCACGACGCCCGCGAAGGCCAGTGTGCGCTCCATCCGCTGCGCGGGCCGCCGCTGTCGCGTCGCGCTCACGGTCACCGGCACCCCCGCTTCGCTGAAGGTCGTCCTCTCGCGCGGCGGTCGCCGCCTCGCCTCGGCCACGCGCAAGGCGCCGAAGGGCCGCTTCACCTTGACCGTCACCGCCAAGCGCAAGCTCACGCGCGGCAGCTACCGCGTGCGGATCACGGCGCCTGGTGCGAAGGCCGTCACGCGGACCGTCCGCGTGAAGCGCTGAACAGCTCGCCCACGGCGGACTGCAGCAGCGTCAACGCCTCCTCGCGCGGGGTGTCGTGCACCACGGCGTGATCGGCGGCCGCGTGGACGAGCCCGAGATACATCGTGACCAGCCAATCCACGGGCACGTCGGACCGGAACGCGTCCTCGGCGCGCCCGCGCCGCACGAGCGCCTCCAGCGGCGCGATCAGCGCGCCGTGCGTGCGATGCCGGGCGCCCTCGGACACGTACTCGCTCGCCCGCCGCACGAACCCTTCCGAACCGGCAATCTGGTGCCAGGAGGCGGCGACCATCCGCGCGAGCGCCTCCCCGGCGGGCCCGTCGTCCGGCCGCGCGGCGGCGAACGCGGCCGTGGAGGCGATGACGGTGCGCTCAGCCGCCGCCTCGACGATCTCGCCCACGCTCTTGAAGTGCGCGTAGACCGTCGGGCGTGAGAGGCGTGACTCCGTCGCCACCGCGACCATCGTCAGCGGCTCGGCACGGACGAGGAGCCGCTCAGCGGCGTCGAGGATCGCGACCGCGTTGCGCTCGGCCGTCGCGCGGCGGTGGTCAGTGCTGGTGGGCATACAGGTACTCGCCGGGTCGCGCGAGCATGGCGACGAGCATCGCCAGCAGCATCCCTAGGTGCTCCCACATCATCAGCGCGTCGAAGTCCACCACGCCCAGCAACGCGATCGCGGCGAACGTCGGGACGAACATCGCGCCCACCATCTCCAGGCACGGCCGCCAGCCATGTCCGCGGAAGCGCATCCACGCCACCATCGGCACGGTCATGGTCAGCGCCATCCCGATGAAGAGCACGGCCGGCGCGTCCACGCGCAGGTCGGACGAGCTCGAGCCGATCGCCCGCAGCCCGGCCTCCGCCGGGAGGCCCAGGACGATCATCCCGGCGAACATCGCGATGACCATCTCCACGTAGTGACGCACGAAGTGCCGCACCGCTCTCTCCCTTTACATTGCTGTCTACCCAGCACGGTAGCTCAGGGTTTACGTGAGTGTCAAGGCAGGTGAATCGTGCAACTACCACTTGGTACTGGTTTTTTGCAAGTCAGAAGCTGACTCCAGAGTGGTCGCGATGTCGCGATTGGCCCGTAATCTGCTAGGAATCGGACCGACCGGTCCGTAGGCTGACGGTCATTTCGCCGCTCTGGAAGGTAGTCTGCATCCTGACCATGCCCAGTACTGCATCAACCTCATCTAGTAACGGCCACCGGCCTGCAGGAGAAACCTCCGAGGCCCGGATCGCCAAGGCGCTCGCGCATCCGTTGCGCGCACGCATCCTTCAGCGGCTCGGCGAGCGCGTCGCCAGCCCGGGTGATCTCGCGGTGGAGCTCGGGGCTCCTCTCGGGGTCGTCAGCTACCACGTACGCATGTTGCGCGACTACGACTGCGTCGAGCTCGTGCGCACCGAGCCGCGCCGCGGCGCGCTCCAGCACTTCTACAAGGCCACCGCGCGGCCGAATCTTGACGAGGGCCAGTGGCGCACGCTCCCGTCCGGGCTGCGCGGCGAGCTGGCGGGCGAGACCATCGGCGAGCTCGTGAACGACCTGGCCGCGGCCGCCGACAGCGGCGCGCTGGAGGACCCCGAGATCGTCCTCACGCGCACGCCGCTCGAGCTCGACGAGAAGGCCTGGAAGAAGCTCAACAAGCTCCTGGCCAAGACGCACGAGCAGGCCCTCGCGATCGCCGCAGAGAGCGCCGCGCGCGGGACCGACGGCGTCTTCGCCACCGAGCTCGGCGTGCTGCACTTCAAGCGCGCCGCCACGCAGGACTAGCCCGATCGATCAGCCGCGCGGTCAGGAAATAGACCGCGCGGTGGATCGCCGGCTTGCGTAGAGTCCGGCCATGAAGCGCCTGATCGTCTGCTGCGACGGCACCTGGAACCAGGCCGACCAGAGCTCACCGACCAACGTCGTCAAGTTGAAGGCGGCGGTGGCCACGCACGACGCCGACGGCGTCGTGCAGCGCGTGCACTACGAGCCGGGCGTCGGCACCCGCCCGCGTGAGCGGTTCGTCGGTGGCGGACTCGGCGTCGGCCTCTCCCAGAACGTCCGGTCCTGTTACCGGTTCCTGGTCGACAGCTACGAGCCCGGGGACGAGCTGTACTTCTTCGGCTTCAGCCGCGGCGCGTTCACCGCGCGCAGCGCGGCCGGGTTCGTCCGCAACTGCGGGATCCTGCGGCGGGAGGAGCGCGGCCGCGTCGACGAGGCGTACGCGCTCTACCGGGCGCGCGGCGACGCCCGCAAGCCATCCGGCGCCATCGCCGAGCGCTTCCGCGCCGACTACTCGCACCCGGACACGCCGATCCACTTCATCGGCGTGTGGGACACGGTCGGCTCGCTCGGCATCCCGATCCCGCTGCTCCCGAGCTTCATCACCAGGCGCTGGACGTTCCACGACACCGAGCTCAGCCGGTCGGTGCGCAACGCCTACCACGCCCTGGCGATCGACGAGCAGCGTGGTCCGTTCAAGCCGACGCTGTGGACCCAGCACCCCGAGGCGCACGACCAGGTGCTCCAGCAGCGCTGGTTCGCGGGAGTGCACTGTGACGTCGGCGGCGGCTACCCCGAGACCGCGCTGTCGGAGATCACGCTGCAGTGGATCGCGGAGAGCGCTCGCGACTGCGGCCTCGCGCTCGACGTCGACGTGGCCGGGGACCCGCTCGGCCCGCTCCACGACTCGTGCACCGGCTTCTACCGCCGGATCCCGCGCCACGTTCGCCAACTCGTCGGGACCGTCGAGGGCTCGATCTCTCCGAGTGTCGACGACCGCTGCGCGGGCGCCGACCTCGATCCGGCGTACCTGCCCAGCTCCGTCGCCGCCTGGCGGGACGCCCTGGCTAAGGCAGTAGCTTGACGTCCGCGGGGCCGATCACGCCGTCGAACACGAGCAGGAACGCGCCGCCGTTGCCCACCTGCGGGGTGTACCGCTTGCCCTTGAACTGGAAGACGAGCGGCCCGGGGCGCGTGCCGACGCGCCCGTACAGGATGGTGCGCGGGTGCGGGCCGGGGGCGTGCACGTAGTCGGACATCAGCGGGAGCCGGTCCAGGTTGCCGCAGGAGCCGATGACACCGGGCCCGTAGGGGTGGAAGCGCCCGTCGCGCTCGAGGCCGAGCGCCGAGCCGAGCACCTGGCCGGCGAGCGCGCAATCCAGCCCTTCGCGCGACGTGTAGACGCCGACGCCCCAGCCGTAACGGGAATTCGGGTCAGGCGCGCTGACGACGAGCGTGGTGCCGTCCGGGGGCTGGTACTTGTGGACCCGCGCCGATTCGTCCGCCGGCAGCAGGGTCTCGATCGGCTCGCCCATGGCGAGCAGCCCGGTGGCCTCGGCGACCGCGGTGGCTCCGAGCAGCGCGGCGATGACCGCGATCCCCACCGTGGTCCGGCGCCGGCGGCGCGGGCGCTCGGCCAGCGCGGCGGCGACCAGTTGGTCGCGGACGGCGTTCTGCGCGCGGCGATCGCTCATGCGGCGGCATCCTTCGCTGTGACGCCGTCGCGCAGCATCCGCGCCAGCGCCCGCAATGCGCGGGACACGCGTGCCCGTGCGACCTGCTCGGAGACGGCGAGCACCGCGGCCATCTCCTCGTAGGCGAGGTCTTCGACGATCCGCAGCTCGATCGCGCGGCGCTGGTCGGGCGGGAGCGCCGCCACCGCGTCCAGCAGTGGCCCGTCGAGCGAGTTCAGTCCCGCGAGCGCCTCGATGCGCTCGAACTCGTCGCCGTCGAGCTCCGGGACGTTGACCGCGAAGCGCTCGAGCGCCGCGCGCTCGACCCGCCCCGACCGCCAGTAGTGCGAGAGCTCCGTCCGCGCGATCGCGAACAGCCAGCCCTGCTCCTCGGCCGCGCTCTCCCCGCGGAACTGCATCCGCCGCTCGAGCACCTTCGCGAACGTCTCCGACATCAGGTCGACGGCCACCTCGGGGTCGAACACGCGGCGGGCGAGGAAGGCCAGGATGCGGTCGGAATACGCGTCGTAGAACGCCGCGTACGCCCGCGGGTCCTCCTGCGCGCGGACGAGCAGGCTCGCGGATGGGTTCTGACGCGCGATCCGGAACACGACGGGCGCGAGCCTATTCGAAGTTCACGACGGTCAGACCACTATTCACAGTGTGTATAGTCGGGTCATGGCCACGAACGAGGTCGTGCTCGCGCTGCTGCGCACGGGTCCTGCCCACGGGTACGACCTCAAGCGCGACCACGACGCGTGGTTCCCGGATGCGCGGCCGATGGCGTTCGGGCAGGTGTACGCGACGCTGGGGCGGCTCGAGAAGAGCGGCCTCGTCGAGGTGCTCGAGACCCGGGCCGAGAGTGGCCCGGAGCGGACGGTGTACGCGCTCAGCGACCGAGGGGAGCAGCAGTTGCGCGAATGGTTGGCGGAGCCGGCCGGGGCGGCGACGGCGTCCACGGACGAGATCGTGCGCAAGACGATCGCGGCGCTGCGCACGGGGGAGAACCCCGCGGAGTTCCTCGCGCGCCAGCGCGAAGCGCACCTGCGGCGGATGCGCGAGCTGACGGTCGGCGCAGCCGAGCGCGACCCGGCCGCGCGGCTCGCGCGTGACCACCTGGTGGCGCACCTGGACGCGGACCTGCGCTGGCTGGAGCGCGCAGCGGAGGTGATCGGATGATCCTGCAGCTCAGGGGCGTCGAGCACGCCTACGCGCGGACGGTCGCGCTGCGCGGCGTGTCCCTGGAGGTCGAGTCCGAGGAGGTCGTGGCGATCACCGGGCCGAGCGGCTGCGGGAAATCGACGCTGCTCCACGTCGCCGCCGGGATCCTGCGCCCGCAGGCCGGGGCGGTACAGCTGCTCGGGCAGGACCTGACGACGGCCGACGAGACGCTGCGCGCGCGGCTGCGGCGGCGCAACGTGGGTGTAGTGCTGCAATTCGGGCAGCTCGTCCCGGATCTGCCGGCGATCGAAAACGTCGCGCTGCCGTTGCTGCTGGAAGGCCACGACCGCACGCAGTCGTTCACCGCGGCGCGCGCGTGGCTCTCGCGCGCGGGAGTGGAGGGCGTCGCCGACACGTTCGCGTCCGAGCTCTCGGGCGGTGAGGCACAGCGCGTCGCCGTCGCGCGGGCGCTGGTGACGGGGCCGGCGATCGTGTTCGCCGACGAGCCCACCGGCAGCCTGGACTCCACCGGCGGTGAGCAGCTGCTCGAGCTCCTGCTGGACGCCGCGCGCGAGCGGCGCGCGGCGGTCGTGCTCGTCACGCACGACAACGTCGTGGCGTCCCGCGCCGACCGCGAGGTCCGCCTGCGCGACGGGCGCGTGGAGACGACGGCGGTGCTGCGATGACGGCCGCGACGGCGTGGCGGCTCGCCCGTCCACGGCCCGGGCGGGGCGCGATCGCCGCCGCCGTGGCGATCACCGGCGCGCTCGTCCTGTACGTCCTGCACCTGCTGCGCGCGACGATCGAGTGGAACGTCAACCTCTCCAGCTACATCGAGCAGCGTGACCTGCGGCTCGGCGTGATCACGGCGGCGCTGCTGCTGTCCGTGCCGGTGCTCGCGCTTGCGCTGCAGGCGTTGCGGATGGGCTCGGCGGAGCGCGACCGGCGGACGGCCGCGCTGCGTCTGGCGGGGCTGACGCCGCTGGAGCTGCGGATCGTCGCCGGTGTGGAGGCCGGTCGCGCCGCGCTGGTCGGCGGCGCCTGGGCGGGCCCGGCCTACATCGGGTTGTGGTTCGTCGCCGGCGTGCTCCCGCCCGACGGCGCGCGCGTCGCGGACTCGCCGGACGTCGTCGACGCGTTCACGTGGCTGGCGCTCGTCCCCGTGCTCGCGGTTGCCGGTGGGCTGGCGGGCGCGTTCGTCCAGACGCGGCGGCCGGAGCGCGCCCGGCCGGGGCGCGCGAGCTTCGCCGGGCTCGCGGTCGGCTCCGCGATCATCGCGGCGAGCCTGATGGTGTACGCGGCCAACGGCGGGATCGGGTTGCTCTTCACGGCCGTTCCCGGGTTGCTCGTGTTCGCGTTCGCGTGTGGGCCGTGGCTCGTGCTCGGATCGGCGCGCCTGCTCGAGCGGCGCCCGAGCGCGGAGCGGCTGCTCGCCGCGCGCCGCCTGCGGGCCGATCCCCACAGCGCGGGACGCGTCGCGGGCGTGCTGATCGTGTGCGGCGTCGCGTTCAGCGTCGAGGCGCTGCTGATCTACCAGGCGCTCGCGGACCCGGAGATCGTGGACACGGACAACTTCTACGCGATCGGCTACTCGCTGGCCGCGGCGGTGATGCTCGCCGGCTGCGCGGTCACCGTCGTCACGCTCCTGCTCGGCACCGCCGATGGGCTGCTCGCGGCGCGGCGGCCGCTCGCCGCGCTGAACGTGTTCGGGGTCGACGAGCGAACCCTCCTGCGCGTCCTCACCCGCCAACTGCTCGCCACCGCCGTGCCCGCGGTCGTGCTCGGCGCGCTGTTCGGCGGCGCGACGCTGATCGCGCTGATCTCCGCCGTGAATCCCGCAGCGTTCCCGGCGGCGGGCTTCGCGCTGCTGATCGGCGGCGCGGCCGCGCTGATCGTCGGGACCGTGCTCGCGCTCGTCACGGTGCTGGCCGTGCGGCTGCTGCGCCCGTTGGTGCGGGCCGCGATCGATCCACAGAACCTGCGCGCGGCCTGACTCTGCGTTCCACGTGCCGGGTCGTGCTGTTGCTCGTTGCACAACGGCCGCGTGCTCGTGACCGGTGGCGACAACGCGGCGGGGCTCGCGAAGGACGGCCGGTGCTGATCGCCTCGGGCTGGTCGCACGCGCTCTCGTACGCGGCGCCGTCGCAGCTGTGGACCCCGACGACGACGCTGCTCGCCGACCCCGCCGTGAGCTTCGACGACGCCGCCGGCCGCGCCGCAAGCGCAAGCCGCCGCTCGTGCGCTGACGCGTCAGCCCCGGGTCTGTCAGACGAGCTGCTGGCCGCCGTCGATGTCGAAGGTGGCGCCGGTGAGGGCGGTGTTGGTCATCACGTGCACGGCCAGAGCGGCGATGTCGTCGGGGCCGACGACGCGGCCGATCGGGAGCGCGGCGGCGAGCTCTGCGCGGCGCGCGTCCAAGCCGTCGCCGAGCAGCTCGGCGGAGAGGTCCGTGTCGACGAAGCCCGGCGCGATCAGGTTCACGCGGCTCGGCGCGAGCTCGAGCGCGAGGGTGCGGACCGCGGCGGGCAGCGCGGCGGTGCCGACGGAGATCGGGCCGAGGCCGACGCCGGGGCGGCGCCCGCCGGTGCCGCCGATGAAGGTCAGCGTGCCGCCGGCGCGCAGCTTGGTGCGCGCGAGCTTCGCGATCCGGAACGCGAGCCAGACGTGATCGTTGAACGAGCGCTCCGCCGGTTCGAGCTCGAGCACGTCGAGCGGCGCGTAGTACGGGCGGCCGGCGGTCACGAAGATGTGGTCGACTGGGCCGGGCAGCTCGGCGAAGAACCGCTCCAGCGCGGCGGGGTCGGTGGCGTCGAAGGCGGCGGACCGGGCGCCGATCTCGCTCGCGGCGCGCTCGAGTCGCTCGGGGTTGCGGGCCGTGAGGATCGCCTCGGCACCTGCGGCGCGCGCGGCACGAGCGGTGGCGAGGCCCATGCCGGCGCTGCCGCCGATCACGAGCACGGTCTGGCCTTGGAGAGCGGGCATCAATTCGACTCCTTCGCCGCCTGTGGGCGATGACGGCGCAGCCAGCGGCTGACGAGGTCCGACAGGGCTCCGAGGCTTTGGACTTGGTCGGGGAACATGCCGATACCGTCCCGCGTCCGCTCCCTGGTCGCGCCCGGGAAAGTCCCTGGTCCGGCTGACCCCGGTGCGTTCCGGGTAGGAGGAAAACCCCGAGAGGACGGAGCCACCGTGGCGACCAAGACGGCGGATGCAGAGCCCAAGCGCGTCAAACGCGCCGTGTACGAGGAGCGGATGGCGGAGCTGCAGCTCGAGCTCGTGCGGCTGCAGTATTGGGTCAAACAGCAGGGCCTGAAGGTCGTGCTGATCTTCGAGGGGCGTGACGCCGCCGGCAAGGGCGGGACGATCAAGCGCATCACGGAGCCGCTGAACCCGCGCGGAGCGACGGTCGTGGCGCTCCCCGCGCCGTCGGATCGCGAGCAGACGCAGTGGTACTTCCAGCGCTACGTCGCCCACCTCCCGGCGGCCGGCGAGATCGTGATCCTCGATCGCTCCTGGTACAACCGCGGCGGGGTCGAGCGGGTGCTCGGGTTCTGCACCCCCGAGCAGCACGCGGAGTGGCTGCGCGCGTGCCCGGAGTTCGAGCGGATGCTCGTGCGCTCGGGGATCATCCTGCTCAAGTACTGGTTCTCGGTCAGCGACGGCGAGCAGGAACGCCGCTTCCAGGAACGCGCCAGCGACCCCCTGAAGCGCTGGAAGCTCAGCCCGATGGACCTCAAGTCGCGCGAGAAGTGGGTCGAGTTCTCGCGCGCGAAGGACGAGATGTTCGCCGTGACGGACATCCCCGAGGCCCCGTGGTTCACGATCGAGTCCGACGACAAACGCGCGGCGCGCCTGAACTGCATCACGCACCTGCTCACCAAGATCCCGTACGAGGACGCGCTCCCGGGCCCGATCTCACTCCCTCCGCGACCGCCGCAGGCGAACTACAAGCGCCCGCCCAAGGACGCGCACAAAGTCATCGAGCAGCGCTTTTGGCACAAGCACGCCTAGCCCTGGAGGTCAGCGGTCGATGATCCGGCCGGCGGTGTCGAGGTACTCGATGCGGAGCGGTCCCTCGTCGTTCGATCGAGCGAAGGCGAAGAAGCCGTCGCGGACCGGGATCGTGCGCTTGTCGACGCGGATCGTCACCGCTCCCGGGCGCGCGATGCCGGCGTAGACCCGCTCGCCCCCGCGGTGGGTGCCGCCGTAGCCGACGATGCCGGTCGGGACCGGTGAGCCGGGACGCAACGGCATGCCCGCACCGCCGCGGCTGCCGCGGCCCTTGCCGTAGTAGACGAAGAGCGTCTGCGCGTCGGGTGCGACGTCGGTCCGGGCGGCGAGGGCGGCGAGCGCCGCGGCCCGTCCCACGCCGGTTGAGAGCTCCGTGGCGCGGGCGGCGCGGACCGCGGCGCAGCCTGCCCGGTCGGCGAACGGCTCCGCACCCCCGGCGGTCACGAACACGGTGGCCTGCACGTCGCCCGGGAACGAGAGTTCGCGCACGGTCGACCGCAGCACCTTCCTGCCGAGGCCCTTGGGCAGGTTGGCGAGCGCGGTCGCGGGGTCGCCGACCGGTGTCGCGAGTGCCGGGAGGGCGGCGGTCAGGGCGGGCAGCGGCACGTCGTCGACGAGCTCGAACGTGGCCGCCGTGCCTGCCCGGCACGCCGGATCGCGGGCCGTCTCCCGGACTGCGCGCGAGGCGGCGGACGCGTCGCCGAACACCACGGGGTAGCTCGCCCGGTTGTCGCCCACGGCCGTCTCGCCCGGCACTTCGGCCACGCTCGCCTCGACCGTCACCGCCTGCGCGATCGGCGGCATCCGGTCGAGCGGGACCTCGACGGACTGCTGCTCGCCCTGCGCCAGACTCGGCACGGTTGCGCGGAGCGTGCTGGTGGTGCCCTCGGGCGTGCGGATCCGCACGGCGATCCGCAGGTCGAACTCGTCGTTCTCGCCCCGGTTGGTCAGCGACACGGTGAACCGTCCGCCCTCTGCGTACTCGAGCCGGTTCGCCGCGCCGGCACGCAGCGCGGTGGAGCCGTACCTGATGGCCTGCAGGCGCAGGTCGTGGACGCCGGGGCCGGTCGGCTGATTCGGGTCGTGCGTGGTGACGGGCGACGGGACGACGGTGATCGTGGCGTCCGTCTCCGGTGCCGCGAGCTCCTCCCAGGGCCGGGTGGCGACGGTCAGCGCGCCGACGGCGACGGCGGTGGCGGTCGCGAGCACGAAGCCCGCGCGGACCTTGAACGCCGGGCGGCGGCGCCGTTCGCGGCGCTCCTCGCGTTCGGCGGCATCCCGCAGCAGGCCGCCGAGGTCGTGCAGGAAGTCATCGGTCTGCCTCACGGCGCCTCTCCGATCCAAAGCCGCAGTCGCGCCAGCCCGCGCGCGACGCGCTGGCGGACGTTCGTCTCGCTCGTCCGCTGCCGGCGGGCGATGTCCTCGTACGCCTCCTCGTGCACGACACGCGCCAAGACCGCCTCGCGCTGCTCCTCGGGCAACTCGGCCACCAGTGCGCTCGCCCGCACGTCGACGAGCGCGTCGATCCGCTCGATCGCCTCGTCGGTCAGCTGCAGCCGTGGAATCCCGAGCCGCTCGCGGGCCCGCAGCTCCGCCACACCCCGCCGCTGCGCGTCCACCAGCTTGTGCCGCGCGATCCCGTACAGCCACCCCAGGGCCGGCCCGGCGGACGCGTCGAACCGCCGTCGATCCACCAGCACCGCCGCGAACGTCTCCGCGCAGATGTCGGCCGCCAGTTCCGTCTGACCGTCGAGCCGGCGCACGAGGAACACCAGCAGCCCCGGCGCGTGGCGCGCGTAGAACTCCGCGAACGCGTCCGCGTCACCCCGCTCCAGAAGTGCCTCGTCGCTGACCACCATCTCCTCTTCGGATCAGCGGATCAGTCTGTGACAGGCTCAGACGAACTGGGCCGCCGCGTGACCTGACGCCCAGGCCCACTGGAAGTTGAACCCGCCCAGGTGGCCGGTGACGTCCAGCACCTCGCCGATGAAGTACAGGCCCGGGCTCTTGAGCGATTCGAAGGTCTTGGGCGACACCTCGCGCGTGTCGACCCCGCCGAGGGTGACCTCGGCGGTGCGGTAGCCCTCGGTGCCGGCGGGCACCAGCTGCCAGGCGCCGAGCTTGTCGGCGATCTCGCGCAGACCGGCCGGGGTGTACTGCTTCAACGGCTTGGAAGCGAACCAGTGCTCGGCCAACAGGGCCGCCATCTTCTTGGTGAACACCTCGCCTAGAACGGTCTTCAGCTCGCTGTTCGGGCGCGCGGCCTGCTGGCCCTGGAGCCACTCCAGGGCGTCACGGTCGGGCAGCAGGTTGATCTCCACGACGTCGCCCGGGTGCCAGAACGACGAGATCTGGAGGATGGCCGGGCCGCTGAGGCCGCGGTGGGTGAACAGCAGGTTCTCGTGGAAGCTCTCGCCGTTGCACCGGGCCACGCAGTCGACCGAGGTGCCGGACAGCTCGGTGCACAGCTCCTTCAGCGGGCCGGAGAGCGTGAACGGCACCAGTCCGGCGCGAGTGGGGAAGACGTTGTGGCCGAACTGGCGTGCGACCTCGTAGCCGAAGCCGGTGGCGCCCAGCGTCGGGATCGACAGGCCGCCGGTGGCGATCACCAGCGCCGCCGAGGCGATCTCACCCAGATCGGTGCGCAAGCGGTATCCGGCCTCGGTCTTCTCGATCGCGTGCACCGACGTGCCGACGTGCAGATCCACGCCGGCCCGTTGGCACTCGTCCAAGAGCATGTTGAGGATGTCCTTGGACTTGTTGTCGCAGAACAGCTGGCCCAGCTTCTTCTCGTGGTACGGGATGCCGTGCTCGCTGACCATGGCGATGAAGTCCCACGGCGTGTAGCGGGCCAGGGCCGACTTGCAGAAGTGCGGATTCCGCGACGCGAAGTTGGCCGGCGTCGCGTACATGTTCGTGAAGTTGCAGCGCCCTCCACCGGACATCAGGATCTTCTTGCCCGCCTTGTTGGAGCTGTCGATGAGCAGCACCTGACGGCCGCGTTGCGCGGCGGTCAGGGCACACATCAGCCCGGCGGCACCTGCGCCGATGATCACAACGTCGGAAGAGCGCACGACCCAGAAACAGCGAAAGCCCCGGGGGTCCGGGGCTTTCGTGAGGAGCGGATGAAGGGACTCGAACCCTCGACCTTCTGCATGGCAAGCAGACGCTCTAGCCAACTGAGCTACATCCGCGCGGCGGCGACGAGTATAGCCACTGAATCTGGCCCTTAGGGAGTGGCCAGTACATTCAATTCATGGCGGACTCCCCAACTGAGCGACGATCTAGGACTCCGCTGCCCTCGCGGAAAGACGGAAAGACCCCGGACGGAAAGCCCGGTAGCCAGCCTCCCGGGCGGATTCCGCGGGTGCCCGGCGGGCGGCAATTCTGGATGATCGTGCTGGGCCTTCTGGTCCTGAATTACGTGTTGATGGCCGTGCTCTCGCCCGGGCGAGAGCCGAGCGTGACGATTCCGTACAGCAACACGGCGGCGAACAACGGCTTCATCCAGCAGGTCGAGGCCGGCAACGTGACCAAGGTCAACACGCAGGGCGACACGGTCGACGGCGAGTTCAAGAACGAGGTCAAGTACCCCGACAGCAAAGCCAAGCCGGCGAAGAACTTCGAGACGCAGCTGCCGTCGTACGTGACCTTCAGCTCCAACAACGAGCTGCAGAAGTTGCTGGACTCCAACAAGGTGGAGACGTCGGCGACGCCGATCAACGACGGGCGCGGGTTCTTCACGTCCCTGCTGCTCGGGTTCGGCCCGGTGATCCTGCTCGTGTTCCTGTTCATCTGGCTCTCGCGCCGCGCGGCCGGTGGGCAGATGGGCGCGATCGGCCAGTTCGGGCGCAGCAAGGCGCGCCGGGTCGAGGGCAACGAGACGAAGATCACGTTCAACGACGTGGCCGGCATCGACGAGTCCAAGGGCGAGCTCGCCGAGGTCGTCGACTTCCTCAAGAACCCCGAGAAGTACCAGAAGCTCGGCGGCCGGATTCCGCGGGGCGTGCTGCTCGCGGGCCGCCCGGGCACGGGCAAGACGCTCCTCGCGCGCGCGGTCGCGGGAGAAGCGGGCGTGCCGTTCTTCAGCATCTCCGCCTCCGAGTTCGTCGAGGCCATCGTCGGCATCGGCGCCTCCCGCGTGCGTGACCTGTTCAAGCAGGCCAAGGAAGCGGCGCCGGCGATCATCTTCATCGACGAGCTCGACGCGATCGGGCGCCAGCGCTCGTCCGGCGGCGGCCCGTTCTCCGGCGGCAACGACGAGCGCGAGCAGACGCTCAACCAGATCCTCACGGAGATGGACGGCTTCGAGCAGGGCGACACGGTGATCGTGGTGGGCGCGACCAACCGCGCCGAGATCCTCGACTCCGCGCTGCTGCGGCCCGGCCGCTTCGACCGGCGCGTGACGGTCCCGGCGCCGGACAAGGAGGGCCGCAAGAAGATCCTCCAGGTCCACACGCGCAGCCTGCCGCTCGACGACAACGTGGATCTGGACGACATCGCGGCGATCACGCCCGGGATGGTCGGCGCGGACATCGCGAACCTCTGCAACGAGGCGGCGCTGCTCGCCGCGCGCAGAGGCCACGGGAAGGTCGAGCGCGTCGACTTCACCGACTCGCTGGAGAAGATCATCCTCGGCGCGCCGCGCGGGATCATCCTCTCCGACGAGGAGAAGCGCCGCACTGCCTACCACGAGTCGGGTCACGCGATCGTCGGCATGCTCACGCCGGGCGCGGACCCGGTGCGCAAGGTCTCGATCATCCCGCGCACGATGTCGCTGGGCGTGACGATCTCCAGCCCGGACGCCGAGCGGACCAACTACGACGTGGACTACCTGACCGGCCGGATCAAGGTCGCGCTGGGCGGCCGGATCGCGGAGGAGGTCGTGTACGGCTCGATCTCCGCCGGGGCCGAGTCCGACATCCAGCAGCTGACCGGGATCGCGCGTCAGATGGTCGGTCGCTGGGGCATGAGCGCGGCCATCGGGCCGATCGCGGTGATCCCCTCCGAAGGCCAGGGCCCGCTGCTCCCCGGCGTGTCCGAGGTCTCGCAGGCCACGCAGGAGCTGATCGACCACGAGGTCAAGCGGATCGTGGACGAGCAGTACGCGGCCGTGATGACGCTGCTCAGCGAGAACCGCGACAAGCTCGACAGCCTGACCGAACGCCTCCTGGAGGAGGAGACACTCGACATGGACGACGCGTACGCGGCGGCCGGCCTGGTCGCGCCCCGCGCGCCCGTGGACGTCCCGCTCAACGCCTAGCTCAGCGCGGCCCGGCCGCGTTGGACGCCCGTCTCACCCCGCGCGAGCCGCTCGCGCGGGGCGTCGAGCAGCAGGCCGTCCTCGCCGAGGTAGTCGCGCCAGGTGTGGGCCGGGCGGTAGCCGATCAGCTGCTCGGCCTTCGCGAACGAGATCCCGCCCGCGTCCTCCCGCGGCAGCGCGCCGACCGTGACCTCCTCCCCGAAGTGGTGCGCGATCAGCTCCCGCAGGGGCTTGCCGGCGCCGTTGTCGGCGGAGACGATGTACATCGCCTCGTGCCCGCGGAGGCCGGTCTCGGCCGCCAGCCGGAGCGCGTGCGCAAGGTCGTAGATGTCGATGTAGCTCCAGAACGACTCGCTCGGGGCGCTGCCCAGCGGGTCGGTCACCCACGGCCGCAGCGACCGCTCGTAGTTGCCCTCCCACTGCACCCAGGACGGCCGGATCGAGACGGCGGTCACGTCCGAACGGGCGACCATCGCGTCCATCAGCTGCTCGCCGAACGCCTTCGCGAGTGCGTACGGGTCCTGCGGGCGCAGCTCCGTCGACTCGTCCAATGGCGCGGTGGTGGCATGGAAGCGCCGCTCCGCGAACGCCATCCCGGTCACGGTCTCGCTCGAGACGTTCACGACCCGGTCGACGCCCATCCGCACGGCGGCCTCGGCGACGTTGAACGTCGCCATCAGGTTGTTGCGGAACACCGTCGCGGGCGAGTTGCGCGTCGGCTCGGGGAGCGCGGCGCAGTGGATGACGGCGTCGGCGCCACGCACGACCGCGAACGCGTCCCCGGCATCGGTCAAATCTGCCTGTACGTAATGAGCGGCGAAATCGCCGCCTTCGTACACCGGTGCGACCACGTCGCACCCGGTCACCAAGTGCCCGGCCGCGACGAGTTCGTGGATCGTCGCCGCGCCCACCTTGCCGTGCGCGCCCGTGACCAGGATCTGCATGCCGTCTTGTTACCACGACCGCATCGCTCAACCGCGGCCGGGGTTGGACCGATGCAAGATCGTGATGCGCCGACTTCCGATTCTCGCCGTCGCCCTGGCGACGCTCATCGCCGCCCCGAGCGCCCACGCCAAGACCCGCGGCAACTGGAACCTCCCGCAGCAGGAGTCCGTCGCCGACGAGGGCGTGTTGCCGCGCCTGTCCGACGGCCGCTTCCACGGCGAACGGCCGATCACCGGCGCCCAGCTGGCCAACGCGCTCACCGTCATCACCGGCGAGGTGGCGGCCAACAGCTCGGCGGCCACGCTGTCCGTGACCGCCTTCGACGCGCGCATCGTGTCGGCGCTCAAGCTCGACGACGTCGCCGCGCACATCCAACGCACCGCGCGGGAAGCGGGTCTGAAGCCGCCGCGGTACTTCGGCACCGAGGTCGTCGCGCGCTTCCTCGGGCTGCGCACGAACCACCCGTTCGCCGACGACGCGCTCGAGCTCTACCCCTGGGAGGCGATCACCCGCGCCGAGGCCGCGCACTCGCTGCAAACGCTGCTTGACAGTGGCGACTGGGCGGCGCAGCACGCCCGCGAGCAGCTGCTCACGTTCAGCCTCCCGCGTTACGGGGCGAGCACCAAGCGCGCGCTGCGCGTCGCCGTCAGCAAGATCGGCATGCCCTACATCTGGGGCGGCGAGACCGACGGCAAATCCTCTCGCTATGGCTACCAGGCGCACGGTGGCTACGACTGCTCCGGCTTCGTGTGGCGCGTCTTCAAGCTCTCCGGCCAGGCCGCGGGCAAGCGCATCGGCGGCCGCACCGCCGCGCAGATGGCGGGCGAGATCCGCAAGTCCCAGCGCCTGCGGATGGACGAGATCCGTCCCGGCGACCTGGTCTTCTTCGGCCGCGCGAGCTTCAACGCGAAAGCCACCGAAGCGGGCGTCGATCACGTCGGGATCGCGCTCTCCGAGCACTGGATGATCCACTCCTCGGCGCAGGGCGTGTACGTCTCCTCGCTCGACGAGGAATGGCGGCGCGAGCGCTTCACGTGGGCTCGCCGCGTGCTCTAAGAACGTTTGACCTTTTCACGGTCCGGCAACAAACCCACTGTTCCTTGACATAGGCCGCGGCCTCCAAGAGGCGGCGGGGGAGAGGTGAGGACATTGGCGGGAACCGTTGGACGCGGGTCCGAGACCGACACCACCAAGACGGGTGGTCGGTTCGATCGAGGAGAGCAAGACGGCGAGGTGCTGTACGCGCCTGAGGCGCGGAGCAAGAACCTCCCGCCGATGGAGTACGCCGACATGCCGGAGCCCTTGCCGTTGCGCAAGGTGCTCGGGCCGAGCGTGATCCTCGCGGGAGTCGGCGTCGGCTCCGGCGAGTACATCCTGTGGCCGTACATCACCACCAACGCGGGCCTCGGCTTCCTGTGGCTCGCGGTCATCGGCGTCACGCTCCAGTACTTCCTGAACATGGAGATCGAGCGCTACACGCTCGCCACGGGGGAGACCGCGATCGTCGGCTTCGCCCGCTACTGGAAGCCGTGGGGCCTGGTCTTCTGCGTCGGCGCGATCGTGCCCAACATCTGGCCCGGCTGGGGCACGGCGGGCGCGACCACGTTCACCTACCTCGTGGGCGGCAACCCCACGACCGTGGCGATCATCGTCTGCATAGCCATAGCCGTGGCGTTGACCACCTCGCCCGTGGTCTACAAAGCGCTCGAGACGGCGGAGTTCTTCAAGGTCGGCCTCACGATCGTGTTCCTGGCGATCGCGATCATCGCGGCCATCGACATCTCGGCCTGGGGCGACCTGAGCGACAACGCGAGCAACTTCGGCACGCTGCCGACCGACGACGTGGCCATCGCGGTGCTGCTCGCCGGCCTCGTGTTCGCCGGCGCGGGCGGCGCGAACAACCTCGTGCAGTCCAACTGGATCCGTGAGAAGGGCTTCGGCATGGGCAAGTACGTGCCCAAGATCCAGTCGCCGTTGACCGGCGAACCCGAGCCGCAGCCCTCGACGGGCACGATGATGAAACAGGACGAGGAGAACATCAAGCGCTTCAAGGGTTGGTGGAAGGTCGCCAACAAGGAGCAGCTCGTCTCCTTCTGGGCGATCTGCCTGGCCTCGATCATCACCTTCTCCGTGCTGGCCTACTCGACGGTCGGTGTCGGCGCGAACCTCTCCGACAGCCCGGACTTCGACTTCATCAAGGGCCAGGGCGAGATCCTCAAGGACGTCGTCGGCCCGTGGTTCGGGACGTTCTTCTGGATCTTCGGCACGGTGTCGCTGATGCTCGTCGCGCTCGGCGTGGTCGACTACGTCGGCCGACTCGTGGCGGACGCGCTCAAGACGCTCCACCTGCGCGACAACACGAAGTGGAGCGAATCGAAGATCTACGCCGCCGTCGTGTGGCTGATGTGCACCGCCGGCGTGTGCGTGCTCCTGTCCGGCATGGACCAGCCCCTCGTGCTGCTCGTGCTCGCGGCCTGCCTGAACGGCATCGTGATGTTCGTCTACTCGGTGCTGCTGGTGAAGCTCAACCGCTCGGGCCTGCCGGCCGCGATCCGCGTGCGCGGCGCCCGGCTGGGCGTGATGCTGTTCTGCATCCTGTTCTACGGCTTCTTCGCCGGTTGGTACGTCATCGCCCAGATGGGAGAGCTGTTCTGATGTTGGGACGCCGACTCTTTGCTCGTTTTGTAGTGTTCGTCGCGGCGTTCAGCGTGCTGTACGCGGGAGCCGCTGTGTTGGGCCTCTTGTCGACCTGAACAGAGGTACTGGACAAGTGGCCGAGTTGACCCGCGGTCGTTTCAAGTCAATCTGTGTCAGGACATTGACGACGGACCCGCAGGGAGGCGCGGCAGCTTGTCAGCACGAAGGATCAGCATTCAGGCAGTTCTGGTGGCGGCGGTCGCGCTCTTCGCGTGGCCGTCGTTGGCGTCCGCGCAGTACGTGAACTCGGCTCCGACGATCAGCGGCACCGCGCAGATCGGCAAGACGCTGACCGCCAGCGGCGGCATCGCCGGCGGCCCGTCCGGCGTCGTCATCGACTACGTCTGGCTGCGCTGTGACCTCACGTCCACCGCGCCCGAGCGCTGCACCTGGCTGACGCGCAACACCGGCAGCACGTACACGGTGACGTCCGCCGACAACGGCAAGTACCTGCGCGTCGCGCGCGTGGCGTTCATGTGGTGGGACCTGTACGACATGGACGAGATCCGCTGGCGCGCGTCGAACCCGACCGCCAAGGTGACGGCCGTGCCGGTGGCCACGCCGACGCCCACGCCCGTCAAGACGCCGACCCCGACACCTACGCCGGTCAAGACCGCGACGCCGACGCCGACACCGGTCAAGACGCCGACGCCGACCGCCACGCCCGTGAAGACCGCGACGCCCGTCAAGACCGCGACGCCGACGCCGACGCCGGTCAAGACGCCGTCGGCGACCGGCACGGCCACGCCGGGTGGGACGGTTCCGCCGGCGGCGACGCCTACCCCGTCGCCGACGTTCGACCTCGGCGTGCAGCCGACGCCGGACGTCGCGCCGACGGCGCAGCCCGACCCGGGCGCCGCGCAGCCTCCGTCCGGCGGTGTGCTCGGCGCGGCCGAGACCAAGAAGGCGAAGATGTTCAAGCCGGTTCCGGTCGTCCGCATCCGCGGCCGGCTCACGATGAACGGCGCGAACATCCAGGTCCTGTCGGTGAAGGCCCCGAAGGGCGCGAAGATCACGGTCAAGTGCTCCGGCAAGGGCTGCCCACGCAAGTCGGTGGCCACCGCCACCAAGGTCACCCGCATCTCGCAGTTCCAGCGGGTGCTGCCCGCGGGCATCAAGCTCCGGATCACGATCGCCAAGCCCGGCTACATCAGCAAGGTCACGACGATCACGATCCGCAAGGGCAAGGCGCCCCTGCGGAGCGATCAGTGCCAGGTGCCGGGCGAGAAGAAGCTGCTGCGCTGCTAGCGCACGCCGCCGACGCCCGCGTAGTCCAGTAGGTCGGACATACCGAACTTCCCCGGGGTGGAGCCGAGCGTCGGCTTCCACCCCGGCGCCGCGTTCAGGTAGCCGCTGGGGTCGGCGAGCAGGAGGCCGATCAGCGTGCCGCCCACGAGCAGGCCGCCGAGCGGGCCGAGCCGCTTGCCGGCGCCGAGCAGCTCCGCCTCGCGCAGCACGTAGAACCACAGCGGCGTGGACTTCGCGAACGGCGCGTACACGCGGCCGACGTCCGCCAGCTGGTCGGTGGAGAGCACCGGGAGCCCGAGCTTCTTCGCGATCGCCTGGCCGGACGGCAGGCTCCAGGTGAGGTGGCGCAGCAGGTTGCGCTGCGCGAGCGCGAGCACGTCCTCCGGTCCGCGGACCGTCTTGGGCGGCAGGTGGAACAGCGGCGTCGAGAGCTTGGTGTCGATCGTCTTGTTCGGTCGCACCCACTGCGCGCGGTCGCCGCCGAAGTTGAAGAACGTCGGCCAGCCGATGTGCCGGCCCGCGCCCGCGATGCCGCCCTGCATGTCGCTCGGGTCGGCGGCGGTGATCTGGCTCGGGTCGAAGACGAACGCGAAGCGCTGACCGCCGTCCGGGCCGCCGGTGAAGTTCATCCGGTAGGACGGGCGCACCTGGCTGTGGCCGAAGCGGTACGCGGCACTCTGGAACTCGACCGGGATGAACGGGTGGCAGCCGCGCGGGAACAGCCGCTGGTCGCCGCGGCTGAGCGCCGTGGGGAGTTGGGTGCCGAGCGTCGCGGGCAGGAACTCGTTGAGCACGATCCACTGCCAGTGCCATGTGAGCTGGCGGCGGGCGTCCTTGAAGGTGGTCGCGGCGCCGGACGTGAGCAGCTGGTTGTGGGCGGCGATGAACGCGGCATGGATGCCGTTGACGGCGACGTTCTCGTCGTTGCGCGAGTCGCCGATCAGCGCCGTGCCGTCCGGCAGGCGCGGCACGTCCTCGTGCTCGCCGCGGCGGCCGGCCTTCAGGCGCAGCTTGTCGTCCTCGTACAGGAGCGGGTCGCCGAACGGCCCGGACCCGTAGACCGAGTCCAGGTCGAACGCGGGCGTACGGCGGTTGATCGTCGCTTCGGGGGCGGTCGGGACGCCGAGCGGCGATGTTGCGTCGAGCGTGATGTCGTGGTCGATGAACTGGCCGACGAAGGTCATGCCGGCCGTGTGGTTCGGATTGTCGGTGTTCGCGCCCGGGTTGAGGATGAGCCCGAGCGGCCCGGCGGCGAGGTCGTCCTTCGCGTCCATGATGCCGCCGGGCGCGCCGAGCGTCCGCAGTGCCGTCTTGACCTGGGTGGTGGGATTCGCGAACGGCGGTAGGTCGAAGAGCCGGCCGAAGCGGTCCGGGCGGACCGCGGTGTGGATGGTCGGCGGGGGCGCGGCGGCGCCGGTTCCCGCTGCGCTCGCGCGTGCGGGCGCGAGCGCGCTCCCGGCTACGACGGTGGCGGCACCGGCGAGCAGCCCACGGCGGCTCATCGGGCATCCCGATTCGTTCGACATCTGGCTCCTCCGGGCACTGCGCGACTTGGACGGCCGCGAGCCTACGGAGAAGCGTCGAACTCCGGGGAAATAATCAGCCGGCGGGCGGCTGGTCGATCCGGACCATGTTGCCGGAGGGGTCGCGGACCGCGAAGTCGCGCGTGCCCCAGAACTGGTCCGTCGGCTCCTGGATGATCTCCGCGCCCGCGGCGCGGACCTTCTCGAACGTGTCGTCCACGTTCGCGGTGCTGAAGTTCACGCCGTTCAGCGCGCCCTTGGCCACCAGCGCCGCCACCGCGTCCTTGTCGGCCGCGTTGCCGTCAAGGTAATTGGTGAGGACGATGTTGACGCTCGGCTGCGAGGGCGCGCCGACCGTGATCCAGCGCGACCCCTCGTTGGCCACGTCGTTGCGCACCTCGAGCCCCAGCGTGTCGCGGTAGAAGGCGAGCGCCTCGTCCGGATCGTTGACGACGACGAAGCAGGTTGAGAGCGAAAGTTCCATGCTCGGGAACCTACGCGGCGACCGGTGGCTTCGCTTCTCCATTCCTGCTCGGGTGCCGTCAGGGAAGACCTATGACCGCTTTCGCAGCTCGCGCCGGTCTCGCTGGCCGCGTGAGCTGCTTGGCCACGCATCCGGGCACCTGCACGAGCGCGCTGTGGTCGCTGAAGCGGTACGCCGACGGTGTCATCCCGACGAGCTCCGTGAAGCGCGCGCTGAACGAGCCCAGCGACGTACACCCGACCGCGAAGCAGACCTCGGTGACCGTCTGGTCGCCGAGCCGCAGCAGCGCCTTCGCGCGCTCGATCCGGCGCGTCATCAGGTACGAGTACGGCGTCTCTCCGTACGTCTCCTTGAACTGGCGGGAGAAGTGCGCGGTCGACATCAGCGCGGTGCGCGCGAGCTCGGCGACATCGAGCGGGCTCGCGTGCTCCCGGTCCATCCTGTCCCGCGCTCGGCGCAGGTGCGCGAGGTTCGCCAGCTCCTCCGGTGTCACGTAGGGAGCGTATCTCGCAAGAGGCGCCGACCAGAATCGAACTGGTGTACACGGCTTTGCAGGCCGCTGCGTAGCCACTCCGCCACGGCGCCGAGTGGGCGGATGATCTTAGCCCGTCCGTCTCGCGACGCGGTTGCTAGTCTTCACGCCCGCTGCGGGGCGATTAGCTCAGTTGGTTAGAGCGCACGCTTGACATGCGTGAGGTCACTGGTTCGAATCCAGTATCGCCCACTTCCCGAGCCCGCCGACCCGCGGGCTCGTTGTCTTTCCGGGGTGAGAGAAGGAGTGCGCGAACGGGTACCCGGTTGGTCGGTGAAGATTGCCGGACGAACCCGTACAGTTCGCCGTATTCCGGTGTGGGTCGGACTATTGACGGGGTCGTGGGGGTGTGTCGCTGATGCCTGAGCGCGTCGACGACCACGCGCCCGCCGCGCCGGCTGCCGTGGCGGAAAGCGCTGCCGCTGCTCCCGCCTCCTCGCTGGCCGGGTTGGCTGGGCCCAGCGCCGACATGAGCGTCGAGCAACTGATCGGCCTCCAGCAGACCGCCGGCAACAGCGCGATCAATGGCTTCATGAAGCGCGCCGGCGGCCGCGGCGGCTCCGGCGTGATGGACCTGGGCGCCGGCGCGGCCGGCGGTGGAGACAGCGCGATCGCGGCCGCGATTGCCGCCGAAGCTGCCACCCGCCGTGAGAGCGGCACGATGCCCGCGCAGGGCCTCGCGAACGGCGCGGGCGCGAACGGGGCCGCGCCGGGCGCGGCGGCCGGCACGAACGGGGCGTCTCCGGCGGCTGCCGAGCTGAACGGCGCGTCGCAGGCGGGAGCAGCCACGGGCCTCGCCGGCGCCAACGGTGCTGCTCCAGCGGCTGCCGAACTGAACGGCGCGTCGCAGGCGGGAGCAGCCACGGGCCTCGCCGGCACCAGCGGTGCCGCTCCAGCGGCTGCGGAAGCTGCTGCGGCCGCTGCCAACGGCGCGGCTCCGGCGCCCGCGGCGGCTGGCGCGAATGGGGCTGCTCCGGCGGGCGCCGAGGCGGCGGCCGAGCTGAACGGCGCCTCTCCCGCGGCGGCTGCGGCGGGCGTCGCGGGTGCGCTCGGGACCGGCGGGGCCTTGTCGGCGGCGGACGGGGCGATTGCTTCGGCGCTGACGGCGGCTGCCGGTGGGGCGAGCCCGGACAAGGCCGCAGCTGCGGCGGTCGCTGGCGGTGGTGCGCCGCCCGCGGCGGCCGAGATGGCGGCGGCGGCCGCGCCGTCGAGCGCCGAGAAGGACGAAGACGCGCCCACGGACGGTCAAGCCGAAGCGGCCGCGGCGCCGGCTCAGGCCGTGGAGCCGCCCGCGCCCGCGAAGGCTGACGACGCGGCTCCCGTCGAGGTCCCGGCCGCCGACGCGGCCGACCCGCGCTCGGACGCCGAAGCCGTCTTCCAGCAGATCACCGCGGGCGAGACGAGCGAGGATGCCGACGAGGGCGGCGCCGAAGCGGAGCCCGAGGCCGAGAGCGCAGCCGAGCCCGAGGCCGCGCCGGCGGGTGGCCGGGCCGCCCAGCCCGAGCCCGCACCTCCGGCCCCGCCACCCGCACCTCCCACGCCGGCGGCAGCGCCCGCACCGGCTCCGGCC
>JAPDDQ010000652.1 GCA_027587225.1 Solirubrobacter taibaiensis
GCCGATGTAATATCCGGAAGTTCCGGCCCTAAAAATGTCGCTGTAATGAACTGCGTAATTGCAAATGAACTACCCGCTACAAGTAACGCAGGCCACGTTTGTCTTATCCCTTTAAATCCATCCATTAAAAATACGATAAAGAATGGAACAAATAATGATAGGAACGGTAATTGATGTCCAGCCATTTGTCCAATTTTATGTGGATCAATACCTGTTACTTGTCCAGCAACTGTAATCGGAATTCCCATCGCTCCGAACGCCACTGGTGCAGTATTTGCAATCAAACAAAGACCTGCTGCGTATAAAGGATTTAACCCAAGACCCGCAAGAAGCGCTGCTGTAATCGCTACTGGTGCTCCAAATCCTGCCGCTCCTTCTAAAAATGCTCCAAATGAAAATCCAATTAAAATAACGAGTAGACGATGATCGTTCGTAATCGATAATACCGATGCACGAATCACATCAAATTGACCTGTTTTTACAGAAATTTTATATAAAAATACGGACATAATGATAATCCAAGCAATTGGCCATAACCCGTACAAAAAACCGTACCCGGTTGCTGCCA
>JAPDDQ010000653.1 GCA_027587225.1 Solirubrobacter taibaiensis
ACTATAAGCAAAAATTAAAGTTAGATGAAACGATAACGATTACTGGTAAATGGGATCAACATCGTCAAACAATTGCTGTATCAGAACTTCATTTTGGACCGGTTGTACGTCAACAAGAAGTGGAACCTGTTTATTCAGTAAAGGGGAAACTTACAGTAAAACAGATGCGTCGTTTTATTGCTCAAGCGTTAAAGGAATATGGAGATTCTATAGTCGAAGTGTTACCGGATGGTTTGTTAGGGCGATATAAATTATTACCAAGATATGAAGCGCTCAGGGCATTGCATTTTCCGGTAGGACAGGAAGATTTGAAGCAAGCGCGTCGCCGTTTTGTATATGAAGAATTTTTCTTATTTCAGCTGAAAATGCAAACGCTCCGGAAAATGGAGAGGGAAAATTCAAAAGGGACGAAGAAAGAGATTCCGTCAGTAGAATTACAAGAATTTATCGATGCACTGCCGTTTCCATTAACGGGTGCGCAGCGCCGAGTTGTAGATGAAATTTTGAAAGATATGACATCTCCTTATCGGATGAACCGACTATTGCAAGGTGACGTTGGTTCTGGGAA
>JAPDDQ010000654.1 GCA_027587225.1 Solirubrobacter taibaiensis
CAGACCTTCGCTTTGCAGCTAAAGTACGAGAGGTTTCTCCTGCTGCTGATCAATCTCGAACATTTACGGTCAAGGTTTCCTTATTGGAAGGTCAATCTAGCATTCAGTTGGGACAAAGTGCGCGTGTATTCTTTGTTGCAAATCAAACCAATGTCCTCAGCGTCCCACTCTCTAGTGTGACGGCTAATGATCAGCAGGCATTTGTATGGGTCGTGACGACAAATAAGACCTTACGTAAAGTTCCAGTTCGCTTGGGTGCCTATGGTCGAGATAGTGTTCCTGTCCTGTCTGGTTTAAAAGCAACAGACTGGGTTGTGGTTGGCGGTGTACATTTGTTACGTGAGCAACAAAAGATTCATCCTGTAGACCGAGAGAATCGTGAAGTCACGATCAAAACTGGAGGTTAATCATGAAATTTAACCTCTCAGAATGGGCACTGAAAAATAAAGGCATTGTGCTTTATTTTATGCTGCTACTCGGCATCGTCGGGATTATGTCTTATTCCAAGCTGTCGCAAAGTGAGGATCCACCTTTTACCTTTAAAGTGATGGTGGTACAGACTTACTG
>JAPDDQ010000655.1 GCA_027587225.1 Solirubrobacter taibaiensis
GTTTTGCTAACGTCATTGTTTGAATTCGTTTAGAAGAACCCGACACATAGTTAATACTAACAGTCGGACCTTCTGTTACCTTATTATCTTTCCTTGCAATTACAACTGGTACATCTAAGTAATTTGCCACTGCATAAGCAAGTGGAATCCCCTTCGTTGCCACCGTCATAACTGCATCAATTGGTTGCCTAGCAAAAACAGAAGCAAACAAACGACCTGCGCCATTAATATGGCGAGGATTACTCAATAAATCTGTCATGTATAAGTAACCGCCAGGCAAAATACGATCTGGGTTTTCAAATAAGCCACAAAGCTCATCAATAATTAGATCTGCCTCTTCTTCACTTATATACGGTATATATTTCACTCCTCCTGCTGCTCCTGGTATCGTTTGCAATGTGCCGACCCCTTGTTGTTCAAACGTTTGCTTAATAATAACTAAATCTTCACTAATGGAAGACTTAGCCGATTGATACCTTTCAGCAAAAAAAGTGAGAGATACTAGCTGACGAGGGTTTTGTAGCAAGTAATAAGTCATATCGACTAATCTTGTACTTCTTCTAATTT
>JAPDDQ010000656.1 GCA_027587225.1 Solirubrobacter taibaiensis
ACAAACCATACCGTGAGAAGCTTCACCACGTAGTTTTGCTTTTTTAATTTTGAAGTTACCAGGAAGTACAGCACCAACTTTTGCAACTGGTACTTTTAAACCTTTTGCAATGTTAGCAGCTCCACAAATAATTTGAACTGGCTCTTCTTCACCGATATCGATTAAGCATTTGCTTAATTTATCAGCTTCTGGGTGTTTTTCACATTCTAATACGTGACCAACTACAACACCTTTTACACCTTTATTTAATACTTCAACGCCTTCTACTTCAATACCACTTTTCGTGATTTTGTCTGCTAGTTCTTGTGCTGTTACATCTTTAATATCTACATACTCTTGTAACCAACGATATGATACGAACATACTTATCCTCTCCTTCCCTTACGCTCGTTTGAATTGTTGTAAGAAACGTACATCATTTGTATAGAAATGACGAATGTCATCTACTCCGTATTTCAACATTGCGATACGCTCTGCGCCCATACCGAATGCGAAACCTTGATATTCTTTTGAATCATAACCAGCCATTTCAAGTACGTTCGGGTGAACCATACCTGCGCCTAGAAT
>JAPDDQ010000657.1 GCA_027587225.1 Solirubrobacter taibaiensis
AGCGTATGTTCCGATTGATCCAGATTATCCGGAAAGTAGAATACAGTACATTATTCAAGATAGCCAAGCGAAAGTTATATTGATGAAAGAGACGCCTATAACATGTGATGGGGTTCAAACAGTTTCAATGTATGATAGTGAAACTTATGAAGATATAGATGTAAAGTTGTCTATTCATTGTGATGATGTAGCTTATATGATTTATACATCTGGTTCAACAGGGAATCCAAAGGGAACGATGTTAGCACATAGAGGCGTTGTTAATCTGTATACTTGGATGAAAAAGCAATATGAATTGACAGAAGAGGATGTATTTGCCCAATTTCCTTCCTTTAGTTTCGATGCTTCTGTATGGGAGTCATTTGCTTCTTTATTCTGTGGAGGAAACTTATATGTACTATTAGAGGAAGAGCGATTGTCTGTAGAAGCATTTGCAAATGCAATCTATAAAGTGAAAGCAACTTCAATCTTGGCATTAGCAACAATTTTTGTTCGACAAGTAGCAACTTATTTGGCAGAAGAAGATATATATAAGCTAGCTTCCCTAAAAAGAATTGCGATTGGCGG
>JAPDDQ010000658.1 GCA_027587225.1 Solirubrobacter taibaiensis
TAATCAGCCATTTCCGCTACGACACCTAAGTCATGTGTAATTAATAAAATCGACGTTTTAAATTCTTCTTTCACTTGTCTTAGTAGATCCAATATTTGAGCCTGAATGGTAACATCAAGAGCTGTTGTTGGTTCATCCGCAATTAATAACTTAGGATTACAACTAAGTGCAACAGCAATCATAATACGTTGTAACATCCCGCCGCTCAGTTCATGCGGATAAGAATGGACGATTTCATCAGCGCGGGCTATGCCAACTTTACGAATTAACTCAATTGCCTTCTTATATGCTTCATTTTTACTAAGTAATTCATGCTCCCTTAACGTTTCTACAATTTGCTCTCCTACAGTGAAGACGGGGTTTAGCGATGTCATCGGTTCTTGGAAAATCATCGCAATATCATTCCCTCGTAAACTACGAAGCTCTTTCTCTTTCATTCCTAAAAGACTTTTTCCTTCATATAAAATATCTCCACCTACTACACTGCCTGATTCAGCAATAAGTCCCATAATAGATAACGCCGTTACACTTTTTCCGCAACCAGATTCACCTACAACACAAACAGT
>JAPDDQ010000659.1 GCA_027587225.1 Solirubrobacter taibaiensis
TGGTGAATCAATTCCTGAATTCTTATCTGTGATCAGTATCAGGCGACACTTCGGTTGCTAGAGATAATACTGATAATTTTTTAACTGTTGGATAATATTATATTATTTAAAAAGCAGATTGTTGATTATTCATTTATTGCATGACAGTTAAGCGACAAATTTTGTCGTCTGGTTTCAGATTTTTCTCATAGAAGGTTCGTCCACCATAACGCTACAACCCTGCTTTTGAAAGTCGTGCCTATTTATAAGCCCATCTGCTAAACTAGGCTTACATTACCTTTGTTCAAGGAAATTCCGAAATGCTAAACACTCACGAACAGAAAAAAAAATATATCCAAGCTACGCGCTTGCAGAATTATCAAGCCAGTTTAAAGCTGGAAGGCATTAACCCGTCCTCAACCGCACCGGCATTAAGTAAAGCTCAGATTCTACAGAAATATAAGAAATTCTCACAGACCTCGGAATCGTGATCAGGCTTCCTTATGGATAAATATGGTGAAATGGGTGACAGCATTTACTGTTACCCCGACTCGGACATCCTCAAAAACAAACTGAACATTCAGGAT
>JAPDDQ010000660.1 GCA_027587225.1 Solirubrobacter taibaiensis
TTTGTTTATATAAATTAAAATGATTTGATTGTAATCTTGAAAAATCTAGCAATTCTTCTACTAAATGAATCAATCTATCTGTCTCACCTGAAATAATGCCCATACCTTGCTTTATTTCTTCTTCTGTTAAATGATCTACTGTTTTTAACGTCTCACTCCAACCTTTAATTCCTGTTAAAGGCGTTCGTATTTCGTGCGAAATAGAAGCAATGAATTCATTTTTCATCTGCTCAGCCTTATCTATTTTATAGGCCATATAATTTAAACTATGTGCCAATTCACCTAATTCTCCAGGATAATCTTCTTTAATTTTTTGCTTTAATGTGCCTTCTGCAATTTGTGAAGAGGCTTGAATAATGGATTCAATTGGCTCAACAAATGAATTTGCCAAACGTCTACTAATTAAGAAGGCGACTCCCGAAATAACAATACCTACAGAAATAGTAAACGTAATAATTTCAATAATCTTTTTATTTACATTTGTTAAAACAGTCGTATATTTTAAAACACCAATAGTTTGTCCTTGATGTATAAGTGGGCTTAGCACCTCTAGTTGTTTTTTATTA
>JAPDDQ010000661.1 GCA_027587225.1 Solirubrobacter taibaiensis
AGGTGAGCAAGTAAAAGGAGAGGAATCACCATATTGGGGAGAGGCTTACTTTGAAGCATGGGGAAAAGCGATTGGACAACTGCATCGTCTAACAATGAACTATCCTAAAACGGATCATCGTGATACGTGGGAAGAAGATGAGAGTGGGATTGTTAATGAATTAGAGGATAATCAAGTGAAAAAGATTGCTGCGGTATTAATGGATGAGATAAAGGCTCTTCCAATTGAAAGAGAAACATTCGGCCTTATGCATGGTGATATTCATCCAGGTAATTTTCATTATGATGGAAAAGAGCTAACAATCTTTGATTTTGATGATGCGGCTTATAATTACTTTATACACGATTTAGCAATGGTTCTTTATTACTCTGTTCTATTTACAACGTGGACAGCGGAAGAGAAGACAGACTTTGCTCGTAAACAGTTACAAGTGTTACGGAAAGGCTATGAGTATGAGCACAGACTGGCGGATAGCTGGTATGAATCATTACCACTATTTTTACGTTTGCGTGACATAGGTCTATACGGCACGCTCCAAAAGAAATTTAAAGGGAAAGATATGCCA
>JAPDDQ010000063.1 GCA_027587225.1 Solirubrobacter taibaiensis
GCCCCCGACTTCGCGCGGCGCGGCGTCGCGCGGCGCGGCGTCTCCGTCCGCGGCCGGCGTGGCGCCCCAGTCGTCGGCGCCCGCCGCGTGGATCTCCGCGAGGCCCGTGCCGAACGCGGTCGCGTCGCCGCGGGCGCCCTCGTCGACCCAGTCGAGCACGAGCACCGTGTCGGACACGCCCAGCACCTCCGGCACGCGGAGCGCGCCCGGTTCGCCCAGCCAGCGCAGGCCCGTGGCCTCGGCGGCGTACTCGCCCGGTCCCGCGTCCGGACGGGTCTTCACGAACCCGAAGGACTCGTCCTCGAACTGGACCTTGTAGGCGTCGTTGATGTCGCCACCGCCGACCCGGCCGATCGCGCGGACAGCCCGGCCGGTCGCGGCCTCAACGGCGGATTTCATCGAGCAGGCCGCGGCACGCGGCCTCGACCTGGTCGAGCACGGTCTCGAAGCCCTGCGGGCCGCCGTAGTACGGGTCGGGGACGTCGAGGTCGGGTGCGCCGGCGCTCGCGGGGTCGTACTCGCGCAGGAGCCGTGCTTTCGCTGCCGCCGCGTCGCTCGGCGCGATCGCGCGGATGCCGGCCAGGTTGTCGCGGTCCATCGCCAGCAGCAGGTCGAAGTCCTCGAAGTCGTTCACCGTGATCTGCCGCGCGCCGCCCTCGAGCGTGACCCCGCGGGCGTGGGCCGCCGCGGTCGCGCGCCGGTCGGGCGGGTCGCCGGCGTGCCAGCCGCCCGTGCCCGCGCTGTCGATCACGATCTCGTCCTCGAGCCCGGCCTCGCGCACGAGGTGCCGCATCACGCCCTCCGCCGTGGGCGAGCGGCAGATGTTGCCCATGCAGACGAACAGGATGCGGGTCATGAGGCGCGCGATCCTACGCGGGTGACGGCCTTGGCCGCGCATTGCGCGCCGGCGGCGAGCGCGTCGCCGGCCATCCCGGTCTGCCAGACGCTGAGGAAGCCGGCCGCGAAGGCGTCGCCGGCGCCGGTGGTGTCGACGACCGCGTCGACCGGCACGGCACGGCCGATCACCGTGTCCACCCCGTTGGTCCAGCGCGCGCCGTTGGCGCCGAACTTCACGACCAGCTCGGGCACGTCGATCTGGGGGCCGAGCACCGCGGCCTCGTCGGCGTTGGGGAGCAGCAGGTCGATCGGGGCGATCCGCTGCAGGAATACCGGGTCGTTGGCGAGCGGCGCGGCCGAGGCGGGGTCGACGCTGATCTTCATGCCCGCCTCGCGTGCGCGGTCGATCGCCGCCATCGCCGCGGCCCGCGAGCCCGGCCGCATGAGCGAGTAGCCGGAGACGTGCAGGACGTCGCCCTCCAGCGGCGGCAGGTCCCCGACCGCGAACGCGTCGTTGGCGCCCGGGTCCGGGAGCATCGTGCGCTCCCCGCCGGGTGAGACGAGCACGATGCAGGTCCCGGTCGCGCGGTGCGCGTCATGCACCACCTGCAGGTCCACGCCTTCGAGCCCACTGAGCGCGACCGGCGCCAGCGGGTCCGTTCCGACGCGCCCGATCAGCGTCACGTCGACGCCGAGCTTGGCCAGCCACGCCGCGACGTTCGCGCCGCCGCCGCCCGGCTGCAGCGATACGCGGGCGGCGGTGTCGCTCCCGTGCGCCAGCGAGGTCTCCTGGACGGCGACGACATCGACGTTGAGATCGCCGAAGACGACGATCCGCGTCACAGCGCGGCCGCGATCTCCGCGGCCAGCGCGGCGTTGCGCAACACGAGCCGCACGTTCGCGCGCAGGCTCTCCCCCTCCGTGCCCGAGTGGAAGTGCTCGAGCAGGAACGGGGTGATGTCGCGGCCCCGAACGCCGGCCGCTTCCGCCGCCTGCAGGCTTTCGCGCAGCACACGGTCGTGCAGCGCCGCGTCCATCGGCTCGTCGAGCGGGTTCGCGACCACGACGCCGCCCGGTGCGCCCACCTCATCGCGTGCGCGCACAACCGCGGCGGCCGCTTCCGGCGAGTCCACGCGCCACGTGATCGGCACGCCGCTCGATTGGAGGTAGAAGGCCGGGAACGTGTCCGTGCCGTAGCCGAGCACGGTGACGTTCAGCGTCTCGAGCCGCTCGAGCGTCGCGGGGATGTCGAGGATCGACTTCACGCCCGCGCACACGACGCAGATCCCGGTCCGGGCCAACGTGCCCAGGTCGGCCGACTCGTCGAACGTGTCCTGCGCGCCGCGGTGCACGCCGCCGAGCCCGCCCGTGGCGAACACGCGGATGCCGACGCGGTCGGCGAGGTGCGAGGTGGCGGCGACGGTCGTCGCGCCGTCCTCCCCACGCGCGATCACGGCGGGCAGATCGCGCACGCCGCACTTGGCGACCTCGCCGGAATAGGCGAGCGCCTCCAGCGCTTCGTCGTCGAGCCCGATCCGGACCTCGCCGCCGAGGATCGCGATCGTCGCCGGCACCGCGCCGTGGGAGCGCACCGTGGCCTCGATCTCCCGCGCCACGCGCAGGTTGTCCGGCCGCGGCAGCCCGTGGGCGATGATCGTGCTCTCAAGCGCCACGACCGGCTTGCCGGCCGCCAGCGCCGCTTCAACTTCAGGGAGGACGCGCACGGGCGAGCACGTTAGCCCGGCCGCGAAAGATAAAGGGGCCTGGCCCCTTTAGGTTCGCGGCGCCGGCCGGCCCGCGGGGAGCTGCGGGCCGGCCGGGGGAGTGCGCCGGGAAGGTCCTACGCCTCGGGCCGGTCTTCCGGCTCGTCCTCGGCGAGGATCTTGTAGAGCTGCCGGCGGGCGTCGGCCAGGATCTTCTTGGCCTCGTCCGTGTGGCCGGCGGCGACGACCTGCATGGCCGCCGCGCCCACCTGGAACATCAGGCCCCGCAGGTCCATGACGTTCTCGTCGACGTCGCCGGTGGCGGCGGCGAACGGGTCGCCGAGCTCCTCGCGGTTGCCGTCGACGTAGGTGCGGCCTTCTTCCGTGAGCTCGAAGGCGCGCTTGCCCTCGAACTCGACGGCGCGGACCAGGCCTTCGTCCTCGAGCTGCTGGAGGGCCGGGTAGACCGAGCCGGGGCTCGGCTTCCACATGCCTTCCGTGCGCCGCTCGATCTCCTGGATGAGCTGGTAGCCGTTCTGCGGGCCCCCCTCGATCAGGAGCAGGAGCGCCGCGCGCACGTCGCCGCGACGGGCACGTCCGCCGCGCCGATGGGGACCGCCGCGGTGTTGGGATCCGGGCCCGCCCACCCCACCCGGGCCCCCGGGACCGCCCCAGAACATGGCCTTGAACATGCGCGGGTCGGCCCAGGGCGGGCCGCCGCGGCCACCGCTGGCCATGAAAGCGATGAACTCCTCCAGGCCCCGTGGGCCTCGGGAGTGGCGGTGATGCTGATGGCGGCCCTTTGGACCGCACAGGTCGGAAGCAGATGCTGCGTACATGGGTTCTCATTCCCTTCTTCGATGTGTTCCGATGCGTCAAAGATATATCGCGATAGTCATCCTGTCAAGGTGGTCTATGCGGACAAGCGCGTCCGTACCCTCCTGAGCAACCAATGACTGAACCCCCGCCCACATCCCGCATCGCCCGCACCCGCCGCTTCGGCGGCCTCGTCGCGGGCCAGGGCATCCGCTGGGCCGGCACGCGCGCCGCCAACGCGCTCCGCACCGACGAAGCGGCCGACGCCGCCACCGGTGAACGCGCCGCGGCCACCGCGCGCGAGCTCGTCAAGCAGCTCGGCCAGATGCGCGGCGCGGCGATGAAGATCGGCCAGGTGCTCTCCACCGTGGAGTTCACGGCCATCCCGGAGTCCGAGCGCGAGGAGTTCAAGGCCACGCTCGCGTCCTTGCGCGACGACGTGCCGCCGCTCCCGTTCAAGGCGATCGAGAAGCTCATGAAGGAAGAGCTCGAGATGCCCGTGAGCCGAGCCTTCGCCGAGTTCGAGCCCGAGGCGTTCGCCGCGGCCTCGATCGGCCAGGTCCACCGCGCGACCACGAAGGACGGCCGGCAGGTCGCGGTGAAGGTCCAGTACCCGGGCATCGCGGAGGCGGTGGAGACCGACCTGCGCAACATGCAGATGCTGTTCCCACTGATCCGGCGGCTCGCGCCCGGCCTGGACGTCAACGCGCTCGCCGGCGAGCTGCGCGAGCGGATCTCCGACGAGCTCGACTACGAGGTCGAGGCCCAGCATCACCGGGCGATGGAACGCGGCTGGCGGGGGCACCCGTTCGTGTTCATCCCGCCCGTGGACACGCAGCTCAGCCGCCGCCGCATCCTCGTCACCGAGTTCATGGCCGGGCGCCGCTTCGACGTGGTCAAGGCGCTGCCGGACGCCGAGCGCGACCGCTTCGGCGAGATCGTCTTCCGCTTCTTCTTCGGCACGCTCAACTATCTGCGCCGCGCCGCCGGCGACCCGCACCCGGGCAACTACCTCTACCTCGAGGACGGCCGGGTCGGCTTCCTCGACTTCGGGCTGATGCGCGTCGTCGACGCCGACTACCTCGCGGGTGAGCGCCAGCTCGCGCAGGCCATCATGCGCGACGACGCGGTGGCCGTGAAGGACGGCCTCGCCACCCTCGGCTACCTGCCGAACCCGGACGAGTTCGAGCCGGAGGGCCTCCTCGGCCAACTGCGGATGGCGGCCACGTGGTACCTCGAACCGGGGTTCCGCCGGCTCACCTCGGCCGACATCGCCGAGGTCATCGAGGAGGGCTCATCGCCCCGCTCGCCCTACTTCGCCCAGATGCGCCGGCAGACGATCCCGCCGCAGGCGTTACTCATCCGGCGCATGGAAGGCCTGGTGTTCGCGACGCTCGGCGACCTCCGCGCGGGCGCCGATTGGAACGCCCTCGGCTCGGAATACTGGGGGGACGGACCGCCCAGCACGCCGTTGGGCGAGCAGGACGCCGCGTTCTGGAAGCCCTAGGGGTGCCCGAGCGAGCGACGCTCTGACACGTTTTCGCTTGCGAGGGTGGGCCCCCGCGGTCATATTTCGGCGGGCATGCTCGCCACCGCCCTCGCCTCAGTCGCCCTGCTGCCCGGCCTGCTCACGACGCCGGTCGCCGACGTCAAGCAGGACACGAAGATCCCGATCCTGCTCCCCGCGTCGCTCACGACGCAGGAGACCAAGAAGCTCTACGGCGGCGGTGAGGGCGAAGCGCGCAACTACACGTTCGCCGTCAGCACCGTGAAGAACTGCAGCGCGAACGCCTGCTCGGTCGCGTCGTTCAGCGCCATGAAGGGCATCGCGGTGTACGGCGACCGCAAGGTGACGCTGGCCAAGGGTCGCAAGGGCCGCTACATCCCGCTCAGCTGCGGCGGCTCGTGCTCGCCACCGTCGGTCGTGTGGAAGGAGCGCGGCGTCGTCTACGAGATCTCGACGGACGCGACCCGCGCGCAGCTCATCAAGATGGCGAACTCGGCGATCAGGAAGGGACCGCGGTAAGGGTCTCCGCCTCAGCGGCGGAGAGCACGGCGCCCAGCAACCCGGGGAACCGCGCGTCGACCTCGTCGCGCCGCAACATCACGTAGCGGTGCGTGCCTTCGGCCCGCGTGCGCGTGAGGCCGGCCTCGCGCAGCACCTTGAAGTGATGCGAGCGCGTCGCCTTCGAGACGCCGACTTCGAACGCGCCGCACGTGGCCTCACCGCGGCAGGCGAGCTCGCGCACGATCGCGACCCGCACCGGGTCGCTGAGCGCGGCCATCATCGCCGCTAGGGAAACACCGTCGAGATCAGGCTCGTCGAAGTGCATGTTCGACGTTCATCTTACAAGCCCATCTCCCGCACCCCAAGCTCATCCGCACCGAGGTGGTGGGCCAGCTCGTGGCGCACCGTGCGCGTGACCTGATCGCGCAGCAGGTCCGGGTCGTGCCCGAAGTCGCGCAGCAGCGTGTCGCGGAAGATGATGATCCGGTCGTGGTAGTTGTCACGCGCGACCGTGTCGCCCTGGTAGAGCCCGTAGGCCCGCACCTTGCGGCCCTTGTCGGAGATCACGACCGGGACGCGGTCCAGCGCCTTGATCAGCAGGTCCGGGAGGTCGTCGAGCGCCTCCTGGACCAGCGTCTCGAAGTCGTCCGGGTTGAACGGGTCCAGGTCCATGAACTCCATCTCGTCGGGCTCGGCCGCGAGGTTCTCGCGCGCGAGCCGCTCCGAGCGGATGACGATCCGCTCGAACTCGGCCTCGTCCTCCGGGTCCTGATAGTTCGCCATGCGCGAGACGATGAGGCCGATGATCACCGCGGCCACGGCGCCGCCGGTCACGACGATCGCCAGCACCTCCAGGGCTCGCAGCCAACCCTGCTGCGAGAGGCCTTGCGTCAGCACCGCGATGGAGAGCGCCAGCGCGAGGCAGAGCACGAGCGAGAAAGCGAGCCGTCGTCCTGTGGGCCAGCGTGAAAGCATGCTCTCAGGCTACCTGAGGCTGCGCGCGATCACGAGACGCTGGATCTCGTTCGTGCCCTCGTAGATCTGCGTGATCTTGGCGTCGCGCATGTAGCGCTCCACCGGGTACTCGTTGACGTAGCCGTAGCCGCCGAGCACCTGGACCGCCTCGACGCTGACCCACATCGCCGTGTCGGAGGCGAAGAGCTTGGCCATCGCGGAGTACTTGCCGGCGTCGGCCTCATGCCGGTCGATCTTGGAGCTGGCGCGGTAGAGCAGCTCGCGCGCGGCGGCGGTGCGCGTCTCCATGTCGGCGAGCTTGAACTGGATGCCCTGGAACTCGGAGATGGCCTGGCCGAACTGCTTGCGCTCGTTGGCGTAGGCCACCGCGTGATCGGTGGCGCCCTGGGCGATGCCGACGGCCTGCGCCGCGACGCCGAGGCGCGAATGGTCCAGCGTGCCGAGCGCGACGTTCATGCCCTTGCCCTCGACGCCGATCAGGTTCGCGGCCGGGATGCGGACGTCGTCGAAGATCGGCTGGCCGGTCGGCGAGCCCTTGATGCCCAGCTTGTGCTCGACCTTGCCGACCGAGAAGCCGGGGCGATCCGCCTCGACGACGAACGCGCTGATGCCGCGCGAGCGGCCCGCGGTCGGGTCCGTCTTGGCGAAGACGATGTAGAAGTCGGCGATCCCGAGGTTGGAGATCCAGTTCTTGGACCCCGTGACGACCCACTCGTCGCCGTCCTTGACCGCCTTGGTGATCATCCCGCCCGGGTCAGACCCGGCCTCGGGCTCGGAGAGCGCGAACGCCGGCGACCACTCACCGGACGCGCACTTGGGCAGGAAGCGCTGCTTGAGCTCGTCGGAGCCGAACAGCTTGATCGGAAGCGTCCCGAGGTCCTGCAGCATCAGGATCAGCGCGGTCGAGGCACACGCCTTCGCGACCTCCTCGATCGCGACGCTGAGCATCAGCGCGCCGGTGCCGGTGCCGCCGTACTCCTCGTCGAACGGGAGCCCCAGCAGGTCCTGCTCCGCGAACAGCTTGCGCAGGTCCCACGGATACTCGGCCTTCGCGTCGATCTCCGCCGCGCGGGGCGCGACCCGCTCGCGGACGATCTGGCGGATCGTGTCGCGGAAGTCGACCTGATCTGGCGTCAGGGCGTAGGTGTCAACGTCTGTTGTCGGCGGCATACCGACTTAGTTTGGCGCGCCGTGGCCTTGGGGATCCGAAAACCAATGGGAATCGGATCCTCACTTTTCTTGATCGCCGTCGGCGCGATCCTCTACTTCGCCGTTGACGCGGACATCTCGGGCCTCGAGATCTCCACCGTCGGAATCATCCTGATGGTGATCGGCATCATCGGCCTGGTCATCACGCTGTTCTTCCTGGGCGGCTGGCGCGGTCGCCACCGGACGGTCGTCGAAGAACGCCCGGTGACGAGAGGCCGCGAGTACTACTAGAGACCTTCGGGGTGACGGACGGTGAAGCCGTCCGTCGGCCGCATCTTCTCCGACCACTTCGGGCCGGAGCTCGACGAGTCGTTGTAGCCCGTGTCGAAACGCAGGCCGGCGACCACGAGGAAGGAATGCCCGCCGTGGGCGTAGCTGGTGATCCACTGACCTTCGCCCGGCTCGCCCCACGACATGAACTCGGAGGAGTTCAAGGGCCGACTGACCAGGTCGGCGCCATGCAGTGCGTAGGACTCAGAGCCCGAGCAGTCGTAGCCTGAATCGTCCCAATCCCCGTGGCCGCCGCCGTACTTGTACGGCTTGCCCACGATCTCGTTGGCGGCCGCGATCACCGCGACCACCTCGGGCGGCGCGCCGACCGGCGCGATCGCCTTCCCGTCGGCCCCCAGTGTGGCGTTCGCAGTGGGGGGAGCGGCAACGGGCGCAGCTTGCGTCCCGGCGGTGCCCTGCTCCACCTGCATGCGCAGCGTGGCGGCGTCGGTCTTCGGCACACGGCCGTCGACCGGAAGCTGGGCCTTGCGTTCCCAGCGGCGAACGTTCGACGTCGTCTTCGGGCCGTAGCGGCCGTCGACGACCGTCTTGATACCGGCCTTCGTGAGGAAGCCCTGTAGGACCCGTACGTCGGTCCCCTTCATGCCCTGGCGGAGGTCGCGCTCACCGAACGTGATGCGCTTGGCATCCGCGGTAGCGACCGGTAACCCAGATACAGCTATGAGCAAGCCCACGCAGAGCGTGCGACAGCGTGACAAGACGATCTCCTCTTTCTGACCGCCTACGGGGTTAGCTGTCGGGCTCGCGCGGAAAGCGTCGCGCTACGCCACATCTAGTGGCGATTCGCCCCCGGAGCAGTGACCCCTGCTCCAAACCTTGGTTCCCCCGCCCCAGCTTGGCCTTAGCCGCGCTTGGGTTCGGCGTTATGTCCCGTGTTCCGGCGGGGACTCTAGCTCATCGTCAAGCGGATAGCGTCCCCCATTCGGGTGAACTTACTCCAGACACCAATCGAAAGCGTGCTGAAAACCGCCACATTTGGCTTGGAAGCGCCATTTGCGGTGATCGACCTCGACGCGTTCGATTCCAATGCCGCAGATCTCATGAGACGAGCGCGGGGCGTGCCCCTGCGGCTCGCTTCGAAGTCCCTGCGTGTGCGCGCTCTACAAGAGCGTGCGTTGGCCGCGGGCTTTACCGGCGTGTTGTGCTTCACGCTGCCGGAGGCGCTGTGGCTGGCGTCTCGCGGATGGGACGACCTCGTGGTCGGCTACCCGACCGTGGACCGCTCTGCGCTGCGCGAACTCGGCCGTGGGCCCGCGCGGGAGCGGGTGACCGTGATGGTGGACTGCGTCGAGCACCTCGATCTGATCGCCGCCGCCGAGCCCGAGGGCCCGGTCCGGGTGTGCATCGACGTCGATGCCAGCTGGCGCGTCGGGGGTCTTATGACCCTCGGACCGAAGCGCTCGCCCTTGCACGATGCCGTGCAGGTGGCCGGGTTCGCGCGCGAGATCGCCGCGCGCGAGCACGTCGTGCTCGACGGGCTGATGGCCTACGAGGGCCAGATCGCCGGCGTCGGCGACAAGCCGCCCGGGCGCCCGCTGATGCGGCTCGCGTTGCCGGTGATGCAGGCACTGTCCGCGCGTGAGCTCGCGGGCCGGCGCGCGGAGATCGTCGACGCCGTGCGCTCCGTCGCCCCGCTGCGGTTCGTCAACGGCGGCGGGACGGGCTCGATCGAGCGCACCGCGGCCGAGCCGGCCGTGACCGAGGTGGCCGCGGGCTCAGGGCTGTACGGGCCGACGCTGTTCGACACCTATCGCGCGTTCCGGCCCGTGCCGGCGGCGTTCTTCGTGCTCCCGGTGGTGCGCAAGCCGAGGCCCAAGCTCGCGACCGCACTCGGCGGCGGCTACATCGCCTCCGGCGCGCCGGGGCGTGACCGGCTGCCGCGCCCCGTGATCCCCCACGGCCTCAAGCTCGACGCATTGGAGGCCGCGGGCGAGGTGCAGACGCCGCTGCTGGGCCGCGGCGCCGCGGGGCTGCGCGTCGGCGACCAGGTGTGGTTCCGGCACGCCAAGGCGGGCGAGCTGTGTGAGCGCTTCGACGCCGTGCACCTCGTCCAGGGCGGCAAGCTCGTCGAGACCGTCCCGACCTACCGCGGCGAAGGGAAGACCTTCCTTTAGGGGGTCTCGCCCGCGTAGTAGTCGAGCTCCGGGCCGAGGCCGTAGATCCGGCCCTTCGCGCCTTCCTGGAAGTGCAGCGTCTTGTCGGAGTCGGGATACACGCAGAAGCCGGCGCGGTCCTTGGTCGACCACATCATCAGCCGCACGGGCTCTGAGCCCTTGTTCGTCGTCTTGTGCGCGCCGGTCTCGTTGTCCGCGAAGGCCACGACGTCACCGGGCTTGAGCACGTCCTCGCCGTCGGGATGCCGGAGCGTGAGCTCGCCGGAGATGACGAGCAGCCACTCCTCCTCGGTCTCCCAGTGGTACGGACAGAGGGACTGGCCGGGCGGGATCTCGTAGACGGAGCAGCCGATCCGCGTGGCGCCGAGCTTGGGCCCGAAGCGGTTCATCGCCGCCTTGTAGCCCTCCGGATCCGTGTCGTCGAACTCGAAGCTGACGTCTCCGAAGACGTTGAAGGACTTCATGCGCGTTATCCCAGCACGTTGCGGACCCACGCGTTGGCGAACCGGCCTTCGGGGTCGAGCTCGTGGCGGAAGGCCTGGAAGGCGTCCCACCGCGGGTAGCGCGGCGCGAGCTCAGCCGCTCCCAGGAACGAGCGCTTGCCCCAGTGCGGGCGTCCACCAAGCTCGCCGAGTGCGGCCTCGACGTCGCGGAACGCCGCCTCGTACGCCATCGAGCGGAACACGTGGACGGCCACGAACGTCGACTCGCGCTCGTGCGCGGGTGAGAGCAACGCGTCGTCGGCGGCGCTGAAGCGCAGCTCGATCGGGAAGCTGACGGGGTGCCGCTCGAGCGCGACCTTGGCCGCGAGCACGGCCTCCACGGCGCGTTCGCGTGGGAGCGCGTACTCCATCTCCTCGAAGCGCACGAGCCGCTGCGAGGCGAAGACGCGGTAGGACCAGTCCACGCGCTCGCGCTGGGAGGCGACCGACGACATGAAGCGATTCAGGCGCGGGATCTGGCTGGGGAAGCGTTTCGCCACCTCGCTCACGGCGCGGAAGGCGTGGTTGTCCATCAGCACGTCGCTCGTGTACGCACCCGCGCGGCTCGGGCGCGCGACCTTCGCGTCGGTCTCGTCCAGCGTGCGCACGAGCGCCGCATCCGCGTGCGGAAACGCCCAGAACTCGAAGTGGTCGTGGGCGTCGGCGCGCTCCTGCAGTGAGCCCAGCACCGCGTCCAGCGGCTCCGGCCGGTCCACGATCCGCAGCTTGAACGCCGGCACGCAGCGGATCGTCACGGCCGCGATCACGCCCAGCGCGCCGAGCGACACGCGGGCGGCGCGCAGCAGGTCGCGCTCGCGAACGATCCGCTCGCTGCCGTCGGCGAGGATCAACTCGACCGACTCGACCTGCGCGGCGAGGTTCGGGAACTGCGTGCCGGTGCCGTGCGTGCCGGTGGAGAGCGCACCGGCGAGCGACTGGGCGTCGATGTCGCCGAGGTTCGGCATCGCCAGCCCGCGCGCGTGCAGCTCCTGCGAGAGCTGGTGCAGGCGGATGCCGGCCTCGACGCGCACGAGCCCACTCGCGGCGTCGGCGTCGAGCACGCGCGCGAGGAGGTCGAGGCTGATCAGCGTGCCCTCGGTGGCGACGCCGCCGCTGAACGAGTGCCCCGCTCCGGCGACACGCACGGGCGCCGGCCCTTCGACGATGGCCTGCGCGAGCTCCTCTCGTGTGCGGGGCGTGACGAACCGCGCGGGGGTGCAGCGCTGGGAGCCCGACCAATTGACCCACTCCATTGCGGCGGAACGCTACCGTCCGCGGGATGGACATCGATCCTCGGCAGGTCGCGGAGCTCGTGCGTGAGGGCAAGGTCCAGCTCATCGACGTCCGTGAGGACTACGAGTGGGACGCGGGCCGGATCCCGGGCGCGCGGCATCTGGTGCTCGGTGAGGTCGCCGCGCAGGCGGAGACGATCCACCGGGAGACGCCTGTCGTCTTCTACTGCCGGGTAGGAGGACGCTCGGCCATGGCTGCGAACGCGTTCGAGCGGGCCGGTTACGAGGCGCACAACATGACCGGAGGCTTGCTCGAATGGGATGCGCAGGGGTTGCCGCTCGAACCCGACGGTGGGTCTGTGGCGGGGCACTGATCCTCGCGCTGAGCGCGGCGCCGGCTGAGGCCGCGCCGTCGCTCGCGAAGCTCGGCGACTTCGCCGCCCCGGTGTACGCCGCGGGCGCGCCCGGCGACACCGCGCGGGTGTTCGTGGTCGAGCGCAAGGGCCGTGTGATCGTCTGGCGCGAGGGCGTCGGCGGGCAGACGTTCCTCGACCTGACGTCGATCACGTTGTCTGACGACACCGAACGTGGCCTGTTGTCGCTGGCCTTCGCGCCGGACTACGCCACCTCCGGACGCTTCTTCGTCTACATGACCGTGGCGGGCGGGGACATCCAGGTGCGCGAGTACCGCCGGGCGCACGCCGACGCAGCCGACCCGGCCAGCGGGCGCGTGCTGCTCACGATCTCGCACCGCGAGGCGGGCAACCACAACGGCGGGCAGCTCCAGTTCGGGCCCGATGGACAGTTGTGGCTGGGCACGGGCGACGGCGGTGGCGGAGACGACCAGTTCGGGCACGCTCAGGACCCGGCGTCGCTGCTCGGCAAGCTGATCAAACTCGACGTGAACTCAGGCGCGGCGACGATCGCCGCGGTCGGGCTCCGCAACCCGTGGCGGTTCTCGTTCGACCGGGCGAACGGGCAGCTCGTGATCGGCGACGTAGGCCAAGGCGCCGTCGAGGAGATCAACGTGGGGCTGTCTGGCAACTACGGCTGGCCGTGCTTGGAGGGCAAGAGCGCCGGGCCCCGGGCGGACGCGCGCTGCGCGAGTGGGACCGCGGCGCCGGCCGTGGAGAAGACCCACGGCCGGGACGGGTTCTGCTCGATCACCGGCGGCTACGTCGTGCGCGACCCCGGTCTGCCCACGCTCGCCGGGCGCTACGTGTACGGCGACTTCTGCGCGCCCGCGCTGCGCTCGGTGGACCTGGCGAACGCGGCCTCGGACGCGTCGCTCGGGATCAACGTGCCGAACCTGAGCTCCTTCGGGGAGGACGCGTGCGGGCGACTGTTCGTCGTCTCGCTCGACGGGCCCGTCTACCGCCTGATCGACGGCGCGCTGTCGGCGTGTGACCTGGGCTCGCCGCCCGCGACGGTCGCGCCGGACCGGCGCGCGTGCTCGGTGGCGATGCGGGTGAGCGGCGTGCGCAGCGTGCGGCGGCTCAAGCGACTGACGGTGGCGCTGCGCACGGATGAGGCCTGCCGCGCGAGCGTGCGCGCCTCGATCAAGGGCGTCGCGCAGTTCCGTCGGACGACCACGTCGGTGAGCGCCGGCACACGGAAGGTCGTGCGGGTGAAACTCACGTCGCGCGGGGTGCGCGCGGTGCGCAGCGCATTGCGCCGGAAATCGTCGCTTCCCGTCGCGCTGCGGGTGAGCGCGGTCGACGCCGCCGGCAACACCCGAACCGTGACACGCACGGTGCGAATTCGCGGATAATCCGGGCCGGTGCGGCTCGCGTGGATCACGCTCTTGCTGGTGTTGGCGCTGGCTGCCCCTGCCGTGGCCGCGCCTTCGCTCGTCTCACTCGGGACGTTCTCGCAGCCGATCTGGGCGGGCTCACCTCCGGGTGACAAGGCGCGCGTGTTCGTCGCCGAGCGCGCCGGGCGCATCCGCGTGATCGAGGACGGCGTGACCTCGACGTTCATGGACATCAGCGGCACCGTGCTCTCGAACTCGAGCGAGCGTGGGCTGCTCTCCCTGGCGTTCCCGCCCGACTACGCGACCTCTCGCAAGCTGTACGCGTACGTGACGGCGCAGACCGACGGCCGGATCGAGGTCCGCGAGTACACGGGGAGCGACGTCAGCTCGATGCGCGTGCTGCTGTCGGTCCCGCACAACAACAACTCGAACCACAACGGTGGCCAGCTGCAGTTCGGGCCGGACGGGCTCCTGTACGCCGGCACGGGCGACGGCGGCGGCTCCAACGACCAGTACGGGCACGCGCAGAACGTCGACTCGCGGCTCGGCAAGCTGCTGACGATCGACGTCGCCGACGGGACGATCACGCAGGTCAGTGTCGGCCTGCGCAACCCGTGGCGGTTCTCGTTCGACCCGCAGGGCCGGATCGTGATCGCCGACGTCGGCCAAGGCGCCGTCGAGGAGATCAACCGCGGGCTCGCCGCCAACTACGGCTGGCCGTGCTTCGAGGGCAAGCGGGTGGGGCCGCGCGCTGACACGCGCTGTGCGACGGGCACCGCCCAGCCCTTGGTGGAGAAGACGCACGGGGCCGCGCCGAACGACGGGTTCTGCTCGATCACGGGCGGCTACGTCGTCCGCGACCCGGGCCTGCCGACGCTGCTCGGCCGGTACGTGTACGGCGACTTCTGCAACGCCGCGCTGCGCTCGGTGGACCTCGACGCACCGACCACCGACGCGGCGATCGGGATCAACGTCTCGGGCCTGTCGTCCTTCGGCGAGGACGCGTGCGGTCGCCTGCTCGTCGTGAGCCTGAACGGGCCGGTGTCGCGGATGACGGACGGCCCCTCGACGCCGTGTGAGCCGGAAGAACCGACGCCGACGCCCACCCCGACCGTCACGGCGACGCCCACCGCCACCCCGACGGCGACGGCAACGCCGACGGCGACGCCGACCGTCACGGCCACGCCCACCGCCACCCCGACGGCGACGGCGACGCCCACGGCGACGCCGACCGCCACGGCCACTCCGACCGCAACGGCAACTCCGACGGCGACCGCTACCGCGACGGCCACCGCCACGGCAACAGCGACCGCCACGGCAACAGCGACCGCCACGGCAACAGCGACCGCCACGGCAACAGCGACCGCGACGGCCACCGCAACCGCCACGGCCACCGCAACGCCATCGGTCACTGCAACGGCTACACCCAGCGCCACGGCCACGGCAACCGCCACAGGGACGCCTTCGGCCACCGCAACGGCCACGGCCACGCCCATCGCAACGGCGACGGCCACCGCCACCGCCACGCCCACTGCCACGGCGACCCCGACGGTCACGCCGGTGGCTCAGCCGAGCGCGGTGACGCCCACCTCCACGCCCAGCCGCGACGTCACCCCGGCCGCGTGCGTGGTCTCGATGCGCGTCACCGGCCAGTACTCGCTCGCCAAGCGCCGGTTCCTGTCCGTCGCGCTGCGGACGGACAAGACCTGCCGCGTCACCGTCAGCGCCCCGAACTTCACCCGCACGACCGTGACGGTCACCCCCGGCGAGCGCCGCGTGGTCAAGATCCGCCGCACGCGCGGCACGGCCAAGCGCATCACGGTCACGGTGCGCACGCCCGCCGGCGACGTCGCGGCGACCGTCCGCGCCCGCTAGTCCGCTTCCACCCCCGGGATCATCCCGTTGCGGAAGGCGTCGACGAAGCGCCGGTGGTCCTCGCGCGTGAGCGCGCCGTACTCGGCGCCGAACGCGGTCAGGTGCTGCGCGAACTCCTCATGGCGGCCGCCGATCACGTCGGTGATCTTGGCCTCCACGTCCATGTCCACCAAAGGGTGCTCGGAGCCCGAGTCGGACACGCAGTGCACCTTCGCGGTGGCTCGGCCGAGGTCGTGGACGAGCGGCTGCATCTCGTCGACCTCGGTCACGACGTCCCAGTCGAGGTCGGCCTCATAGGGCGAGACCTCCTTGATGATCTGGCCGACGCCGTCGAGCTCGCACCAGCCCACCCACGGGTCCGCGTGCGCCTGCAGCGCCTGCTGGGAGACCGCCGTCCGGTGACCCTCGTGCTCGAAGTAGGACCGGATCTTCTCGTCGGTGACCACGCGCGACGCCGCCGGAGTGGCCGCCTGCTTCATGGACAGGATCACGTCGTTCTCGAGCGCCTGCGTCCGCCCTTCCACGAGCAGCGTGTACACGCGCAGCCCGGCCGAGCCGATGCCCACCCCCGCGCGGCCCTTGATGTCCTTGACCGCGTACGACAACGACTGCTGGCGCTTGGCCTCAGGGATCGTGTCCAGGTACGTCTCGTAGGCCGCGAGCACGGCGTCGCGCTCGTCATCTTCGAGATCGCGGGCGCCGGGGCCGGAGGCGAGCCGCCGGTCCCCGTCCTCGAACACGGTCAGCGCGTCGAGCAGCTGCACGCGCGTCTCTGACCGCGCCGTCTGCAACACGCCCAGCAGCGGGCCTGAGGTGTTCTCCAGCGTCAGGCGGAAGTTGCGATCCACCTCCGACGTGGCGAACAGCCGCACGGTCTCCGTGTACGCCTTCGCGTAGGTCTCGATCAGCCCGGAGATCGAGCCGTCCGACAGCGCCTTGCGGAACCCGAGCAGCGCGAGCGACGCCGCCATCCGCTGCAGGTCCCACGTGTAATGCCCGAGGTAGGCCTCGTCGAAGTCGTTGACGTCGAACACGAGCACGCCGGCCGAGTCCATGTACGTCCCGTAGTTCTCGGCGTGCAGGTCGCCCTGGATCCACACGCGGGAGGTGGCCTCGTCCACCCACGGGTCCTCGAGCTGCGCCATGTCCGAGTAGAACAGCGGCGCGCTGCCGCGGTAGAACGCGAACGGATCGGCGGCCATCTTGCGGAACTTGCCGCGGAAGGCGCGCGGGTCGCGTTCGATCAGATCCGCGAACGCCTCCACCAACACCTCGACGATGTGCGTTTGGCGCTGCGAATCGGAACTACCGAGATCGGCGATCGACATACGCAGGATCGTCCCTTAACGACAAACGGCCATGTCGTGAGACATGGCCGTTTTCGGCGAATCCGTCCGCTCCCCCTCCGTGAGGTGCAACTCCGATCCGAACGCCCTCCAAAGCGTGGGATCAGAATGGCACCGCACCGGGAACGGGCCAATCGGACATACGTCTACGCGGCGGCTTCTTCCTTCTCGACGAGCGGATCGGAGACGTACTGCGTGGCCGGAACCCGCTTGTACGGCTGCTCCGGCTCCTGGTGCTCCTCGTGGTAGGCCGACTCGGCGTTGATCGACCAGAGGTCATGCTTCGAACCGGTCATCACGTTGTCGACCGCGCGCATGGCGGTGAGCATCGAGTGATCGGAGTTGTTGTACCGGTGCAGACCGTTACGGCCCACCTGCTGCAGGTTGCCGATGCCCTCGAGCCAGCCCTTGATCGCGTCGACACGCTCGGCGTAGTCGGCGTCGTACATCGGGTACGCCTTCGGCACGCGCGTGACGAAGCCACGCTCGACCTTGGCGGCCTTCGCCAGACCGAGCTGCTCGATCTCACGCTTGGCCAGCTCGACGAGCTCGTCGTCCGAGGACTCCCACAGCTCGTCGCCCTTGAAGCAGAAGTACTCCATGCCGATCGAGGCCTTGGACTGGTCCGGGACCATCCACGGCGACCACGAGCGGAAGTTCTGGATGCGACCGACCTGGACGCCGGGCTCGTGGATGTAGATCCAGTTGTCCGGGAACAAGTCGTCGCCGTCGATGATCAGGGCGACGGTCAGGAAGTCGCGGTAGCGAAGACCCTGGGCGGCAGCCTGGACCGAGCCGGGCGCGGCGGCGCCGGCCATGCCGACGGTCGCGCGCAGCGGCAGCGAGGAGATGACCTGCGAGGGCTCGATGCGCTCGCCGCCGGCCTCGATCGCGACGACCTTGCCGTCACGCACCTCGAGGGAGGTGACCGGCGTGTTCATCCGGACCTCGCCGCCGTTGGCGATGATCTCGTCGGCCATCGTCTCCCACATCTGCCCCGGGCCGAAGCGCGGGTAATGGAACTCGTTGATCAGCGACTTGATCTTGTTGCCCTTGTTGCCGAAGAACGCGGCCTTGGCGGCCGAGAAGAACGACAGGCCCTTGATCCGCTGCGCGGCCCACTCGGCGCGCACCTCGGAGGCCGGGACGCCCCACACCTTCTCGGTGTAGGACATGAAGAAGTGCTGGTACAGGCGCTTGCCGAAGCGGTTGGACACCCACTGCTCGAGGTTGTCCTCGCGACCGTTGGGCGTTACCGCGGCCCACAGGTACGAGAGCAGACAACGAGTGAGCTCGACCGGGCCGAGCTTCTTGATGACGTCCTGCCCGTTCAGCGGGTAGTCGAGGAACTTGCCGCGCCAGTAGATGCGCGACATGCGCGGGCGCTTGAGGAACTCCTCCTTCATCACCTCGTGCCAGAGGTCGTCGACCTCTTTGACCTTGGTGAAGAAGCGGTGGCCGCCCAGATCGAAGCGGTAACCGTCACGGACCTCGGTCTTGGCGATGCCGCCGACCTGGTCCTCCGCCTCGAACACGATGACGGGACGCCCCTCCTTCGCGAGGAGGTATCCGGCCGTGAGACCGGCGGGGCCGCCGCCGAGGACAGCGACCGGTTTCTCGGGCCGAGGACGACGCGGAGCGTCGGCCGGCGTGATGTCAACGGTGGACATGCCCCTCACCATGCCCGCGCATCTGCGTTTTCACGGCGCTTGCTAAAGGCCGCTAACAGGCCTTAAGCCCAGGCTCTAACCTCTCCGACCGTGCAGCAGAGCAGCGCTTTGGACATCTTGCTGGTCGACGACGACCGCCCGTTGCGGGAGATGCTGACGCGTTCGTTCGAGCGCGAAGGCCACCGCGTGACCGCTGTCGCCGACGGAGACACCGCGCTCGAAGCCGCCGCCGAGCGCGCGTACGACGTGGTTCTGCTCGACGTCGCCCTCGGCGCGGGCCCGACCGGTTACGACGTCGCGCGTGCGCTGCGGTCCCGGCGCGACGTGGTGCCGATCATCATGCTGACCGCGCTGGACAGCGAGGCCGACGCGGTCCAGGGCCTCGAAGCGGGCGCCGACGACTACGTCACCAAACCGTTCGGCCTGGCCGAGCTGCGCTCGCGCATCCGTGCCGTGTTGCGTCGCGCGCAAGGTCGCGTGGTGGAGGGCAACGTGCGTGTAGGCCCGGTCACGCTGGATCGCGACCTGCGCCGCGTGACCGTGGACGAGACCCCGGTCCGGCTCACGTTCAGCGAGTTCGAGCTGCTGGGCTGTCTGATCAGCCGTCCGGGGTACGCGTTCAACCGCCAGGAGCTGCTGCGCGCCATCTGGGGTGACTCCGCGTACCGCGACCCGCGCGCGATCGACGTGCACATCCGGCACCTGCGCGAGAAGCTCGAGGCGCGTCCGGAAGAGCCGAGCCTCATCCTGACCGTCCCGGGCCAGGGTTACCGCTTCCGCGAAGCATGATCCGCGGCGCGCTCGCCGGGCTCCGCGGGCGGCTGCTGCTGGCCTTCGTGGCCACGAGTGCGGTGACACTGGTGGTCGCCGCCGCGATCACGCTCAGCCCGCTCCAGTCGCAGCTGCGCGACGACGCGATCGAGACGACGCGTACCGCCGCCGAGGATCTGCGCCGCGACTTCAAGGAGGTCTTTGCGGAGACAACGGGCAATCGGCCGAAGCGGCCCGAGGACTGGACCGCTCAGGAGCTCTCGCGCCTGCAGGACCGGTCGTCCCGGCTGTTCACGCCCGCGTATGACCTGCGCCGCCGCACCGGTGGCGCGCGAGTGCTCGTCGCGGATCGCGGCTTCACGCGTGTGCGCGCCGACCGCACGAGCGACACGCCGGCGTTCATCTACGACACTGACATCGGCGTCGACGCGACTCCCGCGCTCGCGTTGGCGTACCGGACGTTCACCGACGAGGTCTCCGAGGTTCAGATCGAGGACGAGGAGCTGCGCTTCGCGATGCCGATCACCAACGCCCGCAACGAGATGGAGGGCGTCGTGATCGTCGAGCGCGACCTGGCCGAGGTGACCGACACCGTCGCGCTCGTGCGCAACGCGTTCCTGACCGCCGCGGGCGTCGGCCTCGCGGTGGCGATCGGGCTCGGGCTCGCGCTCTCGAGCACGCTCACGCGCCGGCTCGGCCGGTTGCAGCGCTCGGCTCTGCGGATCACGGTGGAAGGCCCGGAGGCGCCCGCCCCGGTCGATCGCGGCCGTGACGAGGTCGGCGACCTGGCCCGCGCGTTCGGGCGCATGCAGGAGGAGCTGCGTCGCCAGGAGGCGGCGCGGCGCTCGTTCGTCTCCACCGCCTCGCACGAGCTGCGCACGCCGCTGACGATGCTCCAGGGCACGATGGAGCTGCTCGACGAGGACCTGCGTGACGGCGTGGACCTCGAGGACGCGCAGGAGCAGGTGGCGAGCGCGCGTCGTGAGCTGCGGCGGCTGTCCGTGCTTGCGAGCGAGCTGCTCGACCTCTCGCGCCTGGACGCGGACGTCCAGCTGCGCTCGGAGCCGGTCGAGCTGGGCGAGATCGCGCGCGCCGTCGCGGCCGAGTTCGAGCTGCACGCCTCCGAACGCGGCACGGAGCTCAAGGTGGACTCCCCCGGTCCGTGCTGGGCGATCGGCGACCCCGCGGCCTGCGCGCGGGTCGTGCGCATCCTGATCGACAACGCGCTCCGCTACGCGCCGGCCGGCGAGCCGATCCTCGTCTCCACCAGCCATCGCTACGACACGGTGATCGTGCGCGTCGCCGACCGCGGCCCCGGCGTGCCGCCCGAGGAGCGCGAGCACATCTTCGAGCGCTTCCATCGCGGGAAGGCGACGAGTGAGGTGAGCGGCTTCGGGCTCGGCCTCGCGATCGGCCGCGAGCTGACGGAACGCATGAGCGGGACGCTCGGGCTCGAGGACTCCGAGCGCGGCGCGCAGTTCGCGCTGACGCTTCCGGTGGCCGGCGACGGCAAGCACGCGCGATCGCCGGCGGTCGCCGGCGCCGATCTGGGGCCGCTCGGTGACCGGTAGTGGGCTGGTTGCCCATATCCGGTCGCCGGGTGGCTCCAGGCGGTGATCGGCGGCCGCCGGAATCGTGTGTGCTCGGCGGAGCCGGCCTAGTCCGTCTTCACGTACACCGTCGCCCGCACCGGGTTCGGCCGCGGCGGCGTGAAGTTCGTCGGCTGAATCGACGTGATCTGCATGGTCGGGTCGTTGGAGAGGGCCTGCGACCACTCTTTCGAGCGGATCCGGATCAGCTTCGTCCAGGGCGCGCGCCAGCGGTTGAGCGTCCACACGATCGGCTCCACCAGCACCACGCGGGTGCCGGGCTCCAGCGAGGCGATCAGCGGCGCCAGGTCCGCCTCGGCGCTCGTCGCCTCCAGCCGCTGCACGCCGTCACGCCAGTCCCAGACGCCGAAGTCGGTCTCCTCGCCGGTGAGCGTCGCGTAGCGCAGGCCCTCGGGCAGGTAGTAGTGCAGCAGCGGGATCGTCTCCGGCTGCGTGGAGATGACCAGGTCGCCCGGCGCGAGGCTCGGGCCGATCGTGTGGGCGATCGCGCGGACGTTGCTCTTCTCCACCGGCGCCGTGTCCTGCGCCCACATGATCACGACCAGCACGAGCCCGAAGACGCCGAGCCGGCGCGCGTAGGCGAGGCCGCCGGTGGCGAGCAGCAGGACTGGCGGCACCGCCACCGCGAGGTAGCGGTTGGCCCACGCGGGTGAGCTCTGCGAGAGCAGCCAGGCGAGCGTCGGGGTGAGGACGCAGATGATCAGCAGCGCGAGGGCGGCGCGGCCGTGCGCGGTCAGCGGGCGGGTGCGCAGGATCGCGATCACCCCGGCGCCGGCGCAGATCAGCAGGACGATCTCCGGCAACCGGCCGAGGATCACGCTGGGCACGCCGAGCAAGGAGCTGAACGCGGGCGCGTCGGCCCACGGCGCCCCGGTGTGCTGGGCCTGGTAGAGCGTCGTCGGGACCCACGGCAGGTACAGGACGGCGGCACCGCCGAAGCCCCACAGCCCGTCCTTGAAGAGCGCGCGGCGCCGGTCGCTGAGCGCCAGCAGCACGAGCCACGCGACGCCGGCGGCCGCGCCGAAGAAGATCGGCCAGTTGTGCGTGTAGAGCGCGAGCGCTTCCGAGATGGCGAAGCCGATGATCCACGGGCGCCGGTTGTCCGTGTCCAGCGCGTAGGCGCGCAGGAAGCAGACCGTCGCCGGGATCGCGAGCAGCGCCACCATCGCGTACATGCGCCCTTCCTGCGCGTACTGGCTCAGGAACGGGTTGAAGGCCATCAGGACAGCCGCGAACCAGCCCGCCTTCTGCGTCCCCCACACGGTCCGGCCCGCCCACCACGCGACCGGGATCGCCAGCAGCGCGCAGGCGAGGCTGAAGGACCGCACGCCCTCCTCGCTGTCCCCCGCGATCCCGAGCCAGAAGTGCAGGAGCATGTAGTACAGCGGCGGGGAGCCGTCCTTGCGCAGCGCGGCCGGGATGTCGGTCAGCGGGCGGTCGGCGATGCCGACGGACAGGCCCTCGTCGATCCAGAAGCCGATCCCGAGCTCCGCCGTGCGCATCGTGAGCGACAGCGCGATCAGCCCGGCGAGGCCGAGCGGGATGGCGATCCAGGTGTGCCGGAACGCGCGGGCGCGACGGGCGGCGGCGAACAGGTGGGGACGGGAGGCGGAGGTGGCCACAGGCTTCAGCGGGCGCAGGAGGAGCCGATGACCCACTTTCGGGTCTTGGCGATCGTGGGGAAGCGCGGGTCCTTCGACAGCGCGGAGTAGTTCGGCGCGATCGTGGTGCCGGGCGGGAAGGCGAAGATCTCCGATTCCATCTCGTGCAGGTGCATGTACCACGCCACGGCCTGCGTTTGGAAGGCCCCGGTGTACACCGTGCCGCAGGCCATCAGCTTCTCGCGGCCGCCGGCGGCCTCGATCGCCTCCGGGACGGTGCCGTAGAGCTGGGCTTCCTGGTCGATCCGCCACCACGCCTCGTCGAGCTCGCGCACGTCCTGGACCACGAACGGCGCCGACGCGGCGGCGATCACCACCGCGAGGGCGGTTGCGGCGACGGTGCCGGCACGCTTGTTCGTGGCCCTGATCAGCCACACCCAGCCCGCACCGGCGAGCACGCAGACCAGCGCGGCCGGGAGCGCGACGTAGCGCAGGTTGCCGGCGAACCCGGCCTGGGTCATCCCGGCCACGGCGACCATCAACACGGTGCCGATCGCCGCCATCGACAGGTACAGCCCGTCTCTGCGGAAGAGGGCGACGACGAACGCGATGCAGCCGCCGACGTACACCGGCAGCGAGAGCACTGAGGCGCTCCGGTTGAAGACCTCGATGAACGGGTGCGCGGCGAACGCGGCCGAGTCCGGGTTGGGCTGACGGGCGCGGTTGGCCGCGCGCAGGAAGTCACCGCTGCCGAGGTACTCGGGCAGGAACCACAGGACGATCAGGCCCAGGCCACCGCCGCCGACGATCAGCAGCGTGCTGAGCTTGCGCTCGACGATCAGCAGGTACAGGCCGTAGAGCGCGATGAACGGCCACACCTCGGGCCTGAGCAGCGCGGCGCCGATCCCGAGCCAGAAGGCGTCCCGGCGGCGGCCGTCGAGGTGGCGCTCGACCGCCCACAGGCAGAGCGCGACGAGGATGCCCTCGCTGTTGCCGCGGAAGAAGTTGCGGATGAACTCGTCGGCGAGGAACAGCGAGGCGGCGGCGATCGCTCCCGCCCACGGACCGGCCAGGCGCATGCCGAGCCGGAACGCCATCGCGAACGCGAGGATGCCGCCGGCGCGGGCGACGAGCAGCCACAGCAGCGGCGCGCCGTCATCGCCCGCGAACGAGAACGGCGTGGTGAAGATCACCGGCAGCGGCTTCCAACTCGGGCCAGTTGTCGTCACCAGATCGCCGTTGGCGATCTCGCGGCCCCAGATGATCCACGCCCACGGGTCGTAGGTCGGGACGCTCGGGAGGAGCAGGCTGAGTGCGGCCAGCCCGAAGCACGAGAGGATGAGCAGCTTCCACGGGCGCGCCTTGGGCGGCGGCTCGTCGATGGCCTCCGGGGGCGGGGCGAGCCGCTCCAGCACGCGCGAGGCGCTCGGCGCGAGAGCTGAGAGCGGCGTCAACGCCAAGTGGCTATCCGATGCGCAGGGCGGAGGCGACGCCCGGGGACGGATCCTCCGTCAGGTCCACGTGCTCGCCGGGCGTGCTCCAGACCGCCAGGCCACGGTCGAGCGCGGCGATCGGCAGGTCGGCCGCCTCCGCGAACTCCTTCGCGCGCCGCTCGAGCAGCATCCGGTCACCCGAGACGAACAGGCGCTTGGCGGCCAGTGTCGTCACGTCGTCCTCGACGAAGTGCGGAGCCGCCGCCTCGAGCGGGTAGCGACCCGCCGCGCCGAGCGTGGTGAGCAGCTCGAACCGCGCCGTGCGGCCGAAGCCCGGCAGCGAGAGGCGCTCGAACACGCGGTCGAAGCGACGTTCCGGCGTCCAGCTGTCCTCGCCCGTGAACGCGGCGGTCTGCGAGCCGGCGCGGTCCACCCACGCGAGATAGGCGTTGGCGGCCTTCTGCTTGGCCTCGGGGAGCGCGGACAGATCCTTCTCCGCCCAACTCGGCTGCGCCTCGGTGAGGACGTCCTCCAGCTCGGGCGCGAGCGCGATCAGGAACGCGAGCCACGTCGCGTCGTCCAGGTTCTCGATCGCGGCGATGGCGGGATGCGGCCCGGGCGGCTCTAGGCGCGCGACCGCGGCGGTCAACGCTCCGGCCAGCCGTTCCGCATCGGCGGTCGCGCGGAGACCCGGGACCAGCGGGTTGCGGTAGCCGTCGTCCGTGGCGCGGGCGAGCTTGCGCGTGACGACACGGTTGGTGGAGCTGGATTTCGCGGATGCGCTCCGCGGGCTCCCGCTGGTCGCTCGCTGCGACCGGGGTGTGGACGTCGTGCCGGGCTTGCGCACGGTGACGTACTTGATGGGTGCCTGGTCGCGAAGCCGCTGGTCAAGCTCGCGCGAGCAGATCGAACACTTATCGGTGGGCCGGTTATGGCGACAGAACGAGCCGGTCATCGCATCGACTCACGCTAGCGGGTCGGCGATGATCTCCGCGCCCCTGGAGGGCGCGAGGGTGATGCTCCGGCGACGCATCCGCTCGCCTTCTGCCCTCGTGGGCCTGAGGGTGAACCGACTGCTCACGGCTCGTAACACCTCACGCAACTCCAGCTGCGCGAATGCTGCGCCCACACAGCGACGCGTGCCGCCACCCCACGGGATCGGCCGGCCGCGGCGATTCGCGAGGTAGATGCACGGCGCGACGTACACGCCCGCGGGCAGCGTGTATTGGCCGAGTGGGTAAGGCTGCAGCGTCTTGCGAGCGGTGATGCTGAGCACCGGGCGGGTGCGCAATACCTCGTTGATGAACGGGTCCGGGTCAGCGGTGAGGTCCGTGGGGTGACGCGCGAGCCGCTCGAGCGCCCACGCCAGCGCCGTCGCCGTGGTCTCGTGGCCGGCGGCGAGGAGCGTGACGACCTGGTCGCGCAGCTCCTCTCTTGTGGCCCCGGAGTCTCGGAGCAGGTCGAGGATCGAGTCGCCGCGGCTGGGCTCGTCGATGCGCTTGTAGACGAGCTCGTCGATGCGCTTAGTGGCGGCGAGGAAGCGGCCGTACGGCCCGATGTTCCTCTGGACCAGCGACATCGCGATCAGGTTCGGCGTGCTCTGCGTGAGATCCAGCGCGCTTCTCAGCGCCGCCTTCAGCTCGGGGTCCTTGGAGCCGAAGATGACGCGCTGGATGATCTCCAGCGTCAGCTCCTGCATCTTCGGCAGCGCCTTGAACGGCTTGTTGGTGGGCCACGTGTCCAGGTGCTCGTGCGTGAGCTGCTGGATGGTGGCCGTCCAGCGTTTGAGTGCTTCGCCGTGGAAGGGCGGCAGCACGAGACGGCGTTGTCTCAGATGCTCGTCGCCGTGCAGGACGAGGATCGAGTTGCGGCCGACGAACGGCTCGAGGAAGTCGGCGGCGTCGCCGCCTTGGAGCACGTCGGGCGGGGCGGCGTAGGCGCGCTTGATCTCGTCGGGGTCGCTGGTGAGCACCATAGGCGCGTCCGACCAGGCCGTGCGGATGGTGAACGGCTCGCCGTAGCGTTGCTGCGCGCGGCGGAGGAAGTGCGTGGGACGCACGATCCACTCGATCGTCTGGAGCGGGATTGGGCTCTTCGGTCCCGGCGGGAGCACGGGTGCGAACGGTAACGGCGAACGGCGAGCACACCCGCGGCCGCCGCGTCGGGGCGGGCGTGCTTTGTGCGGGTGAGGCGGGTGCCCCGCACTGCGTGAACGCCGCGGCGTTCACGTCGTTCCACGCCGAGGGACGGTCCACGCCACGCGAGTGGTGAGTCAATCGGGCTCAGGCCGACAAGGTGACCACCGGCGTGCCTGGGTGGCGCGTTGCCGCTCGGCGCGCTCGGGTGGTCGACGAACGTTTCGTTTTCCGAAACAAACGTCGACCACCCCCGCCGAGCAGGCGCTTCGGTCCGCGAGCCCGTGACCACGCCGCATCCCGCCCGACCGCCGCGAGCACGGGTTTCTTGACGCGGCGCCCGACGGTGTGCTCCTCAGCCCCGCAACGCATCCGTGGGCGACAACCGAGCTGCGCGCAACGCGGGGTACAACCCCGCCACCCCGCCCGCGACCACCGCCACCAACACTCCACCCGCCAACGCGACCAACGGCACGGCCACGATCCACCCCTCATTCACCGCGTAGCCCGCCGTCACCGCCGCGCCCAGCGCCGTGCCGACCACCCCGCCCAACCCAGCGAGCAGCAGCGACTCCGTCAGGAACTGCGTGCCGACGTGCCGCTGGGTGGCACCGAGCGCGCGGCGTAGGCCGATCTCCGAGCGGCGTTCGAGCACGGAGATGACCATCACGTTCGCGATTCCCACGCCGCCGACCAGCAACGCGACCGCACCCAACCCGAGGAACAGCGACGTGAACGCGGTCTTGGCCGCCGCGCGGGCTTCGAGCGCGTCGGAGGGCCGGGAGACGTCGACCTCTTCCGGGCGCTCCGGGTTCGCGGTGGCGCCGAGGAGGTCACGCACGGGTTCGACGCGTTCCTGGTCCGCGCGGACGAAGACGGTGCTCGGGTTGGGGTCGAGGTCGAAGTACGTCGCGGCCGCCGCGAAGCCGATCAGCGCGGCGGTGTCGAGGTTCGGGGCGAGCGCGACCGGGTCGAGGATGCCGATCACGGTGAACCAGCGGTCGCCGAGCCACACGCGCGAGCCAGTGTCGTCGATACCGAGCGTCGCGGCCGCCTCGGCGCCGAGCACGACCGTCGGGTAGCGCCCGGTGGCCGCGTCGAGGAAGCGCCCGCGGTGCAGGCTCGCTCCCACCGCGTCCCGCAGCGCCGGGTCGGCCGCGGCAACCCCGATCCCACCGGTCTCGGCCTCGTCGATGTACGGGCTGCGACGCACGGTCGCCTCGTTGAGGCCGGCCACGGCGGCGACCGACTCCACGCCCGGGACGCGCCGGAGCATCGCCGCGGCCGACTCGGGCAGCACGGACTCGTCGCCCAGGAACGACTGGCCGGGCGCGACGCGTAAGAGGTTCGTGCCGAGCTCGTCCAGCTGCGCGAGCAGGTCCGCCTTCGAGGACTCGCTGATGCCGAGCACCGCGACCATCGAGGCCACGCCGATGGCGATCCCGAGCGCGGACAGCGCCGCACGGGCCCGGCGGGTGCGCAGGCCGAGCGCGCCGGTGCGCAGGACGTCCGCGGCGGTCATCGCACGGCACCGTCGCGCAGGACCGGCGCGAGCGCTGCCGGCGCCCCGTTGCCGGCCGCGCTGTCGTGGATCGCCTCGCCGTCGCGCGCCTCGCCGCCCGCGATCACCCCGTCGCGAATCACTACCTGCCGGGCGAACGCGTCCGCGATCGCGACGTCGTGCGTGATCGTGACGATCGTCGAACCCGCCGCGTGAAGCTCCTGCAGCAGCGCGAGGATGTCCGCCCCGGTGCGGGAGTCCAGGTTGCCGGTGGGCTCGTCGGCGAACAGGATCGCCGGGCGGCCGACCAGCGCGCGCGCGATCGCGACGCGCTGGCGTTCGCCGCCCGAGAGCTTCGCCGGCGAGTGACTCAACCGGTGCTCCAGGCCCACCGCCGCGAGCGCCTCACGCGCACGCACCCGCCGCTCGCCGGGCGCGACGTCGGCGTACAGCAGCCCGGTCGCGACGTTGTCGAGCGCGGTCATCCCGTCGAGCAGGAAGAACTGCTGGAACACGAACCCGATCGAGCGTGCCCGCAGCGCGGCCAGCGCGCGCTTGCCCAGCGCCGCCGTGTTCGCCCCCGCCACGTGCACCTCGCCCGACGACGGCCGCTCCAGCGTCCCCATCACATGCAACAAAGTCGACTTGCCGGAGCCGGACGGTCCGACGATCGCCACGGCCTCACCCTCGTCCACCGTGAGCGACACGCCGCGCAGCGCCTCGACCCCGCCCGGGTACGTCTTGCAGACATCGACGAGCTTGAGGACGGTCATCGCGCGGTCACGACTTTCAGGCCCTCGCGCACGCCGTCGCCCGACACCTCGACCATGTCGTCGGCGAAGAGCCCCGCCTCCACCTCCACCTTGCGGCCGTCGGGCAGCTCGAGCGCGTAGCCACCGCCCTGGCGGGCGAGCAGCGCCTTCACCGGCACCGCCAGCGCGCCCTTCGCCTGCTCGACCGCGAAACCCACGTCCACCGGCGCCTGGTCGAGCTCACCGCGGTGGCCGCGCAGCGTGATCGTCACGTCGACGGTCGCGTCGCTCTCCGCGCTCGCCTTGCTCGCCACCTTGCCGACCGACGTGACGCGGCCGTCGACCGTCTTGCCGGTCGGCAGCTCCACGGTCACCGCGTCGCCGCGGCGCGCGAGGTGCTGGCGGCGCGCGTCGAGCTCGACGACGACCTCCCGTTCCACCGAGGAGATCGCCGCCACGGGCCGGCCCGGAGCGACCGACTCGCCCACTTCACCCTTCGCCTCGCCGATCCGCGTCGCGCCGTCCCGGAACACGATCTCGCCGCGGGCCAGCGTGCCGTCGTCGTCGAGGTCGCGGTCGCGCTGGAACTCCTTCACGGCGGCGGTCGTCTCCCAGTCCCAGTCGTCGTCGACCGTCCCAGGGTCGTAACCGAGCGCCCGCAGGTTGCGCTCGAGCTGGCGCACGTCCTCGCCGTCGGTCATCCCGGACGCGAAGTCGCGCCACGTGGGCAGCTCGCCGTAGAGCAGGAACGCGGCCGGCTCGCCGTCCACCGAGTACAGGGAGTGCCCGCGGGTGACGACCGCGCCGGGCTCACGCAGGCCGGTCAGCGTGCCCGAGATCCCCGCGGCGAGCGTGCCGGTGTCCGCGTAGCCGAGCGTCCCGGACAGGTTCTCGCGGTCGACGAGGTCGGCTCGCTCCACCGTGACGGTCTCGCGGGCCGCGGCTGGTGGCGCCGCGGTGGCCGGTGTCTCGCCGCCGCCGAGCGCCACGAGCGCCCCGCCCGCGACGAGCGCCGCGGCCGCGGCGCCGCCGAGCGCGCGCTTCATCGCTCGCCCCCACCCGCGGACGTCGTGCCGGCACCCGGCATCTTGTCCTCGCAGGCCTTCATCGCCTTCTTGAAGGCCGGATCCTCGGGGTCGATGCCCATGGTCTTGCTCATGCGGATCTGCGCGCCGCCGTTCTCGTCGAACGTCGGGTCCGGGAACTTCTCGACGCCGTTCTCACGCATGCAGCGCGCGTTCTCCAGCGCCGCCTGCTTGAACTCGGCCGCCTCCTCGTCGGAGAGCTCGGGCGGCTTGATCGCGTCCTGGTACTTCGCGCACGCCTTCTCGGCCTTGCGCATGTCGTCCGGGTTGATCTGCTGCCCGGGGCCGCCGATCCGCTGGGTCACGCGCCCGCCCTCGAACTTCGGGTCGGGCATGTCGATGCCGTTCTCACGCATGCAGCGCGCGTAGTCGAGCATCGCCTGCTTGTTCTTGTCGGCGGTGGGTTGTGTGGGCGTCTCCGCCTCGCCTCCGCAGGCGACGACGAGGAGCGAAGCGGCCGCCGCAATCAGGGCGGCGAGGGAACGAGTCTTCATGCCCGCCACGCTCCCGCGCGCGACTGAGACGCCCGTTTTCCGAAGCTAGGAACTTGCTGAGAAGACCGGCAGACGCAGCCGCATCAGCGCGCCCTCGCCGTCGGCGGCCTCCGCGGCCACCGTCCCGCCGTGCGTCTCCGCCACCTGGCGCACGATCGCCAGGCCGAGCCCCGACCCGGGCTGCCCACGGGCCGTGTCCGCCCGGTAGAAGCGGTCGAAGACGTGCGCGCGGTCGGCCTCCGGGATGCCCGGCCCGTGGTCGCGCACGGTCAGCTCGCCGTCGCGCAGCCGCACGTCCACGACGCTCCCCGCCGGGCTGTACTTGGCGGCGTTGTCGAGCAGGTTGCCGACGGCGCGGTCCAGGCGCCCTGGGACGCCGCTGACGAGCGTCGGCTCCAGCTCGGCCGCGTACGTGATGTGCGGCGCGTGCCGGCGCGCCCGCTCCACCGCGCCCTCGACGAGCGCGTCGAAACGCACGTCCTCGATCTCCGGCTCCTCGTCGCGGGCGAGCTCGGTGAGGTCGCCCACGAGTCCGGTGAGCTCCTCGAGCTGGAGCACGAGATCCTCGCGCAGGCGTTCGCGGTCGCCGGCCTCCAGCGGCCCGCCGCGCGCGAGCACCTCCAGGTTCGTGCGCAAGGAGGTGAGCGGTGTGCGCAGCTCGTGCGACGCGTCCGCGACGAGTTGCTTCTGCGCCCGTTGCGAGCGCTCGAGCGCCTCGAGCATCGTGTTGAACGCCGTGGCCAGACGCGCGACCTCGTCGTCGCCGTGCGCGTCGATCCGGCGCGTGAGGTCCCGCGTGGAGGCCACGTGCTCGGCGGTGTCGGTGAGCTCCGCCACCGGGCGCACGGCAGCGCGCATCGCGAGGCGCGAGAGGATCACCGCGAGCCCGATCCCGCCCAGCGCGAGCAGCAGCAGCGCGTTGCGCAGCGTGTTGAGCGCGGAGTCGACCTCCGTGAGCGGGCGGGCGACGAACAGCGTGAGGTTGCCGAGCCGGGCCACGTGGACACGAACGTGAACGCCCTCGAGCCGGCGGTCGGCAAAGAACGGGTCCTTGCGCCCTTCGGCGACCGCCCGCAGATCCTCGTCGTCGCCGAGCGGCTCGATGAGTGGCCCGATCACGCCTTCCGTCCGCCGGATCTCGGTCACGAAGGCCGCCGGGGCGTCGGTCAGCAGGTCGCCGCGGCGGATCGCGATCGACGACCCCAGCTCACCCGGCGCGCCCCGCTGCGCGACCTCGTTGCGCAGCGCGTTGTCGATCTCCGCGCGCAGCGTGTCCCGCACGACCCAGTACGCGAGCCCGCACCCCAGCACGACGACCAGCGCCACCGCGGCACCACAGGAGAGGACGAGCCGGCGCCGGAAGCTCACTGCTCGCGCAACACGTAGCCGACGCCCCGCACCGTCTGGATGAGCCGCGGCTCGCCGAGCTTGCGGCGCAGGTAGCCGACGTAGACCTCGAGCGAGTTCGAGCTCGCACCGAAGTCGTAGCCCCACACGTGCTCGAAGATCTGCGTGCGCGTGAGGACCTGGCGCGGGTGGCGCAGCAACAGCTCGAGCAGCAGGAACTCGGTGCGGGTGAGCTCGATCGGGCGCCCGCCGCGCGCAACGGTGTGGCCCGCCGGGTCCAGGACGAGGTCGGCGTGGCGCAGGAGCTCGGTGTTGGGGCCGGTGGTGCGTCTGAGCAACGCGCGCAGCCGCGCGCCCAGCTCTTCGAGCGCGAACGGCTTGACGAGGTAGTCGTCGGCACCCGCGTCCAGACCGGCGACACGATCCGGGACGGCGTCGCGCGCCGTGAGCATGAGCACGGGCGTATGGTCGCCGGCGGCACGCAGCCGACGGCAGACCTCCAGCCCGTTCGGCTCGGGCATCAGGACGTCGAGGACGATCGCGTCCGGCGGTTGGTCGGCGAGCGCGTCGAGCGCTGCGCGGCCGTCGGCGGCGAGCTGGACCTTGTACCCGTCCATCCGCAACGCACGGTCCAGTGCGTCTCGCACTGAGGGCTCGTCGTCCACTACGAGGATGCGCACATACGCATCCTCAGGGAGTTACCTGAGAACTCTGTAAGAGCTAGGAGAAGGGGTCCAGCGGGAAGCGGCTCGGGTAGCCCGCTTCGGCGGTGTGCCAGTGGCCGACTTCCTGCTCGTCGACCTGCCAGCAGAGATAGACCTCGCGGCCATCCCGGAGGGCGGGGAAATCGATCAAGCCGGCTTCGAGGTCGCGGACCAGGAGGTCCAGCTCCTCGAGATGCTCGAAACCCAGCGTCGCGGCCACAGCGGCCTGCGCGCGTTCGCGCCCCGGAAACGCGCCGCCGACCACGTCGGCGAGCGTCGCGAAGCCCGTGTCGAAGCCCTCGTCCTGGAGCACTCGCTTCGCCGCCTGGAGCCGGCGGACGGTGGAGCGCACCTCAGGAAGAAGGTCATTGGCCTGATCGGCTGTGTAGTGGCGGGAGTGGAGCATCGTCTTGGTTTGTGAGTTACCCGTTCTTCACATCGGCAGACCCGCAGGTAAAAGAACTACCCGAAGGTCTAGGGGAACGCGCTTGCGTAATGGAAGGTGCCGCGGACGTCGCTTGAGTAGGCGGGAAGCGGGAGGACCATCCAGGCCTCCGGTGGCGCTGTGTAGGTGGTTTCGATGCCGAGCTCGTGACCTGGGCGGAAGCCGAAGCGCGGGTAGTAGGTGGGGTGGCCGAGGAGCGCGATCAGCGTGTAGTCGGTCGCCTGGGCTCGCTCGATCACGGCGCGCAGAAGCTCACCGCCGATGCCCTGGTGTTGGTGCGTGGGTGTGACGGCGATCGGGCCGAGCCCGAGCGCGGGGTGATCGTCGACGCGGCCGCGGCTGAGCATCACGTGGCCGTGCTCGTGCACGAGGCACAGGTCCGGCACGTGGTCGCCGGCGGCGCGCAGGTCGTCGACGATCTGCGCCTCGAGCGTGCTCGGCGCGAACGCCTCCGTGTGGAGCGCGCGGATCCACTCGTAGTCGGCGGGGGTCTCCGGGCGGATCACAGCTCGTACTGGGCGTCCCCGGCGCCGAGGACGACGCGCTCGCCCACGCGGGCGGCGAGCGTGATCGGGGTCTCGGGATCGTTGGTGGCGAACTCGGCGCTCGCGACCGTGAGACCCCCGAACACCCCGGCGAGCGCGAGGACGGCGTCCTTGAGGTGGTCGATCGTGCCGATCGGCGCGGCGAGCTCGCCCGTGTCGAGGTCGATGTCGATGGCCGAAGGCGGCGTCGGCCGCAGCTCGGGCAGCGGCTTGGGCGGGGTGTCGAGGCCGACGTTGTGCGAGAGCGTGGCCACGTGCTCGCCGTCGGTGACCTCGGCGTCCAGGAACTCGTCGACCTCGATCATCAGCGGCTCCTCGCCGGGGCGGTCGAGGATCACCACCACGCGCTGGGCGTGCGAGCCCTGCTGGAAGGCCCGGGCGGTGGCGATGGCGATGAGCGTGGATTCGTCCATGGGGTCACACGGCCGCGGCGCCGGCCCGGCGGGCCTCGATCTCGTGCCGGTTGGTGGCGTAGCCGTCGCGCAGGTAGCTCCACCACATACGGAGTCGATGGTCCTGGTCCTGCCAGACGTGGCACAGCTCGTGCGCGATCAGGCCTGGTGTGCACTCGTACAGCGGGCGCTTGATGAGGATCAGCGGGCCCATCTCATAGCCGTGGAAGCGCCGGAACCAGGGGAGCCGGAACAGCCAGGGGACGTGGAGGATGCGCACGTGGCGGATGTCCACGGGCTTGGGGTAGAAGTCGAGCTGGTCGAGCGTGGCTTTGGCGCGCCGCAGCGCGGCGCGCTCTTCCGGGGTCCGTCTGAACGTCAAGGCTCGATCAGTGGCGCGATGTAGGCGGTGATGAGCTCGTGGGCGAGCGTGTCGGGGTCGGTGGGCGTGGCCGCCTGGCGGGCGGCGGCGTGCTTGGCGGCGTCGAGCAGCACGCCCGTGCCGACGCGGTCCTGGTAGTGCACGAGCTTCTCCGCCGCGGCGGTCGCGGTCGCGTCCTGGCCGGCGGCGTGCTTGATCGCCGCGTGCAGTTCGTCGTGGGCGGGCGGATGGACCGTGATCAGCGCGAAGCGCCGCAGGATCGCCGCCCGCGGCAGCGTCGCGCCGTTCCAGGTGGCGATGATGCGCCAGTCCTCGGCCGGTGTGGCCTCGCCGTCCGGGAACGTCACGGGCACGCCGCCGAGGAACGTGCTCAGCGGGGCGAGCGTCGTCTCGAAGTCCGCGCCGTCGAGCTCGTCCACGACCACCCACCGGCCCTGCGAGGCGGCCTCGATGATGTGGGCGCTGGGATCGCCGGTGACGATCGTCGCCCCGCGCGCCTTGCCCTCCTGCGCCGCCGCGCGGGCGATGGCCAGCGCGAGCGCGGTCTTCCCCGACCCGGGCGTGCCGATCAGCAGCAGGTGCTTGCCGGTGCCGAGCGCGGCCGCGACGCTCGCGTACACGCCGGTGGGCATCCGCAGACCGGCCGAGACCGCCGCGGCCCGGACCGTCGCGACGTTCACGAAGGAGGGGATGTCGGCACCGAGCGGCGGCGGTGTCGAATCGCGCGCCTCGGCCGTGGCCGCCGCCTGGAACCCCACGTCACTCGCCGCGGTGACGTCGGACACGACGCCTGCCGCGGCCTCGACCGCCGCAGGCGTCGGCGTGGCCGGCTCCTCGACGGGCGGCGGAGACGGCGCGGCCGGCTCTTCGACCACAGGCGGGGAAGGCGGCGCGGCCGGTTCCTCCACCACGGGCGCAGGCGGCGCGGCCGGTTCCTCGACCACAGGCGGGGAAGGCGGCGCGGCCGGTTCCTCCACCACGGGCGCAGGCGGCGCGGCC
>JAPDDQ010000662.1 GCA_027587225.1 Solirubrobacter taibaiensis
GGTGGTCTTGTAATTGGAGAGGCAGCGGTGAATGCAGGAATTGTAAATCCATTTTTAGTTATCATTATTGCGGTTACAGCTATTGCTACATTTTCACTTCCAGTGTATAGCATCACAATTACGTTTCGGATTTTACTTTTCGTCTTTGTGTTAGCAGCAACGGCTTTTGGGTTGTATGGAATCATTCTAGCTCTTATTGCGCTTGCTGTTCATATTACAAATTTAACAAGTGTTGGTGTACCGTATACAACTCCAATTGCTCCCGCATTTTATAAAGATTGGAAAGAAGAGTTTATTCGCATGCCAAAATCAATGTTGAAAGAGAGACCGGAATATTTACAAACGAAAGATTCTACAGTACGTCCAAAGGAGCGAAAATAATTGAAACCATTTGAGTATGGCGATGAAGAAATTGGATCTCGGGAAATTGGGTTTGCGGTATCATCGACCATTATTGGTATAGGAGCATTATCTATGCCAAGGGATATTGCTAACCAAACTTTATTTTCAGATGGTTGGATTATTTTGCTTTTGGGTGGATTGATATGTGCAGTTTTAGGCTGGT
>JAPDDQ010000663.1 GCA_027587225.1 Solirubrobacter taibaiensis
ATTGTTAAAGCGACTTCATGGTGGACATACAGAACATTGTGGAAAAATTCCGGAACGAATGGAAGGAAATATCCACTTAAAGAAAGAATTAGATGAACTAAAACTTATTCTGAAACAATATGTACAGAATGAGGAGTTTGAGAAAGCTGCTGAGGTAAGAGATGAAATTCGAGGGCTTGAAACTCAGCTTAGTGAGCATAGAGAGGGGGAGTAGTTCTATGTCACTGGACAAAATTATGAATGAAGCAATTAGTCCATGGATGAAGGGGGATGGCCCTGATTCTGATATTGTTTTAAGTAGTCGAATTCGTTTGGCTCGTAATTTTAAGCAATATCAATTTTCTACTATGCAAAACGAAGAGGAAGCTCAAAAGGTTCAAGAATTATTTAAAAAGAAATTTATAAATAAAGCGGTAGAGCCCTTTGGGAAGTTTGGACTATTAAAAATGAATGAACTAACTCCTCTTCAAAGGAGAGTTTTAGTCGAAAAGCATTTAATTAGTCCAAATCTAGCAGGGACCGAATATGGAGCATGTCTGTTATCAGAAAGCGAACACATTAGTGT
>JAPDDQ010000664.1 GCA_027587225.1 Solirubrobacter taibaiensis
AAAGGTGTTCTTTTATACAGTTTAATTGGCGGACGCGGAAATTATGGACAAACCTTCAATCCCCGCCTAACGAAAAAGCAATCTATCCCTGTCTTTGGTCTTGCTTATGCGCAAGGAAATGCATTTAAAGAAGAAATCGCTAAAAAAGGGACAACAATTCTTTCCCTAAAAGCGAGACATGAATCTAAATTAACATCTCTAAATGTTATCGCCAAAAAGAAACCAAAAAAGAGTACAGGTAATGAGAAAGCAGTCGTTGTAAGCTCGCACTATGATAGTGTTGTCGGAGCACCTGGCGCAAATGATAATGCTTCTGGAACTGGATTAGTATTAGAACTAGCTCGTGCTTTTCAAAATGTAGAAACTGATAAAGAAATTCGCTTTATTACCTTTGGTTCTGAAGAAACTGGATTACTTGGTTCGGATTATTACGTGAATAGTCTATCCCAGAAAGAACGCGACCGTATTTTAGGTGTCTTTAACGCCGACATGGTTGCAACAAATTATGATAAAGCAAAGAATTTATACGCTATGACACCTGATGGCTCTACAAACTTTGTAACAG
>JAPDDQ010000665.1 GCA_027587225.1 Solirubrobacter taibaiensis
ATTTAAAAATGGTGTAATTTCTTTTCCATTTATTTTTTTATTAATAACAAAGTTTTGTGTAGATTCCATTGAAATTAAAATTACATTTTTACCTTTTGCAGCTCCAAATAAGTTTTTATCAACTTGTTTGTCTTTTGAGTCTGTATAGTTTTTAATTTCAGAAAACCCATCCCCACTTGCAAATACACGCTCAGCTGAAGACTTGGATTGAAGCGTAATATCAAATAGATGGTATGTGTATAAACCTAAATTCTTCACGACAGTTTGACGGTCAAATGAGCGCGAGAACATTTGTGGTTTATAAATAACTGATACAACAATTTGTAGTGCTAATAAAGCTGTTACACCGCTAAAGAAAGTTCGCTTCTCTGAGCGGGAAAGTGGTGTTTTGTCGCCAAATGATGGGAATTTACGTGAAATAAACATTAAAATAATTGCATCTGCAAATAAAAGTAATGTTTTGTACGTAAAGAGTTCTTTTATACTTGTCCCTAAATCAGCCATATTGTTTGTTTGGAATAAAACTGGGAAAGTAACGAAATCGTTATAGAACCCATAAAACATT
>JAPDDQ010000666.1 GCA_027587225.1 Solirubrobacter taibaiensis
AATCGCAATTACTAATTTCTCTACTTCTGTTGGTAACCAATCTGCATAGAAACCTAGATGTCCTGTATGTACACCAACAAATGCTGTTTCATCCAATCGATTATAATAACGATGAAACGCATATAAAAGCGTTCCATCTCCCCCAACAGAAATTACAATATCGGGTTCCTTTTCATCCATTATAAATCCAAAATCTAGCAAGTACTCTTTCATCGTGCTTGCCAGTGTATCTGATGATTGATCTCCCTTTGACATAATTGTAAATTTCATCGCCCAACACCCTTTAGTTTATGATTCGGAATCTTTGGTTTCTTGGTTTCTTGAAAAAGCCTTTTGCGCTTCTTGAATTTCAAGACGAATAGAAGACATTTCTTCATCTAATAAAAACGCCGCTTCAGCTGCACGTTGCAATCGTATTTTAATATCTTCAGGAAAACGTCCACTATATTTATAATTTAAAGAATGCTCAATTGTTGCCCAAAAGTTCATTGCTAGCGTGCGTATTTGGATTTCTACCAATACTTTTTGTTCACCTTGAATCGTTTGAACAGGATAACTAATGACA
>JAPDDQ010000667.1 GCA_027587225.1 Solirubrobacter taibaiensis
CGATCCGACTTCTAGTCGTCCAAGCACAATAATAGAATATTGGTTTGAATCCATATTATGACGTTCACGAATTACGTTACTTACTGTACGTAATACGTTACTGTTATAACCACCTGCTAGTCCGCGATCAGACGTAATAACGATGTATCCTGTACGCTTTACAGGACGCGCATTTAGCATTGGATGATTAATCCCTTTGCTTCCTTGCGCAATGCTCGCTACTACTTCTTGAATCTTTTCCATATACGGAACGAAAGATTTAGCATTTTGCTCTGCACGGTTTAACTTAGATGCAGATACCATCTCCATCGCTTTCGTAATTTGACTCGTTTTCTTTGTCGAGTTAATCTTCGCTTTTATATCGCGTAAAGATGCCACAGGTTTTCACCACCTTTTTTCCGGAAGTTGGCACGATTAGTAAGAATCCTCTTCCTAATCTACGTTGCAAGATATTCTTGCTCATGATTGAAGGAAAAGAATAGGTGCACCTACTCTTTTCCTTTACATGACCTTTAGCAATCTCAGAGCCCGAGATGCCTTTTATATATACTATCTAGCTCCAGC
>JAPDDQ010000668.1 GCA_027587225.1 Solirubrobacter taibaiensis
CGAGGTGACCAATATGAATACGCAATTACAACAAAAAATAGAAGGAGCTAGAGCGACATTTATCGGCCGGATATTTACATTTGGCGGATCAGTTTTATTTTTAATCGGTTCATTCCTCGCAGTCACCACAGCCTATAAAGCGTATAATCGTCTATTACATTCAACAACATAAAAAAAGACGGGAGATCCCCGCCTTTTTTTATGCAAACATTTTAAATACCCCTATCACATTTAAAAATACAATTATTACAGTTATCGGAATGACATAACGAAGTAAGAAGAACCAAATGTTAAATAACGTTTTCTCCTTCGTTTCCGTCACTTCTAATTCTTTCATCAACAACTCTTTACTCATTTTATTTGGTACAAATAATGAAATAGCTAGTACTCCTAACGGCAGCAATACGTTACTTACCGAAAAGTCGACTAAATCAAAGAATGTTTTCCCAAATATTTTCACGTCACTCATAATCCCAAATGATAACGCTGATGGAATACCGACTGCAAAAATAAGAATACCAATTAATAATGATGCTGACGGACGCTTCTTCTCATTACCTTTCG
>JAPDDQ010000669.1 GCA_027587225.1 Solirubrobacter taibaiensis
GAGAATAATCCGCGTTTTACCCCTAGTAAAATCGCGGCTCCTAGTCCCCCACCTACTACTTCTTTAATTCCGAAAGCATGTAAGAAAATCTCTTTAAATACATACGGAATTGCCGTAATGTTTGTTACGACAACGAATAATGCCACTGCTACATAAATAATTGCCATTACTGGAACAATCATTTCAACCGCGCGAGCAATTCGTTTTACTCCACCGAAAATAATAACTGCAAGTAAACCAGCCATAACAAGACCTACTAATCTACTATCTGTTTTAAATGCACCATCAAAGGCAGCTGCTACAGTATTAGACTGTACAGCGTTAAAAATCAATCCGAAACTTACTGTTATTAGAACAGAGAACACAACACCTAACCAGCGTTTATTTAAACCCTTTTCCATATAATACGCTGGGCCCCCACGGAATGCATTCCCATCTTTTACTTTATAAATTTGCGCTAATGTGCTCTCTACAAATGCAGAAGCACCCCCAATTACCGCGATTAACCACATCCAAAATACTGCTCCTGGACCACCTGCTGAGATCGCAATAGCTACACCAGCT
>JAPDDQ010000670.1 GCA_027587225.1 Solirubrobacter taibaiensis
GCAGGTATGTTAGCGGCTTTAGGAGTAAGGTTTATAAATGGTAAGGGTGAAGTAATAGATCCATCTGGAGGCACATTACACTCGATTGTTACTATTGATTTTTCACGAATGGACCCACGCTTAAAGGGGGTAAAGATAGAAGCGGCATGTGATGTGGATAATCCATTAGTCGGAATGCAGGGAGCATCTTTCGTATTTGGGAGACAAAAGGGTGCAAATATAGAGATGATGAAAGAGCTAGATGAGAATTTACAACATTATGCGAATATGCTTAAACGATATGTATCTTTTGATGTATCTGAAATACCTGGTGCAGGGGCAGCGGGAGGAATGGGAGCGGCTGTTATTTCAGTGTTAAAGGGAGACTTGCGTAGGGGCATTGAAATTGTATTAGATTATACAAATTTCGATAAACATATAGAAGATGCACATCTTATTATAACTGGTGAAGGTAGAATAGATAAACAAACTGCATATGGAAAGGCTCCTGTGGGTGTTGCGGGGCGTGCAAAGCGTTTTTCTGTGCCTGTAATTGCTATTGGAGGGTCTGTATCATCTGATTAT
>JAPDDQ010000671.1 GCA_027587225.1 Solirubrobacter taibaiensis
TCTAAATTTAAAAATACGAATAAAATAACTACGATTTTAAGTTTTATAGTAATTATTATATTCGGTTCCTTTATGCTAAAAAACGGAAATGCTCAATATATCCTTAATGATATGAACGGAATTGGTGCAATTGTTTCGGAGCAATTAACTAAAGTATATCCATTAGCTAACATGTTTCAAAAAGCAATTGTTAATGCTGATATGGTAGCTTTCATCTTATTCGTGGGGATATCAGTGATTTGGTATTATCTTTTTGTAAAAATACTTTCGTTAAAATATAAGCAAATAAACACAGGGATCACCACCTATCATATGCTTTCAAATTATGAGATTAATAGCATGAAAAAAGAGAGTGTATTGGTCGCATTGTATAAAAAAGAGCTGAAACGTTTCTTCTCTTCTACAGTGTATGTCATAAATAGTGGAATGGGAATCGTGATGGCGCTAGCTTTCTCGCTAGCTATAGTTGTAGTAGGACCAAGTCAATTAATAGCGTATCCTGGAATTGAGCCCCTGTTGCAAAAGATTGCTCCATTTGCTATTGCAGCAGCGATTTCGATGACA
>JAPDDQ010000064.1 GCA_027587225.1 Solirubrobacter taibaiensis
CAGCGCGGCCGCGGCCGCGGCGGATCGCGGCGCCGTCTCATCCGTGGCCTCGTCACTCTGCGCCGGCGCCGCGAGCGCCAGCTCCGCCGCGGCGACCTGCGCGCGGGCGATCGCGAGCGGCTGCCGTGCGCGGTCGTGGGCGAGGCGCGCCCAGTGGCGTGCGCGGTCCTGGTCGCCCGCGGCGAGCGCGGCGCGCACGAGGCGCAGCAGCAGCCAGCTCGACCATGCGCGGTCCGCGATGTCGATCGTCTCGCCCACGAGCGCGGTGGCCTCGCGCAGCGCACGCTGGGGGTCCTCGGTGGCGCCGAGGACGGCCGCGGTGCTGCCTCCAGTGCGCACGAGCTTGTCCGGGAACATCGTCGGCGTGAGCGCCGCGCACTCGCGTGCCGCGCGGGCGGACGCGTCGGCGTTCCCGCGTTCGTGCTCGACGAGCGCGCGCAGCCACAGCGCGAAGTGCAGCGGCCGCGGCTGCGCTTCCAGACGCGCCAGCTCCTCCGCAGCGTCGACGTCCGCGAGCGCGTCGTCGAGCACGCCGCGCTGGAAGCGAGCCATGGCGCGCGTGAGTCGGAGACGGACCGTGAACCGCTCATCCCCGAGCGCGAGCACGCGCTCGATCGTGCGTTCGGCGTCCGCCAGGTGCACGAGCAGCAGTTGCGCGGTGGCGACGTACAAGGCGGCGCTCGGGTCCGTGGCGAGTTGGGCGTCTGCTGCGGCGTCCAGCGTCGCGGTCGCCTGCTCGAGGAGGGAGGTGGCGCGGTCGGGCTCGTCGGTCCAGGCCGCGCCCAGCGCGCACAGCGCGAGCGCGGCGGCGTGCGGGACAGGGCGGTCGACGGTCGCGCGCCGCGCGGGCTCGGCCCACGTGGTGAGGTCCGTCAGCACGCCCTCGTGGAAGGCGATCGCGGCGAGCTCGAGCGCGACCAGCGGTCGGCGTTGCTCGGGCCGCAGGCGCCGGCGCGCCTCCGCGTAGCGCCCGAGCTCGGTGTCCACACGCGCACACGCGACCGCGACCTCGAGGGACGGCGCCAGCGCGTACGCCTCGTCGAGCGCCTCGCGGGCCGCGACGTACCGTCCGGCAGCGGCGAGCGCGAGCCCGAGCGGCGCGAGCAACGCCGCCCGGACCACCGGCTCGTCTCCGAGCAGCCGCAGCGCGGCTTCGTACCAGCGCGCGGCCGTGGCGGGCGCGGTCCGGGCCACCGCCGCGGCGGCGTCACGCAGCAGTGCGGTCGCCGCGGGATCACCCGCGCGCCCGCAGCGCTCGACGTGGTACGCCTGCGCCGCGAGTCCGGCGCCGCGCGCGGCGAGCGCCGCGGCGGCCCGCTCGTGCGCGTCGAGTCGGCGGCCGGGCGGGATCGTGTCGTACACGCAGTGGCGCAGGAGCGGGTGCCGGAACGCGAACAGGCGCCCGTTCCCGGTCGGGCGGATGAGATCCCGCGCGCACAATGCGTCGAGCGCCGCGGCGTCCGGCGCCATGCCGGCCGCGGCGGCGGCGAGCTCGGGATCGAACGGATCACCGGCCACCGCGGCGCCGGCGAGGAGTGCGGCGGCGTCGGCGGCGAGCGACCCGGTCTCGCGCCGCACCGCGTCGAGCAGACAGGGCGGGCGGGCCTCGCTTCCGGCGGCCCGCGCGAGCTCGCGCAGGTACAGCGGGTTGCCTCCGGCGGCGGTCAGGATCGCCTCGTGCCCGCTTGCGGGGTGGGCAGACGTGACCAGGGCGAGCGACGCGGCGCGATCGAGCGGGTCGAGCGTGAGGACGTCGAGCTGAGGGAGGCTGGTGCCCGGGCGGGCCGAGACGACGAGCAGGTGCGGGGCCGCGGGCGGGCGGCGGATGAGATGGTCGAGCAGTTCGAGCGAGGCGTCGTCGGCCCAGTGCAGGTCGTCGAGCACCAACACCGCGGGACTCTCTCGCGCGAGCTCCGCCGCGAGCGCCCGGTGGGTGCGCAGTCGCGCGGCCGGTGGCCCGCTCTCCAACGCGACCTCGCCGAACGCGTCGGCGGCCAGCGCGAACGGGACCTCGCGCTCGTGCTCGGTGGCACGGCCGCGTAGCACCCGCAGCCCGTCCGCCCGCTCGATCAACGCGTCGAGCAGCGCGCTCTTGCCGATCCCCGCCTCACCGACGAGCGCCACGCCGCGTGTTCCGCCTGCGCGCACGTCGGCCAGCGCTCGTTCGAGGAGCTCCAACTCGCGCGCTCGTCCGATCAACTCCATGGGACGCCAGACGTTGCGACCCACTGATCTCTTCCCCCTGCCGGACAGAAGTGGGAGGGAAGTTCATCCCGAAAGGCGACTCGAGACGGCGGCGTCTTCGCAGGCATGAACTCCTTTCACACCAAGCGCATCCGCAGATTCCTGGCGTTGGCCCTGGCCGGCTCTGCGGCGTTCGTCGCCTCCACCAGCGCGGCCCAGGCGCAGGTCCCGGTCCTGCAGCCGAACAAGCCCTACAAGATCAAGTTCGGGCACAGCGGGCAGATCCTCAACGTGCCCAACGCCTCCAACAAGGAAGGCGAGGGGCTCGTCACCTACTTCGACATCCCCGGTTTCAAGAACGACGACTTCACGTTCATCAAGGTCGGCGGCTCGTTCCCCGCCAACACGTACGTGATCGAGGCCGGCAAGAACGCGTTCGGCCTGCCCTTGTACGTGGTCCCGAAGAAGGGGGAGATGGGCGCGCAGGTCATCCAGGACCGCACGCTGGGTGCGTTCTCCGCGTGGCAGCTCCGGCCGGGCCAGCTCCCGGGCTTCGTGGAGATCGTGCACCTGCAGTCCGGGCTCGCGATGAACGTCGCGGGCGCGTCCCCGAACGCGGGCACGCCGGTGATCGTGTGGCAGCCCAGCAAGGTCCACCTCAACGACGACGTGCGGATCCTCTCCGCGTCCTGACACGCGCGTGCCCCGGAGCGCCACGCGCTCCGGGGCACACACCATTCGCTACGGGGTGGTCGTAGAGAGCGTGAACGTCAGGGACTTGCTGTACGCGCCCGTCCGGAGCGCGTCATTGGCAGCGACCGGCTGCTTGAACAGCAGCGTCACCGGGTCGTTGCTGACCGGCGCGGCGTAGTTGACCAGCGTCGTCGGCGCGCCACCCAGCGGGGCGAACGCGGCGGCCGTGCCGGAGAGCGACGTCGCGCTCGCCTGCAGCTTCTGCGGCAGGAAGAACGAGCCGTTGACGAGATGGCCCGCGTTGGTCGCGGCCGGGTCGGACACCGACAGCGTTGCTTCACCGGCGGTCGAGACCACGTTGGCGGTCGCCGACGCCGTGTAGTCCCGCGTCGTGCCCGGCGTGAACGCGCCGAAGCTCGCCGCGCCACCCAGCGACAGCGACAGCGTCGCCGGCACGGAGCCGCCGACGTTCCCGGTCTCCTCGTTCATGCCGACCAGCAGGCGCTGCGACTTGACCCCGGACACGTTGCCCTTGAGGTCCACGGCGATCCACTTGACGGTGTGGGCGCCGAGCGCGCTCAGCGACAGCACCTCGCCCGGGCGACGCATGCCCTGGGCCTCGTACTTCGGGGACTGGAGGGTCGGCGTGGAGCCGTCCGTCGTGTAGTGGATGACCGCCGCCTCGCCCGGCCAGTTGAACCGGTAGTTGATCGCGTCGCCACCGGTCTCCGCGGCGCTGAACTCGATCGTCGTGTCCGGCGCCGTGACGTCCTGCGTGTACTCGAGCGCGCCCTGCAGGAGGCCGTAGTTGCCGTCGGCGAACTCCATCGCCTGGTCGTGACCCTCGTTGACCATCAGCGCGTCGGGCTGGCTGACCGTGCCACAGGACGTGCCCATGCTGCCGGACGTGCCGGGGCCGCCGAAGCACGGCTGGAAGCCGACGTCGCGGCGCTGGATCGCGCCCGTGTCGGGGTTCACGACGAACCGCTGCGCGCCCGCCTCGAACAGGTAGGCGATGATGCCGTGGTTGTACCACTGCTCGTCGATCGAGTTGCCGGCGGCGGAGTACAGCGTGTCGGACATCGGGCCCGTGCGATCGGGCGGGATCACCGTGTCCCGCGAGTCCTTGATGTGCGACAGGATCGTCTCCGACACCTGGAAGAAGTAGTTCTCGATGCCGATGTTCGGCGCCGGCAGCGTCGTGCGCGGGTTCGTGCTGTATGCGCCCGGAGACCACATGAAGTAGCCGCCGTGCGTGTGCACGTTGATCGAGAACTTGATCTTCGGGAAGTTCGTCACGACCCACTTCTCGTTGCGGATCTCGGGCTCGGAGAGCTCGAACGGGCCGGACGAGGTGTCGCTCGTGCAGGACGTCGAGGCGCCGGAGTAGCCGTCGAAGAACGAGCCGACGGAGCTGTTGCGGTTGAGGTCGACGCCCCAGTTGTTGCGGTTGCCGACGTTGCCGCTCGTCTGACCGAGCACGCAGTAGTTCGACATGTTGCGGCGCTTGGAGCCGAAGTCGTAGAACGAGTAGTGACCGCCGTCCGGGTTCACCGACGGCAGGATGAAGATGTCGAGGTTGTCGACGTAGGCCTTCGTGGTGGGATCGGTCGCGTAGTTGCGCACGAGCCGCTCGGCCGTCTCGAGGCAGGTGATCGGGGTGACCCACTCACGTGCGTGCTGCTGGCAGTAGATGAACACGCCGGTCTTGGTGCCGTCGCGCTGCTTGCCGATGCGCAGGACGCGCTGGTCGAACGGACCGCGCTTGACGTGCGCCGGCGCGGCCAGGTAGTCGGAGAGCTGCACCCGGGCACGCACCGGGACGATGCCCGCGCCCGCGTTGCCGTTGTACAGGTACGCCGTCACGAGCGCGCTCGCACCCGGGTGGGCGTTGATCGCGTCGCGGACCTGCGCGGCCGTGCTCGTCGGAGCGCCCTCCGCGTTGGTCGCGAGCGAGACCGTGAGGTTGTTCCCATCAGCGATCACCGACAGCCCCGAGCCGGGCAGGCCCGCGACGAACTCCGCCGTGATGTCGTTGCCGCCGAGGTGGCCCATGGCCTTCGAGAACAGCTGCACCGCGTAGCCCTGGGCCGCCGTGGCCGGGTTCGCGTTCGCCGCCGTCGTGCCGGCCAACATCGCCATCGCCTGGCGCTGGTAGCCCTGCGTGTCGTTCGGCAGCGCGACCATCTCGGAGATCTCCGGGTAGTCCACGGCGATCTTGTCGATCCGCTCGTAGACCTCGGTCGGGTCCATGTACTTCGTGATGAAGTCCTTCTGGAACGTCGCGATCCGCGGGGGGAGCTCCGAGCCGGTCCACTCGATCGGCTTCATCGTGTCCGTCGCGCCGGTGGCGGCCGCGACGCGGACCGTCACGTCCTTGGCGGCGATGTTCGCGTACGCCCCGCGCAGCGAGACGAGCTGGCGGTGGTACATGTACGCGCCGCCGTCGACGAACTTGCCCATGTTCACGGCGGGCTGGTACACGCCGTCGGGGCCCGCGTACGAGAGGGCCTGCGTCGGGCCGCCCGTCGTCGTGTTGGCCTTGTTGTGCGCTTCCACGTACAGGAACCGACCCGCGTAGTTGGTGAACGTGTATGCGCGCATCACCACGGTCTCGCCGGGCGGCGGCACCGCGCCGCGCGCCGACTTGGATACGCCTTCCTCGGCGAACTCCGCCGCCGCCGCTTCAGCGGCCTTCGTGGCCGCGATCTCGGCCTTGCGCGCTTCCCACGTGCTCTCGTCCTCGACCGTGTCCCCGATCGTGTAGCCGAGCGCGCGCAGCTGCGCCTCCTCGGTGTCCGTCACGTAGACCGCGGCCTCCGTGTGGTCGGCCAGGTAGCCGACGTCGTAGGACTCCTCGAGCTCGTGGATCATCTCGTCGGTCGGTGCTGTGACCTTCACCAGCCGCGGCGCTTCGTCCGCCGCGAACGCGGGCACGGCGCTGAGCGCCATCACTCCGGCAAGCGCGACTCCTAGGCCGCGCCTGAACCCTCTTCCACCCATATGGATGCACCCTCCGTGCATTTGTACGGCTGCCAAGTTGCGACATGGCAGTTCTCCTCCGCACGGACAATCATGAAGAAATGATGAGTGCAGCGTGGGCGTTCGCCCGTGGAGATCGCTGCACAGCTCAGTGCTCGAGCGCGGCGGCCTGGCGGGGGAGCAGGCGCACCACGGCCAGGCAGGCCGCGGCGATCCCGAGCACGACGAAGAGGCTCAGCTCCATCGCGTGCTCCTGGCCGCTGTCGGCGACCGCGGCGAAGTACACGGAAGTCACGGTGGCGGTGCCGAGCGCGGACGCGATCTGCTGGATCGAGCTCAGCGAGCCCGAGGCGGCGCCGGCCTCGTCGGGGTCGACGTCGCCCAGCGCGGTGTTGAAGATCGTGCCGAAGGAGACGCCGGCGCCCGCGCCGATCACCAGCAGCGCGGCGGACAGAGATACGGTGCTGACCGTGCTGGCGGTGACGACGGCGAGCAGGCCGAGGCCGCCCGCGAGCGTGATGCTCAGCCCGATCACCACGAGCCGGCGACCGAGCTTGGTGACCAGCGCCATGGCCGTGCCCGCGCCGACCATGATCCCGATCGTCACCGGCAGCAGGCCGAGCGCCGTCCGGCTCGGGTCGTAGCCGAGGCCGAGTTGCATGAACAGCGAGACGACGTACATCAGGCCGTTGATCGCGGCGAAGTAGAGGACGCCGATCGCCAGGCCGGAGGTGAAGCCGCGGTTGCGCAATAGCACCGGTTTCAGCAGCGGCGCGGCCGCGGTGCGCAGACGGTGAGCGAAGCCGGCGAACGCCGCCGCGGCGACGATCAGGCAGAGGATCGGCAGTGCGGTCCAGCCGTTCTCCGAGCCGTCGATCAGGCCGTAGAGCAGGCCCAGCATGCCGGCGCCGAGCCACAGCGCGCCGAGCACGTCGACTTTCGCCTCGGGGTTGCCGGCGTCGCGCGGGAGGACCTTGAAGGCGACGATCAGCCCGGCGATCCCGAGCACGACGTTGATCAGGAACATCGGGCGCCAGCTCAGGCCCGCGATGTCGGCGTCGATGATGAAGCCGCCGAGGATCGGGCCGCCGATCGCGGCGATCCCGAGCAGCGGGCCGAACGCGTTGAACGCCTTCGCCAGCATGGCCTTCGGGAACGTCTTGGTCATGATCGCCATGCCCTGCGGGATCAGGAGCGCGCCGAACACGCCTTGCAGCGCGCGGGCCACGATCAGCAGCGCGGGATCCAGCGCCAGGCCGCAGAGGGCGGAGGCGGTCGTGAAGCCGGCCATGCCGATCAGGAACAGCTTGCGCTGCCCGTAGCGGTCGCCGAGCCGGCCGCCGACGACCAGCAGCGTGCCAAGTGAGAGCGCGTACGACGCGCTCAGCCACTTCACGAGCGATTCGCCGCCACCGATGTCGCGCACGATCGTCGGCGCCGCGATGTTCGTGATCGTCGCGTCGATCAGGTCGAGCGCGTCGGCGACGAGTACGAGGACGAGGATCACCCACATGGTGCGGGCCGTTGGGGTGCGAGAAAGTTGCACGAACATGATCGTAACGAACATGTTCGTCACGAACAAGATCGTCGCCGTAGAATTGACCGCGATGCCGCCGATCAGCCGTCGTGAACGACCCGCCAAACCGGCGCTGTCGCTGGAGACGATCGTCGCCGCGGCCCTGCGGCTGATGGAGACCGAGGCCACCGAGCGACTGACGATGCGCCGGCTCGCGGCGGAGCTCGACACCGGCCCGGCCTCGCTCTACGTGTACGTGAGCAACACGGCCGAGCTCTACGCGCACGTGCTCGACTCCAAGCTCGGCGAGCTCGACCTCAAGCGGCACTCGAAGACGCCGTGGCTGGACCGGCTGACCGGCCTGCTGATGGACTACGTCGAGCTGTTGATCCGCTCGCCCGCGCTGTCACGGTCGGCCCTCTTCTCCCGACCCTCGGGCGAGAACTACATGGCGGTGGTCGAGCTGATCCTGCGGCTGCTGACCGAGGGCGGCGCGTCCCTGGCGCAGGCGTCGTGGGGCGTCGATGTGCTGCTGCAGTCGGCGACGGCCGGCGCCGTCGAGTGGGGCGCACGGGAAGCCTCCGCGTCCGAGGTCCAGGGCTGGGGCGCGCTCACGGCGGCGATCGAAGGCGCCGACCCGAAGCGCTTCCCCCTGATCGCCGAGTCCGGGCTGGACCTCATGAGCGGCGACGGCCCGGACCGCGGACGCTGGGCGTTCGCGGCGCTGGCGACCGGCATCGTGGCCACACCGCGCCCGCCGGACTAAACGCACAGTACGCTTTCGTACTTTACGGTACGGTTTCGTACTGTGAGTCAACGCGAACAGGTTCTGAGAGGCGTCGCCGACGCGATCGCGGCCAAGGGCTACTCGGCCACGACGATCTCCGACATCGCCAAGGCCGCGCGGGCCTCGCGCACGACCGTCTACGCCCAGTTCCCGGACAAGGACAGCGCGCTGATCGCGTTGCACCAGGAATTCGGGGCGCGCGTCGTGGCGGCGGTGGTGGAGGCGCACCGCGCCGCCGCCGGCGACTGGCGTAAGCGGCTCACCGCGATGGTCGGGGCCTACGTCGAGGCGATGGCCTCGGCTTCGCCCGGCGAGCGCGCTTCGCTCCTCGAGGTGGCCTCGATCGGCCCGGCCGGGCGCGAGTCGCGCCAGGCGGGGCAGGATCGCTTCGCGGCCGTGATCGTCGCCATCAGCGAGGACCTCGCCGCCGAATTCGGCGAGCTGCGCCCGCTGTCACCCGAGCTCGCGCTCGGCGCCGTCGCCGCGATCAACGAGCTCGCGCTGCGCGCCGACGACATCCGCGCGGTCGCACCCGTCGCGGTCGATCTTCTTCAACGACTGGTTTCCCATGCCTGAGAATCCCCGCAAGGCCGCCGCGCTGCTGCTGGTCGGCGCCCTGATCCTGATGGTGGCCTTCGCCACCTCCTACGTCGGCGCGTTCCACGATCCGACGCCCCGGCAGATGCCGGTTGCGCTGGTGGGCACCGCCGCGCAGGCGCAGCAGCTCAACGAGCTGGAAGGCAAACCACTCGACGTGCGCGCCGTCTCCGATCGCGAGGCCGCGCTGCGGCTGCTCGACGACCGCGAGGTCTACGGCGTCTACGACGCGAGCGCGAACCGCCTGTACGTCGCTTCCGCCGCGAACCGCGCGGCGGCGACGGCGCTCGAGCTGACCGTCAACCGCGTGCTCGCGGCGCAGGACCGGCCGGCGGCGCAGGTGCAGGACGTCAAGCCGCTCACCGCGAGCGACCCGAACGGCACGTCGCTGTTCTACGTCGTGATCGCGTGGGTGTTCGGCGGCTACTTCGCGGCCGTGCTGCTCGGGATGATCGCGGGTAACCGCAGCTCGTCGCGCAACCTGGCGGGGCTGCGCGTGGGCGCGCTCGCTGTGTTCGCCGTCGTCGGCAGCCTGCTCACGCTGCTCGTCGTGCGGGTCGGCTTCGACGTGCTCGGCGGCCCGTTCCTCGCGCTGTGGGCCGCGGGCGCGCTGATCGTGTTCGCCACCGCCGTGGCGTCCAGCGGGCTCCAGGCACTGGCCGGGATGGCCGGCACCGCGCTCGTGATCCTGCTGTTCGTCATCCTCGGCAACCCGGCCGCGGGCGGCGCGTTCGCGCGGCCGCTGCTGCCCGGCTTCTGGGGCACGGTCGGCGGCCTGCTCCCGCCCGGTGCGGGCGTGGACCTCGTCCGCAGCGTGCTCTTCTTCGACGGCGCGCGCGTGCTCGGCCCGATCGCGGTGCTGCTCGGATGGACGCTGCTCGGCGTGACGTTCGCGCTCTGGCGCGGCGGCCGCTCGATCCCGCGCGAGGAAGCGGAGATCGAAGCGGCCGCCGCGGCGGCCGCGGCCTGAGCTACGGGGTCGTCGTCGACAACGTGAAGGTCAGCGTCTTGCTGTAGGCGCCGGTGCGCAACGCGTCGCCTGCGTCCACGTGCTGGGAGAACGTGATCGTGACCGGCTCGTTGGCCGTCGGCGCCGTCCACCGGGACTTCGAGAACGCGACGCCGAGCGGGCTCGGGAGCGAGAACGCGCCGTTGGTCAGATGGCCGGGGTCGGAGACGCTGAGCGTCGCGTCGCCGGCGGTCGAGATGACGTTCGCGGCCGTCGTCGCCGTGTAGTCCCGCGTCACGCCCGGCGTGAACGCGCCGAACGTGGCCGGCGCGCCCAGCGTGAGCGACAGCGTGGCGGGCACGCTGCCGCCGACGGTCGCCTCGACGAGGTTCGACACGTCATAGCGCCACAGCTCGGTCGTCTTGCCGCTCGCGCTGACCTTGAACGGCGGGGTGCTCGTCGCGGCTGGATCGTTGCCCTGCTCGAACCCGAAGTCGTTGTCGTCGAGCATCGCCAGGTCGCCGTTGGGGAAGAGCCCGAGGCCCTCGGGCTTGTCGTGGTCGTAGCCCCAATCGTCGAGCGAGAGCCAGAACGTCTTCGCCACCGGCGTCACACCGGCGCCGTTGGTGGACTCCAGCGTCGGCGCGTTGCCGTTCTGGACGGCGTCGTCGACGAGGTTCGTCGCGCCCTCGAGGTCGATGGCGTATACGCGCTTCTCGCCCGCACCGGGGACGCTGGTCACGTTGTCGTGCTCGTCGACGATGATGTGCGTCGCGTCGAGCGCGTAGATGTCGGAGTTCGAGAGGTCCGCCTGGTTGATGCCGCTGCCCGGCTGCGGGGCGCTCAGACGGTAGATCCACTCGCCGGTCAGCTTCGGGTTCAGCGAGTCGCTGACGTCGAAGCGCACGAGCCGCAGCGTGCGACCGTCGCCCTGACCGGCGGGCGGGACGATCGACGACTGCAGCATGCCGAACAGCGTCTTGCCGTCCGCGGTGAGCGTGCCGCCCTCCATGCCGCGGTTCTGGCGCCGGAACGCGAACGCGCGCGGCAGGATGCGATGCGTCTTGACGACGGCCTCGTCCTCGCCGGCGAACTTCGCCGGGTTGGCCGGGTCGGCGGGCACGGTCACACCGTCGGGCACGATCCGGTTGAGCAGCGTCCCGTCGGCAGCGACGTGCACCAGCGACGGGCGGTACTCGTCGCCGATCCAGAACGAGCCGTCACGCGGGTCGACCGCGATCGACTCGGAGTCCAGGCCGTACGGGTCCGAAGGCAGCGGGGTCGTGCCGTCGGCGGCGTACGGCACCTCGTCGCGAGCGGAGGCCGCGGTGGGCAGGCCGGAGATCCCGCCTTGCCCGGCGGTCGCGATCTGCGACAGCCCGGTGATGTGGTTCTGGTCGCCGGGCAGCACGCCGAGGCCCGGGTTCGGGTTGGCCTGCATCCACGCGCGCGCCGGGTTCACCGCGCCCGCCTTCAGGTGGATCGGAATCCGCTGCACGACGTTCAGCGCGCCGCCCGAGCCGATCGCGACCTTGTAGATCGTCGGCGTGAACGAGGGCGAGAGGAACGTGCGCCGCGTCCCGGTGCCGCCGACCGCGGGCAGGCCGTTCGGGCCGCGGTCCGACACGGTCCAGAAGGTGCTGTCGTCGATCGGGGCGAACGCCGACCAGCCACCCTCGTTGACCGGCGGGGTGTAGATGCTCGTGCCGACGAGCGGCTGCGCGGCACCCCACACGCTCTTGCTTTCCAGCGTGAAGGCCGGTGTCACCGCCGCGCTCGCGGCGGGCGCGAACGTCAGCGCGGCGACGGCCGCCACTGCGACAACTGTCTTGGACATCGGCCGATCCTCTCCGGCCGTCTCCAAGCGCTCGTTATCGCCTTGTTACTGCACGCGGCCCGCCTGCGCCCACTCCGCGGGCCGCGAGCGCGGGCGCCCGATCATGGTCGCCGTGCCGTCGTCGAGGATCGGCCGTTGCAGCAGCGACGGGTGCTCGAGCAGCGTCGCGACAACCTGGTCGAGGTCCCAGCCGTCGGCCTCCAGGCCGAGGTCCTTGTACTTCTTGTCGCGTCGGATGAGCGCATCCACCGGGTCACCCTGCAGGCGCTCGGCGAGGCTGCGCACCTCCGCCTCGTCCAGGCGCTCCGCGACGAGCAGGTACTTGCGGATCGTCACCTCGTGCCCGGCCGCCTCGAGCGCTTCGAGGGCGTGCACGGAAGTCGGGCAGTGCGGATTGTGGAGGAGCGTCAGCGTGGGCACGTGGAGATCGTAGGTCCGGTCCCGGACACGCGCTTTGCGCATTGACACGGTGTCCACTTACGCTCCGCGGCGGGAGCGGGGCGGTTGACGTCCCGAACATATACGCAGGGGTCACAGGGAGGCCAACTGTGAGGAAAGTGGCACTGGCGCTGCTGGGAGCAGCGCTCGTGGTCGTTCCGTCGAGCGCGAACGCGCAGGAGAAGATCGACGGGCAGTACATCGTCGTGCTCAAGGACAACGCGTCCGGTGAGCGCGCGAAGGAGAAGGCGCGGACCCGCGGCGGGCGGATTCAGCGCGAGAGCTTCGGGCGTGTGCTGAACGGGTTCACCGCCAAGCTCGACAGCCAGGCGCTCGAGGCGGTCAAGCAGGACGCGGCGGTGGACTACGTCGAGCAGGATCAGATCGTGCGGCTCGACACGACGCAAGCCAACGCGACGTGGGGTCTGGACCGGCTCGACCAGCGCGACCTGCCGCTCAGCAGCACCTACAACTACGACGCCACGGGCACGGGCGTGACGGCGTACATCATCGACACCGGCATCCACCTCAGCCACAACGACTTCGGCGGGCGGGCGACGAGTGGCTACGACGCGATCGACGGCGGCAGCGCCGACGACTGCAACGGCCACGGTACGCACGTCGCGGGCACCGTGGGCGGCACGACCTACGGCGTCGCCAAGAACGTGCGGCTCGTCGCCGTGCGCGTGCTCGACTGCGGCGGCTCGGGCAGCAACTCGGGCGTGATCGCGGGCGTGAACTGGGTCACGAGCAACCACGCCGCCGGCCAGCTCGCCGTGGCCAACATGAGCCTCGGCGGCGGCGCGTCGAGTGCGCTCGACACCGCCGTGAGCAACTCGATCGCCGACGGCGTGACGTACGCCCTCGCGGCCGGCAACAGCAACGCGAACGCGTGCAACTCGTCGCCGGCGCGCACGCCCAACGCGATCACCGTCGGCGCGACGACCAGCAGCGATGCGCGCGCCTCGTACTCGAACTACGGCAGTTGCCTGGACATCTTCGCGCCGGGCTCGAGCATCACGTCCGCGTGGTACACGAGCAACACGGCCACGAACACGATCAGCGGCACGTCGATGGCGTCACCGCACGTCGCGGGCGCGGCCGCCGTCTATCTGCAGGCCAACCCATCGGCATTGCCGGCGCAGGTCGCGAGCGCGCTGGTCGGCGCAGCCACCACCGGCAAGGTGACGAGCCCCGGCTCCGGCTCGCCGAACCGGCTGCTGTACATCGCCCCGCCCGGTGGTGGAGGAACGAACCCGCCGCCGGCCGGCACCTGTGGCCCCGGCACGATCAGCGAAACGGGCTCGCTCGCGGGCACCGCAAGCGTGGCGTACGTCCCGAAGGCGACCGGCTCGTACACCACGACCGTGAGCGGTTCGCACCGCGGCTGCTTCACCGGTATGGGCACCGACTTCGATCTGTACCTGCAGAAGCGCAGCGGCTCGAACTGGGTGACCGTCGCCCGCTCGGATGGGTCGAGCTCGACCGAGTCGATCACGTACTCCGGCACGGCCGGAACGTACCGCTGGCGCGTCTATTCCTACCGCGGTTCGGGTTCCTTCACGTTGGATTGGTCCAAGCCGTAGACCGGTAACCCTTTGGACGCTCCCGCAAACCTGGCGGGAGCGTCCAGGTCCGCGCTAGAACGCACCGTATTTCCCTGCTTGTAAGCGGGAAATCGGCCCCTACCTTCCGGCCCTGGGAACAGCGCAGTGCAGCTTCCGGTGGGGGACCGGATGTTGAGTCGGTCAACATCATCATCCATCTAGCAGGGGCTGGGAGGCCAACTGTGAAGTCAACAACCCTTGCGCTGCTTGCGGCAGCGCTCGTGGTCGTGCCGTCGAGCGCGCAGGCGCAAGAGAAGGTCGACGGGCAGTACATCGTCGTGCTCAAGTCGGGAGCGAGCACGACAGCGGTGGACCGGGCGAAGGACAAGGCGCGCGACCGCGGCGGGCGGGTGCAGCGCACGTACGGCAAGGTCCTCAAGGGCTTCAGCGCGAAGCTCACCAAGCAGGCGCTCGTGGCGGTCAAGAAGGACCCGGCCGTGGCGTTCGTCGAGCAGGATCGCGTGATCCGCCTCGACGCGACTCAGAACAACGCACCGTGGGGGCTGGATCGCATCGACCAGCGCGCCCTGCCGCTCAGCACCACGTACAACTACACGGGCACCGGCGCGGGCGTGAAGGCCTTCATCATCGACACCGGCGTGCGCATCACGCACACCGACTTCGGCGGGCGCGCGACGAGCGGCTTCGACGCCGTCGACGGTGGCGCGGCCGACGACTGCCACGGCCACGGCACGCACGTCGCGGGCACGGTCGGCGGCACCACGCACGGCGTGGCCAAGGCGGTCTCGATCGTCGCCGTGCGCGTGCTCGACTGCGCCGGATCGGGCACGATCTCGGGCGTCGTCGCGGGCGTGAACTGGGTCACCCAGAACCACGGCAGCGGGCCGGCGGTGGCGAACATGAGCCTCGGTGGCGGCGCGTCCGACGCGCTCGACCAGGCGGTCGCGGCGTCCGTCGCGAGCGGCGTGACGTACGCGGTCGCGTCCGGCAACTCAGGCGACGACGCGTGCGACTACTCGCCCGCACGCACCCCGACCGCGATCACGGTCAACTCGAGCAACCGCACGGACGCGCGGTCCTCGTTCTCCAACTACGGCACGTGCTCGGACATCTTCGCGCCGGGTGAGCAGGTGCTCTCCACGTGGAACACGAGCGACACGGCGACGAGCACGCTGAGCGGCACGTCGATGGCGTCACCGCACGTGGCGGGGGCCGCGGCGGTGTACCTGCAGACCAACACGAGCGCGACGCCGGCGCAGGTGGCGACCGCGCTGACCACGGCGGCGACGTCGGGCGTCATCACGAGCCCCGGCACCGGCTCGCCGAACAAGCTGCTCTACAGCGATCCGGGCGGCGGCGGGGGCAACCCGAACCCGGAGCCCACGCCGACGCCGACGCCGAGCCCGACCCCGTCGCCCACGCCGACGCCGTCACCGAGCCCGTCGCCGACTCCGACGCCGACCCCGGCACCGGGCTGCGGTGACCGCAGCTCGAGCGGCTCGCTCTCCGGTCGTGGGGCCGAGGTGCGGATCGAGTACGCAACCACGGCGAGCGGCCTGCACAAGGCCTGCCTGACCGGGGCGTCCGGGACCGACTTCGACCTCGCCCTGCAGCGCCAGACCGCGTACGGCTGGCAACAGGTCGCGATCTCGCAGAGCCCGTTCAACACCGAGACGGTCGAATACTCCGGACCGGCCGGCCAGTACCGCTGGCGCGTGTACTCCTACAGCGGCACCGGAGGCTTCACGCTGAGCTGGCGCCGACCGTAAATGCGCTCAGGCGCGTCGACTGCCCCGGTTCGTGTCCTACGCTAGGTGGATATGGAGGGTTCAGTCGGCGCGCCCCCGCAGCGCGTGTGTCCCAAGTGCGCCCGCATCTCGTGGGCGACCGGTCCGCAGTGCCCGTACTGCACGGCGAAGTTCCGCCGGAGCGCGGGTGTGGCCCCGTGGATGCTCGTGGTGGCGACGGCGGTGATCGTGGTCGCGTTCGCCTTGATGTTCTACATCACGGTCCAGCAGGTCAACGACCGCGTCGACGAGGTCAACACGCAGATCGACCGCAGCGTCGACCAGCTGCGGACGGACGTGCGCAAGGAGCTCGACGCGCGCATCCCGCCCGGTGGCATCGGTGGTGTCGGTGGCGTCCCGACGCCGGCGCCGACGGTGGACCCGCTCCCCACACAGGAGCCGACTCCGGACCCGCTGGAGATCACGCCCACGCCTTCACCGTCGCCGACGGTCGAGGGCGAGACCACCCCGGACGCGTCGGCCACACCGACGCCGACCGAGGACCCGATCATCAACCCCTGAGGCGCGCCGCTCCGGCGCGCCCCGAGGGGTGAGGTCCTAGGTGTAGACCTTGCGCTCGTAGTCCTCGAGCATGCGCCCGGCGCCGAACTCCGGCCCGAGCGTGCGCAGCGAGCGGCGGATGCGCGCGACCCAGTCGCGCGGGATGCCGTCGGCGCCGGTCTTGTAGTACTCGGGCGCGACCTCTTCCTCGAGCAGACGGAAGAGCTCGTGCGCGTGGCGGGCGTCCTGGGCGCCGTGATCGTGATCGACGTCGCCGGAGAGCGGCCAGCCGTTGCCGCCGTCGTAGCCCTCCGCCCACCAGCCGTCGAGCACCGACAGCTGCAGCCCGCCGTTCATGACGTTCTTCATGCCGGACGTGCCAGAGGCTTCGAGCGGCGGACGCGGGAGGTTGATCCACACGTCGCAGCCGCGGACGAGATGCGCCGCCATGCGCAGGTCGTAGTCGTCGAGGTAGGCGACGCGGCCGGCGAACCCGGGCGCGTGCTTCATCGAGAACAGGCCCTGCACGAGCGACTTGCCGGCGTCGTCGCGCGGGTGCGCCTTGCCGGCCAGCAGCACCTGGATCGGGCGGTCGCCACCGACGACGCGGATCGCGCGCTCGACGTCCTGCAGCAACAGGTTCAGTCGCTTGTAGGTGGCCAGGCGGCGGGCGAAGCCGACCGTCAGCACGTCCGGGTCGAACGCGGCCGCGGCCTCGGCGTAGCCCGTGGACTCGTCCCGCGCGAGGCGGTCGACCACGGCGCGATGGCGCACGTACTCGATCAGCTCGGCCCGCTGCTGCGTGCGGACGGCCCAGATCTCCTTGGCCGGGATGTCGTCGACCGGGGCCCAGGTGGCCGGGTCGGTCGCGCGGTCCAGCCAGTCCTCGCCGAGGTGCTTGTTGAGCAGGTTCCAGATCGGCTGGCCGAGCCAGGTCGGGATGTGCACGCCGTTGGTGACGTGCGTGATCGGCACGTCGTCGACGGCCTTGTCGGGCCACATCGGGTTCCACATCTCCCGCGCGACCTCGCCATGGCGACGGGCGACGCCGTTGGCGGCGCGGGAGGTGCGCAGGGCGAACTGCGTCACTCCGAACGGCTCGGCGCCTTCCTCCGGGTTGGTCCGGCCGAGGCTGATGATCTCCGCCGCGTCGACGCCGAGCGTCCCGGCCATGTGCTCGAGCACCTTCTCGACCTGATGGGCCGGGTACGTGTCGTTCCCCGCCGGGACGGGGGTATGGGTGGTGAAGACGGTGCGCTTCTTCGCGATCTCGAGCGCGGCGCCGAGCGAGCCCTGGCCGCTGTACTCACGCTTGGCCAACTCCAGTCCGGCGAACGCCGCGTGGCCCTCGTTGAGGTGCACGATGCTCGGCTCGATCCCCATCGCCTCCAGGGCGCGCACGCCGCCGATGCCGAGCAGCATGTACTGCGCGAGGCGGGTGTCCTCGTCGCCGATGTACAGGCGGCTGGTGATCCAGCGGGCGGCCTGGGAGTTCTCCGGCCGCTCGGCGTCGAGCAGGAACAGCGGCACGCGGCCGATGTCCACGCGCCAGATCTGCGCGACGACGTCCATCGCGCCGATCTTCACCTCGACGGTGATCGGCTCGCCGTCGTCACCCGTCACGAGCGCGGCGGGCAGGCGGTCCGGGTCGGTGTCGACCCAGTACTCGTGCTGCCAACCGCGGTTGTCGATCCGCTGGCGGAAGTAGCCGTGGCGATAGAGCAGGCCGATCGCGGCCAGCGGCCACGCGCGGTCGGAAGCTTCTTTGAGGATGTCGCCGGCGAGCGCGCCCAGGCCGCCCGAATAGATCGGGAACGAGCCGTGGAAGCCGAACTCGGCGGAGAAGTACGCGATCGGCCGGTCCGTCGTCGCCGGGCCGTCATGCGTGGGGCGGTTGAGGTCCGCGGTCACGCGCTCCTCGACGGCGGCGGCCCGCGCGAGCAGATCAGCGTTCTTCACTGCAGCCCGCAGGCCGGCGGTCGACGCCTCCTGCAGTTGCTTCACCGGGTTCTCGGCGACCTTCTCCCAGCGGTCTGGGTCCAGGTCGCGGAAGACGGTGGGGCCATCCGGGTCCCAGGCCCAGCGGTAGTTGTAGGCGAGGCGGGCGTAAACGCCCAGCTCCTCTGGTAGACGGGACGCGAGCGCCTCGGCGGCTCGCTCCAGGTCGCGGCTGCCTGCTTGCACGTGGGCCAGCATAGGTCTTTAGCTTCCCTTCTCGCCGGCCGATAAGCTTGAAGGTGCTGATCGAGCGCCATAGAGCGCTCTCAGTGATGAAAGGAGGATCTATATGAGGATCCTGTGCCTTCGCTGTCTTCGGCTGTGGCCGGAGGAGCGCGTCGCACAGCGGGCAGGTTGCCCGCATTGCGGCGGCGCCCTCGACGCCACGCTGCGTTAGGACACGACGCCGGGCGGCCCCGATGGCCGCCCGGCGAACAAGCCTTCGTGCTCGAGGAGCGCCTGCTTGGTGGGAATGCCACCGGCGTAGCCCGTCAGGTGACCGTTCGCGCCGACCACCCGGTGGCAGGGGACGATGATCGAGATCCGGTTGCGGCCGTTCGCGCGCCCGACGGCTCTCGCCGCGCTGCCCAGCTCCCGCGCCAGCTCGCCGTAGGTGGCGGTGCTGCCGAACGGGATGGTTCGCAGGCGCGCCCACACCGCTTTCTCGAACGGCGTGCCGACTTCGTGGAGCGGGAGGTCGAACGTCTGGCGTGTGCCGGCGAAGTACTCGTCGAGCTGCTCGCGGATGGCGCCAAAGGTGGGATCGCGCGGGGCCTGCGCGTGCGCGTGGAGCCGGTGTTCGGCGGTGTAGAGGGCGCTCAGGCGGCCGTCTTCGAGTTCGACGTACAGCGGTCCGACCGGGCTGGGAAGCAGTGCGGTGTGCATGACCGGTAAAACGCGCAGGGACATCACGGTGTGAGGGGTAGAATGCAGTAGTCCGCGCGAGTTGCGCCCTTTCGCACGCCCGCGCTCCCCCGACGAAAGGCGTCTATGGCAGTAGAGCAAAAGCTGGAAATCGACGGCGAGGTCACCGAGGCCCTGCCGAACCTGCTGTTCCGCGTGAAGCTCGAGAACGACCACGAGCTGCTTGCGCACCTGGCCGGCAAGATGCGCCGGTTCCGTATTCGCGTGCTTCCGGGCGACAAGGTCCGTGTCGAGGTCTCTCCGTACGACCTCAACCGCGGGCGCATCGTCTACCGCTACAAGTAGGCAGTAGGCGCGCCCTACGCGCCGCTCATCGCCGCGCCGAGGCCATTGGCCTTGGCGGCGACGAAGCGGACGCGCGGGTACTTCTCCGCCACCGGCGCGATGGCGCTGGGGCGGTCCACGCCGACCGTTACGACGGTGTCGTAACCCCGGACGGCGAGCATGTGCACGACGCCGAGCTGCTCGGCGTTGCGCTTCACGACCTTCAGGTCTGCATCCGTCGCCTCTGCGACGGCGTGCGCCTGTGTGAGCGCGGCCTTGTCGTAGGCGGCTGCGCCGGCGACCACGATTGCCCGCTGGGACGTGTTGTCCTCGGGGCTCGCGATCGCAGAGCCCGCGAACAGCGCGAGCGCAATCGCCGCAGGAAGGGCGAAGCGTGTCTGGATCGTCTTGGTCATACGAATGAGCATAATACGTATGACGTCGACCTACAAGTGAAGAACTTGAGACTGGCCGCGTGTCCGAGGGCTAGTGCGCCGGCGCCGCGGTGGACTCGCGGACCTTCAGCGAGACCGGCATGACCTGCTCGTCGGGCGGCCGGTTGCCCGCGAGGTCCTGCGCGAGGGCGGAGAACGCCGTGGCGCCGAGGCCTTCGGCGTCGACGGCGACGGTCGTGAGCGGCGGAGCGAGCACGCGCGCGAAGTCGAGGTCGTCGAACCCGACGACGGACAGGTCCTCGGGGATCCGCACGCCACGCTCGCGCGCGGCCATGTACATGCCGCCGGCGAGGATGTCGTCGTCGCAGAACACAGCGGTCACGTCCTCGTCGAGCAGCGCGCGCGCCGCTTCCTTCGCGCCCTCGAACGTGAACGGTGCGTGCACGCTCGGGGGTGTTCCGCCCAGGCGGGCGGCCATGCGGTCACGGCGCAGGTCGAACGTCGGTGCGTTGAAGTTCGAAGCGAGGTGGGCGATCTTCGTGTGGCCGAGCTCGTGCAGATGGTCGATGGCGTAGTCCACGCCGGCCTCGACGTCGAGGCGCACCACCGGGAACCCCTTGCCGGGGCACATCTCGATCTGGATCGCGTGCTCGGACGTGCCCGGCGGGAGGTCGGCCTCGAACAGCAGCAGGCCGTCGGCCGGGCCGGCGAGCAGCGCCTCCAGCGACGCGGCCTCCCACGCGCGGTTGTTGCCGATGTCGACGAGCACCACGGTGTAGCCCGCTTCCTGCGCGGAACGTTGCGCGCCGCGGAGCACACGGCCGAAGAACGGGTTCGTGATGTCCGGGACCACGAGCGCGACGCTGCGCGCGACGCCCGTGCGGAGCGCGCGGGCGGCGACGTTCGGGCGGTAACCGAGCTCGGCGGCCGCGGCGCGGACGGCCTCCTCCGTGCGCGCGGAGATCCGGCCCCGGGCTTTCCCGGAGAGCACGAGTGAGACCGTCGACTGCGAAACGCCGGCTCGGCGCGCGACGTCGATGCTGGTGACGCGTGGCGGAGCGCTGATTTGAGCCATCCTAGGGCGGCGTGGACGATCTGGTCGAAGAGGTGGTCGGTGTGGCGGGGCGGGACCTGGTCCTGCTGCGCCCCCGTGACGCCGAAGCGTTACTCAGCGAGGAGGAGTTCTCCCGCGACGAGTTCCTGCCCTACTGGGCGGAGTTGTGGCCGAGCGCGACGGCCTTGGCGCGGGTCGTGGGAGCCCGTGCGTTACGCGGGGCACGGACGTTGGAGCTCGGGTGCGGGCTCGGGCTCGTGAGCCTCGCGGCCGCCGCGGCCGGGGGGCGCGTGACCGCCACGGATTGGGCGCCGGACTCGATCACCTTGCTCGAGCGCAACGCCGCGCGCAACGGCCTGAAGATCGAAGGCCTGTGCGTGGACTGGTCCGCGCCGGAGGCGATCGTCGCGCGGGCGCCGTGGGACCTGGTGTTGGCGTCCGACGTCCTGTACGAGGCGCGCAACGGCGTGGCGCTCTTGCCGTTGTTGCCGCGGCTGATCGACGCGCGCGGCGAGATCTGGCTCGCCGACCCCGGCCGGCGTGAGGCAGAGCCGTTCCTCGAGCGCGCGGCCGAGGTGTTCACGATCGAGAGCCGCGTGGCCAAGGAGATCCGTCAGGGAGCGATCCACCGGATGCGTCTGAAAGGCTCCGGGTCATGACCCAGCGAGAGAAAGCCGAAGAGCTGCGCCGCCTGCACGCCGCGCCCGAGCCACTCGTCCTGGTCAACGCCTGGGACGCCGTCAGCGCGCGCGTGGTCGCGGACGCCGGAGCGCGCGCGATCGCCACCGCCAGCTGGTCCATCGCCGCCGCCCGCGGCTACGAGGACGGCGAGCAGATCCCGCTCGACGAGATGCTGGACTCCGTGCGCGTGGTCGCCCGCGCCGTCGAGCTGCCGGTCACCGCCGACCTGGAGCGCGGCTTCGGCGACGCGGGATCGACGGTCGCGCGAGCCATCGAGGCCGGCGCGGTCGGGTGCAACCTCGAGGACTCCGACGGGTCGGGCGCTCTGGTGCCGGTCGAGGCGCACGTCGCCGCCGTCGCCGCCGCGCGGGCCGCGGGCGAGGCCGCCGGGGTGCCGGTGGTGATCAACGCGCGCACGGACGTGTTCCTGGAAGGGCTGGAGTTCGACGAGGCCGTCGAGCGAGCGCGGGCCTACCTGGGGGCGGGGGCGGACGTCGTCTTCGTGCCGGGCGTGAGCGACGTCGCGGTGCTCGAGCAACTCGTGATCAAGATTCGTGGGCCGATCAGCGTGTTCGGCGGGGCCGGTGGGCCTCGGTTGGATGACCTGGCACGGCTGGGGATTCCGCGCGTGAGTTACGGGCCAGGGCCGCTCGGGGTGGCCATGGCGTCTCTGGGGCGCGCGGCGAAGGTGCTCTTGGGCGGCGGCGATCCTCCGGCCGAGTTGGCGAACCGGCCGTAGTGAACGGCGAGCACACCGTCTTGACGCGTGGCGGCCGGTGCGCTCTTGGTCGGGTGAGCCGGTTGCACCGAGTGCGCCCGGGCGCGGGCGGGTGCGTCGAACAACCCGCGTGCCACGCGAACCACGAGTTGTTCGTGCCAGAGCCGACTAAGTCGCGGTTCGCGTGGCGAGCGAGCGGCAACGCGCCACCGGGCACGCGAGCGTCGAGTTCGGACCGTATAGCGGTCCGAACTGATCACTCGCGTGGCGCGGGTGTGCTCGCAGTTACGAGGTGACGACGAGCGCGCGCGTGGACGTGCCACCGGCACGGCGCATGCGGTGCGGCAGCGACCCGTCGAAGCGCAGCGTGTCGCCCTCGCCCAGCTCGTACACCGAGCCGTTCACGTCGACCTCGACCGACCCTCGCGCGACATACACAGCCACTTCGCCGCGTTCCACCGCCGAGTCGGCGGGCCAGCGGCGATTCGAAGCGGTCCACTCACGCAGGGTGGGGGCAGCGGGCTCGCCGGGGAGCTCGCGGTAGGTGGCGCCGTTGTGCTCGGCGATCGCGCCTTCGCCGGCGCGGACGAGGCGGACGGCGTCGCCCTGGCGGGGCGGGGACCAGAGGTGGGCGACCGAGACGTCCAGGGCGGCGGCGATCCGCTCGACCGAGCTGACGCTCGGGCGGGCCAGTCCTCGCTCGACCTGGGAGAGGAAGGGGTGGGACAGACCGGCGAGGCGGCCGAGACCCTTGAGGGTCAGCCCGCGTTCGCGGCGGAGCGTTCGCACACGCGCGCCGAGGTCGGTCTCGAAACCGTTGGTAGTAGGGAAGCCGCTAAGCACCGTTTCCCAGACTAACGCGCGACGCGCCGAAAACTGTCACATAACTCTGCGCGCGGGTTTGATGACGGTTACGCGGCGCGGGAGATGTCGTCCGCGACATCCTCCGCGGACCGCGCCAGCGAGCGCAAAACGAGCGCTTCGACACTTCCCGCGTAGCGGACGCGTCCGCCTGCCAGCAAAGTGACCCCGGAGGCGAGTCCGTGGAGGACGTCGAGGCGCGGTGTGGCCCAGATCGTGGCGCCGCCCCGGGTGGAGTGGCGCAGCACGAGTGCGCGGACCGCGGCGCGGGTCTCGCGGGTGAACCCGGCGGGCGGCTCGTCGACGAGCAGCACCGAGGGCTGGCCGGCCAAGGCGCGGGCGAGCAGCAGCGGCGAGCCCTCCGCGTCCGCGACGAGCACGACGTTCTTGGCGCTCACGAACCCGTCGCTCGGTGCCATCTCGCCGGACAGGACGCGCAGCAGCACGCTCTTGCCGGACCCGCGCGGCCCGATCAGCCCGTGGATCTGGCCCGGCCCGACAGCGATGTTGACGCCGGACAACGCGGCACGGTGACCGAAGCGAAGTTCGAGCGAGGAGGCCTCGACGAGTGGCGCGGACATGTGTCGATCATCTGGTGAGGAACTGTCTTACGCCCTCCCCAATGGTTTAGGCAAGGACGGACGTACTAGGCTCGCCCCGAAATGGGACTCGATGTGGACGCTCTGGTCCGTGACGCCGCGGACTTTCTACGAATCCCGAGCGTCACCGGCGACGAGCACGCGGCGCTCGAACGCCTTGCCGAACAAGCCGCTGCGCTCGGGTTGGAAACCGACCTGCACCGGCACGACCTAGACGTTCTCCGCGCCCACCCGGACCACCCCGGGGAGGAAGTGCCGCGCGAGGAGCTCTGGGGCCTCACCGTGAGGCTGCCCGGCACCAAGCCCGGCCGGGTCGCGGTCAACGGCCACGTCGATGTCGTGTCGCCCGGCACGGAGCCCTGGCGGCTCGGCCCGTGGTCCGGCGCGATCGAGGACGGGCGGCTCCACGGCCGCGGCTCCGTGGACATGAAGGGCGCGGTCGTCGCGGCGCTCCACGCACTCGCCGCGCTGCGCGAGCACGAACGTCCCGAAGTCGTCCTGATGGCCGTCTCCTCGGAAGAGGACGGCGGGCTCGGCACGTTTGCGGAGCTGGAACGGGACGCGAACTTCGATGCCGCGCTGCTCCCCGAACCGACCGGCCTCCGCGTCGTGTGCGCGCAAGCCGGCGCCCTCACCTTCAAGGGCGAGATCCGCGGCGTCGCCGCGCACGCCGCCGAGCGCCTCGCCGGCCACTCGGCGATCGACCGCTACGTCAACGTCCACCAGGCGTTCGCCGCCCACGAGCGCGCGGTCAACGCGGACGTCCAGCACCCGCTCATGCGCGAGCTCGCGCTGCCGTACCCGCTCCTTGTCGGCCAACTGCACGCCGGCCAGTGGTCGAGCATGGTCCCCGACCAACTGCACTTCGAGGGTCGCCTCGGCGTGCCGGTCGGCAAGGACGTCGCAGCGGCCCGCGCCGAGTTGCAGGCCGTCGTCGACGAAGCCCTCGCAGACGGGCTCCCCCGCTGCGTGCTCACCTGGGAAGGTGGCGCGTTCGCGTCGGGGGAGACGCGCACCAACGAGTCCTGGGTCGGCGTGGTGCAACGCGCGCTTGACGCCGAGACCGGCCAAGCGCCCCTCGCCGGCGTCCCGTGGGGCGCCGACATGCGCCTGTTCACCGCCCGCGGCATCCCCGCCGTGATGGTCGGCACGCGCGACATCGAGCTCGCGCACGCCGTCGACGAGTCCGTCTCGATCGACGAACTCGCCACGGTGGCCCGCACGATCGTGCGGGCCGTCAGCAGCTTCTAGATGCGTCCGGCGTCGCGAGCGGCCTGCTCGGCCGCGTCCAGCTTGCGCTCCACGAGGTCCAGGCCCTTGTCCCAGAAGCCCGGGTCGGCGAGATCCACGCCGACGATCTGGCCGAGCTCCTCGGGCGACTTGGAACCGCCGGCGCGCAGCAGGTTCACGTAGTCGGCCTCGAAGCCGGCGCCTTCCTCCTCGTAGCGGCCATAGACCGCCAGCGCGAGCAGCTGCCCGTACGCGTAGGCGTAGACGTAGCCGGGGGAGGCCACGAAGTGGGGAACGTAGGACCACCAGGACTTGTAGTTGTCGGTGACCTCGACGGCGTCGCCCAGCAGCTCCTCCTGCGACTGCGCCCACAGCGTGCCGAAGTCGTCGACGGAGAGCTCGCCCTGCTCACGCCGCTGCGTGTGGATGAGGTGCTCGAAGCGGTTCATCGCCACCTGGCGGAAGACGGTCGCGATCGAGCCCTCGATCGACTCGGCCAGCAGCGAGAGCTTGGACTCCGGCGAGGGGGAGGCCTCCAGCAGGCGGCCGAACACCAGCGTCTCCCCGAACACCGAGGCGGTCTCGGCGAGCGTCAGCGGCGTCGCCATGTGGAAGACACCCTGCGACCCGCCCAACACCGCGTGCACACCGTGCCCGAGCTCGTGGGCCAGCGTCAGCACGTCCCGGCGCAGATGCGTGTAGTTCAGGAGCACGTACGGGTGCTGCGAAGGCACGCCGTAGGAGCAGAACGCGCCGCCGCGCTTGCCCGGCCGCACCGGCCCGTCGATCCAGTCGTTGTCGAAGAACTGGTCGATGATCCCGCCGAGCTCGCCGGAGAACGTGGAGTACGCGTCCCGGACGATCTCCTTCGCCTCCGGCCAGTTGATCTTCTCGTTGTCCTGCGTGACCGCGGCCATCCGGTCGTAGTCCGCGAGCTTGTCGATGCCCAGCAGCTGCGCCTTCAGGCGGTACCAGCGGCGCGGCACCTCGGAGCGGGCGCGGACGGCCTCGATCAGCGCCTGCACCGACTCGTCGGACGCCTCGTTGCTCAGGTTGCGCGCGGCCAGCCAGTGCGGGTAGGCGCGCAGCCGGTCGTCGACCATCTTGTCCGCGAGCAGCGTGTTGAACGCGTAGGCGCGCGTGCGCAGCCCGGGCTGCAGCGCCTGGGTGACGCGCTCGGCGACGTCCTTACGCACCTCGCGGTCCGGGTGGAACAGGTTCGAGAGCGCGGCGTCCAGCGGCACCTCGCCGGCGTCGGGCAGATCGACGGTGATCGCCGCCGTCTGCTCCTCGAACAGGCGCGTCCACGCAGACCGGCCGGAGAGCTGCTTCTCCGCGAGGATGCGCTCCTCGGGCTCGCTCAGCAGGTGCGGGCGATAGCGGCGCGCCGTCGCCAGGTGATGGCGGGCGAAGTCCAGCCCGTCGGTGGCGAGCAGCGCCTCGGCCTTCGCGTCGTCCAGCGCCGCCCACTCGAGGTGGAAGAACAGCAGCTTGGTCTCGATCGCCGTGCCCTTCTCCTCGACCCGCTGCAGCAGCGCGCCGTTGGCCGGCGACTGCGTGTCGGTGCTGAAGGCGAGGTGCGCGTAGGTGCCGGCGCGGGCCGCGATCTCCTCGATCTGCGCCAGCTCCTGCATGGCGGAGATGAGGCCTGCGCCGTCGATCTCGGCCAGCTTGCCGGCGTAGCTGTCGGCGAAGGCGTCAGCACGGGTCTGCGCGTCGGCCAGCAGCGCGTCGACGCCGGCCTGTGGGTTTCCGTCCCCGGCTCCGTTCAACAGATCGGAGAGGTCCCAGGCGACCTCCTGCAGCTCGGGATCGCTCGCAGTTTCGGGGGCGCTCATGCCCCCAAGGCTACGACGGCAGCGGGCCCGAGGCGTTGGCGGCGCGCAGGCCGTCGATCACGACCGTGAGGTGGCGGCGCCACGCGGCCTGGCACTGGTGCGGCTTGACCGTCGCCATGCCGATGCCGCAGGTGAACATCGGGATGTCGTCCAGCACGACGTCCGGGCGCAGATCGCCTGAGGCCTTCGCGCGGTCCATCAGCGTGAGGTAGGTCGCGTTCATCTCGGTCAGCAGGTCGGTCTCGAACGGCATCTCCGCCTGCCCGATGATCTCCGTGAACGCGCGGTCGGACGCGAGCACCTCGACGCCCGCCCACAGGGCGCCGGTGAACGCCTCCCACGGGTCCTCGATCTCCAGTGCGGCGCGAGCGGACTCCAGCACCTGCTCGAACAACGAGACGGCGAGCGCGGAGACCAGCGCCTCCTTGGTCGGGAAGTGGCGGTACACGGTGCCGACACCCACGCCGGAGCGCTTGGCCACATCGTCCATCTGCGCGTCACGGCCGTGCTCGGCGAAGACCGCTCGGGCGCCCTCCAACACCCGCTCGCGGTTGCGACGCGCATCAGCACGAAGCGGGCGTTCAGGGATCACGGACATAGCTCAAATGTAGGGGTTGACAAACGGAACTTCAACTCCGTATCGTGCTAAACAGAACCGGAACTCCAATTCCTTTTCCTCCCCAGGGGTCATTCCATGTCTCAAGCTCAAGACCGGCGCTGGCTAGCGCTGGTCCTCCTCGCGGCCGCGCAATTCGTGGTCGTACTCGACGCGTCGATCGTCAACGTCGCGTTGCCGTCGATCGGCCAGGCGCTGAACTTCAGCCAGGACAATCTGTCGTGGGTCGTCAACGCCTACACGCTGACCTTCGGCGGCTTCCTGCTGCTCGGCGGTCGTCTCGCCGACCTGCTCGGCCGGCGGCGCCTGTTCATCATCGGCCTGGTCCTGTTCGCAGGCGCATCACTCGCCGGCGGCTTCGCCCAGACCGACATCCAGCTCATCATCGCCCGTGCCGTCCAGGGTCTCGGCGCCGCGCTGCTCTCCCCGGCCGCGCTCTCGCTCGTGACCACGATGTTCGCCGAGGGTGCTGAACGCAACAAGGCCCTCGGTGTCTGGGGTGCGGTAGCCGGCTCCGGCGGCGCCGCGGGCGTGCTGCTCGGCGGCATGCTCACCGAGTGGGCCGGCTGGGAGTGGGTGCTGTTCGTGAACGTGCCGATCGGCGTCGCCGCGGCGCTGCTGGCCCCGCGCCTGCTGCCCGAGTCGCGTGAGGACGGCCACCGCCACTTCGACATCGCGGGCGCCGTCACGGTCACCGCCGGCCTGTCGCTGCTCGTCTACTCGCTCGTGAACGCCAACGACGCCGGCTGGACGTCCGCCGAGACGCTGGTGATGCTCGGTCTCGCCGTCGCCATCCTCGCCGTCTTCGTGCTCATCGAGCTCCGCAACAAGGCGCCGCTTGTTCCGTTCCCGGGCATCTTCCGGCTGCGCACGGTGCGCGGCGTGAACCTCACCGGTCTGCTCGTCGCCGCCGCGCTGTTCTCGATGTTCTTCTTCATCTCGCTCTACCTGCAGCAGGTGCTCGGCTTCGACGCGCTCAAGACCGGCCTCGGCTACCTGCCGCTGGCCGGCGGCATCATCGTCTCGGCGGGCATCGCGTCCACCCTGGTCACGCGCCTCGGGGTCCGGCCGGTCCTGGTCGCGGGCCTGCTGCTGACGGCGGTCGGCCTGCTGTGGTTCTCACAGATCTCGGTCGACGGCAACTACCTCACCGACATCCTCGGCCCGTCGATCGTCAGCGCCTTCGGCCTCGGCTTCGCGTTCGTGCCGATGACGATCGCCGCGGTGGCGGGCGTCGAGCCCCACGAGGCCGGCCTGGCCTCCGGCATGATCAACACGAGCCAGCAGATCGGCGGCGCGTTGGGCCTCGCGGTCCTCGCCTCGATCGGCAACTCGCGGCGCGACACGGTGCTGGAGACCGGCAGCGCGCTCCCCAACGCGATGACCGAGGGCTTCCAGCTCGCCCTCACCGTCGGCGCCGGCATGGCCGTGGTCGGCGCGCTGGCGGCTTACTTCCTGGTGTCGCCGTCCGTGCCGGTTGAGCCCGACGGCAACTTGGTGCCCGCGACGTAGCTCCACACCGACACCTGCAGCGAGCGCGCCTCGATCCACAGCTCCAGCTCCCCCGGATCGACGCCCATGCGGGAGGCGGCATACGCCGCCTCCTGGCGCTCGCGGCCGTGGCGGCCGGCCAGCAGGCAGGCCGCGTCCCAACCGACCGGGCCGAGACACGTGTCCTCCCAGTCGTTCCACAGCGGGCCACCGAGGACATTGCCGAGGTGCGCGTCGCCGTGGAGCGGCTGGACCGGGGAGCGCAGCTCCGTCAGCACCGGGATCAGGTCCTGGAAGCGCAGCAGCAGCTCCGTCGCCGCGCTCGACTCGATCCGCTCCTCGGCGGCGAGGCGGGCGAGGATGGCCTCGGCCTCGCTGATCGTGCCGAGCAGCGGCAGCGAACCCCGGTAGGTGCGCAGCGCCTCATGGCAGTGCGTCAGGGCCTCACCCGCGGCCGCCGCGTCGACCTCCACCGTCGGCGCGTAGTCCCAGAAGGAGAGGACGCGGCCGTAGTACTCGTGCGGGCCGGGCGGGAGCTCGGTGCTGGGAGCCACGACGGGCGCGCCCGCGCGGGCGAGGTGCCCCGCGACGCTCAGCTCGCGCGCCTGCCAGGTCGTGCCGGGCCGCACCGCGGCGATCGTCCCGGCCACGCGCGCGACGACCGGCGCCGGTCGCAGATGGACGAGCACGTTGAGCTGATCACGGAGGATGACTGGCTCTTCCACGCGCAGCCCATGCGCGCGGGCCACCGCCACCGCCGCGTTTAACGCGCCGCGGTCTTCCACACCAAAGCGATCATCGCACCCTGCAGGGGCAGGCGCACGTACAGCAACGGCTTCGGGATCTTCTTGAAGCGCTCGGGGTGCAGGGCCATCTCGACGTTGGCCGGGAACACGCCGACGAGCGTGGCGATCAGCCACCAGCCGGCGGCCTTGCGCGTCTTCGGGTGCAGCACGCCCGCGCCGCCGGCCAGCTCCGCCACGCCGCTCGCGTAGACGAGCTCGCGATGGGCGGGGAGGTAGGCCGGCATGATCGCCTCGTACATCCGCGGCTTCTTGAAGTGCAGGAACCCCGTGAAGATGAACGTGGCGCCAAGGACGGCGCGAGCGACTGACATTCCCGTTGAGGCTAACGCGGCCCCTTGAGTGCGATTGATCCGGCGCCCTGGCGGCCCGAGTCTCCGGCCCAGCGGGCGACGAACGTGGCGCGGCCACGGACCCGGAAGCTCGCGGTGAAGCGTCCGCCGTTCGCGCCCGCGGTCACGACCTGCTCCGTCCAGCGGGTGCCGCTGCGGGAGGAGACCACGATCGCTTCTCCGCCTTGGGCGCCCTTCAGCTGCCCGGTGACCGTGACCGTCCGGCCGGAGCGGCGCGCGCGGGAGAGCGTGATCGTCGACGAGCTGCCGAAGTCCCCGCCGGTGGCCGTGGTGAACAGGCTCCGGAACACGCCGGTGCCGGCCGACGGGGTGGAGGTGAGCGCGTACGAGCGGCCGGCCGTCGGGCTGATCACGCCCTCGGCGCCCGGGAACCGGCCCGCGGAGATCCGTTGCGGGCGCCAATGCTTGCCACCGTCAGTGGTGCGCTGGACGTACGCGACGTCGCTGTCGGCGGGGTAGCGGCCGAGCGTGAGGTAACCGTCGGTGGCCGAGCCGAACGCAAGCGCCAGGCCGTCGTCGGTACCGATCGCGCCGATGTCGGTCCAGCGGCGCCCGCCGTTCGTCGTGCGCCACACGCGCCCGTCGGTGGTGAGCGCGAAGCCGGCGTTGGCCGACGTCATCTCGAGGTTGCGGAGGCGGCCCGGGCGCTTGACGGTCCGCCACGCGCGGCCCTGGTTCGTGGAGCGCACGATGGCGTTGGTCCCGTACGCGAAGATCGCCGAGCCGGCGCGGTCGAAGTGGTCCACGCGGGCGCGGTTGTCGGCGACGCTGAACTGGCCGCCGGCGGTGGCGCGCCGGATGCCGCGCGGGCCGGCCAGCAGGACGGTCGCCCCGCTCGTGATCACGGCCTGCGGCGCGCTCGTCGTGCCGGGATCGATCGGTTGCCAGCTCGCGCCGCCGTTGACGGTGCGGAACAGGCCGCCGCGCACGTCCAGCGCATAGCCGTCGTCGGCGCTGCTGAACGACGTGTCGCGCATGTCGGAGGAGGTGGCGACGTTGATCGCCTTCCAGGTGACGCCGTTGTCGGTCGTGCGGGCGAGCTGGCCGCGGGCGCCGAGCGCGAGCGCGATGTTCGCCGCGGGCCCGAGCCGCAGGCCGAACTGGAACGAGCCCGCGATGTCGCCGCCGACCGCCGTGTAGTTGCGTCCGGCGTCGTCGGAGACGGCCGTGGCGCCGCCGCTGCCGGCGGCCACCGCGCGGGCGGCGGTCGCGAAGCCGGCGGCGAACAGCGGTGCGGTGGAGGCGGTGATGGACTCGGTGCTGTCCCCGCCGTTCTCGGTTCTCAGCAGGCGATCGCCACGGTCGGTGGTGAATAGGCAGAGGTCGAGCGTGGCGCAGCTCACGCCGGTGATCGTCGCGTCCGCCGGCTTGGCCTGCCACGTCTGGCCCGCGTCACTCGAGCGCAGCAAGGTGCCCGGGCCGAAGGCGTAGAACGTCGCCGCGTCGACGGCCTTCATCCGCCACACGCGTCCGCCGGGGACGTCGGGCTCGGGCGTCCAGCTCGCGCCCGCGTCGGTCGTGCGGAACGCGGTGTTCGATCCGCTGAGGAACACGATGCCCGCGTCCGGCGTGGTGAAGAGCGCGTCCGCCGGCGTCGCGTTGCCGCCCGCGGCGCTGCCGGGTGTACCGGGGATGGCGGTGACGCGGCTGAAGCTCTCGCCCGCGTCCGTGGTGCGGAGCACGTTGCCGTTGCGCAGCAGCAGGTAGCCGAGCTGCGGCGTGACGAAGTAGGTGGCGGCGACCGGCTCCGGGCAGTTGATCTCGGTGAGGACGTAGAAGCGGCGGAACGTCTTGCCGCCGTCGTCGGAGCGGCGCAGGACGCAGCCGTTGCCGCCGAGGATGATCACGACGTCCGGCGTCACGGCCTGGACGCGGCCGAGGTCGAGCGAGGTGCCGGTCGGGAGGCCGGTCCACGTCGCGCCGCCGTCGTCGGTGCGCAGGGCGGTGCCGTCGTCGCCGATCGCGTACCCGCGGCCCTGGACGAAGTCGATCGCCCTGATCGTGTTGCCCTGCGGCGTGGGGTTGCCCCACTGCCAGCCCGACTGACTGACCTGGACCGCTGCGACGCCCGTGTTCGGGCATGCGGCGGCCAGGCTCAGGGCAGCGCAAGTGCCCAGAAAAGCCCTGGAAATCACGTACTTCTCCTCTCGCTGTGATGCTTGCCGATGGAACGGCTGCGGAGAGAATTGGTTGCGGGTTATGGAACGTTCACGAACAGCCGGGCGTTGCGGTCTTGCTTGGCGCCGGCGAACTTCTGCGGGCGCCCGCCCTGGGCGTCGAGGTACGCGAGCTCTCTCGAGATACCCGCGAGTCCTTGGCCGTCGTGGTCGACCATCCACGTCTCGAGCGCCACGCCGTCGGCGGTCTTTCTCAGGCGGAACATGCGCGACTGCTGTGGGAAGTCGGCGAGCGAGGAGGTGCTGATCTGCCAGTACGTGCCGCGTGCGGTGATGCGGTTGCGGTGGCTGTTGCCGGCGATCGAGGCGACGACGTTGGGGTGGCGATCGAGGACTTGGAGGGCCTCGTCGGTCAGTGGGTTGTGAGAGAAGACGACGACGAGGCGGTTCGTGTCGAGCTGCTGCTCCAGCCGCTGGAGCTGGGCCGGGTTGATGCGGGCTCGCGACGTGCCGTCGCGGTTGACGGTGTCGACGAGCACGGCGCGGACCCGGTCGGTGAGGTCGACGGTGTAGTCGAAGCTCGGGCGCTCCAGCGCGCGTTCCCACTCGGCCGTGTCGACGAAGCGGCGGGCCGGGTCGCCGGGGACGTCGATGCTGGGGAAGCCGAACCGGTTGTCGAGCAGCGCGGCGGTCGCGGTCTGCGCGTCCAGCTCGTCGCGCGGGATCTGATCCAGCAGCTCGGGGTCCAGCGCCGTGATCAGCTCGTCGCCCTCCGCGACCTCGTCGATCTGCGGCGTGGGCGGCACCTCGCCCTGCACGAGCAGGTCGTGGTTACCGACAAGGGCATAGAACGGCGCGTCGAGCCCCGCGGCGGTGAAGGGGCGCTGGGCCTGGCTCAGCGCGCCGGGGTGCGCGGGCGCGTCGAAGTCGGGGCGGTAGTAGAAGGGGTCGGCCGAGTCGGGCTGCTGGACACCGCGGTAGCCGGGATCGCCGCTGTCCGGGTCGACCCGGTCGCCCTTGAGGACCGCGCGAGCGAGGTCGAGCTCGTTGCGCTGGGCGTTGTCGGTGATGTCGCCGGTGACGAAGACCGCGTCCGGCTTCTGTTGGTTGAGCGCGCGGACGGCGGCGTCGAGCGTCTGCGTCGAGAACGCCTCCTGCGGGCGGAACGTGGACGTGAACGGCGCGCCGATCCGGTCCAGGAATGGCACCCGGGCGGGCGACTCCTCGTCGCGGACGTGCGTGTCCGTGAGCTGGCCGAACGTGACCAGCGTGTCGCCGAGCTCGGAGGTGGTGCCGCGGTCGGTCAGCGGCTCGCCCGGGCCGGGCTCGAGGAACCCGTCGCCGTCGGCGTCCACGAGGGTGGATTGCAGGGTCGAGCCGCCGCCGGCCGGGGCGGAGCGTGTGTCGTCGCCGCAGCCGATGAGGAACAGCAGCGCGAAGAGGGTGGCGGCGCGCTTCACCCTTCCCTCAACCCCGCGATGATCGGCTCGCGCATCACCCGGCGGGCGACGAACGCGGTCGCCAGCGCGGACAGCGCGAGCAGGCCCCCGATCACCAGCGCGATCTGGCCCGGTGAAGCGGCGAGCGGCAGGGAGGCGAAGCTCGCGGCCAGGCGCGAGACGAGCGGGCCGAAGAGCACGAGCTCGAGCAGCACGCCGATGATCGCGGCGGGGACCGCGACGGCCACCGCGGCGCCGGCGAGCACCAGTCCGACCGTCGTCGAATCGGCGCCGCTGGCGCGCAGCATGGCCACGGCGCCGCGGCGTTCGCGGGCGGTGACGGTGAGCGCCTGGATGAGCGCGTAGAGGCACACGAGACCGACGGCCAGGCCCACGCCTCTGAGGACCGCGGCCAGCACGGCGAGGAACGCGGCGTTGTCGGTCTGCGCGGCGCCGACGGGCTGCAGCCGCGCGCCGAGGTTCACGAGCTCGCGGGCGACTTGGGCGGGGTCGGCGTTCGATTGCAGGCGCACAACCACCTGCGGCGTGAGGTCCGGTCGCGTCTCGATCAGCTTGTCCGGCCGGATCCAGGCGACCCGGCCGTCGTTCTCGAGCGCACGCACGATGCCGGCGACCTTGAAGCGCACCTCGCCGCCGTCGGGGATCTGGGCGGCGAGCGTCGAGCCGGGCCGCAGGCCGAGCGCGTCCGCCATGCCGACCCCGACCTCGACCTCGTTCGGCCCGCGGATGCGCCGGCCCTCGGCGAGCGGCGGGTTCTCGAAGCGCGTGTGGTCACCCGGATAGGCGACGAGCCGGATCGGCTCCCCGAGCCGGAACGAGTCCGCCGCGTCGATCGAGTACCGCTCGCCCACGTCCTGCACACCCGGCAACTTGCGCGCCTCGGGGATGAGGATCGGGTCGAGCTGCACCGCGAGCTGGTAGCGCTTGCCGACCGTGCCGGGGTCCTCGCGGAGTCGCTCGAGCAGGGACGCGAGCGCGAGCATGAGCGTGACCACGCCCGCGCACACCGCGATCGTCGCCACGGCCGCGACCCAGCGCCCCCGCGCCGCGGTGGCGAACCGCACACCGAGGGCGAACAGCCCGCCGCCCGGGGCCGTGGTCGTGCGCGCAGCGGCCCGGCCGGCGGTGTCGTGCCGTGCGGCCGCGCCGGCCGGCGTCGCCGTGCC
>JAPDDQ010000672.1 GCA_027587225.1 Solirubrobacter taibaiensis
GACTTCCAAGTGTTAAACATAGCTCTTCTAAATCTTTCGGCCCTTTACCTTGTAATGTATCAATTGCTTCTTGTACTTCTAATGCGTTACCGATAGCTTCACCGAGTGGTTGACTCATATCAGAAATAACTGCCATCGTATTACGACCAACGTTATTACCGATGCGTACCATTGCTTCTGCTAAACGTTTTGCATCTTCATCCGTTTTCATAAATGCACCTGCTCCAGTTTTTACATCAAGAACAATTGCATCTGCACCAGCAGCAATTTTTTTACTCATAATCGAACTTGCAATAAGCGGAATTGAGTTTACTGTTGCTGTTACATCACGAAGTGCATATAACTTTTTATCAGCAGGTGTTAAGTTACCACTTTGGCCGATAACAGCGATTTTGTTTTCATTTACAAGACGCATGAATTCATCGTTTTCAATTTCCACATGGAATCCTGGAACTGCTTCTAATTTATCAATTGTACCACCAGTATGTCCTAAACCGCGTCCAGACATTTTCGCTACTGGTACACCTAAAGCAGCTACCAATGGACCTAATACAAGTGTCGTT
>JAPDDQ010000673.1 GCA_027587225.1 Solirubrobacter taibaiensis
GCGATGGATCTTGTGACAGAGCACCTTACGACATTTGTTGAAAGAACGGATGAAGATATGGGGTATTACGCGAACAGTGAGATGATTCGTAATATGCTTCAAGGTGGGGTTACTCCGGAAGAGGAAGCGTTTTTAACGAAAGAGTTTGCGGAGTATAAAAAGAATCATCCTGGTATTTTAGATTTATATATTGGTACGAAAGATAAAAAAACATTAAGTGCCAATCTTGCTGAAGGTGGGCAAGTGCCAGAAGGATATGATCCAACGACAAGACCATGGTATAAAGATTCAGAGGCTGATGTAAAAAAGGTCCATTGGGGACAACCTTCTTATGAAATTGCAACAGGAAAGTTAAGTGTAGGTGTTTCTAAAGCAATTACAGCTCAAGATGGATCTGTATTAGGCGTTGTTGCGATGGATGTATCGCTTGGGACGATTCAGAAGTTGCTTCACAATATTCAATACAATAATGACGGAGAAATGTTTATTATAAATGATAAAAATATGGCTCTTGTTTATCCAGAAAAGATAGGGAAAGATGTTTCTAAAGAGCCGGTTATAAA
>JAPDDQ010000674.1 GCA_027587225.1 Solirubrobacter taibaiensis
CCCATTTCAGTTTCAGCCTTCATAGCTGCACGGAACATGTCTCCTGTTGAAATGTGAGGGATGTTATACTTGGCAACAATCTGTTCGGCTTGTGTACCTTTACCAGCACCAGGAAGCCCCATTAAAATTAAGTTCATCCTTGTTCCCCCTCAGTACATGAGCATGTAGGGAAGATGGTTCTTCCCACTTACTCACTGCTTGATAAACCCTTTGTAATGGCGTTTTACCAGTTGGCTTTCTAGCTGCTTCATTGTTTCTAAAGCAACGCCGACAACGATTAACATACTCGTTCCACCGATCTGTGCAGATGGAGGAAGATTTCCCAATTTCGTAAAGATAACTGGTAAGATTGCAATCGCTGCTAGGAAAATTGATCCTACAAAGGTCAAACGATACAAGATTTTTGTTAGATATTGTTCCGTATTCTTACCCGGACGAATACCTGGAACATATCCACCTTGCTTGTTTAGATTCTCTGACATTTGCTCTGGATTAACCTGAACAAACGCATAGAAATATGTGAAGGCTACAATGAGCGCAACATATATGATCATTCCCACTGG
>JAPDDQ010000675.1 GCA_027587225.1 Solirubrobacter taibaiensis
TGATTCCATGTCATCCGCTAAACGGCTCAAAGACTGTGCGACACGCATGGCATTTTCACTGACACGTACCAAATGCTCATCTAAATACTGCTTCGCTTGTTTTGTTAGAGGGTCAGTATTTGCAACGAGTGATAAATTTGTTTTCCACGTTTTATCTGCCTGACATGATGAATAATAGTGATCACCTAACATGAGACATAACCTTGCATGATGTAAAATCACTCGCCAACTACCATCAATAAAAATTTGTTCTGATACCTGAGATTCTTGAAGTAAACGTGATGACCATTTCTTAATTTGCTTTGTCCATTCAACTGATCGTGACAATAAACCTTGTTCAAATTCAAAGCATAATTTCAAGCGTTGCTGATATTCTTTTTCTTCAAACTTATTTTGATAACCCCAATCTGCTTCAATCAACTCAAAGAGTTCAGCAATATGATTTGTAGGTTCAGCCGCATATGCCTTTAAAAGTTTATCATCTTTTAAATTAGGTAAACGATGATGCGAAACAACAAGCCAAGCAACTAACTGCGCTAAAGGTGGAAGTTGATCAAGAACT
>JAPDDQ010000676.1 GCA_027587225.1 Solirubrobacter taibaiensis
GTACTCATTGTTCATAAAGTTTTCATGATGAGATCTGAATATATAAGTTAATTATGATAAAATTCAAATTGAATACGCTTTCTTGATTTTTCGCTCCAACATACAGCAAGAGAGAGGGAATTTTATGAATAGACGGAACGTAGTGAAAGACTTAAAGCAGTTCGAATTATTTGCTCATTTAACAGAAAAAAAATTGAAAGGCTTAACAGAGTTTGTTTATTGGCGAACTTATAAAAAAGGTCAATTTTTATTTTTAGAAGGGGATTCAAGGGAAAGAATTTACTTCATGTTAGATGGTTTTGTAAAGTTAGAGCGGGTTAATCAAAATGGGAACTTATTATACGATGACTATGTAAAGCGGTATTCTATTTTTCCTTATGGTGGTATGTTTACAGACAGAGGATATAACTATACAGCAGAAGCAATGACGGATGTGGAGGTATATTATATTCCAACGGTAATCTTTGAAGATATGGTAAAATCCAGCAGAACGCAATTGATGTACGTTGTTCAGCAATTATCATCTATATTAAAATTGAATGAAAATCGAGTGCAAAATATT
>JAPDDQ010000677.1 GCA_027587225.1 Solirubrobacter taibaiensis
TTCTTTGTTAGGAGGAAAAAGGCATGACTTTTCGTCAGTTCGCATTTAATAATATTTTTCGCAATAAGCGTACATATGCTGCCCATTTTTTAAGTAGTGCATTTTCTATTATGATTTTCTTTACGTATGCTCTTTTATTATTTCATCCTGATTTACAAGGTGAGTTGAAATCGACAAGTGCAACAATAAGTGCATTTGGTACATTGGGATTTTCAGTTTCGCAAGGATTGATTTTTGTATTTTCATTTTTCTTCATTTTATATTCAGTTAGTTCGTTTTTAAAAACGCGTAAGAAAGAATTTGGCATTTTAATGATGCAAGGTATGTCAATGAGACAGCTTAAGAAATTATTATTAATTGAAAATATGTTGATTGGACTTGGTTCAATTTGTATAGGGATTTTCATTGGACTCATATTTTCTAAACTAGTCTTATTGATAAGTGCAAGTGTATTAATGATTAATAATGGGTTACCTTTTTATATACCAGTGCGGGCTGTATTATTAACAGTTATCACATTTATTTTCTTGTTTTTAATTGTTTCATTATTTACATTCAAAAT
>JAPDDQ010000678.1 GCA_027587225.1 Solirubrobacter taibaiensis
ATTATAGTCAACCACTGATCCACTCCATACAGCAGTATTTCTCTGTTAGTCAAAGCCAAGCTGCTCTTACAGTTACCTTTGCGCAAGTTTCTTATGCTTTCGGTTTACTTTTTATTGTCCCTATGGGCGATGTGGTGAATAAAACCAAATTTATTCCACTCTTAATGAGCTTATGTGCAGCGGGATTGTTTATTAGTGCATTCTCTGTGAACTTACCGATGCTTTGGGTCGGTACCATTATGGCCGGATTATTTTCTGTAGCAGCACAAGTATTGATACCGTTGGCAACGATGACTGTTCAACCTGAGAAAACAGGTGAAGTTGTAGGTTTTTTAATGAGTGGGCTATTGGTCGGCATCCTTTTGTCGACCAGCTTAGCTGGCTTATTCTCGAACTTGTTTCACTGGAAGGTAATTTATATCGTCAGTGGAATTTTGATGCTGTTTCTTGCCTTTGCACTTAAAAGCCGTCTGCCATACGTCATGAAGATGAAACTGGATTATGGGCAAGTATTTGTTTCAATGGGGCAACTATTAAAACAAGAAAAACGTTTAGTGCTGAG
>JAPDDQ010000679.1 GCA_027587225.1 Solirubrobacter taibaiensis
CTTACATAATTGTAAGCCGCTTTTCCGTTATTCCTTAATATTTACCCCATATTCTTTAAACCAAATGTGAATCTGTGCTAAATGAGCTAAAAGCTGTGGCCCAGTCATCAATTGACCAAACCATGGTGTTTGAAATGCACTGCCGCCAGACTGAATCAATCCGCTCAACTGCTCTTTATCAAACAGTTCGTGTAAAATTGAACCTTTATCCGTTAATAAACTTTGAAGCCATACTGTTACTGCTTTTGTATAGTGTGGATTATGCGTTTTCGGATAAGGCCTCTTCTTTCTATATAAGATATCATGTGGAAGTACATCTTCTAACGCTTTACGTAATAGACCTTTTTCGCGGTTTTTATACATTTTCATTTCCCAAGGAATATTCCACGCATATTCGACAAGACGATGATCTGCAAATGGAACACGTACTTCTAAGCTCGCCCCCATACTCATACGGTCTTTTCTGTCTAATAATGTTGTCATAAACCATACCATATTTAAATAAAATAATTGACGTCTTTTTGCTTCTAACGGACTTTCTCCCTCTAAAATAGGAACTTCT
>JAPDDQ010000680.1 GCA_027587225.1 Solirubrobacter taibaiensis
AGTTCTTGGGAGCGCATTACTTTATTTCATATTATCGACAGATATTATTCCCGACTATCTCTTTCCAATTGGCTATTTAGATGATGCGATTGCCGTTGAATTAGCGAAAGAGAAATTAATTGAAATGAAACGAAAGACATAGAAAAATAAAGAACTATTTCAGTTGTTTATATTCAACACTGAAATAGTTCAATAAAAAATCGTACAAGTATACATACTCGTACGATTTTACTGTACAAATCTATTTTTCCGTGTGGCACCATTCATATATAAATGCTGTTATCACTTTTGTAAATTCAATTAACTGTTCAACTTCAACTTTCTCATTTACAGAATGTGCTTCTTCTAATGTACCTGGTCCATATATAATCGCTGGAATATGAAATTCACTAAACCAACCACCATCCGTTACCGTTGCAGACATATCTAAAATTGCATTTTTAGAAAGAATTGATTCATGTACTGAGCTAAGCGTTTTTACAGCTGTATGTTCACTATCTATTTCTAAAGAAGGGAAAATTTCGCCACGATCCACAATCATTGATTCTCCGCCCCACTTAAA
>JAPDDQ010000681.1 GCA_027587225.1 Solirubrobacter taibaiensis
AGATATCAAATTCTGAAGGCGCAAGTAGTTTTCTCATGAAAGTTGACACAGAATTTAGCCCGGTACCAATAATAATTCCAACTAAAAGCATAAGTTGTAAATTCCCGTATTTACCGGAAAGTAACCATCCATAAAGTATCAAACTCATGAAGACCATAACAACAACTTGGAATAAAAATGATCCAATTCCATTAAAATTTATTAACGCACTAGCACCAAAGAAGAATACTGTACTCGTTTGAATTGCTGAATAAAGTGATTCGAAACCTAAAAGCGATGGAGTAATAATTTTATTATTCGTAATAGATTGGAAAGCAACTGTCGCCAAGCTATGGCAAACCGCAGCAATAATCATTGCAACAATAGCTACTATCCTTCTCTTAACGACTGGGATAAAAGAAGGTGAATCTATCGGAACTGGATTGTTATAAACTAAAAGTCCATATGAAGAAAGAAGACCTAAAGCAATCAATGTTATCAGTAAAATCCAATAACGTCTTGCTTCCTTCTTAGACCGAAAAGCGCTAGCTCATCTACTTTCATTATGAAGGCTAGAATCGAT
>JAPDDQ010000065.1 GCA_027587225.1 Solirubrobacter taibaiensis
GCCCGTCGGCGCCGATCGCCGCGTCGGCCCGCGCTGCGTCCGCCCGCGCCTCGTCGGCCTGCGCCGTGTCGGCCTGCGCCGTGTCGGCCCGCGCCTCGGTCAAGCCGGCCAACGCGGCGGCGTCGGCCAGGCGGCAGCCGCTCCCGAGGACCGCCGCGGCTTCCGCCAGGCGGGCCACCTCGGGCGGGCACGACGCGAGGCTCCGGCCCACCTCGGCGATCAGTGCCGGTGGGGCGGGGAGCGGTTCCTCGGGGTCCGCGGGGATGCTCGGCGCGAGCGCGACGACGTGGCCGGGCAGGCCGGCCGTGTGCTCCCACAGGCGGCGGGCGGGGCCGTCGGGGAGGTCGGTGAGCGCGCGCACGTCGGCCTGCGAGAGCGGGGGCAACCTCACGCGCGTGTCGGCGAGGCGGTCCAGCCCGGTGAGGGGCGCGCCGGGGCGGGTGCACACGATCGTCAGGACGGGCTCCGCGACCAGTCGGCGCAGCGCGAACACGAGCGCGTCGATCGACTCGGGGTCGGCCCACTGGGCGTCGTCGAGGACGAGCACGGTCGGTTCCGCGCGCAGTGCGTCGAGGACCGACGCGCCGCCCGCGCGACCTAGCAACTGGTCGATCACCCCGCGCGGGAGGTTGCGCTCGTTCGGCTCGCCGCTCACCCGCAGCACGCGCCGACGGCTCACGCCGGCGACCCACCGCCCCACCAGGGCCGTCTTGCCCGCCGCCGCCGGCGCCTCGATCACGACGACGCGCGGATACGCGGCCGCCAGGGCAGCGTCGAGCGCCTGTAGCTCCAGGGTGCGACCGGCGAAGGGCACGGCGCCAACTATCCCGTACGCGGCAACCCCTATGCGAGCCCCGAAAAGTGTGGGGGAATCATTGATGCGCGTCCGTCGCTCTACCAGTAGATACACGTGCTGGTTCGGTCGGTTGGCCCGGGGTCAGGCCACGAACCGATCAAAAGCGAGCGAGGAGAGAGATGGGAGCGAGGAGACTGGTCGTCGCGGCGTGCGCCGCGTTCGCGATGACTGCAGCGCCCGCGTACGGGGCGGGCCTGCAGATCACCGATTTGGAGACCAACGCGGCGGCGACGCCGCTCGGGATCGACGACGCCACACCGCAGTTGCGCTGGCGCTTGAGCAGCACCGACCGCGCGGTCGCGCAGGGCAGCTACCGGGTCGTGGTCGCGACCACCGCCGCCCGGGCCGCCGCCGGCACCGGCGACGTGTGGGACTCGGGCACCGTGAGCTCCGCCGCCCAGACGATCGACTACGCCGGTCCCGCGCTCGCCTCGCGCACCCGCTACTTCTGGTCGGTCAAAACGGCCGGCTCCGACTGGGCGCCCGCAACCTGGTTCGAGACGGCCTACCTCACGCCCGCCGAGTGGAAGGGCACGTGGATCTCCGGTCCCGCGCGCACGCTCGGCCCGCTCAGCAACGCCGCCGCCTCGCTCGACGACGCCTGCTGTCTGCAGGGCAACACGACCCTCGCGCAGCCCGCCGCCGCGGGTGACCGGATCGTCCGCGTGAACTCCGTCGCCGGCTTCGCGCCCGGAAAGACGGTCACGCTCGAGGACGAGACCGCCGCGGTCGAGACCGTCGGCACCGCTCCCGGATCGACCACGATCGTCCTTCCGGCCGCCGCGGGCGACACGAACATCAAGGTCGCCTCGGTCACCAACTTCGCCACGGGCGCGCCGCTCACGATCGGCACGCAGACCGTCACGATCACCGACGTCGGCACGGCCGCGGGCGCCGCCACCACGCTGTTCGCGCCGGCCGCCGCCGGCGCCACCAACGTCAAAGTCGCGAGCGTCAACGGGTTCGTCGCCGGCCAGTCGGCACTTATCGACGGCGAGATCCGCACGGTCACCGCCGTCGGCACGCAGGGCCGCGCGACGACACTCGCCACGGCCGGCGCGATCGGCGACACGAACATCAAGGTCGCGAGCGTGACCGGCTGGAGCGCCGGTGACGCGGTGCTGATCGGGAGCGAGTCGTACAGCGTCGCGACCGTCGGCACGGCCGGCGCGACCGGTACGGGCGTCACGCTCAGCGGCCCGCTCACCGCCGCCTACGCCAACGGCGCCGCCGTGCGGCTGCAGGGCACGGGCATCACACTGAGCGCCGCGCTCAGCACCGCCCACGCGCAGGGCGCCGCCACGCGTGGCGTCGGCACCGGTGTCACCTTCACGCCGGCGTTGAGCGCCGTCGCCGCGTCCGGCGCCGCCGTCAGCACCCCCGGCAGCGGGCTCACGCTCGCCACCGCGCTGACCCGCGCCCACGCCGCGGGCGTCGCCATCACCACCGCCGCGCCGACCGAGTTCTGCCGTCCGTCCAACGGCGCGGCGCTCTCCGGCACCTGCAAGGAGGTCCGCCCGGCGCCGCTGCTGCGCAAGGCGTTCGACGTCGCCCCGGTGTCCGAGCACGGCGCGGTCGTCAAGGCGCGCGTCTACAGCGCCGGCCTCGCCTGGAACGACCTCTCGCTCAACGGTGCCAAGACGTCCGAGCGCACGTTCCTGGACCCCGGCTTCACGAGCTACGACAAGACCGTCCTCTACACGACGGACGACATCACGGGCCTGATCAAACAGAACGCTTCGACGCCGGCCGAGAACGTCGTCGCGAGTCAGCTCGGCTCCGGCCAGTACGACAACGAGACGACCTCCGGCGACTGGGGTTGGTCGACCGCCGAGTGGCGCGCGAACCCGACGCTCCGGACCGACCTCGTCGTCACGTACGCCGACGGCACCGAGCAGACCGTCAAGTCCGACGACACGTGGAAGGCGACCGACGCCGGCCCGATCCGCTACGACAACCACTACCTGGGGGAGACGTACGACGCCCGCAAGGAAGTCATCACCGCTTGGGTCAACGCCCGCATGGTGACCGGCCCGGCCGGCACGCTGCGCGCGCAGAACCTCGAGCGCACGTCTTTGACCGGCACGTTCCCGGCCGGCACGCGTACGGAGCCCTCGAGCCGCGTGTTCGTGTGGGACACCGGCCAGCAGCGCTCCGGCTGGGCGACGGTCAGCGTCAGCGGCGCACCCGCCGGCACGCCGATCCAGATCCGCTACGCCGAGAAGCTCGGCACCGACGGCAAGGTCAGCATCACCGGCTACGCGCCGGGCGGCCAGATCCAGACGGACTACTTCATCGCCAAGGGGCCGGAGGCGCAGGCCTACACACCGCGCTTCACCTACAAGGGCTTCCAGTACGTCCAGCTCAGCGCGGTCGGCGGCGGGCCGTTGCCCGACGGCATCACCGCTGCGGTCGACTCCGTGCAGGAGATCCGCGAGCCGATGGAGCCCACCGGCGCGTTCAGCACCTCGAGCGACCTCGTGAACCTGATCTCGCGCAACATCGAGTCCTCGATCGCCGAGAACTACGTCAGCGGCGTCATCACCGACACGCCGACGTACGAGAAGAACGGCTGGGCCGGTGACGCGCAGTTGTCGGTCGGCGCCGCTTCGCTGTACTTCGACACCGAGCGCCACTACGAGAAGTCCGCGCAGGACATGGTCGACGACCAGCGCGCGTCGGGCGAGGTCACGCTGCTCTCGCCGGGCACGGACAACTACGGCTACGAGAACGGGCTCGCGTTCAAGCCCGTGAACGCGAAGGCGACGCCGATCTGGGACGCGTACTGGTTCGTGATCCCGTGGGAGACGTACCTGCGCCACGGTGACAAGGAGTCGCTCGGCCAGACGTTCCCGGGCATGAAGTCGTACCTGCTCAACTGGCTGCCGCGCTGGTTCGCGGCGGACGGCGACGGCTACGCGTACACGCTCAACTCCGGCCTGGGCGACTGGTGCGTCCCGACCGGCGTCGACGCGCCGCTCGGCTCGGCCACGCGCTTCGCCGTGCCGAACATCATCGCGCCGTCCTCGACCGCGTACGTGGCCTACATGGCCAAGCTCGCGATCGACTCCGGCAAGGCGCTGGGCGAGGACACCGCCGCGCTCGAAGCCGTGTACGAAGGCGTGAAGGCCGACTTCAACGCGAAGTGGTGGGACGCGGGCGTCGGCTACTACCGCGAGAACGCGACGCAGCCGCTCGTCCAGTCGATGCAGATCCTCCCGCTCGCCTTCGGGCTCGTGCCCCCGGAGCGGCGGCGCGCGTTGCAGGAGAAGCTCATCTACGACGTGCTGGTGACCCGCGAGGGCCATCAGATGACGGGCATCGCCGGCTCGCGCTGGATCTACCCGGTGCTCCAGCAGGCCGCCGAGGAAGGCGTGCCGGATGCCGCCAAGGCCGCGTACACGATCATCCAGCAGACCACGTACCCGAGCTACGGCCGCTGGGCCGTGGGCCTGAACTGGACGTCGCTGGGCGAGTACTGGGAGGCCTCGAGCCGCACCCGCAACCACCACATGTTCGGCTCCGTCGGGCAGTGGTTCTACGAAGGGCTCGCGGGGCTCGCGCCGACCAAGGCCGGCTACGAGGAGATCGCGTTCAAGCCGCTGATCGCGGAGGACGCCGGGATCAAGAACGCGTCCGCGTCCTACAAGTCCGTGCGCGGCACCGTGAAGTCGGCGTGGCGCAAGACGGCGGGCGGCATCCAGCTCGACGTGACCGTCCCGGCCGGGTCCAAGGGCCGCGTGTACGTGCCGGGGAACGACGCGTCCAAGGTGGGCGAGGTCGGCTCGGGCACGCCGCTGGTCGCTGCGCGCGCGCCGGGCGTGTCGTTGGTCGGCGTCACCGGTGACCGCGTCGTCTACGAGGTCGGCTCCGGCTCCTACGCGTTCCGCGTCGGCCCGGGCGAGTTCGCGGCGACGTCGGTGGACGGGACCGTCGGCGGCACCGTACCGGCGACGCTGTCCCTGTCGCTGGGCGCGCCCGCCTCGTTCGGTGCCTTCACGCCGGGCGTCGCGAAGGAGTACACGGCATCGACGACCGCGACCGTGACCTCGACCGCCGGTGACGCCGCGTTGTCGGTGAGCGCCCCGGGGCATTTGACCAACGGCGCGTTCACGCTGCCGGAGCCGCTACGCGTGGAGCTGGGCAAGTCCGCCTGGACCGGCCCGACCTCCAACGAGGCCGTGGCGATCGCGTTCAAGCAGTCGATCAAGGCCAACGACGCACTGCGCACGGGGACGTACAGCAAGACGCTGACGTTCACGTTGTCCACGACGCAGCCGTAGAAAGGGTGTGAGGATCAGCCGGCGCGCGCATAGTTAGGGCGTGCGCTGGCTGATCTTGACCCTTGCGCTGACCTTTCTCACCGTGCCCGGCGTGTTGGTGGTCGCGGTGGCCTGGAAGCCCGGCAACGAAGACGAGTTACACCTCCCGGACACGGACGAGGAGCGGAAGGTGGCCGGCATCGCCACGGGCTTCGTCCAGCAGCTCGTGCGCGGCCGGCGCGTGGCCACGGACGGCGCGGTCGAGGTCACCAACGTGCGCGTGCGACGGAAGGAAAGCGCATTCGTGTGGTTCACCGGGGTCTCGCCGGGTCCGGCCTTCCGTGTCTCGCTCGGCTACGTCGAGGACGAGTGGCGGGTCTCGTCCTACGGGTCGTTCGCGACGGGGTGACCCAACGTCGCGAGCGCGGCCAGCGCGTTCTCGCGGTACAGCGGGACGCCGTAGTCGAGGTCCTCGAGGGCGGTCGCGATGGCGTAGAAGCGCGCCCGCGGATGGTCGGGCGCGCCGAAGTCGCGCAGCAGGCGGCCGTGGTCGATCGCGGGGTCGCCGATCGCGGCGTCGCCCCAGTCGATCACACCGGTGATGCGGTCGCCGTCGGCGAACACGTGCTCGGCGCCGAGGTCGCCGTGGATGAACGTCAGGCGCTCCGCGGGCGGCGGGGCGGGGAGATCCACGCCCCACGCCTCGGGCGGCGTGTCGTCCACCGGCGCGTCGACGCCGTCCAGCGCGTGCACGGCTTCCACGAACGCCAGCAGCTCCGGTACGAAGCGCGCCCGCTCAGCGCGAGGGAGCTCGAGCAGCGGCCGCCCCGGGATACGCCGCTGGATGATCGCGCCCCGGCCGACGATCACGGGCTCCGGCACGGGCAGCGGGAGCCGCGGCGCGATCGCGTCCAGGAGCGCGGCCTCCCGCTCCACGCCTTCCCCGCAGCGAGCGACGAGACCGTCACCGACGGCGTACGCGCGGTGATCGAGGCCCGCGCCGAGCGGGGTGATCTCCACGTCCCCGAGCAGCCGCCGGATCGCGGCTCGGTCGGCGCTCGAGGACGGCATAAGGAGGTCAGTGTGACGTCGAGGAGCGGTACTTGCGCACCGCGAGCGGGGCGAAGATCGCGAGCAGGACGAGCGACCACACCACGGCCAGCCAGATCGAGTTCCCGGCGGGTGTGCCCAGCCACAACGCCCGCAACGCGTCGACGATCGCGCTGACCGGGTTGGCCTCGGCGAAGTGGCGCAGGCCGTCCGGCATCGACTCGGTGGGCACGAAGGCGCTCGAGAGGAACGTCAGCGGGAAGATCAGCGTGAAGCCGATCCCGTTCGCGGCTTCCGGTGACGAGACGCTCATACCGAGCAGCGCGAACGCCATCGAGGAGGCGAAGCCGAACAGCAGCAGCAGGCCCACACCGGCGAGTGCTTCAAGGAAGCTCGCGTTGAACGAGAAGCCGACGATCAGGCCCGTGATCACGAGCACGATGATCGAGAGCAGGTTGGTCACGACGTCGGCGACGGCGCGCCCGGCGAGCACCGAGGAACGGCTCATGGGCAACGACCGGAAGCGGTCGATCAGGCCCTTGTTCATGTCCTCGGCCAATGCGAGCGCGGTGACGAAGCCGCCGAACGCGATGTGCTGGACGAGGATGCCCGGGATCATGAACGTCGCGTAGTCCGCGAAACCGGGGGTGCTGATCGCGCCGCCGAAGACGTAGACGAACAGCAGCACGAACATGATCGGCTGGATCGTGAAGCCGATCAGCAGGTCGGGCGAGCGGGTCGGACGCAGGAGGCTGCGTTCCGCGATCACCAGCGTGTCGTTGAGCGGACGGCTCATGCCGTCACCTCCTCGAGCTCGCGCTGGGGTTCCGCGCCGTGGCCCGTCAGCGCGAGGAAGACGTCGTCGAGCGTGGGCCGGCGCAGGCCGACATCGGCGACGCCGACCCCGGCCTGATCGAGCAGCCGGACCGCCGACACGACCGCACCGTCGGCGTCGCGCACGGCGACGCATACCGTCGCCCTGTCCACACCGGGCAACGCGCTCGCCAAGGGTGCGAGCGCACGCACCGCGGCTTCCGCGTCTCCCGCATCGCGCAGCTCCACCTCGAGCCGCGCGCCGCCGAAGCGCGACTTGAGCTCGCCGCCCGTGCCTTCCGCGATCACCCGGCCGTGATCGATGACCGCGATCCGGTCCGCGAGCCGGTCGGCCTCCTCCAGGTACTGGGTGGTCAGGAGCACGGTCGTGCCGCCCGCGGTGAGCTCCTCGATCGCGGTCCACAGCTCGGTGCGTGACCGTGGGTCGAGCCCGGTCGTGGGCTCGTCGAGAAACAGCACCGCGGGCCGGATCACGATCGCGGCCGCCAGGTCCAGCCGCCGGCGCATCCCGCCCGAGTACGTCTTGGCCGTCCGGCCGGCGGCGTCGGTGAGCGCGAACTGCTCGAGCAGCTCGTCCGCCCGCACGCGGGCGTCGCGGCGCGCGTGGCCGTACAGCCGGCCGACCATGACCAGGTTCTCGCGGCCCGTCATGTGCTCGTCGACGGCCGCGTACTGGCCGGCTAGACCGATCCGCGCGCGCAGCGCGTCGGCCTCCCGCACGACGTCCAGTCCGGCGACTTCGACGAAGCCGTCGTCAGGCATCAACAGCGTGGTGAGGACGCGCACCATGGTGGTCTTGCCGGCCCCGTTCGGGCCGAGCACGCCGAGCACCGTGCCGCTCTCGGCCGACAGGTCGATTCCGTCGACCGCGCGGACCTCGGCGAAGGACTTCACGAGCCCTTCGACGCGGATGGCGTAGTGGGTTGAAGCGATCGTCATGGGCCGCAGCCAACCAACGGTCCGGCGACCCCGCCAGAGACGGTTGTCGCCAGCTGCGCGGGACGAATGTCACAGGCCTCGCGCGCGAGCGGGTAACGCCGCCGACGCCGATATGACAGATGTCATCAATCGCTGGCCTCGAGCCAGATCCCGTGCCATGGTTGGCCGGGTGAGGCGCGAAGAACACGAGCGGTTGCCACGGCTGACGGCGAGCGCGGTGCTGGCCATCAGCGCGCTGCTGGTGGTCGTCGAGGTGTGGCGGATCGCGCTGCTCGATTCGGCCGCCGAGACCGCGTTCGCGGCCGCCGCCGCGCTGGCGTTCTTCCCGCTGCACGCGCGCCATCTGCGCTACGGGCTCCGCGGCGAACGCCCGCCGCACGCGCTCGCGACGCTCGCCGCGATGGCCGCTGTGCACATCGCCGCGCTCGCCGTGATCGGGCCGGCCTGGTCGTTCATGCTGGCCACGCTCGCCGTCTCGGCGCTGATCGTCCTGCCTGTGCGCTGGGCGCTCGTCGCGGCCGCGGCGTGCGCGCTCGGCCCGGTGGCGGCGAACGCGCTGCACCCCGGCGAGGTCGCCGCCAATGGCGACACGGTCCAGTACCTCGTCGTCTCTGTCGTCTTCCGCTCGCTGCTGCAGTTCGCGCTCGTCTGGCTCGTCACCGCCACCCACGAGCTGATGCGCTCCCGGACGGCGCTCGCCGAAGCGGCCACGGAGCGTGAGCGGGCGCGCATCGAAGGCGAGGTCCGCACCGCGCTCGAGCTCCGAGCGGAGCGGCTGCGCCACGACGCGCACACGGCCCGCGCCGCGCTCGCCGACCCCGGGCAGGCGCCCGTGCTGGTCGCGCTGGACCGGGTGCTGGAGCTCTCTCGTGACGCGCTGAGCGATGTGCGGCGCATCGTCGCCGGAGCGCGTCTGGAGCCTGCCGCGGCCGCCGAGGAGCTGGCCCGCAGCGCGCGCGGCGCGGACGCGCCGATCCGCGCCGCGGCCCGCATCGCTTGGCTGCCGGCTCTGGCCGTGCAACTCGTGGTCGTCGGCTACAACCTCGCGCTCGTCCTCGGCGTCTGGACGGAGGCCGAGCCGGGCTGGAGCGCCCCCGTCAGCCTCGCGCTCGTCGGGACGGGCATCGCGCTGTACACCGCCGTCGCCCTGCCCGTCGCCCACGGTCATGCGCCACGGTACGGGTGGCCGATCGCGGCGGCGCTGGCGCTGCTCAGCGTGGCCGCCGCGGCGTTCGGGGACGACCTGTGGGGCTGCCTGCCGTGGCTGGCGATCGCCGCCGCCGCGCTCGTCGCCGGCGACCGCTGGGCCCCGCACGTCATCCTGGCCTCGGTCACGGCGCTCTCCGCCTTCATGACGGTGCGCTACTGGGGCGAGCTGTCGCCGCTCGGCCCGGGCACCGTCGCCTGGTGCGTCCTGTACTGGATCGCGATCGGCGGTCTCGCCGCGATCGCGTTGGTGGCCTCGGTGCGCTTCGTCGCCGTGGTCGCCGAGCTCGACCGCACGCGCGACGCGCTCGCCCGGGAAGCGGCCAACGCCGAACGCCGGCGGCTGTCGAGCGACGTACACGACATGCTCGGGCACAGCCTCACCGCGATCTCGCTCAAGGCGGACCTCGCCCGGCGTCTGCTGGCCGCCGACCGTGACGGTGCGGCGCGCGAGCTCGACGACCTGCTCGTGCTCGCGGACCAGCAGAACAGCGAGCTCGCGGCGGTCGCCGGCGCCGCTCGTGCCGTCGGGTTCGAAGCGGAGGCGACGGCGGCCATCGGGTTGCTGCGCTCCGCGGGGATCACGGTCGAGGCCGACCTGGCGCCAGGGCCGCTCACCCCCGAGGCGAGCACGGCGCTTGGTTGGGCCGTTCGCGAGGCGGCCACGAACATCCTGCGGCACGCCCGGGCCCGCAACGCGTGGATCACCGCGGCGGCTGACGAGCGCGGATGCGTGCTGGTGGAGGTCGTCAACGACGGGGCGCCGGCCACGCCCGGTCTGCGCGGGACAGGCCTCGCGGCCCTCGCCGAGCGCGCGAGCGCCTGCGGCGGCCGGGCCGAAGCGGGCCCGGTCGGCGGCGGTCGCTTCCGCGTGCGAATCGAGCTGCCGGTCGCGGTACTCGCATGATCCGCGTGTTGTTGGCCGAGGACCAGCACATGATCCGCGGCGCGCTGCTGGCGCTGATCGGGCTCGAGGAGGACATGGAGGTCGTGGCCGACATCGACCGTGGCGACGAGATCGTCCCTGCAGCCCACCGCACCCGTCCGGACGTCGCGGTGCTCGACATCGAGCTGCCGGGCATCGACGGCCTGACCGCCGCGGCCCGCATGCGGGACGAGCTGCCGCAGACGCGGATCCTGATCCTCACGGGGCTCGGGCAGCCCGGGCATCTCACGCGCGCGCTCGAGGCGCGCGTCGGCGGCTTCATGCGCAAGGACGCGCCGTCCGAGGAGCTCGCGGACGCGATCCGGCGCGTCGCGAAAGGCCAGCGCTTCCTCGATCCGGACCTCGTCGCCAACGCGCTGGAGATCGGCACCAGCCCGCTGAGCGAACGCGAGACCGAGGTGCTGCGCGCCGCCGCGGCCGGCGGCTCGACCGAGGAGATCGGGGTGCAGGTGCATCTCTCACCGGCGACGGTCCGCAACTACCTGTCGAGCGCGTTCGCCAAGCTCGGGGCCCGCAACCGGATCGACGCGATCCGGATCGCCCGCGAAGCCGGCTGGCTCTAGCCAGTATCTTCGAGCCCCATGGGAGGCCGGATTCTGCTCGTCGTGAGCCTGTTGCTGCTCACGGCCGCGCCCGCGAGCGCATCGACGATCGTCTTTCAATGCGGCGGAGCGGTGTGCGCCGTCGACCCGGACACTGGGGAGCAACCGCGCCAGCTGGCGCCCGACGGCCGCGTCGCGGGCGTCACGCGCGATGGCGTCACCGCGTCCTGGGTCGATCCGTCGGGCGCGCTGGTGAAGGCGCCGGTGGCCGGCGGAGCGCCCGCCCCGATCGGGTTCAGCGGGTCGGTCGTCAACCAGCCGCTGATGTCGCCGGACGGCACCCGCTACCTGTGGTGGTATCCCGGCCCGGACGGGTTCGGTGGCAACAACGGCATCTGGATCCGCCGGCTCACGGTCGGGGCGGCCTCGACCGAGGGCGTCGGGTCCTGCTCGTTCTGCGTGATCTCCCACGGCTGGCTCGGCAACACCGCGATCGGGGCGATCCCGGGTGACACCGACCGCCCCTCGCGCATCTGCACGATGGCCACCACCGCCGAGGCGCCGGACGTCTCCGGCACCTGCGTCAGCCTGCTCGCGTCCGAGGCCCGCGGCGGCGTCGGCTTCCCCAGCGGCAACGCCGCCGGCACGGAGGTCGTGGCCGCGCTCAGCCCGGGCGAGCGCACAGGCATCAAGGGCCGGATCGTTCGCTACTCCCTGCCCGGCGGCGCGCCCCTGCCCGACGTCACCGCCGGCACGACGGACACCACGCCCGTGTTCTCGCCAGAAGGCGACCGGGTGGCGTTCGAGCGCGACAACCAGATCGTGATCAAGGACTTGACCGGAGCGGGCGCCGAACGCGTACTGGCGCCGGGCGTATACCCGCACTGGGGCGGCGCGCGGACCGTCGTCGGCCCGACGCTGCGGTCGACCACGCTGCGCTACCGCAAGGGCAAGATCGCGGTGAAGGTCGCCTGCACCGGCACCGCCGCGTGCCGCGGGACGGTGCGGATCAAGAAGGGCAAGACGACCATCGGCTCCCGCTTCTACACGGTCGCCGGCGGCAAGTCCGGCACGGTCACGGTCAAGCCGTCGCGGCGCGGCGCGCGCTCCCTCGGCACCCGCCGCTCGCAGACCGTTTCGGTGGAGTTGAAGCCGTCGACCGGTGACGCGGTGAAGAAATCTCTGAAGCTCCGCCGTTGAAGCGCGATACTGGGGACGTGAACCAATGGATCGTGTTGGATCTCGTCGCGCACGACACGTGGGCGCTGAACGACGTCGGCTCCGAGCAGGCGCAGGCGTTCGGCCGGCTGCGTGAGGTGCTTGCGGCCGCCCCGCCGCACCGCGTCCTCAGCGCGTCGAACAACGGCACCCAGGGCTTGATCTACACCGTGACCAGCGACGCCGAAGCGCTGCTGCAGACGGCGCGCGAGCACGCCCCGGAGCACGGCGTCGCGTCGTTCGTGGCCAGGACGTGGACGGCCGACCCCCGCACGGGCGCGCAGCCCGAGGTGATCGAGCTGATCGAGCCGCAGCCGTCGTGGCCGCGGCCGGGCTACCAGAACGACCTGCTCGAACGCTGGCTCGAAGCGGCCGCGACCGGGTCTGGTTCCTCGCCGAACTGAGCATCTGGGGTACGGTCCTCCGATGACCGCGCCCGAGCCCGCCCCGGCACCGCCGTACGAGCAGATGCCGCCTCCTCCGCCGCCGCGGAAGCGCCGCACGGGTCGGATCATCCTGATCGTGCTGGCGGCCATGTTCGTGGGTCTCGTGCTGCTGATCGGCGGCTGCTTCCTGCTGGTCAACGAGTCCACAAAGGACGCGCAGAAGGTCTCCGACGAGTTCGTGACGGCCGTGCAGGCCGGCGACACCGCGAAGGCCTACTCGCTCACGGGCCCGTCCTTCCGCGAGGCCACGAGCGAGGCCGACACCGCCGAGTTCGTCAAGAGCATCTCCGCGCTCGTCAGCAAGGACGCCGTCGCACCCGACGGCAAGGCGATCAGCACGAGCACCGACAACGGCAAGATCGCCGTCTTCACCTACAAGCTCAAGGCCGCCGAGGGCAACGGCTCGGTCTACTTCAAGACGCAGATCCGCGACGAGCAGGGCCGCTGGCAGGTCATGAACTTCCGCAGCGCGGAGACCGCGCTGGACACCGACGTCGAATAGTGCTCGCGACCCTCGCCGCCGCCTCGGCGTTGCTGCTCGCCCCGATCCCGCCGGTGAAGGCGTTCGACCTGCCGACGGTGAAGGAGTGCGTGGGCGCCCGCACGCTCACCTTCAGCCTTCGTCCGCTCCCGCGCGACGCGCAATGGACGCGCGCGACGGTGACCGTCGACGGCAAGCGGGTCAAGCGCATCAACAAACCGCGTCCCACGCGCGACATCCGCGTGCGCAGCCTGCCACTGACCACGTTCGAGCTCGCGATCAGCGCCCGCACGAGCGATGGTCGCACGGCCACGGTGAAGCGGACCTATCACCCGTGTCCGCAGGGCGCGAAGCCGACGATCACGATCCCGGACGGCCCGCCGCCCACGACGCTGGTCACCCGTGACCTGCTGGTCGGCACCGGCGCCACGGCCCGTGCCGGCAAGGACGCCAAGGTCCACTACGTGCTGGTCACGTACTCGAACCGCAAGGAGATCGACTCGACCTGGGGCACCGGCGAGCCGTTCGAGTTCTCGCTCGGCCAAGGGTTCGTCATCAAGGGCTTCGACGAGGGCATCGCGGGCATGCGCGTCGGCGGCCGGCGCGAGATCGTCATGCCGCCCGAGTTCGGCTACGGCGAGGCGGGCGTCCCGCCGGAGATCCGCGAGAACGAGACGCTCGTGTTCGTGGTCGATCTCGTTGCGGTCAGTAGCTGACCGCAATTGGCCATAGGGTTCTGCCCATGCCATCGATCACTGCCGTGGATTTCGTCCCGATCCCGACCCAGGACGCCGACAAGGCCACCGCGTTCTACACCGACGTTCTCGGTCTGGTCCAGGACGAGCACACGCTCGACAAGCCGTTCTCGGAGTTCGACCTCGGCGGCACGACGCTGAGCGTCTGGAATCCGGCCGGCGCCGGCCGCGACTTCCAGGCCAACACCAACGCGGTCGCGCTGCACACCGACGACGTCAAGGGCATGCGCACGCAGCTCGAAGGCAAGGGCGTGATGTTCTTCGGCGACACCGTGGACACGGGCGTCTGCCACATGGCGTTCTTCGCCGACGTGGACGGCAACCCGCTGATGCTGCACGGGCGGTACGTGCCGCGCTGAGCAAGCTCAGTTGCCGTTGGCCCGCTTGAGCGTCATCCCCTCGAGGACGTTCGCGACCGTCTCGCACGCGTCCACCGCGCACTCGAGCGTGTCGAAGATGTCCTTCCAGCGGATGACGATCATCGGGTCGATCCCGGCGACGAAGAGATCGGCGAGGGCGGCGCGCTGGATCTTGTCGCCCTCGTTCTCGAGCCGGTGGATCTCGACGAGCTGCGCGCCGACGTCGAGCCCGTTGCGCAGCCCGCGCAACGACTGGGCCACCTGCTCGGCGCACAGCACCAGCACGGCGGCCATCTCCTCGGCCTGCTCCATCGGCGCCTCGACGCCGTACAGCGCGAGTTGGTCGGCGACCTCTTCGGCGAAGTCGACGATGTCGTCGAGCGCGCCCGCCAGCGCGTGCACGTCGGCGGAGTCCAGATGCGCGCGGCGCGGGCCGCGGACCGCCAGGCGGTGGTGGATGTCGTGGACGATCCGGTCGCCCTCCTGCTCGCACAGCAGGATGTCCCGGGCCAGCGAGGCCTTCTCGGGATAGTCCGCCAGCAAGTCGCGCAGCAACAACGCAGACCGCTGCACATTGCGGCCTGACTCATCGAACAACGACAGCAGTTCCGGGTCAGGCCGGGTCCGGCGCAACAGCACCAACCGACCGTACAGCCCCAAAACGGCGGTTCCCGGGGCGTTCACAACCTGTTCACGGGTGACCCCCCAACCGGGCTATTCGCACCCGGCGTTCACACGCTGGTCACCGTGGCCGACCAGCGTGCGGCTTCACTGGGGGAGACGCACGCCGGAGTGGCGCGTCAAGCAGTTCCCCCCGGGCTTCCCGGCGCGGTTCCTCCTCTCTCCTCACCGCGTCGGAAGTCCGGGGGCTCCCCAATCCCTCAGCGCATGAGCGGGTGGGCGCACTGGGAGCAGAACGCCGCCCCCCGCGGGTACAGCGCGTCGCAATTCGGACAGGTGCCGGCGGCGCCGCCCTCGTCCATCCGCGCAAGCCGCTCGATCGAGCCGAGCTCGGCGTCGAGCGTCTGCAACTTGGCGGCGTGGCGAACGAGCAGGTCGACGCGGAAGTGGTCGCGGATCGCCATCTCGTAGGCGAGCCCGCCGAGGTCGAACTGGGCTTCGGCGAACTCGCGCTCGAGCCGGCGGCGGCACTCGGTCAGCTCGTCGGGCGCGACGGCACGGCCGCCACCGGGCGGCAGCGGCTTGGGCTCGGCGATGTAGGTGCGGCGGCGCAGCATGCTCAGAACTCCGTCGTCTCGCTGCCGCCGCCCGGCTCCTTGTCGTCGGCCTCGGGCAGCGGGTCGCCTTCGGTCGTCGACTTGTCCGGCGCGTCGCGCAGCTTCTTCTGCGCCTCCTCCGGCGTCTGCGTCTTCTCCTTCTTCTCGAGCTCCGCGTCGCTCTGCTTGACGCCCTCCTCGGGGTCGGCATCGGTCGTGCCGGCGGTCTGGGAGACCTCGACGACCTTCGCGTCGGGGAAGTTGGCGGCGATGCCATCGAGGATCGCCTCGGCGTCGGCCTTGCTCGTGGACACGGTCGAGTAGACGACGTACTGGCCGCCGTCGAGCGACGGGTACTCGTCGGCGTCGAGCGCGCCGACGTCGGCCGCGCCCTGCGCCGTCGCGTCGGACTTGGCCGTGGCGACGGCTTCCGGTGTGGTGCCGTCCTTGGGCAGCGTCTGCAGCTGCACGGTCCACCCGTCGGTGCCCGCGGGCCAGTCGGGTGTGAACGTCGCCGGGGCGACGATCGCGGCCGGATCCGGCGTCGCCGCAGCGGGTGGCGGCGTGGCGGCGACGGTCGCCGCCGCCGTCGGCGTGGGCACGATCGCGGCCGCGACCACCGGATCGTCCTCGCGCGCGTTCATCAGCACGACGCCGGCGAGGATGCCGAGGCTGACCGCGGCCACACCCGCGAGCCCGGACCACACCGGCAGCGACAGCGAACGCCGCTCCACTGCCGCCGGCGCCTGCACGACGACCGGGGCCGCCGGAGCGGCGGCGGCCGGAAACGGCACGCGCGTCGCCGCGCGGCGCTCACCGCACGCGAGGCAATAGCGCTGGTCCGCGGCGAGCGGGGCGCCGCAGGCGCCGCACTGCTCGCCCTCCGGGCCGAGGCGGGGCGCGAAGAAGCCGGCTTCGTCCGGAGCGGCGTAGCCGTTGCGCTGATGAGGCGGGGCGGTGGGTGGCATTCCGGGGTCCTTACGGGGTGACGACAGTCGGTGGCGCCGCGGCGGAGAGCTCGGCTCCGGTCGCGTTGCCGATGAGGAAGGCGGTGAAGGTGGTGGACTTGCCCGGCGCGAGCTTCTCGACGATCGCGCGGCCCGCGGCCACGATGCGGTTGTCCTTGCGGGCGGCGACGAACACGACCAGGCGGCGTTGCTCGATGTCGGAGCGGTTGGCGACGGTGCCGACGCCGGTCGCGCTGCCATCGACGTCGCTCACGACCTTGAGGTCGGAGACCTCCATCGCGGGCAGCTCGGCCGGGCCGGGCTTGCCGCCGACGCCGACGCGCGCGGTGACCTCCGTGCCCTCGCCGGCGAGCGTGACCTGGTCGTTGACCCACACGAGCCGCTCGCCCCCGGCCAGCGCGGGCACGTTGACGAGCGACGCGTCCAGGCCGGGCGCGTCGTTGGTGTAGACCGGCTTGCGCGCCCCGTCGAGCACGGAGACGCTGATCGGCAGTGCGAGCAGCGGTACGGCGGACTTGTTGTGCAGCTCGACGACGGTCGCGGCGCCATTGGCGTCCTGAAGCACCTGCGCTTCGCCGACCTCGATCTCGGGCGCGTCGCGGGTGACGATCACGCCCTTCTCGTCCTTGGCGGCCTGCGCGGCGTGCTCGAGCCGCGCGCTCTTGTCCTGCGTCGACTCACAGCCGGTGAGGGCCACGAGCGCGAACACGAGCGCGAGCCGCCTCACCCGAACGCCCCGCCCACGTACTCGGCCGTGCGCGTGTGCTCCGGGCGTTCGAACACGTCCGCCGCCAGGCCGTACTCGACGAGCTCGCCGAGGTACATGAACGCCACGCGATCGGCGATCCGGTACGCCTGCTGCAGGTTGTGGGTGACGATGACGACCGCGAGCGACTCCCGCAGCTGCAGGATCAACTCCTCGATGATCGCCGTCGAGCGCGGATCGAGCGCCGAGCACGGCTCGTCCAGCAGCAGCACCTCGGGGTCGGCCGCCAGCGCGCGGGCGATGCACAACCGCTGCTGCTGGCCGCCGGACATCCGGAGCGCGGGCCGGTCCAGGTCGTCGCCGACCTCGTCCCACAGCCCCGCGCGTTCGAGCGCGCTGCGCACGGGCGGCATCAGCTCGGCGCGCTTGATCCGCTTGGAGCCCTGCTCACGCAGCGCGTACGCGACGTTGTCGAAGATCGACATCGGGAAGGGGTTCGGCTGCTGGAAGACCATCGACACGCGCCGGCGCAGCCGCGTGACCTCGATCGCGTCGACGTCGTCGCCGTCGAGCACGATCTTGCCGCCGCGAGCCGCGCCGGGCGTGAGCTCCACAAGTCGGTTCAGCGACCGCAGCAGCGTCGTCTTACCGCACCCCGACGGGCCGATCAGCGCCAGCACCTCGCCCTGAAGCACAGGCAGGTCGACCCCGTTGACGGCGACCTTCTCGCCGTACGCGATCGTCAGCTCCTGCACGCGCATCCGCTCGACCGCGTTCGTCGGAACGCGTGGCCGCGCGCGCACGGCACCGTTGCCATTGGGCTCGGGCGGCGGCACGGCGACGTGCGGCGCTTCGACGACGATCCGCCGGATCGGCGGCGGGGGCATCAGCGGATCCATCCAAGCCTCTCGTTACCGCGTGCGATCCGGTCGACCGCCCAGTTCAAGATCAGCACCAGCGCCAGGAGCAGGAAGGCCGCGGCGTAGGCCTTCTCCGGTGCGCCGCCCTCACCCGAGGGAGAGTTCGCGTAGACGTAGGTCGTCAGCGTCGACCCCGTGCCCTGCAGGTAGTTCAGGCCCGGGATCGAGCCGTTCTGCGCGAGCTGCAGCGTGCCACCGCCGAGGAGCAGCACCACCGCCGTGTCACCGGCGACGCGGCCCATCCCGAGGGCGCAGCCCGTCGCGATGTTCGGCCGCGCGACGGGGAGCAGCACGCGGTGGATCGTCGCCGCTCGCGTCTTGCCGAGCGCGTACGACGCCTCGCGCACGTGCCGCGGCGTGGACAACAGCCCTTCCCGCGTCGCACCGACGATCAGCGGCAGCGCCTCGAGCGAGAGCACGGTGCAGCAGATCAGCAGCGAGCGCCCGAACACGGCGCCGCCCTCACCCGTCGTGGACAGGAAGCCGAGGCCGCTCTGCGCGAAGAACGTCAGGCCGAAGAGCGCGAGCACGATCGACGGCGTGCCGGCGATCACCTCGATGCCGGACTCGACCATGCGTGCCAGCCACGTCGGCTTGCCGTACTCGGTCAGCCACACGGCGGTCGCGATGCCGAGCGGCGCCGCGATCACGAGCGCGCCGACGACGATCAGCAGCGTGCCCAGGATCGGGTCCAGGAACCCGCCCGACTGCGACTGGTCGATCGAGGACTCCGGCCGGCTCCACAGCAGCTCCGGGCGCAGGAACTGCACGCCCTTGACGAGCATGTAGAGCACGATCAGCGCGGCGATCGCGATCAGCGTCAGGCCGGCCGCCCAGCACAGGCCGAGCAGGATCCGGTCGCGCCGCGGCCACTCCCGCCACGAGCCGGAAGGATCGGTGCGGATCATGCGGTGAACCTGCGCAGGCGCCGGCGGACCGCCCAGCCCGTGATCGACAGGCCGACGCTCGACACCATGATCACGGCCGCGAACGCGAACAGCGTCTGGCCGTAGGGCTCGACGGTGATGCCCTCCGCACCTTGCACGATCGCGGCCGCGAGCGGCTGGATCGGCTCGAACAGGAACGTGGAGCCGTCGAGCAGGTTGGGCGAGAAGATCACGCCGCCCGACACCATCGCGAGCATGATCGCCTCGCCGAGCGCGCGGGCGAGTGCCAGCACGGCGCCGGCCACGAGGGCGGGCCGGGCGGCGCGCAGCGCGATCGTCCACATGACCCGCATGCGGTTCGCGCCGAGCGCGAGCGCGCCCTCCGTCCACGACGCGGGCACCGAGCGCAGCGCGTCGACCGCGATCGCGATCATGATCGGCACGATCATGATCGTCAGCAGCAGCGTGGCCACGAGCAGGCTCTGACCGGTCAGCTGGATCACGTAGAAGACCGATTCCTTGCGCTCGGTCGAGATCACGTGGTTGTTGAGGAACGGGACGAGCACGAGCACGCCGATCAGGCCGTAGATGACGCTGGGCACGCCGGCCAGCAGGCGGACGACCGGCTCGAGCACGCGCACGACCGACGGCGGCGCGAACTCGACGATGAACACGGCCGTGAGCGTGGACAGCACGAGCCCGAGAACCACCGCGCCGCCGGAGGACAAAATCGTCCCGTACAGCAGCGGCCAGGCCCGCAGCGCGTACTCGTACGGCGCCGCGGAGCGGAAGATCTCCTCGAGCTGCACGTTCGCGTCGCCGCCCGCGCCGAACCACGCCAGGCCGTTGGCGGAGAACGACGGCCATGCCTCTCGCAAGACGTAGACCGTCATCCCCGCGATGATGAGCAGCACGAGGACGCCCGCGCTGCCGAGCGCCGGTCCGACGCGCCGGTCAGACCACCAGCTCACTTACTTGTACGGAACGTACTTCTTGGCGACGACGCTGCTCTGCACGGAGGCCGAACGTGCGAAGTCGATGAACTTCTTGGTCTCGCCCTTGGGGGCGCCGACCGTCACGAACCAGAAGTTACGGACGCCCGGGTACTGGCCCGACTTGGCGTTGCGCAGGTTGCACGCGACGCCCTTGTAGGGCACAGGGTGGGTGCCCGAGACGAAGTTCACGTCGAGGTAGCCGATGGCGTTCTTGTCGTTCTGGATCGCCGTCTGGACGAGGCCGTTCGACGCCTTCTGCGACGCGCTCGGCGTGACGTTCAGCGACGGGCCCATGAAGATGTTGCGGAACGCGTCCTGCGTACCGGAGGCCTGCGTGCGGACGTTGAGGTTGATCGGGCCGGTGACCTTCGCGCCGGGGACGTCGTCCCAGCGGCGGACCTTGCCGGAGAAGATGTCCTGGACGTTCTGCTGCGACAGGTTCGCGATCGCGTTGTCCGGGTTGGTGGCCACGCACACGCCGTCGCGGGCGATCTTGCTGAACGTCAGGCCGCCCGGGTCGCCGGACTGCTGGTCACGCGAGGACATGCCGATGTTCACCCGCTTGCGCGCGACGTCGCCGATGCCGACGTCCGAGCCGCCCTGCGAGACGGTGAACTTCGTGTTCGGGTACTTCTTCTTGTACGCCTTGATGAGGTCGACCGTGAGGGGATAGACCGAGGTCGATCCACTCATCAGGACCTTCGACTGGGCGTGGGCAGCGGTCGGGTACGTCGCCGCGGCAAGGGTGCCGAGGGCGAGCAGCATGAGTCGGGTGCGCTTCATCGCGACGCCACTCTCTCGGCCGTTTGTGGCCGAGATGTGGTCATCCCGTAAAAGCCGGTGTGACGGGCGCCTTCCTATCCATAGGTTCGCCTCCGTGCGCCCGCTGTTTGCCTTGCTTCTCGCTGCCCTCGTGCTGCCCGCCTCCGCGCGGGCGAGCATCTCCTCCGTCGCTGCGATCGACGGCCCATCACCGGACATCGTCGATTTCGGAGGCGTCGCCATGGCGCCGGACGGGACCGGCGGCATCGTCTACCGCAAGCGCGTCGAAGGGCGCGTGCATATCTTCGCCGCGCAGTTCGACGGCAAGGGTTGGCGCGCGGCCCAGCGCGTCGACAACGGCCAGCGGTTCGACGGGTCGTGGCCCGCGATCGGCGCCGGCAACGGCGGCCGGTTGGTGGTGGCCTGGGTGCAAGAGTTCGGCTCGTTCTCGGACCGCCTGTACTCCGCTGCGCTGGACCCGGGCGCGCGCCGCTTCCAGGCGCCGGTGCCGATCGACCTCAACGTGGGCGAGTCCACCGGCACGTGGCCGGCGATCTCCATGGCGCCGAGCGGCAACGCGTTCATTACGTACCTGGTGATGCAGACCCCGGGCGCCGCCGACCCGCCCGGATACGCCCGCGGCGAGCTGCGCGCGGCCCGCTACGACGGTGCGCTGTGGTCGGGGTTCGGCTTCCCGCTCAATCGCAACACGGCCGCGCCGGTGCGGATCCCGGCGGCAGGCGCCACGCCGCGGGTCACGATCGACACCCAGGGGAACGGCCTGCTCGCGTGGCAAGAACCCGACGACACGTTCGTCGACCGCGTGTGGGCGCGGCGGATCTTCGGCAGCGGGCAGGCCGGGATCGCCACGCAGGTCTCGCCGTCGGCCTGGAACGAGCAGCCGCTGCGCGCGGGCGCCGACCAGTTCTCACTCGACAGCGCGGGCTTCGGCCAGGGCGCCATCGCCTACCGCCAACTCGCCGCGCCCAACGGCCCGATCGCCGGGCCGCGGATCATGCTCGCGACGATCCCCGAGGTCAGCTCGCCGGACGCCGCGAAGTTCGGCGCGCCGCGGGCGGTGGACGGCGCCGGTGACGGCGCGCCGGTCGGCGCCGGACCGCCCGCCGTGGCCGTCGATCGCGTGGGGGACACCTTCACGGCGTTCGGACTCGCGCAGCGCAGCGTCCTCGTCGGCGCCGACGACCGCAGCGTGCGTGCCGCCGAGCGCCTCGACGACGGCCGCACCAGCATTCCCGGCGCGCCGGTGGTGGACCTCGCGGCGTCGGGCGCCGCGGTCGCCGCCTGGCAGGTGCGCCGCGGCGGGTCCGGCGGCATCGGCGTGAGCGAGCGCCGCGCGGACGGCGTGCCCGTCGCGCAGGCGCTGGCCGCCCCGGTCGGCGGTGTCGTCTCCGGCTTCGCGCTCGCGGGCTCCGGCCTCGGCGACGGGATCGTCGGCTGGGCGCAGGGCCCGGAGACCGGCGTGCAGATCGCCGCCGTCGTGGTCGACGCGCCGCCCGACGCGTTCGCGGTCCAGACCCCGGTCGACTGGGTCCGCACCGTTCCCGAGTTGCAGTGGGAACGGCCCGCGGTCGCGATCGGCGGCGTCAAGTACGCCGTCACGATCGACGACGACACCGTCGCCGAGAACCTCACCCGCACGCAGCTGGCCCTCCGTGCCCGCGACCTCGACGACGGCGTGCACGTGGTGCAGGTGATCGCCGAGGACGCGGGCGGCCAAGAGACGACCAGCCGGCCCGCGGAGCTCAAGCTCGACACCCGCAAGCCGCGCGTCCGCGTCCAGCGCTTCCGCAACCGTCTCGTGCAGGTCACCGTGTCCGACGGCGCCCGCTCGAGCACGAGCGGGGTCGAGAACACGAGCGTGTCGATCGGCTGGGGCGACGGCAAGAAAGCCAGTGGCCGGCGCACGGCCTCGCACCGCTACCGCGGCTCCGGGCCCTTCACGATCACCGTCCGCGCCACCGACAAGGCCGGCAACCGCGTGAGCGTCAAGAAGCGGGTGTCGGCATGAGACGCTTGGCCCTCGCGGCGGTGGTGCTCACCCTGCCCGTGGCGACGGCCGACGCGTGGGTCGCGCCCGGCGCGGCCATCGTCTCGGCCTCGTTGGAGCTCCGCGAACAGGGCGACGAGGCCTCCGGCAACGCCGCGATCTCCGCCGACGGGCGCTACGTCGTGTTCGAGACGCGCGCGCGCAACCTGTTCCCGCCGACGTTCGCGGATCCGCCCGGCGCGCACTGGCAGGGCGGCGTGATGCGACGCGACCTCACGACGGGCGCGCTCGAGCTGGTTGCGCCCGGCGACCTGATCGGCGACATCGCCGGCGAGGTGCAGGTGCGCGGCGCGCGCAACGGGTCAGTGTCCGGGGACGGGCGCTTCGTCGCGTTCTCGACGGCGCAGAAGCTCGTGCCCGAGGACGTCAACGGGAACATCGACGTGTACGTCCGCGACATGGCCTCCGGCGCCTACGAGTTGATCTCGGCGCGCGACGGCACCACCCAGCCCGCGGGCTACGCGACCCGCGATCCCGACACGCCCGGACGCAACCCGGGCGCGGACGTCAGCCCCGGTGTCGCGATCTCGGCGGACGGCGATCGGGTGTTGTTCCGCACCGTCGACATCGGATCCGACCTGCCGGACCGGCTCACGCCCGAGACGCCCCCGTACCAGCTGTTCGTGCGCATCCGGTCGACGCGGCGCACGCTGTTGATGACGCGCGACGCCGGCAACGAACCCGCCGGCGGGGCGCGCATCGGCGGCGCGCTCAGCGCGGACGGCAGCGCCGTCGCGTGGGCGGGCGCCAACGCCGGCGTCCAGACGCGCTTCCTCGACGGCGAGTTCCCCGACCCGGCCGCCGCCTACTACCTGTGGCGCCGGGTCGATGTGGGCGGCACGCGCCGGATCACGGGACCCGCCGAGCCCGAGGTGCCCGGCTGCGTCAGCTACGACGCCAGCCCGACGGCGACCGGCGCGTGCACGGGCCCGCTCGCCGAGTTCGAGCAGTCCGTGGCCGGCATCAACACCTTGCCCGCGCTCAGCGCCAACGGGCAGCGGGTCGTGTTCGTCACCTCCGCACCGCCACGTCCGCCCACGACGGGCTACGCGATCGATCTGTGGATGACCGACATGACGGAGGGACGCTCGCGCACCGCCGCGACGGTCGAGCTCACGCGTGAAGGCTCCAACCGCGACCCCGCCGACGCCGCCAACATCACCGCCGTCGCCATCTCGCCCGACGGGCGCTGGGCCGGCGTGCTCACCCAACGCACGCGCTTCCTGCTGCCCGCCCTGCGGCTCGTGAACACGCCGACGAACGTCCCCGGCACCGAGGAGCTGTACGTCGTGGACTTGGAGGCCCGAACCGTCGAGCGGGCCGCGAGGGGCGCGAACGGCGGCAACGCCGCCGCGAGCATCCTGCCGCCGCTCTCGCTCTCGGACGGCGGGCGCCGCGTCACGTTCACCTCGACGGCGGAGAACCTCTTCTTCGGCGACGCCAACCAGCGCGCCGACGTGTTCATGATCGACCGGCTCGACAGCGCACCGCCGGTGCCCGACGAGCCCGAGCCGCCCGCGGAAGCGCCGATCGAGGTCTTCGATCCACCCCCGGCGCAGGTCGCCAAGCTGCGCGTCGCGGTCCGCAAGGCCCCCGGGGGCCGGGTGCGGCTGCGCGTGCGGGCTCCGGGCCGAGGGAAGTTCGCGGTCGAGGTCCGAGGCCGCGTGCCCGACTCCGACGGTCGCCTGCGTGGCTCGGCGAAGCTCCTGGGCAAGGCCGGCAAGACCGTCAAGAAGTCCGGCGACGTCACGATCGAGATCAAGCTCGCGAGCAAGTACGTCGCCGTCACCCGGCGCGAGAAGAAGCTCGATGGCCGCGCGACGGTCGTTTTCACACCGGCTTCCGGCGCTTCACGCGAGGGCGCGGCGAACGTGCGATTCGGCGCGCCGCCGAAGCGCAAGTAACTGTCTTGTTGCTGACCTGTCAAAGGTCTGTTCTAAGTCCGTGAACGCCCTTCCACAAGCGGGCCGAACTCCGAGAGGCTGCCGACCGTCCATGCCCCGGAAGGGCAGGTGCGTCCGGTCGCTCTGGGCGCGAACCCGTCTCGTCAGTTGAAGGAGTCACTCCCGCTCATGTCTTCGTTTGGGCCCCGCCCGCGACGGCGCCACCTCGTGCTCAGCGCCTCCGCTGCGCTGGCCACGATGCTCATGGCCGCGCCCGGCGCGTCCGCGCAGTTCACCCTGGCCGAGTGCGCCGGCTCCGCGGCGCCCGGACGTGGCGCCTCGTTCCAGAACACGGCGTTCACGAGCTTCCGCAACCTCTACACGACCGAGGGCACGGGCTGCGGCTCAGCCGCCAACGGTCTGCTGACGTGGGACGGCGCCGGCTCGGGCGCCGGCCGTCGCGCGTTCGGTGAGCGCAGCGCGCCGAACACCAACGGCGACCGCGACCCCAACATCCGCTGGATCGGCAGCGACGAGCCGCCGACGCAGGGCCAGCGCGACCAGATGGAGAAGGGCCCGATCGTCCCGGGCTCGGCCGGCGTCGACCTGACGGTGGCCGACAACAGCCCGGTCCACGTGGTCCCGGTCGCCATCGGCGCGGTCGCGATCCTCACCCACCTCCCGACGGGTTGCACGAGCTACGGCGCGACCGGCAACGACCTCTTCCGCGACCGTCCGAAGACGTCGCTCGCGGCGCTCGAGGACGTGTTCCGGGGCACGGCGACGACGTGGGGTGACCTGATCCCGACGCTCGAGCCGAACACCGCGGCCTGCCGCCAGGCCCCGATCCAGCGCCTCGTGCGCCGCGACTCGTCCGGCACGACGTTCGCGCTGCGTCAGCTGCTGGCCAAGATCGACCCCGCCAACGCGGCCGACTGGAAGACCCGCGCCGGTAGCGCCTCCTGGCCGAACGAGGCCACCGCGGCCGTCGTGAAGGCGGACACGGACGGCGGTTCCTCGCTGGCCGACAAGGGCATCGCCACGCCCGGCACGATCGGCTACGTGGACCTCGCGACCGCGCGTGCGCGTGGCTCACAGGCCTACACGTGGGACGCCGCCCAGGCCGTCGACCGCACCTTCTGGCTGCCGCTGCAGAGCTCGACGACGGACACCGGCAACTACTTCGATCCGCAGTCGGACGCGCAGGGGTACAAGCTCAACAACGCCGCGCGCGGCGCGAACTGCTCCGCCGTGGACCCCACCGGCGTCCCGAACTCGACGCTCGGTGACTGGTCGGCCGCCGACTCCACGATGAGCGAGGACGGCTACGCCGCCTGCACGCTCACCTACGACATCCTCTTCGACGACTCGGCCGCGGTGTACTGCAAGTCGGCCGCCGAAGAGGCCAAGGCGCGCACGATCAAGGACTACTTCGCCAAGGCCGTCGTGTCCCCGGCCGGTCAGAACACGCTGCCGGGCAGCGACTACGCGCGTGTCCCGGCCACCGTGATCGACACGGCCCGCGCCGGCGTGGCCGCGATCGGCTGGAACAAGGGCGGCGCCGGCCGTCCGTGCGGCGACGAGCAGCCGCCCCCGCCGCCGGCCGCCACGGTCACCCCGACCCCGACGCCGAACACCCCGCCGCCGCCCCCGGTGGCGCCGAGCAACAACGTCACGGTCCCGTCGACCCGCGCGGTCGGCACGACGATCCGTCTGTCGCTGCAGCTCCCGGGCGCCGGCAAGGTCTCCATCACGTCGTCGGCCAAGCCCAAGAAGGGCAAGGCGGTCACGCTCGCGGCCAAGACGGTGAACGTCACCAAGGCTGGTGCGCAGACCGTCACGCTGAGCCTGAACGCGAAGGCCAAGAGCGCGCTCCGCAAGGACAAGAAGCTCAAGTTCACGCTCAAGATCACGTACACCCCGACGGGCGGCACGGCAAAGACGGTCACCAAGACCATCACCGTCAAGCAGCCCAAGTCGAAGTCCAGCAAGTAAAGGGATGAAGAAGGACTCATCAGCCCTCGCGAGCCGTCCCAGCGCTGCCAAGCGTGTCGTCGGAAGCCTGGGAACACTGCTCGGGGGGCTGGTGCGTCCCCTGCTCAAGGACCGCTTCTCAGCGTTCCTGCTCATCGCGTCGGTCGCCCTGACCGTCTTGTTCTTCTCGCTGCTCGGCGCGACCCAACCGTCGTCGCCGGGCCGCGAGATCCCGTTCTCCTCGATGCTGCAGTACTCGGAGAGCAAAGGGATCGTGCGGGCGACGCTGCTGGACGAGGACGCCCGCGTCGTCGCGACCACATCCGGCGGCGCGCTCTTCTGGTCCGCGTACCCGGCGTCGGACGCGCAGACCACGGCGCTCATGACCACGCTGCGCGACAACGGCGCGGTCGTGATCGTCGACCAGCAGTCCAGCAAGCCGGCGAAGGCGATCCTGGTCCAGTTCCTCGTGCCGATCCTGCTGCTCGTCTGCCTGTTCGCGCTCTTCACGCGGATCGGGGCCGACGGCGGCGCGGGCGGCATCGCGTCCTTCTCCAACTTCAAGGGCAAGGGCCGCAAGCGCGGCGCGAAGAACCCGAACCGGATCACGTTCGACAACGTCGCCGGCGCCGGTGAGGCCGTGGTCGAGCTGCGCGAGATCCGCGACTTCCTGGAGAACCCGGGCAAGTACTCCGGGGTCGGCGCCGCCCCGCCCAAGGGCGTGTTGTTGGTCGGCCCGCCCGGTACCGGCAAGACCCTGCTCGCCCGCGCCACCGCCGGCGAGGCCGACGCGGCGTTCTTCTCCGTGTCCGGGGCCGAGTTCGTCGAGTCGCTGGTGGGCGTGGGTGCGGCGCGCGTACGCGACCTGTTCGCCAAGGCGCGCAAGATGGCGCCGGCGATCATCTTCATCGACGAGGTCGACGCCGCCGGACGCAAGCGCGGCGCCGGCATCGGCCAAGGCAACGACGAGCGCGAGCAGACGCTCAACCAGCTGCTCGTCGAGATGGACGGCTTCGGCGGCGAGGCCGGCATCGTCGTGATGGCGGCCACGAACCGCCCCGACATCCTGGACCCGGCGCTGCTGCGGCCCGGCCGGTTCGACCGGCAGGTCGTGGTGGACCATCCGGACGTCCACGGGCGCTACGAGATCCTGCAGCTGCACGGGCGCAAGAAGCCGATCGATCCGGACGCGGACCTGATGGAGGTCGCGAAGCTGTGCCCGGGCTTCTCCGGCGCCGAGCTGGCGAACGTCGTCAACGAGGCGGCGCTGCTCGCGGTGCGCCAGGGGCAGGACACGATCGACCAGCCGACGCTCGAAGAGGCGATCGACCGTGTGGTCGCCGGCCCGGCCAAGAAGTCGCACGTGATGAGCGTGCGCGAGCGCCAGGTCGTGGCGATCCACGAGGCCTCGCACGCGGTCGTCGCCCGCGCCGTGCACCAGACCACCGGTGCCGGCGGGCAGAAGCTGTCGATCGTCGCCCGCGGGCGCACGCTCGGCACGGCCGCGTCCCAGCTGATGGACAAGGACGTGACCGTCATGCAGGAGTACGACCTACAGCGGCAGCTGTGCGCGATCCTCGCCGGCGCCGCGGGCGAGAAGGTCCAGTTCGGCGTCGTCTCCACGGCCATCAACGACGACCTGCACGCCGCCACGAACCTCGCCCGCTCGATGGTGACGTCGTTCGGCATGTCGCCCAAGCTCGGCATGGTCACGATCGGCGAGCAGGGCGGCGAGGTGTTCCTCGGTGCCTCGCTGCAGGAGCTCGGCTCGGTCGGCCCGGCCACGCTGGACGTGATCGACGCCGAGGTCGAGCGGATCGTGGCCGAGTCCGTGCAGCGCGCGACCGTCGTGCTGCAGGCGAACTGGTCCACCGTGCGCGAGATCGCGCAGGTGCTGCTCGACCACGAGACGGTCTCGGGCGTCGCGCTCGAGGCGCTGCTCACCCCGGTGGTCGCCGAAGCCGACCTGCCGATGACCAACGGGCGGCGGGCCGTGCAGCCGCCGGTCGAGTGAGACGGGTCGCGACCTTCGCGTCGTTGGCGTGGATCTGCGCGGTCGCTCCGGTGAGCGCGCAGACGCCCGCCGGCTGGCGTCTCGAGCAGCCCGCCCCACCGGCGGGCGCGCCGTTCAACGTCGCGCTCGGGGCGCCGGGTGCGCTGACGTTCTGGTCCACGAACCGGGGGCTCCTCGGGGTCGAGGGCAACAGCGTGATCCCGCGCGGCATCCTCGCCTACGACGGCGAGTCTTGGCACACGCTGTCGACCGTCTGCGGCGGGCCCGGGGACACGATGCGGATCGCCTGGGCGGCCGCGAACGAGTTCTGGACGGTGTCCGAGCCGAGCCAGCCCCGGCAGGGTTCCGGCACCGCCCTGTGCCGCTTCAAGGACGGCGTCGTGGTCGGCTCCTACTCGACCGCCGACACCGCGGCTGATCCGTACCGCCAGATGCACGCCGCCGCCTGCCGCACGCCCGACGACTGCTGGTTCGCCGGGATCGGGTCGCGCGACCCCACGGGCACGCGTGTGGGCGCGTTCCACCTGCACTGGGACGGCGCGACGCTGCGCACCGTCTACAACGCGGGCAGCGGCCGCGCGGTGACCGACATCGAGCCGACCGAGACCGGCTTCTTGGAGTCCTCGGCCGCCGGACCGCGCCGCGGTTCGCCCGCGACGCCGGACCCGCCGCCGCTCGAGTCGCGCGCATTCCTGCTGCAGCGGGTGACCGGGACCGGCTTCGCCGACGACCCGTTCGTGCCCGCGCTGGAGGCCGATGGCGGCACCGAGCTGCTGGCGTTGGACGGTGCGGACGGGCGCTACTGGGCCGTCGGCGGCGGTGCTGCCTCGGGGCCGGCCGTGATCGATCGCGGTGTCGACGGCGTCGTCCCCCGCCCGCCGGTGGCCGTCGTGAGCGAGGGTGGCGCGGCGTTCCGCGAGCTCCCGCTGACCGGCGCGACGTTCGGCAGCGCCGATCGCTTCGAGGATGTGGCCGCGGTGCCGACGACGGCGACCGCGTGGGCTGCGCTCGTGCCCTACGCCGACCGGGGGCGCACGAACGCGAAGGCGCTCGTCGCGCGCTTGGACGCCGCGACCGGGGCGGCGACCGTCGAGTCGCTTCCGGCCTCCGGCTCCGGCCGCGGGTCGGCGGCGCGGATCGCGTTCACGTCCCCCACCGACGGCTGGATGGTCACCAACGCCGGCTGGCTCTTCCATTACACGGACGGGACACGACCGGCCAAGGACGCCGACCCGGCGTTCGCGGGGCCGATCACGTCGCGCCCCAACGAGTCCGCCGAGCAGTTCGTCCCCGACGCGCCGCCCGCCGACGACTCCCAGCGCTTCGCGCCGCCGCCGGTCGCGATCGAGCCCGAGGCCGCCGCGCCGGCGACCCCCGACCCCCTGCCGGCGCTGATCCGGCGCGTGAGCAAGCCGAAGCTGTCCAAGAAGCTCGTGCTGTCGATGAGCTTCAACGTCACGCGCAAGGCGCGCGTGCAGCTCGTCGCGCAGCGCAAGGGCAAGACCGTGGCGAAGAGCAAGAACCGCACGGTCAAGAAGGGGCGGTACACGTTCAAGTTGCAGCTGTCGCGCAAGCGGTGGCCGACGGCCCTGCGCTTCCGCACCAAGGAGCTGACGATCGACGAGTCGCAGCTGGCGCCGCCGGCCGACGACACCGTGACCACGACGCCGTCGCCGGACGACACGACCACCACCACGGGAGGCTGAGGATCCGTGCGCAAGTGGGCGTTGTCGCTGCCGCCGCTGCTGGCGGCGGTCCTGGTGTGGGCCGTCACCTCGGGTGCTGACGCCCAGGGTCCGCTCGCCGTCACCGCGTTGCCGGCCCTCGGCAGCGCGGACGGCGAGACCGTGTTGATGGGTGTCGCCGGTGGTGACACCTGGGGCTATCGCGTGCTCCCGCGCGAGGCCGGTCCGCCCGCCGGGCTCGAGCTCGGCACGCTCGGCGCCAACGGGCGCCAGCTCGCATTCGTGCGCCACCGCGACGGGCTCGGTTGGCAGGTCGTGGAGACCCCGACCGACGCCGCCGGTACCGCCATCGGTGGCCCGGTCCCGAATCGGGCCTCCGCTCGCATCACCCCCGGCGGCGGCGGACTGCTCGTCGGTCGCGGGGGCAGCGGTGTGAGCGTGCTCGTGCGCAAGCCGGGCGGACGCTTCCGCGAGGCTCCGCCCGTCCCGGCAGGAACGCTGGCGCCCGCCGATCCGGCCGCAACCCCCACGGCCACGCCGACTGCCACCGCCACGGCGACGGCGACGGCGACCGCCACGTCCACGCCGACCGTGACCGCGACCCCGACCCCGACCCCCACTGTGACGGCCACGCCGACGCCGCCGCCCGCCCCGAACCGCGCGGAGACGATCGCCGAGGAGAACGGGGCCGGGCGGGTCGCCACGGCCGCCTACGAGCAGGGCGGCGAGCTGCACGCGCTGTTCGGCGTGCTCGGCCGGCGCGTCCAGGACAGCGTGCTGCACTACGACGACGGCGCGCGCACCTGGACGCGCGAGCCCGTCCAACTCGCCGGTGACCAACTCGACGCGTTCGAGATCCGCGCGCTCGACGTCGCCGGCACCAACGCCTGGCTGCTCGGCGCCGACGGCGACGGCACGCTCGCGTTGTTCGAGCGCACGGACGCGGGCCCGTGGGAGCCACGGCCGCTGACACTGCCGGGCGCGCTCGCGCTCTCGCCGCTCTCCGCCGCCGGTGACCCGCTGACGGTCACGCCCGACGGCGTGTGGGTCGACGCCGGGGTGCGCACCGCGGCCGGCGCGCAGGCGCCGACCGACGCCACCTTCTTCCGCGCCCCGAGCGGCGCCGTGACCTCGTGGTGCGACGACGTCGCCTGCGACCACCCCTTCGGCGTGCGCTTTTCGCGTAGCCAGGGCTACCAGTCGATCGGCTTCGCCGGCGGCGCGCGCGTGATCTCCAACCCGCTGCCCGCCGGCGGGGCGGACGAGGACAACCGCGGCACCTACCTGGTGCGGCGCGGCGACGCGTTCGAGCGCGTGCCCGGCGCCGGTGGCTCGTTCCGCCCGAGCGCCGCGTTCAGCTCACCCACGCAGGGCTGGCTCGAAGGCCCCGTGCAGGTCGGCGCCGCGGCGCGACCGGACCGCCTACGGGCGTGGCCCGCCGCCGCCCGGGCGCCGCTGACGGCCGCGGTCGGCGCCCCCGGCCTCCCGCTCGCCGCCGTGGACTCCGGCGCGCTGGCCGTCGGCACCGAAGGCACCGTTCTGCGGTACGCCGCAGGGACGGGGTGGGTGCGCGAGTTCCTGCTCTCTTCCTCGGGGGCGGTGTCCAAGCCGGCGCTGCGCGGGGTCGCGTGGCCGGAGCCGACCCGTGCGCATGCCGTCGGCGACCTCGGCGCGATGTGGATGTGGCGCGCGGAGACCGGGCTGTGGGAACGCGACCCGGCCGCGCCGGTCGGCTTCGAGGCCAACCTCATGGGCGTCGCGTTCCAGGCCGACGATCCGCTGCGCGGCTACGCCGTCGGCAAGGACGGCGCGCTGCTGCGCTACGACAAGACGTGGACGCCGGAGGCGTTGCCCGAGGGCTTCGCGGGCCGTCACTTCACCAGCGTGGCCTTCGCCGGCCGTCAGGCGATCGTCGCCGCGGGCGCGGACCTCCTCGTCAACGAAGACGGCGCCTGGCACGCGGACGAGAGCGTGCGCGCGCTGTTCGCGACGCTGCCGGCGGCGCAGCGCGAGCTCGTCGTCGTCGCCGGGCTGCCGGACGGTGGCGCGGTCGCGGGCGGCCCGAACTTCGTGATCGAGCGGGACGGGCCCGCGGGCACGTCGTGGCGCTTCTCCGTCCAGCCGCTGCTCGGGGCCACGCCGGTCGCGCTCGCGGCCTTCCGCGCCGGTGGCGCGGTGCGCGCGCTCGCGGCCGTGCAGCCCGTGCTGCCGTTCCCGCTCCCGGACCTGCTCCCGGAGGTCGGACCGGACTCGCCGCCGCCGCTGGTGCCGCCGTATCCGCTGCCTGCCGACGGGTACCTCGTGCGCGAGACCGACGAGGGCTGGCGTGACGAGCAGCGAACGGCCTTCGCGGGCGCCACGTCCGACCGGCCCGTCAAGTCGGACCCGATCGGTGCCCTGCTCGTCGACGCGGCCGGCGAGGGCTGGGCGCTCGGCGGCTGGAGTGGCGAGTCCGACGTCGCCGGCCGCGGCAACGGCAACCGCTCGACCCAGGGCCGCACCGACCGCACGCGCGTGCAGACGGCCGCCGTGCTGCGGTACGCGACGGGCACGCCGACAGCGCCGCCCGTCGCCGTCACCCGCACCGGGACGGACCTCGAAGCGAACGTCGCACGGTTCGCCGTGGCGGGCCATGCCCGCTGCGTGTCGGCGTGCGCCGACCTGCGCGACAACGCGATCGGCCCGGACGTCACGCTCCGCGCCGCCAAGGACCTTGTCAGTGAGCTCGCGGCCCAGCCAGGCGGCCCGCGCATGCTCCTCTACACGGGCGGGCGCCTGCCGGATGAGCAGCCACTCGACAGCCGCGAAGCCAATCGCTTCGCGGACCTGCTGCTCCCAGGCGCACCGGCCTACGCCGCTCCCTCCGCCGCCGACACGGCGGAGGGGGCGGCGACCGCAACCCCGACTCCGGCCGGCGAGACCGTGGGGGAGGCCGGCGTCGCCGCGTTCATTGCGGCCTTCGCGGGCGCTCCCGCACCGTTTGGTGGCGGCCTGCCCGCCGCCGGCGTCGCGCCCGTCCCAGGGGCGGCGGTCGCGCGGCCCGGCGCGCGCACCCACTACGCGTTCGACTCCGCCGGGCGCGGCGGCACGGTGCGCGTGATCGTGATCGACAACTCGCGCGGCTCGCTCGAGGCGTCGGACCCGCACCAGAACCCGCCCGAGCCGCAGACGCCCTGGCTGATTGCCGCGCTCGCCGAGGCGAAGGCGCAGGGCATCCCCGCGATCGTCATGGGCAGCCGCGACCTCAACACGCGCTTCGCGCCCGCGCTCAACGTCGCCTCCGACGGCGATGCGGTGGCGAAGCTCCTCGTCGACGGCGGGGCTTCGGCGTACTTCTTCGAGCGACCCGAGGAGACGCGCATCTACCCGATCCCCAGCGGCGCGACCCAGACGATCTTGGCGTTCGGGACGGGGACGCTCGGCTATCGCTCGCCGCTGGCCAACACGAGCTCCGGCCCCGACTCGGTGTTCGGCTCCGCGGGTCTGCTGCTCGCCGAAGTGGACACGAGCAAGCGCGACGCGGCCACGAACCGGGCGCCGGTCACGGCTCGCCTGCTGCCCGTCGTGTCCGAGCTCACGCTCCAAGCGGTCGACGGAACGCTCGTACGGCGCTCGCGCCCGTCGCTGTTCGAAGGCTTGGGCCGCCGCCCGGTCGCCGGCGACCGCTGGGGACCGGTCGCGGGCGGCGGTGATCCGCAACCGCCCGGCTCGGACCCGTACACGGCGTTCCCGCCGCAGCCGTGCGCGGGCCCCACGTGCGCCACGCGTGTCGCGCCTGAGTACGAGTTCAGCTCCAGCGATCCCGACATCGGTGACTTCGTCGCCCAGGACCCGGCGTCGACGAACCTGCGCAAGCCGCTGATCGGCGCCGACGACAAGGTCGTCAGCGACGGACGCTCCGGCCTGTTCTGCCCGTTCAACGCCGGCAAGACGACGGTCACGGTCAAGGCCGGGGGACTCGCGTACAGCACGGTTGTGACCGTTCTGCCCGGTCAGGTCGGCGCGCATCCCCGCGCGGATGCGCCCGGCCACGGCGGCGTCACCCGCGA
>JAPDDQ010000682.1 GCA_027587225.1 Solirubrobacter taibaiensis
TTAATTGGCGTATACGCGAGTGTAACGTTATTTTCACTGTCGATTGTATGAATAACATCTTCTAAATCATTGACTGGCGCATTTTGTATTTGAGTTGTAAATTCATTTAAGTTTTCACGTGTTTTATAAATATTATATTTCGGCAGGAGAAAGTTAATTAATAATAAAGAAATTGTAAATATAAGAATAACGGTTAAAGAAATGCTGAGAAATAGCTTTTTCCCAAGTTTATTCACTTTGTTCCTCCAAACTATAACCCAGCCCACGATGCGTCTTAATAATATTTTCTCCAATTTTTTTACGCAGCCTTCTTACATGTGTATCAACCGTTCTCTCTTCTCCAAAATAGTCAAATCCCCATACAATATCTAGCAATTTTTTACGAGTTAAAATCGTTCCTTTATGATTTAAAAAGCATTTTATTAATTCGAGCTCTGTTTTTGTAATTTCTAACTCTATATCATTTTTATATACTTTATTTTTGGCGAAATTTATCTTTACATCTTGTACTTGAATAATATCATCATGCTGAATAAGTTTTTTCGCTCGTGTAATTAGTACT
>JAPDDQ010000683.1 GCA_027587225.1 Solirubrobacter taibaiensis
GATTTTCTGAAGCATGGTTGATTGTGTATTTAGGAATTTCAATTTCTAAATCTTCATCAACAATTTCAACTTGACACGAAAGGCGAGAGTCTGGCTCCAAACCCCATGCACGGTCAAGTAAATCGGCTTCCACGTCATTCATTTCTTCGAGGCTGTCAAAACCTTTACGGACAATGACGTGACATGTGGTACATGCGCATGACATATCGCATGCATGTTCAATTTTGATGCCTTGCTTAAGTAAGCTTTGGCATAAATTTGCATTTTTTTCCACTTCGAATTCTGCACCTTCAGGACAGAATTGAGCATGAGGGAGAACTTTAATACGTGGCATATTGATCACCTATACCTTTAGTTTGAGTTTGATCAATCTTCGAGTTTTGTACCCTTTAAGGCATGGTCAATATGTCGATTCATACGAAGTGCTGCAAACGCATCGCTGTGGGTTTTAAGTTGTTGAACAGCATTTTCAATTGCTTCTAACTCATTAGTTTTTAAGCGAGCTTTAAGTGCTTCAGCAGCGAGAATTAAATCACGAGCTTGTTGCTGAGAAAGTAAATC
>JAPDDQ010000684.1 GCA_027587225.1 Solirubrobacter taibaiensis
TATACGCTATCAAGATCATTGGTTTAAGGTGGCATCCCAGTTGCAGCAGGTTAAGGGTGAACGTCAGGCTTGGGTCAATACAAGTTATCCACTTGAACAGCAAGACATGATCATTCTAGATGCTCATTCATGGATTCAGGACGTGATTTTCCCTGCTCGTTTGTATCTTAAAACGCTGGGTATTGAAAATCTAAGTGCTACAGAAATGGTGGATCAGACTGAACCTCTGATGCTCGATGGTCTAGGTAAATACGCGATTCGTCATTTTTTACAACAAAACATTGATGCTACGGCACCTGCTTTATTACAAGATCAGTTACCTGTCGGAAAAGTGCAACACAGCGCATGGCAACAAAGTCGTATTGAGCAACAACGTTTGTTAGAACGTTTGCAAGACTATGCAACTTCCCCAACAGAAACCACGCAACGTGTTTGGCGAGTATCGAAACAACTTCAGATCAGTTGCGTTACGCCCAAACACATCGCGCAAGACTGGATTAGCTTAGATGCTTCGAGTGCACGTGCTAAACGCTTTGCCAAAGTTTGGCTTGAGTATTTG
>JAPDDQ010000685.1 GCA_027587225.1 Solirubrobacter taibaiensis
AATAATTGGGATAACCTGTAGACTAAAAGGGAGGTAGGCCCCTTGATAGATGTAAATAACTTTGAATATATGAAGATTGGACTTGCTTCACCTGACAAGATTCGTTCTTGGTCATACGGTGAAGTTAAGAAACCAGAAACTATTAACTATCGTACGTTAAAGCCTGAAAAAGATGGCTTGTTCTGTGAGCGTATTTTGCGAGCACAAAAGGACTGGGAATGTCATTGCGGAAAATACAAACGTGTACGTTATAAAGGTGTAGTTTGTGATCGATGTGGCGTTGAAGTAACGCGTGCAAAAGTACGTCGTGAACGTATGGGTCATATCGAATTAGCTGCTCCTGTATCTCATATTTGGTATTTCAAAGGTATCCCGAGCCGCATGGGACTTGTCTTAGACATGTCCCCTCGCGCGCTTGAAGAAGTAATTTATTTCGCTTCTTATGTTGTAACAGAAAGTGGAGATACACCACTTGATAAGAAGCAATTACTTTCTGAAAAAGAATACCGTGCATATCGTGATCGATATGGTAGCACATTCCAAGCTGCTATGGGTGCAG
>JAPDDQ010000686.1 GCA_027587225.1 Solirubrobacter taibaiensis
GTTGTAGAAGAACAAATCGAAAAAACCAATGAAGAAATTCTTTATTTTGATAGCTTACTTCAACAAATGGAAGCTGCTTCTTCAAAAGATATTGAAGAAATTCGTGAGGAATTAGCTGAAGAAGGTTATGTGCGCAATCGCAAAACGAAAAACGCAAAGAAAAAGCCTACTAAACCAGTATTAGATAAATATGTAGCAAGTGATGGCACAGAGATTTTCGTTGGTAAAAACAATAAACAAAATGATTATTTAACAACGAAGTTTGCCCGCCGTGATGAAATTTGGTTACATACGAAAGACATACCTGGCTCTCACGTTGTCATTCGTTCTTTAGAGCCTGCTGAAGAAACTTTACTAGAAGCTGCCAAAATTGCTGCCTATTACAGTAAAGCGAAAGAGTCTAGCTCTGTACCTGTTGATTTCACCAAAATACGCCATGTCAAAAAACCGAGTGGTGCAAAACTTGGTTTTGTTACGTACGACAATCAGCAAACCGTATATGTAACACCAGATGCTGATAATGTAATGAAATTAAAAGCGTAAATAAAAAATGCGTTGC
>JAPDDQ010000687.1 GCA_027587225.1 Solirubrobacter taibaiensis
ATACGGCGGGCGCTATTCAACTTTTAAAGCAAGTCCACCTGCATTTAAAAGTTCCATTCCTACATCAATTACTTCTTGTAATCTCTCTGTATCGTCAACTTTTGCAATAACATACACTGTATAAGTATGCTTCTCCAACTCCTGAAGCAATTCTTCATCAAAACGCTCCCCACCTGCATAGAAGAAAGCCTCTCTCAAAGAAGGGTCTTGTTCATATATATCAATTTCAAAGCCAATCTCTTTCTCCTTATGGTGCATCACATTTCCCGCTAATATATAGTTACTTTTACTCACAACTTCTTGTATTAATTCTGTTCTAGATTTCCATAAACCAGGTACTCCAATAACGATTTGTGTCTCCATCATATGCACTCCACTTCTCATCTATTTTCAATCTATTCTTTCGATCTTCCAAACTAAATTAGCTGGGCTATCTTTCTCTAAAAAGGTTAACATCCATACAGTTTTTCCTTTATCGTTCATCAGCAGCACTTTATGGTTTAACTCCCAAGCCACTTCACTAACATGATCAAACATCTTTGTTAATACACCTTAATCA
>JAPDDQ010000688.1 GCA_027587225.1 Solirubrobacter taibaiensis
AATTTGATAAATCTAGACGGAGTAATCTCTCTCCATGCCCAATAAGATGCATATGACTATCAACAAGACCTGGGATCATTGTTTTGCCTTTTAAATCGTACAATGTAACCGCGGCATATTGGTTTTCTAACTCTTCTTTACTTCCAACATCAACGATCGTACCGTTTTCAATGTAAACAGCGTCCACTTTTTCATTTTCTTCTCTCACTGTGTAAATGGTGCCGCCATACCAAATTTCTCCCATATATCCCATCTCCTTTATTTTTTATTGTATAAAAAAAAGCACCATTTCAAAACATGGTGCTTTTCTAAAAATTACTTTTGTTCAGTAGTAGATGTTGTAACTTGCCATTCAATATTAAATTTATCTTTTACTTGTCCGTATGCTGGGCTCCAGAATGTTTCTTGAAGTGGCATGATAACTTCTCCACCTTCTTGTAACTTATCGAATACTTCTTTTGCTTTTTCTGCATTACTAATTTGAATTGCGATTGTTACTTGAGATCCGATTGCATGCCCTTGACCTGGGAATGTATCAGAAATCATAAGATCCGTATTA
>JAPDDQ010000689.1 GCA_027587225.1 Solirubrobacter taibaiensis
AAAAAGAAGTGCTGGTTGTAAGCACTTCTTTCTATTATTATTTTTGATTTTGCTTCCACTTTGTAAATTCAAGAAATTCACGAAATTGTTCTTTGGAGACACCAGAGTTCATTGCATCTTTAACGAGTTGTGTCCATTCGGAGTCTAGGTTAGTTTCCTTTGTTGTTTCATCATGAAGTAAAGTATCAACTGGAATTTGTAGAACTGCTGCGATCTTTTCAAGAAACTGAATGGAAGGGTTTTTTTGTAAATTTCGTTCTATAGAACTAATGTAAGATTTAGCAACGCCAGCTTTTTCGGCAAGTTCAGTTAATGAAATCCCTTTTTGTAAACGAAGGCGTTTTATACGTTCTCCAATCATATTTGCGCACCTTTCTATCAATATGTAGTTGTCTTATGATGTCATTATTATAACATAAACTTCGTTAAAAAGAACAAACCTATTGAGCCTGACTGGATGGCTTCATACGTTGGAAAAATTGCTCGATGTCTTGCATGGCGATACCAGCATCTAGAGCTTCAAGTATTAAATCAATCCATTCTTGATCCAGTGCGTCT
>JAPDDQ010000690.1 GCA_027587225.1 Solirubrobacter taibaiensis
CTGCTTTTGCTGCTTCTTCTAATGTATCTGGCATTGGGAAGAAAGCATCAGATGCAAGTGCGCTACCTTGTGCTTTTTCACCAGCTTGTGTAATTGCGATTTTTGCAGAACCTACACGGTTCATCTGTCCCGCACCGACGCCAATTGTCATGTCATCTTTCGCTAAAACAATTGCGTTTGATTTCACATGTTTTACAACTTTCCAAGCTAGTTTTAAATCTTTCCATTCTTGCTCTGAAGGTTCACGTTTCGTTGGAATTGAAATTGTACTTTCATCTAATGATAACGTATCTTCTTCTTGAACGAGAAGTCCACCTTGTACAGAAGTTAGTTTTTTGCTTGCACTTGTCGCTTTTTCAATATTTATAGTTAATAAACGTAAGTTCTTCTTACTTTGTAACACTTCTAAAGCTTCTTGCGAGAACGAAGGTGCGATAACAATTTCTAAGAAAATTTCATGTAACTTTTCTGCTGTAGCTTTATCAATTTCACGATTTGCTGCAATAATACCGCCGAAAATTGATACTGGATCTGCTTCATAAGCGCGAGTATATGCTT
>JAPDDQ010000691.1 GCA_027587225.1 Solirubrobacter taibaiensis
GATCGCAGAAGGTGCTGCCAAAGGACAAGTACAAATTGTACTAGCGTTAGCGAAAGAAAATAAGATTATTTTACAACATGCACCAAAGAAAAAGTTAGATCAATTAGTTGAGGGTAATCATCAAGGTGTAATTGCTCAAGTAGCTGCATATCAGTATGCAGAGTTAGAAGATTTATTCAAAGTGGCAGAAAAACGTAATGAAGATCCGTTCTTCTTGATTTTAGATGAGATTGAAGATCCGCATAACCTAGGTTCTATTATGCGTACTGCTGATGCAACAGGAGCTCATGGAATTATTATTCCGAAGAGAAGAGCTGTGGGACTTACCGCATCAGTTGCGAAAGCATCAACAGGAGCGATTGAATACATTCCTGTTGCGCGCGTAACAAACTTATCTCGTACAATTGATGAATTAAAAGAGCGTGGACTTTGGATTGCTGGTACAGATGCCAAAGGGAAAACGGATTACCGTAATTTAGATGGTACAATGCCGATTGGATTAGTAATTGGTAGTGAAGGAAAAGGTATGAGTCGTATTATTGGTGAAAAGTGTGATTT
>JAPDDQ010000066.1 GCA_027587225.1 Solirubrobacter taibaiensis
GCCCGCCGCCGCGCCGCCGGTCGCGCCCGCCCAGCCGGTGGCGGCGCCCGCCCCCGCCGCCGGCGTCGCGGCCGCCTCGATCGACCTCACGAACGCCGCAAGCGACTACCCGGGCGACAACGCGTCGCAGGAGGAGCTCGCGAAGTGGCTCGCCAAGCAGGCCGAGGCCGCCGGGCTCCCGCCCGAGCTGCCGGTGATGGCCGCGCTCGTCGAGTCCGGGGTCAAGAACCTCAACTTCGGTGACGCCGACAGCGTCGGCTTCTTCCAGATGCGGGTCGGCATCTGGAACCAGGGCGCGTACAAGGGCTATCCCGAGAAGCCCGAGCTGCAGGCGAAGTGGTTCATCGACACCGCGCTGGCGGTCAAGCGCAAGGCGATCGCGGGCGGGAACGCCGACTTCGGCAAGGACCCGGCGAAGTGGGGCGAGTGGATCGCCGACACCGAACGCCCCGCCGAGCAGTACCGCGGCCGCTACCAGCTGCGGCTGGGCGAGGCGCGCAAGCTCCTCACGTAGGCCTCCAGCGCCGCTTCCCCACCGGTTCTCGCCGGCGAGCCGAGGAACCCGACGGCGTCGAGCAGCCGCCAGTACAGGTCGCCGGCCAGCTTCCCACCCGCACGGACGTACTCGGCCCGGAACGCCTCGACCGCCTCCACCCCGTTGCGCAGCGCGAGGTTCGTGCAGCAGTGGGCGACGTCGAGGTCCGAAGGCCCGTAGGACGTCTCCACCCAATCCACGACGCCGCCGACCTCGTCGCCGGCGAACAGCACGTTGCCGGCGTGGAAGTCGCGGTGGAGAAAGACGCCGTCGTAGTCGGGGGCGGGTTGCGCGACCGCGTCGAGCGCCCAGCGCCACAGATCGTGGTCGCCCCACTCCGGCGGCTCGGTGACCCGGACCCACGACTGGTAGGTGCGGGGGCGCGCATCCACCCGGTGGATGGCGACGAGCGTGCGCGCGAGCGCCTCCAGCGGCGGGTCCGCCAGCCGCAGCGTGCCGGGCACGCGGGTCATGAGCAGCCGCGGGGACGCGTGCGCGATGAGCCGCGGCGCCGGGACCGGCGTGTCGGCCAGCCGGTCCAGCACCTCGGCCTCGCGGCCGATCAGCTCAGCCGCGTGCGTGAGCCACGGCTCCTTGTCGATCCGCCGCAGCACGAGCGCCCGGCCGTCGAGGTCGAGCGCGTGCATGGCCGACGTCACACCGCCGGTCAGCGACTGGACGTCACGCGCTTCCCCGCCGGTGACCTGTCTCAGCCACCGGCGGTCTAACGTCGCTGAGGCTCAGCCCTCGCCGCCGCCGGAGAGGCCGCTGTCGCCGCTGGACTTCTTCTTCGGCGCCGGGGTGTTGTTCTGCGGCGCCGGGGTGGTCTGGCGCGGCGTGGTGTTGGTCGGCGGAGGTGTCGAGTTGTTCGTCTGCGGCGTCGGGGTCGCCGACGGCGTCACGTTGTTCGACGGACCCGACGAGCTCGGGGACGAGGCCTTCTTCTTCGGGTCCTTCTTGAGGGTCGGCAGCGTCGGCACCGAGCCGGCGCGGTCCACGACCGAGGAGGGGATCTCGTAGCCGGCGTCGCCCAGGCTCGCCATGGCCGCGTCGATGTCCTTACCGCCGGCGGTGGCCGCGGCACCCTGCTTCTTGAAGCCGTTGCGGTCCTTGTCGCGCCCCTCGGACGCGGCCTTCTTGTAGGCGTTGCCGACGGTCTTGAACGACTTCGCGAGCGCCGCGTTGTTGCCCTGGTCGGCCGGGCTCGCGTCGAGCTTGCCGAGCGACGTGGCGGCCGCGAGGTACGCGGTGCCGAGACGGCTCGTCGCGTCGGCCTGCGTCGTGCGCTTGCCGGCGTTCTTGAGGTCACGCGCGGCGGACTTCTCGGACTTGTCAAGGCGGCCGAGGATCTTCTCGACGCCCGTCTGGTAGCTCTCGCTCGGGCCGACCGGGAACGCCTTGCCGTCGGTGATCTTCAGCGACGCGGCGATCGTGTCGCACGTCTTGCCCTCGGCGATGCACGCGAGCGTCGCGACGCCCTGGTCCGTCGGGATGGCGAACACCTGGCCGGTCTGCGAGCCGATCGGCAGGTCCGCGTACTTCGCGGCTTGCAGGTCGCCCGAGAGGTCGACGATCTCCTTGGTCGGCGTCGTGTCGCCGCGCAGGCCGTCCGCCAGCAGCGTCGGGTTCGCAGCGGTCTCGTCGGCGTAGCCGAACACGATCGTGCCGCCCTTGTCGCCACCCATCGTCACGGCGTTCTCGTCAAAGCCGGGGATCTCGGCCGTGGCGCCGTCGGACCAGCCGGCGGGCACCGACAGGCCGATGCCGTTCGCGGACGCGGGCACGGTGGCCTGCTGGGTCGCGGCGGGCGTCGCCGTGGTGGTCGCGACCGGCTCGATGGGATCGTCGCCGCCGCCGCCAAGGACGATCGCGGCGATCACGCCCACGGTGGCCACGCCACCGACCACGGCGGCAGGCACGACCCAGCCCGGGCGGCCGGAGCCACCGGACTTCTGGCGCGGCGCCTTCGGCGGCGCCGGAGGCGGCGGCGCCGTGGCCGGCATCATCGTGTCGGCGACGCCGGCGGGCAGGCGCTCCACGCCCGGTGCGGCAGTGGCCGGCGCTGCGGCAGCCGCCGCGCCCGCGAGCCCGGCGGCGCCGGCGGCCGCGGCCTTCTTCTTGTTCTTCTTCTCTTCCTTGGCGGGCGCCGGGGGCGCCGGCGGCGCCACGTTGACCGGCGGCGCGGCCTGCACGGACGGCGGCGTCACGGGGGCCGGAGGCGCGGCGTCGACGGGCTGCGGCGACGGCGGCTGGTTCGTCGGCGGCCGCGACGGCGGCGGCGCGATGTAGGTCTCGAACCCCTCCTCAGGCGGGGCGACGTCCGCCGGCGGCGGCGTGAAGCCCTGCGGCGGAGCACCGTTCACACCCGGCTGCGGCAACAGCACGTCGCTCGGCGGGGCCGGAGCAGGCGCGCTGAAGGTCACGAAGCCGGTGGTGCCCGTCGGCTCCTCGTCGACCGGCAGCGGCGCCGCGGGCGGAGTCGGGGCCGGGATGGCCTGCGAGGGCATCGGCGTGGGCGGGCCGACGATCGGCTCGGGGATCGACGGGGTCGCCTCCGAAGGGGGCGGCGTCCACATCGGCGGCGCGGCGGACGCGCCGCCGGTGTCGACCGGGGCGCCCCACGCGAAGGACTTGAACTCCTCGGAGGCCTCGCCGCCGTTGACGCTCGTGCCCTGGAACGGGGCCGGGGTGAGCGGCTTGGCGCCCCCGCCGTTGGTGTCCTCGGTGCGACGCTCGACCAGGCGCGCCTCGCGGCGCCAGCGCGGGCCGAGCAGGCTGATCAGGATCTCTTCGAAGTCGTCCCACGCGTCCTGCGCGTTCTGGGTGCGGCCCTCGGGCTCCTTGACGAGCAGGCGCTCGACCCAGTCCGAGATGCGCTGGTCGACCTCGGGGCGAATCGACTTCACCGGCGCGATCGGCTCGTTGACGTGGCGCAGCAGGATCGCCATCGGGGCGTCCGAGTCATGGAACGGGACGTTGCCCGTGAACAGCTCGAAGGCCATGCAGCCGACGGAGTACAGATCGGTCCACGGACCGATGTCCTGCGCCATCGCCTGCTCGGGCGCCATGTAAGTTGGCGTGCCGACGGTCGTCCCGGTGGCGGTCAGGAACGCGCCGGTCTGCATCCGGGTGGTCGCCTTGGCGATGCCGAAGTCCGCGATCTTCACGCGCCCATCCGCCGTGACCATGAGGTTCTCGGGCTTGAGGTCGCGGTGCACGATCTCGTTCGCCTCGGCGTGAGTGAGCCCGGCGAGCAGGCCTTCGAGCACCCCGCCGATCTGCGCCATGGTCAGCCGGCCGACATACGGGCGCAGCGAACCGCGCTCGACGTACTCCATCGCGATGTACGGTGTGCCCTCGTGCTCGAAGTAGTCGTGAACCGTGACCACGTTCGGATGCGAGAGCGAACCCGCCACGCGGGACTCACGCAAGAAGCGCTGGGCGAAGGACGGATCGGACGCGTGGAACGCGCCCAGCTCCTTCAAAGCCACGAAGCGATCGAGGTCGGTCTGCCGTGCGAGGTACACCATCGCCATGCCGCCACGACCGACCTCACGAAGGATCTCGTAGCGGCCGACCGTCTTCATGACCTCAGGCATCCCTGCAATCCCCTGTTTGACCGTATTGCGGCACCGGTCGTAGTATCGCCAGGGATTTGACAGACGGCAACCACCCACAAGGGTGAAACTCTTCGTCCTCGACACCCATACGATCTACCGGCGGGGGCTGGTGGCGTGTCTGGACCTACTCGACGACGTCGAGGCGGTCGCAGGCGCCGACTCCGTCCGTGACGCATGGGAGCACCCGGCCCTCTTCGAGGCCGACATCGTGCTACTCGACCCTGCGCTGCCCGGCGGTAGCGACTTCCTCCCCGCGGTCCGGGAGGCGACTGGCGCACGCGTCATCGTCTGCTCCTCCGACGGCGGCCAGGAAGCGGTCGTCAGCGCGCTACAGGCCGGTGCAGTGGGCTATCTGCGCAAGGACGAGCTCACGCCGGACACGCTCGCCTCGGCCGTCAAGGCGGCCGCCAACGGCACCGGTGTGGTCACCCCGGATCTGCTCGAGCACCTGCTCGCGAACCACCAGAGCAACGTCGAAGCGGCCGCGTCGCGACCCGTCGCGGCCAAGCTCACCGACCGCGAGCAACAGGTCCTGTCGCTGATCGCGGCGGGCCATCCGACCCGCGAGGTCGCGCAGGAATTGTGTTACTCCGAACGCACCGTCAAGAACGTCTTGCACGATGTCGTGACCAAGCTCAACGCCCGTTCACGCTCGCAAGCCGTCGCGTTCGCGGTGCGCGAGGGCCTCATCTGACGTCCGCATGCTGACGTCCCTCGAGCCCCTGCTCGAGGGCAAGCGGATGGTCATCTGCGCCGGCTCGGGCGGAGTGGGCAAGACGACCACCGCCGCGGCGGTCGCGCTCGGACTCGCCGAGCGGGGATTGAAGGTCGCCGTGGTGACGATCGACCCGGCGCGGCGGCTCGCGACGGCGCTCGGGCTCGACGAGCTCGGCAACGAGCCGCACCGGGTGCCCGTGGAGGCCGAGGGCGAGCTGTGGGCGATGATGCTCGACGCCAAGCGCACGTTCGACGAGCTGATCGAGCGGCTCGCGCCGGACGAGCGCACGCGCGACGAGGTGTTCGAGAACCGGATCTACCAGCAGCTCTCGACCGCGGTGGCCGGCTCGCAGGAGTTCACGGCGATCGCGAAGCTCTACGAGCTCGACCAATCCGGGGCGTTCGACGTGCTCATCCTCGACACGCCGCCGTCGCGCAACGCGCTGGACTTCCTCGACGCACCCAAGCGGCTGACCCGCTTCTTCCAGGGTCGCGCGATCCGCATCTTCCTCAAGCCCGCCGGCCTGTTCGGGCGCGGTACCGGGCTGGTGTTCAAGGCGATGCAGAAGGTCACGGGCGTCGACCTGCTGCGCGATCTGAGCGGGTTCTTCCGCGCGTTGGGCGGGATGATCGACGGCTTCACCGAGCGGGCGCGGTCGGTCGGCGCGCTGCTCGAGGACCCGGCGACGACGTTCCTGATCGTGACGGCGCCGCGTCACGACCCGGTGGAGGAGGCGATCTTCTTCCACCGCAAGTTGCGCGAGGCGGGGATGCCGTTCGGCGGCCTGGTCGTGAACCGCGTGCACCAGCCGCCCGACGACTCCCTGTCTGAGCCGGTGGCCGCGGAGCTCGGACCGGCGTTGGCCGAGCGCGTGAGCGCAGCCACGGCGCAGCTTGGCGCATTGGCCTCCCGGGACGCGAGCAACGTGGCGCGCCTGCGTTCGGCGCTCGACGACCCGCCGACGCTCATCGTGCCGGAGCTCGAAGACGACGTGCACGACCTGGACGGCCTCGCGGCCGTCCGGGTGCATCTCTTCTAGGCCGGCTGCTCGACCGACGGCGCCATGCGCAGCTCGTCGGCGACCTTGCGCAGCGCGGGGTCGAGGTGGCCGCAGAGCACGTCGCGCAGCACCGCCCGCAGGCAGCCCCCGAGCTCGGACACGAGCGCCTCGACCTCCGGCGACGACTTGACGAAGCCGACCACGGCGGCGCGTTCGAGCGAGATCGCCTCGCGCACGCGGGCCTCCAGCGCGGGCCGGTCCGGCAGCTCGGCGCAGATCGCGGCGAGCCGCTCGGCGACGCCCTCGTAGCCGGAGTCGCCGCGGTTGGCGAGCAGCGCCTTCGCGGCCAACAGCCAGTCCGTCAGCGCCTCCAGCGCGCTCCCGCGCTCACAGCCGAGCTCGAACCGCCGCAACGCCCACGCCAGCTCCCCGGACCGCGGCGTGCGGCGGGTGACGAGGCCGCAGAACGCGCGCAGCGGGTCCTCCTCCTCGGAGCTCAGCAGGCAGTCCTCGTTCGGGCGCCGGATGCCGGTCCCGAGCGGGATGGCCATCCACGTCGAGCCGTCCGTGCGGGCGTGGGCCGCCGGGCCGAGCGCGGGCTCGGCGTCGTCCCACAGACGCAGCGCGGTCTGCAGGCGCCGCAGCCGCTTGCCCGCCTGCTCCAGCGCGCGGCCGTCCTTGGACTCGAGCGCGAGCACGGCCACCGTCGCGTGCGGATCGTCCGGCAGGCCGTGGGGCGCATCGGCGAGCGTCGTGGCGCGGGCGAGGCTCAGCCCGTCCCCGAGCGACACCTCGTCGGACTCGATCACGAGGCCCTCGACGGGCGTGATGACGACGCTCAGCGCACACCCGTCGTAGGCGATCTCCTCGAGCTCGACATACGCGGCCGCAAAGCGCGGCTCGTCGAACACGAAGTCGGTGACGTCCTCCCAGACCGCACCGAGGAACGCCTGCAGCGCGGCGTCCGGCAGCTCATGGGCGGGTGCCCGGCGGCCACGCTTGGCCAGGTAGGCCGGCAGGTCCGGCAGCGCCGCGAGACCCTTCGCGGCCGGCAGGTAGCTCGGCAGCCGGGTGAGCATCCCGGCCCGCTGGCCGATGAACTGCCCGGTCAGCGGGCGGTAGCAGTACAACGGGGCACTGCGCGTCGGCGTGGCGTCGAGCTCGTACGGGATCTCCGCGCCGCCCGACACCTCCTCAGCAAGCTGCCAGGCCGCCTCCTGGACGAAGGCGGCAAGTGAGTCGTGCAGCGCCCGGTTGTGCATGGGGCGCCGATTCGCCGCAGGCTCACGCCCTCCTGCCAGAGCAGGAGGGATTGCAGCAATTGCCTCGGACGGAACGCTTACGCGGCGACGACGTCCGCGGACTCGGGCGCTTCCGCGCACGAGCCCTCGGCGCCGAGCCAATCGCTGCCGTAGACCCGCATCGAGTCGATGATCGGCACGAGGGCCATCCCCTTCTCCGTCAGCGCGTACTCGACGCGCGGGGGAACCTCGGGGTAGGTCGTCCGGTGCAGGATGCCCTCCTCTTCGAGCGCACGCAGGCGCAGGGAGAGGGTGCGCGGCGAGATCCCGCCGAGGGAGCGCTCGAGCTCACAGAAGCGCGAACGACCCTCGGACAGATCCCGGACGATCAGCAGCGTCCACTTCCCGCAGACGATCTCGGCGGTACGGCAGACGGGACAGTCAGGATCAGGCATGCACCTCCCAGTCTAGCCAAAACTTCACCAACTGAAGTGCTACGGCATGGTGGTACTCAGCGTGTAGGTGAGCGTCTTCGCGTAGGAGCCCGTGCGCAGCGGTTCGCGCCGGTCGATTTCCTGCTTGAAGCCGATCGAGGTGACGTCGTTGGTGACCGGGCCGCTGTAGGTCTTCGGGAGGCCGGAGACCTGGAGCGGCTGGGCCAGTTTGAACGCGCCGTTGGCGAGGAAGCCGGGGTCGGAGACCGTGAGGGTCGCGTCGCCGGCCGTGGAGACCACGGTCGCCGTCGTGGAGGCCTCGTAGGTCTTCGTCACGCCCGCGGTGAACGCGCCGAAGCTGACCGCCGGACCCATCGTCAGCGAGAGGGTGGCCGGGACGGTGCCGCCGACCGTGCCCTCCTCGTCGACGCTCGTGACCTGGGTGCGGATGACCTTCGAGGTCGCGATCGGGGCCATCGAGGCCTCGCCGGTGTACTCGCGCATCGAGTCGACGGTCACGGTGACGGTGACGTCGCCCGACTTGAGCGCCGTGAGCTTGCGCGTGGCCGGATCGAGGATCGCGGCCTTGCCCGCGGCCTTCGCGCCCGCTACGTCGGTGCCGACCGCGAGGTTGTCCGAGCCGCTCCAGCGCACGGACATCGGGTAGCGCAGCGGGACGACGCGCGACCCGGGCAGGACGCCTGACGGCTGCACGATCGTGCCCTCGAGCTGCGCGGAGTCGCCGACCTCGAGCGCCTCCGGGGCGGTGAGCGTCGCCGACTGGGCGAACGCGCGCACGTCAGCGGTGATCCACTGCTGTGAGGCCTTCTCGGAGCGGTCGACCGTCCAGCGCATCCAGCCGGTGAAGCCGCCGCGGTCCGGCGTGCCGTACGGCGCCTTGCCGCTCGACGGGTGCACGACGTACGCGACGCCCTGCTCACGCTGGACGTTGGCGATCTGCGCGTGCGAGCCGACCATCGCGATGCCCTTGTCCGACGCCTCACGGAAGTCCGTCAGGAGCTTCTCGATCAGCTGCACCTCGGTGCGGTCGGTCAGCTGCGACGCGTCCAGCTCACCCGGGTCGTTGGTCGGGTGATGCGCGAACACCATCACGTTGTCGATCCCGGCATCCGTCACGGCCGTGTCGAGCGCCTGCTTGAGCATCGGCAGCTGCGCGAAGTCCGACGAGCGCAGGTTGCCGAGCGTCGAGTTGAGCAGGATGAAGCGCGTGCCCTTGTGATCGAACGTGCGGTACGGGGTGCCGAACTCAGCCACCCAGTTCGCCAGCGTGCCCTGGCCGGAAGCCGTGTAGGACTCGTGGTTGCCCGGCACGTAGTAGCAAGGCACGGTCTCGGGGTCGCTGTCCGGCGTGCCGCCCGCCGGGATCAAGTCGCAGCCGCCGGTCTCGAGCGTCTCGCGCGCGAGCTTGAGGTCGGCCACGCCGCCGAGGTCGGTGATGTCGCCGTTGAGCACGACGAGGTCCGGGTCGGTCGCGCGGATCCGGTTGAGCGCGGCGATGCCGGTCTTGGCCAGGTCGGGCGAAGCGGCCGTGAACTGGATGTCCGAGAGCGTCGCGAACGACCAGTCACCCACGGCCTTCCCGTCCGCCGAGAACATCGGGTCCGGGCGCAGGTCCGGGGTCGGCGGCGACTCGACCTCGGCCGAGCTGTCGATCTCGATCTTGTCGAAGATGACCGAGCCGTTCTGCTGGGCGGCGACGTTTGTCTCGATCACCTGGAACGAGCTGATCCGGACCGGGAACTTCGTGCTGGCCGGGAACGTCCACACGAGGTCGTTCCAGCCGGCCTTGATCGCCGAGCCGAGCGGGCCCGCCGAGACGCCGTCGGCGTTCAGGTAGGAGACGTAGGACAGCGTGATGTTGCGCTCGGACCACAGCCGCAGACGCATGCGCAGCGGCTGGCCCGGGAGCGGGATCCGGTCCGGCACGATCGCCGTGCGCATCGTGATGCCCATGTTGCGGCGGCCCTCGTAGGTCAGCTTCAGGCGGCCGTCCTGCATCGAGAGCTGCTGCGTGGCCGGCGCCGTGCCGTTCGTCGTCCAGCGGTTGGTCTCGTCCGCGTGATCGAACGTGTAGACGTTCTGCGTGACCACGCCGATCGTGATCGGGAGCTTGATCTCCTCGCCGGCCACCTTGGCCGAGAGGACGGTGCCGCCCGGCTTGAGCGGCGTCAGGCGCAGCAGGTCGCCGGCCTGCTCGATCTTCAGCAGCGACTGGTCGTAGCTGAGGTCCAGGTCGGCGAGCTCGATCGTGGTCGTGAAGCCCTGGCGATCGCGGCCCTGGACGCGCAGCGTGCGCGCGAAGGACGCGCCCGCCTCGGCGAACGAGAGGCGTGCGGAGGACAGCTCGAGCGCCTGCAGCTTGCCGAGGACGCGGACGTCGGTCTCCTCGGTGGCGGAGCCGGCCTTCGCCGTCGCGGTCACCTTGCCGGACGCGTCCGCCGGAGCGGTGACGACGCCGTTCGCGGCGCCCGTCCAGCTCACCTCACCGGCAGCCACCGGCGTGTCGTGGTTGTCGACGGCCTTGACCTGCAGCGTGCGGCGCAGGCCCGGGAACACGCGCGGCTCCTCGGGGGTGACGATGAGTTCGTCGACGACGCCGGTGCCGGCCGTGACGAACACGCCGACGCCGTTCGGGTCGTGGCGCTCGAAGCCGTCGGACGGCGAGTTGCGCACCGTCACGGCGTTGTCGCCGAGCGCGCGGGCGACCATCGTCGTCGAGCCGCCGCCGTCGAGGTTCAGCGCCGTCTCCGCGCCGAGCGCGACGAACGTGCGCGCGAGCTGACGCAGCGTGACGCCGAGCACCGGCGCCTGGCGGCCGTCGGCGGTGACGAGCAGCATCGTCTTGCCGCCGTCCTTGAAGCCGATCGCGGTGCGCGGGTGGACCGCGTTGTCGAGCTGGCCGTCGGGCAGCGCCGCGCCGTCACGGACGAGCGGCTGGTTGCCGCCGACCGCGAACTGCATCTCCCGCGCGACCGCGTCCTTGAGGCCGTACGTGAGCGTGGCGTCGTCGCCGGGGGCGAGCGCGCGGATCGCGTCCGCGGCGGCGTCGCGGCCGACGAGCACGAAGCCGTTGGCCGGGATCTCCCCCGCGCCGGTGCCGGTCGGGTTGACCGAGACGACCTTGTTGTCCTGCACGAGCACTTCCGCGACGTTCGTCACGCCGAGCAGGCCGCGGTTGCGCGCGTAGGTGCCCCAGGCGCTGGTGAACGCGAGCATCGAGCCCGCCGCCACGCCGTCGCCGTTGGCGGCGTTGAGCGTCAGCACGCGGTGCGGGACGCCCTTCAGCGAAGCGCTGGCCTCAAGCGTCAGGTCGACCAGCCGGCCGATGCCGTCCTTGCCGACGCCCGCGTGGTTCCAGCCCGTGCCGCGGTCAGGGCTCTTCAGCAGCGTGCCGCCGAGGATCTGCCCGCCGAGCGCCGCGGTGGAGTTGTTGATGTCGAAGAAGTCCGCGTTGACGCCGGCGACCGCACCCGCCTTGTTGGCGGACTCGGTCAGCGGGCCGCCCGCGGCGACCGCGCCCTTCCACAGCGAGTCCGACTTGACCGCCGGGTTGGCGAGGTCGACCGACAGGATCTGATGGTCGTACCAGCCGGTCGCGTCGACCGTCTTCAAGTGGCGGAGCGTGATTCCGGGCCCGACGGGCTCGGTCTTGTCGATCAGCGCAAGCTCGCCCTGCGCGCTCGCCAACGGCGGCGCCAGCAGCGCGAAGGCCGCCGCGAGTGTGAGAGTCCTTTTCAGCACGCGGGCGATCCAAACGGACCGCCCGCCCCGTCCTGTGACCGTCAGGTGATGGTCACGTGATCAGGTAGTGAACCCCGTTTAGCTGTTGAGCAGACCGCCGAGCCCGCCCTGCGAGCTCTGCTGCTGCTGGACGCCGACGACCTGACCCTCGGACGGCTGCACGAGCACCCAGCCCTGGCCCTGGAAGGACATCTGAACGCTCTCGCCCGAGCCGCGGCCGATCAGGTTCTTCATCTTGAAGTCGGTGCGGATGCCGGTCTGGACGCCGCTGGACCACGTGATCGCGGCCTGCGCGTCGGCGAACGTCGGCGCGGCGGCCACGTTGAGCAGCACCGGCGGGCCGTCGGAGATGATCGCCACCCAGCCCGTGCCGTGCAGCGCCATGTTGTACATGCCGCCGCCCATCATCCCGGAGGCGCCTTCGACGCGGCGGATGTCCCAGTCGATGCCGGTGTCGAACGCGAGCAGGTTCGGCCCGTTGACCGTGATCATGTCGTTCTCGAGGTAGATCAGGTGGATGTCCTGCGCCTGATCGGCCAGGAATACCTCGCCACGGCCCGTGACCTTCATGAGCTGGACGCCCTCGCCGGTCACCGCCTTCTTGAGCATGCGCCCGAGACCACCGGAGCCGGCGTGCTCGAAGGTGACGTCACCCTGATAGGCGACCATCGAGCCGAGCTTGGCCTGAATGGTCACGGCTTCAAGGCGGACTTTCAGGAGCTTCGAGTTCTGAAGCGCGAAGGCGTCTTGCGATTGCGTCTCATTGAACTGCCCGAGCGTGGTCTGCATGGGGCGCAAGCCTAAGCGACGTGCGCCCCAGCGCGGGGCGGATACCCGTACTTAGAAACGGATGCCAGGCGGAGGCGCGCTCGGCGGCGGCGGGCCCGCGGGCACGCCCGGCGCGACGGTCGCCTGGCCCAGAGAAGGCACGGCCTGCGGCGCGTTCGCCTCGGCGATCGGGCCCTCGGCGGCGACCATCAACTTGAAGTCGTGCGGCGAGGTGGCCGCGGTCATCGCCTCTTCATAGGTGATGCGGCCGGCGCGCAGGTGCTTGAGCAGGTGCTGGTCGAACGTCTGCATCCCGTAGTAGCCGCCCTCGGCGACCACCTCGGGGAGCTGACCGGTGAGCTTCGGGTCCAGGATCATGTCGTGGACGCGGCCGGTCATCTTCAGGATCTCGCAGGTCGCCACGCGGCCCTGCCCGTCGGCGGTGCGGACGAGGCGCTGGGAGACGATGCCCTTCAGCGTGCCGGCGATCATCGCGCGGGCCTGCTGCTGCTGATGGGGCGGGAAGAAGTCGATGATGCGGTTGACCGTCTCCGGCGCGTCGACCGTGTGCAGCGTGGAGAGCACGAGGTGACCCGTCTCGGCCGCGGACAGCGCGGTGTGGACGGTCTCCTCGTCGCGCATCTCGCCGACCAGGATCACGTCCGGGTCCTGGCGCAGCACGCGGCGCAGCGCGCGCTTGAACGACGCGGTGTCCTGCCCGACCTCGCGCTGGTTGATGATGCAGTTGCGGTCGCGGTGCAGGAACTCGATCGGGTCCTCGATCGTGACGATGTGCTTCTTCATCGTCCGGTTCATGTGGTCGATCATCGCCGCGAGCGTGGTCGACTTGCCGGAGCCGGTCGTGCCGGTGAGCAGGATGATCCCGCGCTCCTCGTTGGCCAGGTCGGTGACCGCCTCGGGGAGCCCGAGCTCGTCGACGGACTTGATCGTGACCGGGATCGCGCGCATGACGACCGAGATCGAGCCGCGCTGCAGGAAGGCGTTGACGCGGAAGCGGCCGAGACCTTCCACGGAGTAGGAGAAGTCGACCTCGTTCTCGGCCTCGAACTCGGCGACCTTCTCCGGATCGAGGAGCATCTGCGCCAGCGCCTGGCGCGTGTCCTCGGGGTAGAGACGTTCCGTGCCGGCGATCGGCTCCAGGTGGCCGTGCAGGCGGATCAGCGGATACGAGGGGACCTTCAGGTGAAGGTCCGAGCCCTCGGCCGCGATGAGGTAGCGCAGCGCGTGGTCGAGATCGAAAGCCATACAGGGGGTTTCATCGGCCCTCACCCGGAAGGCCTTGAGCACTGCGTACCCGCCTGGACGTCACCGCTTGCATCGCATTTCTCGATTCGAGCGCGAATCTCATCGTTTTGGCCGCAGCCTCCACTTGAGCTGTCCCAAGCGTTGCCACCAGCTCGGCGTTGAGCGCCGCCCGGGCGGCACGGCTGGCCTCCACCGCCGCCCGGCCGCGACCTGAGAGCGCCAGCAACCAGACGCGCGCATCCGCCGGGCTGGGCGTGCGCTCGACGTACCCGAGGTCCTCGAGCTCGCGTGCCGTCTTGGAGATCGCCTGAGACGTGACGCCCAGGTTCTCGGCCACCTCGCCGACCGGCCGCGGACCTTCCACGAGCTGTTGGAACAGGCGCCAGTCGGGGGCCGACTTCTTCGCGGCGGCCGCGGCGTTCGACGAGGACGCGCTGGCGCGCGTGCTCCACCCCGAAGCGCACATCTCCGAACGGGTCAGGAGCTGACGGCGCACATCGCCACGTTCACGCAGGTGCGTGACGGAAAGGTCTTCCGCCACGCGACCTACGACTGCTACGAAGCGTTCTGACTAAGCCACGTCGCGGAGCTTCTGGGCTTCCGCGAGCGACTGGAGCTTCTTGAGCGACTGGTTCTCGATCTGGCGGATGCGCTCGCGCGTCACGTTGAACGTACGCCCGACTTCGTCGAGCGTGCGCGGGTGCTCCCCGCCGAGGCCGTACCGCAGCTCGAGCACGCGCCGCTCGCGGTAGGACAGGTTCTCCAGCGCCTCACGCAGGGCTTCCTTGGTGAGGATCTCCGCCGCGCGCTCGTACGGGGATTCCGCACGCTCGTCGGCGATGAACTGGCCGAACTCCGACTCCTCTTCGTCGCCGACCGGCTTCTCGAGCGAGACCGGCGCCTGGGCGGAGCGTTTGATCGAGTCCACCTCTTCGGGGTCGATGCCGGTGACTTCGGCGATCTCCTCCGGGGTGGGTTCACGGCCGAGTTCCGTCACGAGCTTGCGCTCGGCACGGCCGATCTTGTTGAGCTTCTCCACCACGTGGACCGGGATCCGGATGGTCCGCGCCTTGTCGGCGAGCGCGCGAGCGATCGCCTGGCGGATCCACCACGTGGCGTAGGTCGAGAACTTGAAGCCCTTGCGGTAGTCGAACTTCTCCGCCGCGCGAACGAGACCGAGCGTCCCCTCCTGGATCAAGTCCAGGAACGGCAAGCCTTGGTTGCGGTAGTTCTTCGCGATGGAGACGACGAGCCGCAAGTTCGACTCGACCATCTTCTGCTTGGCGTCGAGATCGCCCCGCTCGATGCGGCGGGCGAGGTCGACTTCCTCTTGGGCGGTGAGCAGGCGGACCTTGCCGATGTCCTTCAGGAACAACTGAAGGGAATCGGTGGTCATGTCCGGCTTCAGGTCGATAGCCGTCTTCGCCTTACGCCGTCCGCGCTTGTCAGGAGCGCGGTCCTCTTGCCCCGCGGCAAGCGCCGGATCGATCTCTTCGACGAGCTCGATCTCTGACTTCTCTAGGAAGGCGTGCAGCTCCTCGACGTCCGACTCGTCCAGATCGACCTCGGCTACCGCGGTCGTGATCTCGGCGAACGTCAGGACGCCTACCTGCTGGCCCTTGAGGATCAGTCCCTTGACTTCTTCGAGTTCCTGCAGATCCACAACTGACATGGAAGTCCCGTTCTAGCGAGGCTCTCCATGGAGAGCCGGCCTTTCTGGATATGTGTGCCCCACGACGGCTACGGGGGTAGAACACCCTCCCGGCGCTGCCGATGCGGCTGAGTCTAGGCGCTGCATTTGCCGACTTCCACCCGCAGTTGTCACCGGTCTCATTTCCGGCATGCGCAGCGCTGCGCGTATGGCGGGGGTGTTGGGTCTGAGGCCATCATAGTCGCCACTGACGCCGTGTCCACGCGTACACTCGATGCGCGCATGCCGGAAAAGGCTCCAAAAGCGAAGGCGAAGCCCCGAGCGAACGGGAACGGCGTGCTTGGCGCGCTCCCCAACACGCGCCCGGATCGGCTCGGCGCGCCGCGTCACAGCGCGCCGAAACCGCGGCGCGGGCCGGCCCCGCAGCGCATCGCAAAGCCGCGCGCCGTGCGGTCCGCCGCGCCTGAGCTCGTCAGCCACCGCCGGACCGACCCGCCGCCCAAGCCGCTCGGCGCACCCAAGGGCACGGAGCTCGTCACCACCGCCATCCTCGCCACCGGCGAGTTGGCGCAAATCGGCTTGACCGTGGGCGGTCAGGTCCTCAAACGCACCATCAGCCGAATTCCTCGACCTTAGGGCGCGTCGAGGAAGCCCAGCATCCGGTTCGTCACCGCCGTGAGACCGGGTGTCGGGACTTCGACGGCGAGCGGGCGGTCCGCGAGCAGGCCGAGCAGACGCTCCGACCATTCCGGCGCCTGACGCGCCGCGAGCGAAGCCCCGACCTGCGCGGCGCGACGGACCACGGTCGGGTCCATCGTCCAGATCGCCTCGAAGATCCGGCGCGGGCCATCGTCCGGCGTCTCCCAGCCGACGAGGCAGGCGGCGAAACCGGGCGCGTCGACCACCACCGCCCACTCGTGACCGAGTGCGTCGGAGGAGCCGACCGGGATCTCGACGGGCTCGTCCTCGTCCCCGACGCGCAGCTCGTCGAAGGTCGCGAACACGCCGACGGCATCGGCCACGCGCGCCATCCGGCGGTAGCGGTGCTCGACGGCGCGGTAGTTGCCCTCGCTCTGGAAGGCGCCGATGACCACCGGGCCGGCGGCCCGCGCGATCGCCTCTTCCTCGATCGCGCGCGAGAGCGCGACGAGCGTCGACTTGCCCAGCCGTTGCGGGCGCACGGGTCCGTCGGCGGCGACGAGCGCGGCGAAGATCGACGGACGGTCGGTCGTGCCCTCCACCGCGCGAGCCCGCTCGAGCGCCGCCGGGACGGAGAGCCCGCGGTCGCGGAAGGCGAGCACGCGCTTGATGGCGGCGACGTCGTCCTCGGTGTACACGCGGTACCCGGAAGCCGTTCGCCCCGGCTCGGGAAAGCCGTAGCGCTGTTCCCACATGCGGATGGTCCCGGCGGCCACGCCGGTCTGCTCCGCCACGTCCTTGATCGCGAGCTTCTTCACAGGTCGTCCCACCTACGGCCGTGCGCCCGATCGGGATTCTCGACGGGCAACTCGGGTAGCTCCCTGCCCGATGATCCTTGTCACTGGTGCCACCGGGTACGTCGGTTCACAGCTTGTCGACGAACTGCTCAAACGCGGTGAGAGTGTGCGCACACTCAGCCGCCGCGGCGCGGGCAAGGGTGACGCACGCAAAGGCGACGTGCTCTCCGGCCAAGGCCTGCCGGAAGCGATGGAGGGCATCGACACCGCGTACTACCTCGTCCACTCGATGGGGTCCGGCGGGGATTTCGCCGCCAAGGACCGCGCCGCAGCGGTGAATTTCGCCGTCGCGGCGGAGGACGCGGGCGTGGGGCGGGTCGTCTACCTCGGCGGGCTCGGGTCCGAGGACTCCGAGCACCTGCAGTCGCGCCACGAAGTCGCGAGCCTGTTGCGCGCTCGGCTGGGCTCGAAGGTCGTGTACGTGCGTGCGGCGATGATCGTCGGCCCCGGCAGCGCGTCCTACGACATCCTCGAGCACCTGATCAAGCGGCTGCCGGTGATGATCGTGCCGAAGTGGCTGGACACGAAGACGCAGCCGATCGCGCTCTCGGACGTGATCAAGACGCTCGCCGACCTCGCGCGCGTGGACGACGCGCCGGACGAGGTGCAGCTCGGAGGCGCCGACGTCCTCTCCTATCGTGAGATGATGGCCCGCGCCGCCCCGCTCATGGGTCGCCGCCCGCCGACGGTCATCCGCGTCCCCGTGCTCACACCCCGCCTGTCCTCCTACTGGGTCGCCCTCGTCACCCCGGTGCAGTTCGGGCTGATCAAGCCGCTCGTGGACGGACTGGGGGCGGAGATGCTCGTGGAGACACCGCCCCCGCCCGGCCTCAATGACAACCCCCTGAGCTTCGACGACGCGGTGCGTGAAGCCCTGAAGCGATGAAGCTGCTCAACCGCGACAACGAGCGCCACATCGCCAACGCGGTGATCGCCGACCCCGAAGAGCACACCGTGATGGACGAGCACGGCGGGGTGCGGTCGGTCCAGGCCGCGAACGTCGAGATGCCCGAGGACGAGTTGCTCGCGCTGTGGAAGCCGGCCAACCTCGAGCGCCTCGCCCGAACGTACTGGAAGTACCTGTCGCGCGTCACGCTCGGGATCATCCGTGTGACCTACACCGAGCACGAGCGCCTGGTGGTCGTGATCGGGCGTCCGCTGGTCCTGCTGCGCTTCAGCGCACCCGAGTACGACATGAGCGACGGGCGCGGGATCGTGCAGTGGAAGATCCAGGACGGCCTGCTCGTGTCCCAGCGCAACGAGGGCTTCCTTGAAATCGATGTGCGGCGCGTCGAGCCCGAGCGTGAGGGCTACGCGCGGATCCACGTCGAGGTCGAGATCGCGAACTTCTACCCGTCGATCGCCACCTGGGTCGCCCGCTGGGTCTACGTGAACACCCAGTCGCGCATCCACGTGCTCGTCACGCACGGATTCCTGCGCTCGCTGGCCAGGCTCGAGCTCGAGGAGTCCGTGGTGGGCGCCTTCGCCGAGGACGAGCGAGGGCCGGACGGCGCGGTGAACGTCGGCGACACGCCCTGGCAGGGCGTGGTCGTGCTCACGCTGCTCGTTGGAGGAGTGCTCGCAGCATCCCTGCGGTTTCGATCAAGGCGGCGCGCGAAGACGGGCTGGCGCCGATGGCGTGGATGAAGCTGTGGATCAGCCCCGGGAAGAGCCGTGTGGTCACAGGGACACCGGCGTCCTCGAGCGCTCTGCCGTAGGCGCGGCCCTCGTCGCGCAGCGGGTCGAAGCCGGCGAGGATCAGCAGCACCGGCGCGGAGTCTTTGAGATTCGGTGACAGCAGCGGCGAGCGCAGCGGATCCGCGGGATCGCCGTCGCCCAGGAAGTGGCCGGCGTACCAGTCGCGGAACTCGTCGGTGAGGAAGAAGCCCTTGCCGAACAGGCGGTGCGACTCGCGGATGGTCGTCATGTCGGTCACCGGGTAGATCAGCAGCGCGAGCTCGGGGTCGTACTCGAGCGCGAGCGTCGCCGCCAGGTTGCCGCCCGCGCTGTCGCCGCCGACCACGACGCGGTCATAACGCTCGGCGGCCCACTCGTACGCGCGCCGCGCGTCGTCGACGTAGCCGGGGAACGGGTGCTCGGGCGCCTTGCGGTACTCGACGCTAAGCACGTCCACGCCCGCGTGACGGCAGAGGACGCGGCACGGCGGGTCGTGCGTCTCGAGGTCGCCGACCACGAAGCCGCCGCCGTGCAGGTACAACAGCGCCGGCTTCTCGCCAGGCTCGGCGGAGACGTAGCGGCGGGCGGGCAGGCCGGCGACCGTCAGGTCCTCGACCGCTCCGACCGGCACGATCTTGCGGCCCGCCGCGGTCGCGGCGGTCTCGCGCACGACCGTGCGCGCCGCCTCGGGCTGCAGGCGCTCATCCCAGACCGGCTCGCCGATCATGGCGCTCATCGCCAGCATGAGCTGGACGTCGGCCTCGAGGCGCTGGCCGTCGACGATGATCGGCGGACGGCCGGACAGCCGCCGCTGCACGCGCGGCGAGAGCCGGCCGAGCCGTTCGGCGACGACGGCGTCGACGAATGCCCGGTGATCCGCGAAGCGATCACCAAGCGATCGCGCATGGCGCCGGCGAAGCCGGCTGCCGCGTTCGATGGCCCGGATCTCAGCCGTAGCGGTACCCCGTGAGCGAGCGCAGCTTGTCGCGGTCGTGGCGGGAGGCGATCCGGCGCACGGTGCCGCTGCGCGAGCGCATCACGAGCGATTCCGTGGTGGCCCCGCGCGAGCCCTCGTAGTGCACGCCCCGCAGGACGTCACCGTCCGTCACGCCGGTCGCGGAGAAGAAGCAGTCGTCGCTCTTGACCAGGTCGTCGTGGGTCATCACCTTCTTGACGTCGTACCCGGCGGCCTCGGCCTTCGTGCGTTCCTCGTCGTTCGACGGCCACAGGCGGCCGATCATGCCGCCGCCGTAGCACTTGAGCGCCGCGGCGGTGATCACGCCCTCCGGCGTGCCGCCGATCCCCCACAGCAGGTCCACGGGCCGCATCGGGTCGGCCGCGAGCAGCGCGCCGGCGACGTCGCCGTCGGTGATCAGCCGCACGCGGGCGCCCGCCTCGCGGATCTGCTGGATGCCCTCCTCGTGGCGCGGGCGGTCGAGCACGACCACCATGACGTCGCGCACCTCGGTGCCCTTGCGTTCGGCGATCAGCTCGACGGTCTTGCCGAGCGGGCGGTCCAGGTCCAGCAGGTCGACGATCTCGTCGCGGCCGGCCATCTTCTCCATGTAGAAGACGGGGCCGGGGTCGAACATCGAGCCGCGCTCGGCCAGCGCGATGACGCTGACCGCGTTCGGGCGACCCTGGGCGGTCAGGCGCGTCCCGTCGAGCGGGTCGACGGCGATGTCCACGTGCGGCGGCGTGCCGTCGCCGACGACCTCGCCGTTGGCCAGCATCGGCGCCTCGTCCTTCTCGCCCTCGCCGATCACGACGATCCCGTCCATGTGGATCGTGTGCAGGACGGCGTGCATGCCGTCCACGGCGGCCTGGTCGGCCGCTTCCTTGTCGCCCATGCCGACGAAGCGCGCGGCCTGCAGCGCCGCGGCCTCCGTCACGCGCACGAGCTCCAGCGCGAGGTTGCGGTCCGGCGGCATGTCATCGCGGGGGGTGCTCATAGGACTCCTGGAGGCTTGCGTGGTCGTTCGGTGCTACCCGCTCGCATCGCGCCGCCGGTGACGATCAGGGCGCAGCCGATGAGGGCGACGAACCAGCCGATGCGCAGCGAGATCTGGCTCGACGGCGTACCCGGCCGGTCGACGAGGCCGACATAGAGCACGAGCACGATCGCGACCATCCCCACCACCGCGGTCAGCTCCCCGCGGGGCCACGACAGCTGATGGTCGCGCAGGATCACCCACGCGAGGATCAGCGGCGCGACCGCCGCGGCGAGCAGCAGCCAGCGCAGGATCGGGAACGCGTCGAACGCCGTCGCGGAGCCGCGGACTCCGTCGATCATGGCGTTGCGATTGTCCGGGTTGGTCTCGTACCACGGCAGGAAGAGACTCACTGCGAGCAGCAGGCCGCCGAGCACGGCGAGGTATTCCCCGCGTCCGAGGCGGCTGAAGTTCATCCGGGCCGGAGCCTATAGCCTGCCGACGCGTGAACGACGCGCTCGCTGAAGGGCCGGATGGACGGATGCGCTGCTGGTGGGGCGCCTCCACCGCGGACTACGTGGCCTACCACGACGACGAGTGGGGCCGCCCGGTCCGGGACTCGGTGGCGCTGTACGAGAAGCTCTGCCTGGAGGCGTTCCAGTCCGGGCTGTCGTGGATCACGATCCTGCGCAAGCGGGAGAACTTCCGGGCCGCGTTCGCCGGGTTCGACCCGGCCGTGGTGGCCGCGTTCGGCGATGACGACGTCGCACGGCTGATGGCCGACGCGGGGATCGTCCGCAATCGGGCCAAGATCGAGGCGGCGATCGTCAACGCGCGCGCGGCGCTGACGGTGGACCTGAGCGAGTTGCTGTGGAGCTTCGCGCCGCCTGCTCGTCCGCGTCCGACCGGGCGCGGGGAGGTGCCGGCCGTGACCGCCGAGTCCAAGGCGATGGCGAAGGAGCTCAAGAAGCGCGGCTTCAAGTTCGTCGGCCCGACCACCGCCTACGCGCTGATGCAGGCGTGCGGGCTGGTCGACGACCACATCGAGGGGTGCTGTGTTCCAGCGGCTTGACGACGTCGGCGAGGCGCGGGAGGCCGCGACGTGGCTCGCCGAAGCCGATCTCGCGTCGCTGGCGGGCGATGACCGCCCGTTCACGTTCTTCAACTTCGTCGGGACCTTGGACGGGCGCGCGGCCGTGGACGGGTCCACCAAGCCGCTGGGCGGGCCTGCCGACCTGGAGATGCTGCTCTCGCTCCGCGCCGCCGCGGACGCCGTGCTGATCGGGCCCGGCACCGTGCGCGCCGAGGGCTACGCGCGGCTCGTCGGTCCCGCGCGGCGCCCGACCTCTCCCCCGGCCGTGCTGATCTCGCGCCGCTTCGACATCCCATGGGAGGCGGGCCTGTTCGCGGCCGCCGACCAGGAAGTGATCGTCTACGGCCCCGCCGACGCGGGCGAGCCGCCCGACGTCGCCGCGCCGGTCGAGGTCGTCCGGCTGGACGAGTGCACCCCGGCCGCGGCGTTGGCAGACCTTCGTGGGCGCGGCATCCGCGCGCTTTTGAGCGAAGGAGGCCCGACGCTGTTCCGCGGGTTCCTGGCCGACGGACTCGTCGACGAGCTCTTCCTCACGCTCACGCCGGTCATCACCGGCGACGAGGACGAGCTCTCGATCGTCTCCGGCGGCCGCCTGCCCGAGCTCTCACGCTTTTCCCTGCGCTGGGTCCTCCGTTCGGGGGATGAGCTGTTCTTGCGCTACGCGATGGCTGGGTAGCCTCGAACACCGATGATCCGGCGAGTACTGATGTTGATGGCGCTTTCCCTCGCCGTGCCTTCGGCCGCGAACGCGGCGACGATCACGGTGTCGGGCGGCGTGCTCCGGTTCACTGCCGCGGCCGGGTTGACGAACAACGTCACGTTCTCCGAAACGGCGGGCAGCGTGACGGTCACGCGCGAGAGCGCGTCCGGCGACCGTGACCCGTTCGTCCTCACCGGCTGCACCGGGACCACCGACTCCGCGACGTGCGCCGGCCCCATCACGCGGATCGAAGTCGATGTCCGCGACGGCAGTGACCGCGTGACGGCGATCACCACTGGGCCTCCGCTACCCGCGCCGCCCCCGCCGGTCGTGATGATCCCGATGACCGTCGATGGCGGCGACGGCAACGACGCCATCGACACCGGCTTCGGCAACGACACGATCGATGGCGGCTTCGGAGACGACGCCATCGACGCAGGCCCTGGGAACGACGTGCTGCGTGGCGGTGAAGGCAACGACGTGCTCCAGCCCGACAACGGCATGGACGGCGTCAGCGGTGGCGAGGGCATCGACACCGTGTCCTACGGCACGCGCGTCTCCCCGAGCTATTCGCTCGACGGGCTCGCCAACGACGGCGCGGCGGGCGAGAACGATCTCATCGGCACCGACGTGGAGAACATCCAGGGCGCCGCGGAAGCCGGCATCGTCACGATCGCCGGCGACGGCCGCGCGAACCACCTCGAAGTCACGGGCGGTCCCGGCGTGATCACCGGCGGCGAGGGTGCCGACGTGCTCGAGGGCGGGGCATCCAACGACACCATCAACGCGCGCGACAGCTCGCCCGACACCGTGATCTGCAGCGGCGGCGTCGACACGGTGCTCGCCGACACGCTGGACCAGATCTCCCCCTCGTGCGAGAACGTCACGGTCGAAGCCGCGCCCGGCGGACCGTTCGATGATCGCGCGCCGACGCTCGCCTGGAGCGCGCCCGGGGCCGCCGCGTCGCTGAACGCGAACGACCCGACGACGCTCCGCGTGGACGCGGCCGACGATCGCGGACTCGCCAAGGTGCAGTTCCTCGACGACGACCGGCTGGTGTGCGAAGACCTCGCCGCTCCCTACGAGTGCGCCTATACGCCGCGCGGCGGGGATGTGGGCCGCAACACGCTGCTCGCCGTCGCCGTGGACACGGCCGGACAGACGACCAGCGTCGTGCGCGCCGTGACCGTGCGGCGGTTCACCTCGCCCGGGCTGTCGCTGTCGCTGCGGCCCAGCCGGGATCGCACCGCGCCCTACTCCTTCCGCGCAACCGGGACGCTGCGGCGGCCCGCGACCGTGTCGCCTTCGCAGGGCTGCTCAGGCCGGGTCGTGATCACGGCCAAGCGCGGGACCAAGACGGTCTCCACCACGCGCACCTCGCTCTCACGCACGTGCGAGTACGCCGTGACCGTGCGGTTCCGCTCGAAGGTCTCCAGCCGCGTCCGCCTGGTGGCCAAGTTCGAGGGCAACGACGTGATCGCCTCACGCTCGGCACCGAGCCGCACCGCCCGCCTGGGCTAGTTTCCTCGCCCATGGATATCGGAGGAGCAAACGCACTCGTAGCCGGCGGGGCGTCCGGCCTCGGCGCGGCGACGGCCCGCGCGCTGCACGCCGCCGGCGCGAACGTCACGATCGCCGACCTCGACGCCGAGCGCGGCCAGGCGCTGGCCGACGAGCTCGGCGCGAGCTTCGCCCACACCGACGTGACGGACGCGACGCAGGTTGAAGCCGCCGTGGTCGCCGCCGCGGGTGATGAGGGTCTGCGCATCAGCGTCAGCTGTGCCGGGATCGGACCGGCCGAGAAGACCGCCGGGCGGAAGGGCCCGCACAGCCTCGAGACGTTCGAGACCGTCATCCGCGTGAACCTGATCGGCAGCTTCAACGTGCTCCGCCTCGCGGCCGCGTCGATGCTGACCAACCAGCCCGACGCCGAGGGCGAGCGCGGTGTGCACATCAACACCGCCTCGATCGCCGCCTACGATGGCCAGATCGGCCAGGTCGCCTACTCCGCGTCCAAGGGCGGCATCGTCGGCCTCACGCTCCCCGCCGCGCGTGACCTCGCCCAGTCCGGCATCCGCGTCTGCGCGATCGCCCCGGGCCTCTTCGACACACCGCTGCTCGCCGGCCTGCCCGAGGAGACCCGCACCGCCCTGGGCACGCAGGTGCCGTTCCCGCCCCGCCTGGGCCGCCCGGACGAGTACGCCAAGCTCGCCCTCCACATCGTCGAGAACACGATGCTCAACGGCGAGGTCATCCGCCTCGACGGCGCGCTCCGCATGCCGCCGCGGTAGCTTGATCTGATCTTGACCCCGCCGTGAGGGCGGGTTGAGCCGCGGTGCCGACTAGACCTATGTGAAGGTCACCCCGGAACGCTCGATGATCCGCAGTGGGGCGGCGATCTACGCCGCCGCCGCGGCGGTCGGCGCGGTCGAGACCGCCATCCCCGGCGGGCCGTCCTTCTCGGATATCCCCGGCGTGGTGGGGCTGATCCTGATCCCGCTCGTCCTGGTCGTCGGGCCGCGCGTCCCACGCGCGGCGATGGTCGCGCTGGGGCCGCTCGGGGCAGCGTTGATCGCGTTCACGGTCGCCACGACCGTCGGCTACAGCGACGCCGCGATCCTGTACTCGTGGCCCGCGCTGTGGGTGGCGTACTTCTTCGGCCCGCGGGAGACGGCGCTGACGGTCGTCTCGATCGGCGTCGCCCACGGCGCGGCGCTGCTGCTGATGGCCGCGGGCGAGGGCAACATCGACCGCTGGCTCGACGTGATGGTGTCGACGACGATGATCGCGACGGTCGTGCAGGTGCTCGCGGCGCGCAATCGCGGGCTCGTCACGCAGCTCAGGGCCGAGGCGCGGGTCGACCCGCTCACCGGGCTGCTGAACCGCCGCGGCCTGGCCGAGCGGCTCGAGATCGAGCTCGCCCGCTCCCGGCGCGACGGCACCGAGATCGCCGTCGTGGCCGTCGACATCGACCGCTTCAAGTCCATCAACGACACATTCGGTCACGACGTCGGCGACCAGGTGCTGACGTGGATCGCGCAGACGATCCGGGGCCAGACGCGCGTGAGCGACCTGACGGCGCGCCTCGGCGGGGATGAGTTCCTCGTCGCGTTGCCGACCACCGATGCCGACGCCGCGCGCGACTTCGCCGAGCGCCTGCGGGTGGCGATCGCCTCGGGCACGCGACGACTCCCCGCGGGCCTGGCCGTCTCCATCAGCGCCGGGGTGGCCGCCGGCACCGCCCCGCCCGACGCGCAGGTGCTCACCACGCTCGCGGACCGGGCGCTGTATGCCGCCAAGGAGCGGGGACGGAACGTCGTCCACGTCGACGACGCGGTAGATTTGAGTCAGCGCAACTGAGATCTTCTTGTGGCGCCCCTGTGTGGCTGGTACTCTGTAGCCACCTACCCAAGGTAAGTTGCTACAGAAAGTGAAGCCACACGCCATGACATCGCTCCTGCTCGTCCCGCTGGACGACACGGTGGTCTTCCCCACCATGGATGTGACGCTTCCCGTCCGCGTTGGCGACGAGGAGCGGGTCCTGCTCGTCCCGCGCCACGAGGGCGAGTTCGCGAAGGTCGGCACCATCGCCGAGGTCACCGATCACATCCGCCTCCCCGGCGGCGGACGCGCCGTCCAGCTCTCCGGCGTCACCCGCGGCGTCGCGGGCGCCGCTCACACCGATCCGGCCGGCCGCCTCATGGTCGAGGTGACCGAGCACTACGACGACGTCCCTGTCGACGGCGCCACCCGCAACCTCGAGCGCGAGTACCGCGCGATCATCGAGGAGATCCTCGAGCTCCGCGGCGCCGACGACCGCATCGGCGCGTTCCTGCGCGCCATCGGCGATCCCGGCCCGCTGGCCGACACCATCGGCTACGCGCCCGACGTCAGCTTTGAAGACAAGGTCCGCGCGCTCGAGACGCTCGACGTCTCCGAGCGGCTGCAGATCGTCGTCGACCTCCAGCGCGAGCGTCTGACCGACCTCCAGCTGCGCAAGAAGATCCGTGAGGACGTCCAGTCCGGCGCGGACAAGCAGCAGCGCGAGTACGTGCTGCGCAAGCAGATGGAGTCGATCCAGCGCGAGCTGGGCGAGGACGGCGCCTCGGTCGCCGAGGAGTACCGCAAGAAGATCGCCGACGCCGGCATGCCGGAGAGCGTCGAGGAGCAGGCCACCAAGGAGCTCGGCCGCCTGGAGCGCATGGGCGAGCAGTCCGGCGAGGCCTCGATGATCCGCACGTACCTGGATTGGCTGATCTCGGTGCCGTGGAGCAAGACCTCCGACGAGAAGCTCGATCCGAACGCCGCCCGCGAGGTGCTCGACGCCGACCACGCCGGCCTCGACGACGTCAAGGACCGCATCACCGAGTACCTGGCGGTCAAGAAGCTGCGCGAGGACCGCGGCATCAAGGAGGACAAGCGCTCCGGCGCCATCCTCACGCTGATCGGCCCTCCCGGCACCGGCAAGACCTCGATCGGCGAGTCGATCGCCCGCGCCACCGGGCGCGAGTTCGTCCGCATGTCGCTCGGCGGCGTGCGTGACGAGGCCGAGATCCGCGGCCACCGCCGCACGTACATCGGCGCCCTCCCGGGCCGCCTGGTGCGCGCGTTGCGCGACGCCGGAACGATGAACCCGGTGATCATGCTCGACGAGGTCGACAAGGTCGGCGCCGACTGGCGCGGCGACCCGTCGGCGGCCCTGCTCGAGGTGCTCGACCCGGCCCAGAACCACGAGTTCCGCGACCACTACCTGGACGTGGAGCTGGACCTGAGCCAGGTCATGTTCATCGCGACCGCGAACGTCGCCGAGACGATCCCGGGCCCGCTCCTGGACCGTATGGAGGTCATTCGCTTCGACGGCTACACCGTGGCTGAGAAGACCGCCATCGCCCGCGGGTACCTGTGGCCGCGTCAGCGCGAGCGCAACGGCCTGCTCGAGGACGAGGTCACGGTCTCCGACGAGATCCTGACCCAGGTCGCGCAGGAGTACACCCGCGAGGCGGGCGTGCGCAACCTCGAGCGCGAGCTCGGGACCATCCTGCGCAAGACCGCGACGCGGATCGCCTCGGCCAAGGTCGAGACCCCGGTCGCGATCACGACGGAGATCGTCCGCGACGCGCTCGGCCGCCAGAAGGTCTTCCAGGAGGCGGCGCTGCGCACGGCCGTCCCCGGCGTGGCCACCGGCCTCGCGGTGACCGGAACGGGCGGCGACGTGCTGTTCGTCGAGGCCACGGCGATGAAGGGCAAGGGTGAGGGCAACCTCGTCCTGACCGGCCAGCTGGGCGACGTGATGAAGGAGTCGACGCGGATCGCGCTCTCCTACATCCGCGGCCACGCGGAGGAGCTCGGCGTCGACGCGGACGCCTTCACGGACCGCGAGTTCCACATCCACGTGCCCGCCGGCGCGATCCCCAAGGACGGCCCGAGCGCCGGCGTCACCATGACGACCGCGCTGACGTCGCTCCTCACGGGTCGCCCCGTCAAGCACACGGTCGGGATGACCGGCGAGGTCACCCTGCAGGGCCGCGTGCTGCCGATCGGCGGCCTCAAGCAGAAGATCCTGGCCGCGCACGCCGCGGGGCTGACGACGGTGATCCTGCCCGAGCGCAACCGCGGTGACCTCGACGACGTCCCGGCGGACGTCCGCGAGGCGATGTCCTTCCACCCCGTCATGAGCATCGACGAGGTGCTCGAGCTGGCTTTGGAGCCTGCGCCGAATACGGTGGCTGTGTGACGGCAGCTTTCCGGCGCTACGGAGAAGGCGGCGGCGAACCCGTGGGAGGGCGCCGCCGCCAACCTCCCGTCCCCCGCGACCCGGACAAGCCGGCGATGCCGGGGTTGAACCGCCGGATCCTGAGGCTCTTCCGGCCCTACAAGGGCCCGCTCTTCACCGTCCTGGGGCTGATCGCGTTCAGCGCGGCCCTGGGGATGGTGACCCCGTTCCTCCTGCGCGACATCCTCGATGTCGCGATTCCGGAGGACCGTGACGGGCTGCTCGGGGTTCTGGTCGGCGGGATGATCGCCATCGCGGTCGTCACCGCCGTCCTGGGCGTCGGGCAGACGTGGCTTACGAACGTCGTCGGCCAGCGCGTGATGCACGACCTGCGCACGCAGGTCTACCGGCATCTGCAGCGGCTGTCGCTGGCGTTCTTCACCAAGACGCGCACGGGCGAGATCCAGTCGCGGATCGCGAACGACATCGGCGGCGTGCAGTCCGTCGTGACTTCGACCGCAGCTTCCATCGTCGGCAACGTCACGACGGTGGTGGCGTCGGTCGTCGCCATGTTCCTGCTGGACTGGCGGCTCGCGCTGTTCTCGCTCGCGCTGCTGCCCTTCTTCGTCCTGCTCGCGCGCCGCGTCGGCAACCAGCGGCGCAAGATCACGACGGTCAAGCAGGGCGCGATGGCCGACATCTCGGCCCTCGTGCAGGAATCGCTGTCAGTGAGCGGGATCCTGCTGGGCAAGACGATGGGCCGCAGCACGGAGCTCGCGGAGCGCTTCGACAAGGAGTCGGAGAACCTCGCCGACCTCGAAGTGCGGAGCCGCATGGCCGGTCGCTGGATGATGAGCGCGATCCAGACGTCGTTCGCCGTGATGCCGGCGCTGGTCTACCTGTTCGCGGGGCTCGCCCCGGGCGCCGCTTCGATCGGCACCATCGTCGCCTTCACCACGCTGCAGACGCGGCTCTTCTTCCCGGTCCAGTCGCTGCTGTCGGTGGCCGTGGACATCCAGACCTCCACCGCGCTGTTCGAGCGCGTGTTCGAGTACCTGGACCTGCACGTGGACATCGAACCGGGCACCAAGCGGCTCGATCACGTCAAGGGCGAGGTGCACTTCGACGAGGTGTGGTTCCGCTACGGCGACGAGTGGACGCTGCAGGACGTGGACATCACCGTCCCCGCCGGCACGCGCACCGCGCTGGTCGGCGAGACCGGGGCGGGCAAGACATCGCTCGGCTACCTCGCCGCGCGCCTGTACGACCCCGAACGGGGTGCGGTGCGGATCGACGGCACCGACCTCCGAGACCTGACCTTCGACGCGCTCGCGGACGCGGTGGGCGTCGTCTCTCAGGAGACCTACCTCTTCCACGCCAGCGTGCGCGAGAACCTGCGCTTCGCCAAGCCGAGCGCGACCGACGAAGAGCTCGAGGAAGCCGCCCGGGCCGCGCAGATCCACGACAAGATCGTCGAGCTCCCGGACGGCTACGAGACCGTCGTCGGCGAGCGTGGCTTCCGCTTCTCCGGCGGCGAGAAGCAGCGGATCGCTATCGCCCGCACGATCCTGCGCAACCCGCCCGTTCTCGTGCTCGACGAGGCCACGTCGGCCCTCGACGTGCAGACCGAGCGCGCTGTGGGCGAAGCGCTCGAGCAACTCGCCGAGGGCCGCACGACGATCGTCATCGCGCACCGCCTCTCCACGGTGCGCGACGCGGACCAGATCGTGGTCCTCGATCGCGGGCGGGTCGCCGAGCGCGGCGCTCACGAGGAGCTGCTCGCTCTCGGCGGCCGTTACGCCGCCCTTGTCGCCAAGGACGAAGGCGTTCGCGTCACCTAAAGGGGCCTGGCCCCTTTAGGTTCCGGAGCTCACCGCCCTTCCCATGTCGGCCTGGACCTGGGCCGCGGTGAGGGCGCGGTTGTAGATCCGGATCTCGTCCAGGCGACCGGCGAACCACTCGGGCCAGACCGCGGTGCCGCCGAACCGCACCGGCCCGGTGCCCTGGACCATCGCGCCGCTCTGCGCGCGCGTGCTCACGAGCGAGCCGTTGAGGAACAGGCGGATCGCGCTGCCGTCGTAGGTCATCGCGAAGTGCGTCCAGGTGTTGAGCGCCGGCGCGGAGGACCCGAGGGCCCAGAGGTCGGTGCCGGAGTTCACGTGCGCGCTCGCCCGGCCGCCGTCGCCGAACGGGTACAGCGCCCATGACAGGTTCCCCGGGACTTCCTTGATCGCGAGCGTCCGCCAACTCGAGCCGCCGGACGTGGGATAGACCCAGCCCTCGACCGTCAGCCCGGTCGTGAGCCGCAGCGACGCGTGGTCGGCGACCGTGACCCAGTCGTTGACGCCGTCGAACGTGAGCGCCCCGCCGAAGCGTCCGGAGGTCGTGCGCGTGGCACCCGACAGCGCGCCGGTGTTCCCCGTGCCGGACGCGTCGGCGGTCGTGGCGCCCGCGGCCTCGTCGAAGCCCCAGGCGCCGACCAGCCCGGTCGAGGGCGCCGTGACCGTGAGCGTCACCGGAATCGTCCTGGAGGCGAGCCCCACCGAGGCGACCGTGACCGACGCGGTGTACGTGCCCGGACTCAGGCCGGCCGGGTTCGCCGTGAGCGTGACGTCCGCCGGAGCGGCGCCGGACGTGGGTGAGGCGCTCAGCCAGGCGACGTCGTCGCTGACGGTGAAGCTCAGCGCGCCGCTGCCCGCGTTGGACACGGCGAGCGTCTCGGTCACCGCGCTGCCGGCCTGGAGGGCGGCGAGCGTGACCGTCGCCGGTGTGACGGCGAGGGACGGCGGTACCGGCGCGGTGCTCCCCCACACCGCCGCGGACAGCGGCCCGTCGCTCCAGCTGCCGCCGATCGCCCACAGCGCCGGCAGGCCCGTCAGCGTGTGGCTCGCGGACCCGCGCTCCAGGCCGCCGGTCCCGCCCGCGCGGTCGCGCCAGGCGAGCGTGCCGGTCGCATCGTTCGGGTTCAGCAGCGCGAACCAGTAGTGGGTCCCGGCGACGATCGGGATCGGGGCCGGCAGCGTGACGCTGTTCCACGCACCCGCCTGCGGCGCCGTGATCGTGCCCGTGCCGAGCAGCGCGCCCGCCTCGCCGAGCGTGTCGGCGTACAGGCCGACGACGACCTTCGACGCCGTGCTGCTCGCGTCGAGGTACAGGCGCAGCGCGGTCGCCGTGCCGGTACGGCCCGCGGTGAGGCGGTAGACCTCGCCGTGGCCGGAGTCGGAGGTGGACGTGTGCGCGCCGATCACGTCCGTGCCGCCGAGGCTGGTGTCGGTCGCGGGCGGCTCGGTGAACGTGGCGGTGTACGTCGCGGCGCCGCTCGCCGGAGCAGTGATCGCGTGGGTGGCGCCGAGCGCGTCGCTCCACCCGCTGAACAGGAAGCTGCCCTGTGGCGTGGGCGCGGTGATGCTGTTGACCGACTTCGCGATCACCGTGCGCGTGAACGGCGTGGCCTCGGTGTCGCTGCCGAGCGACAGCGTGAGGCCCGTCGGCACGCTGCGGAGCGTGAGGTCGGCGGTCTGCGGGTCGATCCGGCGCGTCTCGGTCGCGGTCAGGCCCGCGGCGTTGCGCGCGGTCACGGAAAGCTGCAGGTAGGACGGGTACTCGTGGTCGGGCGCGACGAAGCTGCCGGACGCGACGCCGACGTAGTCCTGGATGGCGTGCGTGTGGCAGTTCGTGGCGTCGAGGCGCGAGCAGTGGCGCAGCGCGAGCGACCATGTCAGCCCGCTGGCGGGCACGTTGGCCGTCGCCGCGAAGGCGATCGTGTCGCCCACGGCCCACGTGGTGGTGGACACGGGGCTCGTGATGCTTACGGTCGGCGGGGCGCCGACGGTGATCGTCTCCGTGGCGGTGCCGGTGAGACCGGCGGTGTCCGTCACGCGCAAACGCACGGTCACCGCGCCGGCGGTCGAGTACGTGCGGGACGGGCTCGCCGCGGTGGAGTCGTCGTAGTCGCCGTCCCCGTCGAGGTCCCACGCGTACGTCAGCGCCTGGTTCTCGGGGTCGCTGGACGTCGTGCCGCTGAAGTTGACCGTCAGCGGCGCGGTGCCCGAGGTCGGTTCGGCGACGATCCGCGCGGTCGGCGCGTTGTTGGCGGCCTGGATGCGGCGCACGGTGCCGCCGGACAGGTCCGCGTAGTAGAGCGCGCCGTCCGGGCCCTGCGTGAGCCACACCGGGCCGTTGGCCTGCGCGGCGAACGTCTGGCGCTGGCTCATGTTCGGCAGCCCGTCCGCACCCTTCGGGACGAACCAGATGCAGTTGCGCGAGTAGTCACTGAAGAACAGGCCGTCCTGATACGCGGCCGGGAACGTGCTGCCGGTGTAGAAGTGCAGGCCGGAGATCGACGAGGAGCCGGTGGTGCACGTCTCTCCGGTCACGACTTTCTCGGAGTGGTTGTAGGCGAAGTACGGGGCGGTGACCGCTCCCGCGCCCTGGCTGTAGAGCGTCTCGCAGGAGCTGATGTTCAGGCTGTCGTAGGAGCCCATCCGCGGCGTGCCCTCGTAGCACGGCCAGCCGTAGTTGCGGACCTGCGCGATGTTCTGCGTGCGGTTGATCTCCTCCCACGTGTTCCAGCCCACGTCGCCCGACCAGATCTCGCCGGTCCCGGGGCGGAAGGTGAAGCGGAACGGGTTGCGGAAGCCGTACGCCACGATCCGGCGGCGGCTCGTGTTCGCGTCGGAGATCGCCGGGTTGCCGGCCGACGCCGCGCCCGTGTCCGGGTTCACGCGCAGGATCGAGCCGTCGAGCGTGACCGCCTGGCCGGCGGGGCGTCGGAACGCCTGCGAGCGGACCGCGCCGCCCTGGGAGGTGGCCGCGGTCGTCGCGCCGGGATCGCCGCAGGGGTTGACGGGGTTGCCGTCCTGGCCCCAGTCGGCCCAGTTGAACGACGCACCGTCACCGGACGACACGTACAGCTGGCCGTCGGGCCCGAACTCGATCGAACCGGTGGAGTGGCTCGGGTACTGCTGGCAGAAGTCCTCGATCAGCACCGTCTCCACACCGGTGGTGCTGATGCGGGAGAGCCGGCCGGTGACGACGCATCCGTCCGCGGTCGGGCCGGGCGGTGACGGGCACGCGTCGCCCCAGCGCGGCTGCATCGTGCTGTTCGGCGCCTTGTCGTAGGCGTAGAGCACGTACACGTACGGGCGGCCCGTCGTGAACTGCGGGTCCAGCGCCATGCCCAGCAGGCCGCGGTCCCAGTAGTCGTGGACCTTCGTGCGCAGGTCGACGAACTGCGTCGGCGTCGTGTCGCCCGTGTTGTCGAACACGTTGACGATCCCGCTCTTGGACGCCACGAACACCCGGCCGTCCTGCGCGAACCGGACCACGGTCGGGTTCCCCAGACCGCTCCAGACGGTCGATTCGGTGAAGCCGGACGGCAACACCGCGGCGGTGGCCTGCGCGCCCGTGAAGGCGGCAAGGACGGCCGCCAGCGCGACCAGAGTCCGGAAGCGGGGCATACGTCCGAACCCTGACGTGGGAACCCGGTGAGAGCTACTGCACCTTCGTTCAGAGTCTTGCGCAGGTCCGCTCGACTGAAGCGGGGTAGCTGCCACCAAACAGCACCGCGTGCACCAGTAAGGGGAAGAGCTGGTAAAGCGGCACCCGTTCCTGCCAGCCCGTCGCCAACGGATGCCGATCCTCATAGGCGGCGAAGAACTGCCGACCGGGGTTGCCGAAGAGCTGCAGCATCGCGAGATCGATCTCGCGGTGACCGCCATAGACGGCCGGATCGATCAGCCAGGGTCGCCCCTGCCGGTCCCAGTGCACGTTGCCGCTCCAGAGGTCGCCATGGAGCCGCGCCGCCGGCTCCGGCGGCCCGGCGAGGTCCGCGATCCGGTCGCAGACGGCCTCGACCGCGCGGTTGCCGCGGGCCGAGAGACCGGCCTCGGGGAGCAGCGGGAGCAGCCGGCGGGTCGCGTAGAACTCGGGCCAGTCGGGACACGGGTCGTTGGGGAGCAGGAGCCGTCCGATCCGCGTGGGCGCGCGCGGCGAGTGGGCGTCGCGCGAGGTGGCGCGCGGCGCGGCGTCGCGCGGCGCGGCGTCGCGCGGCGCGGCGTCGCGC
>JAPDDQ010000692.1 GCA_027587225.1 Solirubrobacter taibaiensis
ACCATCATGCAACTCACTTGATCCGTCGTGTAGTTTACTTGCCCCTTCCGCCCCATCTGCTAATCCTTTTGAGACGTCTTTAATAGAATCGAACATTTTCTCTGCATATGTTTTCGTTAACGTGCTTGATACTTCAGTTTTAATCTTTTCAATGGCTGTTCCTCCAATTTGTGAAGATAAGAAGTTTAAACTTTCGTTTGGAATGTACTCTAAGTTTAATGGCTTTGGATTGTCTTTTAGTAACGTTGTAGCGTTACTTGAGAAGTCATCTGGAATGCGCACTAACATGTAATACTTTCTACCTTCCATTCCTTTCTTCGCTTCTTTTTCACTTACGAACTCCCATTTAAAACTTTTATTATCTTTTAAATTATCAACGAGCCCTTTTCCGACCTCAATTGGTTTCCCATCAAATACTGCGCCTTTATCTAAATTGACTACTGCAACTGGTAGGTCATCTAACTGTTTATACGGATCCCAAAAGGCCCACAAAAACATCCCTGCATATAAAATCGGTACGAATAAGACCGCAATAATTGGAATTAATATTTTTTTACT
>JAPDDQ010000693.1 GCA_027587225.1 Solirubrobacter taibaiensis
CGCAATAATAAACGCCACTAACGTCACTGCTCCAATTAAAAACCCTCGACTTATTATTTTCCACGCAAGCCCTCTAGCGAATACCCCTTCTTTCGGGTGACGCGGTGTTCTCTTCATCACATCTCCTTCAGCCTTATCCAAACCTAATGCCATCGCTGGTAAACCATCAGTAACTAAGTTCACCCATAAAATTTGAATAGGAACCATCGGCAGTGGTAATGCAAGTAACATCGCAAATAACATAACTAAAATTTCTCCAACATTTGACGCCAATAAGTAGCGAATGAACTTACGTATGTTCTCGTATATATTTCTTCCTTCTTTAATCGCTGACTTAATTGTAGCAAAATTATCATCTAGTAAAACAAGTGAAGAGGCTTCTTTTGCAACATCTGTCCCTGTAATCCCCATCGCTATCCCAATATCCGCTGTTTTTATCGCTGGAGCATCGTTCACTCCATCACCTGTCATCGCTACTATATGTCCTTGATTTTGCAATGCTTTAACAATTTTCAATTTATGCTCAGGTGATACACGAGCGAATACATACGTATCTTC
>JAPDDQ010000694.1 GCA_027587225.1 Solirubrobacter taibaiensis
TTTTTAATGTGACGAATTAAATCAGCAGCAAATACGAATGAACCTTTTAATACGGCGATAACTACGATTTCTTCTCCTTCAAAGTCACGTTCGATTTGAAGTGCTAATTCTTTCACTTTTGCTTGTAATTGTTCTTCAGAAATTAAAGTGTCTTTTATTTCAATATTCATTGTAATCCTCCTACAGTGTAAAACTTGCGAACATTTCGACTGTAAAGGATAGAATAGAAAAAGTCAAAGGAGATAGTAATTTTTTACAAAGATAACGACAAAATCATCTGATGATATGATATACTAAGTATATTAAGAAAACGCTACCACAAAGGGTGAATATGATGAAGAAGAAACAGTACACAAGTGTAACATTTATAAAAGCATTACTTTTAACAATTGTTCTTGGCCTGTTGGCTTACGTAATTGATGTACCTGCGATTCGTATTTCATTAATTGGAATGACTTTAGTGTTAGGAGCAATTTCGCACGGTATGATGTCGCAGCTAAAAGAAGCTGGACTTGATGATATGAGAGATCATATAGATAAAAAGTAAGAAACCTTCAT
>JAPDDQ010000695.1 GCA_027587225.1 Solirubrobacter taibaiensis
GAAAGATATCGACATTTCTGATTTAAATGAGTATGGAATTGGGATGACATGGGTACTTCACCATGAATCAGATATGCAAAATTATGTGGCTTACGGTCAAGCTAATGGGTATCATATAGAAGCAAAATTTAATGCAAAACCAGGTAAGTATTACTTGTATGTATATAAATATGATAATGGCGATGGAACATACGAATTGTCAGTAAAATAAGTGCTTTTCCAATGTATGTTTAACTTTACTTTTTGTGGAAAATAGTATATTATATAGATATATAATATATCGGTTATTTTCTAGGAGGAGCCTGTCACAATAGGTTTCTCCTGTTCTTTTTTAGAGGCCTGTCTTACAGGCTTTTATTTAAAAGATAAATGACTGAAAATTAAGAACAATAATCTTTGAAAGAGGTGGGGCATACACATAACAAAAAAGGGATTGTTTAAGAAAGGGGGATAAGAAATGGTCTTGTTTGGTTATCCACTTGAAACAATTTATTTATATGGATTTATTATTGCTACTATACTCACTGTTATTTATATCTTCTTTGGAGATATATTTGA
>JAPDDQ010000696.1 GCA_027587225.1 Solirubrobacter taibaiensis
ACTCCCTTTTATCCCATCACGAAATTGATCATTAAACTGCGCGATATGTGGCATTTTCTTCGCATTATTTAACCTTGCTTTTTCTTTGGCAGGAAGCGGTGTTTGTAAATCCCATCCTTCTCCTAATAACAAAGCATCTCGTTTTATGTTTCGCACTTCTTTTTCTATCATATTCATTGTATCAACATCTAAAATTCCCATTAAGTCGAATCGGAATCCATCGACATTGTATTCAGTAAGCCAATATAAAATAGACTCTACAATGAATTTCCTCATCATTTTCCGTTCAGACGCTATATCATTTCCGACTCCCGTCCCATTAGAAGGCATACCATCTTCACCATGACGAAAATAGTATCCTGGAACAAGCTTTTCAAATGATGATAGCTCTCTTTCATAAACATGATTATAGACAACATCTATAATCACCCTAATACCTTGTTCATGAAATGTTTCAATTAGTTGTTTGCACTCAACTATCCTGTTATACGGAACAGAGGGGTTTGTAGCATAAAATCCTGTTGGTGCATTGTAATATAATGGATTATATCCCCAATT
>JAPDDQ010000697.1 GCA_027587225.1 Solirubrobacter taibaiensis
TTTTAAGATTTATAGAATATTGGAAGATGAAAGGTTTTGAGAATTTTATTAGGAGCGCAAAACGATTTTAGGATAGCTTTAAAGCTAGTGTAAAATGACGTTTGCTTCATCATTTTCAGGGCCGAAAGGAATTAGGGGAAAGCATCTTGTGTTAAAATGCGGCTATGAATCATCTAAGAGGGGGAAGTGAAGTGGCAAACAAAGAATTGAAAAGAGGTTTAGAAGCACGTCATATTCAAATGATTGCTTTAGGCGGAACGATTG
>JAPDDQ010000698.1 GCA_027587225.1 Solirubrobacter taibaiensis
TGGTGTTGGTTTGTTTATGGGGTCAGCCAGTACAATTAAATGGACAGGTCCGTCAGTAATGCTTGCTTATGCAATTGCAGGTATTTTCATCTTCTTCATCATGCGTGCCATGGGAGAAATGTTGTATATGGAGCCAAGTACAGGCTCATTTGCGACGTTCGGTCATAAGTATATTCACCCGTTAGCTGGTTATATGACAGCGTGGAGTAACTGGTTCCAGTGGGTTATCGTTGGGATGTCAGAAATTATCGCGGTTGGAGCATATATGCAATATTGGTTCCCG
>JAPDDQ010000699.1 GCA_027587225.1 Solirubrobacter taibaiensis
TTGAAAAACCAGGTTTACACCGTTCAATCTTCGGTGACGGAGTAGCAACATTAATCGCGTCACTAATCGGTGGGCCACCGAATACAACGTATGGTGAAAACATCGGTGTGCTAGCAATTACGAGAGCATACAGTGTATACTTATTCATCGGTTCAGCAGTATTCGCAATCATGTTCGGATTTATCGGTAAGATTTCTGCACTGATTCATTCGATCCCAACACCAGTTATGGGTGGTGTATCAATCTTACTATTCGGTGTAATCGCATCAAGCGGATTACGCATGATGGTAGATGATAAAACAGATTTAAGTGACAAACGAAACTTAATGATTGCATCAGTAATATTAGTAATCGGTATTGGTGGAGCGGTACTTCACGTAGGAGAATCATTCCAAGTAGAAGGAATGGCACTAGCAGCAATTGTAGGTGTACTGTTAAATCTACTACTACCGGAAACGAAACAAATAAAACAATCTAAGCAGATTGCTTCATAATAATAACCTTTTAATTCAGTCCTGTGAGACCGGAAAGGGTGGCTTCTTTCTTGCACCCTAGTC
>JAPDDQ010000700.1 GCA_027587225.1 Solirubrobacter taibaiensis
CTCCCTTATATATCAATTATTTTTCTTCTTCTTTAACAACGATATGACGAAGGATGTCTTCGTTGATCTTAGCTAAACGGTCGAATTCGTTAATCGCTTCTGCGTTAGATTTCACGTTTAAGATCATGTAGAAACCTTCACGTAAGTCGTTGATTTCGTAAGCTAAACGACGCTTACCCCACTCTTTCGTGTTAATGATTTCTGCACCATTGTTTGTTAAAACACCTGCAAAACGTTCAACTAAAGCTTTTTGAGCTTCTTCTTCAACGCCAGGACGAATGATGTACATAATTTCGTACTTTCTCATTACACTTTCACCTCCTTTTGGTCTAAACGGCCCGTAATGGGCAAGGAGCAATTAATTTATAGTAATTACTCACGAGTTTAGATTATATCATAGTAAGTTATATGAATCAACTCACCAATACATAAAAAACTTGGCAAACATATAATATATTTGCCAAGTTCATATCTTTATTTTTCCTAGGAAATATTAAATTAAACGTTAAAACGGAAGTGCATAACATCTCCGTCTTTTACGATATATTCTTTTCCTT
>JAPDDQ010000701.1 GCA_027587225.1 Solirubrobacter taibaiensis
GTAAGAAAGGAGCGTTATATATGTTATTTACTGATGAATTACGTAACCATGTTGGGGAACTAGTGCAAGTTGTGACAGCTGTAGAAATCATTGCAGGCGTTCTTTTATCTGTGACGGATGGGGCAGTAATTGTTCGTACTTCTCCTTCTTATGGACCACCAGAAGATGTAGTTGTGCGTATTCCTATTATTGCTTATGTTCGCTTGGAAGGGTAAGAGTGATACAAGTATGAGAGTGTCAGTTGTTATTCCAGTGCATAATGAAGCAAGTACTTTATCAAAAGTTTTAGTAGAGGTAAGAAAGCTCGAACCATATGAAGTTATCATAGTAGATAATGGATCTACAGATGGGACGAAGGAAATAGCATTACAGCATAATTGCCGTGTGATTTATTATAGAGATTCTCTTGGTAATGATGTGGGACGGGCAATTGGTGCTAGAGAAGCAAAAGGCGAGATTGTTTTATTTTTAGATGGTGATATCGTCATGAAAAGTGAAGAATTATACAATTTTATTAAAGGAATACGACAAGGACATGAGATTGTTTTAAATAATTT
>JAPDDQ010000702.1 GCA_027587225.1 Solirubrobacter taibaiensis
GAGAAAATATGTATTGCTTGTTCTTCAGCTGTTTCTGTTAATTCTTTACGATTCTTTCTTTCGATTGAAGATTGAATTAATCGTTTATAACCATCTTCAATCGCTAATTGTACATAATGTGCACTTTTCGAATCGTTATCACGAATTACTTTCTGATTTAAGAAGGTTACTATCTCATCTACTGGCGGAACAACAGCAACTCTCAATATATCTTCTTTCTCGCCACGATTCATTGCTAATACACGATGTGGTACTACTTTTTGCAATGGTTCTTCATAACTGTAATACATTTCATATATATTCTTTTCATCTTTTTCTTCATCTTTCACGGAAGAAGACATAACACCTTTTCTAAAAGTAACATTTCGAATCCAACTACGATACGCAGCTTCATCTGAAACCATTTCTGCAATAATGTCTTGTGCACCTTGTAAAGCTTCTTCTGCAGATTGCACTTCTTTCTCTACATTAATAAATTCCACTGCCTTTTTAGCCGGATCTTCTTTCTTATATAACAATAACCATTCAGCTAATGGTTCTAATCCTTTTTCTTTAGC
>JAPDDQ010000067.1 GCA_027587225.1 Solirubrobacter taibaiensis
CGGCGAGGGAACGCGCGGCGGCGGAGGCACGCGCGGCGGCGAGGGGGCGCGCGGCGGCGGGGCGCGGCGCGGTCACGCGGGACGCTCCTTGTTGGGTTGTGCCGCCTGAGGCGGCTTAACCCAGCTCGCGGTGACGAGCGCGGTCACGCGGGACACTCCGTGGCGGGTTTGTCGGGCTGAGGCCGACGAACCCGCCACGCGTCGACGAACGCGACGAGGTCGGCCACCGCGCGGGCGAGGAGGGCGCGGCCCTCCTCGGCGCTCGCACCCGCGGGGTCGCCGAGGACGCCGTTCGGAGCCACCGCGCGCACGCCGCTCGTGCGCAGTGCCGGCATGAGCTCACGCAGCGGCGCGACGTTCCCCGCCGGCCGCGCATCACCGACCAACGCCGGTGCGAGCGCCAGCATCAGCGACGTCTCCACCCGCCCCGCGTGGGCGTCCCCGCCGAAGGCAGGCGACCAGGCCCGCACCTCATGCCCCTCGATGCGCAGTTTCCGCATCGCATCACGCAACGGCTCGGCGTTGCCCCCGTGGGCGGAGACGAACAGCATTGGCCCCCGCCATGACCGCGCGAGTTCGACGATGATCGTTTGGAGCGCGTCCTGGCCGATCGACAACGTCCCCGGGAACCCGGCGTGCTCGCCCGAAGACCCGTACGGGAGCGCCGGCGCGACCACGACATCGTCCCGCGCGGCCGCCAACGCGAAGGCCAACGCACACGCGATCGTCGTGTCCGTCCCCAGCGGCAGATGCGGCCCGTGCTGCTCGGTCGCGCCGAGCGGCACCGCGACCAGCGACGCCGTCGTCGCCCCCGAGGCGAGGTCAGCCAAGGCGGCGATGGAAGCCATCCGGGATGAGCAGATCGGACTCGTCCAACTCGCCGACGGAAGCGCGCCCCAACCCGAGCAGCGCGGAGTCGATGCCGGTCTTGAGCACGTCGAGCACGTTCTCCACGCCCGCCTGCCCCTCGGCGGCGAGCCCCCACAGGTACGGCCGCCCGATCATCACCGCACGAGCGCCCAACGCCAACGCCTTCACGACATCGGACCCCCGCCGGACACCGCCGTCCAACACCACCTCGACCCGATCCCCGACGGCCTCGACGACTGCGCTCAAGGCGCGCACCGAAGCCGGCGTCCCGTCCAGATTGTTGCCGCCGTGGTTGGACACCGACAGCGCCGTCGCGCCCACGTCGTCCGCCACCCGCCGGGCGTCGTCGACGCGCATCACGCCCTTGACCATGAACGGCCCGTCCCACAACGACCGCAGCCACGCGAGGTCCTCCCACGAGGGCGGCGGCGTGCCCATCCACTCACCGTAGGCGGCGAAGAATCCGGGAGAACCTTCGACGTTCGGCACCGTCAGCGCCGGCAGCGCCCCCGAGCGCGCCCAGCGCGCGAGCCACACCGGCCGCAGCGCCACCTCGGGGGCAAAACGCGCCATCGTCTTCAGGTCCAAGGCGGAAGGGATCGTCGGCGACCCCCAGTCGCGCGCGTGGCTGAACGTCCAATCCAGCGTGAGGATCAACCCCGCCGCGCCCGCATCCCGCGCACGCGCGACCCGCGCCTCGATCGCCTCGCGCGACCCCGCCCAGTACAGCTGGGCGAACGTCTTCGGGCACAGCGGGACGATCTCCTCGATCGCGGTGGAAGCCAGCGCGCTCAGCCCCATCGCCGTCCCGCGTGCCGCCGCCGCCCGCGCGACCGCTCGCTCGCCCTCCGGGTGCACCGCCTGGACGCCGGCCGGCGACAACAGCACCGGCAGGTCCACGGACACGCCCATCACCGACGTCGCCTGCGAGCGCACGGCGGAGCCGCCCGCGACGTGCGGCGCGAAGCCGAGCTCCGCGAACGCGTCGAGGTTGTCCCGGTAGGTCTGCCCGCGCTCCGCCCCGGCGAGAATTGCCTTGTAGACGCTGCGCGGCAGCGTGCGCCGAGCCCGCCGCTGTGCCTCCGCGACCGACTCGAACCACGCCATCAGACCGGCGACTCGTCACACGAGCGGCGCGTGATCTTGATCTTCGAGTGATCCTGCGACGGCTGCGGCCGCTCGCCGCGCAACGCCCGCTCGCCGTGCCCGAACACGCACTCCGGATCGGGCCCGTTCAGCGGCAGCCCGGTGAAGAACTTCGCCGCCATGCACCCGCCCCGGCAGGCGTCGTACATGCTGCACGAACCGCACGCGCCCGCCGCCTGCGGCTCCCGCAGCGACTGGAACAGCTCGGACTCGCGCCACACGGGCGCGAAGCCGGCCTCACGCACGTTCCCCGCGAGGAACGTCTCGTGGATCGCGAACGGGCACGCGTAGACGTCGCCGATCGGGTCGATCAGGCACACGACCCGCCCGGCGCCGCACAGGTTCAGCCCCGGCAGCTTCTGCCCGTAGGCCGCGAGGTGGAAGAACGAGTCGCCGGTGAGCACGTCCTCGCCGTGCGCGAGCAGCCACTCGTAGACGGCGCGCTGCTGCTCCTGCGTGGGATGCAGCTCATCCCAGACGTCCGCGCCGCGCCCGGAAGGACGGAGCCGCGTCAACCGCAACGTGGCCTCGAACTCGTCCGCGATCGCCTTGAAGGCGTCCAGCTGCCCGGCGTTCTCGCGCGTGACCACCACGCTCAGCTTCGCGCCCGTCCCGGCCAGCAACGACAGGGCGTTCATCGCCGTCGCGTAGGACCCGACGCCACGCACGCGGTCGTTGACCTCCGCCGTCGCGCCGTCCAAAGAGATCTGCACGTCCACGTAGTCCGAAGCGCGCACCCAGGCCGCCCGGTCCGCGTCGATCCGCGACCCGTTGGTGGAGAACTTCACGCCCACGTGATGCGCGGTCGCATACTCGACGAGCTCCCAGAAGTCCTTGCGCACCGTCGGCTCGCCACCACCGATGTTCACGTAGAAGACCTGCATGCGCTCGAGCTCGTCGATGACGGCCTTGCATTCCTCCGTCGAGAGCTCGCGCGGGTCGCGCCGCCCCGACGAGGACAGGCAGTGCACGCACGCGAGGTTGCACGCGTACGTGAGCTCCCACGTCAGGCAGATCGGTGCGTTCAGGCCCCGCTCGAACTCGTCATTGAGCGGCGTGCCCGCCTGTGACCGCCGCCGGATGAAGCTCAGCCGCCGCGTGTCGAAGTCGTAGGCCAGCGAGCCGAACCGCTCGGGCCGAAGGGCGGCGCCCATCAGTAGACGCCGCACATCCCGTCGATGGAGACGTCTTCCACAACCAGGTCCTCTTCGACGAGGTCCTCCTCGACCTCGGGAACCTCTTCGACCTCGGGCTCGATGACCGGATCCGGCATGGTTCTCTCCCTTCGATGGTCTCTCCGCGCCGGAACGTACCAGCGGGCTTCCGCCTGCGGCTCACCGCCCGTATGGACGGCGACACGCTGCTCGGCGGCGAGCCGTTCCAGCTCGTGCGGCTCAAGCCCGAGTCGGCGGCCCGGATCCGCGCGTGGGAGGCGGGAGAGCCGGTCGGCGACGGGGGTGCGCTGGCCCGCGATCTGGTGATGGCGAACCTGGCGCAACCGCTCCCACCGCCGCTGGAGGCCAAGGTCAGCGTCGTGATTCCGACGCGCGACCGAGACGTGCTCCCGCGGGTACACGCGGACGAGGTGATCGTGGTCGACGACGCCTCCGACCGTCCCGTCCCGGGCGCGCTGCGGAGAGCCGTGCGCGGCGGCGCCGCCGCGGCTCGCAACGACGGCCTGAGAGCGGCCCGCAACGAGATCGTCGTGCTGCTCGACAGCGACACCGTCCCGCAGTCCGGTTGGCTCGAGCCCCTGCTCGCGCACTTCAATGACCCCGAAGTGGACATCGTGGCGCCGCGCATCGTGCCGCTGCGAGACCGCGGCTACGAGGCGAAGCACTCGCCGCTCGACCGCGGGCCGGACGCGGCTCGGGTCGTGCCGTACGGACGCGTGCCGTTCGTGCCCGGCGCGGCGCTACTGGTCAGAAGCCACGTGCGCTTCGACGAGACGTTCACGCACGGTGGGGAGGACGTGGAGCTCGTGTGGCGCACGCCGTATGTCCGGTACGAGCCGACCAGCCACGTCGCGCACGCCCATCGCACCGAGCCACGAGCGTGGCTCGCCCGCCGCGTGTACTACGGCCGGACGGCAGCGCAGATCAGCGCGCGCCACCCCGGGAACGCGCGCCCGCTCCACGTCTCGCCGTGGACCGCGGCCGCCTGGACGGCCGCGCTGTTCGGACGGCCGAAGGCCGCGGTGGCGATCACAGCGGTGGCGACCGCGTTGCTGGCGCGTGAGACTCCACCGCGCGTGGCGGCCGAGTTGGCCGGCCTCGGCACGCTCAAGTCCGGCCGCGTCGTCGCCGACGCCCTCACCCGCCACTGGTGGCCGCTCGCCCTCGCCCACCCGCGGACGCGGGTCGCGTTCCTGACCAAGCCCCCGTTGCGGATCGTCGACGACCTCGCGTACGGCACCGGCGTGTGGCTCGGGTGCATGCAGCACCGCACACTCGACCCACTTCTGCCCGCGAAAGCGTGGAAGCTCGTTCGCCGCACTCTGTAAGACTGCGCCGCCGATGAAGAAGTGGGTCGTCATCGCGGCCTGGCTGATCGCGGCTGCGATCGCCTTCCCGTTCCAGTCCAAGCTCCAGGTCCTCGCCTCGGACGAGAGCGACGCGTTCAAGAACAACGGCGCGGAGTCGACCCAGGTCGACGAGATCATCGAGCAGCGCTTCGAGGAGGGGGACGAGACCACGGCGGTCGTCGTCTACACCCGGCAGGACCAGCAGCGCATGCTCGAGGACGGGCTCAAGTTCTGCGAGAAGCGACGGGTCCCGGACGTCGTCCGCGTGATCACGGCGTTCCAGGGCATCTGCGGCGAGCTGCCGAAGATCACGCTGCCGCAGTCGAGCATGATCAAACCGCTGAGCGAGGACGGGACGACGGCCCTCACCACCGTGTGGACGAGCGACGACGCCACCGAGTCGGTGGTGCGCGACGTGGCCGCGATGCGCGAAGTCCGGCCGGACTGGGCGTACGTGACCGGCGAGGCGGGCTTCGCCGCCGACCAGGCCGCCGCACTGGAAGGCATCGATCAGACGCTGCTGATCGCGACGCTGATCCTCGTCCTCGTGTTGCTGCTGCTGATCTATCGAAGTCCCGTGATCGCGCTGGTGCCGCTGCTGGTGGTCGGGATCGCGTACATCGTCGCCGCGGGCGTCGCGTACGCGGGCGCGCAGGCCGGCCTCTACCAGGCCACCGGCCAGGCGACCGCGATCCTGATCGTGCTGATGTTCGGCGCGGGCACGGACTACTGCCTGCTGCTGCTCGCCCGCTACCGGGAGGAGCTCGCGAACGACACGGCTGACCCGATGGGCACGGCGCTGCGCCGCACCGCGCCGGCGATCGTCTCCGCGGGCGGGATCGTCGTCGCCGTGATGCTCGTGCTCACGCTCGCCGACTACAACGCCACGCGCTGGATGGGCCCGGTGCTGGCCATCGGCACCGCGATCACCGTGCTCGCGGGCGTCACGCTCCTGCCCGCCGTGCTCGCGGTCCTGCCGCAGCGCGCGTTCACCCACAAGAAGCCGATCGCCCCGATCTGGGTGCGCATCGGCGCCCTGGTCCGCCACCGCCCGGCGATGCTCGCCACCGCCGTGGTCGCGGTGCTCGTCGCCGGCGCGCTCGGCAACCTGAAGGAGCAGGGCACGCTCGACTTCAGCGAGCAGTTCCGGGAGACGCCGGAGTCCGTCGAGGGCCTGCGCATCCTGCAGGCCAAGTTCCCGCCCGGCCAGGCCGGCCCGGTGGACCTGCTCGTCCCGCAGGCGATCGCCACGGGCGACAACTTCGCGCCGCTCGGGATGGACCAGGCGCAGAGCGTCGACCTCGCCGGGGCCTCGCGCGACGGCAAGCTCGCCCTGATCCGCATCACGCTCCTGCAGGACCCGTTCACCGAGATGGCGACCGCGGCCATCCCGCTCCTGCGCGAGAACGCGAGGAAATTCAGCCCGGAGGCCATGGTCGGCGGCCCGACGGCGGAGGTGCTGGACTCCGAGACCGCGCTCTCCCGCGACGCGCGCCTCATCATCCCGCTCGCGCTCGCGCTCGTGTTCCTGATCGTCGCCGTGCTGCTGCGCAGCCTGGTCGCGCCGATCTACGCCGTCGCCACCGTGATCCTGTCCTACGCGTTCGCGCTCGGCGTCTCCGCCTTCATCTTCCCGGAGACGGACCCGGCGATGCCGCTGTTCACGTTCATCTTCCTGGTCGCGCTCGGCGTCGATTACAACGTCTTCCTGCTCACGCGGATCAAGGAGGCGAGGCGGGATCACAACCACGAGGACGCCGTGATCATCGGCCTCGAACGCACCGGCGGCGTGATCACGAGCGCAGGCCTGATCCTCGCCGGAACGTTCTGCACGCTGCTCGCCACAGAGCTCGAGAGCCTGTTTCAAGTCGGCTTCACGGTGGCACTCGGGCTTCTGGTGGACACGTTCCTGATCCGCATCTTCCTCGTGCCGTCGATCGCGCTCCTTCTACGATCAAAGGCTCTATGAGTGAGAACGCGCTGCGTGTCGCAGTCGTCGGCGCCGGGCCGTCCGGCTTCTACGCCACAGACCAGCTGCTGAAGGCCGGGTTCGAGGTGGACCTGCTGGAGATCCTTCCGACCCCGTTCGGGCTGGTGCGCGCCGGTGTGGCGCCGGATCACCCCAAGATCAAGAGCGTCACGCGCGTGTACGAGAAGACCGCGAACCATCCGGGCTTCCGCTTCTTCGGCGGTGTCGAGCTCGGCGGGCACGTCAGCCGCCAGGACCTGCTGGACCGCTACCACGCGGTCTTGTATGCGGTCGGGACGGCGTCCGACAACAAGCTCGGCATCCCGGGTGAGGACCGCCCCGGCTCGCACGGTGCGCTGGAGTTCGTGGCCTGGTACAACGGCCACCCGGACTACGCCGACCACGAGTTCGACCTCTCCGCCACGCGCGCGGTCGTGATCGGCAACGGCAACGTGGCCGTCGACGTGGCCCGCATGCTCGTGCTCGATCCGGAGGAGATGGCGGTCACCGACACCGCCGATCACGCGATCGCGCCGCTCGGCTCCGCGTCCGTCCACGAAGTGATCGTGCTCGGCCGCCGCGGGCCCGCGCAGGCCGCGTTCACCACGCCGGAGCTGCGGGAGCTGGGCGAGCTCACGCGCGCGGACATCATCGTCGACCCGCAGGATCTCGTACTGGACGACTACAGCGAGAAGTGGCTGGAGGAAGAGGGCGAGCCGACCAACAAGCGCAATGTGGAGCTCATGCGCGAGTACGCCACGCGCGACGCACACGGCCACGAGCGCCGCGTGGAGCTGCGGTTCCTGCGCTCCCCGCTGGAGATCCTCGGCGACGATGAGACCGGCGCCGTGACCGGCGTCCGGATCGGCATCAACAAGATCGTCGATGGCCGCGCCGTGCTCACGGGCGAGGAGGAGATCATCTCCTGCGGGCTCGTCATCCGCTCGATCGGCTACCGCGGCACGCCGCTGGCCGGCATCCCGTTCGACGAGCGCAGGGGTCTCATCTCCAACTTGGGCGGCCGCGTCCTCAGCCACGAGGGCGAGCACGAGGTCGGCGAGTACGTCGTCGGCTGGGTCAAGCGCGGCCCGTCGGGCGTGATCGGCACCAACAAGAAGGACGCGACGGACACGGTCGCCCGGATCCTCGAGGACCGCGAAGCCGGCAAGCTCAACACGCCCAAGAACCCTGACGCCGAGGACGTGCCGAAGTTCCTCGCCGAGGTGTGCCCGAGCGTCGTCACGTGGGAGGGCTGGCGCTCGATCGACGTGCACGAGACGGGCCTCGGTGAGCCCCAGGGCCGTCCGCGCGTGAAGCTCGTGCGCACGGGCGAGATGCTCGATATCGCGTCAGCTGCGCTTAGCCAGCCGTAGCGCCACGTGGCACAAGAGCCGGTCCTCGCCACGTGAGAGGTCCACACCGGCGATCTCCTCGATCCGGCGGAGCCGGTAGTAGAGGCTCGTGCGGTGCAGCCACAGCTCGGCGGCGGTCTGCTTGACGTCGCCGGCGTGGTCGAGGTAGGTCTCCAGCGTCAGCGCGAGCTGCTCGTGCTCGAGCAGGGAGCGGACACCGGCGGGCAGGTCGCCCAGCGCGGTGGGCGGGAGCGCGGACAGGAGCCGCTGCGCGCGCAGCTCGTCCCAGCGCGTGACGCCGTCGTCGCCCAGGGCGGCGAGTGCGCGGCGATGCGAGCGCGGAGCGTCGCGTAGGTCGGTGATGGCATCGCCGACGCCGACGGGGCCGGTGAGCGCGTCCGCGTGGTGGGAGGCGACGATCGCGGCGTGCTCGCCGATCAGCGCGTGCTTGGCCGGTGTGCGGGTGCGCAGCTCCTCCACCGCCCCGACGCACACCACGACCGGGCGTTGCGGCAGGTAGCGCTCCTGGTCGAGCGTGGCGGAAGCATCGGCCTGGCCGGCGAGCAGTGCGGTGAGGAGCTCCTGCTCGCGGTGGCGGCGATCGAGCTGGGTGTCGGCCTCGGTCTGCAGCACTTCGGCGGCCTCGGCGGCCGACGTGCGCGCGAGATCCAGGTCCTCACCCTCGACGGGGCGGTCCTCGAGCAGCCACAAATAGCCGAGCCGGCGGTTGGCGCGCAGGATCGGGATGCACAGCCGCGCTTCCATCTCGTTCGCGGCGTGCGGCGGGATGTGCACGGGTTCGGTGGCGCCTCGGATGCCGTGCCCGAAGAGCACCTCGCGCGCCCAGTCAGGCGCGGCGCGGCCGAGGATGCTGGCGGTGCGCAGCGTGTCGAGCTCCCCGAACTGGGAGGAGTACGCGAGCGGGCGCAGCTCGACGTCGTCGACCAGCACCGGCCGGCCGAGCCGGACGCTGAGCGCGTCGACGATCTCCTGGAGCGCGTCCTCGCTCATTTAAACGACGAGGCCGTGACGCATGGTGTCCTCGGTCACCACCCGCGGCTCGACGAACTGCAGCAGGTAGTCGGCGCCGCCCGCCTTGGCGCCGGTGCCGCTCAGGCGGTTGCCGCCGAACGGCTGGCGAGCGACCATCGCGCCGGTGATGTGGCGGTTGACGTAGAGGTTGCCGACGGGGAGCAGACGGCTCACGCGGTCGACCGTCGCGGGATCGCGGGAGAACAGGCCGCCGGTGAGCGCGAACGGTTGGCCCGCGACGATCTCGCACGCCTCCTCGATCGACTCCACCGCCTCGACCGCGAGCACAGGGCCGAAGATCTCCTCCTCGGTCACGCGCGAGCCGACGGGGAGGCCGTCGATCACGGCGGGGGCCACGAAGTGGCCGTGGAGCGGGGCGGTGCCGGGCTGATGCACGCGCGCGCCCTGCTCGTGGGCGGTGTGGATGAAGCCGTTGATGCGGTCGCGGGCGCTCTGCTCGATCACGGGCGGGACGTCGACGCCGAAGCGGTCCGCCTGGTCGATCAGGAGCTGGTCGACGGCACCATGCAGGCGCTCCATCAACGTGTCCTTGATCCGGTGGTGCACGAGCGCGCGGGCGGCCGCCGAGCACTTCTGGCCCGCGAACCCGAACGCGCTGTAGACGAGCGCGGGCACGACGTCGTCCAGGTCGGCGTCCGCGTCCACGATCACGCAGTTCTTGCCGCCCATCTCGGCCACGACACGCTTGAGGTGGCGCTGGCCGGGGGCGAGCTCGGCGGCCGTCTTGAGGATGCTGAGGCCGACGGCGCCGGACCCGGTGAACGCGATCGTGTGGACGCCCGGGTGCGCGACGAGCGCCGCGCCCACGTCACCTTCACCCGGGAGCAAGTTCAACGCGGCCGGGGGCACACCGGCCGCGTGGAAGGCCTCGACGACGGCGAGCGCACACGCGGGGGACTGTTCCGCGGGCTTGAGCACGACGCCGTTGCCGGTCGCGAGGCCGGCGGCGACCATTCCCGCGGGGATGGCCAAGGGGAAGTTCCAGGGACCGACGACGGCCACGACGCCGCGGGCCGCGTAACGCAGCGTGTTCCGCTCACCGGGGAGCTGCACGAGCCCGTTGCTGCCTGCGAGCGCGATGGCCTGCAGCGCGTAGTACTCGAGGAAGTCGATCGCCTCGCACACGTCGGCGTCGGCCTCGTGCCACGGCTTGCCGCACTCGCGGACCGCCAAGGCGGCGAGCAGGTGCCGTCGGCTGCGCAGCTCTCCCGCGGCTCTTGACAGGATCGCCGCGCGGGCGTGGGCGCCCTTGTCCTCCCAGGCGGGCGCGGCCTGTGCGGCCGCGTGGACGGCGGCGTCGACGTCGTGTTCCGTCGCCGCGGTCACCTGCGCGACGACGCGGTCCGGCGCGCCGGGGTCCGTGCTCGCGAACGTGGGCTCGTCGCGGCACTCGCCGCCGATGATCACCGGCACCCGCCACGGCAGTCGCAGCTCCGCCATGGTCTCCGTGAGCCGGGCACGCACGGGCGCGCGTCGCAGCTCTAAGAGCGGTTCGTTGTTGAAGTCGTTCATGGCTTGGCGAGCAGCGCGTCGAGGTCCGCGCCTCGGGACCGGCTGAGCAGGAACGAGTCGTTGGACGTGTTCTCGAGCAGGCGGCGGACGAGGTAGCTCATGCCGGCGACGAGGTCGCCGACGGGGCAATACGTGCGCACGCGCAGGCCCATGTCGGTCAGCGCGACCTGGAGGTCGTCGCCGAGGCCGCGCAGCACCTGGAACTCGAGGTTGCGGTCGGGGCAGTACGCGAGCGCGTGGGCGATCGAGCGCACGTTGTGGCTCGCGATCGCCACCTTCACGTGCGGGCGGGCGTCGATCAGCCGCTTGGTGAGGCGCTCGAACGAGCGATCGCTCTCCACCTTGGTCTCGTAGACCGGCGCGCTCCACCCGTTCTGGCGGGCCTCGACGGTCTCGTGCTCCCAGTACGCGCCCTTGACGAGCCGGATCGTGAAGGGATGGGCGATGCCGTCGAGGAGCTGGTCGAGCTGCTCGTCGGCGTCCTGGAGGTAGGCCTGCAGCACGATCCCCGCCGACGGGCCGTCGTGGAACTCCCGCTCGTTCAGGAGCTCGATCACGAGCTCGGTGATGAGGTCGCGCGAGTCCATCGACTCCATGTCGACGTGCAGGTGCGCGCCGACCTGCTTCGCGGTGCGCAGCAGGGTCCTGAGCCGGGCCTTGGCGTCGGCGATTCCGAGCTCCGGCGCCTCGGCCTTCACCTGCGCGGTGAGCGCGGTGACCTTGACGCTCAGGTTGACGCGGGGGACGACGTCGAGCGTGGGGCGGGCGGGCCACTGCCGGGCCGCTTGGGCCAGCGTCCGCAGCGCCTCGTCGCAGCGTTGCGCGTAGCGGTCGGCCTCGGCGGCCGTGACGGTCGCCTCGCCGAGCAGGTCCACGGACGCGGCCGCACCGCTCTCCCACAGGGCGGCGAGTTTGGGCACCGCGTCCGCGGGGTCGGCGCCGACGATGAACCGCGTCGCCATCCGGTGCACCGCGAGCCCGGCGACCGCGCCGACGGCGGGCCCCCCGGCCCGGCCGACGGCCGCGCGCCGTGCCGCGGGCACGGCGGCGCCCATCGCGACCCCTCCGAGGCGCGCGAAGAAGGGGCCGGCCGCGTTCGCGGCGCCGGTCCTCGCCGCTCCGTCGCCACTCGCCGCGCCGGTCCTCGCCGCGCCGTCGCCACTTGCCGCGCCGTCGCCACTTGCCGCGCCGCCGCCACTTGCCGCGCGGGCCCTCGCCGCGCGGTCCGCCGGCGCGCCTGGCCGCTCCGCCTCGCCGAGGAGAGAAGCGAGGTGGGCGGCCAGGTCGCGCCGGTCGGCGCACGCGGGAGCGACGTCCACGAGGCGGAAGAGCGCGGCGCGCAACGCAGGATCGCGCGACAACAGCTCCATGCCCCGGTCCTCGAGTGCCCGCGTACGGCTCCGGCCGGCCTTCGCCTGGCCGGCCGCGATCTGACGCCCCAGCGCACGGACCCGCGGCTCGATATCCGGAGCAGGCGAAGCGGGCGCGGCCGCGGGCGGGGCGACGATCGTCATTCGCCTGGCGACGCTATGTCAGCAAGCGTCCTGCCACCATCGTCACCCGTCCGGACTTCCTTAGACGACTGTTCAAATGCTTGCGATCGAATTTCATGGCGCCGAACGGCTCGAGCTGGTCGAGCGGCCTGACCCGGCCCCCGCCGCGGGCCAACTGCTGATCGCGCCGAGCGCGGTCGGCATCTGCGGTACCGACATCGAGATCTTCGAGGGCTCCCTCGCCTACTTCCGGATGGGGATCGCCGAGTACCCGATCGTCCCGGGCCACGAGTGGACGGGCGTGGTCGTCGACGTGGGCGAGGGCGTCGCGGGCTTCTCGCCCGGCGACCAGGTCGTGGGGGAGGTCGCGATCGGCTGCGGCGTGTGCGTGCGCTGCCTGGCCGGCCGCTCACACCTGTGCGCGCGGCGGACCGAGACCGGCATCGTCCACATGGACGGCGCGATGGCGACGCGGATGGTGTTCCCGGCCGCCTACGCGCACGTCGTCCCGTTCGAGTCCCGCGCGGCCGCGCTGGTGGAGCCGACGAGCGTCGCGCTCCACGGCGTCACCCGCGGCAACGTCGCGGGCCGGTCGGTCGTGATCATCGGTGTCGGCCCGATCGGGCTGCTCACCGCGCAGATCGCCCGTGCCCGGGGCGCCGCGCAGGTGCTCGTCGCCGACACGCGTGCCGACCGTTTGCAACTCGCGGCGTCGTTGGGCTTCGCCGCGTACGAGCCGGTGGGGGAGGACGGGCCTGACGTCGCGCTGCTCTGCGCCGGCGGTCCCGGCGCCATCCGCGCGGCGTTCGACTTCGTCCGCCCCGGCGGCACGGTCGTCGCGCTCGGCCTCTCCGGCAAGCCGGAGATCCCGTTCGACTGGGACGGCCTGGTCGTGCGCGACATCGACCTGATCGGCGTGCTCGGCTCGGTCGGCTACTGGGAGGGTGCGATCGAGTTGATCGCCTCCGGCGCCGTGGTCACCGAGCCGCTCGTCACCCAGACGTTCGGCATCGAGCACGCCCGCGACGCGATCGAGCGGCTCGTCGATCCCGGTTCGCTGAAGGTCCTCGTAGAGCCGTGACCGAATAGCGCGGCGCAGCGTGGACTGCGACGCCCGGCGTGCGGGTACGGACGGTCGCGATGCTGCGGATCGCGACGATGCTGGGATTGGCGACGATCGCCTTGGTGGGTTGCGGGGAACAGGAGCAGCGCGCCGCGACGCGCCCGATAGCGACGGCGACGGCGACCCCGAGTGCCACGCCCACCGCGACCCCGACCGCCAAGCCGGTGCTCACGCGCGCGGCATCTACGCGGCAGTGCGCGCGGCTGTGGAACGAGGACGCCCTGCCGCTCGACAACCCGCAGGTGTCGGCCAACGAGTTCGTCGCCGAGCTGGCGCCGATCCGCGTCCTCGTGACGTTCGACGAGGGCAACTGCTACGTCGTGATGCCGATCGGCAAGCGGCGGATCGCGACGTTCGTCGCCGTCGACGGACGCCGCGCGTTCTACAACCCCACGCGCCGCAACCTCAAGCGGGGCGAGCGCCTGCAGCCCAACGCTCGCGCTGACCGCGAGGGCCTCGTGGCCCTCGACTGATCGGCTGCGTGCTGACGGTCGTCAGAGGTCGCCGCCGGGCACGACGCCCGCGTTCAGCTGCTCGACCTGCGCATCGGTGAACGGCGGCGACGCGAGGTCCGAGTGCGCATGGAACGCGCGGAACAGATGCACGATGTAGTGCATCCGCTGCGCCAACGCCGACCAGTCCTCCGCGCCACAGTCGTCCGGCGCGGGCGCCACGGGCTCGTACTGGCTCACCAGCACGACGAGCTCCTCGTCGACGAGGTCGTGCAGCGCCTCCGGGTACGCGTCCGGCAGGTGCGTGCCCAGCGCGAGGATCCGGCCCGGCAAGGACAGGACCATGAACGAGTGCGTGATGATCTCGCGCGAGAACCGGGCGACGTACCCCTGGACGGGCTGCGCCAGCACACCCACGACTCGCGCGAGCCGCGGGCGCGACGTCCCGCACAGCATCCGCCCGAGTTCCTCGGCGGTGACGTAGGGCGCGTCGAGCGCCTCGCCGATCTCGGGTTGCAGGCGGGTCTGCTCGTGCAGCCCGATGCACAGGTTCGCGTGCAGCATCAACTCGGCGCGGCGCTTCGGATCGTCCGTCGCCAACGCCTCGTCGTAACACGCGAACGCGACCTGGAGCAGCGGCTCCTCGACGGCGAACTCGTCCCCCGAGAGGTAGCGCGCGAACTCGTAGCCGATCTCCGCGAACACCTTCAGGTTGCCCCGCGCGACCGCTTTGCTCGCCGCCTCCACGGCGTCGAACGGCGTGTGCAGCCGCCCCGTGATCCGGCCGAGCCGGCTGGTCGGGTCGAACAACCCGCGCCGCAGCAGCCAGCGCCCGATCGACTGCAGCGGGTGCAGGAGCTCACGGTCGGCGTGCAGGCGGTCCTGGAGGAACCCGATCGCGTCCTCGCCGCGGATCGTGCGGCCGGCCTGGCGCGAGGCCCAGGTGGCGAACGTGCACCAGTTCGCGCCCTGCCCGGTGCGCGCGGTGATCTCCGCGGCGAGCAGCGAGTAGGCGTAGGTGATCTGCAGGTTGCGGAGGACGGGGCTGCGGATCGCGGCGATCCGCTGCACCTCGTCCGGCGTCACGCGCGTCTGATCACCGCCCCGAGCGCCTCGCCGGCGAGCTTGACGCTCCCGATGTCGTGCGCGTCCGGCATCGCGATGGTGATGCCGTCCAGGCCGGCGTCGAGGTACGCCTGCGCCTGCCGGGCGACCTCGGACGGCTCGCCGACGAAGGCCTGCGCCCGCGCCTGCTCGGAATCGCCCGCGACGGCCTTGAACTTCGCCTCGGCCGCCTCCTGCGTGGGCGCGATGTAGACCGTCGCCATCCGCGTCTTGGTGATCTCGGCCGGGTCGCGGCCGACGTCCTCGCAGTGCCCTTCGAGCACGCCGAGCAGGTGCTTGACGCGCTCGACGTCGCCGAACAGGTTCGAGCCGTCGGCGTACTTGGCCACGAAGCGCAGCGTCTTGCGCTCGCCGCTGCCGCCGATGAGGATCGGGATGTCGCCGCGGATCGGCTTCGGGTTGTTGAACGCGCCGTCCACGTGGAAGTGCTTGCCGTGCACCGTGGCGACGTCTTGCGTGAACATCGCGCGGCAGATCTGCAGCGCGTCCTCGAGGTACTCGAAGCGCGTCTTCAGCGACGGGAACTCGTAGCCGTACGCCTTGTGCTCATCCTCGAACCAGGCGGCGCCCAGGCCGAGCACGGCGCGGCCGCGCGAGATGATGTCCAGCGTCGTGACGGTCTTGGCCACGAGCGCCGGGTTGCGGTAGGTCACCCCGCCGACGAGGAGGCCGAGGTTGATCGTCTCCGTCCGCGCGGCCAGGGCGGCGAGCATCGAGTGGCCTTCGAACATGTAGTTCTCGGGCGGGCCGACCGGACCGATCTGGTGCAGATGGTCCATCAGCGAGATCGAGCAGAAGCCGGATTCCTCCGCGGCCGTCGCGATCTCGACGAGCTTCTCGAACAGCGCGTCGGGGGCGACGTCCGGATAGTTGAAGTTCGGGACGTGCAGGTCCAGCTCAAACGGTGCGCGCATGGTGCGTCACACGCTACCCACGGCCTGGGCGAGGAAGGCGCTCGCCGCGGCCCCCGAGGGACCGCCGGTGCGCCAGGCCAGCGCCACCTGCCCACGCAGCCCGAGCGTGAGCGTGTGCAGGTCACCGGCCGCCGGCTCGGGCAGGATCGCGACGCCGAGCCCCTGCGCCGCCCACTGCGCGAGCACGCCTGGGTCGCTCGCCTCGAACGCCACCCGCGCCCGCACGCCCGCGCCGTCGAGCAGCGCCCTGACGCCCGTCCCGCGCGGGAGGCACAGCAGCGGCCATTGCGTGAGCTCCTCCAGCGCCAGCGAGGTGCGCGCAGCGAGCGGATGATCCGGCGCCACCGCGGCGACCACCGGCGCGTCGATCACCACGTGCGTCTCCACACCGGCGGGCGCGCCCGGGCCGAGCGAAGCGCACGCCAGGTCCAGCTCACCCGAGAGGACCGCCGCGAACAGCTCATCCGACGGCGCCTCGGTCAGCGTGAGCTCCACGTCCGGGTGCTGCGCGTGGAAGCCGGTCAAGAGCTCGCCTAACAGCACCGAAGGCCCCGCGGTGATCATCCCGATCCGCACCTGCCCGCGCAGCAGGCCGGTGAGCTCCTCGACCGCGGTCCGCACGCCGCGTGCGCCCGCCAGCGCCGCCCGCGCGTGCGGCAGCACGGCCGCGCCGGCTTCGGTCAACGTCACGCTGCGGTTGCTGCGATCGAGCAGCTCCACGCCGAGCTCGCGCTCGAGCCGCCGCACCTGTGCGCTCACGCCGGACTGCGCCACCAGCACCCGTTCGGACGCGCGCGTGAACCCGCCCTCCTCGACGACCGCGACGAAGTACTCGAGCTGCCGCAACTCCATACGCAGAGATGCTAGCTCGTATCGCAATCAGCTGTTGTGCATATGGTCGATCGCGGCAACCCTGAAGGACATGAAGCCAGAAGACCTCACCCGTCAGTTCGTCGAGCACCTCAACGCGCGCGACGCCGAAGGCCTCGCCGCCCTGTACGAGCCCGACGCCGTGATCGCGTTCCCGCCCGGCCAGGTCACCACCGGCCGCGAGGCCATCCAGGCGCTGTACGAGAAGCTCGTCGCGAGCGACCCGCCGCAGGCCGAGTACGAGGAGCCACTCACCACGCTCATCGCCGGCGACCTCGCGTTGACCGCCACGCCCGGGCGCGCCCAGGTGGTCCGCCGCCAGAGCGACGGCACGTGGCTGCGCATCCTCGATCGCCCCGATTTCACCAAGTAACGACTCAGACGCTTCCCAGGTTTCTCACAGGAAGCGGCCCGATACTGCCCTTGTGAACGAGTCCAGCCGAGTTCTCGTCGTTGATGACGAGCCGAACATCGTCGACGTCATCTCGATGGCCCTCCGCTTCCAGGGCTTCGCCGTGGAATCCGCCGGGACCGGGACTGAAGCCCTCAGCCAGGTCGCCGCGTTTCGCCCCGACTTGATCGTCCTCGACGTGATGCTGCCCGACATGGAGGGCTTCGAGGTCGCCAAGCGCCTCGGCGCCGAACGTGCGGGCACGCCGATCATCTTCCTCACCGCCCGTGACGCCCCGGAGGACAAGATCCGGGGCCTCACGTCCGGCGGGGACGACTACGTGACCAAGCCCTTCAGCCTGGAGGAGTTGCTCGCGCGCGTGCGCAACGTGCTGCGCCGGACCGGCGCCGCCGAGGCCGAGTCGAGCCGCATGTCCTTCGAGGACCTCGAGCTCGACGAGGACACGCGCGAGGTCGTGCGCGCCGGTGAGCCGATCGACCTCACCGCCACCGAGTACCGCCTCCTGCGCTACCTGATGCTCAACCCACGCCGCGTGCTCACCCGCGCGCAGCTGCTCGACCACGTCTGGGACTACGACTTCGGCGGCGACGCCCGCGTGCTGGAGACCTACATCTCCTACCTGCGCAAGAAGCTCGACCAGCACGGCCCGTCGCTCATCCACACCGTGCGCGGTGTCGGCTACACGTTGCGAGCGCCACGCGCATGATCGCTTCGCTGCGTGGCCGGCTCGTCGCCGGCGTCCTGGCGCTGGCCGCCGCGGGCATGTTGCTCGTCGGCGGGATCACCTACGCCACGCAGCGCTCGTTCCAGCTCGATCGCGTCGACACGCAGCTCGCGAGCGCCGTCCAAGGCCTCCAGCGCGAGTTCATCGGCCGCAACGGCGGCGAGAACAACCGGTTCAAGGGCGGCGGTGGGCCCCCGCCGGGAGGCGGCGCGCCGAGCGACACCTACGGCCAGCTGCGCGACACCAGCGGCAACGTCCTCGACGACGAGTTCCTCGGCCCCGACGACACGGGCGAGGCCCCCGAACTGCCGAAGGACATCCCGGTGGGGGAGGAGATGACGGTGGAGACGCCCCAGGGCGACTACCGCGTGCTCGCCCAGAGCTTCGGTCCCAACACGGTGACCGTCGCCGCGATCCCGATGAGCGCCACCGACCAGGCACTGGACCGGTTGCTGCTCGTGTTGGCCCTGGTGATCGGCGGCGTCCTGGTGCTCTTGGGCGTGTTCGCCACGGTCGTCGTGCGCGTCGGGTTGCTGCCGCTGGACCGGATGGGCCACACCGCCGCTGCGATCGCCGGCGGTGACCTCTCCCACCGCGTCGCGACCACCGACCCGCGCACGGAGGTCGGCCGTCTCGGGACCGCGCTGAACCGGATGCTCGACCGGCTGGAGGACGCGTTCGCCGCACGCGAGGCCTCGCAGGAGCGGCTGCGGCGGTTCATCGCCGATGCCTCACACGAGCTGCGCACGCCCTTGGTGTCGATCCGCGGCTACGCCGAGCTCTACCGCATGGGCGCGGCGCGCAGCGATGAGGACGTGGCCAAGGCGATGCGCCGGATCGAGGACGAGTCCGCGCGGATGGGCGTGCTGGTCGAGGACCTGTTGACGTTGGCTCGCCTGGACGAGGTCCGTCCCGCGCCGCACGGCCCGGTCGACCTGGCCGTGCTGGCTTCGGATGCGGTGGACGACGCGCGCGTGACCGCGCCCGACCGCGAGATCTCCTTGGAGGCTGACCGCGGCCTCGTGACCGGCGACGCCGATCAGCTGCGCCAAGTGTTCGCGAACCTGTTGAGGAACGCGCTGGTGCACACGCCCGAAGGGACGCCGATCGATGTCTCCGTGGAGGCTTCGAACGGCACTGTGGCGTTGGAAGTGCGTGACCACGGGCGCGGGCTGCCGGGATCGGATCCCAGCGCGTTGTTCGAGCGCTTCTGGCGGGCTGAAGGCGGGCGTGAGCGTGGCAAGGGCGGCGCGGGCTTGGGGCTCGCAATCGTCGCGGGGATCGTGGACGCGCACGGTGGAACGGTGAGTGCCGCGAATGCCCCCGATGGAGGCGCGGCGTTCCAGGTGCGGTTCCCGGCGCGGGGCTAGACGTCGCGGTTTCGGTCTCCGTCTCGACGAACTCCCAGCCGCTTCCAAGGTTCCCTGCCGAAGCTAGACACCGTGACGCCCTCCGAACTCACCCACTCCGCCGCGACTGCCGCGCTCGAGCTGCTGCCCGACGGCGTGCTCGTCGTGTGCGACGGCGAGGTGCTGCTCGCCAACCGCGCGCTGTGCCGGATGGCCGGCGAGGACCTCGTCGGCCATGCTCCGCCCGCCTGGCTGCCCGCGAGCGGGCAGGCCGAGGTGGAGGTGGACGGGCGGCCCGCGTTCGTGACGGTCGCGCCGTGCGCGATCGCCGGCGGGCGCTCGGGCTCCGTCGTGACGGTGCGGAACGCCGATGCGCCGTCCGTGCTCGCTCACCGCGCCTCGCACGACGGACTCACCGGCGTACTGAACCAGCGCGCGTTCCGCGAGCGGCTCGCCGTCGAGGCCGCGCGCGGCGAGACCCTCAGCCTGGTGGTCATCGACCTCGACCACTTCAAGGCCGTCAATGACGTGCACGGGCACCCGGTCGGCGACCGCGTGCTGGCCGAGGCCGCCGCGCGGATCGCCGGCGCGGCGCGGGCCGTGGACGTGGTCGGGCGGATCGGCGGCGAGGAGTTCGCGTGGCTGCTGCCCGGCGACGCTGCCGCGGCCGCCCTGGTCGCGGCCCAGCGGCTGCGCGCGGCGCTGCGCTCGTCCCCGTTGGCCGGCGTCGAAGTCACCGCGTCGATGGGTGTGTGTGATTTGCGCACCGCCCATGACGCCGACGCGCTGCTGCGCCGCGCCGACGAGGCGCTGTACTGGGCGAAGGCGTTCGGGCGCGACTGCGCGCTCGTCTGGTCGGCGCGCACGGCGGCCCGGATCGCGTCCGTGCGCGACGGCTCCGCCCCCGACGACGCGCACGGTACCCGCGTGGCCGCGTTGGCGGTCGCGCTGGCCGAGGCGCGCGGCTGGGAAGCCGACGCCGCCGCCCGGCTGCACCACGCGGGGCGCCTGCACGATCTCGGCAAGCTCGCGCTCCCGGACAGCCTGTTGGAGCGCGCGGGCGCGCTGTCCGAACCGGAGCTCGAGCACATCCGTCAGCACGCCCGCATCGGCGCCGAGCTCGCGGGGCTCGACGAGGAGCCTTCGAGCTGGATCCGGCATCATCACGAGCGCTGGGACGGCGTCGGCTACCCGGCCCGGCTGAGCGGTGACGGCATTCCCGAGGGCGCGCAGCTGCTCGCGATCGCCGACGCCTGGGACACCCTGGTGTCCGGCCGCCCCTACCGCGGGCCCTTGTCCGCGGACGAGGCGCTCGCGGAAATCGACTGCAGCGCGGGCACCCACTTGCGCCCCGACGCGGGCGCACTCCTACGCGCCGCCCTGGCCTGGCTGAGCTGAGAGCCGCACGTGCAGGTGGTCGTCATGGTGCGGCCACGGCTGCACGCCGCGGCCGCGTAGCGGGAGCGACGGACCGACGAGGATCGTCAGCGCACCCGCCGCGGCGAAGCGGTCGACGAGGTCCTGGGCGAGCCGGAGATCGACCTGCGCGGGCGACCGCGGCGCCCGCTCCTCGCCGTCCTTGCGCGGGAAGTACACGTCGGCGTCCAGCCCGTTCTGATGCGACACGTGGCCGAGCGGCCCGAACCGGCGCCCGAAGTCCCCGCCGTGCGGGCGTGAGAGGTCGCCGATCAGCACCCGCGGCGCGCGCGGATGCGTCCTGCCGTACGCGCGGGTGACCCGCAGCAGCAAGCGCACGAGCTCGTCCGTCCCGTACCGCCGCCACCACCGGTTCGGCGTGACCTTGCGCACCGGGTCCCACGTGAGGAAGTGCGCCCCACGCACGGGGAGCTTGACGCCGCGTACGAGTCGCCCGTGGCTGTGCGTCCCGACCGCCCGCGACGACCGCCACAACACCCGCGGCGTGGCCGCGCGACGACGCGCGCGGCGCGGCCACGCGCCGTGCGTCTTGGCGCCGCCCTGGCGCGTCTCGCCGTCGCCGAGCGTCTCCGCGCCCGCCCTCGTCCCGCCGCTGCGCTCCTCGGCGCGACTGCCGCGCGTTTCCGCGCCGCCCCCGCGCGCTTCCGCGCCGCCCCCGCGCGTTTCCGCGCCGCCCCCGCGTGTTTCCGCGCCACCCAGGCGCGGCTCGTCGTGCACGCCCCTCGCGATCGCCGCCAGCGCCACGGCCACCGCCACCAGGGCGGTCACGGCGAGGAGGCGGCGCATGCCCTGAGTACGCCGGGGCGGACACGGGTGGTCCCAGGGTTCTCTCAGGCTCGTCCCAAGGAGTTCCGACGGAGCGAGCCGATGCTTCGAGCATGCTTGATCTCGTCTCTATCCCGACCCCCGGCCGCCAACGTGTCGCCGCGCCCGCGACCGGGCCCGACGTCGAGATCGTGGTGCCCGTGTACAACGAGGCCGCCGGCCTCGATCGCAGCATCCGCCGACTGCATCGCTTCCTCTCGGACGGTTTCCCGTTCACGTGGCGGATCGTCGTCGCCGACAACGCGAGCGTCGACGCCACGCCGGAGATCGCTCGCCGGCTCGCGGCGACGCTGCCGGCGGTGCATCATCTCCGGCTCGAGCAGAAGGGACGGGGCCGGGCACTGCGCGCGGCCTGGTCACGGAGCCCGGCGCGCGTGGTGGCCTACATGGACGTCGACCTCTCGACGGATCTGCGCGGGCTGCTCCCGCTCGTCGCGCCGCTGCTCTCCGGCCACAGCGACCTCGCGATCGGGTCGCGGCTCGCGACCGGCTCGCGCGTGGTGCGCGGCCCGAAGCGCGAGCTCATCTCGCGCTCGTACAACCGCATCCTGCGCACCGTCCTGCGGGCGAAGTTCAGCGATGCGCAGTGCGGCTTCAAGGCCGTGCGGCGCGACGTGCTGGACAAGCTGATCGACGACGTCCAGGACAACGGCTGGTTCTTCGACACGGAGATGCTGGTGCTCGCGCAGCGGCGCGGACTGCGCATCCACGAGGTCCCGGTGGACTGGGTGGACGACCCGGACTCGCGCGTGCACATCGTGCAGACCGCGGTGACCGACCTCAAGGGCGTCGCTCGCCTGCTGGTGGCGGGCACGGTGGCGCGGTTCATGGCCGTCGGCGTCGCGAGCACGCTCGCCTACGCACTCCTGTACCTGGTGCTGCACCCGCTGGTCGGCGCCGTCGCGGCCAACATCCTCGGCCTGGCGATCACCGCGGTGGCCAACACCGCCGCCAACCGGCGCTTCACGTTCGGCGTCGAGGGCCGGGAGGGGCTCGTGCGTCATCACGTCCGCGGCGGCGTCGTGTTCGTGCTCACCGTGCTGCTGACGACCGGCGCGCTGGCCGTCCTGCACGGGCTGGACGCCACGCCGGCCCGCTGGGTGGAGCTCGCCGTGCTCGTCGCCGCCTCATTGACCGCGACGATCACCCGCTACGTCGCGCTGCGCACGTGGGTGTTCGCCCGCCGCCAGCGCACCGTCCACGCCGTCCCGGCGCTCGACCGATGAGCGCGATCGCCCTCGCCGCGCCGCGTGTCCGGCGCCTGAATTGGCAGCACGCGGCCCTTGGTGGCGTGCTCGCGCTCGCCGCCGTCCTGTGCCTGTGGAACCTGACGATCAACGGCTACTCGAACGAGTACTACGCGGCGGCCGCCCGCGCCGGCGCGGAGAGCTGGAAGGCGTGGTTCTTCGGCGCGATCGACCCGGGCAGCTTCATCACCGTCGACAAGCCGCCGCTCTCGCTGTGGCTGATGGGGCTTTCAGCGCGCATCTTCGGCTACTCGAGCTTCGCGATCCTGCTGCCGCAAGCGCTGTGCGGCGTCGCCTCGGTCGCGATGCTGTGGGCGACCGTCCGCCGCATCGGCGGTCCGGTCGCCGGCCTGGTGGCCGGCGCGGCGCTCGCGCTCTCGCCGATCGCCGTGGCGGTCGCGCGCGTCGACAACCCCGACGCACTGCTCGTCTTCCTGCTGGTGCTCTCCGCGTACCTGACCGTGCGCGCGATCGAGTCCGGCAAGGGCAAGTGGCTCGCGTGGGCGGGCGCGGTCGTCGGCCTCGCCTTCATGACCAAGATGCTCCAGGGCTGGATGGTCGTGCCGGCGCTCGGCGCCGCGTATCTGCTCGCCGGCCCGCCGAAACTGCTCGTGCGCGTCCGGCAGCTGCTCGTCGCGCTCGTGGCGATGGTCGCGGTGAGCTGCGCCTGGCCGCTCGCCGTCACGCTGTGGCCGGGCGCCACGCCGTACATCGGCGGCAGCACCGACGGGTCCGTATGGGACCTGATCCTCGGCTACAACGGCTTCGGCCGGATCTTCGGTGAAGGGGGCGGAGGCGGAGGCGGTGGCATGTTCGGTGGTGAGCCGGGCCTGTTGCGGATGTTCAACGCGCAGGTCGGCGCCCAGATCGCCTGGCTGCTGCCGCTCGCGCTCGCCAGTTTCGTGATCGGCCTGTGGCTCACCCGCCGCGCGCCACGCACCGACCTGCGCCGCGCCGGGCTCGTGCTCTTCGGCGTCTGGGCCGTCGTGCACGTGTGCATCTTCAGCACCCAGCAGGGCATCTTCCACCCGTACTACGTGAGCGCGCTCGCGCCGGCCGTGGCCGCGCTGGTCGGCCTCTGGCGGGCACCGAAGGCCCTTACCGCGGTGGCGATCGCGGGCACCGCGTGGCTCGCAGTGGAGCTGCTCGGCCGCACCCCGGACTTCGCGCCCTGGTTGCGCGTCGCGATCCCGGTCGCCGCGGTCGTGGCCGTCGCCGCCCTGTTCATCCCCCGGCGGGCGGCGTTGGTCGCGGCCGTGGTGGCGGGCGCGTTCGCGGTCGGTGCCGGCCCGGCTTCATATGCGGTCGCGAACCTCGGGCACGCGCTCAACGGCAACAACGTGCTCGCAGGCCCGGACGGTGTCGGCCAGGGCGGCTTCGGCGGCGGGATGCGCGGTGGTGGATTCGGCGGCCCGCCGAGCGGCGGCGGCATGCGCGGCGGCGGCGGTCCCGGCGGCGGGGGACAGGTCTCGAGCGACATGCTCGCCTTCCTACAGGCCAACCAGGGCAGCGCGAAGTACCTCGTCGCGGCGTCCGGCTCGCAGACCACCGCGCCGATCATCATCGAGACCGGCAAGGCCGTCGTCACCATCGGCGGGTTCTCCGGCCAGGACAACGCCCCGACCGTCTCCCAGCTCGAGGAGCTGGTCTCCAGCGGCGAACTCAAGTACGTCCTGCTCGGCGGCCGCGGCAACGGCACGCTCGACAGCTGGGTGACCGAGCACGGCACGCCCGTGGACGGCTTCGAGAACCTCTACGAGGTGACCGTGTAGCGTCCCGGGGGCGATGAATGTCACCCGCGGATTCCGCCGTCGCCGGACCGGCGACGGTGACCGGCTCCCACCCGGCCAATACCTCGAAGCAGGGTCCCCGGTGCTCTCGGCCGGCCCGACCCCGCACGTCCCGCTCGATCAGTGGGACTTTGCGATCACCGGTGCGATCAGCGAAGAGCGCTCGTGGACCTGGGACGAGTTCCAGGCGCTGCCGAGCGAGGACTTCACCGTCGACATCCACTGCGTGACGACCTGGACCAAGCTCGACACGCAGTGGTCCGGCGTCTCCGTCGACACGCTGCTCGACGGCGTCGACCTCGAGGGCGGCTACATCACCGCCCTCTGCGACGGCGGCTACACCACGAATCTTCCCGTGGAGGACGTTACGGGCGGCAAGGCGTGGGTGGTCTACAGCTACGACGGCGACGAGCTCGAGCCCGAACATGGAGGGCCGGCGCGCCTACTTGTGCCGCACCTGTATTTCTGGAAAAGCGCCAAATGGGTGCGCCGGCTGATCTTCACCGAGGACGACGAGCCGGGGTTCTGGGAGCAACTGGGCTACCACGCCCGCGGCGATCCGTGGCTCGAGCAGCGCTACCAGGGCGACTGAAAGATCCAATTCAAGACTGACGTCCAGTTGGAAGCTGGTACGTCGGCGCATAGCGTGCGGCGTTCATGCCGCGCCTGTTTCTGGCGTGGGTCGTCCTGACGCTGGCCATCGGCGCAGCACCGGCCCACGCGATCACGCCCACCGACGCCGTCACGCGGATCAACGCGCTGCGCGTGCAGAACGGCCTCCCGCCGCTCGTCGAAGACGCGCTGCTCTCGCGCGAATGCCAGGCGCACGCCCGCTACATGGCGCTCAACGACGGCTGGGACGAGGGGCAGGCGCATGGCGAGACGCCCGGTCGTCCCGGGTACTCGGAGGGCGGTGCCCGCGCCGCGCGGCAGTCCGTGCTGGCCGGCCCGGCGGGCTGGACCGACCCGCACCCGTGGGTCGCCTCCCCCGAGCACGTGCGGCTGATCATGGACCCGGAGCTGCAGCGGACCGGGTACGGCGAGCAGGACGGCTGGACGTGCCTGCAGGTCATCAAAGGTCCGCGTCCCGAGCTCGCCGGGCAGGTCTTCACCTTCCCCGGCCCGGGCGGCGTGTTTCCTGAGGACGCCTCGGCGCTGGTCGTCTACACGCCGAACGCCGACGTCACCTTCACCGACCCGCGCCTGACCGGGCCGGAAGGCGCGGTCCCGATCACCAGCGCCGCGCCGTTCCTGGAGCTGGGCGCCCCGCTCGCGCGCGGCACCACGTATCTGGCCGAGGTCGACCTCAACTATCCCGCGGCGGACTGCTCGCGCGTCGGCGCGCCTCCCGTGCACCCGCCGTGCCCGGACAACTTCGCCCCCTGGTGTTACGCGTCGCTGGCGGACTACGTGCCGGACTGGCTCCCGGCTGAGGCGGCGCCGTACGACCCGGTGTTGTGCAAGGCGGGCGAGCGACCGCCCGCCAGCCCGGACGCGACCGTCAAGGCTCAGGTCGTGCCCCATGCGTGGCAGTTCACGACGCCCGGTGCGGCGGCGGCGCGGTGCGCGGCGGCGGTGGCCGCGCCCGCGCGGATGAAGCAAGGGCTGACGATGCGCGTGTACGTGCGTATGTGCGGCGCGACGCGCCTCACGGCCGAGATCTTCCGTGGCAGCCGTCGGCTCTCCAGCCGCACGTCCCGGGTCGCCCGGTTCCGCCTGTCCACACGCTCACTCGCGCCGGGCCGCTACCGGCTCCGGGTGACCGTCGGAGGCACGCGCATCTCGCGCTCGTTCACCGTTCGCGTGTAGCGTCCCACCCATGGCGGCCACCGATTGGCGACGGGCGACGGTTGAGCGGATCCGGCCGGAGACCCCGCGCGCGGCCACGATCACGCTCGCGGTGCCGGAGTGGAGTGGTCACCGGGCGGGCCAGCACGTCGATGTGCGGTTGACCGCCGAGGATGGCTATCAGGCGCAGCGCCGGTACTCGATCGCGTCCGCGCCGAAAGACGGCCCGCCGCAGATCACGGTGGTCGAGGTGGACATGGGCGAGGTCTCACCGTGGATGGTGAGCGTCGCGCGCGAGGACGACGTCTTCGAGGTGCGCGGGCCGTTCGGCGGCTGGTTCGTATGGGACCCGCCGGCCGAGGGCGAGGTGCTGATGGTCGGCGGCGGCTCCGGGCTGGTCCCGCTGATGTCGATGCTGCGGGCGGGCGCGCCCGCCCGGCTGCTGGTGAGCGCGCGCGAGCCCGATGACGTGCTCTACCACGAGGAGCTCGGCAAGCGCGGGCTCGACGTCACGTTCACCTACACACGCTGGGCGCCACGTGGCTGGGCGGGCCACACGCGGCGCGTCGACTACCCGATGCTGAAGGCCTGGGCCGGCACGCCGGGTCCCCGCGTGTACGTGTGTGGGCCCACCGCCTTCGTCGAGTCCGTCGCCAATGACCTGGTCGCGCTCGGGCACGACCCGGCGAACATCAGAACGGAGCGGTTCGGATGAGCCATGTGGACGGCAACGCGATCGCCGGTGATCTCGGGGCGATCTTCGCCGGCGACCTCTCGATGGCGGTCGCGACCTGCGACGGCTGCGGCGCGACCGGGCCGGTTGCGACCGTGATGGTCTACGAGGGGATGGGGGAGGTGCTGCGCTGCCCGGAGTGCGACACCGTCCTGCTGCGCCTCATCCGCTCCCGCGGCGAGACGCGCTTGGACATGCGCGGCATCAGGCTGCTGCGTTGGCAAAGCGCCGGTTGATCACCCGCAGCGCGTTCTGAGCCAGGAGCTTCTCCGCCGACTCGGGGTGGCGGGCGCGCAGCATGCCCGCGAGCGGCTTCAGGTCCGCCGCTGATTCCACGCCGCCCATCGTCGGCTTGATGAACCCGTCCAGGTCGGAGCCGATCGCGACGTGGTCGGGGCCGATCGTGGCGATGTGGCGATCGATCACGTCCAGCGTCTGCGCGAGCGTCTTCGTGTTCGTGCGCCGGATGCCGTCGTTGAGCTGGTGCTGGGCGAGAATCAGCCCGACCACGCCTCCGCGGGCCGCGATCTTCGCGATCGTGGAGTCCGTGAGGTTGTAGTGCTGGCCGCCGAAGCGGTACCCCGCGTGGCTGGCCATCACCTGCGCGTCGTCGTCGAGCAGCGCGAACGTGGCCTCGATCGCGTCCTCGCGCATGTGGCTGATGTCGACGACGATCCCGGTCGCGTTGCACGCCTTGACCGCCGCCACGCCGAGGTCGGTGAGCGCCGGGACGCCCTTCTGCGGGAAGAGCAGGTTGTAGACCGCGTCGGGGAGGAACGGGAGTGCGGGCGTGTTGGTCGCGACCCGCCGCCAGAACAGGTGGGCGAGCGTGATGTAGAGGACGCCGCGCTCCGCGAGCTCGTGCACGTGGGCGGTCACCTCGTCGGGCGTGGAGCCGAGGTGGAAGCCGCCCTCGATGCAGTGCACGAACGCGATCTTGCCCGCTTCTCGCGCCGCGTCGAGGTCCTCCGCGCGGCGCACCACGACGTGGCCCTGTTGCTCGATGTCGCGCTCGGTCGCGTCCAGCAGCTCGATCAGCCGGTCGTAATACGCGCTCTCAGGCGGCGCGCCGTACGGCTCGTCCAGATCCATCTCGCTGAACGGCCGGTACAGGACGCTGCACGCGACGGTCACGCCGCCCCGCTGCAGCAGCGGCACACTCACCCGCCAGTCGCCGTCCCAGTGGCGGAAGTTCAGTAGCCGCGCGGCGACGTTCAGGATCGCCGCGCGGACCTTCCCCGCCTCCCGCGCGCGGACCTTGAGCATCTGCTCGGCCACATCGCGCGGGGATTCCACTCCGCCCAGCAGATGCATGGGGTAGTGGACGTGGAGGTCGACCACGGTTACATCGTCTTCGCTCCGCGCACAGGAAGCAAGACCGCGTACAGAGAAGTGGTGGCGCAGATGTACAGGCGGTTGCGCTTGTAGCCGCCCCACTGGACGTTCGCGACGCCTTCGGGGACCTTGACCTTCCCGATCAGCGTGCCGTCGGGATGCAGGACATGCACGCCGTCGCCGGCGCTGGACCAGATGTGGCCCTGTTCGTCGAGCCGGAACCCGTCGAAGCCGCCGACCGTGCACTTGGCGAACTCACGGCTGTTGGTGAGCTGACCGTCGTCGGCGACGTCGAACGCGCGCATCGTCTTGTTGCCCGTGTCGGAGACGTACAGCACGCGCTCGTCAGGGCTGAACGCGAGGCCGTTCGGGCGCTGCATGTCGGCCACGGCGATGCTCAGCGTGCCCGTGATCGGGTCCAGCTTGAACACATGCTGCGCGGCTTGCTCGGGCTCGCCGGCGAACCCCTCGTAGTAGCCCTCGATGCCGTAACTGGGGTCGGTGAAGAAGACCGTCCCGTCGCTGCGCACGACGACGTCGTTCGGGGAGTTCAGGGGCTTGCCGTCGTAGCTCTCGGCGAGCACGGTGATCGTGCCGTCGTGCTCGGTGCGCGTGACGCGGCGGTCGCCGTGCTGCGCGCTGACGAGACGGCCCTGCGGGTCCACCGTGTGGCCGTTGCTGTAGTTCGACGGATGGCGGAAGACGCCGACGTCGCCTGTGGCCTCGTCGTAGCGGAGGATCCGGTTGTTCGGGATGTCCGACCACACGAGCGTGCGGTGCGCCGGGAAGTACGCGGGACCTTCCGCCCAGCGGCAGCCGTCGTAGAGGTGGTCGAGCCGAGCGGTCGGCTTGTGGAGCGGCTTGAAGCGCTCGTCGAGCTGCTCGAAGGGGTTCATTTGCGCAGCAGCGGCATGACGTCGGAGGCGAACTCGTCGATGTAGCGGCGCTGGTCATTGCCCGGGAAGTGGAACACGAGCTCGGTGAAGCCGAGGTCGGTGTAGGGCTTGATCCGGTCGACGATGTCCTGCGGGTCGTCGGAGACGATGAAGCGCGTGTGGGCGCGGTCGGTGGCCTCGTCGGCCAGGCGCTCCATCTCCACCGGGTCCTCGACGCCTTCCTTCTCCTCGGGCGTGAGCGCGAGCGCGGCCCACCAGTGCGTGGCCTTCATGGCCGTGTCGAGGTCGCGGTCGTAGGAGACCTTGATCTCGATCATGCGCTTGATCTGGTTGTAGTCGCGGTCGGCCTTCTCCGCGCCTTCCTTGACGTTCTCGAGCAGGTTGACGTAGAGCTCCGGGTCCTTGCCGGAGGTGCAGATGAAGCCGTCGCCGACGCGGCCGGCGAGCTTGGCCGCGAGCGGGCCGCTCGCCGCGACGTAGATCGGCACCGGCGTCTCGGGCCGGTCGTAGATCGTGGCGCGCCGGAGCTTGTAGTACTCGCCCTCGTGGTCGACGCGCTCCTCGGCCCACAGCTGCTTGATGACCTTGATCGCCTCGGCCATCTTCATCCGGCGCTCCTTGCGGCCGGGGAACTCGCCGCCGGTGATCGGCGTCTCGTTCATCGCCTCACCGGTCCCGACGCCGAGGAAGATGCGGCCGGGGGCGAGGCAACCGAGGGTCGCGAAGGCCTGGGCGATGATCGCGGGGTGGTAGCGCATCGTCGGCGTGAGCACGCTCGTGCCGAGCGTTATCGTGCTGGTGGTCGCCGCGGCAGCGCCGAGCCAGGGCAGGACGGCGGGGGCGTGGCCCCCGTTGTGGCGCCAGGGCTGGAGGTGGTCGGAGACGCCCGCGACCTCGAAGCCGCGTGCCTCCGCGTGCTGGGTCAGCGCGAGCAGTTCCTGCGGGCCGAATTGCTCGTTCGACGCCTTGTAGCCGAGCGTGAGGGAAGTCACACGCCAGACACTACCCGGCTAAAGCTTTACGATACTGTGTCGTAAACATGAGTGTGCCGTCAGGGAAGACCTACAGGCCGTGCCGCGGCTAGAGCCGGTCGTCGAAGATGCTCCCCGTGGTCGCCCGCGGGACCCGCGCCGTCGTGAGGCCATCCTGGCCGCGGCCATCGCGCTCGTGGCCGAGGTCGGCTATGACCGGATGACGGTCGACGCGCTCGCCGCCCGCGCGGGCGTGAGCAAGCCGACGATCTACCGCCGCTGGCCGGGCGGCAAGTCGGAGATCATCGTCGACGCGATCCGGGCAAAACGGGCTGATGGCGGCACGTTGCCGGACACCGGCACGTTGCGTGGTGATCTGATCGCCTACATCCGTGGGGCGACGGAGGGTTTTGACCCGCACGTGGCGGCCGGCCTGATCATGCAGCTGCAGAGCAGCCCGGAGCTCGAGGCGCTGTTCCGCGAAGAGGTCGTCTGTGACGAGGCGGCGAGATTCGAATCCTTGCTCACGCGTGCCGCCGCGCGCGGAGAGATCGGCGAAGGCGTGGTAACCCCACTGTTCGCCGACATTCCCGGCTCCATCATTTTCACTCGGTCACTGATCCGGAACGAACCGATCGACGACGCGTTCGTCGAGGAGCTCGTCGACCGGGTCCTGCTCCCCATTCTCCCCGTCAAGAAGGAACAAGCTCCCCATGTCGTCTGAATCCGTGCCCGCCGCCGGCGGCCAGGACGAAGGCCTTGATCGCAGGCTCCTCGCGATCGCCAGCGTCGTCGTGCTCGGCGCGATCATGTCGATTCTCGACACGACCGTCGTCAACGTCGCCATCAACACGCTCTCGCGTGATTTCGACACCGATCTCGCCACGATCCAGTGGATCGTCACGGGCTACACGCTCGCGCTCGCGTCGGTGATCCCGATCACCGGCTGGGCGGCTGATCGCTTCGGCACCAAGCGTCTGTACATCCTCGCCATCGTGCTGTTCGTCGCCGGTTCTGCGCTGTGCGGCGCGGCCTGGTCGGCCGAATCGCTGATCTTCTTCCGCGTCCTGCAGGGCCTCGGCGGCGGCATGCTGATGCCCGCCGGCATGACGATCCTCACGCGGGCGGCCGGTCCGGGGCGCGTCGGGCGCGTCATGGCCATCATCGGCGTCCCGATGATGCTCGGCCCGATCCTCGGTCCGATCCTCGGCGGCTGGCTCGTCGACGACTTCTCCTGGCGCTGGATCTTCTTCATCAACCTGCCGATCGGCGCGGTCGCGTTCGCGCTGTCCCTGCGCATCCTGGAGAAGGACGAGCCGCAGGCCGGCGAGCGCCTCGACGTGCTCGGCCTCGCCCTGCTGTCGCCGGGGCTCGCGCTGGCCATCTACGGGCTCGCGGAGTCCGCTTCGCACGGCGGTTTCGGCGCGGTCGAGGTGCTGGCGCCGATGCTTATCGGCTTCGCGTTGATCCTCGGCTTCGTCTTCCACGCGCTGCGCACCCCGAACCCGCTGATCGACCTGCGCCTGTTCAAGAACCGCACGTTCGCGGTGGCCTCGGGGACGCTGATGCTGATGATCATCTCGGTCTTCGGCGCGATGCTGCTGCTGCCGCTGTACCTCCAGGCGGTGCGCGGTGAGTCGGCGTTCGACTCCGGCCTGCTGCTCGCCCCGCAGGGCATCGGCGCGATGATCGCCATGCCGATCGCGGGCCAGCTCGCGGACAAGACCGGTATCGGCAGGCTCGTCATCCCGGGCCTGATCGTCATCGGCGTCACGTTCCTCGGCCTCACGCAGCTGACCGGCGACACGTCCTACTGGACTCTCAGCGCGATCCTGTTCTTCCAGGGCATCGGCATGGGCTTCACGATGATGCCGCTGATGACGGGGGCGCTGCAGACGCTGCGCAGGATCCAGGTCGCCCGCGCCTCGACATCCCTGAACATCATCCAGCAGGTCGGCGCCTCGATCGGCACCGCCGTCATGTCCGTGATCCTCACCATCGCGCTGCAGGACCGCTTCCCCCAGGGGAACGGCGGGTCGGAGACGGGCCTCGGTGGCACGGGTGCCAACCTCCCGCTGGAGGTCCGCAACCTCATGACCGAGGCCTTCACCCACACCTTCTGGTGGGCGACCGCGCTGATCATCCCGGCCCTGATCGCCGCGTTCCTGCTGCCGCGGCGCAAGCCGAAGCCCGTCGAGGACGAGGACGAGGGCGGCGCCGACGCGGCCCCCATCCTCATGCACGCCTAACTCCCAAGACCGACACGAACGGCGGCGCCCCGGTTGGGGCCGCCGTCCGATCCTCGGGGTGCCGCTCGTCCAGACGGCACCGTACGTCCCCGGCGGCGCCGCTTTCCCCAGCGGCGGCGTCCGTCGTTTGGGCCCGCGCCGCCGCGGCCCACGCCGCCGCCCACGCCGCGCCGCCCACGCCGCGCC
>JAPDDQ010000703.1 GCA_027587225.1 Solirubrobacter taibaiensis
GCTTATTATTTCGCGTTATTATTCTACTCATTTTATGTGGTGCTGTAGGATTTACCCTTTATCAAGGATTCTTTGCTAATAAAGAGAAAATGCAAATCGGAAAAGAAGCACCTAACTTTGTTGTGACGGATTTAGAAGGGAAGAAAATTGAACTAAAAGATTTAAAGGGAAAAGGTGTATTTTTAAACTTTTGGGGCACGTGGTGTAAACCTTGTGAAAAAGAAATGCCTTATATGAATGAATTATATCCAAAGTATAAAGAAAAAGGCGTTGAAATCATAGCGTTAGATGCAGATGAAACGGATATTGCAGTAAAGAACTTTGTGAACCAATATGGTTTGAAATTCCCAGTTGCCATTGATAAAGGACAAAAGATTATAGGAACATATGGAGTAGGTCCTTTACCGACAAGCTTTTTGATTGATAAAGATGGAAAAGTAGTGGAGCAAATTATAGGGGAACAAACGAAAGAACAGTTAGAAGGGTATTTAAAGAAAATTACTCCGTAATAAAGAAAGCCTTTACATAAGGGGTGCGTGTTTATAGTGCCTCTGGT
>JAPDDQ010000704.1 GCA_027587225.1 Solirubrobacter taibaiensis
AAACAAGGGGATTTACCTATTTATGAGGCCAGATTACATGAATTAATAAATTATGCATATGAGAATAATGCTTTAACTTTTACATCAAATAAAGAAGAGGCATTTGATGATGTAGAGTTTATATTTATTGCAGTTGGAACACCACCTTTATTAGATGGGACGGCAGATTTAACGTATATTCAGAGTGCTTGTAACGATATTGGATTATATGCGACGAAGGATATTATTGTTGTTAGGAAAAGTACAGTTGCAGTAGGTACAAATGATGTAATGAAGGGTTGGATTGAGGAGAAGTTAAAAGGGAGGCATACAGTACATATCGTATCGAATCCAGAGTTTTTGCGTGAAGGTTCAGGTATTTATGATTTCTTTCATGGAGATCGTATTGTAATTGGAGCGGATAGTGAGGAAGTAGCAAGAAGAGTAGAGAGTTTGTATAGTGAATTATGTTTAGAAACGTATGTTACAGATATTAAAAGTGCAGAGATGATTAAATACGCGTCGAATGCCTTTTTAGCTACAAAGATTAGTTTCATTAATGAAATTTCAAATATAT
>JAPDDQ010000705.1 GCA_027587225.1 Solirubrobacter taibaiensis
GGTACAGAAAATCGAATCGCGGTTGCTCGTAACCGTTATATTACGACCGTGCAAGATTACAATTCATATGTGCGTCAGTCCCCACAAGCAATGACAGCAAAAGTGATTGGGATGAAAACCAAGGAAAACTTTAAGGCAGACTCATCTGCACAACAGGCGCCAACAGTTTCATTTAATTAATCGTTGAAATTGTTTTCGGCTTAGGAGGGGCGTATGTTGATCAAGTTAAAGCAAAAATTAAAATATGTTTTAACCATCATTTTTGCAATGCTTTGTTTTCAACATACAACCTGGGCTGAGACCGCCACTGCGACAGATCAAGGTGATCTAGTGGTTGCTGGAAAAATGATTCAGCAACAGCAGCAACAAAATAAGTCATCGACAACCACAGAACAGGCTCCCGTATTACCTACAGTTGCCAATGATATGGCGGATGGGGAATCTATACGTGGTTTACCAACTTTAAATCAGCCTGTTATTGATCAAGCTAAGGTATTGAGTGAGGCTGAAATACAGCAACTTAACCAAAAAATTCAGAGTTTATATCAACAAGGCA
>JAPDDQ010000706.1 GCA_027587225.1 Solirubrobacter taibaiensis
TAACTGCTGGCATTTGTACATAACTTGCAACTTGATTCACAACGCCGTAAGCAGCTGTTGCATCCGAACCGTAACGATTTACAAATGCGATTACGGCAATCTCAGATAATGAAACTAATATCATATTTATACTTGCCGGTATACCGAGCCTTAGCAATAGCTTTAATAACTCCCCATCCATTCGAAGGTATTTTCTAACCGTTCCATCTAGTTGTAATGGGTGATTTTTCTTCTTTAAATACACAAGCATGACAATAAACGTAATAACTGTAGATATAACAGATGCATAGGCCGCTCCATACACATCTAATTTCGGAGCTCCTAACCATCCAAAAATAAGAATCGGTAATAAGATCATATTTAGCGCTGTACTTACAATTAAAAAGTAAAATGGCGTTTTAGAATCTCCTGTACCTCTCATAAATGTTGTATATGCGAAATATAAAAATAATACTGGCATCGATATAAATAAAATCCGTGCATAATGTACACTTATTTCAATAATATTTTCTGGCGTTCCCATTAGACGCATAATATCCATTGCAAAAATACTGCC
>JAPDDQ010000707.1 GCA_027587225.1 Solirubrobacter taibaiensis
CTTTGAAATATTACGTCAGTATAATGCGGAAACGGAACAAACGGAATTAGCTTCAGTTATTTGTTTACTCGAATTAAAACGTATGGAAGAAGCGAAAGACAAATGTGAACAGTTGCTTAAAACAGGAGTTGTCTTATTTGGTGATATTCTTGAAACGTACGTGACTATTTTAGTTCAAACAAATGATTATGAAGGTGTTATTGAAACTGTTGAAAAGGTTTTACAAACGAAAGATATAATGCCTGATCAAAAGGAAAAATTAGCGCAACTTGCTTTATTTGCAGAAGGTATGCTCAATGAGGGAGACGCATCGCTAGTGGATTCAAATTTTGAGTTGGATGAGTTTACTAATGAAATTTTTGGAGAAAACTTTGGACAGAAGCTAAGAGCGATTCAGCGACTTTCGTTAAAAGACTTAGATCTTGCATTACCTGTTTTAAAGAAATTTTTAATAGAAGAAGAGCAACACCCCTATTTGAAAACTTCTATTTTGTATAAAATGATAGAAAGTCAAGTAGAAGAGGAAATACAGGTAGAAAAGTTTGGGAATACGATT
>JAPDDQ010000708.1 GCA_027587225.1 Solirubrobacter taibaiensis
TTCCTTATGTTACTTTATTTTTATCTTTACGCAACCGTTTTCATAAATCTATTTTAATAAAAGCGTTTTCACTTTGCAATAGAAATTTATTTTTTTTCATAAAAAAAGATGCTCAAAGAGCATCCTTTTTTATTATGAAATGCGATAAACCCTTGTTTCATAAGGTTTTAAAGCAATTGTTGTTACTTCTTCATGTTCCGCAACTTCATAGTTATTTAAAAGCAAACGTTTGCGTTCTAGTGCAAATGAACCCTCATTATACACAGCTTCCTCTTTTGAGATATTACTAATTACAATGACTTTTTCATCCTGTAACGTACGTGTATATGCATAAATTTGTGGATCGTCTTCTAAAAGTAAATCGTACGTGCCATAGTTCAGTACATCGTGCTCTTTTTTCAGGGCAATCATTTTCTTATAGAAATTGAAAATAGACTTTTCTTCATTTTTTTGCTTCTCAACATTAATTTCTTTGTAATTTGGATTCATGCTAAACCAAGGTGTACTTGTTGTGAAACCAGCATTCATCTCATCATTCCACTGCATAGGTGTACG
>JAPDDQ010000709.1 GCA_027587225.1 Solirubrobacter taibaiensis
AAGCGAGTTCTGATGTGAAAGTAGCTGATGAATTAACAATTCGTTTTGGTCAAAAAATAGTGACTGTAAAAATAAATGAATTGAAAGAAACAACTAAAAAAGAAGATGCAGCAAATATGTATAGCTTAGTTCGTGAAGAAAAAGTAAAAGCGGAAGAAGGCTTGTTCTAAAATCATGTATCCCCTCATACATTACTATTAGCTAGTAAAAACCTATGGGGGGATTTACGTGAATAATGGTTACTCACCTACGTCTTCTAATCAACAAAATGTTTCTGTAGAGCATGACATTATTATGCGTGGCAGGCGTATAATTGATATTACCGGTGTGAAGCAGGTAGAGAGTTTTGATAGCGAAGAGTTTTTACTAGAGACCGTAATGGGTTTTTTAACGATTCGTGGTCAAAATTTACAAATGAAAAATTTAGATGTGGAAAAAGGTATTGTGTCGATTAAAGGGAAAGTTAATGAGATGCTGTATATTGATGAAAATCAAGGGGAAAAAACTAAAGGTTTCTTTAGTAAGTTGTTTAAATGAGCTTAACAATTCAGTTG
>JAPDDQ010000710.1 GCA_027587225.1 Solirubrobacter taibaiensis
TCACATCTTCTTCTACATCTCTCAAATCCGTCACAGCAATTTCTAGTCTTGTGCAGAGCAATTGTAGAATTTCTTCTGATGCTTCGATCTTTCCATTTTCGATCTTACTTAAGTATGAGACAGAACAAATGCCCTGACATAATTCTTCTTGTGTCATTTTTTGCTGGAGCCGTTTATAAAAGACTTGTTTGCCTATTTTTTCTAATGTTTGTTGCATTGTCCTCCTCCATTCTCATTACCCCCATTACTCTAATAATACATAAAATTTGGAGAAATATAAATTGATAAATATAAATTTTCTAAAAAATATGCATAATTTCATTTTTTTCTCTCTTGACTTCACATCAATATCTCTTCTTTGCTACGAATGGTGAAAAATTGGTATACTATAACCAAATTATGGAGGTGTTCTCGCGATGACTCATTATAAAGACGATAGTTATGCCTTACATACAGACCTATATCAAATCAACATGGCTTATACATATTGGAAAGATGGTATTCATAATCGCCGTCCTGTTTTTGATTTATATTTTCGAAAGCTTCCATTTGAG
>JAPDDQ010000711.1 GCA_027587225.1 Solirubrobacter taibaiensis
AACTAATACGTGTCGTACCCAAATCGCTTTATTCTTATCCGATAAATAACGAGCAAATTGTAAAATATGTTCATTTGGTTTCCCTGTTAATTTACGATGCTTTTTGGAATCGATATGTTTCAGATCCAATAAAACTAAATCTGTATAATCCATTAAAATATCTAGCTTATTTTGGAATTCTGGTTCCTCAGAATAACACCCACCAGAAGAGTCGATTGTTGTATGGATACCAGCCTCTTTACACTTTTTAAACAACTCAATTAAAAAGTCTAGCTGTAATAATGGCTCTCCACCGCTAACTGTTATACCGCCTCCGGAGGCTTCAATAAATGGAAGGTAACATGTCACATCCTGCATCACTTCTTCAACTGTTATTTCTTTACCTTTACCGATTTCCCACGTATCAGCATTATGACAATATTGACAACGTAATAAACACCCTTGTGTAAATATGACATAACGAATCCCCGGGCCATCAACAGTACCACAAGACTCTACAGAATGTATTCTTCCTTTTACCATGTTACTTCCTCCTTTATTCAAACAGCCTCCCT
>JAPDDQ010000712.1 GCA_027587225.1 Solirubrobacter taibaiensis
TTCAAGTTTCTCGCAGGAAATTTAAAATCTGGCATTTTATGGGAAGAAATGCTGACAATCGATTTGTTTTCTTCTATCTCAAGTTTATCTATTCCAGTTTATTTTTGTTCTGGTCGCTATGATTATCAAACTCCTTATGCACTCGTTCAGGAATATTGCGATATTATTGAAGCGCCTATAAAAAAGATGATTTGGTTCCCAAATTCAGCACATTCTCCTGATTTAGAAGAACCAGAATTATTCGCTAATTCTTTACAATCAATTAAACAAGAGCTAGCTTTTCAGCATTAGTAACAAAAGGCTCTTTTACATTTCATAGAAAACATTTTATAATAATATGTCGCAAGTATGTATAAACATAGCAAAATGTTTCATATTTACTTGTCTTAACAGAATAAAAATTTAGGGAGATTACATTTATTATGAACGCTGTACTCGTCGCAGTAGCAATTATGCTATTGCTTAGTTTGTTACGTGTCCAGGTCATTGTCGCCATCATTGTTGGAGCTTTAACAGGCGGACTTATCGGCGGACTCGGTATCTCAGAAACGATT
>JAPDDQ010000068.1 GCA_027587225.1 Solirubrobacter taibaiensis
CCGTCGCGTCGCGGCGGGTGCGCGCAACGCCGTCCGCCGGGGCGGCAAGCCCCGCGGCGGCGCGCGGCCCAAGGGCCCGGCGGCGAACTCGCCGAGCACCGCGCTCGTCGTGCGCCCCAAGCCCGGCGCGCTCGTCCCGTACCGGTCCGGCCTGGTCGGCCACGAGATCATCCCGCTCAAGGACGGCTGGATCCTGCAGGTCTCCGGCAACGCGTCCCGCGCGGTCGCGCGGCACCCGAAGTTCCCGGACATGCGCGTGATCTTCGACCACACGGGCGTGCGGGTCTGGACGCGCAACCCGGCGCTCCGCCAGCTCTTCCACCGTCCGCCCGGCGGGATGACAGCGGTGGAGCTCAAGGAAGCGCTCAAGCAGGTCCGGCGCCTGCGTCAGCCGGAGAAGTGGCAGCGGGGGCAGACCACGACGGCCGACGACATCTGGGGCGGCACGCAGCAGGTCAAGCATCCGCTCGAGCCGCAGCCGAACCACCCCACCCACCCGTACACGGGTCCGGGCGGCCGCGACATCGACGTCCAGGTGCACATCACCGGCGGCACCGTCAACGTCGAGATCAAGGCCTACAACCGCTGGGCGACCGTCAACGGCCGGCCCGTCGAGCAGTTCGTGCCGCTCGGCAAGCTCAGGGACCAGATCGCCAAGGACGTTGCGATCATGGCCCAGAACCCGGGCACGCGCACGGTCTGGCACTTCCTCGACGCCCATCCGTCGGACGAGCTGCGAGAAGCGCTGTTGGCCGCCAAGATCATCATCAGGACCGACTAGCCATGACCATGGAAGAGCGCCTCGCGGAACGTCAGGCGGGGCTGGACGAGTGGCGCCAGGAGAGCCTGGTCGCCTTGCTGCGCTGGGCCGAGACGATCGGTGCGGACCCCGAGCAGATGCTGCTGGACCCGACGATCGGGATCGCCGCGGCCGAGCGCATGCTGGACGGCGAGGACGTCGGCGGGCTGCCGACGGAGGACCGCGACTGGGTCACCTCGCACCTGCTCGCGCACGTCGCGTTCATCCTCATGCACAATCGGGGCGGCGAGTGGGCCATCGACGCCGACCCCGACTCGCCGACCTACACCCGCTACGTGGTCGACTCGGGCGGCACGTACTACGACCCGGCCCGCGCCGTCGGCGGCTACCTGAAGTCCCCGCCCGGCGGTCGCGACCTCGCCGCGCACATCGCGGACGCCGAAGCGCACCCCACCGGGCCCGCGGCTTAGAGCGAGCTGGGGTCGCTGAGCAGCGCGAGCACCCGGCTCGGCTTCAGCGCGTCCGCGGCGACGTAGCCCGCGACCAGGTCGAGCTCGCGGATCTCCTGCTCCTCGACGGTGCCGCGGGAGCCGATCAGCCGCTCCATCGTCCGCTCGAACGCGTGCAGCTCGCGTACGAGCGGGACGCCGCAGACCCGGAGTTGCACGAGCGTCGGGTCCTCAGGGCTGATCGCGAGGCCGGCGCCGATCGCGACCCCTTCACCCAGCGTCTCCGGGCCGAGGATCGTCTGCGCGAACGGGTCGCCCAGACAGACCTGAACCGCGCTCACGGCGCGACCGGCGAGTGCGTTCGCGTCGGCGTCCTGCGCCGGGGTCGGCTCGTCGGCACCGACGCCGATCGAGACGATCCCGCTCTCACTCGACGTCTGGAAGCCGTTCGCGAGCACGCGGTCGCGCACCGTCTCGGCGTTGAACGGGAGCTCGGCGGCAGCGAGCCGCGTCTCGTCCACGAAGGCCAGCCGGGTGCGCGACTCGACGCTGTCGGCGATCTGGACGAGCGCGCCGGAAGATCCGGGCGGCGGGGCCTGCACCTGCGCGCCCTGGAACCCGCGCGGCGTCGGTGACGGCGCGGGCTCCGGCGCGTCGGAGCCGCAGCCGGCGACGAACAGGAGGACAAGCAGCGTAAAGCGACGCATCGACGCGCGCAGCATGGCGGTGCCGTGCGCTCGACCCGTGAACGTCATGTAAAAGCGCGCCTCGTTCGCAACTTCGCGGCGGTTGCCGGGTCGAGAGGGCAGCCATGACCAGCGAACGCGTGCTCGAAGACCTCTACGAAGCGCATTCTGCGGCGCTCATGTCCTTCTGCCGGCACCTGCTCGGCTCCCGCGAAGAGGCCGAGGACGTGCTCCAGCAGACGTTCGTGCGCGCGCTCGGCGCGTTGCGCGAGGGCGTCGAGCCCGAGCACCCGCGCGCGTGGCTGTTCACGATCGCGCGCAACCGCGCCCTGTCCGTGCTGAGCGCGCGGCGCGAAGTGGCCAGCGACGCGATGGAGACCGTCCTCGACACCCGCGGCTTGGCCGAGGCCGTCGAGCACCGCAGCGAGCTGCGCGCGATGCTCGCCGACATCGCGTCGCTGCCGGAACCCCAACGCGCCGCGCTGCTGCTGGCCCAGATCGAGGACTTCCCGCAGCGGCGCATCGCCGAGGTGCTCGGCACGAGCGAGAACCGCGTGAAGACGCTCGTGTTCCGTGCCCGCCAAGCCCTGATGGCCGACCGCGCGGCCCGCGCCGTGCCCTGCGGGGACATCCGCGCCGAACTGTCGATCGCGCACGGCCCGGACCTGCGCCGCGCCTCGCTGCGCCGCCACCTCCGCCAGTGCCCCGGTTGCCGCGCGTTCCAACGCGGAGTGGCGTTCCAGCGGGACGCGCTCGCCGCGCTGCTGCCGGTCGGCGCACCGTCAGGCCTGCTGGCGAAGGTGCTCGGTGGCGCGTTGGCGGGAGGCGGGGCGACGGCGGGCGGCGGCGCGGCGGGCAGTGGCGTGACGGCGAGCGGAGGCGTCGCGGGGAGTGGCGTGGCGGCGGGGGGCGGTGCCGCGGCGAGTGGCGGCGTGGCCGTCGGCGGTGGGGCCGCGGCGAGTGGCGGCGTGGCCGTCGGTGGTGGGGCTGCCGCGGTTGGTGGTGTGGGCGTTGCCGGTGGGGTTGGAGCCGTGCTGGTCAAGGTGGCGATCGCGGTCGTCGTCGGTGGGGCCGCGGTGGGTGGGGCGACCGCCGGCGGGGTCGGGGCGGCGCCGGACGCTCGGGCTCAGGCGCCGGCCTGGACGCCGCAGGCGACAGTCGTGCCGTTCCGGACCGTGTCGGCCGCCATCACACCGACCGCGTCGGCCACCGGCACGCCAACGCCGAGCGTCACACCGACTTCGCCGCGCGCGACCGCACCGCGCTCCGCCGCGCTGCCGAAGGTGCGCCGATCGCGAGTCGTGCGCCAGAAACAGCACCGTCACGCGGCCACGACGCTCACGCCCGCTCAGCGCCGGGCCGGGGCCAGGCTCAGGCCGGCGCAGCGCAAGGCCGCGGCCGACGCCGTGCGGAAGCTCAGGCCGGCGCAGCGCAGGGCGGCCATCGACGCCGGGCGCGGCCTCACGCCGGCGCAGCGCAGGGCCGCGGCCGATGCCGGGCGCAACCTCACGCCGGCCCAGCGCAAGGCGGCCATCAAGGCGGGGCGCAACCTCACGCCGGCCCAGCGCGAGGCGGTGATCGACGCCGGACGCGAGCTGAGTCCCGCCCAGCGCCGCGCGGCCGTCGACGCGGCCGCCGCGCTCACGCCGGCCCAGCGGGAAGCCGTCATCGACGCCGCGAAGGACCTCACGCCGAAGCAGCGCAAGGCGGCGATCGACGTCATTGCAAGCGGGACGCCCGAGCAGCGGCGCGCGGCGATCGAGCAGGCACGCCAGCGGATCGCATCGACGCCGACGCCGACGCCAGAACCGACGGCCACGCCTGAGCCGACCGCGAGCCCCACGCCCGAACCCACCGCCGAGCCCTCACGGCTCGAGCGCCTGCGCCGCAAGATCTCCGGCCCCTGATTGCAACCTCCCGCGGCGACGCCGGTCTCAACGGGTGTCCCACTCACCTCATACGGGAGGCCTGAATTGCTTCGCTTCACCACCGCACTGATCGTCACCGTCGCCCTCGCCGCGCCGGTCGCGGCGTCCGCGCAGACCGTCAACGTCGTCCGCGGCACCGCCGGCGCCGACACGCTCACCGGCACGCCGGGCGTGGACGTGATCCTCGGCTTCAAGGGCGATGACACGATCGCCGGGTTCGCCGGCGCCGACCGCATCTCCGGCGGCGACGGCGACGACAAGCTCTCCGGCGGCGAGGGCAACGACCGGCTGCGCGGCGGCCACGGCGCCGACATCCTCGACGGGGGCGACGGCGACGACCGGATCGAGGGCCGCGCGGGCTCCGACACGATCCTCGGCGGCGCGGGCGACGACAAGATCTGGGCCAAGGGCCGCGGCGGCAAGACCGACTCGATCGACGCCGGCCCGGGCAGCGACGTCGTCCACGCCCGCGATGGCAGCGAGGACAAGCTCGCGTGCGGCATCGGCGAGGACACGGTCTACGTCGACTTCAAGGACGACGTCGCCGCCGACTGCGAGCACGTGCTCCGCAAAGCGCCGACACAGTCCTAGTCCGACCGACACCGGGAGGCCCGCCACGAGGGTGGGCCTCCCGGATTGGCCGATTGTTCGGCCGATCCGCGGGCCGGCTCAAACGGACGCGGCAGTCCGTCGATGGGCGAGGACATGTTCGTTCGCCGCTGTCTTCTCGCCGCGCTCGCGGTCTTCGCCCTCGCCGGGGCACCCGCGCAGGCCGCGCCGCCCGTCGGCAGCGTCACCGAGCTCATCGCGCCGACCTCCGGCTCGCAGAACAGCGCGCTCGTGCTGGGCGCGGACGGCAACGTCTGGTACACGCGCTTCCTCGACGCCACGATCGTGCGCGTGACGCCGGCGGGCGTCGCGACCGAGTTCCCCATCGGGGGCGGCATGCCCGGGCCGAGCGGGATCGTCGCCGGGCCGGACGGGAACGTGTGGTTCACCGAGTCCGCCGGGAACCGCATCGGGCAGATCACGCCCGCGGGCGTGATCACCGAGTTCGCGGTCCCCACGGCCAGCGCATGGCCGGCGTCGATCACGGTCGGCCTGGACGGAAACCTGTGGTTCACGGAGTACGCCGCGGACCAGATCGCGCGGATCACGCCCGCGGGCGTGATCACGGAGTTCCCGTTGCCGTCACCGGGCTCGAAGCCGTACGGGATCACGCCCGGCCCGGACGGGGCGCTGTGGTTCACCGAGTTCGACGGCAACCGGATCGGGCGGATCACGACCGCGGGTGTGATCACCGAGTTCGCGCTGCCCACGGCGGCGGCGGACCCGCTGGCGATCAAGGCCGGCGCGGACGGGAACCTGTGGTTCAGCGAGTCGGGGGCCGCCGCGATCGGCCGCATCTCGACCAGCGGGGCGATCACCGAGTTCCCGGTCCCGGACGGCGGTGCCGAGCCCTGGGACCTGACCACGGCCGCCGACGGCAACCTGTGGTTCAGCTACCTCAACCGGGCCGCGGTCGGGCGGATCACGCCCACCGGCACCGTGACCGACTTCGCGGTCCCCAACGGCCCGACCGGCGCGATCGGCACCGGCCCCGACGGCGCCGTGTGGGCGGCCCAGTTCAACAGCGACCGGATCGCCCGCGTGTCCGTCACGCCGCCCGTCGCGCCGCCTGCGCCACCCGTGACGCCGACCCCGCCGCCCGTCACGCCCACGCCGACCCCCACACCCACGCCGACCCCACCGCTGACGACGACGACGACCCCCACGCCCGCACCGACACCGACGCCGGTCGCGGCCATGCTCAGCGGCGTCTCCGTTGGCGCCAAAGCGGTCAAGCTGCGCATCTCCTGCGCGCGGGCCTGCGCGGGAACCGCCACGCTCAAGCGCGGCGGCACCGTAGCCGGCCGCGGCCGCTTCCAGGTCGCCGCCGGACGGACGGTCACCGTGACCGTGAAGGCCAAGCGCCGCAGCGGCCGCGTATCGATCACGCTCGACACCGGGGTCCGCAGCACCTTCAGCCGCACCCTTTGACCCCCGATGAGTTTCGGCCGCAGCGGCAGTCTTCGGGGCATGAGCAAGACCACGCACGTCGTCCAGCACGCCCAGGCCGACATCACCTATGACGTCCACGGCCCACTGCCCACAGCGGGCGGGCGGCCGCCGCTGATGATGATCGGGCAGCCGATGGCCGCGAGCGGCTTCCGCGCGCTCGCCGCCCTGATGCCGGAACGCACGGTGATCACCTACGACCCGCGCGGCATGGACCGCAGCGTCCGTCACGACGGCCGCGTCGACGCTTCACCCACCGTCCAGGCGGAGGACGTGCACGCCGTGATCGAGGCGGTCGGGGCGGGGCCGGTGGACCTGTTTGCGAGCAGCGGCGGCGCCGTGACCGCGCTCGCGCTGGTCGCCGCCCACCCGGACGACGTCGTCACGCTCGTCGCGCACGAGCCGCCGCTGATCGACATGCTGCCCGACAAGGACGCCGCCCGCCGGGCGAGCGACGCCGTCCAGCACACCTACGAGGCCAAGGGCTGGGGCCACGGGATGGCCGCGTTCATGGCGCTCACCATGTGGCAGGGCGAGTACACCGACGCGTACTTCGCTCAGCCCGCCGCCGATCCCGCGCAGTTCGGCATGCCCACCGACGACGACGGCACCCGCGAGGACCCGCTGCTGACCGACCGCGCCGCGGCCGTCCGCGACTACCACCCGGACGCCGACGCGCTCGACGCCGCGTCCACGCGGATCGTGATCGCCGTGGGGGAGGAGTCTCGCGCGACGTTCACCGGTCGCACCGCCGACGGCACGGCCGCCGCACTCGGCCAGGAGGCGACCGTGTTCCCGAGCCATCACGGCGGCTTCCTGGACGGCGAGTTCGGCTGGGCCGGCCAGCCCGAGGCGTTCGCGGCCAAGCTCCGCGAGGTGCTCGGCTAGCTCGACCGCCGGTCCGCTTCCCGCCTGCCCGGCTCCGCCCGCGTGGCCCGTGCGCCCGGCCCGCCGCTGCGGTTGAGTCGAGAGCGACTCACCAAGGGGGGTGTCGATGACAGCCGCAGTCCGGCTGGGGGCGAATCAGTACGGCAAGGCCGAGGTGCGCATCGTGAAGGTGACGCGCACCACGCCGGTGCACGAGATCGAGGATCTCAACGTGACGTCGCAGCTCCGAGGCGACTTCACCGCGACGCACCTGACGGGCGACAACGCGCTCGTCGTGGCGACCGATACGCAGAAGAACACGATCTACGGCCTCGCGCGCGAGCACGGGATCGGGTCGCCGGAGGACTTCCTCCTGCTGCTCGGGCGCCACTTCACCGGGTCGTTCGACTGGGTGACCGGCGGGCGCTGGGCGGCGGACGCCTACAGCTGGGAGCGGATCGCGGTCGGCGGGGCACCGCACGACCACGCGTTCGTGCGCAGCGGGCAGGACACGCGCACCGCGGTGCTCGACTGGGCCGAAGGGCCGGTCATGACGAGCGGCTTGACCGACCTGGTGGTGCTCAAGTCCACCGGGTCCGAGTTCCACGGCTTCCCGCGCGACCGGTTCACGACACTGAAGGAGGCGAGTGACCGGATCCTGGCCACCGCGGTGACCGCGAGCTGGCGGTACGCGACCACCGAGCTCGACTACAACGCGCTCTACACCGCGATCCGTCAGATCCTGCTGGAGACGTTCGCCACGACGCACTCGCTGGCGCTCCAGCAGACGCTCTACGCGATGGGCGCCGCGGTGCTCGAAGCCCATGACGCGGTGGCCGAGATCAGCATGTCGATGCCCAACAAGCATCACTTCCTCGTCGACCTAGCGCCGTTCGACCTCGACAACCCGGGCGAGATCTTCTTCGCCGCCGACCGGCCGTACGGCCTGATCGAAGCCACCGTGGAGCGTGCCGTATGACCCGCCCGGAAGATGAACGGCTCCCGACCCCGAAGCTGTTCGGGTACGGCGTCCAGCACATCCTGTCGATGTTCGGCGGCGTCATCGCCGTCCCGATCATCATCGGCAACGCGGCCGGCCTCAGCGGTCCCGAGATCGGCACGCTGCTGGCGTGCGCGCTGTTCGTGAGCGGCGCGGCCACGATGCTGCAGACGCTCGGGCTGCCGTTCTTCGGCTCCCAGCTCCCGCTCGTGCAGGGCATCTCGTTCGCGTCCGTCGCGACGATGCTGTCCATCATCGGCGACGACGGCCAGGACGGCCTGCGCAACGTCCTCGGCGCCGTGATCATCGCGGCGTTGATCGGGCTCGCGATCTCCCCGTTCTTCTCCCAGATCATCCGCTTCTTCCCGCCGGTCGTGACCGGCTCGATCATCACCGTGATCGGGTTGTCGCTGATGCCGGTGGCCGCGGGCTGGATCACGGGTCAGCCGATGCTCGCCGGCGAGCCGAACCCGGCCTACCTGGACCCGGGCAACATCGGCCTCGCGTTCCTGACGCTCGGCCTCGTGCTCGTGCTGACGAAGATCCCCGGGCTCTCGCGCTTGGCGATCCTGCTCGGGCTCGTGCTCGGGACGATCGTCGCGCTGATCGTCGGCAAGGCGAACTTCGACGCCGTCGACGGCGCGAGCGCGTTCGCGTTCCCGGAGCCGTTCGCGTTCGGCGGGCCGACGTTCGAGTTCGGCGCGATCGTCTCGATGACGATCGTGATCCTCGTGATCATGGTCGAGACCACCGCCGACCTGCTCGCGGTGGGCACGATCATCGGCACCAAGGTCAACCCGCGCCGCGTCGGCGACGGCCTGCGCGCGGACATGGCCGCGTCGGCGCTCGCGCCGGTCTTCAACTCGTTCCCGGCCACCGCGTTCGCCCAGAACGTCGGCCTGGTCGCGCTGACCGGGATCAAGAGCCGCTTCGTGGTCGCCGCGGGCGGGGCGATCCTGCTCGTGCTCGGGCTCTCGCCGTTCCTCGCCGCGATCGTGCGGACGATTCCGCTGCCCGTGCTCGGCGGCGCCGGGATCGTGCTGTTCGGGATCGTCGCCGCCAGCGGCATCCGCACCCTGTCGCAGGTCCAGTACCGCGACAACAACAACCTCGTGCTCGTCGCCGCCGCGGTCGGCTTCGGAATGCTGCCCGTGGTGTCCGAAGGGTTCTGGTCCGAGTTCCCGGAGTGGTGGGTCACGATCTTCGACTCCGGGATCTCCTCGGCCAGCATCATGGCCGTCGTCCTGAACATCTTCTTCAACATGTGGCGGCCCGGGAAGCCCGAGCAGCCGACGTCGATCGCCGCCGGCCCGCCCGTGATGGTGCGGGAAAAGGAGATCGCCCATTGATACGTAACTCGTCCGCTCGGGGTTGACGTTCCGCCTCTCGCGCCCGACTCTGGGGGTGGATGCGGGACGAGCCGAACTTCGTGGCCTCGATCGCCGGCGCGTCGACGAACCCGTCGCCGCCACCGGTCGAGTCGCCGACCATCGAACAGCCGCTCACTGTGCCGGAGGCGTGGAGCGAGACGCCGCAGCCGCAGCCGCAGTCACCGCCGCGGCCGCGGAAGCGCCGCAAGCAGCACCAGCGCATGATGTCGCGGGTGCTGCTCGTCGCGATCGTGGTCGGGTTCGCGCTCTACGCCGCGGGCACGGGCGGGAAGCTGATCGGGATGGTGCGCGAGGGCGCCTCCGCGCGGGTCGTGCCCGCCGAGGGCGGGTCGCTGCTGCGCGCGGTCGCGTTCGAAGCCGCGCTGCAGGGCCTGCCCGAGACCGCGAGCGTCGAGACGCTGCGGGTCGCGGCCGACCGGATCGACGCGCGGGTGGTCGTCGACGGCAAGGTCCGGCTCGTCCGTGTCACGGCCAAGGGCCTGGTCACCGACCTGCCGGCGCCGGAGTCGCCGACGGGCAAGACGGTCCGGTTCGATCCCCGCGCACCCGCCCGGATCGTCCGCGCCGTCACGCGCCGCACCGGCCGCGGCCCGGCGAGCATCTCGCACCTCTCGTTGGACGGCACCCGCTGGCAGCTCGTGTTCAGCGACGGCGCCCAGTTCTCGGCCGACGCGCGCGGCCGCGACGTGCGCCGCGGCTAGCAACCCGCCCGCCTGGGTATTAGACCGCCAAGTAGGGGGTCAACGGAAGGGGAGAGAGCCGTGCTGTCCATGCTCGATCGCGAGCGCACGATCGCGCCGGCGGGGTACAACCGGTGGTTGATTCCGCCCGCGGCGCTCGCCGTGCATCTGTCGATCGGCCAGGTGTACGCGTTCAGCGTGTTCAAGGAGCCGCTGGTCGAGCACTTCAACACCAAGCTCACACCGATCTCGGTCATCTTCTCGATCGCGATCGTCATGCTCGGCCTGTCCGCCGCCATCGGCGGGACGTGGGTGGAGCGCAGCGGCCCGCGCAAGACGATGTTCGTCGCCGCCACCTGCTGGGCGACCGGCTTCTTCGTCTCGGCCATCGGCGTCGCCACCGACCAGCTGTGGATCGTGTACCTCGGCTACGGCGTGATCGGCGGCATCGGCCTGGGCATCGGCTACATCTCGCCGGTCTCCACGTTGATCAAGTGGTTCCCGGACCGCCCGGGCCTCGCGACCGGCCTCGCGATCATGGGCTTCGGCGGCGGCGCGCTCGTCGCGAGCCCGCTTTCGGACGCGCTTCTGAACGCCTTCGACGGCAGCATCGCGGCCTCGTTCGTCACGCTCGGCGCGATCTACCTCGTGATGATGATGCTCGGCGCGTTCACCGTGCGCCTCCCGGCCGAGGGCTGGAAGCCGGACGGCTGGGAGCCCTCGCAGACGGCCGAGCGCAAGCTCGTCACGCGCGGGAACGTGACCGCGTCCAACGCCATCCGCACGCCGCAGTTCTGGCTGCTGTGGGTCGTCCTGTTCTGCAACGTCACCGCGGGCATCGGCATCCTCGAGCAGGCCTCGCCGATGATCCAGGACCACTTCGACACGGTCGCGGCGGCAGCCGCCGCGGGCTTCGTGGGCCTGCTGTCGTTGTGCAACATGGCCGGCCGGATCGGCTGGTCGTCGCTCTCGGACGTGATCGGCCGCAAGGCGATCTACGTCGTGTACCTCGGTGCCGGCGCGGTCGCCTACTTCCTGCTCGCCTCCACCGGCACCGCCTCGATCGCGTGGTTCGTGCTGCTCACGGGCGTGATCCTGTCCTTCTACGGCGGCGGTTTCGCGACCGTCCCCGCGTACCTGAAGGACCTGTTCGGCACGCTCCAGGTCGGCGCGATCCACGGCCGGCTGCTGACCGCCTGGTCGGCCGCGGGCGTCGCAGGCCCGCTGATCGTCAACGCGATCGCGGACTCCGAGACCGCCGCCGGCAAGTCCGGCGCCGACATCTACTCGCTCTCGCTCTACATCATGGTCGGCGTGCTGATCGTCGGGTTCATCGCGAACCTGCTGATCCGGCCGGTCGCCGAGCGCCACATGGAACCCGAGGAGTCCAGCGGGCGCTTCGAACGTACCCCCGAACCCGCGCAGGCAGGAGCCCGCTCATGATCTCCGACTCGGTCCGTGGCATCGCCCTCTGGTTCATCGTCGGCGCCGCGCTGCTTTACGGTGTGATCAACACCCTCACGAAGGTGATGGAGTTGTTCTAGGGGTACAGCCGCTGGTAGGTGGCCCAGACGTTGCCGCCGTAGCCGGTCTCGTTCGGGTTGTTCGCCTGGGCGACCCGCTCGACGAGCTGCTGCTCGGTCGGCTGCGGGGTCTGCGCGAGCTGCGCGTCCACCCGCGCGCGCACCACCGGCCCGGCCAGCGCGGTGCCGCCGGAGGAGGTCGCGATCGTGTTCACACGCGCGCCGACGTTGCCGGGCATCAGGTCCACCGCGACCCGCTGCCAGGCGGCGCGGTTCTCGCCCCAGTTGCGCGGTGTGCGGATGTACGAGGACAGCGAGCCGGCACCGAGCCCGAGCCGGTCCTCCTGTGGGATCTCCGCCGCCGCCTGCTGCGGCGTCTTGGTCTTGCTGAGCTCACCGTGCTTGGTGTCGATCGTGTTCTTGAGCTCGACGGCGCTGAACATCGTGCGCACGTGATCGTCCCCGAGACCGGACGGCGTGATCACCGCCTGCTGGTCGCGGATGAAGTCGTCCGGCGTCGTGCCCGCCGCAGCCGCGGTGTTGACCGCCGTGAGCAGCGTCGGGACGGCCTGCACGCGCAGGATCGCGGCGTCGATCTCCGCGCGCGTGATCGGCGGGTCCGCGAGCGCGCGCAGCGACGTGTGCCGGCGCAGCGCGTCGAGCGCGTACGGCATCGTCGCCTGCTCGATCGTCGCCATGCTCGCCTTCACGCCGGCGACGGTGTCGAGCGAGGACTCCTGCGGGTTGGGCGCGTCGCCGCCGCGGTTGGTCTCCCACACGCCGATGCAGTTGGAGATCCGGCTCGTCAGCTCCTCCGCGGTGGGCAGCGTGGCCGGGGCCGTCGCCGTCTGGCGCGCGAGCATGGCGCTCACGCTCGCGTTCCCGGCCGAGCGCTGGAGGTCCAGCACCTGGTCCGTGGGGCTCGCCGTGCGGCGCGTCAGGACAGCGGTGTCAGGGCGCTCGCCGGGCCGCTCGCGGACGGTTCTCCTCATTGGGGCGGATTGTGCCGGTTCAGCTCAGGGAAGGCGCCGGGATTCGGGGTCTTGTCCGAGTGCCGACCTTCCGCCGTCGACGGGGATGATCGCGCCGCTCACGAAGCCCGGTTCGAGGAGCAGGGCGACGACGTCGGCGACCTCCTCCGCGGTGCCGATGCGGCCGAGCGGGTGCAGCGCCGCCATCGCCTCGACCAGGTCCGGCTTCGCGTCGGAGCGCTCCGTCGCGATCGAGCCCAGCGCGACCGCGTTGCAGCGGATGCCGGCCGGGCCGTAGTCCACGGCGACCGCGCGGGTCAGCCCCTCGATCGCCGCCTTGGCCACGGCGTAGGGGAGGGCACCGCGCACGGGACGCGCGGACTGGTGCGAGCTGACGTTCACGATCGCGCCGCCGCGCCCCGCGTCCAGCCAGTGCCGCACCGCGACGCGGCACCCCGTCACGGCCAGCGCGAGGTTCGCCGTGATCAGGTCGAGCACGTCCTCCTCCGAGTGCAGCCACGCGTCCTGGAACACCGCCGCGTTGTTCACCCATCCCGCCAGCGGCGCCACGGCCTCGGCCCGTGCGACCGCATCAGCGGCCACGCCCTCGTCGGCCGCGTCCTCACCCTGCGCGAGATCGAGCACCACCACGTGCCCGTCGAGGCGCGCGGCGATCGCGCGCCCGATCCCGCCCGCGCCGCCGGTGACGACGAACGAGCGCTCAGGGCCCGGCATCGATCGCGCGTTGCACGGCTTCGACGGTCGGTTCGGGTCCGAAGTCCGTCAGGCACCAGCTCGCGCCCGCCTCGAACCACGGGGCCAGGTCTTCGCCGGGGCCACGAGCGACGATGATCGGGAACCCGTCGGGCAGCGCGGTCACCATCTCGTGCACGTCGTCGGGCGTCTGCGTCTCGACCGGGAAGTAGCCCTGCCAGCGCTTGGCCCGTTCGAGCGGCTTCTTGCGCGGCCAGCGCCCGCCGACCCACACCGGGATCCGCCCCTGCAGCGGCCGGGGCTCGAATTCGCCGTCCCAGTAGCGCACGAGCTGGTCGAGCCCTTCGTCGAGCAGCCGCGCACGTTCGCGCATGTCGCCCTCCTCGCCGAAGCGCGCCGGATCGAACTCGCCCGTGCGCTCGGAGCCGATCCCCACGCCGAGGATCAGCCGCCCGCCGCTCAGCCGGTCCAGCGTCACGGTCTCGCGCGCGAGCTGGTGCGTGCGCCGGCGCGGCAGCGGCGTGATCATCGGCCCGATCGTCACGCGCGAGGTGGCCAGTGCCACGGCCGCCAGCGTCACCCACGGATCGGCCAGGTGCGTCACGGGCTCGCGGTAGGCGACGTGGTCCCAGACGAAGAACCCGTCGAAGCCGGCCGCTTCGGCCCGCTGTGCCAGCTCCGCCACCACGCGCGGCTCACTCAGCTCGCCGAACGGAGCCACGTCGATTGCGCGCTTCAAGAACTACCTCCAAGTCGTTCGACGTCCCGCCGCCACAGCTCGCGCTGCACCTTCCAGCGTCCATAGCTGATCATCGACCGCGCCAGCAGGAAGATCACGGTCGGGATCAGGATGACGAGGACGGCGACGTGCTCGATCGGCCGGCCCGAGTTGAGGGCCGACTGCACCGTGGGACGGAAGTCGAAGCCGATCACGAACGCCGCGATCACCGCGCAGTAGAGCGAGGTCGCGAGCTTGCCGAGGGCCGCCAGCCACGCGTTCACGCGCACGAGCGTGGCCCATGGCAGCCGGCACACGGTCAGCCGCTCGAACAGCGTGGCCCGGCGCGTGCCGGCGGGCGATAGGTGCGCCTCGATGGCCCCGGTGACGCGTGCGGCGAGCGGCAAGCGCCGGATTATCCCGGGTCGATCAGCTCGCGGCCATGTGCGACCCCGTCTCCAGCACCGACTTGAGGTCGCTGAGCACCCACGCCCAGCCGCCGCCACCGCCTTCGGCCTCGATCCCGCCCGCGACCACGTTCGCGTTCAGCGGCGCGTTCTCGAGCTCGTGGATGACCGTGAGCTTGGTCACTCCCTCGCCGACGGACTCGATCTCGTGCGTGAGCGTCGTGAAGCCTTCGGCCGCCAGGTCGGCGTCCATCAGCATGCGCCAGGTCTGCTTCAGGCGCCGCGGCGGGTCGACCTCGAGGAACTCGCCGTCGATGATCGTGTCCGGCACGTGCGGGAACTCGCGCATCGCGGCGCCCGGTTTCGTGTTCGCCTTGCCGCCGACGCGCAGGTCGAAGTCGGACACGCCTTGATACCCGTAGCGCTCGGTCCACTCGGGCTTGGTGATCGCATCCCACACCGCCTGGGGCGAGGTTCGGATGTAGACGCGGTAGACCTGCGTTGTCGTCGGCTCCGTCATGGCGGTCATGCGCTCTCCAGCTCGGATTTGAGGTCGAGGAGCGCCGAGACCCGGTGCTCCGTGTACTTGTCGATCCAGCGGTTGTGGATCTGGCGGATCGGCACCGGGTTCAGGTAGTGCAGCTTCTCCCGGCCGGACCGCCGCGCGACGACGAGATTGGCCTCCTCGAGCACCTTCAGGTGCTTCATCACGCCGAAGCGCGTCATCTCCAGCTCGGACTCGAGCTCGGTCAGCGTGCGCCCGTCGCGCACGAACAGCCGGTCGAGCAGGAACCGCCGCGTCGGGTCGGCGAGGGCCTTGAACACGCGGTCGTCATCGGTCACTGCCACCAGAATAGGTGACCAAAGAGTCACATGTCAAGAAGTAGCCTAGGTGGGGTGCGCTGCCTCGCTGTGATCCTCGCTGCCGGTCTGCTCGTCGCCGGCTGTGGCGGGAGCGCGCAGTCGCAGACGACGAGCACGCCGCGCGTGAAGCTCAAGCTCGCGCTGCCCGACGACGCGAGCACGACCTTCCAGGACCGCGTCGAGATCAGCGGGACCGTGTCCCCGGCCGACGCGTCGGTGCAGGTCGCGGGCGAGGACGCCGAGGTCAGCGGAGGCGAGTTCGCCGCCGAGGTCTCGCTCGAGCCCGGCGGCAACGTGATCGATGTCAGCGCCAGCTCACCGGGCCGGCGCCCCGCGACCGACGCCGTCCGCGTCGAGCGCGACATCCGGGTGAAGATCCCGACGCTCGTCGGGCTCGAGGTCGATCAGGCCAAGTCGGAGCTCGGCAAGGTCGGGCTCAAGTCCGAGGAGGAGCAGGGCGGGAGCTGGCTGGATCGTGTCATCCCCGGCACGGAGTACGTGTGTGCGGCCGACCCGGGGGAGGGACAGTTGGTCCAGCCCAACTCCACGGTCACGCTGCTCACCCAGCGCCAGTGCTGACGTAATCAGCGAGGTGCTCGCCGGTCAGCGTCGAGCGGCCGGCGACGAGGTCCGCGGGCGGGCCTTCGAAGACGATCTTCCCGCCGTCGTGGCCGGCGCCGGGGCCGAGGTCGATGATCCAGTCCGCGTGGGCCATCACCGCCTGGTGGTGCTCGATCACGATCACGGACTTGCCGGACTCCACGAGCCGGTCCAGCAGGGCGAGGAGCTGCTCCACGTCGGCGAGGTGCAGGCCGGTGGTCGGCTCGTCGAGGACGTAGATCCCGCCCTTCTCGCCCATGTGCGTGGCGAGCTTCAGGCGCTGACGCTCGCCACCGGAGAGCGTCGTCAGCGGCTGGCCGATCGTCAGGTAGCCCAACCCGACGGCGTTCAGGCGCTCGAGGATCTTGTGCGCGGCGGCCACCTTGCCGTCGCCGGCGGCGAAGAACGCCTCGGCGTCCGCGACAGACATCAGCAGCACCTCGCTGATGTCCTTGCCGCCGAACGTGTACTCGAGCACGGACGCGTCGAAGCGCCGCCCCTCGCACACCTCGCATGGCGTTGAGGTCCCGGCCATGATCCCCAGGTCCACGTAGATCACGCCGGCGCCGTTGCAGTTGGGGCACGCGCCCTCGGAGTTGGCGCTGAACAGGCCGGGCTTGACGCCGTTGGCCTTCGCGAACGCCTTGCGGATCGGGTCCAGCAGGCCGGTGTAGGTCGCCGGGTTCGAGCGCCGGGAGCCGCGGATCGCGCCCTGGTCGACGGTCACGACGCCCTCGTTGCCCGACACCGACCCGCGGATGAGCGAGCTCTTGCCCGAGCCGGCCACGCCGGTGAGCACGACGAGCACTCCGAGCGGGATGTCGACGTCGACGTCCTGCAGGTTGTTCGTGCTCGCGCCGCGGACCTCGAGCTTGTCCTTGGACTTGCGCACCGAGTCCTTCAGCGAGGCGCGGTCGTCGAGGTGATGGCCGGTGACGGTGTCGCTCTCGCGCAGACCGTCGACGCTGCCCTCGAACATGATCTCGCCGCCGTGCGCGCCGGCCTTCGGGCCGAGATCGACGACGTGGTCGGCGATCTCGATCGTCTCCGGCTTGTGCTCGACCACCAGCACCGTGTTGCCCTTGTCGCGCAACTGGCGCAGCAGGTCGTTCATGCGCTCGATGTCGTGCGGGTGCAGGCCGATCGTCGGCTCGTCGAACACGTAGGTGACGTCGGTCAAGGACGAGCCGAGGTGCCGGATCATCTTCGTGCGCTGGGACTCGCCGCCCGAGAGCGTGCCCGACGGCCGGTTGAGCGACAGGTAGCCGAGCCCGATGTCCACGAACGACTCGATCGTCTCGCGCAGTGCCGTCAGCAGCGGCGCCACGGACGGCTCGTCGATCGTCTTGACCCACTCGGCGACCTCGCGGATCTCCATCGCGGAGACGTCGGCGATCGACACGCCGTCGATCTTGGACGCGCGCGCCTCCGGGCTCAGCCGCGTGCCCTCGCACGTCGGGCAGGTGGTGAACACGACCGCCCGCTCCACGAACGCGCGGATGTGCGGCTGCATCGCCTCGACGTCCTTGGCCAGCATCGACTTCTGGATCTGCGGGATCAGGCCGAGGTAGGTGAGGTTGATCCCCTCGACCTTGATCTTGGTCGCGTCCTTGTAGAGCAGGTCGTGCAGCTCGCGCTTGTTGAACTTGTCGATCGGCTTGTCGGGATCGAAGAAGCCGCTGCCGCGGAAGATCCGGCCGGTCCAGCCGTCCATGCTGTAGCCGGGGATCGTGAGCGCGCCGCCGTTGAGCGACTTGGTCTCGTCGTACAGGGCGGTGAGGTCGAAGTCGTTGACCGCCCCGCGGCCCTCGCACTTCTCGCACATGCCGCCGACCCGGCTGAAGCTCGCGCTCTCGGTGATCGTCTTGTCGCCGCGCTGGACGGTGATGCCGCCACTGCCGGACACGGACGCGACGTTGAACGAGTACGCGCCCGGGGAGCCGAGGCTCGGCTCGGCCAGGCGGCTGAACAGGATCCGCAGCATCGCGTCGGTGTCGGTGACCGTGCCCACGGTGGAGCGCGGGTTGGAGCCCATCCGCTCCTGGTCGACGCTGATCGCGGTCGTGATCCCGTCGAGCACGTCCACGTCCGGGCGGGCGAGCGTCGGCATGAAGCCCTGCACGAACGCGCTGTAGGTCTCGTTGATCAGCCGCTGGGACTCCGCGGCGATGGTGCCGAACACGAGCGAGCTCTTGCCCGAGCCGGAGACGCCGGTGAACACGGTCAGCCGCCGCTTGGGGATCTCGACGCTGATGTCCTTGAGGTTGTTCACGCGCGCGCCGTGCACGCGGATCATGTCGTGGGAGTCAGCGGCGTGCAGCGAGCGCGTGTCCGTGTCCGTCGTGGCCATGGCCGCCACGCTATCGCCCATTGCGGCCAGGTTGCTTCTCAGATCCTGCTCATGAATCCGGGACGGCGACGATCTGCTTGATCCGGGCCCGGGAACGCTCCTGGATGACGCTGAACGTCACGTCGCCGGTGATCGAGCCGGTGCGGTAGCGCGCGGTGAGGCGGCCCACCGGCCCGCCCGCGGCCTTGATGTCGCTCAGGTCGTAGTTGGTGACGTTGCTCTCGGCGAACTGTTGCGCGTACGCGTCGACGACGGCGGCACGCCCCGCCTGGCGGTCGGTCGGGAGCACGCGCTCGGCGTCGGAGGTGAGGATGCGCCCGATCCGGTCCGCGTCCTCGTTCGCGTAGGCCGACGCGAACGAGCGCGCGAGCCGCTCGACGTCACTCTCGGACACCGACGAGCCCGGCGGCGGGACGCTGTCGCCGTCGGGGATCGCCGCGAAGCCGATCGCGCCCGCCGCGAGCGCGACCGCCACGCCCAGCAGCAGCCAGCGCGGCCGCTTGCGCGCGCGGTAGGTCTTGACGGGCGGGAGCTCCTCCACCGGGCGCTCGTCCAGGTCGATCGGGCCGGACCACAGCTGCTCCTCGCGCCGGATCGTCGGCGCCGCCGCGCCGCGCGCCACCGACCGCTCGTCCTCGGTGACCGAGCGTCCCTCCGCCGCGGCCAGCGCCGCACGGCCGAAGTCGCCGGCCGACGGGTAGCGGTCCGCCGGATCCTTGGCCAGTGCGCGTGTGATCACGCGGTTCAGGTCCGGCGAGGCGCCGGCGGCCTTCGGGGGCGGTTCGTGCAGGTGGGCGAGCATCGTCTGCGGGACGGTCTCGCGGATGAACGGCGGGCGGCCGGTGACGGCGGCGTAGAGCACACAGCCGAGCGCGTACACGTCGGCGCGCGCGTCACTCGGCCCGGGCTTGAACTGCTCCGGCGCCATGTAGTCGACGGTGCCGAGGAAGTGCCCGCCCGTGGTCACGTTCGTCTTGGCGTTCGCGAAGCGGGTGAGCCCGAAGTCGGCGAGGTAGGCGTGCTCGCCGCTGAGCAGGACGTTGGCGGGCTTGACGTCGCGGTGGACGAGCCCGGCGGCGTGCGCGGCGTCGAGCGCGCCCGCGACCTGGTGCACGATCGCCGCCGCCCGCGCGGCCGGGATGGCCCCGTGCGCGCGCAGCTCCTTGTGCAGGTCGGTGCCCTCGACCCAGCGCATCACGATGTAGAGCCGCCCGTCCTCCTCGCCCGCCTCGAAGACGGGGATGACGTTCGGGTGATCGATCGCCGCGGCCATCCGCGACTCGCGCTGGAAACGGTCGCGGAAGTCGCTGTCGGCGGCGTGCTCGGGCGCGATCAGCTTGAGGGCGACGGGGCGGCCGAGCGAGAGCTGGGTGGCCCGGTAGACGATGCCCATGCCGCCGCGGCCCGCAACCGACTCGATGCGGCACCCGGCAATATGAGCACCCTCGAGCACATCGGTCACGTCATCCAGTGTGACGAACCCTGCGCCCGTCTCCATGCTCTGCCAGCCAATCGGCCAGCCGCTCGCCGAGCTGGGCGCGCTTCTCCGCGTGTGTGACGTTCATCTCCGCGCCGCTCTGGCCGCCGCCCGAGACCGCGAGCGTCACCCGCGTGCGGTCGGCGTCGATCGGCTCGAGCTCGAACTGCACCGCGGCGCTCGCGGCGCGTTCGCCGGGCAGGTGGGTGAACATCGACGTGCGGCGCTTGTTGAACTTCTTCCACGTGCGCGACCCCGCCACCTCGAGCATCGCGCGTTTGCACAGCGGGCCCGCGTCGCCGCGCACCTCGACCGTGTACTTGCGCCCGTTCCACGCCTCACCGAGGCCGATGCCACGCTTGCGCAGCTGCCGCCACGCCCACAGGAAGAAGACGATGAACGCGATCAGCGCGCCCACCCGGAGGACCACCGCGATCCATTCCATGGGCATCTAAGGTGCCCGCGATGGACCCGATTGATGCCGGACGCCTGCGCGAAGATCTTGAGCGGCTCGTCCGCATCCCGTCGATCGCGTTCGACGGCCATCCGCGCGCGCCGCTGGATGATGCGGCGTCGCTCGTGAAGGAACTGCTGCCGGGCTCGCGCTATGTCGACGTGCCGGGGGAGGCGCCGAGCGTCTACGCCGAGTACGGGTCGGGAGAGACGACCGTCCTGCTGTACGCGCACTACGACGTCCAGCCCGCGCCGACCGACGGCTGGGACACCGACCCGTTCCTGCCCACGGTGCGCGACGGGCGCCTGTACGGCCGCGGCGCCGCCGACGACAAGTCCGGCATCGTCGCCCACCTCGGCGCCCTGCGCGCGCACGACTTCGACCCGCCGGTGCGGGTGAAGGTGCTGATCGAAGGGTCCGAGGAGAACGGGCGCCAGCGCATCCTCGAGGTCGTCGACCGCGACCCGGACCTGATGCGCGCCGACCTGCTGGTGATCGCGGACGGCGGCAACTGGAAGCTGGGGGAGCCGACGCTGTGCACGACGCTGCGCGGCCACGGCAAGCTGACGGTCACGCTGCGCACGCTCGAGAACGCGCTGCACTCCGGCATGTTCGGCGGCGCCGCGCCGGACGCGCTGCTCGCCCTCACCCGGCTGCTCGCGACGTTGCATGACGACGATGGGACCGTCGCCGTCGAAGGGCTGCACGAGGGGACGTGGGACGGCGCCGACCTCCCCGAAGCCGACTTCCGCCGCCAAGCCGGCGTGCTCGACGGCGTGCAACTGGTCGGCGCGGGCAGCGTCGCCGACCGCCTTTGGGCGCGGCACGCGATCTCCGTCCTCGGCCTCGACGCGCCCGCCGTCGAGGGCGCCGGGAACATCGTCATCCCGGGCGCGCGCGCCAAAGTGGCCGTGCGCGTCCCGCCGGGCGCGGATCCGGTCGCCTCGATGGAGGCGGTGGAGCGCCACCTGCGCGAGCACACGCCGTGGGGCGCGCAGCTCGAGATCGAGGTCGAAGCGGCCTCGTCGCCGCTCGCGCTCAGCGCCGACGCCTCCGCGGCCCGCGCGCTGGAAGCCGCCTACGGCAAGCCCGTCGCGGTGATGGGCAGCGGCGGCTCGATCCCGCTCGTCGCGCGCCTCGCCGAGGTCTATCCCGACGCGGAGATCGTGCTGTGGGGCGCGCAGGACTCCGACGCGGCGCAGATCCACGCCGCGAACGAGTCCGTCGACCTCGAAGAGCTGGAGAAGATCGCGCTCACCGAGGCGCTGCTTTTGACACAGCTCGCGCCATGACGAGCGAGTTGCCGCCGAAGTTCGCGCGGAAGCGCAGGCCGGAGCGGCGCGCGAGCTTGATCGTCGTCTTGTAGGTACAGCGGGAGCTGAGCTTGAGCTTGCGCGTCGCGAGCGTGCGCTTGCCGACGACGGCGCGCACGGTCACGGTGCCGCGGCAGCCGGCGCCGGCCGACTCCAGCCGCCCGGTGATGCGGAACCCGCGCTCGATCGTGATCTTCAGCGGCGGCCGGAACCGGTTGACGGTGACCGCGCGCTGGATCGTCGTCGTCTGCCCGGCGGTGTCGACCGCGACCGCCGACAGCGTGTTGCGGCCCACGTCGCCGGTGTTCGCCCGGTAGCCGCAGGTGTACGGCGGCGCGATGACCTCGCAGATCACCTCGTCGTCGTCGAGGAAGCGCACCATCGCGATCCCGCGGTCGTCGGCGGCGGTGACCGTCAGCGGGTTCGAAGGATCGGCCTTGAGCCGGGCGTTCGCCTTGGGGAAGGCCCACGCGATCGTCGGTGGCCGGTCGTCGAGCGCGTTCCCGGCGTCGGCGACGTTGACGGTCTCGCAGTCCGCGCCGATCTGGTCGAGCGTGTCGGCGACCACGGTGTCCGTGCCCGGACCGCAGCGCACGCGGTCGCTGAAGCCGTCGCGGACGTCGATCGCGTCGTCGCCCGCGTCGGCCGTCACGCGGTCGATCCCCGCTCCCGCGTTGATCGTGTCGTTGCCGGGGCCGGTGACGAGCTCGTTCGGGCCGGCGCTGCCGATCAGCGTCGATCCGCTCGGCACCACGATGCCCTGGCCGAGGATCGACACGTCCTCGATGTCCGACGCGTAGTTGTCGCCCTCGCCCGGGAGGCCGTCGTTGGCGACGTCGTCGAGCGAGACGCCCGCGGCGGGCGTCGGCGCGAGCATCACGTGCGTGGCGTCATCGAGCCCGGCCCCGCCGCTCAGCGCGTCCGCGCCGGTACCGCCGTTGAGCGCATCGTCGCCCGCGCTGCCGCTGACCGTGTCGTTGCCGGCGCCGCCGTCCAGCACGTCGTCGCCGTCGCCGCCGTCGAGGACGTCCGGGCCCGCCCCGCCGTCCAGCCGGTCGGCGCCGGGGCCGCCGGCGAACACCACCGGACCGCCGAACGCGTCCGCTTCGGCGACATCGTTGCCGTCGCCCAGGTCGGCGACGATGCGCTCGATCCCCGTGCACGTGAAGTCCTGGCCGGCCGGGGCGCACCCCGTGGCCTGGATCGGGTCGCCGTCCGTGGCGCGCGCGACCCGGACGCTGCCCGGCTGGCCGGGGTCGGGCACACTGAACGTCACGGTGCTCGCCCGCCCGGGGGCAGCGGTGTACGTGAGCGTGGACCCGGATTTCACCAGGGTGGCCGCGTGGGCGCTGCTCGGCAGCGCGAGGAACACGACGCACAGAACAACAGCGCGCATTACCCAACCATATGGCTGATCCCGCCCGCCCGTCGTCGTTACGGGCGAGCGAGACCCGCGCGGCGCGGGGCCGGCTGGAACACGGGCCATGCGCGTAAGCGGGAGATTCCCGTCGCGGCGCCCCCGCGAAACGGGGCGTCACGACCTGTTGACACCGCTACGTCCGCGCGCGGACCAGCTCGCCCAGCAGCGTCGCGGGGTCGGGCGCGACGAGCAGGCTCGCGCGGGTCTGCGGGCGCAGGAAGCCTTCGGTGACCGAATGGTCCAGGAACGCGGTCAGACCGTCGTAGTAGCCGTCGGTGTTGACGAGCCCGAGCGGCTTGCTGTGGATGCCGAGGTAGCTCCAGGTGTAAACCTCGATCAGCTCCTCGAGCGTGCCGATCCCGCCCGGGAGGGCGATGAACCCGTCGCTGAGCTCGGCCATCTTGGCCTTGCGCTCGTGCATCGACTCGACGACGTGCAGCTCGGTCAGCCCGCGGTGGGCGACCTCGCGGTCCACGAGCACGCGCGGGATCACGCCTTCGACCTCACCGCCGTGTTCGAGCACCGTGTCGGCGAGCAGGCCCATCAGTCCGGCGGACGCGCCGCCGTAGACGACGCGCAGCTTGCGCTCGGCCAGCGCGACGGCGAGCTGCTTGGTGGCTTCCGCGTAGGCCGGCTTGGCGCCGAAGCTCGACCCGCAGTAGACGCAGACCGACGTCACAGCGCTTCGAGCAGGCAGTCGAGGTCGGACTCGTCGTTCCAGGCGCCGACCGACGCGCGCAGGTACGGCGTGCCCGGGAGGTTGCGGACCGCGACGCCGCGCTCGAGCAGCTGCTCGCGCTTGGCCTCAGGGTCCTCGACCTCGAACGACACGAGCGTCGTGCGGGCGCGGGGCGCGACCGTGTAGCCCGCCTCGGCCAGCTTGGCGGCGAAGACGTCCGTGAGGTCGGCCGCGCGGGTGAGGATCGCGTCCAGGCCCTCGGCCTCGAGCACCTCGAGCGCGCCGGCGGAGAGCGCGACGGCCTCTCGCGGCAGCGGCAGGTCGAAGCGGCTCGCGCTCGCCTTGAAGCGGCCTTCCAGGCCCAGGCCGGTGTCCTCGAACGAGAAGTACGTGGGGAAGATCGTCTTCACCCGCTCGCCGAACTCCGGGTCCAGATAGAGCATCCCGGTGCCGTCGGCCCCGCACAGCCACTTCTGGCCGGCGGCGGCGTACGCGACGCACCCGAGCGCCTTCACGTCCACCGGCACGGCGCCCGCGCCCTGCGCGCCGTCGAGGATCACCGGCACGGGCACCTCCGCCAGCTCCGCCGGGGCGAGCTCGCCCGTGATCCAGCTCACGTGCGAGGCGGCGACGAGCGTCGTGGAGGCCGTGACCGCGTTCGCGAGCTCGGCGAACGGCACGGCCTTGACAGTGGCGCCGCGCTCGCGGGCGGCGAGCAGCGGGCCGATCAGGCCGGGATGCTCCGCGTCGGAGGTGACGATCTCATCGCCCGGGCCGATGTCCAGCCCCGCGAGCACCGCCCCGAGCCCCGCGCTCGTCCCGCTCGTGATCGCGACGTCCTCCGGCGCGGCGTTCATCAGGCGCGCGTACCCCGCGCGGAGCTGATCGGCGAGCTCGAACCGCCGCGCGAAGTGCGCGTACAGGCGGCCCTCGGCCCCCTGGGCGTCGAGCTCGGCACGTGCGGTCTCGATCGCGGCGCGCGGAATCGGGCCGTCCGTGCCCGCGTTCAGGTACGCGAGACGGTCGAGGACGGGGAACTGATCACGGAAGGCCATGGCGGCCGCTGACTCTATTAGCGTCCGCAGACGGGCCAGGGCGACGCGCCCTCACGGGCGTACAGCAGCGCCGCGCGCTTGTTCTGCTCAGCCTCCGACGCGGTCGCCGGGTTGCCCGACCCGCCGACGCTCTGCCACGTGCTGAGCGTGAACTGGTACTTGCCGTAGAACCCGTTGCCGGTGTTCGTGCCCGGGTTCCCGCCGGACTCGCAGGCGGCGATCGCCTCCAGCGTGGGGGAGGCCGAGGCGTTCTCGGTTGCGGCCGCGGTCTTTGCCCGCCGCTCGTCCCGCCGCTCCTCGCGCTTGAGGTTCACACGGAGCGATCGGATCCGGCGCGCGATCTCCGCCGGAGGATCATCGGAGACCCGGCGCCGGTAGTTCACGGGCGAGAACCCCTCTTGGCGCTCGTTCGCGAGCTTGCGCGCGAGCCGCCACGCCTTCCGCGTGAGCCGCTCCTGCGCGAGCGCGGTCTGCTCGGACTGCATGTGCTGCTCGACCGTCAGGTGCCCGGCGAGCGGGACCTGGAAGTCGGACTGGACGTCGGCGGAAGCCGACGCCGTTACTGCCAGGGACGCGGCGCCCACGGCCAGAACTGCGGTCGTGGTCGTTCGCATGTGTGTTCCTTCCTTCGCTTGCGGCGAACGGAGCACCGTAGCGAGAGTGGTGTCCCGCCCGGTTGGCGCGGGGTGCCGACCGCGCTCGGGTAGCTCCGCTCCGCTGACGGCTCACTCAGGCCGTTCATGAGGTGCGGGGCACCCGTTCACACAGCCGGCGCGCGGTATACGCGCCGTGCCGCGCGGTGTTCCGCTCGGACTCGCTGCGCCGGGCCCGCCGCGCTCGGGTAGCTCCGCGGTGTCGTGGTTGTCAAGGCGATCGCTTCGCGACGGCCTTCGGCCGGTCCTGACGGACTCGCGGTTGACAACCACGCCACCGCTCCGCTGACGGCCCAGTGAGGAGCCGGCTCCGCCGGTACGCCCGGGCGCGGACGAGCTCGCTCGGGCCCGTTCGCGGGGGGGGTGTCGAACGTTCGTCCCGTCTCAGGTGACGGATGTACGGCACCCCCTCGGCGGGCGAGCGGCAGCGCGCCACCCGGCGTGGACCGTCCCTCGGCGTGGCAAGACGTGAACGCCGAGGCGTTCACGCAGTGCGGGGCACCCGCCTCACCCGCAATCAGCACGCCCGCGCCCGACGGGTCAAGAAACCCGTGACCACCGCGCATCCCGCCGCGCGACCGCGGGCACGGGTTTCTTGACGCGGCGCCCGCGGGCGTGCTCGCCGTTCCCGCGGCTGCGCGACGGCTTCGCCGCCCCTTCGGGGTCGGGCTCGACAACCACGCCACCGCTCCGCTGACGGCCCAGTGAGGAGCCGGCTCCGCCGGTACGCCCGGGCGCGGACGAGCGCGCTCGAACACCCGCGCGTCGGGTCATTGGTCAGTTGACGTCGCTCTGCAACACCAATCGACCACTCGCCGCGCTTGCGAGCGGCAACGCGCCACCCGAGCACGCGAGTGTTCGATTTGACAACCCCTGGTTGTCAAATGCATCACTCGCGTGCGAACGCCCGCCCTGACGGGTCAGGAAAATTCGTGACGACCGCGTGTCCTTCCCCGGCGCCCAGGCACGAATTTCTTGACGCGGCGGACAGCGGGTGTGCTCGCAGTTGCGTCTAGCATGGCCGCCGTGCGCGTCCCCCTTCCCGACGGCTCTGTCCGTGAGCTTCCCGACGGCTCCACCGGAGCCGACCTCGCCGCCGATATCGGCCCTGGCCTGGCCCGTGCGGCGCTGGCCATTCGTGTCCTGGATGGCGAAAAGGTCGAGAAGCGCGACGGGACGGCGTACGACGACGGCCGGATCATCGACCTCGACGTGCCGCTCACCGACGACCAGCCGATCGAGATCCTCACCGCCAAGGCGGGGGATGGCGACGCGCTGAAGCTGCTGCGCCACGACATCGCGCACGTGCTCGCCGAAAGCGTCCTCGAGCTGTATCCCGGCACCAAGGTGAGCATCGGCCCGCCGATCGCCGACGGCTTCTACTACGACTTCGAGTTCCCGCCCGGCGTCACGATCAACGAGGACGACTTCCCCAAGATCGAGAAGCAGATGAAGCAGCACGTGAAGGCCGCCGAGCCGTTCGTGCGCTCCGAGGCCTCCACGGCTGACGCCATCGACCGCTATCTCCGGGAAGACCAGCCGTACAAGGTCGAGCTGATCGAGGACCTGGTCAAGAACCAGGGCGTCACCACCGTCGGCATCTACGAGAACGGCGCGTTCCGCGACCTGTGCCGCGGCCCGCACGCGCCGGACACGGGCCGCGCGAAGGCCTTCAAGCTCACGTCCGTCGCCGGCGCGTACTGGCGCGGCGACGCCTCCCGCACGATGCTCACCCGCATCTACGGCACCGCGTTCGCGACCAAGGACGAGCTGGCCGAGCACCTGCAGCGCCTCGAGGAGGCCCGCAAGCGCGACCATCGCAAGCTCGGCCAGGAGCTCGAGCTGTTCCTGTTCAACCCGGTCTCGCCGGGGTCGCCGTTCTGGCTGCCGAACGGCATGGCGATCTGGAACGAGCTCACCAAGCTGTGGCGCACCGAGAACGGTCAGCGCGGCTACAAGGAAGTCAAGACGCCGATCCTGTACAGCAGCGAGCTGTTCAAGCGCTCGGGGCATTGGCACGTGTACGGCGAGAACATGTACTTCACGGACGTCGAGGGCGACCAGCAGGGCCTGAAGCCCATGAACTGCCCGGCGCACACGCAGCTCTACGACAGCCAGCGCCGCTCGTACCGCGACCTCCCGATCCGCTACTCCGAACAGGGCCTCGTGCACCGCCACGAGCCGTCCGGCACGCTGCACGGTCTCCTCAGGGTCCGCCACATCACGCAGGACGACGCCCACATCTTCTGCACCGAGGAGCAGATCGAGGAAGAGGTCGTCCGCTGCCTCGAGTTCGGCTTCGCGATCTATGAGCGGTTCGGGTTCGAGCCGCGTCTGGAGCTCTCCACCCGTCCCGAGAAGCGCATCGGCACCGAGGAGATGTGGGACCGCGCGGAGGCGGCGCTGCAGAACGCGCTGGACAACCGCGGCCTCGTCTACGAGATCAACGAGGGCGACGGCGCGTTCTACGGCCCGAAGATCGACCTGCACATGACCGACGCGATCGGCCGCTCGTGGCAGCTCGGCACGGTCCAGCTCGACTACGTGATGCCGGAGCGCTTCGACCTCACGTACACGGGCGCCGACAACGCCGACCACCGCCCGGTGATGATCCACCGCGCGCTGATGGGCTCGTTCGAGCGCTTCATCGGCATGCTCGTCGAGCACTACGCCGGCGAGTTCCCGGTCTGGCTCGCGCCGGTCCAGGCGATCGTGCTGCCCGTGGCCGACCGCCACATCGAGTACGCGAACGAGCTCAAGCAAGAGCTGGCGGACTTCCGGGTCGAGGTGGACGAGCGCACGGAGTCGATCGGACGCAAGATCCGCGAGGCGGAGCTGCGGAAGATCCCGTTCATGCTCGTGGTCGGCGACCGTGAAGTGGAGGAGCGCACCACCTCGGTTCGCCGCCACAAGGAAGGCGATCAGGGCGCGCTGGCCATCGCCGAGCTGAAGGCGAAACTGGCGGAGTAAGGGGGAACCCGCGGGCATCCGTGCCCCTCGGGTAACCCTCTGCCTATGACGATCCGTGTCTCAGGCTCAACCGGGATAGTCGGACGCTTGAGCGGGAACTTGAGTTGTTGAGATGAGTGCGCCTATACTCTCTGGCGTTGAATACGCGTTCCTATACCGCGCCGCGTTCTTGACGCCAGGCGCCTACACCAGCTAATGCCGGTCCCGAGAAGGTTCGACCGGCAGCCGCCGGAGCGTGATACCACCCGCGTCAACGAGCGCATCCGCGTTCCCGAGGTTCGTCTCATCGACGACACCGGTCAGCAGGTCGGCATCATGCGTACCCAAGACGCCCTGCGGCGGGCTCAGGAGAAGGATCTCGACTTGGTCGAGGTCGCGGCGGAGGCGAAGCCTCCGGTCGTCCGCATCCTGGACTACTCGAAGTACAAGTACGAGCAGGCGCAGAAGGCCAAGTCGGCCCGAAAGCACCAGCAGACGATCAACGTCCGTGAGATCAAGTTCCGGCCGAAGATCGCTCAGCACGATTACGACACGAAGAAGGGCCACGTCGAACGCTTCTTGAAGGCGCGCGACAAGGTCAAGGTCACGATCATGTTCCGAGGGCGCGAGATGGCCCACCCGGAACGAGGCGAGATGATTCTCAATCGCCTCGCCGAAGACCTGGACGAGCTGGCCATCGTCGAGCAGCGGCCTCAGCAGGACGGCCGCAACATGACGATGATGCTCGGGCCGGGCAAAGCCGTGACCGAGGCGAAGGAAGCCTAAGCCTCACCGCGCGTTGACGAGCCGCCCCACCGGGGCGGCTCGCTTTGCGCGCCGCTGCGCCCTACCAGACCCGCATGCCGTAGACGCTGAGCGCCTCGGTGACCGGCTGGTAGAACGTCGTGCCACCGGTGGTGCAGTTGCCGGAGCCGCCCGACGTCAGACCCAGCGCCGCCGTGCCGCTGAAGAGCGGCCCACCGCTGTCACCCGGCTGCGCGCACACGTTGGTGCGGATGAGGCCGGTGACGGTCCCCTGCGCGTAGGTCACGGACGCGTTGACCTGCTGGACGTTGCCGCTGCGCAGCCCCGTGGTGGAGCCGCTGCGCGACACCCGCTCGCCGACGATCGCGTTGCGGGCGGTCACGATGTCCTGGCGCGAGCCGTTGTACAGGGACACGTCACCCGTCGGCGCGGCCGCGCCCGCGACGTACTGGACGAGGCCGTAGTCGTTGCCGGGGAAGCTCGTCCCCACGCGCGAGCCGATCAGCGCCCGGTTCGGGCCCATCCAGCTGACGCCGACGTTGGTGCAGTGCCCGGCGGTGAGGAAGAAGTTCTGGTTCGCCGAGTTGCGGACGTTGAAGCCGAGCGAGCAGCGCGAGTTGGCGGTGTAGATCGCCTCGCCGCCCGCGACGAGCGGCTTGAACGCCTCGTCGGTGTGCTCGATGCGGGCCGCGTCGCCGGCGGACGCCAGCGCGGCCTCGACGTGCGCCTGCTCGGCCGCGTCGACCGTCGGGTCGAGCGTGACGACGACCTTGTTCTCGACCGGATCGACGGCCCAGGACATGCCGGGCACGTTGCCCGTGACCTTGATCGTCTGGTCCACGCGGGCGAGCTCGGCGTCGCTGTGCTCGACGATCTTGGCGGTAGCGCCCGCGGCCTCGACCTGCTCGGCGGCGGTCTCGCTGGTGACGTTGACGACGGTCTCGCCGCCGTCGACGTAGACGCCGGCGCCCTGCGCGCCGAGGGACGATTCGAGCTTCTGGGCTTCAGTCGTCGAGAGGTCGGCGGCCTGGGCGGCGGACGCGGTGAACATGAGCACCGCGGCGGTGGAGACGAAGGAGATGAGCTTCACGCCACGCAGCTCACCAGGCGGCGCTGACGATCGGCAGACCGAACCCTGACGTCGTGCGTCAGGTCTGCGTAAGAGTTCTCCCCGACCGGTCAAGACTCCGTGCGGAAGGCCGATGTACAACGTATGACTAGGTTCCCGCTTCCGCGGGTCCGCTCGCTGCGCACCCGCCTCCTGATACAGATCCTGCCCGTCGTCGCGCTCGCCGTGGTCGTGATGACCGGCGTTGCTGTGAAGGTCGCGTCGACCTCGCAGCGTGAAGCCGTATACGGCCACCAGACCGAGCTCATCCAGCGCCAGGCCGCGCGCTTCGACGGTGAGGCACGACGCGCGCAGGCGCTCTCGCACTCGCTGGTCGACGCCGTCGAGGGCGACGCCTCCCATGACCGCACGCGTGCCGCGAAGGTCATCGAGCGCGTGGCGGCTCGCAACACCGACGTGCTCGGCACGTGGGTGGCCTTCGAGCCGAACGCGTTCGGCGCCAACGACACCGCCCACGTCAACGATGGCGTGCTGGGCGACAGCGACGGCCGGTTCGCCTTCTGGGCCGAGCGCCTGAAGGGCGACCTCAACGTGACGGCGTTCGAGAACGAGCCGGGCAAGCCGTGGTCGAAGGACGAGTACTACACGCTGCCGGTCGAGACGGGCTTCGACGGCATGCTCGAGCCGTACCTGGACTCCGGGACGATGATGACGACCTACGTCACCCCGATCGAGCGCGGCGGCAAGCGCGCCGGCGCCGTCGGCATCGACCTCGCGCTGCGCGACCTCGACGCTCGTGTCAAGCGCGTGCACGTGCTCGATACGGGCTACGCGTTCGTGGCCTCCAACAGCGGCCTGCTGGTCGCCTTCCCCGCCAAGAAGGGCTGGACGGGCAAGCAGACGCTCAAGCAGATCGCCGACAAGCGCCACGTGGCCGGCCTCGCGGGCATCCCCGCGGCCGCCAAGGCCGGTCGCGCGGGCCACATCGAGACGACCGACCCGGTGACGGGCAAGGACGCCGTGCTGTTCTACGCGCCCGTCGAGACCGGCGGCTGGAGCTTCGTCGCGGTGGCGCCCACGGACGAGCTGCTCGCGGGTGTCAAGCGCCTGCGCACGACCCTGATCGTGCTCGGCCTGCTCGCCCTGCTGCTCGTGGCGGCCGTGCTCGTCGTGATCGCGGGCCGCATCAGCCGCCCCGTGCGCGAGGTGGCCGAGGCCGCCGAGCACATCGCCGAGGGCGACCTCGACGTGCGCGTGCGCGCACGCGGCGAGGACGAGATCGGCCGCATGGCGAGCGCGTTCGGCGCGATGACGGAATCCCTGCGCGAGAAGGCGGCGCTGGCGGAGGCGATCGCCGGCGGCGACCTCACCCGTGATGTCGAGCCGCGCTCGGAGCGCGACGTGCTCGGGCACGCGTTCCGCACCATGAGCGAGCGACTGCGCGCGATGGTGGGCGCAGTCTCCAGCACGGCCGGGACGCTGAGCGTCGCGTCCACCGAGCTCGCGGCGACGTCCGACGAGGCCGGGCGCGCCGTGGGGGAGATCGCCGTCGCGGTCGGGGACGTGGCCGCCGGAGGCGAGGTCCAGGTCCGCGCTGTGGAGGCTGCACGCGTGGTCGGCGACGAGGTCGCCGAGTCCGCCCGCGCCGGAGCCGCGCACGCGGCCGGCACGGTCGCGGCCGCGGCGCGCGCCCGCGAGATGGCCG
>JAPDDQ010000713.1 GCA_027587225.1 Solirubrobacter taibaiensis
TAATACTAATTCGGCTACTAGACCAGCTGAAGCTGGGTTTTGACCAGTGATAACACGATTATGTTCTAGAGCATAAGCTTCCCACGGTTGCGCGGCTTTTTCGTAAAGTCCTCCATTTTTAATGAGTTCATCTTCTGTTAAAAATGGAACGAATTGATCTAATTCAGCTAATTTTTCTTCTTCATTTGAAAAGCCTGTTACCTTCTTACCGCTAATTAAACGATCCCCATTGCTTAATGTAATATGAAATAAACCAGCAGCTCCATGACAAACCGAAGAAACAATTCCACCGTTTTCATAAATATTGCGGCTAATATTTTGAAGTTCTTTATTTTCTGGGAAGTCCCAAATAACCCCGTGGCCACCTGCGTAATAAATAACAGCGTAGTCTTCTGGATTCACTTCACTTGGTTTCATTGTAGAACCGAGGCGATTCATAAACTCTTTCTTTTGATACCATTCCCAATCGATACTCTCCGCCATTGCTAAACTATGTGGATCAATTGGTGTATAACCGCCTTGTGGACTGACGTAATCAACTTCGTAACCCGCT
>JAPDDQ010000714.1 GCA_027587225.1 Solirubrobacter taibaiensis
TAATGCACTTAATATTTCATTCGATAACTCCAGCTCTTCGACCTCATGGAGAAAATGCGAAAATAATTTTAACTCAAGTGAAACATCTTTTGTAAACTTCTTTAATGCAGGAAAATGATGAAGCTCTGTCCGTAAATACCCCGTCATTTCAACTGCCTTTAAGTAAAATTGTTCAAAGTGCTTCGTAAATTCTTCGCTTTTCTCTTTTAATCTTTTTTCAACAAGATCTAATCCACCAGAAATAGACCCTGCATGGCCAGCCGCATCCGTTAACCAAACGAGATGATAATGTAATTCATGAAAAACAGGCGGAACTTCTCCTTTATTTAAAAATTCTAACACCGTTATATACTCTTCTACTTCGTTTACCATATGATTGATGAAAGTTGGCGTAAAATGAATAGTGATTTTTCCCTCGAGTTGTTTCTGTATAATACTTAATTTAAACGTTCGTATTTCCTTTGCGGCTCGTTCTGCCTCTTTTGAAAACGCAATGAGATTCACATTACGTACTTTATTTAACAGATTCGTAAATGTTTCAACAAAATAAGTG
>JAPDDQ010000715.1 GCA_027587225.1 Solirubrobacter taibaiensis
AAATAGACCACATTTTGATCTCATCTTGCTGCAATTGTAGAGCAATTTTTTCTCGAATTCGGCTGTTCGCGATTGCAATAACCACATGTTTAGAGCTCGCTTGCAACTGCTGAAATGTTGCATAATTTACAGCAGGATGACCATTCCATACTGTTGGCTGATCAAAACGATCATCAATAAAATAGAGTTCTGCGGTTAATCCATCACGCTGTAATTGCTGTCTCGCAACAGGCATTAAACTTCGCCCACACCCCGATGCGCCATAAATTGCATAAATAGGTTTAGTCATGATGCTTACCTGACTCCGAACCCATAAATTTCGACATGGTCGCTTCTCCTTCAGCATGAATACCATCACGAATGAGAACTTTTTTAACCGTTTTCAGCATAATTTTAATATCTAACCACAGCGATTGATGGTCAACATACCATGTATCAAGCTTAAACTTCTGTTCCCAGCTAATAGCATTACGGCCATTCACTTGTGCATAACCCGTAATGCCTGGTCGAACCTCATGTCGTCTGGCCTGTTCAGCATTATACAATGGTAAA
>JAPDDQ010000716.1 GCA_027587225.1 Solirubrobacter taibaiensis
TCACTGTCAGACTGGTCTGACCAGATAATTTATATTTAAGCAATGAACATGCCAAGACCGAATTTTGAGGACTAATTATTTTTTGAATTAAGTAAAATTAACAGTAAAAAAATCTTAAATTACTGTTCAATAATAAAAAAAGTTTCTTTATGTTTCATCGCTATAAAAGCATGGTTTTTCAAGTTCACGTCATATTCACACCTTCACGTCTAAAATCAAAATATGTATGTAATTGGATGATAAATATGACACTCTTAAAAACTCTAGCAATATCAACACTTACCTTGATTTCGCTCGTCGGATGTAAAAGCGTGCCAAGTTATACATCTGATTATCGTGAAGCAGATAAAAATATTACAGGTGTGACTCTTGATCAAGAAAAGGCACAAATGATTGGTAATCGTTTTGTGAATGCCTTTAATACTTTAGGTACACCAGATTTTGTTAAAAATGCCAGTGAATTATATGCAGATCGTTTATTTATCAATGACACACTTTCTCAATTTTCAAATAAACAAGACCTAATCAAACACTTTGAAGGCATGAATAACC
>JAPDDQ010000717.1 GCA_027587225.1 Solirubrobacter taibaiensis
CTCTATCAATAATTATTCTTTTTACTGCGCTACCAAAAGAATCTTCAGTAACTCCCCTCGTCGCAATCGTTACATCGTGCCCCTCTTGCAAAAGTGCTTCTACTAAATGTTTACCAAAAAATCTTGTTCCCCCTAGCACCAATACTTTTTTCAACTTCATCATCCCCATTTTAGCAAATTGTAAAATACTACCTCTCTATTATAAGTGCCAACATATAAAAAGCATGGAATTCGTTTAACGATTCCATGCTTTTCTACAGAAAATATATTAACGTACTCGATATTTATAAATACAATAACAGAAGTACAAAATAGAAATTACTGATACATAAACCCATAGTTCATATACAAATCCCTCTCCCCACACTCCCATAAAATAAAAGAGTGAAGGTAAAGTCAATGTTACCCATGATTGTACGAAGGCAATCCTTCCAAGATATTGATTAATGTTCTTCTTTTGTGTATTTAATACAAAGAATAAATACCAAAGTAATGCCCACATAAACCACGTTAACGCATTAACAACATCATGGAATTGAACAAATGAAACAA
>JAPDDQ010000718.1 GCA_027587225.1 Solirubrobacter taibaiensis
CACTTTATTGACTGCTTCACATTCCAAACCAGCTTCTTGCAATACTTGGTAAGTACCGTTGGTTGCAACAAGTTTGAAACCGTAAGCAATCAATTGTTTAGCGATATTAGCAATATATTTCTTGTCTGATTCACGAACAGATAAGAATGCATATTTCACTTCGCCTTCAGTTGGCAAGCCTGGTAAACGTTCATTTGAACCAAGCACAGCTTTGTAGAATGCTTCGCCAAAAGTTTCACCTACACCCATAACTTCGCCTGTAGATTTCATCTCAGGTCCAAGCATTGGGTCAACACCTTGGAATTTAGCAAACGGGAATACCGCTTCTTTTACAGCAAAGTGAGTCGGGATGATCTCTTTAGTGAATCCTTGAGATTCTAAAGATTGACCAGCCATACAACGAGCAGCAACTTTCGCTAAAGATTCACCGATACATTTCGATACGAAAGGAACCGTACGTGATGCACGTGGATTCACTTCAAGTACATAAATGTCGTTGCCTTTTACAGCAAACTGAACGTTCATCAAACCTCCAACACCAAGCTCTTTTGC
>JAPDDQ010000719.1 GCA_027587225.1 Solirubrobacter taibaiensis
CGATTGGACCATTAATTGTAGAAGCTATCCGTCCAATTACATCATTACCATTAGATGTACATTTAATGATTGAAAATCCTGATAACTATATCCCGACTTTCGCACAAGCGGGAGCGGATATTATTACTGTTCACGTAGAGGCGTGTCCGCATCTACATCGTACAATTCAGTTAATTAAATCTCATGGTATTAAAGCGGGCGTTGTATTAAATCCACATACGCCAGTTTCAGTAATTGAGCATGTATTAGAAGATATAGATATGGTATTACTTATGACAGTAAACCCTGGATTTGGTGGACAGAAGTTTATCCATTCTGTATTACCGAAAATTAAACAAGTTGCAGACATGGTGAAAGAGCGCAATCTAGAAGTAGAAATTGAAGTTGATGGTGGTGTAAATGCTGAAACAGCAAGACTTTGTGTGGAAGCAGGAGCAAATGTACTTGTAGCTGGATCAGCAGTATACAATCAAAAAGACCGCGGTGAAGCAATTCGCGTAATTCGTGGGTAGTGATGAACTTTTATCCTAGTAAGGTATTCATAGGATAGGG
>JAPDDQ010000720.1 GCA_027587225.1 Solirubrobacter taibaiensis
GTGATGTTGTATTCATTACAGCCTCTTATGGTTTGGGTGAAATGGTTGTACAGGGTGCAGTTAACCCTGACGAGTTCTACTTATCTAAGCCACTTTTAAACAATGGCAAACATGCAGTATTACGTCGTAATCTTGGTTCTAAACACCAAAAAATGATTTATGGTGAAGAAGGTTCTGCGGGTAAATCTGTTGTTGTGGTTGATGTAGAAAAACCTGAACGCCAACAATTCGCATTAAATGATCATGAGCTTCATGAACTTGCAAAACAAGCATTAATCATTGAACAACACTACGGTTCACCGATGGATATCGAGTGGGCAAAAGATGGTGATGATGGTCAAATCTACATCGTTCAAGCACGTCCAGAAACCGTAAAAAGTCGCCAAAATGTCGGCACAATGGAACGTTACCTGTTAAAGCAACGCGGTACAGTTATCTGTGAAGGACGTTCTATTGGTCAACGCATCGGTTCAGGTAAAGTTCGCGTCGTAACTTCGATTAAAGAAATGGATAAAGTACAAGACGGTGATGTACTTGTATCTGACATGACT
>JAPDDQ010000721.1 GCA_027587225.1 Solirubrobacter taibaiensis
AGTAGTAAACAAAGTGAATCGTTTTTCAAGTGTTTATTACTAATATGACGATTCATCTCTAAATCAAACTGTCTTACGTTTCCTAGACCTGTCAATGCATCTATCGTTGCGTATTGCTTCATCGTTTGAAATAGCTCATTGGATTGTAAAACATAATTTGCACTTATGAATGTTATGTAACCTGTAATAATACTAGAAATTAAATATAATCCCACTATGTGGATCTCTTTAATTAACCATATATATAACGCTGGGATTAGAATAGATAAAATATATGCGTGTAACCATACCCACTTTTCCCCTAAAGAAAGCTTCATACGCGAAATAAAGATACTCCCTATTCCTATCGCAATGATTGTATAAAAGGCCACTTGAGAAGCTAATGAATAATCCATAAACAACAGTCTAGTTACTAAAATCATAATAATTGTTATGGTACTCGCTATCGGCCCTCCAATAATAACAGCTAGAATAACAGCTAAGTAGCGTAAATCCAATAGGATGGTACCAACACGAACACCGAAATACATTAGTAATATACCTAGTATCCC
>JAPDDQ010000722.1 GCA_027587225.1 Solirubrobacter taibaiensis
GCAAACGTAATTGCAGGACATGGTATCCCAACAGTTAACTTAGCGGTTGGTTATGAAGAAATTCATACAACAAACGAGAAGATTCCTGTTGAAGAATTAGCAAAAACAGCAGAATTAGTTGTTGCAATTATTGAAGAAGTAGCGAAGTAATGGAATAGAAAAAGCGTGTAAATCAATTATGATTTACACGCTTTTTATTTTGATTCAATTGCTTTGACAAGACGTATAAGCGAATATAAGAAAAACTATGGAAGTATATACGTTGTTGCTACATGTACTAGACGAGGGAATAACCCTAACGTATTCATATTGAAAATCGGAAGTAGTAAATAATTAATTGCAATGATTAATATAACTACAAGGAATGTATAGTTGAGTTTATCCCGCTATTTGCCGGACAGTAAGACCCCTACCTCAAAATTCAGCGAAAGTAAAGAAGTTAGGTGGGGGCCCTGCTGCCCGTAAAAGTCCGATTAGTGAGAGTTGATTAAAGTTTCGATTTATATCGATTATAAAAAAGAACAAGTAATTATTATAACTATTGTGCAAAA
>JAPDDQ010000069.1 GCA_027587225.1 Solirubrobacter taibaiensis
GGCACGGCGGCGGTCGGCGAACAGGGCGCGGCGGCGGTCGGCGACGAGTCCGCGGCGGGACCGGGCGACGAAGGCGTGGCGGCGGCGGGGCCGGGCGGAGAGGGCGCGGTGGTGGTGGGCGGGGCTCCGCCGCCGCGGGACGCGGCGGCGGGGGTGCCCGGGTGGGCGGCGCCGGGCGAGGCCTCCGTGTCGGCGGAGGACTCGTCCTGCGGGGTTGCGGCTCCTAGCTCCGCGGCGCTGCCCATGCTTCGAAACGTCCTAGGCGCCGACGAGGGCCGCGGCCTTCTTCGGGTCTCCCTCGATGGGCGTGACGAGGTCCTGGTTGACGCCGAGGACCTCGTAGACCTTGCCCTCGATCTCCTTGGCCACCTCGGGATGGGTGTCCAGGTAGCCCTTGGCGTTGGCGCGGCCCTGGCCGAGGCGCTCGTCGCCGTAGGAGAAGAAGGAGCCGGACTTGGAGACGATCGAGTGCTCGATGCCGAGATCCAGGATGCAACCCGAGCTGGAGATGCCCTTGCCGAACTCGATGTCGAACTCCGCCTGGCGGAACGGCGCGGCCACCTTGTTCTTGACGACCTTCACGCGGACGCGGTTGCCGACGGCCTCGGTGCCGTCCTTGAGCGTCTCGATGCGGCGGATGTCCAGCCGCTGGGAGGCGTAGAACTTCAGCGCGCGGCCACCCGGCTGGGTCTCCGGCGAGCCGAACATGACGCCGACCTTCTCGCGGATCTGGTTCGTGAAGATGCAGAGCGTCTGCGTGCGATTCAGGTTGCCGGCGAGCTTGCGCATGGCCTGGGACATCATGCGGGCCTGCAGGCCGACGGTCTGATCGCCCATCTGGCCCTCGAGCTCCGACCGCGGCGTCAGCGCCGCCACGGAGTCCACGGCCACGACGTCCACGGCGCCGGAGCGGACGAGCATGTCCGCGATCTCCAGCGCCTGCTCGCCGTAGTCCGGCTGGGAGACGAGCAGCTCGTCGATGTTCACGCCGATCCGCTGGGCGTACAGCGGGTCCATCGCGTGCTCGGCGTCGATGAACGCGCACACGCCGCCGAGCTTCTGCGCCTCGGCGATGATGTGGTAGATCAACGTCGTCTTACCGGAAGACTCCGGGCCGAAGACCTCGACGATGCGGCCCCGCGGGATGCCACCGATGCCCAAAGCGAGATCCAGCGACAGCGCACCCGTGGGAATCGCCTCGCACTTGACCTGAGCACCGGGATCACCCATCCGCATGACCGAGCCCTTGCCGAATTGCCGCTCGATCTGGGAAAGGGCGCCCTGCAGGGCTGTATCACGTGCCTTTGAGGGCTCCTGGTTGCTCATGCCCTGCACGCTAGGGGTACGGTCGGACGGACACGAACGTCTGTGCGCTTTTGGCACACATTCCGAACAGTTTTGTGTCAGGCCGTGGGCAAGGTGAACGAGAACGTCGAGCCGTCGCCCTCGACGCTCTCGAAACTCATCGTCCCACCGTGCGCGACGACGATGTCGTGCGCCAGCGCCAGCCCGAGCCCCGTCCCGCCCACGCGCACGGTCTCCTCACGCGCGACGCGGAAGAACTTCTCGAAGATCCGCGACTGCGAGGCCAGCGGAATGCCCAGGCCCTCGTCGGCCACGGTCACCCGCACCACACCCTCCGCGCAGTCCGCATCCACATGCACCACGCCGCCGTCCGGCGAGTACTTGATCGCGTTCGAGAGCAGGTTCGCGATCACCTGCGCCACGCGCGCGCGGTCGCCGATGGCCATCACCGGCGCCGGACAGGGCGTCAACTCGAGCTGGTGCGCCTCGCTCTGCCCGGCGAACACCGCCACGGACTCCTCCAGCAACGCCCCCATGTCGAACGGCGCCTGCACGAGCTCCAGCCGCCGCTCCTCGATCGTCTGCAGGTCGAGGAAGTCGTCGATCAGCGAGGACAGCCGCTTGGCCTCGCGGTGGACGGTGCCGAGGATCTCCGACCGCGAGTCCGCGTCGAGCCGGCGCGTGCGCAGCAGCTCCGTGTAGCCCACGACGGACGCCAGCGGCGTGCGCAGCTCGTGCGAGACGGTCTGCATGAGCGTCGACTTGAGCTGGTCCACCTCGCGCTCGCGGGTGACGTCGCGGAGCACCACCAGGCGCCCGATCCGCGCACCGCGCGCGTCGTCGATCGGCGCCGTGTACCGCTCCAGCACGAACCCGGAGACGGCGAGCTCATCCGCGGTCGGCTCGTCGGAGTCCGCGAGCACAGCCTCCCAGTCGGCGAAGTACGACTCCCCGTCGAACTCGGCGGGCAGGTCGCCGCGGTCGGCGCCGATGGCCGCGCCGATCGGCATCGACATCCGCGTCGCGAGCCGCTCCATCGCCGCGTTGGCGAACACGAGCTCGCCGTCGAGCCCGACCAGCGCGAGCCCCTCCCGCACACCGTCGAGCACGGCCGCGTTGACCTGCGACAGCCAGCCCTGTCGCTCGAGCGCGTCGGCCTCCGCCAGCGCGGTCGCCGCCTGGCCGGCCAGCCGCAGCACGGTCTCGGTCTCGTCGACCGCGAACGCGTCGGTGCGCACGCCGCCGACGGTGACCACGCCGAGCGAGCGCTCACCGATCTGCAGCGGCACGTGCAGCTCCCACCGCAGCGGCGACTCGCCCGCGAGCGTCTGGACGCGCAACGAGGAAGCCTCCAAGACGACGACGTCGCGCTGCACGACCGCCCGCGCGGCCATGCCTTCACCGCCTGCCGCGACGCGCTCGGACAGCATCGCCGGGTCCAGTCCGACGGCCGCCAGCCGTGTCCAGCGCGCCCCGTCACGCCAGGAAGCGCCGTACAGGGCCCCGACGTCGGCCCCCGCGGCCTCCACGAGACCGGACAACGCGATCCACGCCAGCACCCGCGCGTCGCGCTCGGCGGCCAGAGAGTCCGCGAAGGCGCCGTAATACTCCGCCCGCCGCTTCTCGTCCGCCAATTGGGCCGCGGTGGCCGACAGCTCGTCGCGCTGCGCTCGCACCTCCTCGCCGGCCGACGTCAGCTCTTCTTGGCGCTCCTCGAGCTCGATCGCCTGCATCTCCAGCTCGGTGTTCTGGCTCTCCAGCTCGTCCCGCGACTGCTCGAGCGAACGCGCCATGGCGTTGAAGGTCGCGCCCAGCCGGCCGATCTCGCCGCGGCCGCTCGTCGGCACGGTCGCGTCGAGCTCACCGCGCCGGACGCGCTCCGCGGCCGCCGCCAGGCGGCTCACCGGCCGGGCGATCCGCCGCGCCACCAGGAACGTGACTCCCGCCAGCGCGAGGACGCACACCACCAGCCCGACGATCGCGATCCAGAAGGCGCGATTCGAGGCCGTGTCGGCGGCCCGCGACTCCCGCACGGAGCGGATCTGCTCGGCCGCGTTGAGCGCCGCGATCCGGTCCTCGACGGCGGCCGCTCGCGCGGTACCGTCGGCGGCACTCGCGAACGCCCGCCCCGCACCCACCCCGCCCTCGCGCGTGCGCGCGACCACGTTCTCGGCGTAGTTGTTCACGTAGGAGAGCGCCTCGGCCCGGATCGTCTCGGCGCGCCGCGCCTGATCGGGATCGTCGGCGACGAGGCCGGCGAGGGCGAGCGTCGCGTCCGGGAGCCGCCCGCGCGCTTCCTGGTAGTCCTGCAGCAGCGTCTCGCTGCCGCTGATGAGGTAGCCGCGGATGTTGGTCTGGACCGCGAGCAGGCGCTGCTGGGTGAGGTTGGCCGCGGCGATCACGGCCTGGGACTCCAAGGCGCGATCGGCGGTTTCCTGCTGGCGGGCGATCGCCCAGGTCAGCAGGCTGATGACGGCGACGACGACCGCGAGCAGCCCGAGCGAGCCGACGATCGTGCGCCGCGTCATGCGGCTACCCGTTCATAGGCGTGTGGGGCGATCGCGCGCAGCCCGAACGCGGCCGGGTCGATGAGCCGCTCGCTGCGGCCGAGCAGGAGCACGCCACGGCGCGCCATCGCGGCGACCAGCGTGCCATAGAGCCGCTTGCGGGCCGCGGGCGTCATGTAGATCGCGACGTTGCGACACAGCACGAGCCGCCATCGCCCGGGCGGCGGGCCGTCCGCCGCCAGATCCCGCTGTTCGAACCGCACCCGTGCGCGCACAGCAGCGGAAACGCCGTCGAACGCCCCGACTTGCGCAATGGCGAGGTTCTCCTCGAGTAGATCGCTGCCGAGGAGCAATGCGCGGTCGAGCGCGCCGAGCCGTTCGAGCAGGACACCGAGCGAATACAGCTCCGATCCGTCCGAGCAGCCCGCCGACCACGCGCTGACGCGTGCGCCGCCCGCCAGCAATCCTGGAAGCAGGTCGTGCTCGAGCAGCGCGAACTGATGCGGGTCGCGGAACATCGCGGCGTGCGAGATCGCGACGGAGCGCCGGAAGCGCCGCCGCGCGTCCTCGTCGCTGCGCAGCACCCGCGCGAGCCCAGCCGCGTCCGCGACCTCGAATCGACGGCACGCGCGAGCCACCTGCTCGTTCACGTGCTCGTCACGGAAACTCGCCAGGGGAAGCCCGCTTACGCGCTCCAGTTCTCCCACCGCGGCACGGACCGTAGCCCCCGCGGGGACTACCGGATCCCGGTCTGTCAGCGCGCCAACGCGCGGACGCGCAAGTCGGCTTGCAGGACGCTCGCCTGGGCGGACGTGAGCCGCAACACGATCCTCTTCCCCCCGGCCCGGCCGGTCAGCCCGCGGCTGCTCAGCACGAGCGTTCCCTTGGCGGCCTTCGTGCCCGCGATCCGGAACGTCAGCGAGCGCGTGAGGTCTCCCCCGCCGCTGACCGTGACGCCCGTCACCGCTTGGTAGTCGCGCAGGATGAGCCGGCGGCCTTCGATCCCCCACGAGCCGCCGCGTAGGCCACCGCCGCTGCCGGTCAGCGTCGCCGGCGAGAGCACGAGGTCGAGGTCGTTGATCGTCGCCAGCACGGCCCGCAGCGTCCGGCCGACCTTGCGCGGGTAGCCGCTCACGCCGCCCAGCGACTCGAACGAGGCCGGCGCCGACTGCACGGCGGGCACGCCGGTCTGGACGCGCCTGCACGTCTTCGGCGGTGTGCGGTTGGCGACGAACCGCAGGATCGCGTCGGCGGCGCAGTCGCGCGGGTCGCTGACGGTGGAGTGGCCCACGCCGGAGATGACGATCCGGTGTGAGCCCGGAATCCGCTCAGCGAGTCGCTGCGACCACTCCGGCGGGGTGCGAAGATCCTCGCGACCCTGCAGGATCAGCGTCGGGACGGTGGGGTACGGCGGCGGCGGGACGTCGAGCACGGGGCGCGGCACGTCGGGCCAGCGCAGGCACAGGTCGATCTCGTCCTCGACGACGATCGCGGGATCGAACGGGGCGAATGCGGTCGGCGCCAGGGCGGCGATCCGTTGCTGCGTGATCGCGGGGCGCGCCTCGATCGGCGTGCCCGCGTCCCACGGCAGCGGCGTCGTCTCGCACACGGTCGCGTAACGGGCGACCGAGAAGTCGCGCGGTGAGCCGAAGCCCTCGAGGCGCTTGCCCTCGCGGATGAGGCGGGCGAGCAGCGCGCCGTCACCCTTCAAGGCCGCTTGGACGCCGGCCGGGATCGCCGCTCGCAGCGCAGGCAGGTAGTCCGTGAGCAGCATCAGGTCGAACAGCGCCGTGGGCGTGATCTTCACGCGGGTCGAGCGGCCCTGCGCGTCGTAGGCGAAGGCCTGCAGCGGCGTGGTGCGGAGCTGGGCGATGAGCTTGCCGAGATCGGCGCCCGGGTCCGTGGAGATGCCGCGGCAGCCGCCCGGGCAGAGCGACTTCAGCGACGGGCCCATCGCGCGGAACAGGACGGTCGCGAACGGGTCACGGTCGTCGTAGTCGACGACGGAGTCCAGGACCAGTCGCTGCACGTGCTGCGGATAGGCGCGCGCGTAGGCCACGGCGAGCTCGGTGCCGTAGGAGATGCCGAACAGCGTGAGCTTCTCGACGCCGAGCTGCTGGCGGATCGCCTCCATGTCGAGCACGGAGTCGGGCGTCGTGTAGAAGCGTCGCGCCGGGCCGATCCGGTTCGCGCACTCCTCCGCCGCGCCCGTATCTCGCAGATACGGGTCCTTCTCCAGGCGCGGGCACCGCAGCAGGCCAGAGCGGCCCGTGCCGCGCTGGTCGTAGCCGATGAGGCGGAAGCGGCGCTCCAGGCCCGGGAGCGCGGAGAGCACGCCGAGCATCTCGCTCACGCCCGCGCCGCCGGGACCGCCCGACAGGTACATCAGCGTGGGACCGGACTTCCGGCCCGCGCGGGCGACCCTGAGCGGGACCGTGCCCGGCATCGTGTTCGCCCGGTCGAGCGGGACGTCCAGCGTCGCGCACTGGATGCCGTTGAAATCGACGCACGAACGCCAATTCAGCGCGGCATTCGCCGTAGTCGGGAGGGCCGTGAGCGCCGCGAGGGCGAGCAGCGCCCCAAAGATGAGCCTCCGCATCAAGGCTGAATGTAGCCGAGGCGCGACGTAACAAGCGCCTCATACCGCGCGCCATCCGGGTGAAGCCGCGACGCGTAGAGCGTGACTGCTGCGCCGTGGAAGGTCTGGGGTTCGAGCGTCAGAGGTCTGTCGCGCGGGGGCTTGGTGCGCGGACGTAGGCGGGCGAGGGTGACGTGCGGGCGGAACGGGCGGGGCTCGGGGGTGTAGACGCCCGCGGCTTCGAGGGACTTCGCCACGCGCGCCTGGAGGGGTTGCAGGTCGCCTGTGATCTCGGCGGCGAGGACTCGTCCGAAGCTGCGGACGTTGCCCAGAGACAGCTCGGGGGCTTCGTGCTCGGCTTCGATGATCAGGGCGATGCGGGCAACGTCGGTTTCGGGGCGGTTGCCGAGGAAGGCCAGCGTGATGTGGAGTTGGCTTTCGGGGATCGGGCGCCAGGTGGCGCGGTCGATCGGAGTGGCGGCGAGGGTGGCGCGGATTCCGTCCGGGAGGTCTAGGGCGACGAAAAGGCGTTGCACGGCGGGCATCGAGGGGGAAGGGAGCGGCGTTTGGGCTCGAGTGGCGCGAACATCGGCTCCGGGCTCCGCGCGGCGGAGAAAATGCGCTTGCCGCTCTCAGTCAAGGTACGGGCCACTGACATTTCGTGGGGCGCCACGCTCGTCCGTCGGCCTCCTGCGGATCTCGCGGAAACGAACACGCGCGGAAGGGGGTGATGAACAAACGTCACTTGGGAGGTGACTGAGAGCGGCAAGCCAACCCGGACGTGCCACGCGGGGCTCGGAGGCGCTGGGTACGGGCGGCGCGGCGGAAACGCCGCTCCCGTCCCCCTCGGTGAGCCGTTCTACGCCCTCGACCCCAGCAACGCACGCAGCATGTGGAGCGCCACCGTGGTCGTGCGATCCCGCACATCGGCACGCGAGCCGGGAAGCCGGACGACCCGTTCCTCCACGCCCCACGACGACGAGACACAGAGGCACACCGTCCCGACCGGCTTCTCCTCAGTCCCGCCCCCCGGCCCGGCAATCCCCGTGATCCCGATCCCCAGGTCCGCGCCAAACCGAGACCGGGCGCCAGCAGCCAACGCCCGCGCCACCTCCGGCGACACCGCCCCATGCGCGGCGATCAACTCAGGATCCACGTCCGCGAACGCCGTCTTGGCCTCGTTGGAGTACACCACCACCCCGCCGAGCACGTACGCCGACGAACCGGCGAGGTCGGTCAGGCGCCCCGCCATCAGCCCGCCCGTGCAGGACTCGGCGGTGGCGACGGTCAACCCGGACAAGGCACGCGCAATGACTTCGTCGATGGTCGCGCCGTCGTCGGAGAACAACACGTCGCCGTGGCGTTCGCGGATCTCGGCTTCGAAGGTCGCGTAGGCCGAAGCCTCGGCGGGTCGGTAGACCGTCGCGACTTCGAGCTCGCCACGACGCAGGCAGGTGGTGACCTCGAAGGGCAGCGAGTCGGCGTCGATTTCGCGCAGCGTCGCGGCGATCTGCGGCTCGCTCAGAGGGAAGAACCGCAGGATTCGCTGCTCCAGCGAGCCGGCCGACCGCAACAAAGAGGCCAGCGGCTCCACGTTCACCGCGTCGGCCCACATGCGCTGCAGCTCGCGCGGAGGCCCCGGCAGAACGGCAACGACCGGCGACGTACCGACCAGGAAGCCCGGCGCGGTGCCCTTGGGCTCCAGCACGACGGCGCCGACCGGCACGTGGGCCTGCTTGCGCGCGCCGGCCCGCATCGGAGCCTCCTCGCCGCCGATGCGCTTGCGCAACGAGTTGACGATCGCCCAGATCCGTTCCTCCAACCCCGGATCCAGCACCATCGTCGTCCCCGCCCACCCGGCCACGACCTCAGCCGTGAGGTCGTCCGCGGTCGGCCCGAGGCCACCGCTCGTCAGCACCAGGTCGACGTCCGCGAAGAAGTCCAGGGCGCGCCGCAGATCATCGGGACGGTCCCCGACCACCACGATCTGGGACAGCTCCACACCGAAGCCACGCAGCGCCTCTGACAGCCAGGGCCCGTTGGCGTCGCGGATGAGCCCCGACAGCACTTCGGTGCCGGTGACGATGATGCCCGCGCGGACGCTCAAGTGGCGCAGAGCCCCGTCCGCACCGATTCCTTGAGCCGCTTGGGCTTCTTGCCCGACCGCAGCTCGTAGCCGATCGGCTGGCCGATGTTGGCCGGGGAATAGCGCTTACCGCCATAGCTCATCCGCACGGAGCTGTTGCCGAAGTTGACGCGGAAGTAGCGGGAGCGGAACGTCTTGGTGCTGGCGCCCTTCTCGATGTACTCGCCGTTGACCACGGCCTTGCCCGTCGCGTCTACCAGGCACACATAGACGCGGTCGGTGGCCGTGAGCTTCAACGAGACGCGCGTGGGCGCGGCCTTCTTCTTTTTCTTGGACGCCGTCGGTGTGGGCGAGGCGGTCGCGGTCGGCGTCGCGGTCGGCGTGGCGACCGTGTTCCCCTCCTCGGGGTCGTTCGCGCCCTGGCGGCCGAGGATGTACAGCGCGCCGAGCACGATCAGGATCCCGATCCCCACGACCACGAACGGGCCGATCGGGCGCCGCTGGCGCTGGCGCTGACGGCCTCCGCCCCGGTTGGGCCGGAACGGCGTCAGGTCCTGCGTCGTCGGCCGCTCGAACCGTTGGCGGTATTCCTCGACCAGCAGGCGCGGGTCCAGGTCCAGGTACTCCGCGTACGTCCTCAGGAACGTCTTGACGAAGGTGGGCCCGGGCAGGAGGTCCCACTCCTCGTTTTCGAGGGCGCGCAGGTACTTGGCGCGGATCTTCGTCGCCGCCTCGACCTCTGTCATGTCGATACGGCGGCGCATCCGCGTCTCTCGAAGCGTCTCACCGATCTCCGGCATCAGCTTCTACGAGGCTACAAGCGCCTCAGTCGCCGCTGACGTCGTCGTCCGGCACTTTCGCCGGTGAGGCGGACAACGCCTCGAGCACACGCGGCACGTCAGCTTCGGTCACGAGCACCTGACGCGGCTTGGAACCTTCATATCCGGAGATCACGCCGCGGCGCTCGAGCATGTCGATCAGTCTCCCGGCTCGCGTGTAGCCAAGACGCAAGCGACGTTGCAACATCGACGTGGAGGCCGTCTGCATCTCCGCAACGAGCCGGATCGCGTCCTCCAGCAGCGGATCCTCGTCCGGATCGAACTCGTCCGGCTCCTTCTCCGCCTCTACAGGCTCCTCCACCACGGCCTCGAGCAGGTCCGCGCGCAGCTCGGGCTCGCCCTGGTCGCGCCAGGCGTCGGTGATCGCCTCGATCTGCGGCTCGTCGATGAACGCGCCCTGGATGCGCTGGAGCCGCGAGGAGCCGACCGGCGAGAAGAGCATGTCGCCCATGCCGAGCAGCGCCTCGGCGCCGTTCTGGTCGAGGATCACGCGCGAGTCCGTCTGCGAGGACACCGCGAACGCGATCCGCGACGGCACGTTGGCCTTGATCATGCCCGTGATGACGTCCACGCGCGGGGACTGCGTCGCCAGGACGAGATGGATACCGACCGCGCGCGCCTTCTGGGCGATGCGGATGATCGAGTCCTCGACGTCGGCCGGCGCGACCATCATCAGGTCCGCGAGCTCGTCGATCACGCACAGGATGTACGGGAGCGGCGGCTGGTCGCGGGTCGCGCGGACCTTGTTGAGGTCCTTCAAGGTCCGTGTCCTGGCCAGCGCCATCGCGCCGTAGCGCTGCTCCATCTCGCGCACGAGGTTCTGCAGCGCGACCGCGGCCTGCTTGGGCGAGGTGATCACGGGCGTGAGCAGGTGCGGGATCGAGTCGTAGTGCGTGAGCTCGACCTGCTTGGGGTCCACCAGCACCATCCGCACCTCGTGCGGCGTCGCGCGCAGCAGGATCGAGGAGAGCATCGCGTTCACGCACGCGGACTTGCCGGCGCCGGTGGTGCCGGCCACGAGCAGGTGCGGCATCTTGGCGAGGTCGGCGCCGATCGCGCGGCCCGCGACGTCCTTGCCGAGCCACACGGTGAGCGGCGACCAGTCCTCGGGCGGCTGCCCGTAGATGTCGCCGAGGTGCACGATCCGGCGGCGCGCGTTCGGCACCTCGATGCCGACCGCCTGCTTGCCCGGGATCGGCGCCAGGATGCGGATGTCGGCCGCGGCCAGCGCGTACGCGAGGTCGTCCTTGAGCTGGGCGACCTTGCCGACCTTGATGCCCGGGGCGAGCCGCAGCTCGTAGCGCGTGATGTGCGGGCCGGCCACCATCCCGATGACCTTGGCCTCGATCTTGAAGTGCGCGAGCGCTTCCAGCAGCTGCGCGGCGACCTTCTCCTGGCCGGCGGTGTCCGGGCGCGACTGGTCCTCGGTCGAGCGTGTGAGCGCGTGAGCGTCCGGGACCTGCCAGACGAAGTCGGGTGAGTCGGTGACCTCGGGGCGATACCGGCCTTGGGGCGTGAGCTGCTCGGGGTCGACGGGCTGGGCCGGACCGCGCATGACGCCTTCCTCGTCCTGGTCCTCGGCGAGCCGCTCGAGCTCGGGGACCTCTTCGATCACGGGCTCAGGCTCGGATTCCGGCTCGATCACGGGCTCGGGCTCAGGCTCCTCGAACAGCAGCGGCTGAGGATCGAGCGGCTCGACCTCTTCGATCTCCGAGTCCCACAGCGAGTCGTACTCGGGCGGTTCCTCGATCTCCGCCGGTGGCGTCTTGGTCGACACCTTCACGCGGGTGGAGCGTTCGAGCGTCGCCAGATCGTCCCGCACGCGCGGACGGGGCCGCGGGCGCGGCGCCTTCGCGGCGGCCGTGCGCAGCTCGCGCGTGGTCGAGGACACCGAGTCCGACGTGAACTTGATCACGCTCGCGACGGACGCGCCCGTCAAGAGCAACACGCCCGCGATGAACAGGAAGATCGCGACGATGTGCGCACCGACGGAGCCGAACAGCGTCTCGAGGCCCCAGTCGAAGGTCTCTCCCACCATGCCGCCGCGCGTCTTGACCCACTCCGCGTCCCACCAGTCCGGTCGCACGCCCTCCGGCCCGACGCCGAGCGTCCCGGCCGACAGAGCCAGGGTCACGGCCAGGAACAGGCAGATCGCGCCGGAGCGGAACGGCCGCACGGCGGGCAGGACCGGGCGCAGCACGACGATCGCGCCGCCCGCGACGAGCGCCACGGGCACGAGGTAGTGCCCGGCGCCGAGCAGCCATTTCAGGGCCTCGACGGCCTGCGAGCCGACGCGCCCGCCTTCCCAGCCGGCGTAGACCAGGAATCCGAAGAACAGGCCGAGGCCGACGAGCCCCAGGCCGATCAGGTCGAGCTGACGCTGGTCGAGCGTCGGCAGTCCGCGCGGCGACGACGAGCGACGCGCGCGCGCAGCAGGCTTCTTCTTGGGCTTCTTCTTCGCGGCAGGCATCTGGCCCCCGCCCCTTCGACGTAGACCAGCGCTCCCCTGCTAGACACCACCCCGTGAAGGCGTACACAGTTCGGCGCTGGCGGGTGTCGACGCTCGTTCCGCTCGTGGTGATGCTGGTGATCTTCGTCGGGGCGCCGCGGTTGCTGGGCATCGACGGGTTCCCGATCCCGTTCATCGCCGCGTTCGTGGGGCTCCTGGCGTGGAACGGGTGGCGGACCTCGCTTGTGCTCAAGCTCGACATCGGCGGCGTCCAGCTCATCAAGCACGAGGGCAGCCGCACCAACTCCAAGAAGGTCGCGTGGGTCGCGATCCAGGAGACGGTGCTGACCGAGAGCGAGCCCGCGATCTTCTTCCTGCGCCTGAAGAACGGCGAGACGCCCTACGAGCTGCAGGTCGAGTTGCCGGACGCGAACCGCTCTGAACTGGCCGCCGCGGTCGAGGGGCTCGGCAAGGTTCCTCTCAGGAGCAGCTAAAAGCTGCGGCCGTTTCGCTGGTCGGAGGCGTACTCTCTTTAGGAATGGATGCCGCCAGCCGTCCCGTGCGTGTGCTCGTCGTCGAGGACGACGAGGAGATCGCCCAGGTCCTGCAGCGCTCGCTGCGCCTCGAGGGCTATGAGGTCAAGCTCGCCGCGGACGGTGTGCGCGGGCTCGATGAAGCGCACGCGTTCCTCCCGGACATCATCGTGCTGGACCTCGGGCTCCCGCGCCTGGACGGCATCGACGTCGCCAAGCGCCTGCGCGAGGACGGCGACGACACGCCGATCCTGATGCTCACGGCCCGTGACGCGCTCGAGTCGCGCGTGGCGGGGCTGGACGTCGGCGCCGACGACTACCTCGTCAAGCCGTTCGAGCGTCAGGAGCTGCTCGCGCGGTTGCGCGCGCTGCTGCGCCGGCGCCCGCCGCGCGGGATGGCCCCGTTGCGCGTCGGCGACCTGACACTGAACCCCGATACGCACGAGGTCCAACGCGCGGACCGTCAGATCGACCTGACGCAGCGGGAGTTCGAGCTCCTCGAGTACCTGATGCGCAACGAGCGCCTGGTGATCAGCCGCCAGAAGCTGCTCGACGAGGTCTGGGGCTACGACCCGTTCTCCATCACGAACACGATCGAGGTGTTCGTGTCCAACCTCAGAAGAAAGCTCGAAGCCGGTGGCGAGCCCCGTCTCCTCCACACGGTCCGCGGCGCGGGCTACGTACTCCGCGTATAAGCGGCAGCCCATCCGCTGGCGGCTCGCCGGCGGCAGCGCGGCGCTCACGCTGGTCATCCTGCTCGGCTTCGCCGTGATCGTCGGCACGCTCACGACGCGCGCGATCTACAGCGACTTCAACCGTCAGGTGGCGAGCGCGGCGGACCGGCTGGAGCAGAAGCTCCAGTACGACTACGGCGGACGCGACACGAAGACCGGCAAGCAGACGTTCAACGCCACGGTGCCGCTGGATCCGTACGCCTCGTCCACCAACGCGGCGATCCGGGTGGTCTACCCCGACGGGCGTCGGTTCGACGGCTCCTCCAACGCGCCCAGCTTCGGCCCGCCCAACCCGGAGCGCAAGGATGTGGACGGCTGGCGGGTCGAGACGCGCGAGCTGCGCCTGTATCCCGGGACCGCCAACTACTACCTGATGGGCATCCAGTACGCGCGCCGGACCTCCGACGTGCGCGCGACGGCCAACCGCGTGAAGGTGTTCCTCGGCCTCGGCGTCCTCGGCGGCGCCGCGCTCTCGCTGCTCGCCGGCCTGGCCACCGCGCGTCGCGCGATGGAGCCGATCGCCGAGCTCACCGCCACCGCTCGCGAGGTCGAGCGCACGCGGGACGCGACGGTGAGCATCCCGCGTCCCGTCGCCGACGACGAGGTGGCCGAGCTGGCCACGACGTTCGAGGAGATGCTGCAGTCGCTGGAGAAGGAACGCGCGGAGACCGCGCTGGCCCTCGCCCGCCAGCGCGAGTTCGTCGCCGACGCCTCGCATGAGCTGCGCACGCCCCTGACGTCGGTGCTGGCCAATCTGGAGCTCCTCGAGGAGACGCTCACGGGCGAGCACAAGGAAGCCGCGGCTTCCGCCCTGCGCTCGAGCAAGCGCATGCGTCGGCTCGTCGCCGACCTGCTGCTGCTGGCCCGCCAGGACGCGGGCCGCGTGCCGATTCAGCACCGCTCCGTCGACCTCGCCGACGTGGTGGCCGCGGCCGCGGCGGAGCTGGAACCGGTCGCGGGCGACCACGACATCTCGATCACCGCCCGTCCAGGCGCGTGGATCGAAGGCGTGCAGGACGAGCTGCACCGGCTCGTCCTCAACCTGATGGAGAACGCGCTGCGCCATACCGACCCCGGCACCGCGGTCGAGGCCAGCGTGGAGCGCCAGAACGGCCACGTCGTGCTGGCGGTGGAGGATGACGGGCCGGGCATCGCCCCCGAGCTCCGCGAGAAGATCTTCGAGCGGTTCTTCCGGGCCCACGGCGACCGCAGCGGCTCCTCCGGCCTCGGGCTCGCGATCGTGAAGGCGGTGGCGGAGAGCCACGACGGCACAGTGAGCCTCGAGCCGCCGCTCGATGGGCGCGGAGCCCGCTTCGTGGTGCGGTTCCCGGCGCGGTCGTAGAACCTGCCAAACCCTCAAGCCGCGGCCGCTATTGCCGATGGAGAGGGGGACATGTCTGACACCACTTCCCAGCAGCTCGTCGTCTTCAGCCTCGGCTCGGAGGAGTACGCCCTCCCGATCGGCTCAGTCCACGAGATCATCCGTTTTTCTGAGCCTCGCTCCGTCGCCTCAGATGTGCCGTGGATTCGCGGCGTCATCGGCCTGCGCGGCAAGATCATCCCGATCTACGACCTCGCCTCCCGCATCGGCATCGACGCCGGCGACGCCGAATTCGGCAAGATCGTCATCGTCGAGACCGGCACCGGCCAGGCCGGCGTCGTCGTGGGCGACGTCGAAGAGGTCCTGACGGTCACGGCCGAGCAGCTCGAGGCCGTCCCGTCCGCGGACATCCAGACGATCGAGTCGATCGCCAAGATCGGCGACCGCCTCGTGATCCTGCTCAACCCGGAGGGCCTGTTCGCGTCGGCCCGCGCCGACGAGCTCACCGCCGCGTAGACCCGCTCAGTCCGGTGGCCAGCCTGCTCAACACGAATGCGCGCACGCGAGTCGTCGTCGCCGACGACTCGCGGCTGATGCGCCGCATCCTCTCAGACGCCCTCACCCGCCAGGGGTTCGACGTGGTCGCCGGCGCGGCCAACGGCGACGAGGCGCTGGCCGCCTGCAACGAGCACCGGCCCGACGCGATGACCCTCGACCTGCACATGCCCGGCCTCGACGGCCTGGGTGTGCTGCGCGCGCTGAAGGCCGGCAAGGCCACCAGCGTTCCCGTCATCGTGGTCTCCGCGTTCTCCCCTGCCCACGGCGCCCGCGCGGTCGACGCGCTGGCCGAGGGCGCATTCGACCTCGTCGCCAAGCCGGCGATGGGCGAGTCGATGGACGAGTTCACCAAGGAGCTCGCGAAGAAGGTCAACGACGCTGCTGACAGCGGCAAGGCCCGGACCCGGCGCCGTGTCACGACCGCCGCGTCGGTCACGCCGTTGATCGCCAAGCCCGCTGCGCCGCTCGCGCCGCGCGTGGCTGCCCGTCCCCGTGTGGGCGGCAAGAAGTTCGTGATGATCGCGTCCTCGACCGGTGGCCCGAAGGCCCTGGGCGAGCTGATCCCGCGGCTGCCGTCGCCGCTCGGCTCCGGTTCCGTGATCGTCCAGCACATGCCGCCCGGCTTCACGACGTCGCTCGCGACGCGCCTGGACGGCTCTTCCCCCTTGAACGTCATCGAGGCCAAGGCCGGCGACGCCGTCGACCCCAAGCGCCTCCTGCTCGCCCCCGGTGGCGCGCACCTGCGCATGGATACCGGCGGGCGCGTGCGCCTGTCCGACGACGCCCCGATGGGCGGCCTGCGCCCGCGCGCCGACCTCACGATCGCCGACGTCGCCAACATCTACGGTCCCAACCTGCTGCTGGTCGTGCTGACCGGCATGGGCAAGGACGGGCTGGAAGGCGCCAAGGCCGTCAAGGCCGCCGGCGGCCGCATCCTGGTCGAGTCCGAGTCGACCTGCGTCGTGTACGGCATGCCGCGCGCGGTGGCCGAGGCCGGCCTCGCCGACGAGATCCTCCCACTTCATGACCTGCCCGCCGCGATTGCCCGGGAGGCCGGCGCATGACCCCTCTTCCCCCTCGTCAACCCCTCAAGCCGCGGACACCCCTCGTGACGCCCAAGGGCGTCGAGCGTCCCGCGGTCGCCCCGCGCACGCCGCTGGCGCCGCGCACGCCGCTCGCCGCGCGCACCCCAGCCGCGCCGGCACGCCCCAGCGTCGGGACCGCCAACGTCAAGGGCGACGATTTCACCGCCCTGTGTGAGCTCGTCCGCCAGCTGTGCGCCGTCGACCTGCTGCAGTACAAGCGCAACCAGATGGAGCGCCGCGTGCGCACCTGGACCGAGCGCCGCGGCACGCCGAACCTCGAGGAGTACGGCAAGATCCTGCGCAAGGACCCGGAGGAGCTCGACGCCTTCCTGGACCGCGTGACGATCAACGTCAGCCACCTGTGGCGCCACGAGGACCAGTTCGAGGTGCTGCGCAAGAAGATCCTGCCGGAGCTCGCCGAGCGCAAGCGCCTGAAGATCTGGAGCGCCGGTTCCTCCTACGGCGCGGAGGCGTACACGATCGCCGCCGTCGCCCGCGAGACGATCCCCACCATTCCGGTCGAAATCGTCGGTACCGACCTCGACAAGCGCATGGTCGCCCGTGCGCGTGAGGGCTACTTCACCCCTGAAGATGCCCGGACATCGCCGAAGGCCGTGCTCACCAAGCACTTCGAGCCGCGCACCGACGGCGGCTGGCAGGCCAAGCCCGAACTCAAGCGCATGGTGCGCTTCGAAAATGGGGACCTTCTCCGTATGGCGGTCCCCACCGCACGCTACGACGTGGTCTTCTGCCGCAACACCGTGATCTACTTCACTGAAGAGGTGCGCGACGCTCTGCACGAGCGACTCGTGAAGGCCCTCTCGCCCGGCGGCTACCTCGTGGTCGGCACGTCGGAGCGAGTGTCGGACCCGAAGGGTCTCGGCCTGACCTCGCCCTACCACTTCATCTACCAGAAGAGCTAATGGACGAGTATCTCCCGATGTTCCTGGCCGAGGGGCGTGAGCACGTTCAGGAGCTCAACCTCGCGGTCGTTCAAATCGAGGAGACCCCCGACGATCAGAACGTCGTCGATGAGATCTTCCGGATCGCGCATTCCCTGAAGGGCATGAGCGCGACGATGGGCTTCGCCAACATGGCGGCGCTCACGCACGAGATGGAGGACGTGTTCGAGCTTCTGCGCCAGCGCCAGGGCGGGCTGGAGCGGATCGCGATCGACGTCCTCTTCCAGTGCTTGGACGCGCTGTCGGCCGCGGTCGAGTCGATCGACGAGACCGGCGAGGAGAACATCCAGCCGCAGGCGCTCATCGAGAGCCTGCGCGGGCTGGTGCGCGACCGCACGCCCGAGCAGGAGTCCGAGCGCCTCGGCATCGACGCCCCGTTGCCCGGCGAGCTGACCGAGCTCGCGGACGGCCGTCGCGTGATCCAGATCTCCGCGACGCTCGATGAGGACGTCTCGATGCCGGCCGTCCGGGCCTACATGGTCCTGTCGGTGATCGCGGGCTACGGCGAGACGCTCAAGTGCATCCCGTCGCCGGAAGCCGTCGACACGTTCGACGGCCGCGAGATCGACGCCTGGGTGGTCTCCGAGCGCACCGACACCGAGATCCAGGACGCGGTCGCCTCCGTGCCCGAGGTGGCCGAGGTGCACGTCTTCGAGGCCGTGTCCGACACGGCGCTCGACGCGCCCGACGAGGTCGCTGAAGCGGTCACCGCCCCGCCGGCCCCGCCGATCGAGGCGCTGGCCGTGGACGTGCCCGCCGGCGAGGCCCCGGTGACCGCTCCCACTCCCGCCGCACCGCCGGCCGCCGAGAAGGCCGCGCCGGCCGCCAAAGAGAAGAACCAGTCGAGCAACAAGCACGGCGGTTCGTCCACGGTCCGCGTCGACGCGGAGCGCCTGGACCAGCTCATGCACTTCATGGGCGAGCTCGTCCTGCACCGCACGCAGGTCGAGGCGCTCATCCAGCAGGCCGACGTGCCGGGCCTCTCGCAGGCCATGCAGAACCTGACGCGCACGTCGCACGCCCTGCAGTCGATGGTCATGCAGGTCCGGATGATCCCGGTGGAAGCCGTGTTCCTGCGCTTCCCGCGGCTCGTGCGCGACCTCTCGACCAAACTCGGCAAGCAGGTCGACCTGCAGCTCGTGGGCAAGGACACCGAGCTCGACCGCACCGTGGTCGACGCGCTCGGCGACCCGCTCGTGCACCTCGTGCGCAACTCGCTCGACCACGGCCTCGAAGGGGTCGAAGAGCGCATCGCGGCGGGCAAGCCGGCCACCGGCACGCTGGAGATCTCCGCGCGCCACGCCGGCGGCAACGTGATCATCACGGTCGCCGACGACGGTCGCGGCATCAACGCCCGCAAGGTGGCTGAGAAGGCCGCCGAACGCGGGCTGATCGATCCCGCCGCGGTCGACTCGATCGACATGGCGCGCGCCGTCGAGCTGCTGTTCACCGCCGGGTTCTCGACCGCTGAGGTCACGAGCGACATCTCCGGTCGCGGCGTCGGCATGGACGCGGTCCGCGCCGCGATCCGCGGGCTCGGCGGCGAAGTCATCATGACCTCCGAGATGGGCAAGGGCACGAGCGCCCAGATCCGCCTGCCGCTGACGCTGGCGATCATGGCCGCGCTCATCGTCGAGGCCGACGGCCGCCCGTTCGCGATTCCGCTGGACCGCATCGAACGCACCGTGCGGGTCGCCGACCAGGCGGTGCGCTCCGTCGCCGGGCGCAAGATGCTCGTACTCACCGACGGCGTGTTGCCGATCGTCGACGCCTCCGAGCACTACGGCGGAGCGACCGTCGCGGACGCCGAGTACGCCGTGGTCGTCCGCGGCAACGGCGACCGCTTCGCGCTGACCGTCAGCCGGATGGTCGGCCAGCACGAGCTCGTCACCCGCCCGCTGCCCCCCGAGATCTCCGACGGGGCCGCTCTGTCGGGCGCCGCGGTGCTCTCGGACGGTCAGATCGCCCTCATCGTCGACTGCGACGCAGTCGTCGACGTCCCTGTCTCCGCCTGAGCATCAGAAAGGACGTACGTTGAGCCGTTATACGGACCTCCAGCTCGACGCGTTGCGTGAGCTGGCCAACATCGGCTCGGGCACGGCTTCCACCGCGCTGTCGAGCATGCTCGGGCGCAGCGTGGACATCTCCGTCCCGAACGCGTTCGTGATGCCGATGGCCGAAGCCGTGGGCACCATCGGCGACCCCGAGTCTGAGACCACCGGCGTCGTCCTGGGCATCGTCGGCGAGATGCCGGGCTCGGTGCTGCTGCTGTTCACCCCCAAGGACGCCGAGCTCATGTGCGGCCTGCTGGGCGTGGAGGCGGGCACCGAGATCGGCGTCTCCGCGCTGATGGAGATCGGCAACATCGTCGGCGCGTCCTACATCAACGCGCTGGGCCAGATGATCGGGATGGAACTCGAGCCGACGCCGCCCGCGGCCGCGACGGACATGCTCGGCGCGATCGTCGAGACCGTGCTGGCCGAGCGCGCCGGTGCCGGCGACGTGGCCCTGCTCCTGGATTCCGACCTCGTCGTCGAAGGCGAGGATTGCTCCGTGTCGTTCCTGCTGGTCCCGGATCAGGGCGGCGTGGACCAGATGCTCGAGCGCCTGGGCGTCTAGATCGATGGCTGAGACGATGGTCAGGATGGGCGAGCTCGCCACCTCTGCCGTCGCCGGCGATGTCCTCGTGTCCCTCGGGCTCGGCTCGTGCATCGGGCTGGCCCTGCTGGATCGGCGGCTCGCCGTCGCCGGTCTGGCGCACGTCGTGCTGCCCGCCAGCACCGGGACCGCGGCCCCGGGCACGTGGAAGTTCGCCGATCATGCCGTCCCCGAGCTCATCAATCGCGTGGTCAAGTTGGGCGCGCGTCGGCCGATGCTTGAGGCTGTGCTTGTCGGTGGTGCCAGCATGTTCGCAGTGTCAAAGTCCTCACTCGAGGTTGGGCAGCGCAATGAAGCGGCTGTCCGTGACCTCCTGCGCGCGGAGCGCATCAACGTGATCGCCACCGAGACCGGTGGGTCGCGCGGTCGCACCATCCGGGTCTACGTCGGCTCGCACAAGGTCACCGTGCGTGAGGCCGGCGGCACCGAGAAGGCGCTCGTGCCGGGCGCCGCTGGAGTCGCGGCATGAGTGCCGGCGGCCCGGTTCTGTCCGAGGATGCGATCGCGGCGCTCGTCGACGCGGCGCGTGACGGACGGCTGCCCGAGGAGAAACCCGCCCCGCAGCGGCGCCGCCGCATGCGCGCGGTCGACTTCACGCGCCCGACGAAGTTCACGGCCGAGCAGGAACGCCGCCTCGGCCGCACGCTGGAGGCGTTCTGCCGGACCGCTTCGACGCGCCTGAGCGCCGAGTTGCGCGTGCCGCTGGAGTTCGAGCTGCTGACCTCCTCACAGCTCACGTGGGCCAACGCGCATCAAGCGGTGCCTGGGTCCTCGACGTCGGCGATCTTCGAGGTCGAGCCGATCGGCACGCGGATGCTGCTCTCGACCGAGAGCTCGCTGTTGCTGGGCGCGATCGAGCTGCTGCTCGGCGGGTCGATCGACGGCGGCGTCAAGGAACGCCGCATGACGGACATCGACCAGGCGCTCGGCCGTCACTTCTTCGAGCGCCTGCTCGCGCAGCTCACGCTGATCTGGACCGACGTCGCCGGGTTGACGCTCAACCTCGAGACCGTCGACCAGCACATGGAGACCGCCCAGATGGTCTCGGTGTCCGAGCCGACGCTGTCGATGATGGTCGAAGCGCGCCTCGGCGGGATCTCCGCCACGATGGCGCTGCTGATCCCGTGGTCCGCGATCGCGCCGGTGGCCGACCAGTTCGGCTCGCGCGAGGAGACCAAGGGACCACGCAGCGAGGAAGAGAAGACTTCCGTGCGCCAGGCGGTCGGCTCGGTCGAGATGATGGTTCGCGCCGAGGTCGCATCCGTCATGATCCCGATCGAGTCCGTGCTTGCCCTCAAAGAAGGCGACCTCCTGCGTTTGAACTCGCCCGCCGCGGCCGGGATCACGCTGTACGCCGACCAGGTGCCCGTGCACACGGGCCGCCCGGGGCGCAGCGGGAGCCGGCGTGCCGTGCAGGTGACGGGCAATCTCGCCAAGGGCAAGCCGCGATGAGCGAGGCCCTGACCAAGCTCGGCGAGTCCACGGCGGAGGCGTGCCTCGGCGTGCTCGAGATGTTCGCCGCCGACAAGGTCTCCACCGGCGAGGTCACGACGTTCACCGACCCCAAGCAGGCGTTCGCGGGCGTGCCCGTGCCGTGCGTGGCCATGTCGGTGTCCTACGTGGACGGCGTCACCGGCGGCAACGTCTTCCTGATCACGCTCGACGGTGCGCGCAACCTCGCGGCGTCGATGATGGGGATGGACGAGCCCGAGGACCCGGACGCGGAGGAGCTCTCCGAGCTCGAGCTCTCGGCCGTCTCGGAGGCCATGAACCAGATGATGGCCTCGGCCGCGGCCGCCACGTCGGTCGTGCTCGGCAACGAGGTCGAGATCTCCACGCCCGACACGAAGATGTTCACGTCCGCCGACGACGTCGCGGCCGCCTACCCGGCGACGCCGCACGCCGTCCGGATCGCGATGTCGATCTGCGGCGAGCCCGCGCGACTCGTCCAGCTCGTCCCGAACGCGTTCGTGGTGCGCATGTCGAGCGCGCTGGACGACATGGGCTCCGAGATCGCCGGGGCGCCGGACACGCCGGCCGGCAACGGTACCAACGGGCGTGGCTCCACCACCGCGAAGCCGTCTTTGGCCGGGATCCCGGTCCGCGTCTGGGCGGAGCTCGGACGGGCCCGGATGCCCTCCGCGCAGGTGGTCGGCCTTCCGGCCGGCGCCGTCGTCGAGCTCGACAAGCAGGCTGACGACGCCATCGACTTGTACGTAAACGGAACCAAGTTCGCGACCGGCCGCCTGGTCGTCGTGGATGGGACAGACTGGGCCGTGCGCATCGAGCACGTCCTGGACAACACCAACGACAGTGATTCTGGAATGGAGGTGGCCGGATGGCCCGAATCCTGGTAGTGGACGATGCCGCCTTCATGAGGAAGATGGTCTCGGACGCGCTTGTCAAGGGCGGTCATGAGGTCGTCGGAGAGGCCGGTAACGGCGTCGAGGCGATCGCGCGTTTTCAGGAGCTCAAGCCTGAGCTCACGACGCTCGACATCACGATGCCCGAGAAGGACGGTCTCGCCGCGCTGAAGGAGATCATCGAGCTCGACCCGAGCGCGCGCGTGATCATGTGCTCTGCGCTCGGTCAGGAGTCGAAGGTGCTCGAGTCGATCAAGCTCGGTGCCCGCGACTTCGTCGTCAAGCCGTTCAAGCCCGAACGGGTGCAAGAAGCCGTGACGAAAGCGCTCGCTTAGTCAGAGCTTGTAGCCACCGGACACCTCGATCACCTCGCCGGTGATCCACTTCAGGTCGTCCGAGAGGAGGGCGGCGATGGCTTTGCCGACGTCGTCGCTCTCCCCCAGCCGGTCCAGCGTCGTCTCGGCCACGATCGGCGGGATGAACTCCGGGTACTTCTCGAACCCGCCGTCGCCGAGGTTGGTGCGCGTCGGGCCGGGCGACACCGCGTTCACGCGGATCGGCGCGAGCTCCTTCGCCAGGTAGCGCGTGAGCATGTCCATGCCGCCCTTCATCGCCGCGTACGCCGCGTAGCCGGGCGTGGTGACGCCCGGGCGCGTCGAGCTGCTGCCGACGTTCACGATCGCCCCTTGGGGGTTCAGGAGCGGTAGCAGCGCCTGGGTGAGGAAGAACGGGCCCTTGAGCAGCGTGCGGTGGTAGCGCTCGTACGCCTCGTCCGTGGTGGTCTGGAACGGTGACGGGCCGCCGATGCCGGCGTTGTTGACGAGGTAGTCGAGCGTGTCGCGCTGCCAGTGCTCCTGGAGCGCGGATCGGACGCCGGCCGCGAACGCCGGGAAGGTGGACGTGTCAGCCACGTCGAGTGGGAGCGAGACGTGGTCGGCGGGGTTGCGGTGGTACGTCGTGATCACGCCGAAGCCGCGGTCGGCGAGCAGCTGAGCGGTCGCGCGGCCAATGCCTGATCCTGCGCCGGTGACGAGAGCGATCTTAGTCATAGGTGTAGTGTTGGTCTTCAGTGGGCGGCAACGTGAGAACAGAACGGGCGCGTGATTGCACAATCCTGCGCGACTTGATCGCGCAGCACGCTCGGCCGGACGACACCACCGCGATCGACGGCATGCTGCTTTCGGCCGCCGGTCGGGCCGGTGAGCCGCGCGCGTCCACGACGGGCACCGTGTTCGCCTTGATCGCGCAGGGCTCCAAGCGGCTGGCGATCGGCGAGCGCGTGTACGACTACGGGCCCGGGCAGTACCTGGTCGCGTCGGTCGACCTCCCGATCACCGGGCACTACACCCAGGCGCCGGCGCTCGGGTTCGGGCTCGTGCTGCGCCCGGCGGTGATCGCCGAGCTGATGCTGCTCTCGGGCGAGGATGAGGGTGGCCCTCCCCCGTCCGGTCTCGGCGTCGCTGACGCGTCTGCAGAGCTGCTGGACGCCGTCGTGCGGATGGTCCGGCTCTTGGACGGTCCCGCGGCCGATCAGGCGGTCCTGGCGCCGATGCTCGAGCGCGAGATCCTGTGGCGGCTGATGACCGGGCCGCTCGGCCCGACCGTGCGGGCGATCGGCATCGCCGATTCCAGCCTCACGTACATCGGACGCGCGGTCCGCTGGATCACCGAGCACTACGACCGCTCGTTCCGGGTCGAGGAGCTCGCCCGCACCTACGGCATGAGCGTGTCGGCGTTCCACCGGGCCTTCCACGCCGTCACGGCGCTCAGCCCGATCCAGTTCCAGAAGCAGATCCGGCTGCAGCGCTCACGGCTGTTGCTGCTCAGTGGGGCCGACGACGTCGCGACCGTCGCGTTCCGCGTCGGCTACGACAGCGCGTCCCAGTTCAGCCGCGAGTACCGGCGCCAGTTCGGGCTCCCGCCGGGCCGGGACGCGGCCCGGCTGCGAGATCAGTCCTTGGGCTTGTCGACGAGCAGACAGAGGCCCGCGGGCGTGTAGTGCCCGCCCTGCTTGGCCTGCTGCGTCTCGCCTTCGGCGAGCGAGGCGCCGAACGACAGTCCGGCGGCGAACAGCGCGGCCCCCAGGAACGCGGCGGTGGCGCGCAGCTTCGGCATCACTCCGGGTGATCGACCCGAGGCTGCGCGCCTTGAGCCGCTACGGCGTGGCGCAGACGACCCAGACCGTCACGTCCGCGCTGCCGTAGCCGGCGTCGTTGACCGCGTGCCCCGACCAGGCCGTCGGCGTGTACCCGAGCGAACTCGGCATCCCGGTGGTGAACAGCGCGAGCGGATCGGAGACGGGCGCGCTGCCGTCGATGACACCGCTGAAGCTGTGCGCCCCGCCGCCGGTGGCGATCTCGCCCGGCTGGCACTTGGCGGTCACCCCGTCGGTACCGGCGTTCGCGCGCACCACGAAGTTCGCCACGCCCTTCGGGCCTTGCGGTCCGGTGGCGCCGCGCGGCCCGGCGGCCAACTGCCCGGCCTTGAAGTCCGCGGCGAGCAGCGACCCGTCGGCGACCTGGCCGGCGCCGACGGCGTTGCGCGCAAGGTCCGCGCGCTTCACCTCCCCGTCCTTGATGTGCGTGGACCGGACGCTGTTCTTGGACAGCTGCACGGCGGCGTACGAGCTGCCACCCAGCGAGACGAACAGCGCAAGCGACGCGACGGCCATGGCCGGCGACGGACGGCGGTGAGGCATGGTGACCTCCTGCGACGAATAGACGCCGGCGATCCTCTCACCCGCGAGCGAGCACTGCGAGCACGAGCTCTAGTGCGAATCGCATCAAAGTCACTTCACAAGAAATGTGCGGACTCTGACACTTAAGCGCTTCTGGACATTCATCCGATTTGGAGATGAGCGTCCAGAAGACAAGATGTGTCCAGTCGAAGGGAACACACTCAAGCCTCACGACAACGGCGTTGCAGCGCCGAAAGTGAGAAGAAAGGAACTGACATGAGCTGGAAGATCTAGTCTCCCAAAGCATTTCTGCGAGCGAGCGCCTACGGGGCGCTCGTTCTCGTTAACGGCAGGTTCGGCTGTCTGCTGAATCGGACAAATGTCTATGCGGCCATCCGCGGCCGAGCGTACTCGGCGACGCGCTTCTCGAAGGCCAGCTCGGCTTCGAAGTCGGCCTCATCGGTGTGACTGAAGGCAACACCCTTCTCGAGGATCATGCGGATGAACGCCTCGACGACGAGCGGGTCCAGCTGGGTCCCGGCCACACGACGAAGCTCTTGCATCGCCGCCTCAGGGCTCACAGGGCGCCGGTACGAGTCGCGTGCCGTCATCACGTCATAGGTGTCGGCCACCGACAGGATGCGCGCGCCGATGGGGATCTCCTCGCCGGCGATGCCCGCCGGGTACCCGCCGCCGGAGAAGCGCTCGTGATGGTGCAGGACGATCTCGGCGACCGGGCCGTAGCCCTCGATGCGTTCGACCAGCTTCGCGCCGTGCACCGGATGCAGCTTGATCTGCTCCCACTCGTCGTTGGTGAGCTTGCGCTCGGCGAACAGGATGCTGTCCGGGAGCACGACCTTGCCGATGTCGTGGAGCAACGCCGCGGTGTGGATCAGATCCTGCGCGCGCTCGTCCAAGCCGAGCATCTTCGCGACCTCGCGGGAGTAGCGGGCCACCGCCGTGGAGTGGCGCGCGGTCATGGCGTCGCGCATGTTCAGCGTCTGCACCACCGTCGACAGCAGGCCCATCTGCAGTGAGGCCAGTTCACGCGTGCGCGTCTCGAGCTCCTCACCGCGCTCTTCGGCTTGGACACTCGCGCGCAGGATGTACAGGAAGACGAGCAGGACGACCGCCGCGAGCGCGATCGAACCCACGCCCATGTGCCCGTAGGTGAAGGCGACGCTCGCCGTCAGCAGTCCGGTCGCGAACTCCGACGGGAGCGCGGTCGCGAACGAGCGCAGCATCGCGCGCGCGGGGACGCCGTAGGCGAGCCACGACGCGGTGGCGACCATCGCGAAGTTCAGCGTGTTCGCGATCATGAACGTCGTCAGGACGACGCCGCCGAACCACAGCGCATCGTTCGCGTCGGGGTCGAAGTCGCCCGCCAGCGCGTGGATCATCAGCCCCCCGACAAGTGGGAACGTCGCGAACGTCGCGATGTTGATCAGTGAGCGGTCGATCGAGCGGCGGACGATCGCGGTGTCCATGAGTGCGCACGCGATCGCGATCGCGACCGCGGGTGCGGGTCCGAGCAGCGCCATCGCCAGCACGAGCGCGAGGAACGAGCCCGAGAGCCGGAGGCCTTTGAGCTCGAAGCCCAGCAACTCGCTGCCCAGCGCCAGGACGAGCAGCAGCCCGATGAGCGACAGCGGCTGCCAATCCTCGGCCCGGCTGGTCAGGATCGCACCGGTCACCGACGCGGCGAGAACCGAGGCAGCGACGATCGCAATGGTGAGTTGGCGCGAGCGCATTCCACCTCGTGATCGGCAGAGAGCGGAAAATCCGCAGCCGTCGCATCCCCCGATCGGACGACACCGTTCACATTTGCGCCGCCGGGGTACAGTGCGCCAGAGTGCGGAGGCGCTTCGAACCGCTGCGGGTGCGGCCGTTCGGCCGGCTACTGGGGTCGTACACGGTCAATGACTTGGGGGACTCGATCGGGGTCGTGGCCCTGTCGGTGCTCGTCTTCGACCGGACCGGGGACGTCGCCCCCACCGCCGGGTTCTTCCTGGTCGCCAAGTTCTTGCCCGCGCTGTTCGCCACCGGGCTGACCGCGCATCTGGACCGTTTCTCGCTCAGGCGCGTGCTGCCCGCGATCTACGTGATCGAGGCGATCGCGTTCGCGCTGCTCGGGTTCCTGGCCATCGGGGACCGGTTCTTCCTCCCCCTCGTGCTCTTGCTCGGACTCGTCGACGGGACGCTCGCGATCACGGGCCGCGGCCTCACACGCGGGGCGGTCGCGGCCGCGCTGCAGCCGCACGAGCTGATAGCGGAGGGCAACGCGCTGATGAACCTCGGGTTCGCGGCGGCCTCGGTGTTCGGGGCGGCGATCGCGGGCGGGTTGATCGCGGCCTTCGGGCTTTCGGCGGCGCTGTTCGTGGACGCGGGCTCGTTCCTGGTGATCGCCGTATGGCTGGCGACGGCGCGCGATCTGCCGCGGATCGAGCACCACGCGTACGAGTCGTGGTACCGCCGCTTCCGGGATGGCATCGCGTTCGCGCGCGGGGACCGGACGATCCGCACGTTGTTGCTCGGACAGGCGCTGGCGCTCATCTGCTTCACGGTCGTGGTCCCGATCGAGGTGATCTACGCGAAGGAGTCGCTGGGCACGACCAGCGCGGGGTTCGGGCTGTTGCTGAGCGCCTGGGGCGTCGGCATCGTGCTCGGCAGCCTGCTCTACATCGGCCTCAAGAACCGGTCCGGCTTCGGGCTGATCGTCGCTTCGAGCGCGCTCGTCGGCCTCGCCTACCTCGGCATGTCCCAGGCGGGCGTGCTGTGGGTGGCGTGCGCGATGTCCGTGATCGGCGGCGCCGGCAACGGCATCCAGTGGGTGGCGGTGATGACCGCGCTGCAGGAGGCCACGCCGACCGAGTTCCAGGCGCGGATGTCCGGGCTGCTGGAGTCGCTCGGCGCGGCGATGCCGGGCATCGGCTTCCTGCTCGGCGGCCTGCTCACCGTGCTGGGATCCCCGCGCACGGCCTTTGCGTTCGCGGGCGCGGGAATCCTGGTGCTGGTCGTCGTCGCGCTGGTGCTACGGCCCGGGCACGAACGCCGGGCCGTCAGACCTCAACGACAACCGGCAAGACCATCGGGCGGCGCTTGAGCCGGTCGTAGATGAACTGCGCGAGGTCGTCGTGCAGGTGGTTCTGCAGCACCTCGACCTCGGTGATCTGCTGCTCGGCGGCGGTGTCCAGTGAGTCTTCCACCGCCTCGCGCAGGTCCGCGGTGAACTTGTCGTTGCCGTCCGTGAACGGGACACCGCGGGCGATGACCTCGGGCGGGACGACGGACGAGCCGTCCTCCTCGGAGATGGTCGCGACGATGATGAAGATGCCGTCCGCGGACAGCATGCGGCGGTCGCGCAGGGCGACGTCCGAGACATCGCCGATGTCCACACCGTCGACGAAGATCATCCCGGAGTGCTCCGGCTTGCCGAACTTGGCGCCCTCGGCCGTGATCTCCAGCGGCGTGCCGTTCTCGCTGCGGAAGATGTTCTCCTTCGGCACGCCGACCGCTTGGGCGAGCTCACCGTGGATGAGCATGCGCTTGAAGTCGCCGTGCACCGGCATCACGTACTTCGGACGCGTGAGGTTGATCATCATCTTGACCTCCTCCGCGTAGCCGTGGCCGGAGGCGTGGATGGGCGCGTCGCGGGCCGTGACCACCTTGCAACCGATGTGGTACAGGCGGTCGATCGTCTCGTTGACGGCGCGCTCGTTGCCCGGGATGGGCGTGGCCGAGAACACGATCGTGTCCCCCGACTTGAGCTCCACCTGCGGATGATCGCGGTAGGCCATCCGGCGCAGCGCCGACAGCGGCTCGCCCTGGGAGCCGGTGGAGATGACGACGATCTTGTCGTCGGCCCACTGGTCGATCTCCCGCGGTGGCACGAGCATGCCCTCGGGGATGTCGATGTGCCCGAGGCTGCGGCCGATGTTGACGTTCTTGCGCATCGAGCGGCCGACGAGCGCGACCTTGCGGCCGTTCTTCTCGGCCGCGTGCACGACCTGCTGGACGCGGTGGATGTTCGACGCGAAGCAGGTGACGACGATCCGGCCCTCGCAGCGACCGAAGACGCGGTCCAGGTGCGGGCCGACGATCGATTCGCTCTCGCTGATGCCCGGGCGGTCCACGTTCGTGGAGTCGCCGAGCAGGAGCAGCAGGCGCTCGCGGCCGAGTTCGGCCAGCCGGCTCATGTCGGCGGGCGGGCCGATCACGGGCGTCTGGTCGAACTTGTAGTCGCCGGTGAAGAAGACGGTGCCGAGCGGCGTGCCGATGGCGACGCCGGACGCGTCCGGGATGGAGTGCGTGAGGTGGACGCGCTCGAGCGTGAACGGGCCGGCCTCGACGACGTCGCCGATCGGCAACACCTCGAGGTTGACGTCGCGCAGCTTGTGCTCGTCCAGCTTCGAACGGGCCATCGCGATCGTGAGCTGGCCGCCGTAGACGACGGGGATCTTGTCCTGGCCGAGGTCGCGGATCACCCACGGGAGCGACCCGAGGTGGTCCTCGTGGCCGTGCGTGATGATGATCGCGTCGATCGCGTCGACGTGCTCACGCAGGTACGTGAAGTCCGGCAGGACGAGGTCGATACCCATCATCTCGGCCGTCGGGAACCGCAGGCCGCAGTCGACCACGACGATTCGCCCGTCGTACTCGACGACGGTCATGTTCTTGCCGATCTCGCCGACGCCTCCCAGCGGGAGGACGCGTACGGTGCCGCTCAACGGGCGGTGACCTCGCGCAGCAGTCCGTGCTGGGCGAGCGCGTTGTGCACGAAGTTGCGTTCCTGCTCGTCGCACTCGACGAGCGGCAGGCGCAACGTACCGGGGGTGTGGCCGAGCATCTCCAGCGCGGATTTGACCGGCGCGGGGCTCGCTGTGATGAACATCGCTTCGTAGATCTCCTGCAGTGACGCGTCGATCTCGGCGCGGTTGTCGGGCTCGTCGTACATGCGCCGCATCTCGGGGCCGACGACGTGGGAGGCGACGCAGATGCCGCCGGTGCCGCCGATGTCCAGGCACTTCCCGTAGATGTCGTCGTTGCCGGCCATGACCGCGAGGCCGTCGATGAGCTGGAGCTCGTCGCTGTTGGCCTGCTTGACGGCTTCGATCCCGTCGATCTGCGCCAGCTCGGCGAGCAGATCGGGCGGCATGTTGACCACGCACCGGCCCGGGATGTTGTAGAGGATGACCGGCGTGTCCCCCGCGGCCTTCGCCACTTCCCTGAAGTGGGCGGTGATCCCGCGGCGGTTGGGCTTGTTGTAGTAGGGCGTCACGGACAAGACCGCGTCGCACCCCGCCTCGACCGCTTTCTCGGTCAGATGGACGGCGTGCCGCGTGTCGTTGGAGCCCGTGCCACCGATGATGGTCGCCTCGTCCCCGAGCTCACGCGCGATCAGCGCGATGAGGCCGAGGTGCTCCTCATCGGTCATCGTCGCCGCCTCACCCGTGGTCCCGGCCACGACCAACCCGTGCGAGCCGTTCGCGAGCAGGTGGCGGCCGATCGTGACCGCGCCCTCCTCGTCGACGGAGCCATCAGCACGGAAGGGCGTGATCATGGCCGTGAGCAGGCCTTCGTAGGGACGCATGGCTGTAGAGGATGGCACGCGCGGCGGTCAGCCCGCGAGCGGGTCCCCCGAGCTGAGCTTCGGCGGTGCGTACGACGGCTGGTTGCGGTCCTCCTCCACCCCGGGTGCTCCCGGCATGGCCGGCGCTTTGCCTTCGCCCTCGACGGGCGGTTGCGGCGGGCCGGACGGCACGCCGGGCGCCTGCGGCGGCGGCACAGAGCCCTCGATGGGCGCGGGCGGGCCACTCGGCGGCTCCGTCGGCGGCACGCCCGGGGTCGCCGGCGGCGGAGTCCACCCGGCCGAGCCGGGCGGAGGCGAGGACGGCGGCGCCCAGCTGCCAGGGTCCGACGAAGCCGGGCC
>JAPDDQ010000006.1 GCA_027587225.1 Solirubrobacter taibaiensis
GCCTGCCACCCGCGCCGCGCCCACCACCCACACCGCGCTCGCCACCCGCGCCATCGCCGCGCCCGCCCGCGGCCCCGCCCCGCGCGCTCATCGGAGCTGCTCCAGGCCACGCCGCGCGAGGCGGGCGAGCCCGCCCGGTTCCCGCTTGAAGCGCGAGTAGGCGAAGCCGTGCGCGAGCAGGATCAGCGGCAGGAAGACCGCGGCGAGCACGGTCATGATCGTCAGCGTGTAGTCGCCCGCGGCTTCCTCACGCAGGTCGACCCCGGCCACGAACGGCGACGCCGCCGCCAGGACGCATAGCGGGAACAGCGCCGCCGCCGCGCCAGCGGCCCACAGGGACAGGCGCGGCACGAGCGTCGCCGCAAGCGCGACGCCGATCACCAACAGCCAGGGCTCACCCAGGAGCAAGCCCGCGACGACGGCCAGCAGCACAGCCGGTTCTCGCCGCACCGTCACGCGTTCGTCCACGCGACCCGCCAGGAACGCCGCGCCCGCCACCCGGCACAGCAGCGCGAGCGCGATGCCGCACACCAGCGTCGCTACAGACAACGCGCCCTCGAGCATCCACGCCCACACCACGCCCCAGCCGATCGCGGTCACCCACGCGGACGCCACGATCGCCCACGTCCATCCAGCAGCCGCTCGCGCGGACACGTGCCCGACGAGCTCCACCCCCGCGTGCCGGACGATCAGCGCGAGGATGATCACCAGCACGACGCCGTAGAGCCCGCTCGTCCACGCCGCGTACCAGCCCGGGAAGGCGCCGAACGTCGCCGCGACCGCGATCACCAGCCAGACGTCGTTCGCCTGCCAGGTGGGCCCGTTCGCGCGCAGCACGGCGCCTCGGTCCGAAAAACGCCGGAGCAGCATCGACGCGCCCAGATCCGCGCCGCCCAGTCCCAGATACAAGGCCCAGACGACGCCGAGCAGCAGCAGCCACAGCGCGGGAAGTCCTTCGAGCCCGAACACGTCAGTACCCCAGGGCGAGGTCGGCGCCGGCGCGCGGCGTTCGTTCCCGCGCAGGCAACCCGTGGGCGAGCTCGCTCCGCAGCACGCGCCCCGCGGTCCAGAAGATCACGGCGTACACGGCGAGGAACGCGCCCAGCGACCCGGCCACCGCCAGCGCGCTCACGTCCGAGGACGCCGCGTCCGTGCGCAGCAGCCCGGTCACCACCCACGGTTGGCGCCCGCCCTCACGCAGGATCCACCCGCCGGCCTGCGCGGCCAACGGGATCGAGACCGCGAACGGCGCGAGCCGCAGGAACCACTTCGAGCGCTCCAGCTGCCCCGTCGCGGCGAGCCGACAGCCCCACGCGAGCAGCGCGATCAGCGCCACGCCACCGCCCACCATCAGGCGGAAGCTCCAGTACATGAGCGCCACGACCGGCGTGTAGTCACCGGGCCCGTACCGCGCTTCGGCCTCGCGCTGCAGCTGCTCGATCCCGCGCACCTCGCTGCTCAAAGAGAACGAGTTCAAGAAACTCAAAGCCGCGGGGACCTTGATGTTCAGGAACGGCGGGCCGGGGTCGGTGGCGATCTTGCCCAGCGCGAACAGCGACAGGCCGGCGGGCGCCTCGGTCTCGTAGTGCGCCTCGGCCGCGGCCATCTTCATCGGCTGCTGCTCGAGCGCGAGCACGCCCTGGAAGTGCCCAGCGCCGGCGGCGGCCAGCGCGGCCCCCAGGCCCACGAACACCGCCATCCGCGCCACACCACCGAACGCGACCACCTCCCGCCCCCGCGCGATCTGCACGCAGGCGATCCCGAGCACCACGACCGCGCCGGTCATCAAAGACGTGAACAGCACGTGCGCGAACGTCAGGCCGACGGTCCAGTTGACCATCACCGCGAAGATGTCCGTCAGCTGCGCGCGACCGTCGACGATCTCGTAGCCCACGGGGTTCTGCATCCACGAGTTCGCGACGAGGATCGAGTAGGCGCTGATCATCGTCGCCGCGCTCAGCACCAACAGGCACGCGAGGTGCACGCGCGGGCGGAGCTTGCCGGCGCCGAAGATCCACAGCCCGAGGAAGACGGACTCGACGAAGAACGCCGCGAGCCCCTCCAGCGCCAGCGGCGCGCCGAACACGTCACCGACGTAGCGCGAGAAGCCCGCCCAGTTCATCCCGAACTGGAACGTCTGCATCAAGCCTGTGACGACGCCGACGGCGAACACGATCACCATCGCCCGCCCGTAGTACTTGGTCAGCCGCAGCCACCGTTCTTCGCCGGTCCGGTGGTACCGCGTCTGTAGAAGGGCCACGAAGAAGACGAGGCCGATCGATACACCGACGATGGCGAAGTGCAGCAGCGTCGTGAGGGCGAACTGCCAACGAGCGAGGTCGAGCGAAGTCACGGGCGGGTCCTTTGCCGTTCGTGCCCCAGGCAGGGGCAAATGCGGGAACGGGCAATCAGGACCCTCGGCCACCGGTCATGAGCGGCCGCTGCACATACTAGTCGGCGTGCGCATCCCGCTCCATGAGACGTTGCGTGCCGGAACGGCGCTCGGCTGGACCTCGGTCGCGGCGGTCGTCGTGGCGCTGGCGGTGGGCGTGCCGATCTCCGATGCGGGGCTCGTGTGGGCCTTGACCGCCGTGGCCGCCGTAGCCCATCTGGTGATGGCGCGACTGCCCTGGGCGACACTGCTGCCCACCCCCCGCGGGCGGCTGCTGATCGACCTCTGGGCGGGCGGCGTGCTGATCTCCGTGTGCGGGCTCGTGCTGATCGCGGGCGGCGAGTCGCGACTCGATCTGCTGCTCCTGTTCGTCGTCCCGTTCCTGGCGATCTCCAACGACGACAACCCGCGCGCGCTGGCGATCTGGATGACGGTGGCAGCGCTCGCCTTCGGGGTCTGCGTGAGCTTCGCGCCGGACCCGCTGCCGGCGTCCGAGGCGCTCTTCCACCTCGTGCTGCTGGCGGGGTCGACGCTGCTCGGGCTCCAGCTCGCGCGGGCCGTGCGGGAGGCGACGCGCCGGGCGGAGCTCGAGGGCGCGATGCTCGCCGAGGCCCACCATCGTGTGAAGAACTCCTTGCAGGTCGTCGCGGAACTGCTGCAGCTCGGCGGGCCTTCCGCCGTCGAACGGGCGTCGGAGCGGATCCAGTCGATCGCGGCCGTCCATCAGGTGCTGGCCTCGACGCGGGGCGGACGCGTGCTCGCACCGGAGCTGCTGGAGGCGGTCGTCGCGGGCTACGAGGGCGTCACGGTGGTCGCCGAACCGCTGGAGCTGCCGTTCCCGATCGCGCAGAACCTCGGCGTGGTGGTCAACGAGCTGGTGGCGAACGCGGTTCAGCACGGGAAGCCGCCGGTGTCGGTGGAGCTCACGGCGGGGTCGTTGGTGGTGCGCGACGCCGGAGGCGGGCCCCCGTCGTTGGATGGCTCGGGGCTCGGTTTGACGCTCGTCCGGCAAGTCGTGCGCAACGGTCTGTTCGGGGACGTGGCGCTGCGTGACGGCGCCATCGTGGTCACCTTCGACCCCACGCGGGATGCGCGTCCTCGTCGCTGAAGACGACCCGATCATCGCTCTGGGGCTGTCGCGGCGGCTCGGGGCGTTGGGGCACGAGGTCGTGGGGCCGGTGGCGACCGTGGCCGAGGCTTCGGCGTTGGCGTCGTCGGTCGGCGCCGACCTGTACCTGTTCGACGTGGACCTCGCCGACGGGGACGGGATCGAGCTGGCGCGGTCACTGTCGGAGGAGGGGCCGCGGCGGCCCGTGGTGATCCTGACGGGCTTGGACGCGCCGGAGGTGCTGGACCGCTCGATCGCGGCGGGGGTGCTGGCGCACCTGACCAAGCCCGTCGACGATCGCCAGCTCGAGGCCGCGTTGCGGTTGGCCGCGGCGCGGGCGGCGGAGCTCGAGGCGCTGCGCGCGGAGGTCGACTCGACGCGTCAGGCGCTCGCGGACCGCAAGGTGGTCGAGCAGGCCAAGGGGATTCTGATCCGCGCTCTCGGACTCAGTGAGCCGGAAGCGTTCGCGCGGATCCAGACGACGGCGCGGCAGCGCAACCTGCGGCTGGTGGACGTCGCGCGGGCGATCGTCGATCAGCGGTCCCTGTACGAGTAGCCCAGGACGCAGAAAGGGCGCCCAGTGGGCGCCCTTGAAGCGGAGGGGGAGGGATTCGAACCCTCGGAACAGGGGTTACCCGCTCAACGGTTTTCGAGACCGCCCGATTCAACCACTCTCGCACCCCTCCGGGTGTGCGGTGTCTGAGGGTAGCGACCGGCGGCGCTTGGCCGCGAAGAAGTCCTTCAGCAGCTGGGCGCATTCGGGCTGGAGGATGTTGCCGGTGACCCCTGGGCGGTGGTTCAGGCGCGGTTCTTGCAGGACGTCGAGGACGCTGCCGGCGGCGCCCGCCTTCGGGTCCGTGGTGCCGTAGACGACGTGCGGGATGCGGGCGAGGACGATCGCGCCGGCGCACATCGCGCACGGCTCGAGCGTCACGTAGAGCGTGGTCTCCAGCAGCCGCCAGTGGCCGATGTGCTCGGCGGCCTGGCGGATCGCGAGCATCTCGGCGTGGGCGCTGGGGTCTTGGAGGAGCTCGCGCTCGTTGTGGCCGGCACCGATGACCGTCCCATCCGGGCCGAAGATGACCGCCCCGACAGGCACGTCGCGGTGCGTGAGGGCCTTCTCGGCCTCCTCGATTGCGAGCCGCATTCGGCTCTCGTGCTCATCTCGGCGCAGAATTGACACAGTTTCGGTGCAGACTGGGGTTGTTCAGCAACTTCCTTCTGCCGATGATGTTGTACGACTCGAGACCGGGCCGACTCGTTCGCTCCCCCGCCCGCTCGGTCTTCCATTGATGCTTCGCTCCCGCCTGCTGCCCGCTCTCCTGCTCTCGTCCGCGATTGTCGCGGGGACGATTGGCGTGCCCGCGGCCTCGGCCGGCGGCGTCGCGTCCGGTGACGCGCGGGCGGCTTCGGCGGCGCTGAAGGCCGCGGCGTCGGCCCCGGCGGAGTACCGCGCCGGTGAGGTGGTGGTGCGGGACGCCACGGGTGAACGCGTCGTGCGCGTTCGGGACGTGGCGCAGGCCGCGCAGTCGTTGTCTTCGCGGCCAGGGGTGCGGAGTGCCACGCCGAACTTCCTGGCGCGGGCGTCGGGCTGGATTCCGCCGGACCCGGGCCGTGGGGCGGAGATCGGCGGCTGGCAGAAGCTGCAGTGGAACTTCCTGCCGGAGACGGGCGTGAACGCGCCCGAGGCCTGGGCGAACCTGGCGCGGGCCGGGCGTCCCGGCGGCAAGGGCGTCGTGGTCGCCGTGCTGGACACCGGCGTGGCCTACGCCAACCGCGGCCGCTTCCGCCGCTCGCCGGACTTCTCGAAGGCGCGCTTCGTCCGCGGGTGGGACTTCGTCGAGGACGACGCCTACCCGAACGACGACAACGGTCACGGCACCCACGTCGCGAGCACGATCGCCGAGGGCACCGGCAACACGATCGGCCTCACCGGCCTCGCCTACGGCGTGAAGATCATGCCCGTCAAGGTGCTCGACAGCCAGGGCGAGGGTGACTCCCAGCAGATCGCCGACGGCATCCGCTTCGCCGCCAAGAACGGCGCGCAGGTCATCAACCTCTCCTTCGAGTTCCCGTCGGAGATCACGAAGTCGCAGATCCCGAACATCCTGGACGCGATCCGGTACGCCCGCAAACGGGGCACGCTGGTCGTCGGCGCGTCCGGCAACGCCGCCGCCGCGGCCGTCGCCTACCCGGCCCGCTCCAGCGACGTCCTGTCGGTCGGCGCCACCACCCAGTACGGCTGCCAGGCCGACTACTCCAACGAAGGCAGCGACCTGGACCTCGTCGCCCCGGGCGGCGGCATCGACGCCGCCCTCGAGGGAGACCCGAACTGCCAGGCCGCCCGCACCGGCATGGACATCTTCCAGATGACGTTCCGCGCGAGCTCCCCGCGACGCTTCCTGCTCCCGAGCGGCTACATCGGCACCTCGATGGCAGCCCCCCACGTCGCCGCCACCGCCGCGCTGGTCATCGCCTCCGGCATCCTCGGCCCCAAGCCCTCCCCGGCCGCCATCGAGCGCCGCCTCGAGCTCACTTCCACGGACGTCGGCCCCGCGGGCCGCGACCCCCACTACGGCTGGGGCCGCCTCAACGCGGCCCGCGCCACCGACCCCACGATCCCGGTCATCTAGCCGCGCCCGCCGCGCTCTTGTGCGGGTGAGCCGGTTGCACCGGCTGCGCCCGGGCGCGGGCCGGCGCCCACTCGGGGGGTGAGGCACGATCCGGTCCTGTCAGGACCGGTTTGTTCCTCACCTCCGCACGGGCGAGCGGCAACGCGCCACCCGGGCGTGCGAGCGATCACTTTGTCAACTCCTGGTTGACCAATCGAACGCTCGCGTGGCGTGGACCGTCCCTCGGCGTGGGAAGACGTGAACGCCAAGGCGTTCACGCAGTGCGGGGCACCCGCCTCACCCGCAAACAGCACGCCCGCCCCGCCGGTGTGTTCGCCGTTGCCGTTCAGCGCTCGCGGCGGACCCAGTAGACCGCCTCGGCGACGAGCAGCGCGACGGCGAGCGCGATCCAGCCCCAGCTGCGGGGCCCGACGACCTGGTAACCGAGGACGGCGGCGCTGCCGCAAGCGACGCCGAGGGTGTCGTAGTGGTGGCGGAGGACGTCGAGCGCGCCGCCGAGCAGTAACCCGAGGCCCAGGAGCGTGAACAGGAGGCCCAAGCCGAGATCGGGGTCGACGAAGCGGTCCAGCAGGCCGACCACGGCGCCGGCGCTCGCGCTCACGAGGACGACGACCGCGCCGGCGCCGCGGCCCGTCGCCGCGTGGGCGAAACCGGCCACCGCGGTCGCCACGCCCAGCAGGGGCGCGATCCGCGACGGCCACGCGGTGCCGGACGCGAACGCGTACTCCAGGCCGCTCTCGCCGAAGAGCCAGACCAGCGGCAGGGAGACGAGCAGCGCGACGGCACCGATCGCCGTGCTGGCGCGAAGTGCGTTCTCGGTCCACTCGGCGCTCCGTGTCCGCTGCGCCGCACGCCGTTGGCGCCGGACGTGGCGGTCCGTGTGCGTGACCACGAACGGCGTCTCCAGCGCATCGCTGAATTGCAGGTTGTGCGTGTGGGCGAGCCGGTTGTGGAGCTCGCGGGCGGTGATGTCGCCGTCCGCGTTGCCGTCGGCGCGCCCGTCGCGGAGCGCGCGCACGAGGGCTCGGAATGGAGCGCCGGCGATGACGGCCCGCCCCGCCCCGGCCACTACGTCCGCGTCGTGGTCGGTCGCAAGCACGAGCACGTGGGTGCTCCGGCACGCCGCGAGCGCCGAACCGTCGACGGGTACTCCGTCGCTGCAGACGAGCACGACGTCGGTGGCGTCGCGCGCGGCCAGAAAGGCGCCGACGGCCTCGTCGTCGTCCGCACGCTCGACCTTGTACCCGCCGCGCTCGGCGTCGGCAAGGATGCCGGCGAGGACCGTGGCGTCCTCGTCCCCGGAGGGCGCGGCGATCAACGCGCAGCGACGACCCACGCGCGCGACCTCCGCCTACGTCGTGCGGACGATCAGCACCGAGCAGGGAGCGTGGTGCGAGACCTTGTTCGGCACGGAGCCCAGCAAGAACCGCCGGGCGCCGGTCATGCCCTTGTTGCCGACCACGATCAGGTCCGCGTCGCGCTCTTCGGCGACATCCAGGATGGCGTCGGCGGGATCTCCCTCACGAGCGAAGATCTCGACCTCGACGCCGGCGTGACGGACACGGTCGGCGGCGTCGGAGAGCGTCTGATCGACTTCTTCGCGGGGGTTGACCATCCACTGGAGGTCGGCGGGAGTCTGCCGGGCCTCTTCGCGCAGGCGGGCCTTGGGAACGGGCTCGTAGGCGGAGACGAGCCACAGCTTGGCGCCCAGGGCCTTGGCGAGGTCGACCGCCTCGTCGACGGCCTTCTGCGCGGTGTCGGAACCGTCCGTGCCTACGACGATCGAGCGGAACATGGCGCGATCATACGCACGCGCCAGCCGCCACTATGTCGGTTCGGTCACAGCTTGATGAGCGCGATCACGAAGCTGGCGATCACGCAGATCACGATGATCACCTGCATGTAGATCCAGAGGCGGTTCACGGCCATCAGGCTAGTGGCCCGCTCTCATCTCAGGCCGGGGCGGCCTCCTTGCGGCTGGAGGCGACCACGGTCGTCACCGGCAGTCCGAGCCCCGCGGCCTTGGCCGGCAGATCCAGGTGCAGCCACTTGGAGACGCGCTGGGGTAGCGTCGAGATGATCAGCTCGTCGAAGCCGTGCACGTTGATCGCGTCCTGGATGGCCGCGAGCGGCTCAGGGACGCCGATCATGCTCTCCACCGGCGCGCCCGCGGCCTCCTCGAGCAGCGGCACCGCGAGCTCCACGACGGCCTCGGCCTCACTCTGGCTCTGGTCCTCCGGATCGACGAGCTTGTGCAAGCCGTGCGCGGCGTTCGGGACCAACAAAGTGAACGTCACCGGCCCACGCGCCGCCCGCTGCCGCACCGCCTCCAGCAACGCGGGCGTCGCGGCCGTCTTGTTGGCGACGACGAGGACTCGAACGGCCTCACTGGACACAGGGCGCTTCCCCCTTCACGGACAGATCGCTTGCGGCAATTGTCGCAAGCGATCCGGGAACGTCAACCCGACTTACAGGTGCGCGGAGGCAGTGGCGTGCGTGACCCAGCGCTTGCCGGACCTGCGCTTGACCGTCAGCGTGACCTGGGGGTCGGCGCCCGCCGCGGCCTTGACCGTGACGCGCTTGGAGTAGCCCTTGACGGTGGTCTGGGTCTTGGTGAAGGTCTTGGTCTTCTTGCCCAGCTTGACCTTGATGACGAGCTGGAACGTGCCCTTGCCGAGCGCGAGCGGGCGCAGATCGACCGTCGTGGCGCTCGGGGTGGACGACAGCGCGAGCTGGCCGACGAGCCGCTTGGAGGACGAGGAGTGCCCCTTCAGCAGGACCGCCTCGCTCGAGCTGCGCGGGGTGACCGCCGCCGACTCCTCGTGACGCTCGGCGAGCACGACCGGAGCCGAGACACCGGCGTTCCCAGCGGCGTCGGCGCCCGAGACGACGACCTTGCCCTTGGCCACCGTGAACGGAGCGCCGGCGGCGATCGGGGTCGCGGTACCGCCGTCGACCGACCAGGCGAGCCCGGTCAGGCCGGACAGCCCGTCCGTGCCGGCCGCGGTGCAGGTGTACTTGAGCGACTTGGCGTCCGGGATGCACGTGGCCGTGACGGCCGGAGGCGTGCGGTCGATCTTGACCGCACCCTGCGCCGTGGCCTCGTTGCCGGCCCCGTCGACCGCGCGGAACGCAACCGCGGTCGAGCCTTCGACGTTCACCGTGTACGCGCCACCGGTCACTTCGACGGCGCCGTCACCGCCGCGCGAGGCGGTCAGGACGGGCAGGCCCGAGAGCCCGCCGTCGGCGGCCACGGAGCAGACGGCCGGGGTGTTGCGCCAGGTCGGAGCACCGCAGGTGGCGGTCAGCGTCGGAGCGGTCTTGTCGATCCCGACCGTGTCCAGACGCCAGCCGGAGTCGTTGCCGGCCACGTCGGTCACGCGGGTGTAGAGCTTGTAGGAGCCTTCCTGAGCGATCGCCACGGCGGGTGAAGTCGACACGGCGCCCGAGTCGACCTTCCACTCGACGGTCGCGAGGCCGGACGTCGCGTCCGTGCCCGAGACGGTCGTCGCGAAGTTCGAGTTGCGCCACGGATGGCTCACGACGGGGGTCGAGTTGACCGGCTTCGTCAGGTCCACCTTGACCGTCTCGTTGCGCCAGGCGGACTCGTTGCCGGCCTTGTCGACGACGCGCGTCTGCAGCGTCTGCGTCCCGTCGGTGGAGACCACGGCGGGCGTGCCGGACTTGATCTCGCTCGTCCCCACGCGGTACTCGTAGTGATCCACGCCGGCGCCGACGTCGGTACCCGTCAGGTCCAGCGACAGCGCCGTCTTCTGCCAGGCGGTGGGCGCGGCGGCGCTCGTATTGGCCGGGATGACGGTGTCGACCTTGACCGTGCTGGTCGTCCAGTCGGTCTGCTGACCCGCGTTGTCGGTGACGCTGCGCGCGATCGTGAACGTGCCGTCGCCCGGGAGCGTGAAGTTCGCGTGGTCGGCGTTCACGGTCGTGACCGCGCCGCCGTTGACCGTGTACTCGATCTGCGCCACGCCGGAGGTCGCGTCGGTCGCGGTGAGCGCGACGTCGCGGGACTTGACCCAGCCGGACGGCAGGTCGGTCGTGTCCTCGGGCAGCTTCTGGTCGATCCGCAGCGTGTGCGTGCGCCAGACGCCGGTGTTGTTGGCCCAGTCGCGCGCCCGGGTCTTGATCGTGTAGACGCCGTCCTCGGTGACGGTGAACGTCAGGTTGTTCGTGCCGGAGACGATCGCCCGGCCGGCGATCTGGTACTCGACGAGCCGCACGTCCGAACCGTCGTCGTTGGCGGTGACGGTCACGCTGACCGGGCCGGTCTGCCAACCCGTCGGAATCGTCGTGTTGTCGATCGGCGCGTCCGTGTCCTCGGACGGGAGGGCCAGGTCGACGGTGGTGTTGAACGTCTTCCAGACGCTCCAGTTGCCCGCGTTGTCCTGCACGCGCGTCTTGAGCACGTGCGGGCCGGCGCCGTTGATCGTCGCCTGGGGCTGCGTCTTGACCGCGCCGTTGTCGAGCGTCCACTCGACCGAGCCCGAGGGGCCGGACAGCGCGTCGGTCGCGGTGATGGAGATCTTGCGGCTGTTGGGCACCGTGGCCGGGACCGTCGTCGTGTCGACCGGCTTGACCGAGTCGATGCTGATGGTCTCGTTGCGCCAGCCGGAGAAGTTGCCCGCGATGTCCTTGATCCGCGTGGAGAGCGTGTGCACGCCGTCGCCGCTGACGTAGGCGTCGGTGACGCCGAGCGAGCCGGTGGTGACGACGCCGCTGTCGACCTGCCACTCGACGTGCGCCACGCCGGAGAGCGTGTCGGTGCCGTTGAGGCGGACGCCGTAAGCGTTCTGGCGCCAGGCGGTCGGGGCGGGCGGCGTGCTGTTCACGGGCGAGTCGGGGTCCAGGCGCACCGTGCGCGGCACCCAGCCCGTCGTGTTGCCGGCGACGTCGACCACGCGCGTCTCGAGCGTGTGCTCACCGGCGCCGCTGACGGTCGCCGTCGTGGTGTTGCCGTTGACGACCACCGGGAGGGTGCCATCGATCTTGTACTCGACGCGCGCCACGCCGGAGGTCGCGTCCGTGCCGTGCACGTTGACGTCCAGGGACGTGCGGTTCAGCCACGCGGAGGAGACGGTGGTGTTGTCGCTCGGCAGGACCGTGTCGATGCGGACCGACTGGATCTTCCAGGACGACTGCTTGCCGTCGCCGTCGGTCATGCGCGTGCGGAGCGTGTGCACGCCCTCGCCGCTGACGGTCACGGTGACGGGGCCGGCGCCGGGGACGACCGCCGAACGCGCGTCCTCGACCAGCTCCCACTCGATCTGTGCGACGCCGCTGCCGCCCGTGTCCGTGCCGGACACGCTGACGTCGACCGACGGCGTGGTGATCCAGCCGGCCGGGACGGTCGTGGTGTCCACCGGAGCGGCGGAGTCCACGCGCACGATGTGGGGCGTCACGGCGCTCACGTTGCCCGCGAGGTCGACGACGCTCGTCTGCAGCGTGTGCGTGCCGTTGGCGGTGATGTCGAACGTGTCGCCGACGTTGGCCGCGGTCGGGCCGTTGCCATCGAGGTTGTAGACCACGTGCGAGACGCCGGACTGATCGCCGATGTCGGTGCCGGAAAGCGTGATGGTGGCCTTGTCGTGCTGCCAGCCCACCGGGACGGTCGAGGTGTCGACCGGGAGCGTGGTGTCGACGTAGACGAAGTCCTCGACCCAGCCCGTCCAGTTGCCCGTGCCCGTCTCCTGGGCGCGGTGCAGGAAGCTGTGCGTGCCGGTGCCGGAGATGGACGCGGTGGGGCCGGTCTGCGTGGTGCCGCAGTCGATCTTCCACTCGAAGCCCTGCTCGCCGGTGCCCTGCAGGTTCACGTTGACGGCCGCGTTGCGCCAGCCGGAGGGAACGGTCGTGTCATCGGTGGCCGTGGTGGCCGCCGGCAGGGTGTCGCTGACGCACATGGGCAGCGAGTTGATGGATGCCCACGGGTTCGCGGACGCGGTCGCCGGGAGGGCGAGAGTCACCGCGAGCAAGAGGAGGAATATGCGAATCCGAGGCTTCACGCTCACGTTGATCGGCCACCTCGGTAAAACCTGTAGCCATCGTGGACAAACTGGTCGTCGCGGTGTTAGCGGGGGGACGTGGCACCCGCCTGGGTGGAGCCAAAGCCATGGTGGAGCTGGACGGCGCGCCCCTGATTCAGCGTCCACTCGCGGTCGCCCGCGCCGCCGGACTCGAAGCCTTCGTGGTGGCCAAGCGCGGCACCGCGCTGCCGGACGTGCCCACCTGGTACGAGCCGGATGAGCCCACACACCCGTTGCTCGGGCTCATCACCGCGCTCGAGCACGGGCCGGTGATCGCCGTCGCCTGTGACCAGCCGTGGCTCACGCCGGAGCTGTTGCGGGCGCTGGCCGATCACGCCGGGCCGGCGATCGCGGTCGAGCGCGAGCCGTTCCCGGGTCGCTACGAGCCGCTGCAGCTGCCGGTGCTGCGTGATGCGCTCGAGCAGGAGGCGTCGCTGCGCGCGACGCTTGGCCGCCTGCAGCCGGCCGTGCTGGGCGCGGACCGCGCCCTTGTCGCCTCCATCAACACGCCTGAGGACCTGGCGGCTGCCCGTGACGCGTGACTTCGCGGTGGTCGGCGGCGGGATCGTCGGCTGCGCGCTCGCCGCGTTCCTGGCCGAAGGCGGCGCCAACGTGACCCTCTACGAGCGCGAGGCGATCGCCGCCGGCGCTTCCGGGCGCAACTCCGGTGTCGTCCAGGACCCGCTCGATCCCGAGCTGACCGCCCTGTACGAGGAGTCGCTCGGCCACTACCGCGATCTCGAAGGCTTCGACCTGCCGGAGCACCCGTCCGGCCTGCTGCTCATCCACGAAGAGCCGTTCGAGCACGACGGCGCCGAGCTGATCGAGGACCCGCAGCGGCTCGAGCCGGCGCTCCAACCCGGCCTGTTCGCACGCCGGATCGACACCGGCCGCCCCGTCCCGCCCGCGGCCGCCGCACGCGCGTGGGCGCAAAGAGCGCAGCGCGCGGGAGCGAAGATCGAGCTCGGCAGCGACGGCCCGACGAGCGGCCCGCGGATCATCGCCGCCGGCCCGTGGACGCGAGAGCTGGTGGCGCTCCCGATCGCACCCGTGTGGGGCGTCGTGGTCGACGTCGAGCTGTCCGACGCGCCGACGCACGTGCTCGAAGAGGCGGGGATCGACGCGCTCACGTCGGAGGACCTACCCGACGTGCTGTTCAGCGCGGTGACCGCGCGCGGCATCTCGGCCATCGGCTCGACGTTCATGCCGGACAAGCCCGAGCCGGAGGCGCTCGCCCCGGAGATCCTCGCCAATGCGCGGCGGTTTCTCGCGGATCTCGGGAGCGTGCGCGGCCTGCGGGCGTGCGCGCGGCCGGGCTCGGCCGACGGGCGGCCGATGCTGGGCCGCATCGAAGAGGAGCTCTACGTGGCCAGCGGCCACGGAGCTTGGGGGATCACGCTCGGGCCGGCGTCGGCGCGGCTCGTCGCGGATCTGGCCCTCGGGAGGCCGGTGGAGATCCCACCGGCCCTGGACGTGCGCCGGTTTAGTGCCCCGACGTCGTCGTAGACGTGTCGGTCGTGATCTTGCCGCTACCGGTCGTGCCGGCAGAAGTCGTATCGGTCGCGGTCGTGTCGGTCGTCGACGGCGTCTGCTCCGTGGACGTCTCGGTCTTCGGACGCAGGCCGATCACCTGACGGTCCTTGCCGGTGCCGTAGATGTGGAACTCGCGGCCCTCGCGCTTGACGAGCGTGAAGACGTCGCCGTCGCGGACGTTGCCGGACGTGTTCAGGTACAGCCCGTTGCGCGAGCCCGTGAGGATGTCGGCGTAGGCGCGACCCTCGACCTGCTTGACCGTCTCGTTCTTCGGCGCCTTGGTGCTGGTGCCGCTCGAAGCGGACGAGGACTTGTCGGTCGTGTCGGTCTTGTCCGTCTTGTCGGTCGACGAGGACTTCTCGCCGCCGCTGGACACGACCTTGCGGTCCTTGCCGGTGCCGTAGATGTGCTGATCCGCCTTGCCGTTCTCGCCCTTGACGAGGATGAACGCCTCACCGTCGCGGGCGTTGCCGGACGTGTTGACGTACATACCGGCGCGGGAACCCGTGAGGATCTCGGCGTAGTTCTCGCCCTCGACCGGCTTCGTCGTCTCCTTCTCGGAGGCGGACGTGGCGGTCTTCAGGGCACTGGAGAAGGTGGTGGAGGTCCCCGTGGTCTTGAGCGACGAGGACTGCTGGCTCTTGGCCGCGTTGTTCGCGGCCGTGATGCCTTGGAGGAGGGAAGTATCGACGCGCATTGGGTTGTTCACCCCATCGGCCTTTCGTCCGAGGCCCTTTAGCCCCGTAAGAAAAGAGACTCGATGCCCTGGCTCATCGACGCCATGAACGTGATCGGCTCGCGCCCGGACGGCTGGTGGCGGGACCGCGAGGGCGCGATGCGGCGCCTCGTCGACGAGATCCGCGGGTGGGCGGAGGACGAGGTAACCGTGGTACTCGACGCGGGCCCTGAAGACTTGACTGGGACCGTCGGCCACGTGACCGTCATCCGCGCCCGGCGGCGCGGGCGCGACGCGGCCGACGACGAGATCGCGGCCCTCGCCGGCCCGGGCGACCTTGTCGTCACCTCCGACGCGACGCTGGCGGCCCGCGTGCGGGAACGCGGCGCGACGGTTGAAGGCGCGGGCACGTTCCGGCGTCGGCTAGATTCCTCGCGGTGAGTGACGAAGGGCTGCGCGCTGCCGTCGAGAAGATGCGCGAGGAGGGCGTGGCGGACGCCGCCATCAACGCTTTCGAGCACTACTACCGCCAGCTCGAGGCGGGCGAGACGGGCCTGATGCCCGAGGACTCGATCGAGCCGGTCGACGACCTGCCCTTGCTCGACGACCTCCCGTTCAACGCGGCCGCCGAGCGCGAGGCGCTGGGCCGGGCCGTGGTGCTGCGGCTCAACGGCGGGCTCGGCACGAGCATGGGCCTGACCGGCGCGAAGTCGCTCCTAGAGGCCAAGGACGGGATGAGCTTCCTGGACGTCATCGCCCGCCAGGTGCTCGCCCTGCGCGCCGAGCACGACGTCGAGCTGCCCCTGCTGCTGATGGACTCGTTCTCCACCCGCGACGACTCGCTGGCCGCGCTCGCGGACTATCCCGACCTCGATATCGGGCTGCCGCTGGACTTCATCCAGAACAAGGAGCCCAAGCTCCTCGTCGACGATCTGACGCCCGCCGCGTGGCCGGACAATCCGGCGCTCGAGTGGTGCCCGCCGGGTCACGGCGACCTGTACACGGCGCTCGTCACCTCCGGCATGCTCGAGCAGCTGCTGGAGCGGGGGTTCGAGTACGCGTTCGTCGCGAACTCCGACAACCTCGGCGCGGTCGTCGAGCCGCGCATCCTCACGTACATGGCCGCGAACGACGTGCCGTTCCTGATGGAGGTCACCGAGCGCACGGAGGCCGACCGCAAGGGTGGGCACCTCGCGATCCGCAAGGCGGATGATCGGCTCGTGCTGCGGGAGACCGCGCAGACGCCCGACGAGGACCTCAAGGCGCTGCAGGACCTGAGCAAGCACCGCTTCGCCAACACGAACAACCTGTGGGTGAACCTGCGGGCGCTGGACGCGGCGATGCGAGAGCGCGACAACGTCCTCGGGCTCCCGATGATCCGCAACTCCAAGACGGTGGACCCGGGCGACAAGTCCTCGCCGAAGGTGTTCCAGATCGAGACCGCGATGGGCGCGGCGATCGAGGTGTTCGACGGCGCCCGCGCGCTGATCGTCCCGCGCACCCGCTTCGCTCCGGTCAAGACGACGGACGACCTGCTCGCGCTGCGCAGCGACGCCTACCAGTTGACCGAGGACTCACGCGTGGAACTCGTCCGCGACAGCGTCCCGATCGTCACGCTGGACCCCGACCACTACAAGCTGATGCGCGACTTCGACGCGCGGTTCCCGCAGGGGCCCGTGTCCTTGAAGGAGGCCGACCGCTTCGAGGTCGAGGGCGACGTGACGTTCGGCGCGGATGTCGTCGCGCGCGGGTCGGTGAAGGTCACCGGGCCGGCGACGATCGAAGACGGCGCCGTCCTCACGGACTGACGATCTGCAGCACCCCGTCGTCGCGGCCGGTGACCAGCACCGCGCCGCGATGGACGGCCACGCTGTAGGGCGTCGCCGGGGTCGGGAACGTCTTCACGACGCGCCCGCCCTCGATCTGCAGCAGCTGGTTGCGATCGCTGAGCGTGGCCCAGAGCCGGTCGCCGTCGACCGCGATCCCGTACGGCTGGCCGCCCGTGTCGATGCGCTGCTCGAAGCGCAACCGCGGGCGGGTGGAGAAGACGCTGATGCCGCCGCCGCGCGTGTCGGCGACGTACAGCCGGCCCTGCGCGTCCGCGACCACGTGGGAAGGCCCGTAGCCGACGTTCTGCGTGCTCAGCCGCTCGAGCGTCCGGCGGTCGTAGGTCTCGACGACGTTCGCGCGCACGGAGACGACGGCGACGACGTCCCCGGTGACGACCACGCCGCCCGGCTGCTCGGCGACTTTGACCGTGCGCGTCAACCGGCCGTCTTCGAGCACGGAGAGCGAAGCCGCGAACTCGTCGCCGACGAAGATCCGCCCGTCGGCGTCGGCGGCCGCGTCGTGCGGGTGCGCGCCGGTGTCGGTGAGGCGCAGCTCGCCGTCCGGAGAGACCTCGGCAAGCTGGTTCGCCTCCTCGAGCGGGACCAGGAACCGCGTGCCCGAGAACGAGACGTGCCGCGCGGGCGCGGGCAACTCGACGACCTCCCGTGGCTCGCCGGTCGCGGCGTCCACGAGCGCCAACCCGGCGTCGGTCGCGATCGCCGCGACGCCGCTCGACGGGTCCACCGCGATTCCCTCGGCACCCGCTCCCACGCGCACCACACGGCCCGCCGGCGGCTCGCCCGCGGGCTTGCGGCCGGGCTCTTGCGCCACCGGCGGAAACGGCAGCTTCGGCCCTGCGGGGGCGGGGCGTTCCGACGCTTCGCCGCAGCCGGCGAGCGCGAGAACGATCAGGCTCGCCGCGCCAAGGCGACGACGAGCGCGAGGACCAACACAGTGAGCACGGCAATCGAAAGCCACTGACCCATGAGTGCGTGACCCTACGCCTCGGCGGATCACCATGGAGCTGGTCGAGTGTTTAGTTACGCACCAAGTTCGGCCCTTAGGGCGGCGAACTCGTCGCGCAACGCGCTCAGCTCGGTGCGCAGCGCGAGCACATCGCCCTCGAGCTTGTCCAGGCGCTCGTCGCGCCGCGGTGGCGGCGGGACGACCGCGGCGGCCACGGCCGGCATCTCGGCGCCCGCGGGCACGTCGGCCGGGTCCAGGTCGTCCGACATGTTCTGCTTGAAGCGCTCCTCCTTCTGGCCCGGGCGACGGGCCAGCTCGGAGACGAACCCCTTGTCGATCAGGCCCGTGAGACAGTCCTGCAGCCCTTCGATGCCGTCGAAGGGCTGCATGCGCTCGGTGCGCTGTTTGAGCTCGCCGGGCGTCTGCTCACCCCGCAGGAACAGCACGGCCATGATCGCCTGCTCGGCGGCGTCGAGCGGCAGCGCCTCGTCGAGCAGATGGCGGTACTTGGCCGCCCGGCTGGTGTGGCCGGTGGTGAGGCGGCTGTAGCGGCGACGACCGAGCTTCTGCAGCGCGCCGCGCAGCATCTCCTCGTCGTAGGCGACGATCGGGTTGCGGTTCGTCGTCTGGTTGCAGGCGTTGCGCAGCGCGTTGAGGCTGAGCGGGTACTGGTCCGGCGTCGTGCGCTGCTTCTCGATCAGGCAGCCGAGGACGCGGACTTCCACGGGGTCGAGATCACGGTCCATCTAGCGGATCATCATGCCCGAGATCGCCCGGCTGATGACGAGACGTTGGATCTCGCTCGTGCCCTCGAAGATGGTGTAGATCTTCGCGTCGCGGTGCATGCGCTCCACCGGGAACTCGCGCGTGTAGCCGTTGCCGCCCAGGATCTGGATCGCGCGCTCGGTGGCCCACACGGCGACCTCGCCCGCCTTGAGCTTGCTCATCGAACCCTCGGCGTGCTCGAACTTGCGGCCCGTGCGGCCCATCCACGCCGCCCGCCACACGAGCAGCCGCGCGGCGTCGATCTCCATCGCCATGTCCGCCAGCGCGAACGCGATCGCCTGGTTCTCGATGATCGGCTTGCCGAACTGCTTGCGGTCCTGCGCGTACTGGAGCGAGTACTCGTAGGCGGCGCGGGCGATGCCGATGGCCTGGGCGCCGACGGTCGGCCGGGTGGCCTCGAACGTCTGCATCGCGTCCTGGCGCTTGGAGCCCGTGCCCTCACGCGTGCGGGCGAGACGCTCGTCGAGCTTCTCCTTGCCGCCGAGCAGGCAGCGGCCCGGAACGCGCACGTCGTCGAGGAAGACGTCGGCGGTGTGCGACGCGCGCAGACCGTGCTTCTTGACCTTCGTCCCCATCGTCAGACCAGGTGTGCCGGGCGGGATGACGAAGCTCGCCTGCCCGCGCGCCTTCAGCTCGGGCTCGACCGAGGCGATGATGACGTGGACGTTGGCGATGCCGCCGTTGGTCGCCCACGCCTTCTGGCCGTTGAGCACCCACTCGTCCTTGGCCTCGTCGTAGCGTGCACGGGTGCGCAGCGACGACACGTCCGAGCCCGCATCCGGCTCCGAGACGCAGAACGACGCCACCTGCGGGTCATCCGGCGTGCCGTAGCACTGCGGGACCCACTCGCCGAACTGCTCGCCCGTGCCGGAGGAGAAGATCGCCGCGACCGCGAGCGTCGTGCCCATGATCGACATGCCGATGCCCGCGTCGCCCCAGAAGAGCTCTTCGTTGACGATCGGGAGCAGCAGCCCGGTCTCGTCGGCATAGAACTGCGCGAGCGCCTCGAACGAGTACAGGCCGATCTTCGCCGCCTCCTGGATCAGCGGCCACGGCGTCTCCTCGCGCTCGTCCCACTCGGCCGCCGCGGGGCGCACGACGTTCGCGGCGAACCCGTGCACCCACTCGCGCACGTCGCGCTGATCGTCGTTGAGCTCGAGCGAGAACGCGCCCTGGCCGAGCTTCTCCGTGACTGCTTCCATGAAGCGCATCCTATGGACGTGATCGTCACACCGGTATGGCCGAGCCGGCCGCCGCGCGGTGCCGGGCTGCTCAAGCGCGACGGCCACATCGTCCGGCGGGCGCTGATCGTCGACGGTGAGCTGCTGCTCGCCGAGGCCGCGTGGCGAGGCGAGAACGTCCACCTGCGCGGCGACGAGCGGGCGATCGAGCGCCTGCGGTTCGTGCTCGCGCTCGACGACGACCTCACGCCGTTCCATCGCGCGTACCGGTCGGACCCGCTGATCGGCCGGGCGCTCAAGGGCAACCCGAAGCTGCGGGTCACGCGCACGCCCGATCCGTTCGAGGCGCTCGCCTGGGCGGTGATGTACCAGCTGATCGACACCCAGAAGGCGGGCAACATCGCGTGGGAGTTCACGCGCCGGCACGGCACCCCACACCCGAGTGGCGCGTACGCCGCGCCGGGCCCGGAGGCGTTCGCCAACCAGGCCGCGCTCCAGCAGGCCGGCCTCGGGGTGCAGCAGGCCCGGACGCTCGCCCGCGTCGCCCGCGACGTGGTCAACCACGGCTTCGACCGCCGCCGGATCGAGGCCACCCCGGGCATCGGCCCGTGGACGCTGGGCCAGATGGACTGGTTCGGCTTCGGCCGCTACGACATCCCGCTCGAGGGGGACGTCGGCATCCGCAACAGCTACGCACGGATGATCGGCGCGCGCACCGGCAGCGTCACCGAGGCGGAGTTCAAAGCCGTGCTCGACCGCTACGCGCCGTGGCAGGGCATGGCCGCGCTCTACATCACCGCGACGGGGTGGCGCAGCGGCGCGCGGTATGAATCAGGGCATGCCCTTCGACGCCAGTGAAGACCGATACGACGCCATGCCCTACCGCCGCTGCGGTCGCAGCGGCATCAAGCTGCCCGCGATCAGCCTCGGCCTGTGGAACCGTTTCGGCGACGACACGCCGATCCAGAACCAGCGCGCGATCATCCGCCGCGCGTTCGATCTGGGCATCACCCACATCGACCTCGCCAACAACTACGGCCCGCCGTACGGTTCCGCGGAGCTGAACTTCGGGCGGATCCTGCGCGAGGACCTGCGCCCCTACCGCGACGAGCTGATCATCTCGACCAAGGCCGGCTACGACATGTGGCCCGGTCCGTACGGCGAGTGGGGCTCGCGCAAGTACCTGCTCTCGAGCCTGGACCAGTCGCTGGAGCGGATGGGGCTCGAGTACGTCGACATCTTCTACTCGCACCGTTATGACCCGGACACGCCGCTGGAGGAGACGATCGGCGCGCTGGACACCGCCGTGCGCTCCGGCCGCGCGCTGTACGCCGGCATCTCCTCCTACTCGCCCGAGCGCACGCGCGAGGCGCACGCCATCGCCCGCGCCCTCGGCACGCCGCTGCTGATCCACCAGCCGTCGTACTCGATGATCAACCGCTGGATCGAGCCGGAGCTGGTCGACACCGCCGGGGAGCTCGGGATGGGCATCATCGCCTTCTCGCCGCTCGCGCAGGGCATGCTCACGGACCGCTACCTCGAGGGCATCCCCGCCGACTCACGCGCGGCGAAGGACTTCTACCTCAAGAAGGACTTCATCTCCGAGGACAACATGAAGCGCATCCACGCGCTCAACGACCTCGCGGCCACGCGCGGGCAGAAGCTCGCGCAGATGGCGCTGGCCTGGGTGCTGCGCGACGAGCGCGTCACGTCCGCCCTGATCGGCGCGTCCTCGGTCAAGCAGCTCGAGACGAACGTCGCGGCGCTCGACAACCTCGCGTTCTCCGACGAGGAGCTGGCTCAGATCGACCAGCACGCGGGCGAGGCCGGCATCAACATCTGGGAGGAGTCGAGCTCCTCGTGAAGCGCCGGGAGCTGCTCACCCAATTCGTGCCGAACTCGCCGTTCGTGCGGCTGCTCGGCATCGAGCTGGTGGACGTCGGCACCGACCGCGCGACCGTGCGGCTCCCGTTCCGCGAGGACCTCGTCACGATCGCGGACGTGGTCCACGGCGGCGCGCTGGCGTCGCTGATCGACATGGCGGCGGTGTCGGCCGCGTGGGCGGACGACGCCGAACCGACCTCGATGGAGGGCGCTACGGTGTCCCTCGACGTGTCCTACGTGGCCGCAGCCCGCGGGAAAGACCTCACCGCCGTGGGGGTCGTGAGCAAGCGTGGGCGCAGCCTCGTGTTCGTGGACGTGCGCGTGACCGAGCCGGACGACCGGCTCGTCGCGACCGGGGCCGCGGTGGTGGCGCTCGGGTCGTGACCGTGCTGAGCAAGCTGGCGGCCACGGAGCTCTCCGCGCTCACGCGCGGGATCGGCGACGTGCACCTCGCCATCTCCGGCCGGGTGTTCCGGACGCTCGGCCCGTCGGCCGCTCCGGTGCGCATCTGGCACGACACGGTCGCCCGTGGCACCTACGCGGCCGTCAGCGGTGGGTTGCGCTCCACCGCGCTGCTGCCGCTGGAGGCGTCGCCGGCTGTGTTGAGCGCGCTGAACGGGCTGATCGGCGACGAGCTGCACGCGGCCGAGAGCCCACTGGCGATCGAGATGGCCGTGGCGAAGGTGTCCGAGCCGCGCTTGCCGAACGTCGTCGTCTGGGTCCACGGGCTGGGCGAGACCGAGCACGTCTGGGGCTATCAGGACCTGCCCGGCTGGACCTCGGTGCACGTCCGCTACAACACGGGCCGCGCGATCGCCGACAATGGCGCCGAGCTCGCCGCGCTGATCGAAGGCTTGGACTGGCCGGTAGAGCGGATCGCGCTCGTCGGCCACTCGATGGGCGGGCTCGTCGCGCGCAGTGCGTGCGCCCGCGGCGGTGACTGGACCTCGCGGGTGACCCACACGATCTCGCTCGGCACGCCGCACGACGGCGCGCCGCTGGCGCAGGCCGTCCACCACCTGGAGACGGTGCTGAAGGTCGCGCCGGAGACACGACCGTTCGCCCGGTTCCTCGGTCGGCGGTCCGCCGGCATCCGCGACCTGCGGCGCGGCGTCCGCGACCCGTTGCTCGAGACCGCGCGCCACGGGTTCGTCGCGGCCACGATCACGCGCAATGCCCGCCATCCGGCCGGCCGCGTGTTCGGCGACTGGCTCGTGCTCTCGGCCAGCGCCGCCGGCGAGGGGGACCTGCTCGCGCTGGGCGGGGCGCATCACATCGCTTTGCTCAACCACCCCGAGGTGTACGAGCAGCTCGAAAAGTGGCTTTCTGTCGCAACGTAGACCAAAGTAAGTCCACATTGGCCGAGCTTTCACGTAACCTTCCGGCACAATCATTCCTGAGGGGGAGAGATGTGGGGACATCGGAAGGTGTGGGTCGCGGCCGCCACCGCGCTCACGTTCATGGCCACCGCTGCCAGCGCGCAGGCGCAGCGGCCGGCTTCGTTGGGTGAGGGTGCGCCGGTCGGGCAGAGCGGCATCCAGCTGTACAACTTCAGCTCATACTTGAGCAATGGGGCCGGGGAGATCCTGTGCCCGGCCTCACCGGCGCCGCCGACGCCGTACTGCGTCGGCCCGACCGCGCCGACGACCACGATGGCGCGGATGGAGCGCGTGTTCGCGTTCCTGCAGTCGCGTGGGGTCAAGAACGTCGAGCTCTACGGCTACCCGGGCAATCCGTTCCCGAGCGCCGGTTCGCCGAACGGCAACCCGCAGGCCGCGCTGGAACTGCGCGCGCTCGGTGACAAGTACGGGATTCGCTTCCCGGGCCGTCACGGCTCGCTGAACGAGGCGCGTTGGGACGCCGAGATCGCGATCTCGCGCATCCTCGGCCAGGATCACATCGGTGAGTCCGGGCCGGGTGGCGCCGGTGGCGTCGGTTCCTACCAGGCGACGCTGACCACGGCCGTGCAGCTGAACAAGCTGGGCAAGCGGTCGGTCGAGATGGGTCTCGGGCCTGCGTACTTCCACAACCACGCCGCCGAGTTCGGCGCGACGTCGCGGTTCATGGACAACGGCGTGCTCAAGAGCGGCTGGGAGATCGTGATGGAGCGCACCGACCCGCGCTGGGTCGTCGCGCAGATCGACATCGGCTGGGCGGTGTGCGGCGGCTCCGGCCACGTGGTCCCGTCCGACCCGGCCGTGGGCACCGCGTACGTGCAGCGCATGATCGACAAGTTCGGTCCGCGCGTGATCTCGTTCCACGTCAAGGACATGGCCGCGGACGGCATCCGCCCCAACTGCGGCAACCCCGAACAGCGGGTGCTCGGCCAGGGCGCGATCAACTTCGCGCCGATGCTCGCCTCCGCGAAGAACGAGACCAAGTACTACTTCGCCGAGCGTGACCCGGTCGCGATCGGCGGGCCGACGAACTTCAACCCGTTCAACAACACGGCCGACAGCGCCGTCGCGCTCAAGGGCGACCCGGCGCCGACGCTGAAGGCGGCGCCGCAACTGCTGCCGTCCGTGGCCGCGGGCACCGCCGCCGCCGCCAACCAGCGCGCGATCAACGTGCTCAACGACGGTGACGCGCCGCTCACGTTCGGCACCGCGGCCAACGTGATCCAGATCCAGGCCGACGCCGCCGACGGTGGCACCGCGACCGCCGGCGACTTCGCGATCGTGAGCGAGACGTGCCGCGGCAAGTCGCTCGCGCCGGGCGAGACGTGCGTCGTGAACGTCGGCTTCAAGCCCACGCGCACGAACACCGTGTCCGTGGCGCGCGTCCAGTTCAACACGAACTCCGACGACGCCATGGACCGCGTGCTGATCGCCGGTCAGAGCACCGGTGACGCGACGAGCACGCCGGGCGGCACCGTCCCGACCGTGCTCTCGCTCAGCTTCGCCGGCACCGCCCCGGGCTTCGGCGCGTTCGTCCCGGCCGTGGCTCGCACGTACGAGGCCGCGGCCTCCGCGGTGATCACCCACACGGCCGGCGATGCGTCGCTGTCGGTCACCGACGCCGGCGCCCAGGCTCCGGGCCACCTCACCAACGGCACGTTCTCGTTGCCGCAGCCGCTCAACGTCCGCGCCACCAACGCCGCGAACCCGGCTTCGGCGTTCGCTGCGCTGGCCGAGACCACGGGCGCCACGACGCCGCTGCTGACCTACTCCGGCCCGACCACCGCGGACGCGGTGACGGTCGGCTTCCGTCAGGCCATCGGCGCCACTGACGTGCTCCGCGCGGGCACGTACAGCAAGACCCTTACCTTCGCGCTCTCGACGACAACCCCGTAAGAGAGAGGCCGCGAAGCGGCCGGGGCGGGTGGCAGGCCCGCCCCGGCCGGGGCGATCTCGGTTAGGGTCGTCCCCTGAGCGCTTCAGGAACTGTTTCTGTCGCCGCGGGGGCGTTTCGGGACGCACTCGGGACGGGCCCACTCCGGCGGTTGCAGACCGCGTGGGTCGCCACGTCGCTGGGCGGATGGACGTGCTTCATCGCGCTCGCGGTCTATGCGTACGACGTCGGCGGAGCGTCCTTGGTGGGCGTGGCCGCACTCGTGCGGATGGCGCCCGCGGCCGTCGCCGCGCCGGCGATGAGCCTGCTGGGCGATCGCCACTCGCGCCGGAACGTGCTGCTCGCGTTGAGCCTGGTGCGGGCGAGCGTGCTCGCCGGCTGCGCCGCGTTGGTGTGGGCGGGCGGGTCCGCCGTGCTCGTCTTCGCGCTCGCCGCGTTGTTCACCGCGATCGGGACCGGCCACAGGCCCGCGCAGGCCGCGCTGCTGCCGGTGCTGGCCGAAGACCCGCGGCAGCTCACGGGCTCCAACGCGCTGTGGAGCGCGGTCGACAGCGTGGGGTTCGTCGCGGGTTCGCTGTGCGGTGGCCTGCTCGTCGCGCTGGGCGGCGTCGAACTGGCGCTGAGCGCGACCGCGGCCGTGTTCGCGCTGTCCGCCGTGGCTTTGGCGGGTATCCCCGCTGACCGGCGCGCGGCCGAGCCACCCGCGGGTGGGTGGGGGCGCAATCAGGATCTGTTGGAGGGCTTCCAGGTGGTGCGCGCGGATCGCGACCTGCGGCTGGTGGTCGGCGTGCTGGGGATGACGACGCTCGTGGAGGGCGCGATCGACGTGCTCGTCGTGCTGGTCGCGCTGGAGCTGCTGCAGCTCGGCGCCGCCGGGGTGGGCTGGCTGAACTCGGCCTGGGGCGTCGGCGGCGTGCTCGGCGGGATGACGGCCGCGGTGCTGATCGCGCGCGGGTGCAACGCGACCGGGCTCATGCTGGGCAGCTTGTGTGTAGGAGTCCCCCTGCTCGTGCTCAGCGCGGTGCCGGCGGTCGGCGTCGCGGTGGTCGGGCTCGTCGTGCTCGGCGTGGGCTACGCGGTGATCGAGGTCGCCGGGCTGACGCTGGTGCAGCGGCTGGCTTCGGACGCGGTGCTCGCGCGTGCGTTCGGTGTGGTCGAGGGGACGTACTGGCTCACGACCGGGCTCGGCTCGCTGCTGGCGCCGGTCCTGGTGGCGCTGTTCGGGTTGCGCGGCGCGCTGCTCGCGGTCGGCATCGTGCTCCCGCTGCTCGTGCTCGCCCGCTACCGCTCGCTGCTGCGCCTGGAGGCCTCCGCCCCGGTCCCCGAGGCCGAGTACACGCTCCTGCGCCGCGTCGGCATCTTCGCCCCGCTGCCGGTCGTGCGGATCGAGGAATTGGCGCGGCGCGTCGAGCACGTCCGCGCGGGCGCCGGCGACACGATCATCCGCGAGGGCGAGTCCGGCGACCGCTTCTACGTGATCGCCGACGGCGCCGTCGAGGTCACCGAGCGCGGCCGCTTCCGCCGCGTGGAGGAGATCGGCGACTGCTTCGGCGAGATCGCGCTGCTGCGCGCCACCCCGCGCACCGCGACCGTCGTCGCCCGCACCGACGTCGACCTGCTCGCGCTGGAGCGGGACGAGTTCCTGGCCGCGATCACCGGCGATCGCCGCGCCCTGGCGGCCGGCCACGAGCTCGCCGACGCGCGCTTGACCCCCGCCTGAACGACGCAGGGCCGCCCCGGAGGACGGCCCTGGATCGGTGCGGGGCGGTCCCGGAGGACCGCCCCGCGCGCACTACCTGTCTACGGCGTGGTCGGCGAGAGCGTGAACGTCAGCGTCTTGCCGTACGCGCCCGTGACCAGCTGCTCGTTGGCTGCGATCGACTGCTTGAAGCCGATCGTCACCGACTTGCCGCTGAACGGGCCGGTCCACTTCGCCAGCGTCGTCCGGGGCGGGTCCCCGACGACCGGCTTGTACTCGCCGCCATCGGCGTTCACCTGCACCGGCGTAGCCAGCGCGGAGGAGCCGTTGACGAGCCGGCCGGTGGCCGTCGTGCTCTTGTCGTAGACCGTCAACACGGCCGCCGCGGCGGTCGAGGTGGCGGTGGCGGACAGGCTCGCCGTGTAGTCGCGGGCGACGCCCGGGACGAACACGCCGAGGTTCGCGGAGCCGGTGATGTTGAGCGCCATGGTGCCGGGCACCAAGCCGCCGACGCCGACCGTCTCCTCGTTGTCGTTGCTGGGCTGGACGGCGACCTGCAGCAGCTTCTCGGTCTTGCCGCCCTTGCCGTCAGTGACCGTCACCTTGGCGTACCAGACGCCCGGTGTGGTGTACGCGTGGATCGCGGTTGCGGTGTTGGCCTTCTCCCCGTCGCCGAAGTCCCACTCGTAGGTGAGCGTGTCGCCGTCGGGATCGGTGGCCGTGGCCTTGAACTCGATCGGGTCGCCCAGTGAGACGTCACCCGCGGGAGTCCGGACCGCTTCCACCACCGGCGGGCGGTTGCCGCCCTGCTTGCCACAGTCCGCATCCGCCACTGCGCCGGCCGCGACTTCGAGGCCGCCGAGGAGGTGCTTGCGGAAGTCCGCTTCGGCGAACGAGGCCTGGGTGTGACCCATGCCCGTGTACCAGGAGCGGCCACCCTCGTAGCGGTGGCACCACGAGATCGGATGGTCGTCATCCGTCGTGTTGCCGTCGCCTTCCTCGTACGTGGTCTCGTCGACCGTGAGCAGCACGTGGACGTTGGGACGCGGGCTGTAATCGGCCCCGCCACCGCCAACCGTCGGGTTCACCGGCGACTGGTAGTTGTACCACTCGTCAACACGCGGCCACGGGTTCGGGAGACCCAGCGTCGAGTGGTGATCGGCGTCGTCCACACGCACCGTCGCGGTCGGCGTGCCGGCCGGATGGCTCTGGAAGTACGCGCCCACGAGCTGACCGTAGAACGGCCACTCGTACTCGGTGTCGGCCGCGGCGTGGACACCCACGTAACCGCCGCCGGCGCGGATGTAGCCCTCGAACGCCGTCTGCTGCGCGGCGTTCAGCGGGTCACCCGTAGTGGACATGAACACGACCGCGTCGTAGCGCGCCAGGGTGGCCGCGTTGAACACGCCCGCGTCCTCGGTGGCGTCGACCTGGAAGTCGTTCGCCTCACCGAGCGACCGGATCGCGGCGATACCGGCCGGGATCGAGTCGTGGCGGAAGCCCGTGGTCTTGGAGAACACGAGCACCCGGAAGCGGGCCTCCGGATCGTCGGCACCGAACACGGTGATGGTCACCGTGCGTGTGCGCTCATCCTCACCGTCGGAGACGGTCAGCTCGGCGTTGTAGACGCCGGCCGTGGTGTAGGTGTACGACGGGTCCTCGGCAGCCGAGTCCTCGTCGCCGTCGCCGTCGAAGTCCCAGCTGTAGGTCAGGTCGTCGCCGTCCTCGTCAGAGGCTTCGGCGTCGAACGCGACCGTCAGCGGGGCGAAGCCGGACGTCGGCGTCGCCGTGACGGACTCGATGGTCGGCGGCTCGTTCTCGTCCGTCGGCGGGCAGCCCGTGCTGTCGCCGTCGACCGAGAAGTACTCGAACGTGACCGTGTCGTTCTCCTGCAGCACGCCCTGCGTGTACAGGCCGAACTTCGGCGCGGCCATCGCGTTGGTCACGGTGCCCGAGAAGTTCTGCCACTCCCCGGTCTCCGAGAACTTGTACTGACCCGAGTAGGTGGTGCCGGACTTGGTCAGCTTGAGCCAGATCGGCCCGGCTGCCTGAGCGGCGGTCACCTGCGGATCGGTCGGGATGCCGCTCACCGTGCCGCCCACCTCGGAGCGCAGCTCCAGGCGGTTGATGCGCGCGTTCCCGTCGTCAGAGATCGCGTTGATCTTGACGTAGTCGTTGTCGGTCCCGTGGGCCAGGATGCCGCCCTGCGAGTACCCGCCGTCCAGCGTGCTGGTCAGCTTCGTCTCGAGGACCCAATCGGCGCCCGCGTGGTCCGCGGACTGCAGCAGCAGCGGACCGCCGCCCGTACCGGTCTGGTAGATCTCGCCGAGCGTCGTGGTGACCGTCAGCGCGCCGTTGCCGACCGCGTACTTGGCCGGGTTGTCCTTCTGGATCGCGTTCCAGCGGTCCGCGTTGAGCGCGGTGCCGTCGAACGAGTCACCGGGGCCGTCGCACTGCTCGCAGTTGCTCGGGTCCGGACCGTTGAGGGTGAAGTAGTCGAACGACACCCCGTCGGTCGGCTCGGCGTCCTGCGGGCTGAAGCCGAACAGACCGAAGTCCGGCGCAGCCATCGGGTTCGTGACCGGGCTGTTCGGGGTCGCCGTCCAAGCGATGCCGTCGAACGAGTACTCGCCCTTGTACGTGTTGCCCGTCTTGGTCAGACGCAGCCAGAACGGCCCGGCCGCCTGTGCGGCGGTGACGGTCGCGTTGGACTCCGGCTGCTGGATGACCCCGGCGACCTCCGAGCGGAGCTCGATCCGGTTCACCTGCGTCTGGTTGACGTCGGTGATGACGTCGAACTTGATGTAGTTGTCGCCGTCCTGGTAGGCCATCAGGCCGCCCTGGGCGTAGCCACCGTCGAACGTGTAGTCGTTGACCTTGGTCTCGATCACCCAGTCCGCGCCGGCGTGCGAAGCGTCCTGGAGGATGAAGTTGTTCGGCGGCGGCACGGAGTCACCCGTGTAGATGTCGCCCGGACCGGTGGTGAGGTTGAACTCGCCCCCGGCCAGCCTGTAGTCGGCAGGCGTGTCACGCACGATGGCGTTCCAACGCGTCTTGTCGAGCGAGGCACCGTCGAACTGGTCGTCGTAGCTTGGGCCGGACGGCGTACCGCCGCCACCGCCGCCACCGCCGCCGACCTCGTCACCGGTGAGGGTGAAGGAGTCGAAGGCCGCGACCGGGTTGCCCGTGCCGTCGTTGCTGAATGCGAACAGGCCGATCTTGGCGTCCGCCGGCAGCACCGCCGAGCGCCCGACCGCGGTCCACGTGGTCCCGTCGGTCGAGTAGTGGCCCACCACGTTCGTCCCGTCGGACGTCAGCCGCAGCCAGAAGTCGTCCGGGAAGGCCGCGGGGATGTTCGCGGTCGAGTCGATCGCTTCGTTGCGCGCGACCGCGTTGACCTCGTTGATGAACTCGAACTTCTCGTCGCCGGCCGCGCTGTGCGCGATGCGGCCGAACTTCGTGAAGTTGTCGTCGTTGCCGTAGACCAGGATCCCGGCCTGGTGGTACTGGGCGGTGCCTTCGAAGTTGATCTTCGTGATGGCTTGCCAAGCACCGTCAGGCGCGTCGCGGACGATCAGGTCCTGAGCGTCGTTGCGGGTCTGGTAGATGTCGCCCGGGCGAGCCGGTATCTGCAGGGTGCCGCTACCGACGACCGCGGCCTGGGTCGGGCGAACCCGCGACCAGGCAGCACCGAGCTCGGTGCCGTCGAAGTTGTCGACGATCCCTTCGGAGCCGCCACCCGAGCCGTCCGGCTCGAAGCGGATCCAGTCGAAGCGCGCGACCGGAACGGTCGGAGCCTCGGCGGACAGCGCCGCGGGGCCGATCTTCGCGTCCGTGAACGTCGCCAGCGAGACCGGGCGACCGACGGGCGTGAACGTGGTGCCGTTGTACGAGTACGCGGCGGTCAGGTTCTCACCGTCGGAGATGATCCGCACGTAGTAGTCGAGCGGGCTGTCGGCGGGGATGCCGCCGAGCTTGTCCGTCGGCTCGTTGCGCGGGGCGCCGTTGACCTCGGTGATGAACTCGAAGTCGCGGCCGGAGCCCGCGTAGATCATGTGGATGGACGCCCAGTTGTCGTCGCCCGCCCACACGCGCAGACCGGCCTGGTGGTAGTTCTCGGAGAGCGCGCTCGCCGAGATCTTGGCCGTGGCCGTCCACTCGCCGTCAGGCGCGCTCTGGACCACGACGTTCTTGGCCGTCGTGCCGTTGGCGTACATCGAGCCCGGGGCGATCGGCAGGTTCAGCACACCGCCCGAGACGCTGAGCGGGTTCGCGGCGTCAGGCCGGTCCACCGTCCACTTCGGGTCGAGCGTCGCGCCGTCGAACTCGTCCGAGCGGACCGGGCCCGTCGGGCAGTTGTCGAGCGGCCGCGTCACGCGGATCTCGACCGTGTCCGAGGACTTGCCGCCGGACGCGTCGGTCACCGTCACGGTCGCCGTGTAGTTGCCCGGCGTCGTGTAGGTGTAGTTCGGCGCCTTCTGCGTCGAGGTATCCGTGGTCGTGCCGGGGACACCGAAGTCCCAGGCGTACGTCATGGCCTCGCCCTCGGGGTCCGTCGCGTCCACGTCGAACGCCACGTTGAGGGGAGCCTCGCCGCTGATCGGCTCAGCCTTCGCGTTGATCTCCGGCGGAGCCGTGACCGCCGCGCCCTTGCCCGCGAACTTGAACCAGTTCAGGTTCAGCAGCGAGCCCGTGGCCGTCGGGTGACGGAACACGACGAACAGGCGGTGGGTGCCCTGCGGGATGGTGGCCGGCAGGTTGACCGTGACGTCCTGCCACGTCTGCCAGCCGCCCGTGGGCGCGATGAGCGGGCTGGCGACGACGAGCGGGCCGTCCGCCGCGTCGTAGCGCAGCTCGATGATGCCGCCCGCGCCGGCCGAGGCCACGCGGAACGTCACCTTCGAGAGGTCCTCGAGGTTGTACGGGTTGAACGAGATCCAGTCGCCGTCCTCGATGAACGCGGCCGCGTTGCCGCCGCCGACGTCCGTGGAGGCCTCGTTGACCACACCCGGGTCACCGATGCCGCGGCCGTCGGCCGCCTTGCCCGTGGTGAGCCAGTACTCGGCCTGCTTGAGCTTGGGCTGCAGGATCGCCTCGGCGGTGCCGGTGACCGGCGCCGCGGGGCCGTTGCCCGCGTCCGTGTAGCTGGCCGTGAGGACCGTGAACACGTTCGCGTCGATGCCGTGGCCGTCCGCGCCGGTGACCGTGAAGGTCCCCTCGCAGCCGCTCAGGGTGGACAGCTCGTGCGCGTGCGTGTCGTGGCCCAGCTTGACCTCGATGCGGATGTTGGCGCAGTTGACCGTGCCGCCGTCCGGATCGACCGCCGAGATCTTGTACGCGACCTTGTCGCCGAAGTCGGCGACCTTCCCGTTCTCGGGCAGCTCGATCGTCACGACCGGCCGTTGGTTGCCCACGATCACGCGGACCGTGTCCACCGCCGAGGCGCCGGACTCGTCCGTCACCGTCAGCGTCGCGTCGTAGGTGCCGGCCGCCGTGTAGGTGTGCGACGGGTTCGGCAGCGTGGAGGTCGGCGTACCGTCACCGAAGTTCCACAGGTAGGTGATGTTGGTGCCGTCCGGATCGTTGGATCCGGCGGATGAGAACTGCACCGTCGTGCCGACCGGCACAGCGTCGTTGTTCACCGCCGCGTTGGCGATCGGTGTCCTTGCGCCGCTGATGTAGTCGACGCGGTAGACACCCGAGTCCGCGTTGTTCTCCGCGAAGCCCTGGCCCCACTCGACGACGTAGAGCGAGCCGTCAGGGCCGAACTCCATGTCCATCGGGCTGATGTAGCCCGTGGTGCGCGCCCAGTTGGACACGCCGGTGACGAGGCCCTGGTTGTTCAGGTCGGCGGTGCGGATCCAGTCGTTGTTCCACTCGCCGATGAACCACTGGCCGTCGTAGAACCGCGGGAACTTGGTGTCGGAGTCCGACGCCTCGTTGTAGTAGTACCGCGTGCCGCCCATCGGGGCGCCGCCGGTGCCGAGGTCCGGGAACCGGGTGTCGGTCTCGGAGTAGCCCATCCACATGGACGCCGGAATGGCGGCCGGGAGGTTCGTCAGGCCCGTGTTGTTGGGCGAGTTGTTGACCGGCGCGGCGCAGTTGTAGGCGCCGTTGCTCGCGCCGGCGCCGGCGTCGGACGTGTAGGTGATGTCCTGGTAGGGGACGTTCTCACGGATGCAGTAGGGCCAGCCGTAGAACCCGGGCTGCTTGACCACGTTCCATTCGACCGAGCCCTGCGGGCCGCGGGCGGGGTTCGTGGAGCCGGCGTCCGGGCCGTAGTCGCCCATCAGGATCCACTTGGTCTTCTTGTCGAAGTGGATCCGGAACGGGTTCCGGAAGCCCATGGCGTAGATCTCGGGCAGGGTCTGAGCCGTGCCCACGGGGAACATGTTGCCCGTGGGGATCGTGTACGTCGTACCGACGCCCGGAACGCCGGTGGCGTTCGGGACCGGCCGGATGCGCAGGATCTTGCCGTTCGGGTTGTTCGTGTTGGCCGAGGTGCGCTGGGCGTCCCAGATCGCGCGGCCGGGCCGCTCGTCCGTGGGGTTGAAGCCGTGCGCGAACGGGTTGGTGTTGTCGCCCGTGGAGATGTAGAGATCGCCGTTGTCGCCCCACTCGAGCGAACCGCCGGTGTGGCAGCACTCCTGGCGCTGGTGCTGCCAGGTGTAGATGATCTGCTCCGCGCCGAGCGTGTTGCCGGTCAGCGTGAAGCGCGACACCCGGTTGATGCCGGCGTTGTCCGGTAGCGCCGAGTAGGCCAGGTAGATGTGGCCCGTGGTGTCGAAGTTCTCCGCGAGCTGGATGCCGAGCAGGCCGTTCTCGTGGCTCAGCGTGACCGGGACCGTGCCGACCGTGGTCGTCGCGCGCGTGGTCGGGTTCCACATCTGGACACGACCGTCGAGCTCGATGTAGAACGCACGCCCGTCATTGGCGATGTCGATCTCCATCGGGGCGTTCGTGTCGTTGTTGATGGTGATCTTCTCGAAGTCCGCAGACGTCGGCGGGGTGGTGCGCGCGACGCCGCAGTCGCCGGCGACGCCGGCCGCGGTGCGCAGACCGCCGAGCAGATGGGCGCGGAACTGGGCGTCGGTGAACGATGCCTGGGTGTGGCCCATGGCCGTGTACCAGGAGCGGCCGCCGTCGAAGTTCGAGCACCACGCGACGGGGTGGTCGTCGTCGATGGTGTTGCCGTCCTGCTCGTCGTAGGTCGACTCGTCGACCGTGGCCAGGACCTTCACCTGACGAGCGCGCGGGCTGTAGTCCGCGACGGTGGTGTTCCCGTTGACCGCCGGGGTCACCGGATGCTGGAAGTTGTACCACTCGTCGGTCCGGGTCCAGCGGGTCGGGAGGCCGGTCGTGGAGGGCTCGTCGCCGTCCTCGATGTCGACCGCCGCCGTGGGCGTTCCGGGCGGGTGGTTGCGGAAGTAGCCGCCGACCAACTCGCCGAACCACGGCCAGCTGTACTCGGTGTCGGACGCGGCGTGGACGCCGGCGAAACCGCCGCCGGCCTTGATGTAACCCTCGAACGCCGTCTGCTGCGCGTCGTTGAGGATCTCACCGGTCGTGGACATGAAGACGACGACGTCGAACGTCGCGAGATTGGCCGCCGTGAACGCGGTCGCATCCTCGGTGGCGACGACCGTGAAGCCGTTCGCCGTGCCGAGCGCCTGGATCGCCGCGATGCCCTGCGGGATCGAGTCGTGGCGGAATCCACCGGTCTTCGAGAAGACGAGCACGCGCTCGAGCTTCGGCGCCTCGACAGTGACCGAGCCGGTCATGCCGGTGTGGATGTCGCACAAGAAGTTGTAGGTGCCGGTCGCCGTGAACGTCCGGTTGATGGGGGCACCGTTCGGAGCGCGAGACTCGTTGATCGGTTGTGCCCAGTTCGTGCCTTGCGACTTGACCGTGTGGGCCACGAGGGCCTGGTCGAACTCCCAACGAACCGTGTCCCCGACCTCAACGGTGACGTTCGCTGGTTGGAATACCGAAGCCGGTGTATCGACCGAGTCGATGACCACCGTCTTTGCTGCTTGGGCCGGTGATGCTGCCATCGCCCAGGCGATGGCGGCGACGACCGTGAGCAGCGCGTACCGCATCCTGCGCATTAACGGCTCTCCTCCGTTGGACTCCACTCTCCGATGAGCAAGGGACTTATTTCAAATGAGCGGAAATAAGTCCAGTAGCTTCGGTAAAAGTTGCGAGAACATTCGAATTCAGCCGTCGGAAGCCCTGCTTTGTATGAGGAATTCGACGCCGTCGAGTACTCGCTCTAAGCCGAATACGAACGCGTGCTCGGGTGCGTATGCCGCATTGTGTACCTCGCCGGCGGCTGTTCCGACGCGACCCGCGAGGGGAAATCGACCAGGTTCGATCACCCGTTCCAGCACCGGCGCGCGGGCCGCCCACCACTGCTCGTCGGTGATGCCGGAGCGTTGCTCGGCCTGCGCCGCCTCTAGCGCCCGGCGAGCCGCCGACTCGGTGTGCGCATTGAGCAGGGTGAGCGCGGAATCCATCTCGACATCGGTGAGCCCGATGCCGTCCAGTGCGGTCAACTCGTGGTCGTAGCGAGCGATCGTGTTCGGGCCTAGAACGGGCCGCAGCGGCGTGACCTCCAGCAACCACGGGTGACGGTGGAAGCGGTCCCAGTTCTCGCGCGCCACGTGTTCCAGGCGCGCACGCCACGGTGCGTCGGCGTCATATGGGGCTGACATCTCGATCGCGGCGTCGAGCATCAGGTCCAGCAGCTCCGGCTTGCCCGGGACGTAGGTGTAAAGCGACATCGTCCCGACCTTCAACCGCTCGGCGACCTTGCGCATCGAGAGCGCCCCAAGCCCCTCCGCGTCGGCGAGCGCGATGGCCGCACTGACGATCTGATCGAGGTCGAGCCTTTGCTTGGGCCCGCGCGTGGGCGGGGTGTGGACTCTCCACAACAGCTCGAGGCTGCGCACAGGGTCGCCGCTGCCGCTGAATTCCGTCACATGAAACTCCGTATGTTGTACGATACTCCGTATGGCGTACGGAGAGAAGCTGGTGGTCGAGGTCGAGGGCCTCCGCAAAAGCTACGGGGAGACCGCGGCGTTGGCCGGGCTCGATCTCGCCGTGGCGGGCGGAACGGTGTTCGGGCTGCTCGGACCGAACGGGGCGGGCAAGACGACCGCGGTGAGCGTGTTGACCACGCTCGTGCGTGCCGACGCGGGGCGAGCGATGGTCGCCGGGGCGGACGTGACCACGCGTCCCGGCGCCGTGCGCGAGCGGATCGGGCTCGTCGGCCAGCACGCCGCGGTCGACGAGGTGCTCAGCGGGCGGCAGAACCTCGTGCTGTTCGGGCGGCTGATGCACCTGGGCGCTTCGCGCGCCCGCGCACGCGCCGAGGAGTTGCTGGAGCGGTTCGGGCTCGCGGACGCCGCCGACCGGCCCGCCGGCGAGTACTCCGGCGGGATGCGGCGGCGGCTCGACCTGGCCGCCGGGCTCATCCGCTCGCCCGCGGTGCTCTTCCTCGATGAGCCGACGACCGGGCTGGACCCGCGCTCGCGCAGCGAGGTCTGGGACGCGGTGCGGGCGCTGGCTTTGGACGGGACGACGGTGGTTCTGACGACGCAGTACCTGGAGGAGGCCGACCGGCTGGCGGACCGGATCGCCGTCGTCGACGGCGGGCGGGTGGTGGCCGAGGGGTCGCCCGCGGAGCTCAAGGACGCGTTGGCCGCGGGCGACTGGATCGAGGTCACCGTGCGCGAAGCGGACGACTTGGCGGTGGCCGCGGCACTGCTCGCACGTGTGTCTGACGCTGAGCCCGACGTGGACGAGTTGAAGTTGCTCGTCAGCGCGCCCGTGCGCGACCGGATGGGTGCGCTGGCCGCGGTGATCGGCGAGTTGGACGCGGAGGACGTGGCCCTACGACGGCCCACGTTGGACGAGGTCTTCCTGGAGCTGACCAAATGAGCCTGCGCTGGGCCCTAGCCGACACCTGGACGCTGACCGGGCGAGCATTCACCCACTGGGCGCGACAGCCGTTCGTCGCGGGCGTCGCCGTGCTGTTCCCGGTGCTGATCCTGCTGATGTTCGCCTACCTGCTGCGCGGCGGCTACGGCGCCGACTACCCGGAGCTCCTGGTGCCCGGCATGCTCGCGCTGACCACGGTGTTCGGCCTGGAGACCACGATGACCGCGGTGGTCACGGACGCCCAGCGCGGCATCACCGCGCGCTTTCGCTCACTGCCCATGTCGGGCGCCGCGGTAGTCGGCGGACGCGCGGTCGCCGACCTGCTCCACTCGCTCGTCGGCCTCACCGTGCTGATGCTGTGCGGCTGGGCGATCGGCTGGCGGGTGCACACCGACGTGGTCGATTTTGGTGCCGCCGTCGGCCTGCTCCTCCTCCTGCGCTTCGCGATGATCTGGATGGGGATCTACCTCGGCCTCGTCGCGGGACGTCCCGAGTCCGTGGCCGCCGTGCAGATCCTCGTCTGGCCGCTCGGGTTCCTCTCGAACGCGTTCACCGACCCCGCGTCGATGCCGGGCTGGCTCGCGGTGATCGCGGAGTGGAACCCGCTGTCCGCGACCGCGGCTGCGGTACGCGAGCTGTTCGGCAACCCCGGGTGGGGTGGTGACTCGTGGGCCGCGACGCACGCGGTCGAGTTGGCCGTGGCGTGGCCCGTGGTCTTGACCGCGGTGTTCTTCCCGTTGGCGGTGGCTCGGTACCGAGCGCGCTAACGGCGAGCACACCCGCCCCGCACTGCGTGAACGCCGAGGCGTTCACGTCTTCTCACGCCGAGGGACGGGTCACGCCACGCCCGGGTGGCGCGTTGCCGCTCGGATTGGCGGGGGTGATGAACAAACCGGTCCTGTCAGGACCGGATCGTGCACAACCCCCGCCGAGTAGCCGCTCCGCCCGCGCCCGGGCCCACCCCGCCGCCACGAGCACGGGTTTCTTGACGCGTGGCCCGACGGTGTGCTCGCCGTTCACGCGGCCGGCGCTCAGTCCTCGATCATGCGCTCGTGGGCCTCGGGGCAGCGGCCACGGATCGAGTCGTGCCAGCCGTCGTCGTCGTCGAAGGCATCCCACACCGTCCAGTGCTCGCGCAGATACGTGCGCGAGCACGTGGGACAGTGGAGCGCCAAGGCGATCACCGCGTCGTAGCGGTCGGCGAGCGACAGGAACTCGTCGCCCCAGCCCTCCGCGATCGCCTGGTCCTGCAACTCGCTCGTCGGGAGGAACGGGTTGCCGGTGAGGTTCGCGTCCGGGCCGGCGAGGCGGCGGGTCTCGTCGAGCACGAGGCGCAGCGTGTCCATCGGCGCTGCAGACTATGGGGCGTGAACCGGTTCCGTGGATGTCTGCTCGGGCTGGCGGTCGGGGATGCCGTCGGCACCACCGTCGAGTTCTCGCCGCCCGGGAGCTTCCCGCCCGTGACCGACATGGTCGGCGGCGGGCCGTTCTCGTTGCCCGTGGGCGCGTGGACGGACGACACGTCGATGGCGTTGTGCCTGGCGGAGAGCGTGCTGGAGAGCAACGGGTTCGATCCGGTGGATCAGCTCGAGCGGTACGTCCTGTGGTGGCGCAAGGGCCACTGGTCCTCGACGGGCAAGTGCTTCGACATCGGGCGGGCGACGCGGCTCGCGCTGCAGCAGTTCCGCAAGACGGGCGAGCCGTTCCCGGGCGACGCGGCGCCCGACGCGGCGGGCAACGGGCCGATCATGAAGCTCGCGCCGATCCCGATGGCCTGGGCACACGACCTCGACGCCGCCGTGACGTACGCGGGTGAGAGCGCGCGCACGACGCACGGCGCGCCGGAGGCGATCGACGCCACGCGGCACTTCGCGCGGCTGCTCGTGGAGGCACTCGACGGGGCGCCGAAACACGAGCTGCTGCGCCGCCGCGACGAACCCGACCTGGACCCGAAGGTCGCGGCCGTCGCCGCCGGCTCCTTCCTGGACAAGACGCCGCCGGAGATCCGCGGCAACGGCTACATCGTGCTCGCGCTGGAGGCGGCGCTGTGGGCGGTCGCATCGACCGACGACTTCGAATCGTGCACCCTCGCCGCGGTCAACCTCGGCGACGACGCGGACACCACCGCCGCGATCGCCGGCCAGCTCGCGGGCGCGTTGTACGGCGTCGACGGCATCCCGGCTCGCTGGCGCGAGCGCCTCCTGATGCGCGACGAGATCCTCGACTTCGCCGACCGCCTCGAAGCCTTCCCCGGTTAACCTCGCTGGCCGTGATCCGCAGCGCGCACACCTCGCAACTCGACAACGCGACCCTACGTGCCACCCGCACGATGCTCGAGGACGCGTTCGACGGTGAGCTCAGGGCGCAGGACTGGGACAACTGCCTCGGCGGCATCCACCTCCTGGCGTGGGAAGGCGACGAGCTCGTCGGCCACGCGTCCGTCATCCAGCGCCGGCTCGTGCACGCCGGAAAGTCCCTGCGGGCCGGCTATGTCGAGGGTGTCGGGGTGCGCGCGGACCAGCGCCGCAAGGGCGTCGCGAGCGCGCTGATGGGCGACGCGGAGGAGATCATCCGCCGCGGCTATGACTGCGGCGCGCTCGGCTCCAGCGACGACGGGCTGCCGTTCTACACCGGCCGCGGCTGGCAGCCGTGGCGGGGGACGCTGCAGATCCTCACCCCGGACGGCATCGAGGACACGACCGACGAGGAGCGCGGCTGGATCCTGGTCTTCGGCGGCGAGCTGGACCTCGACGGCACGCTCCTGTGCGCGGACTTCCGCGACGGCGACGTCTGGTGAGCGCGGCCTATGTCGTCCTCTCGCACCAGCATCCCGAGCAGGTGCTGCGGCTCGCGCGCACGCTGCGGCGCGGGAGCCCGGAGTGCACGATCGTGCTCCACCACGACGATCGCCGGACATCCGTGGACGAGGCGGCGCTGCGCGCGCTGAACGTGGAACGCGTGCTGCCCCCGAGCCCCGTCCGCTGGGGCGGACCGACGCAGCTCGACGCCTTCCTGCGCGGTCTGCAAAGGGCGCTCCGCGCCGACTTCGACTGGCTCACCGTCCTCTCGGGGCAGGACTACCCGATCCGTCCACTGGCCGAGATCGAACGCGGTTGGCGGGAGAGCGGCGTCGACGGCTTCGTCGAGAGCGTTCCGGTCGAGCCGCCGCCGTGGTCGCGCGCAGGCGCCGACGAGTTCGCGCGCCGCTACTTCTACCGCTACCGCCAGATCCGGCCGCCGGGGCGCGCGCTGCGCCGCGTCGTCGCCGCCGCGCGGCCGCTGCTCGCGCTGCGCGAGATGCCCTGGGGCACGCTGCTCGGCGTCCGCCACCGCGGCCCCGGCGTGCCCGTGCGGCGCGGCGGGGACTGGCTCACGCTCTCACGCCGGGCCGTGGAAGTCGTGACGGGAGGAGCGCTCGTGGGCCACTATCGGCGGACGATCCTGCCGACCGAGTCACTCCCCCACACCGCGTTGCACGCAGCCGGGCTACCGTTGAGCGGCGACACGCGCCGCTACACGGCGTGGGCGCCCGGCGCCGCGCATCCCGCGCTGCTCGGCCCCGACGACCTCGACGCCATCCTCGCCTCGGGCGCCGACTTCGCGCGCAAGTTCGCCCCCGACGACCCCGTCCTGGACGAACTCGACCGAGTGGTGTTCGCGTGAAGGCCCTCGTGCAGCGGTTCCTCAAGGCGCGCGGCTACTCGGTCTACCGCGACGTCCCGCGCGACCTGGCGAACCCGCTCGGCGTCGAGCACGCCGCGCACGCCGCCCTCCTGCGCGCGGTCTTGCAACGCGCGCGGGTGAACTCCGTGCTGGACGTCGGCGCGCACCGCGGCGGCTTCCGCGACCAGCTCCGCGCTGCCGGGTACGGCGGCGAGATCGTCTCGTTCGAGCCGGTCGCCGCTTCGTTTGCGGCGCTGCAAGAGCGCGCGGAGACCGATCCCGCGTGGCGCGTGCACCGGCTCGCGCTCGGCCGTGAGGCCGGCGTGGCGCAGATCAACGTCGCGCGCGAGGCGAACTTCACGTCGTTCCTGGAGCCCAACCAGTTCTCCGTGGAGCGCTTCGGTGGGAGCGAGGTGGACCGTCAGGAAGAGGTCGAGGTCAAGCGCCTCGACGGACTCGACCTGGTCGGCCCCGACGCGCGCGTGCTGCTCAAGACCGACACGCAGGGCTGGGACCTGGAGGTCATCGAAGGCGCCGCGGGCTGCATCGAACACGTCGTCGCCCTGCAGGTCGAGCTGTCCGTGCGGCCGATCTACGAGGGCTCGACCGACTGGCTGGCGACGTTGTCCCGGCTGCGCGAGCTCGGGTTCCGGCCCGCGCAGCTCACCAGCGTGGGCCGCGACGACGCGCTCGGCCTGCTCGAGCTCGACTGCCTACTCGTCCGGGAGGACGCGGGGTAGGCCGAAGCGCGCGATCACGCTCGTGTCGTGGAAGGCCGTGATCGCGCTCACCCGGTCGCCGGCGAGCGTGAGGACGATGATCCCCACCGCGTGTGCGATCCGGCGGTCGCGCAGGTAGAGGCCGAACGCGGGCTGGGCGTTCGCGCGCGTCGGGACGAGCCGGAAACGCCGGAGGTCGCCGCGGGCGGGGACCGTGCTCAGGAACCGCCCGATCGCCTCCGGGCCCTGGTACTCGAGCGGCGCCGGCGGCATCGTCAGCCACGCGTCGTCGGTGAGGAGCGTGACGATGGTGTCGACGTCGCCGGCCTGGAACGCATCGGCGAAGCGAGTGACGATCGCGCGCTCTGTCGCTGAGCGCGGGGCGGGCGCCCGGTCGGCCGACGGGACCCGTTCCTCGAGCGCGGCCCGCGCCCGTTGCAGGCCGCTGTTGACGGCAGCGGGCGTCGTGTCGAGCATGTCCGCGACCTCCGCGGCGCGGAACCCCAGCACGTCCTTGAGGACGAGCGCGGCGCGTTGCGTGGGCGGGAGATGCTGGAGGCCCGTCACGAACGCGAGTCCGACCGCCTCGCGTGTCTCGTACTGCTCGTCCGGGAGCGGCTGCAGCCACAGCACCTCGCCGACGCGCGTGGGCTCAGGCGGGTTCTCGGGCAGCTCGACCTCGTCCGGCCGGCGCGAGGCGTCGCGCACCGCGTTCAGGCAGCGGTTCGTCGCGATCCGGTAGAGCCACGTGCGGAGGCTGGAGCGGCCTTCGAAGCCGTCGAGCCCGCGCCAGGCGGCGAGAAAGGTCTCCTGCACGAGGTCCTCGGCGTCCTGGACGGAGCCGAGCATCCGGTAGCAATGGACCTCGAGCTCGCGGCGCAGCGGCTCGGTCTCGGCGCGGAAGGCGGCTTCGGCGGTCGCGTACATGTGCAGCTACGGACACCGCCGGCGACCGAAACTCATCGGCCGATCGCGCGCGACCCCGGTGTCTACCCCTCGCATGAGACGAGATTCGAGATGGGTGCTGGCGCTCGCGTCGGCCGCCTCCCTGATGGTCGCGCTGGACACGCTCGTCGTGTCGACGGCGCTGAGCACGATCCGCGTCGAGCTCGACGCTTCCCTCGCCGCTCTCGAGTGGACGGTCAACGCCTACAACCTCAGCTTCGCGGTGCTGTTGATGACGGGCGCGGCGCTGGGCGATCGATTCGGGCGCCGGCGCGGGTTCACCATCGGGCTCGCGATCTTCGTGTTCGGCTCGGCGGCTTGCGCTTTGGCGCCTTCAGTGGAGTGGTTGATCGCGGCGCGGGCCGTGCAGGGCGCGGGCGCGGCCTTGGTCATGCCGCTCGGGATGGCGCTGGTGAGCTCGGCCTTCGCGCCGGAGCGGCGGGGCCAGGCGCTCGGGATCTACTTCGGCGTGACCGGGCTCGCCGTGGCCAGCGGGCCGGTGGTCGGCGGCGCGATCACCGAAGGGCTCGCGTGGGAATGGATCTTCTGGATCAACGTGCCGCTCGGGCTCGTGCTGCTGCCGCTGATCTCGCGCCGGATCGCCGAGTCGCGCGGGCCGGACGGCTCGCTCGATCTCGTCGGGCTGGTGCTCGTCGGGCTGGCGGCGTTCGGCGTCGTGTGGGGGCTCGTGCGCGGGAATCTCGCTGGATGGTCCTCGGCCGAGGTGATCGCTGCGTTCGCCGCGGGTGTGGCGTGCGCGGTGGCGTTCGTGGCGTGGGAGCGGCGCGTGGTGGACCCCATGCTGCCGCTGCGGTTCTTCCGTTCCCGCGCGTTCGCGGCGGGCAACGCGGGCGTGTTCTTTGCCGTGGCCTCGCTGTTCGGCGCGGTGTTCTTCCTCGCCCAGTTCCTGCAAACCGGCCTCGGCTACGGGCCGCTCGACACCGGCGTGCGGCTCTTGCCGTGGACGCTGACGCTGTTCTTCGTCGCTCCGCTCGCGGGAGCGCTGGTCGACCGGTACGGGGAGCGGCCGTTCATGGTCGGCGGGCTGCTGCTGCAGGGGATCGGCATGGGCTGGATCGCGCTGATCGCCGCGCCCGACATGGCGTATGCGTCGATGATCGCGCCGCTGATCATCGCGGGCTGCGGCGTCTCGATGACGTTCCCGGCGGGGCAGAACTCGGTCGTCGGCGCGGTGCCGCCGGAGGCGGTGGGCAAGGCCGCGGGGACGAACTCGATGCTGCGCGAGCTGGGTGGCGTGTTCGGGATCGCGCTGCTCGTGGCGGTGTTCGCCGGCAACGGCGGCTACGAGTCGCCGGCCGCGTTCGTGGATGGCGTCGCACCCGCGCTGGCGGTCACCGCCGGGCTCTCGTTCGTCGGCGCCGTGGTCGGGCTCGCGCTACCGGGGTTCCAGCATGAGCTGCGTCCACGCGACGTCGTGCCAGGTGTCGAACTTGAAGCCGACGCGCCGGTAGGTCCCGACGAGCTCGAACCCCAGCGCGCGGTGTAGGCCCACGCTGCCGTCGTTGGGGAGCGTCATGCCGGCGATCGCGGAGGTGAAGCCCTTCTGGCGCAGCAGCGGGAGCAGGACGGCGTAGAGCGCGCGACCGCCGCCGCGTCGCACGAACCCGCGCTGCAGGTAGACGCTCGTCTCGCACGCGAAGCGGTAGGCGGCGCGCGGGTGGAACGTCCCGGCGTACGCGTAGCCGACCACACTGCCTCCGTCCTCGAGCACGAGCCACGCGTGCGACGCCGCGATCCGGCGGGCCATCTCCTCCGTGTCCGGAGGCTCGATCTCGAATGAGACGGCCGTGTCGGTCACGTAGGGCGCGTAGATGGCCGCGCAAGCGGCGGCGTCGTCCTCGGTGGCGGTGCGAACGTCCATGTGTCCGATAGTAGCGATACTGTCCACTATCGTGTCAGTTGATCTCACGGCCTCGATCGCCGAAACGGTCCGTGCCGCGCGCGAGGCGGAGGGCCTGTCGGCCAACGCGCTGGCGGAGCGCTCGGGGGTGTCCCGCGCCATGATCGCGAAGGTGGAGCGCGCCGAGGCGCAGCCCACCGCGGCGCTGCTCGGGCGGCTGTCAGCGGCGCTCGGTTTGACGTTGTCCGAGCTCGTCGCGCGGGCGGAGCAGTCCGACCGGCGGCTCGTGCGGGCGGCCGAGCAGCCGACGTGGACCGACCCTGAGACGGGCTATCGCCGGCGCGCGCTCTCCCCCGTGTCCGGCGGGCTGCTGGAGCTGGTGGAGGTCGAGTTGCCGAACGGCGTGGAGATCGCGTATCCCGCCGACGCCTACGCGTTCATCCACCAGCAGATCTGGGTGCTCGACGGGTCGTTGAGCATTCGCGAAGAGGGTCTGCTTCACGCGCTCGAGCCCGGGGACTGCCTCGAGTTCGGCGCCCCCTCCGCGCGGACGTTCATCGCCCGCACCGCGTGCCGCTATCTCGTCGCGATCACGCGCCGCGCTTAGCGCACTCGATGCAGAGCACGACGTCGGGCATCGCTTGCAGGCGCTTCTCGGCGATCGGCTGCCCGCAGTTGTCGCAGCAGCCGTACGTGCCCTCGTCCAGCTTGGCGAGGGCCCGTTCGGTGCGTTCGAGGCCGGCTTCCAGCGAAGTGCCGACCCCGATCTCGTTGAAGCGACTCACAGCTTCGATGGTCCCGTCGCCGATCCGCTTCCCGAAGCCCTGCGACGCGCCGCGCTCCGGGCGCTTGGCGAGCGTGGCCACGCGTGCCCGGGTGTCGTCGCGGCGCGCTTCGAGCGTTTCGCGGACTTCGTCGAGGTCCATCTCCCGAAGCTACCCCTTTGGCGCCTGGTACAGCTGCAGGTCGTTGCCGTCGGGGTCCTTGAAGGTGACGATCCGGCCCCACGGCTGGTCGGCGATCCCGTCCGGGAACTCCACCCCGGCGCTCTTCAGCCGCTCCACCTCGGCCTCGATGTCGGCCTCGGGCTGGAAGGCGATCGCCGCCCCACCATCCCCGGCAGGCGACTCGCTGCTGTTGAGGCCGATCTTCAGCCCGTTCGCGTCGATCTCGCTCCAGTCGCTGTCGTGCTCGGTCACGTCCAGCCCGAGCGTGTCGCCATAGAACGCGACGGAACGGGACATGTCGGTCACAGGCAGCCACACAGCTGCAACGCCCTTGATCATCGGAACCTCCCTGGTTCGATTGGTCGCAGCGGCTACGGCCGCGCGACGCGCCGCAGACGACCTCCCGGTTTGAACACCGACAGTGAGGTTGCACTGAGCAACAGCGCGACCGTCAGGCCCTCCGCCGCGACCAGGAACCACGCGGACGCGTCCCCTTCGAGCCGCTGCGCGGTCGTCGGGCCGAGCACCAGCGAGCCATTGAGGATCACCGCGAGCGTCATCCCGAGCTTCCCGGCCGTCCACCGATACGTGAGCGTGCGCCACTTCGTCGCCCGCCCGAGCAGCACGCCGGTGATCAGCGCCGTGAAGCTGAGCGGGATGCCGAACACGAAGGCCTGCATGCCCATGACCTCGTACGCGGTGTGCGCGCTCGAAGCGTCGGTGGCGGCGACGATCGCGAGCAGGACACTGGACGCGGTCGCGCCGAGGAGCGCCACCGACCCCGCGACGTGGACGAGCAGCAACGGTTTGCGGTAGCGGGTCATGGCGGCCACCGTAAGCGCGGTCTTGTCGCCCGTCGTCCGCCCGCGCGCGTATTCGGTTCGTACGTTCGCGGGCGTACGGAACCGCGTGAACGGCGAGCACACCCGCGGCCGCCGCGTCAAGAAACCCGTACCCAGACGGTCGCGGAGCTGCGCGGCGGTCGTCACGGGTTTCTTGACCCGTCGGGGGCGGGCGTGCAGAGTGCGGGTGAGGCGGGTGCCCCGCACTGCGTGAACGCCGAAGCGTTCACGGCTTTGCACGCCGAGGGACGGTCCACGCCACGCGAGTGTTCGATTGGTCAACCAGGAGTTGACAAAGTGATCGCTCGCGTGTCCGGGTGGCGCGTTGCCGCTCGATCGCCGGGGCGTGATGCACAAACGGGTCCTGTCAGGACCTGATCGTGCACAACCCCCGCGAGCAGGCGCTCCGGCCCGCGCCCGGGCGCACCCGGTGCAACCGGCTCACCCGCACAAGAGCGCGCCGGCCGCGGCGGGTCAAGCGGGCCAACCGCGAAGCGTTGGTTTGCTTGACGCGACGCCCGACGGTGTGCTCGCCGTTCACGCGGTTCGTACCCTGCACCGCCATGCTCCGCTCGGCCACCCCCGAGGACCTCGAGGCCCTCGTCGCACTCGCGCGCCACCCCGAGATCGCGCGCACGCTCGCAACCAACGCCGTCGACAGCCTGCGCGACGACGTCGGCGAGCTCCTCGCCATCCACCACGACGGCGCCCTCGCCGGCGGCGTGCGGTGGACCCTCGTCAACCGCCGCAGCCGGGTCGCCGACATCCGGACGCTGATGATCGATCCGCGCTTCGCCGGGCAGGGGCTCGCCGCCCGCGCCGTCAAACTGCTCGTACGTCAGCTCGTCCTCGACCACGACGTGCACCGAGTCGAGGCCGAGACGTACGGCTTCAACGACGCCGCACAGCGCGTGTTCACCCGCGCCGGATTCACCAACGAAGGCGTGCGGCGCCAGGCGTACGACCGTCACGGCGCCTGGCAGGACGGGGTCAGGTTCGGCCTGCTCTCACACGAGCTCGCAGACGTGTGAGCGATCTGCGCGGGTGCTGTGAGCGCCCCCGTCGATGCTCCACGACATGGACTACGCCATCGAAGCCGAAGGACTGCGCAAGCGCTTCGGAGACACGCAGGCGCTCGCCGGGGTTGACCTGGCAGCGCGTCGCGGCACGGTGCTCGGCGTGCTCGGCCCCAACGGGGCGGGCAAGACGACGGCCGTCCGCATCCTCGCCACCCTCATCAACGCCGATGAGGGAAGCGCCCGCATCAACGGGTACGACGTCGCCCGCGACGCGAAGAAGGTCCGCGAGACGATCGGCCTGACGGGCCAGTACGCGTCCGTGGACGAGCTGCTCACGGGCGAGCAGAACCTGACGATGATCGGGCAGCTGCTGAACCTCAGCGGCAAGCAGGCCAAGGCTCGCGCGAAGGAGCTGCTCGCCTGGTTCGACCTCACCGAGGCCGCCAAGCGCCCGGCCAAGACGTACTCCGGCGGCATGCGTCGCCGGCTCGATCTCGCGGCCAGCCTCGTCGGCCGTCCGTCCGTGATCTTCCTCGACGAGCCGACCACCGGCCTCGACCCGAGCAAGCGCGAGGACATGTGGAGCGTTGTCCGCTCCCTCGTCGACGACGGCTCGACCGTCCTGCTGACCACGCAGTACCTCGAAGAGGCCGACGCGCTCGCGGACGAGATCACGGTGATCGACAAGGGCAGCGTGATCGCGCACGACACGCCCGACGGGCTCAAGCGCGTCGTCGGCGGTCAGCGCCTCACGGTGCGCCCGGCCGATCCCACCCGCCTCGAGGAGACCTCGGCGATCATCGGCACGCTCGCAGGAGCGCGCCCCGAGCAGACGCACCGCGGCGTGGTCTCGGTCCCCGTCACGGGCGACGAGGTGCTCGGCGACGCCGTCTACCGCCTCAACGAGGCCGGCATCGCCGTCACGGAACTCTCCCTCCACCTCCCCAGCCTCGACGAGGTCTTCTTCACGCTCACCGGCCGCACCGCCCCGACGGCCGAGACCCTCCAGGAGGTGCTCGCATGAGCGCACTCGCTCTCCCCCGGCACAGCCTCGTGCTGGCCAAACGCAACCTGATCGGGGTGCTGCGCAACCCCGAGGCGCTACTGGACGTGACGATCCAGCCCGTCATCTTCATCGCGCTGTTCACGTACATCTTCGGCGGCGCGATCGCCGACGGGTCCCAGCAGGACTACCTGCAGTTCCTGCTCCCGGGCGTGCTCGCGCAGATGGTCGCGTTCGGCAGCGTCGCGATCGGCGTGAACCTCAGCACCGACATCCAGAAGGGTGTCTTCGACCGCTTCCGCAGCCTCCCCATCGCCCGCGCCGCGCCGCTGATCGGCGCCGTGCTCGCCGACGTCGTGCGCTTCACGCTGCTGTGCGTCGTGACGCTCGGTTTCGGCTACGCGCTCGGCTTCCGCGCGCAGACCGGCCCGCTCGAGGTGCTCGCCGCGTGCGCACTGGTGATCGCGTTCGCGCTGTGCCTCGCCTGGGTCGCGGTCTTCGTCGGCATGATGGCCCGCACCCCGGGCTCGGTCCAGGGCATCCTGTTCCTGACCATGTTCCCGCTGACGTTCGGCACGAGCACGTTCGTCCCGACGGACACGATGCCGGACTGGCTGCAGTCCTTCACCGAAGTGAACCCGCTCACGCACCTGATCGGCGCGCTGCGCGCCCTGCTGCTGGACCAGCCGATGGGCAACCACCTGCTCTGGACCTTCGTGTCGATGGCGGTGCTGCTGGTGATCTTCGTCCCGCTCGCGCTACGGGCCTACGGGCGCCGCGCGTGAGCAGGCGGCTTCGAGCAGCACCAACGCCGCCTCGCGCGTGACCGGCGCCGCCGGATCGATGCCCAGGCGCGTGAACTCCGGATTGGTCGGGTCCGGCGCGCCCCGGATCGCGATCGCCGCCGCCAACAGCTCGGCGGCGGCGTCCCGGTCCCCCTTCGCCGCGACCACGGTGGCCGCGGCCATCGCGACCGCGGCGAGCATCGGCATGTCCTTGGTGCCGACGGCCGCCGCGTGAGCCGCCGCGAGCCGCCGGTCGGCGGTGGCGAAGTCCCCGCGCTCGGCCGCCACCGCCGCGGCGATCGCGTTCACCAGGGCGTGCCCGTGGGCTGACTGCGGCATCGGCGCCGGGCCGCGGTCCAGCCGCGCCGTCGCGTCGCTCAGCTCCGCGTCAGCGGCGTCGAGGTCGCCCGCGAGCCACTCGACTCGCGCCTGCATCGACTGGATGAAGGCGAGGTCGTCCCGGCCGACGTCCCGCCCCGCGCGCGAGCGCAGCGCGAACTCCCGCGCCCCGTCCAGGTCTCCGCGCCGCATCCGCACGTCGGAGATGCGCAGGTTGATCATGCCGCCGATGGCGTCCGGGCTGAGCGTCTTCAGCGCCTCCCGCACCTCCTCGAGCGCGTCCTCGGCGGCTTCGAGGTCACCGACCAGCAAGAGCCGCCCGGACTCCAGGAACAGCGCCATGCCGAGCGCGAAGGAGTCGCCGACCGCCGTGAGCTCGGTCCGCGCCGCGGCGAGGTGCTCGGCCATCGTCTCGATCTCGCCCTCGTTCTCCGCTCGCCCGGCGCAGAACACGCGCGCGGCGGCGCGTACCCACGGGTCGGGATGCGCGAGCGCCGCCGCCTCCTGGTCGCGCGCGCCGAACCCCTCGGCGAACATCTCCAGCACGATCTTCGCGAGCGCGATGATCGGCCGCTGCGCGTCGTCGATCACCCGCACCCGCGCGTACAGCTCGGTGACGAGGTCCTCGGCGTTCGCCGGGTGATCCTCGATCGCGGCGAGCGCGAGCATCCCCTCGGCGATCGCGCGGTCGACCGGGTCGGACTCGCCGGGCACAGCCAGCGCGAACTCGGTCCACGTCTTCGCTTCCTGCTGGCTGCCCGAGAGCAGCCACACCCACAGCAGGTTGACCGCCAACCGCATGGCCTCGCGCGCGTCGCGCACCTCACCGAAGTGGCGCAGCGCCGCCAGCACGTGCTCGCGCTCGGCATCGACCAGCCCGAACCAGCGCCGCTGCTCAGGCCCACGCAGCCGCGGCTCGGCCTCAGCCACGAGGTCGGCGAAGAACCGCGCGTGCCGCGCGCGCACCGTCTCCAGCTCCCCTGCCTCCTCGAGTTTCTCGAGCCCGTACTCCCGGATCGTCTCGAGCATCCGGTACCGGGTCGGCTCGGCGTCCGGGATGACCTGCACGAGCGAGCGCTCCGCGAGCGCCACGAGCCCGTCGAACGCGTCGGCGTCGAACACCGCGCTCGCCGACTCCACCGTCGCCCCCGCGGTGAAGATCGACAGGCGCCGCGCGAGCACCCGCTCGGGCTCGTCGAGCAGCTCCCAGCTCCAATCGACCACCGCGCGGAGCGTGCGGTGGCGCGGGAGCGCGGTGCGGCTGCCGCCGGTGAGCACGCGGAAACGATCGTCGAGGCGCGCGGCCAGCTCGCTCGCCGTCAATGTCCGCAGGCGCGCGGCCGCCAACTCGAGCGCCAACGGCAGCCCGTCCAGCCGGCGGCAGATCTCATGCGCGGCGTCGTCGACCACGAACCCGGGACGAGCGGCCGCCGCACGGTCGGCGAACAGCGTCAGCGCGGGCGACTCCGCGAGCGGCGGGACGGGCACGAGCGCCTCGCCGTCGATCGCCAGCGCCTCCCGGCTCGTAGCCACGATCTTCAGCCGCGGGGAGGCCTTGAGTAACGCGTCCGCCAGGTCGGCCGCACCGGCGATGACGTGCTCGCAGTTGTCGAGGACGATGATCGCGTCGCGTTCGGAGAGCACATCGAGCAGGCGGTCGAGCGTGTCGCGCGGCGCCATGCCGGGGAGCACCGCCTCGCGCAGCCCGAGCGCTCCGGCCACCGCGGGCACGATCTCCGAGTCGGCGGTGATCGGCGCGAGCTCCACCAGCCACACCCCGTCAGCCACCTCATCCAGGTGCCGGCCCACGGCCTCGCGCGCGAGCCGTGTCTTGCCCGCGCCGCCCGGCCCGAGCAGCGTCACGAGCCGCGAGCGCTGGAGCAGCTCGTCGATCTGGCCGAGCTCGCGCTCACGGCCGACGAAGCTCGTCACCGGCGCGGGCAGGTTCGTGCGCTTCGCGGCCGCCGGCTCGGCCTGGAGCACAGCGAGATGCGCCTGCTGGAGCTCCGGCGAGGGCATGACGCCGAGCTCATCGTCCAGTCGCCGGCGCGTGCGGTCGTAGACGGCGAGCGCGTCGGCCTGGCGGCCCGCGGCGAACAGCGCGCCGATCAGCCGCGCCGCGAGCCGTTCGTGCAGCGGATGCTCGGCGTGCAGCGCCTCCAGCGCGCGCAGATCGCCGCGGTCGATCAGCGCCGCGACGCGCTGCTCCTCCAGCCGGGCAGCGGCCTGGTCGGCGAACCGGTATTCGCGCAGGTCCGCGAGTGCCGGCCCGCGCCACAGCTCGAGGTCGCCGGTCCGCTCGAACTCCTGCGCGTCCGTCTGCGCCTCCAGCCGGTAGCCGCCCGGCGCGGGCGCCACCAGCGCGGCGTCGCCGAGCGCCCGCCGTAGCCGCGAGACGAGTGACTGCAGCGCGTGGACATGGTCGGCCGGAAGCTCGTCCTCCCACACCGCCTCGACGAGCGCGCCCGTGGTCACGGGCCGCCCGGCGTCGAGCGCCAAGCGGGCGAGCAGCGCACGCAGCCGCCCGCCGCCGACCGCGACCGGGTGTCCATCGTGCTCGATCTCGAGCGGCCCGAGCAGGCCTACGCGCATCCGCCTACTGTCGCAGGGTGACCGTACGGGTAAACGTGCGCGCGGGCGCGCCGGTGGTCGTGACCCGCACTTCGACCGTCATCTTCAGGTTGCCCTTGCGCTTGCGCAAGGTCTTCGCGCGCGCCTTCGTCGGCTTCACCCGCAGGGTCGAGGTTCCGCGCTGTGTCGTGCGAGTGAGCGTCGCCAGCGTCACCGTCTTGCGGCCGAGCTTGCCCTTGATCCGCACGCGGACGGTCGCCTGCCGGTCCACCGTGAGCGCGACCGCAAGCCCGCGCTTGAGGAACGTGCTCATCGAGATCCGCTTCGCGAGGTCCAGCCCGATCGGGACACCCGGCGTCGGCGGAGCGGGCGGCGGGGGCGGGGGCGGCGGGGTCGGCGGCGTGTAGACCGTGGTCTGATCGCTGCGGAACGGCCCGCTGATCTCGTACACGATGCCTGCCGCGGCGAAGCGCTGAGACCCGACGTACATGCGCGTGCCGCCGGGGTTGAACGCGATCGAGACGACCTCGGAGCCGGCGTGCCCGTCGCCCGTGAGCTTCACGAACCGTGACACCTCGTTGGCCCGCGTGATCAGGCCGACGTCCAGTGCATCCGGGTTGTTGCGGTAGGTGTCCTCCGCGACCATCAGATCGCCGGACTTGGTCACGAGCACGTTGTCGACCTCGGTCAGCGGCGTGCCGGGGAGATCGCCCGCGCGGTACAAGACGTCGACGGTCCCGGCGGCCGTGTCGTAGACGTGGATCGTCTCGTCGTTGGTCGTCGCCAGGTAGACGCGGCCGCTGTCGTACCAGATGCCCTCGCCGCGGGCGAACTTGATCGAGTCCGCGTGCTGCTGGCGCAGTGGCGTGGGGCCCAGGAACATCGGATCGCCGATCGTCTTCCAGACGACCCGGTTGCCGACCCCCGCGCAGGCGATGTCCAGCCTGCCGGTGGAGAGGTCACCCCACGCGTCGGGCCTGAAGCGGTAGAACCCGCCGTCGCCCATGTCCTCGCTCAGATAGAGGAATTCCTTCCCGTCCCGGTCCGCGCACGCGGCCTCGTGCTGGAAGACGCCCATCGCGGGGCGATCGACGGCGGGACCGCCCGTCACCGGGCACTCCCAGACGCGTCCGCGCTCGACCTCCTCACACGAGAGCCACGTGCCCCAGGGCGTCCCGCCGCCCGCGCAGTTCGTGCTCGTGCCACTCAGGATGCGGTACGCCTGGGTGATGGTGCCGGCCGCATCGAAGCGAATCGCGGACGCGCCACCCAGTCCGCCGGGGACCTCGGAGTTGACGGCCAGGATCCAGCCGCCGTCGGGCAGCGGGAACGTGGCCGCGCCGTCGGGGTAGATCGGGAACACGTAGCCCGTGCCTGTCACCGGCAGATTCGACTGGGCGATCACGCGCGAGCTGAACCCGGGCGGGAGCCGCAGCCCGTTGGCGTCCGGAGCGAGAAGCGGCCCGTACGGTCCCGACTCGGTGGCGACGGGCGGGGCAGCGAACGCGTCCCGCCAGAAGGTGGGGCCGAACGACACCGCCGCGGCGGTCGTCAGACCGGACTGGATCAACCGCCGGCGCGTGAACATGAGCCATGTCTACAGGGCTGCGTACGAGCGCGCCAAAGAGCGGTCTTCCGGTGTGACCGAATGGGTCACTCCATAGCGGGGGAGACGACCGCCACCGGCGCGCCGGGCGCTCCGCCGAGCCGATTGCGGTAGGTCGGCACGCCGACACAGGTGAACAGCGTCGCCGCGAGCGGCGCGCCGATCGTCGCCTCGAACTCGGAGTCGAGGAAGGTCATGCCGGTCGCCCCGAACCCGTGCGCGTAGGCCTCCAGGTGCAGTCGGCCTTCCACGATCCCGGCCTCGAGCAGCGCCTCGCGGTAGTCGCGATCGTCGAGCGCGTCCAGGTCCATCGCGCCCATGACCACGAACGCCGCGTCGCGCCCGAGTGGCTGGTCCCAGCACAGCTGGAACAGCTCCTCACGCAGGTTCCCGGTCCGCAGCGCGTCGGGCCAGCGGTAGATGCCGGGCTCGACGTCCTCGACGCCGTGGATGGCGACGTAGTGCGGATGGCGCGCGTCGCGCAGCGCGCTGGTGAAGATGCGCTCGAACGCCACGCGCGGGATCGTGCGCGCGGGGTCCATCCGGCGCGTGGAGCCGCGCCGGAGGATCACGTCGTCGTCGAACGGCGCGGGCCGCAGCGGCCACGGTGCCCCGAGTGCCGCGCCGTCACCCGCCCGCTGCGTGGCCGTGATCAGCGGGAGCTCACGCGGGGCGTGATCGACGGCGCCGCGCGACGCCGGCGCGGTCGGCTCGATCCGGGGCGCGCCGTCGCCGAGTGCGACCAGCGCCAGCGGGAACTCGTGCGTGCCGTCCGCACCCACGAGCTCACTCACGCGAGCGTCCGGGAACCGCGTGAACAGGCGACCTTCGGGGGCGAGCGCGAGCGTCTGGGCGAGCATCGTGCCGGCGTCCCAGTACAGGTGGCGGAAGCCGCGCTCGGCGTAGCGCCACGCCGTGCGCCACGGAACACCGGTGACGATCAGCGTCGTCGCCTCGCCGCCGGCCGCAGGTGCGATCCGCACCAGCGCGTGCGCCTCGGGGTCGTACCAGTGGACGCCGTCCGGAGCCGACACGTACAGCTCGAGCGGGAACCGGCCGCCCGCGGAGCCGGCGGCGCGCAGCAACAGCGTCGGGCGCCCTTCGCGCTCGTGGGTGCGCACCACGCCGGCGGACAGGTAGAGCACGCGTCCGAGGCCGGACAACTCGCGCGGGAGCGGCGTGCGCGGCAGGTCCTCCGCGTAGCGCTTGTACGGGTACGGCCAGGTCGCGAAGTCGTTCGTGACGAGGTCCTGCAGGACGAGTGGGTGGTCGGCCGGAGGGGCCGGGAAGTCGTCCCCGAGGTGGTACGAGCTCAACGCGTGGTACAGCCGCGCCATATCTCCGCCTGCCATCCCGGAATTGTCGCGCACGGCGTACCGTCCTGCTGGTCATGAGCACACGCATGCGAGACCTGCTGTTCGCGACGGACCTGCGGCACGAGCCCGTCGAGAAGCGCGTCCGCGCCGACGATGTCGTCGACAGCACGCGGGCGGTGCTCGTGTGGGAGCCGCGCCGCGTCACGCCGTTGTACGCCGTCCCGGCCGCGGACATCGCCGCGCCGCTGACGCCGGGCGGCGAGTCCATCGCGGTTCCCGACGGCATCCTCCATCCCGGCATTCCGTTCGCCGCGCACACCGCGGAGGGTGAGTCGGTGACGGTGGGCGAGCGCGTGGGCGCCGGGTTCCGGCTCGCCGACGCGGACCTCGACGGCTACGTGCTGCTCGACTTCTACGCGTTCGACGCCTGGCTGGAGGAGGACGAGCCGATCCACGGCCACCCGCGCGATCCGTTCTCGCGCGTGGACGTGCGGCTCACGTCCCGGCCCGTGCGGATCGAGCTCGACGGCGAGGTGCTGGCCGAGTCCTCGCGCGCGCGGCTGTTGTTCGAGACGCTGGTCCCGACGCGCTTCTACCTCCCGCGCGAGGACGTGCGCGTCCCGCTCACGCGCAGCGACACGCGGAGCTACTGCCCGTACAAGGGCGAGGCGTCGTACTGGTCGGCGGGCGCGCACGAGGACATCGCATGGAGCTACGAGGCGCCGCTGCCGGATCTGCCGATGATCGCCGGGCTCGTCGCGTTCTGGGACGAGCGCGTGGACGTGTTCGTCGACGGCGAGCTGCGGGGCGCGCCGGTCGGTGACGTCGCCGACGCCATGCGCGACGAATTCGGCTTCTAAAGGAGCTTCTCGCGCAGGCTGTGTGCGAGGCCGTCGGCCTGTTCCGGGCTGAGCAGCGCCGACAGCTCGAGCGTCGCGATCCCGTGGCCCGCGGCCCACAGCTCCATCGCGAGCGCAGCGCCGTCTCCGTCGCCGAGGTAGCGCTGCGCGCCCGCCACGAGCGTCGCGAACGTCCCCGCGCACTCGGCGGCGTCGGCCTCGTCGAGCGGCGCCTCCATGAACATCACGCGGTACAGGTCCGGCTGCTCGCGCGCGAACGCGTTGTAGGAGCGGCACAGCGCCTCCAGGTCCGCCCGCGCGTCGTCCGTCGCCGGCGCTGCAGCCATCGCGCCGGCGAGCGCGCCGTAGCCCTTCCGGCGCACCTCGCGCTTGAGCTCGTTCATCGAGCCGAAGTGCGTGTAGATGGCCATCGTCGTGGTGCCCGCCGCGCTCGCGACACGACGCAACGTGAACGCGGTCGGGCCCTCATGGGCCAGCAGTTGGGCGGCCGCGGCGATCAACTCCGAGCGCACGGCGGGAGAGGCTTTTCGAGGGGACACGACATGAAGCATATCAATGCTATATCGTTGCTATGCATGAGCGTCGAACTGATCAATCCCGCTGGGCGTCCCGTCACGCCCTTCTACCACCACGTCAGCGTCGCCACCGGCACGCGGACGATCCACATCGCGGGCCAGACCGGCTCCGATGAGCACGGCCAGCTCGTCGACGGCGGCCTCGCCGCGCAGGCCGAAAAGGCCCTGCGCAATGTCATCCTCGCGGTCGAGGCCGCGGGCGCCTCGGCCGCCGACCTCGTGAAGCTCACGATGTACGTCACCGACTGGACGCCGGACCAGCTCGGCGAGCTCGGCGCCGGCCTGGCCGCCGTGGAAGACGTCCCGCGCGTGCCGGCGTCGCTGATCGGCGTCTCGATCCTGTTCGAGCCCGGCTACCGGATCGAGATCGAAGCGGTCGCCGTCGCTTAGGCGACACCTGGGTGCGCTCCGCGCGGCCCCGCCGCGTAGCGCCAGCATGGACGGAAAGCGCATTCTGCTCACAGGAGCCAGCAGCGGGGTCGGCCTCGCGACGACGGAGCGGCTCGCCCGCGGGGGCGCGTCACTCGTGCTGGTCGCCCGTGGCGAGGTGGCGCTGGAGGAGGCCGCCGAGCGTGCCCGTGCCCTTGGGGCGGTCGCCCACGCCCTGCCGGCGGACCTCGCCGACCGCGAGGCCGCCACGGCGGTCGTCGAGCAGGCGATCGAGCTGCTCGGCGGCCTCGACGTGGTGATCAGCAACGCCGGCGCCGTCGTCTTCGGGCACTTCCTCGAGGTCGAGCCTGAGGACTTCGATCGCACGATGGAGGTGACCTTCGGGGGCGCGGTGAACCTCATCCGCGCCGCCCTGCCGGAGCTGCGCCGGACCTGCGGGAGCCTCATCGCCGTGTCCTCGATGATGGCCCGGCTGCCGCTGCCCGCGTTCTCGAGCTACACCGCGTCCAAGCACGCCCTGCGCGGCTTCCTGAACACCCTCGCCGTCGAGGAGCGCGAGCAGCGCACGGGCGTCCGGTTCTCCATGATCGAGCCCGGGCCGCTCGACACGCCGATCTACGGCCGGGCGACGAGCGCCACCGGCCGCAGCCCCGCGCGACTGTTTGACGCCTACCACCCGGACGAGATCGCCAAGGCCGTCGAGCGCGCCCTGGACCGCCCGCGGCGCGAGCACGTCGTCGGCGGCGAATCGAAGCTCATGACCTTGCTCTACGAGAACGTCCGCCCGGTCGGGGAGCTCGCGCTGGTGTTCGTCGACCGTTGGTACCGCCTCGGCGGCGAGCCCACCTCCGGGCCGGGCAGCCTGTGGGAGGGCAACGATCGGGCCCGGATCGGCGACGGGCACCCCGCCCGCCGCAGCGGCGACGTCGTGGCCTTCGCGCGCAACATGCTGCACGCCGGCCGGCGCGCCGTCGCGCTCGGCCCAGCGCTGCTGCGACCCGTGCCCGAGGAGTCGCCGGCAGAACGTCCCGCTAAACGGACCTAGGCGGTTTGGTTCGCGGGCCACTGCGGCATAGTGAGTGGCGTGTTTCGTCGTCTCGCCGTACCCGCGATCGCGTTCGCGTTCGCGCTCCTCGGCGGCGGCACCGCCTATGCGCAGGACCGGACCGACGTCATGGTCGAGGGCCTGAAGCAGTCGCCGGTGTGGGTCAGCGACTCGGTCACGCGCCGGATCGATGACGGTGACCGCGCCGCGCTGCTGCGCGCGGTCGAGGCCATGCCGTTCTCGACCTATCTCGTCGTCGCGCCGTTCCTGAGTGCCGCCGATGTCGTCAGCGACGAGGATCGGCTCGCGCTGCTGCGTGACGGGCTCGGCAAGGACGGCCTCTACATCGTCAGCGACGACCGCGGCCAGATCGTCGACGCCACCGCCTTCGGCGTCCAGCTGCCGATGCGCGCCCGCGACATCACGCAGGCCGCCTACTGGGACTTCGACCGCGACGATCCGGCCCTTCCCAAGCTCGAGTACATCCTCGCGCTCGCGCGGGGTGAGCCACGGATGCCGCGCGCCGAGCGCGCCGCGATCCCGCCCAGCGAGGGCGGCCCGACCCCGACCCCGTACAGCGAGCCGGACGAGTCCGACAACGCGGCCCTCGGGTTCGGCGTGATCGGCGCGTTCCTCTTCGGCGCCGCATTGTCCGGCACCGGGCTGGAGCGTCGCCGCCGTCGCCGGCTGTCCCGCGGGCGCCGCCACGCCGGGTCGCTGCCCGCCGGCGACGTGCGTACGCGGGCGGTCAACGCCCACTCGAAACTGGCGCGGGAGCTCGCGCGCAAGAAGGCACCGAACGAGCGGGCGCTCGACCTCGAGGCCGCGGCGTCGATGGCGCTCGACCGCAAGGGCAAGCCGATCGACGACCTCGGCGCGCTCGTGCTCGCCGAGCGTGGCCGTGAGGTGCTCAAGGGCTCCGAGCGCAGCCGCTGCTACTTCGACCCGCGCCACCACGGCCAGGCCAAGCCCACGCGCTGGACGACCAACCGCGCGACCATCGAGGTGCCGGCGTGCACCAAGTGCGCCCGGGCGATCGCGGCCGACAAGGTCCCGGACTCGCTGTGGGACGGCGACCGTCCGTACTGGCAGCGCGAGACCGTATGGGCGCGCACCGGCATCGGGACGCTGCGCCGCGACATGCGCGGGGCCCTTGCGGAGGACGGCCGGTGAGGGTCGTGCTCGTCACACTGCTGGCGGCGCTCTTGTTCGCCGCGCCCGCTGCCGCCGAGGATCGGCTTGACCGCGCGGCGAAGGGCCTGGGGGCGGCGCCGCTGTACGTCCACCCTGAGCTGCAGTTCCTCATCCCGGAGCGCGACCAGCAGCTGATCGTGCAGCACCTGCGCGAGGCCAACGTCCCGTTCGACGTGAAGATCGTCGCGTTGCCGTCGCTCGAGTCCGACGAGAGCGGCGGCGAGCTGGACCGCGCGCTGTGGGCGATCGACGACCGGCTGTTCAAGGGCGCACGGCTGCTGGTCGGCGTCGACCAGCGCGGCAACTTCACGTTGCTCCAGCAGCGCTTGGACCGGGACATCGACGTCCCGTTCGAGATCGAGTACGGCCCGCCCGGCGAGGAGACGCCGAAGACGATCGTCCCCCGCCTGCGCGCGGTGTTCCAGATCGCCGCTGACGCCGAGGAGCGCGGCTACAGCTATCAGCGCGACCGCCCGACCGAACCGCTCGACCCCCTGCCGGAGGACCGCCCTGACCGTGAATCAGACGAAGACTCCGACGACTCCGCTCCGGCGTGGCTCGTCCTGCTCGGTGCCGGCATCGGCGGGCTGTTCGCTGGCTCCATCCTCTGGGGCTTCTCGCTGGCCTACCGGGCGACGCGGAGCTTCTCCCGTGCGTAGCGCCCTCGTCCTGGTGCTCCTGTTGTTCGCGGTCATGCCGGCGAGCGCCGCCGCGCAGGAGGTAGGCGCCGCCGCGATGGGCCTCGGGCAGAGCCCGCTGTACGTGGACCCGTCGCTGCGCTCGGCGCTCACCGACCAGGAGCGGACCGAGCTGGAGGCGCGGCTGCGCCAGGCTTCACCGCCCGTGCTGGTCGCGCTCATCCCGCTGGTCGCCGGCGACGCGGTGGACGGCAAGCCACGTCCCCTGCTGGCCGTCCTGCGCAAGCGCCTGGGCCGTGACGACGCGGTGCTGCTCACCGTCAACGACGGCACCCTCACCGCCGAGCCGCCGCCGGCTGCACCCGAGGCCGAGAAGGAACGGCTGCGCGCGGTGTCCAGCTACACGAACCTCGTCGACCACGACTACGACGAGCGCTTCGCGACGACGCTGAACCGCTACCTCGACTCGCTCACCGACCCGGACATCGTCGAGAAGGCCGAGCAGGCGAGCGACGACCTGTCGGATCGCGTGAACGACGACCGCGACTCGGGCGGCGCTTCGGTGCCCGCCGCGGGCGGCACCGACGGCGGCTTCCCGACCGCACTCGTCGGGCTGATCATCGCTGCGCTGCTGCTCGTCGGCTCGCTCTTCGTGGTCCGGCGCCGCCGCGGCGCGCACCCCGCGCCGGACGGCCCTTTGTATCTGCCGGATCACGTCTTCGAGGCCGCGCACGGATCACGCCGGCGTGAGCTGCGGCACACCGTCGAGACCGAGCTCGTCGAGCTGGTCTCCGAGCTCGACGCCCAGCCCGTCCCGGAGTCGCCGGCCGCGCAGGAGCACTACCAGCGCGCCCTCGACGCCCGCGACACCGCGCGCCGCATCACCGAGGACGCGGACGCCTCCGACGCCGACCTCGTCGGCGCCCTGGTGTTGGAAGACGTCGCGCGCCAGGCCCTCGGCGACGCGCTCGGCCGTCCGTCGAACGTGTCCGCGCTGTGCGCGTTGAACCCGACCCACGGGCGGAGCACCGGGAAGGGCCGCTGGGGCTCGAGCCCGACGCTGCCGCTGTGCAAGGCCTGTTTGGCCGACGTGAAGGCGAAGCGCGCGCCCGAGGTGCTGGATGACGGCGGGCGGCCGTATTTGAAGCGGGACACGGTGTGGGCGCGGACCGCGTTCGGGGCGCTCGTGTCGGACCTGCCGGCCGAGATGGTGCGGGACCGCGTGGAGCGCTGAGCTCGGCGGGGTTGTGCACGATCAGGTCCTGACAGGACCGGTTTGTTCATCACCCCCTCCGAGATGAGCGGCAACGCGCCACCGGGCACGCGAACCGCGAGTTCCTTGACGCGTCGCCCGACGGTGCTCGCCGTTGCCGTTCACCCCACGAGCGCGAGCCGCTCACGCGCCGCACTGATCTCCACCCGCTGCCCCCACCCCACCTCTAGCCGATCGTCCTCGATGCCGTCGCCGAACACGACGCCGTCGATCTCGCTCGTCACCCGCAGCACGCCATCGGGCGCCAACAACCCAGCCGTCAACGCCGCGCCCGTGGCGGGGCTCTCCCACGCCTCGCGGACGAACCACGCCAACTCCGGGGCCACCGGCGTGGGCAACGCCAAGCGCCCCTGGTTGATGCTCTTGGCCCAACCAGTCGCGCCACTCCCAGTCGCGACGATCAGTCCCGACGACGACTGGTGCTCGTTCACGCCACCGACATCCAGCACGTACCGCGCGGACTGGTGCGACCGATGCCCGACGAACACTTCGTTCAACGCGCGCAGCTCCTGTCCGTCATCCAACGCGGCTCGCACCATCGTGCGCTGCTCCACACCCGCACGCCCGGCGACCAGATCCGCGCAGAGGTCGGCCATCGCCTCCGGGCGCTGAGTCACGAGCACGCCGGGGAAGCGGTCTGGCTCCGGGTTGAGCCCGATCACCGGCTGCCCGTTCAGGTACTTGGCCACGTTGGCGACCAGGCCGTCCTGGCCGAGGACGACCACGATGTCGTCGGCGGCGAACAGGAAGCGGTCGAGGTCGCCGCGCTCCACCACAGCGGTCCGCCAGGCCGGAGGGATCGCGCCGATGACCCGCGCCCGCGTCTCCTCGTAGCGCAAATGGCGCTCCTCGACGTCCTCGATCCGCAGCCCACGCTGCCCCAGGAAGAACCGCGCCTGCTCGCGCGTGCCGTGGCGCGCGAGCAGCTCACGGAACTCCGTCGGGCGCTCGACGAGCACGCATCGCGGGAGCAGGGTCATCGGTTCAGCCGGCCCAGCAGCGGGGTGAGCATGTCGGGCGTCACGGTCAGGTGCTCGACCTTGCCGAGGTTCGCGGCCAGCTCGCGCATCGCCAGCGCCAGCAGTACGTCGGGCGGCATCGCGGCGTCGATCCGCGCGCGCTCGGCGTCGACGCGCAGCTGCGCGCCCTGGACCTCGTCGATCGTCGCCGCCTTGCGGGTCGCGGCCAGCGCGTGCCGCTCGTCGGCGCCCTGGGCTTCGACCAGCGCGGCCGCGACCTTCTCCTCGGCCCGTTTACGCGCGTTCGCGCCCTCGCGCCCGACGAGCTCCTCCTCGCGGCGCGCGAGCTCGATCCGGTTGTGCAGCTCGTTCTCGGCGATCGCCCGCTCGGACTCGACCGCCAACGCGCGGCGCTGGAACGTGGCCTGGTCGGCGTTCTGCTGGATCGCCTCGCGTGTGGGTTGCTGCAGCGCCTTCTCCATCTCGGCCGTCGGCGCGACCGCGGCCACGCGCACGGCGACGACCTGGATCCCCAGGTCGCCCAGCGCCGCCTCGGCGGCCAGCCCCGCCGCGATGTGGGCGCGGATCGGCGCGACGCCGTCGGCGAGGATCTGGCGCACGTCGCGCTTGACGAGCTCATCGATCACGAACTGCTGGGCGAGCTGCATGACGAGCCCGGCGAGCTGCTCGAGCGGCGTCTGCGTCCAGCGCCCGGTGTTCAGGTCGATCGCGAAGTCGATCCGGCGCGCGACGCGCTGCGGGTCGACGACGCGGTAGCCGACGACGCCCTGCACCGTCAGCGCCTGGAAGTCGGCGCTGCGCACGTGGAAGAGGAACGGGAGCTCGCGGTCGTCGATCGGCACCTCCGCGATCGCGGTGTTGATCGCGCGGAACCAGAACGCCCGCCCCGGGCCTTCGGTTCGCAGCTGCCCGCCGCGGTACGCGAGGACGTGGCTCGTCGGCTCGGCGCGCAGGTGGCGCAGCAACGGAAGTTTCTTGATCTCAGCCATGCCTGGTCAATCCTTTAGGTCATCTTGACCCTTAGTACGGTAGCGCACTTTTAGTCACTTTGACCTTTTCTCGCTGACGGAACCGCGTCAGCCGGTCGTCAACCAGTTGTCAGCGCCGCTTGATGGGCTTCTGGACATGAACAAGACCCTCACCCTCTGCCTCGTCCGTGATTCGCTCGCCCTCGCCGCCGCCGCCATCGTGATCCGCGGGGCGGTCAAGCGCCCGTAGACATCGCGGCGGCCACCAGATACGGTCGACGCTGTTCGAACCATGAACACTGATACCGAGGTCAGGCTGCTGGGACCGCTTGAGGTCCTCGTCGCCAATCAACACGTCGAGTTCGAAGGCGCCAAGCAACGGCGGCTCTTCGTCGCGCTGGCCCTACGGGCTCCCGAGCCCGTGCCCGTGGACGCACTGGTCGAGACCGTCTGGGGCGACCAACCGCCCGAGGGCCGCGATCAGGCGCTCCAGAAGCAGGTGTCACGCCTGCGCGCGCGCCTCGGCGAGGCGCTCCCCGTGCGCCGGCGGGCCGCGGGCTACGCGCTGGAGATCGAGCGCACGGCGCTCGACACCCACCGCTTCGAGGCGCTGATGAGCCGCGGCGAGTTCGTCCAGGCGCTCGCGCTGTGGCGCGGACCGGCACTCGCTGACCACCGGTTCGACAATTTCGCGCAGGCCGAGGTCGAGCGGCTCGAGGAGCTGCGCCTGGAAGCGACCGAGGAACGACTGGCCGCCGACCTCGAGCACGGCCAGGCCGGCGATCTGGTCGGCGAGCTGCGGGCCCTGGTGGCCGAGCATCCCTTGCGGGAGCGCCTGCGCGGGCGGCTGATGCTCGCGCTCTACCGCTCGGGCCGGCAGGCCGACGCGCTCGAGACGATGCGCGAGGGACGGCGGCTCCTCGTCGACGAGCTCGGCCTTGAGCCGGGGCCGGAGTTGCGCCGGCTGGAAGCGATGATCCTCGCGCACGACCCCGAGCTCGACGCCGAGACGGTGACCAACACGTTGGCCGCGCCGCTCCCGTCACCGGCGAACGCCACCATCGGCCGCGAGGGCGAGCTGGCCGAGATCGGCGCGCTGCTCGCTCGCAACGACGTTCGCCTGCTGACACTTGTCGGCGCCGGCGGCGTCGGAAAGTCGCGCCTCGCGCTCGAAGCCGCGCGGGCGCTGAACGGCCGCTTCTCGGGCGGGGTCGCCTACGTCGATCTCGCGGGCGTCGACGAGCGGTTCGTCCCTGCCGTCGGCAGCGTGCTCGGCGTCGTCGCGGACACACCCGCGGAGCTCGGCGAGCGGCTCATGCGCGTCACCCGCGGCGCCAAGTCGCTGATCGTGCTCGACGGCTTCGAACGGTTCCGGGCCGACGCCGCCCAGGTCGCTCAGCTGCTGACGGCCGTGCCCAACCTGACCGTGCTGATCACGAACCCCGCGCCGCTGCGGCTGACGGTCGAGCACGCCTACCGCGTGGAGCCGCTCGCGGCCTCCAATGCCGCCGCCCTGTTCAAGTCGCGCGTGGCCTCCGTCCGGCGGGACTGGCGGGCGGATGACGACGAAGCCGTCGTGGACCAGATCTGCGCGCGCCTGGACGGGCTCCCGCTCGCGATCGAACTCGCCGCCGACCGCGCGCGGCTGCTGCCGCTGCCCGCGCTGCTGGAGCGGCTGGAGTGGCGGCTGGAGCTGCTGTCCTGCGGCCCGCGCGACCTGCCCGAGCGCCAGCGCTCGCTGCGGGCGACGCTCGAGTGGTCGTGGGAGGTGCTCGACGACGAGCACCGCACGCTGCTCGCGCAGCTCAGCGTGTTCGAGGGCGGCGCGGCGCTGCACGCGGTGCACGCCGTGTGCGACGCGGGCGCACCGGCCGAGGTGCTGCTGGCGGCGATCATGGATCGCACGTCGCTCGTGGTCGTCGACGCCGGCGACGACGCGCAACCGCGGCTCGCGATGCTCGACTCCGTGCGCGAGTTCGCCGCCTCGCAGGCGGGTGACCTCGTCCCGTTCGAGCAGCGTCACGCCGCGTACTTCCTCACCTACGCCGAGCGTGCGGCGACCCAGGCGGCGCGCGCGGACCGGCGGGCGTGGCTCTCCCGGCTCACCCGCGAGCGCGGCAACCTGCGGATCGCCTTCGAGCGCTCGCTGCGCGCCGGACAGGCGGAGGACGCGCTGCGGATCGCGATCGCGTTCGCGCGCACGTTGCCGTGGGACGCGCACGCGCAGGAGGTGCGCGGGTGGCTCGCGCAGGCGCTGGAGGACTTCGACCCCAGGCCGAGCGTGCGCCGCGCCGCCGCGCTGTACTGGGACGGGCAACTCGCGCTCGCCCAAGGCCAGTTCGCGGAGGCCGAGACGCCGCTGGAGCAGGCGCTCACCGTCGCGCAGGACCTCGGCGACGCCGCGCTCGTCGCCCACGCGCTGGCCGCGCTCGGCCGCCGCGCCGTGCTGATCGACTCGCCCGCCGCGGGCAAGCTGTGCGACACCGCCGTGGCGCTGGCTCGCGGTCTGCGCGACCCGGCGCTGCTCGCGGACACGGTGCTCGCGCTCGCGGGCGCGTGTGAACGGGCCGAGGACTGGGAGCGCGCGGGCCGGATGGCCGACGAGGCGCTCGCGCTCTATCGCGAGGCCGGCGACCCGTACGGCATCGCGACCGCACTCGGCGAACAGGGCTTCTACGACCTCGTCCACGGGCGCCTGGAACGGGCCGAGCAACGGCTCAGCGAAGCCGTGGAGCTCCGGCGCCAGCTCGGCGACGACCGCTGCCTTGTGGAGCCGCTGATCGACAACGCGTGGCTGGATCTCGCGCGCGGGAGCGGCGAGGCCGCACGCCGCGGCTTCGAGGACTGCCTCGCGCTCGCGCGCCACGTCGGCGACCAGTTCAACGTCGCCGAGGCGCTCGCGGGGCTCTCCGCGCAGGCCGCGCTGGACGGCGAGCACATCGAGGCCGCCCGCCTGGCCGGCGCGTCCACCGAGTTGCACGAGCGCATCGGCGCGCCGCCGTGGGCGTCGGTCACGGCGATCCAGGAGCGCGCGCTGACCGAGGCTCGCCTCGTGCTCGGCGCGGAGGCGTTCGCGGCGCTCGTGGCCGAAGGCCGCCGCGCGCGGGCCGGCGAGGGCACCGGGCGCTTCCGCCGGGTCGCGACTCAGCTCGCGGCGAACGCCGCCAGCCCGAGGTAGACCGCGCTGGTGAAGTAGCGCCCGCGCGGCCCGCCGGGGCCGGACACGCGGGAGCGCAGCGCGGCCGCGACCGTGACGTAGAGCAGGTCCATGGCCAGCCCGAGGGCGAAGAACTCGAGGCCCAGGATCAACGTCTGCAGGGCCGCTGAGCCGCGCTCGGGGTCGATGAACTGCGGCAGGAAGGCCAGGAAGAACAGCGCGACCTTCGGGTTCAGGACGTTGACCAGCATGCCCTGCCGGAACGCCCGCGCGAGCGGCTCGGGGGTGAGTTCGGTGGCCGCCGCGTTGGACGCGCGGCGCAGGAGCGTGCGCGCGCCGAGGTAGAGCAGGTAGGCGGCGCCGAGGTACTTGACCACCGCGAACGCCGTCGGCGAGTGGGCGATCACCGCGGACAGCCCGGCGGTGGCCGCGGCGATGTGCACCAGCGTCCCCGCGTCCACGCCGAGCGCCGACGCGAACCCGGCGCGACGCCCTTGCGACACCGTGCGCGTGACGATGAAGACGAGGTTCGGCCCGGGGATGACGATCAGCGCAATCGCGGCGACGGCGAAGACGAGCAAGGTGGTCGTGGACGGCATGCTCCGCACGGTACGGTCCGAGTGGAGCACTGGCGAGGGCCAGTTCCTGCCCACTGATGAAGGCCACTTCCGACATCGAGCTGCTCGTACGCCTGGATCGAGGGTCGCCCGTGCCACTGCATCTGCAGCTCGAACGCCGGCTGCGCGAGGCGGTGCGATCCGGGCAGCTGCGGCCGGGTACCGCGCTGTGACGCGCTGCTCGCCGCGCTCGCGCGGGAGCTGCCGGAGGCGACCCCGACCGGCGTCGCGGCGGGCCTGCACGTCGTGCTCGACCTGCCCGACGGGATCGACGACCGGGCGGTGGCCGAGGCGGCGGGCCGGCTCGGCGTGGCCGTCGTGCCGCTCTCGCAGCACTGCGTCGCGCCCCGGGGTCCGGCGTTGATCCTCGGCTACGGCCAGGTCACCGAACCCGCGATCCCCGCGGCGGTGTCAGCGCTCGCGGGGGCGATCCGGTCGGCTCAGTGAGCGCGGGTGCGGGTGTTCTTGCGCCCGCGATACCAGTCGAAGGCCTTCTTGGCGGCGAGCAGCTTCAGCATCTTCTTCATGACCGAGCGCTACCCATCGAGCGCTCACGTGACTCGAACGGCGACTTGGCGCCGTGCCGGGGGTGCGCATGGGAAGCCTCCGGAGATGAGCACCTCACGCACGGAGCAATTCATCGACGCGCTCGGTCACCTGGAGCGCGATGCCGATACGGACCCGCTGGTCGCGTTGTTCGCCGACCAATGCACGCTGCAGAACGTGACCGTGGGCGACGATCACCACGGCAAGGACGGGGCCCGCAGCTTCTGGACCGACGATCGCAAGCTGTTCGACTCGGTGCAGTCCGACTTTCGCAACGTGATCGTCGACGGTGACCGCGTCGCACTCGAGTGGTCGCGACAGGGCACGGCTCGCGACGGTGGCGCGGTGGACTACGTGGGCGTCTCGGTGATCGAGTTCGCCGATGACGGCATCGTGCGCTTCATGGGCTACTTCCACCCGCGCGAGCTCGGCCGCCAGACGCAGTAGCCGCGGCGACCCGGAGGCCGCCGCGGCTGCTGGTGCGGGTGTTACGGCGTGGTCGTCGACAGCGTGAACGTCAGCGTCTTCGAGTACGCCCCGGTGCGGAGCGCGTCGTTGGCGCCGATCGGCTGCTTGAAGCCGATCGTCACCGACTCATTGGAAGTCGGTGCCGTCCATGTCGACTTCGAGAACGCCACCTGCAGCGGCTGCGGCAGGGTGAACGCCCCGTTGGCCAGGTACGCCGGGGACGGCGCGACCGACAGGGTCGCGTCACCGGCGGTCGAGATGACGTTGGCCGTGGTGCCCGCCTCATACGTCTTGGCGACACCCGGCGTGAACGCCCCGAACGTGGCGGGCGTCCCGAGCGACAGCGACAGCGTCGCGGCCACGGTGCCGCCGGCGCTGCCATCCGCCGTCGTCTTCTGCACCGTCACGCCGTTGCCGTTGAAGTGCGCCCAGTTGAGCAGGAACATGCTCTGCCCGGCCGCGACGCCACCGGTGACGTTGCGGAACACGAAGAACAGGTCGTTCTTGCCCTGCAGGGAGATCGGGAACGTCAGGCTGTTCCACGCCGTCGTGTTCCCGGTCGACGTCAGGTTGAGCGTGGTCACGATCGGGCCCGTCTGGGAGCCCGTCCGGACCTCGATCGCCCCGAGCGGCGACCCGACGGTGCGACCCGCCGCATTGTCCGCGTAGCGGATCGTGACGGAGTCGATCTGGTGCAGGTTGAACGGACCGTTCAGCTTGATCCAGTCGCCCGAGGCGAGGCTGTTGCGGTGCACGCCCGCCCCGCCATCGGTGTTGGTCGCGGTGGTCGTGCCCGACTGGGTCACGACGTGCTCGACCTCCTGGCGCTTCTGCCGGGTCTGCACCTGGCTGGTCGTGCTCAGCGACGGCACGCCGCCCGCCGAGCCCTTGTCGGTGTACTCGGCGCTGATCACGGCGAACACGTTGCCGCCGTGCGACGCCTCGTCCGCACCGGTCTGCAGGAGCCCGCGGCAGCCCGAGACGCTCTGCAGCTCGTGACCGTGGCTGTCATGGCCGAGCACGTACTTGACCGTGACGTCCTTGCAGTCGATCGTCGGATCCTCCGGATCGGTGACCGTGACCTTGAACTCCAGCTCGTCGCCGAAGGAGAACAGGCCGCCGTCGAGCGGCGCCTCGATCGTGATCGTCGGAGCGGTGTTGCCGCTCGTGATGATCGTGCTGGTCGAGGTGCGCTGACCCTGGGAGTCGATCACCGACAGCACGGCGGTGAAGCGGCCGCGCTGGGTGTAGACGTGGGTCGGGTTGGGCTCGGTGGACATCGGCGAGCCGTCACCGAAGTCCCACTCGTAGCGGATCGAGTCGCCCGGGTCCTCGTCGAGCGACCCGGCGCTCGAGAAGTTGACCGTCAGCGGCGAGGCGCCGTTGGTCTTGTCGGTGGTCAGCACGGCCTTCGGCGCGCGCTGGCCCTTCACGTACTCCCACTTGTACATGCCGGCGTCCGGGCTGATGACGTTGAACCCGTTGCCGTACGTGAGCAGGTAGAACGCGCCGTCGGACCCGAACTGCAGGTCCATCGGGTTGTCGCACTCGAACTGGAACGTGCCGGCGCCGGCGGCGGCCCGGCTGCCGCAATCCAGGAAGGTGTTGATCTTCTGGATGTTGTTGCTGCCGTCGAGCTTCATCTCGCGCAGGGTGTCCTGCGTCCACTCGCCGAAGATGACCGAGTCGTCGTAGTAGGCCGGGAACTTCTTGGGGTTCGGGTTCGCCGGGTTGTAGTCGTACTTGGTCATGCCGTGCGGGCCGACGCCCCCGGTGTAGAGCTCCGGGAACAGCCGCGGGCATTCGGTGGTCGAGCCGGGCGCGATCGGGCCGGGCGTCGGCGCGTACTGCGCCAGGCACGGGGTGCCGAGCGGCGCCGCCGTGTTGTTGTCGCGGTACGAGTACCAGATGTCCGGGTTGGTGACCGGTGGCACCTCGCGCAGGCCGGGCTCCACGCTCGGGCCGCCCTCGATGTTCCACAGCGAGTCGTTGCGCTGGGTCGCGCCGTTGCACTCGTGCAGCTTCGGCGGGTTGTTCAGCGGCGTACCCGCCGTGGTGGTGTTGGGCGCGAACTCGTGGAAGTTCCACTCGTAGTAGGCCAGATCGCGCTTGTAACAGGTCGGCCAGCCGTAGTTGGACGGCTTGCGCACGATCTCGAAGCGGCCGTTGCCGCCCGGGCCGCGACCGCGCTGCGGGGTGTTCGCGTCCGGTGAGTAGTCGCTGACGTACGCGACGTCGTTCTCGTCGACCTGGATTCGGAACGGGTTGCGGAAGCCCATGGCGTAGACCTCGGCCCGCGTCTTGTCCTGCGGGGCGCCCGCGACGAGCGGGTACAGGTTGCCGGCCGGGATCGTGTACGCGCCGGCGCCGGTGCCGCTGAAGTCGGCCTTGTTGGCGTCGGCGGCGCCGATGGCGTCCTTGACCTTGATGCGCAGGACCTTGCCGCGCAGGTCGTTGGTGTTCAGCGCGCTGCGGCGCGAGTCGCCGGTCAGGCGCTGGTACCAGCCGCCCTCCTGCGCCGTCGTGGTCGCGACCGTGCCGCCCGTGAGGCCGGCGCCGCTGGCCGTGATCTGCGTCTGGTTGAGCTGCTGCTTGGCGCGACGGAAGAAGACGTTGACGTTCGCGGTGCTGACGCCACCGGGGTTACCACCGCCGCTGGTCTGGATCTCGTCGGCCTCGAGGTTCGACAGCTCCTCGAGCGCCGCGTCGATCTGCACGGCCGTCGCGTTCCACGCGATCGGCGCGGTCGTCTGACCGTCGAACGTGAGCGTGAAGGTGCCGCCCGTGGCGCCGGTCGTGCGCACGGTCTGCTGCTCGTCGGTCTTCTGGGAGTTGAACGGGCCGTAGCCGCCGGCGTTGATGCCGCCGGCCGGCGTGTCGTCACCGGTGACGAACCACAGGTTGCCGTGCTTGTCGAAGTCGATGTCACCCGCGACGTGGCAGCACTCCTGCCGGTTCATCGGCACGCGGATGATCTGCTCCTCGCTGGCGAAGTCCAGGCGCGGGCCGCTGGAGTCCTCGACGAACTTGAAGCGCGAGAGCTGGTGGTAGCCGACATACGGATCCCACGCGGTCTTCGACGCCGCCGTGTTCGGCGGGTTCGTGTTCGGCGTGGTCTGGTCGACGATCTCGCCCGTGGAGAGTTTGACCCCGGTGACCCGCTGCGGCGAGTAGAAGAGGTAGACCCACTTGTTGGTGGCGAAGTTCGCGTCCACCGCCGGGCCGTACAAGCCGTCCTCGCCGGCGGAGTAGATCCGCTGCGTCAGCGGCAGGGCCGGGTCGTTGAAGTTGGCGACCACGCTGGTGACGCCCGTGGTCGGGTTGTGCAGGCGCAGCGAGCCGAGCCGGTCCGTCTGCAGGACGCGGCCGTCGGGAAGCTGGTCGAAGCCGATCGGCTCCTGCAGGTTCGGCGGCGAGCCGATCTTCGTCTGCTGGAAGTTCTTGAGCACCGTGGCGCCGCAATCGCTGTACGTCGGGTCGCTGCCGCCCGTCGCCCACGTGATCGCGCCCTTCAGGTGCGTGGTGAGCGTGGCGTCGTACGCCGCGGCGGTGTTGCCGAGGGCCGTGTAGAACGAGCGGCCGCCCTGGTAGTCCTTGCAGAAGGAGACCGGGTGATGGACACCCATCGTGCCGCCCTCGATGCCGTCGAGGGTCGCGCCCTGCGGCTGCGGACCGAACGGATCCTCCACCACGGTCGCGAGCACGTGCGACACGCCCCGGACATTCGTCGTGAAGTTGTACCAATGGTCATTGCGCTCCCAGTAGAGCGGAAGACCCTTGCTCGCGTCGTGGACGCGGTCGAACACCTTCACCGTGCCTGACTGCTGTGCCGTGCGTGACGCCGAGCGCGTGCCCAGAACATCCGTCAGGAACTGCCACGACGGGTCGGACTCGATCGCCGAGCCGATCCCCACGAAGCCTCCGCCCTTGCGGAAGTAGGCCTCGAAGTTGGTCTTGTCAGCCGCCGTGAGCGGGCTTGCCTGGCCCGTGCTCAAGAAGACCACCGCGCGGTAGGTCTCCAGCTGTTGCGGCGTCATCTCGGCGCTGATCGCCGCCGGCGCGGGCGCCGTGACGGTGAACGCGTCGCCGGCCGCCGCCGCGTTGATCGCGGCCAGACCGGCGGTCGTCACTGGGTCGCTGGCGCTCGTGACCACGAGCACCTTCGGCGGTGCCGCGGCCGTGGCCGTGGACTTCGCCGAGGCCGTTTCAGGCAGCGCAAAGGCAAGGCCCAGCAATGCCAGGCCGGCAAGTCTCCTCCGCAATTCCCTCTCCCCCTCACAAGGACGCACATTCGGGCGCCCGTGTTTGTTGTATGAGAGGCCGAACCTAACCGGACGGAGATCTTGTGTCAATGTCAGACAAGTAGACGATCCGGTCCGGTCACCCGAACGTGAAGACGTACGCACGGACCGGGCCGTCGAACGTGACCTCCACCGTTCGCTCCCGGACCGGGCCGGGGGCACGCACGAGTTGGTACATCCGCGGCTGCGCCAACACGCCTGCGCCGGCCCCGTCGACATCGATGCCGGCGGCGGCGCCCGGCGGTTCGCCGTCCACCGTCACCGTGAACCCGACCGGCGCGTCGGCGCCGAGCACGAGGTTCACGTCGCGGCCTTCGAAGCGGTAGGCGATCGAGCCGCCCCCGGCGTCGAGCGCGGAGAACTCCTCGGCCACGGTCCACTCGCCGCTCAGCGCCCATTGGTTGCGCGCGAGTAGGCCGGCGCGGCCACGGCGCTCACCGCGCAGCGCGCCGAGGTAGGTCTCCGGCGAGTTCAGCGCGGCCCAGTCGGCGGGCGCCGCGAATCCACCGGCGTCGACGTCCGACAACGGCTCGTCCAGGCCCAGGAGCGCCTGGATCGCGCGCTCGGACTCGGCGTAGGCCTCCTCGCCGAAGTGCTGGAACCCCACGCGGCCGTCGCGGTCGAGCACGTAGAGCGCCGGCCAGTAGTGGTTGTCGAAGGCGCGCCAGATGGAGAAGTCGTTGTCGATCACGACCGGATAGGGCACGTCGAGGTCGGTCACCGCCCGCTGCACGTTCGCCGGCGCGTGCTCGAACGAGAACTCCGGGGCGTGTACGCCGACCACGACCAGCCCGGCCGCGGCGTACCGCGCATGCCAGGCGCGCACGTACGGGAGCGTCCGCAGCCAGTTCACGCACGAGTAGGTCCAGAAGTCGACGGCGACCACGCGCCCGTCCAGCGCCGGCTCGCCGTTGAGCCACTCGTGCGCGCGGTCGAAGGTCGAGAGCATGGCTAGCCGCGCTTTCCCGCGCCCAGCAGGTCGAGCACGAAGACGAAGATGTTCAGGACGTCCAGGAAGATGCTCGAGGCGATCAGCACGGCGTTGTCGGTTCCGCGGCGGAGTCGGTTGAAGTCGTAGACGGTGAAGCCGCCGAAGATCACGAGCCCGCCGATGCTCCAGATCAGGTTGCCGCCCGGGATGCTGACGAAGATGGCCACGATCCCGAATCCGAGCAGCGCGAGCAGCGCCCACACCAGCGGCCGGGCCCAGGACGAGAGGTCCCGGCGCGTGCTGTAGCCGTAAGCGCCGAGGCCGGCGACGAACGTCGCGGTCAGCCCCGCGGCCTGCCACAGCGCGGCGGGATCGGCGCTCGCGTAGTCGCTCAGCACGGGCGCGATGGCAAGCCCCAGCACCAGCCCGAGCGCGAACAGCAGGCCCGTGGCGAGCTGCTCCCGCCCGCGTGCCGCGGCGCCGCTGAGCGCGAACACGAGCGCGAAGACGCCGATGAACAGCGCGAGCCCGGCGCCGCCGCTGAGGTCGCGCCCGAGCCACGCGCCGAGCGCGGTGAACCCGATCGTGACCGCCACGAGCCCCATCACGGGGCCGAGCGTCCGGCCGTCCGCATCGCTGCGGACGGCCGGAACGGTCCCGACGGTCGTCATGCCGCGACCGGCGCGAGGAAGGCGGTCAGCGCGGACAGGAGCGCCTCGGGCGCTTCCTCGGCCACGAAGTGCCCGGCGCCCGGGATCACGAGGCCCTGGACGTCGTCGGCGACGAGCCGCATGGCCTCGGCGACGTGTTCGCCGAAGCTCTTCTCGCCACCGATGGCCAGCACCGGCATGGCCAGGCGCGTCTTGGCCCGCTCGCCGTCCTGCGCCATCGTCGCGTCGAGCGCGCGGTACCAGGCGAAGCTCGCGTGGAGCGCGTCGGGGTCGCGGAGCTCGTCGACGTAGTGGTCGATGACCGCGTCCGGCAGCGGCGTGGCGGCGGCGTCGAACTCCCAGCGGAAGAAGATGTCCTCGCGCCCGCTCACGAGCTGCTCGTTGATCCCCTCGAGCCGGTTGAACGGCAGGTGCCACAGCCGGTCGTTGATGAAGCCCGGGACGAACACGGGTGGCGACGGCGCGGCGCCCGGGGAGCCGGGGATGTCGATCAGCGCGGCGCGCTCGACCCGGTCGCCGTGATCGGCGGCGATCGCGTAGCTGATGGCGAAGCCCGTGTCGTGCCCGACGAGGGCGAACCGGTCGTATCCGAGCTCGTCCATCATCGCGACGAGGTCGTTGGCGAGCGTGGCCGTGTCGTAGCCGCCGGCGGGCCGGTCGGAGAGCCCGCGGCCCCGCTGATCGACGGCGACGACGGTGTAGTCCCGCGCGAGGGCCGGCATGACCAGCCGCCACGCGTACCAGGTCTCGGGCCAGCCGTGGACGAGCAGGAGCGGCGGGCCGTCGCCGCCGATGACGGCGTGCAGACGCACGTCGCCGGCCTGGATGTACCGGCTCTCGAACGTGTCGGCGAAGCCGGCGGGAAGATTCGGCGCGCCGCTGACGGAGCCGGGGCCTTGAGGAGTGGTGGTGGTGTTCATGCCGCGAACCCTCCTCCGAGCACGGATCCATCACGCCCCGTAACCCCCTGGTCTACACCCTGGTCATGAGCGACTTGACCGTCGACAGGTAGATCTCCGAGAACGTCGGGAACGGCTGGATCGTGTCCCGCAGCACCTCGAGCGGGACCTGCGCGCGGATCGCCAGCGTCGCCTGTTGCAGCCACTCCCCGGCCTCCGGCCCCAGCGCGTGCGCGCCGACCAGCACCTTGCCGTCGCTGAGCAGCGTCATGTACCCGTTGGATTCCGCGTAGGCGCGCGTGTACGCCGCGGTCTTGGCGACGTCCACCAGCTTCGTGGTGGCGCTGAACGGTGCCTCGGTCGCGCCGACCGCCGCTGCCTGCGGGTCGGTGAACGTCACACGCGGTACGGCGTCGTAGTGCGCCTCACGCGGCTCGCCGAGGATGTTCGCGGCGACGATCCGCCCCTGGTACTTGCCCACGTGCGTGAGCGGGAAGATGCCGGTCACGTCGCCGATCGCCCACAGGCCTTCGCCGAGCCGCAGGTGCGAGTCGACCTCCACCCCGTGCGGGTTGGGCGTGATGCCGACCGTCTCGAGCCCGACGTCCTGAACCCGCGGACGGCGCCCCGTGGCCGCGAGCACCTTGTCGCCACGGACCTCGTCGCCGTTGTCGAGCACCAGCACGTACTCGTCACCCTCACGCCGCGCCTCCACCGCGCCGACGCCGAGCAGCAGCTCGATGCCGTCGCGCTTGAGCACCTCGCCGAGCGCCTCACCCAACGGTGCGGGCTCGCGCGCGAGGACGTGCTTGGAGTGCTCGATCAGCACCACCTCCCCGCCCAGCCGCCGCGTCGCCTGGGCGAGCTCCGTCCCCACCGGGCCGCCGCCGAGCACGAGCAGCCGGCGCGGGATCGCCTTCATCCCCGTCGCCTCGCGGTTCGTCCACACGCCCTCGAGCCCCTCCAGGATCGGCGGGATGAACGGATCGGCGCCGTTCGCGAGCACGATGTCCTTGGCCGTGTACTTGCGTCCATCGACCTCCACCGTGTTCGGCCCGGCGAGTCGACCCTTCCCGCGGATCAGCGCGATGCCCGCGCTCTCCAGCCACTGCTCCTGGCCGGCGTCCGAGTAGTCGGAGACCATGAAGTCGCGCCACGCGAGCGCCTTCTCGACGTCGACCTCGGCCGTGGACTCCGCCTCTCGCGCCCCGTTCACGGCCTCACCCGGCCGCAGCAGCGTCTTGGACGGGATGCACGCGTAGTAGGAGCATTCGCCGCCGACCAGCTCACGCTCGACGACCGCGACCTTCAAGCCGCCGTCGGCCAACGCGCCCGCGCAATGCTCCCCGGGCGAACCGCCGCCGAGCACGATCACGTCGTAGTCCATGGTGTCTCCTTACGCATGAGCCGGTTCAGGGAGCGCGTCGCGCAATGCGCGGCGCGAGTTGATGCCGAGCTTGGCGAACACTTTCTTCAAGTGCCACTCGACGGTGCGCGGGCTGAGGAAGAGCTCCGCACCGATCGCCGGGTTCGTCAACCCGTCGCGCGCGAGCCGCGCGATGTGCTGCTCCTGCGGCGTGAGCTCGTCGCGCGTGTCGTCGCGGCGCTTGCGGACCTTCTCGCCCGTGGCCAGGAGCTCGTGCCGCGTGCGCTCGGCGAACCCGTCCGCGCCCATCGCCAGGAACGCCTCGCGCGCCACCCGCAGTTGCTCGCGCGCGTCGGCGCGCCGGCCGTCGCGGCGCAGCCACTCCCCGTAGAGCAGGCGTGAGCGGGCGAGCTCCAGCCGCACCCGGGTGCGCGCGAGCCGCTCGATCGACTCGCGGTAGCACCGGTCCGGGTCCTCGCCCGCCAGCGCCCGGACGCGCGCCTGCATGCCCAGCGCCCAGTCGGTCTGCGGCACCGGCAGCGCGAGCGCTGCGTTCACCAGCGCGTGATCGCCGGTGCGCGCGGCCGCCTCCGCCAGCTCGGGCACGACGAACGCCGGGTAGCCGAGATGATCGTGCGTGAACGCCTCCCGCGCCGCTTCCAACGCCGCGTCGTACCGGCCGAGGCCGTTGTAGAGCACGGCGGCCGCGTACTGCGCGAAGTGCACGATGCGACCCATCCCGCGCGCGTTCGCCTCGTCCGTCTCGCGCGCGAGCAGCCGCACGGTCCGGCCCTCGTCGCCCTGCCAGGCGGTGAGCAGGAACTCGGTGTACAGGACGGGCGCCCTGCCTGTGGCGTGGCCGATCGTCCGGACCTCCTCGAGCGCTTGGGCCGCGGCGCTGAGGTTCCCGCCCAGCAGGTGAGAGCGGACCAGCGACTGCAGCCCGAACTGCAGCAGCACGAGCGCGCCCATGTCGCGCGCGACCTGCACGTTGCGCGACACCAGCGCGTGCCAGGCGTCGGCGTCCCAGAGCTCCATCGCGACGATCGAGCCGGCGCGGGAGCCCGTGAGCCAGAGCCAGCGGCCGACGTCGTCGCCCAGCTCGAGCGTGAGCACGGCGTCGAGCGCTTCCCGGAGCGCCGGCGCCGCCGCCGCGTGCCCTTCGAGCACACGGGCCGCGAACGCGTCCACCAGCAGCCGTTCCGTGCGCGGCACGCCGTCGGCCGGCGGCGCGATCCGCGCGGCTTCCGCGGCCTCCCGCAAGGCGTCCGGCCCGGCCCACATCGCCGCGCCGAGCGCCTTCAAGTGCGTGGAGCACGCGCGTTTCGCGTCGAGCTCGTCGAGCCGCCGGGACGCGCGGATGAGCAGCCGGGCCGCGTCGCCCGACCGGCGCTGGTCGAATGCGATCTCACCGCGCAGCTGCTCGATCTCCGCCGCCTGCAGCGCGTCGACCGGGCCGGCCTCGGTGGCGACCAGCAGCTCGAGCGCGTCGTCAAGCGCTCCCGCGTCCCGTTTCGCGCGCGCCGTGGCGAGCAGGCGGCGCGCCCGGGCGAGCGGTTCGGGGGTGAGCATCGCCGCGTGCTCGAGGAAGGCGGCGGCGGCCGCGACCCCACCGCGCGCGAGGGCCCGCCCGGCCGAGTGCTCGAGCTCCTCGGCGACGGCCTCGTCCGGGAAGGGGGTGGACTGCGCGCGGTGCCAGGCGCGGCGGTCCGGGTCCATGAGCGGATCCGTGACGTGCGCCAAGGCGGCGTGCGTGGCGAGCCGCTCCTCCGGCGAGGCCGAACGGTACGCCGCCGAGCGCACGAACGGGTGCCGGAAGCGGACCTGCGCGCCGATCTCCAGCAGGCCGGCGTCAGCGGCCGCAGCCGCCGCGTCGCGTCCGATCCCGAGCTGCTCGGCCGCGCGCCAGACGAGCAGCGGCTCGCCGACGGGGTCCGCCGCGGCGAGCTGCAGCAGCCGGCGCGTGTCGGTCGGGAGCTGCTCGAGGCGCTGCCGGAAGCTGTCCTCGACGCGCATCGCACCCGGTGGACCGAACCCGCCTGCTAGTTCCGCTGCACTCATCGCACGTGGCAGCTCCAACAGGGCGAGGGGGTTCCCCCGTGTCTCGGCGATCAGCCGCTCGCGGACATGATCGTCGAGCCGGCCGGGGACGACCGTGGCCAGCAGCGCGCGTGCGTCGTCGTGGGGGAGACCGGTGAGTTGGAGCTCGGGCAGACCCGGAATCCGGTGCGGTTCACGCACCGCGAACACCATTGCGACGGGCTCGGCGAGCAGGCGGCGGGCGACGAACCCGAGCACCTGCGCGGAGGCATCGTCGAGCCACTGGAGGTCGTCGACGACGCACAGCAGCGGTTGCGACTCGGCCACCTCCGCCAAGAGTGTGAGCGCGGCGAGGCCGACGAGGAAGCGGTCTGGTGCCGCTCCCGCCTTGAGACCGAACGCGACCTTCAGCGCCTCCTGTTGGGGTGCAGGGAGCACGTCGAGGTGGTGCAACAGCGACCCGTAGAGCTGGTGCAGCCCCGCGAACGGCAACTCCATCTCGGACTCGACGCCCGCGACCTGCAGCACCCGGAAGTCGGCGGCCTGGCCGATGACGTGGTGCAGCAGCGCGCTCTTGCCGACGCCCGCTTCACCCCGCAGCACGAGCACCCCGCTGCTGGAGGCGCGCGCGTCCACGAGCAGCCGGTCCAGCGCCTGCCGTTCGCTGGTGCGGCCACGGAACGCCGGCGAGCGCGAAGCAGCGGCGGCCATGTCGGCGCAAACCTACCGGTTGCCGGAAGACCAGGGACTTCCCCGGGCGCGACCAGGGTGCGAACGCGGGAACTTGTGCTCATCAACCACGTCCCACCGGAGGCCACGATGACCACCCAGACCCAGACCACCGTCGAAGCGCCCATCACCGCCACTGTCGACTACAAGCTCGAGGTCGCCGTGATCCCCGTCTCCGACGTCGACCGCGCGAAGGCCTTCTACGCCGGCCTCGGCTGGCGTGAGGACGCCGACTTCCAGATCCGCGACGACTTCCGCGTGCTGCAGTTCACGCCGACCGGCTCACTCGCGTCGGTCATCTTCGGCGACGGCGTCACCGGCGCGCAGCCCGGCTCCGGCGCGCCGCTGCTCCTGGCGGTCTCCGACATCGACGCGGCCCGAGAAGACCTCATCGCCCGCGGCGTCGACGTCTCGGACGTCTTCCACAGCAGCGCCTTCGACCACAACGGCGAGCGCGAGTACGGCCCGGACCCCGAGCGCAAGTCGTACTCGACCTTCGCCGAGTTCAGCGACCCGGACGGCAACGCCTGGATCCTGCAGGAGCTCACCGACCGGCTTCCGGGACGATAGGGCCATGGACGACATCGCCGCGCTGGCCGAGCTGCTGCACGAGACGGCCGAGCATCACGACCCGTACGAGAAGGCCTCCCCGCCGCACCACTGGTGGGACTGGTACGCCGCCTACATGGTGGCCCGCCAGGCCGGCGCCTCGTCGGAGGACGCCTCCGAGCGCGCCGGCGAGTACATGGCGACGCTGGTCTGAAAGCTCGTCCTCCAGGGGGTCCCGTGGTGAACGCGGGGCCCCCTTCAGGAGCCTGTGCGCAGCGCTTCGATCGTGGCGGCGACGCGCTTGGCCCGCGTCTCGGGCCGCTTCGCCTCGGCGATCGCGCGCGCGTGCTCCTTGCGGTGCGACGGCGCGAGCTTGTCGAACGCGGCCTTGGCCGCCGGGTCGGCGTCCAGCGCCTGCTGGAGCTCCTCGGGGATCGCGATCTCCCTCGGCGCGTCGTCGCGTTCGATCACGGCGTGCACCTGATCACCGATCTCGACACCCAGCTCCGCGCGCACCTGCTTGCTGAACCCGATCAGGCTCTCCCCGCCCATCCGCGCGAGCCGCAGCCGCGCCGCCCTGTCATTGACGGTCACCCGGACCGGAAAGACCTTCGCGCCGCCACCGATCTGGGCGACCTGGTCATCGTCGAGGACGATCGCACCGGCCGGCCCGCGTGGCGCCAACGTCGTCGTGATCTCGAGCCTCATGGCCGCAGCATGCCAGTCCTGACTAAGCTCGCGGATGCGTGGCCGAGCGTCCGTCCCCATCGCTCCCCTCCGCTGCCCGCCAGCACGCGTATCGCGAGGATGTCGAGTACTACGAGGAGCGCGCCGAGGGACTGCTCGCTTCCGCCGTGGACGGGACACTGGGCGCGGTGGCGCTGTTCGGCAGCGTGCCGCTGACCTCTGAAAGCGCGCGATCGGTGGTCGCGGGTCAGCACGGCTTCCCGGATTGGGCTGCGCTGGAGCGGCACGTCACGGGCCTGCGCGACTCGGGTGAGCCGTTCGCGCGGGCGTATCGCGCCGTCGAGGCGCATGACCTCGACGCGCTCGGCGCGCTCCTGACGCGCTTCCCGGAGTTGGCCGCCGCGCGCGGGACCAACGGCAACGACCTGTTGGGCATGGCGGGCGCGACGTGCGACGAACGGCTCGTGCGACTCCTGCTCGACCACGGCGCGAACGTCGCCAACGCCAACGCCCACGGCTGGACCGCGTTGCACCAGGCGGCCTACAGCAACCTGCCGGTCATGGCCGAGATGCTGCTGGACGCCGGCGCGCGTGTCGACGTCTCCGCGCGTGGCGAAGGCGGCACGCCGTTGGTCATCGCGCTCTTCTGGGGCAACCGCAAGACCGCCGAGCTGCTCGCCGAGCGCGGTGTGGCACCGGTCAACCTCCGCACCGCGGCGGGACTCGGCCTGGTCTCGGAGATCGCGACCGCCACCGGCGCGCCGCGCGAGTTCTACCGCCCGCACAGCGGCTTCCCCGCCTGGTCGCCAGGGGATGACCAGCAGGAGGCGCTCGACGAAGCCGTGGCCTGGGCGGCCCGCAACGACCGGGTGGAGGCGATCGACGCGCTGGCCGCCCGCGGAGCCGCGCTGGACCGCGACGTCTACCGCGGCACCCCGCTCGCCTGGGCCGCCGCGTGCGGTCGCGTCGCCGCCATCCGGCATCTCGTCGCGCGCGGGGTCGATCCGAGCTCGCGCAGCATGTTCGGCGGCCCCGACCACGGCAAGGGCCTGACCGCGCTCCACCTCGCCGCCCAGAACGGCAATCGCGAGACCGTCGACGCGTTGCTGGACCTCGGCGCCGACCCCACGCTCCAGGACGGCCTGTACGGCGGCACCCCGGCGAACTGGGCGGAACATGGCGGCCACACGGGGCTGCGCGATCACTTGAGAGCGGCAACGCGCCAACACCTGGAGAGTCGCTAAAGGTCTGCGGCCGACCTGCCGATGACAGAGATACGAGCCGCCCACCGGGGCGGCTCTTGTCGTTCCGGAGCGCCTGCCACGATGCGGGCGATGACGCACGTAGCGGACGCCATTCGGCGCGAGATCGACGCCGCTCGGGATGCCGAGCGCCCCGTGGCTTCCGTCCGGGTGACGGAGAGCGCCCTGCCCGGCGCCGTCGCCGCGGTCGGCCTGTCCCCCGAGCGCGCAGCGGCACTGGAACTCGACGCGGCCCTGGCTGAAGCGGCCGTCGAGATCCTCGTCCATCCCGACGACTACGCGGAGTTCCTCGAGGAGCCTCAGACCGGGCTCTCCGAGGACGAGCGCACCGGCTACCAACGCGTGTTCGGCGTCCCGCTCGTCGACGAGACGTAGGAATCCGGTAGCGGCAACGCGCCAGCATCCGCGAGAGCGCTCAAGGTCGGAAGCGCCGCTGCCGATACCAGGACTACGAGCCGCCCATTGGGCGGCTCTTGTCGTTTGCGGGCGCACCGAAGCGCCAGAGGACCAGCTCTACCGGGGCGAGGCCGCGCCGGCGGTAGAACCGCAGCGCCTCCTCGTTGGCGGCCATCACCCCGACCGACAGGTCGGTGATGCCGAGCTCCGCCAGGCGCTCGTCGAGCGCGTCCATCAACGCCGTTCCGACGCCGCCGCCGCGCACCTCGGGCGCCACCGACAGCGAGTACAGCTCGGCGTAGCGCGCGCCGACCGCGAACGTGTCGTCCGGGCCGTCCTGCAGGTGGGCGACGGCGTATCCCACAGCCACTCCGCCGCGGCGGGCGACGAGCACGAGCGCGTCGCCGGCGGCCATCCAGGCGCGGTACAGCTCACGGCGACGTGACCACGAGACCGCGTCGTCGTCCACGAGCGTCACGGCCGAGGGCACGACGGTCCGGTGGTGGCGGTGCAGCGCGATCCACAACGGCTCGAGCACGTCGAGCTCCGCCGGACCGGCGAGGATGTCGACATCGATGTCCATGGCCAAGCACGACCCCGCGTCGCGGATGCTACGGGCCGCTCTCCAGTTCGTCGAGCAGGTGGGCCACCCGCTGTTCGATGTCGTCGCGGAGTTCGCGCACGGCCTCGACGGACTGCCCCTTGGGATCGGGGAGGTCCCAGTCCAGGTAGCGCTTACCTGGAATGAACGGGCAGGTATCCCCGCAGCCCATCGTCACCACGAGATCGGCGCGCTGGGCGAGGTCGAAATCGAGAAGCTGCGGCCGGCGATCGGAGAGGTCGATGTCCAGCTCTCGCATGACCTCGACGACTTCGGGGTGGACGTGCCCGCTCGGGTCGGCGACGCTCCCCGCCGAGTCGGCGGTGTGGCGTCCGTCGGCTGCGCGTTCGAAGAGCGCACGGCTGATCTGGGAGCGGCCCGCGTTGTGCAGGCAGACGAAGAGAACGTGGCTCATGGGGTCCTTGTGCGGAGCGGGCTAGGCGGCGACGGGCGGCGCGAGCAGCTCGCCGACGCGCTCGAGCGCGCCGGGGGCGACGCTGAAGTAGGCGAACGAGCCGCGCTTCTCGCGTTCGACGATGCCGGCGTCCAGGAGCTGCTTGAGGTGGTAGCTGACGGTGGACTGCTTGAGCTCGAGCATGTCCTCGAACTCGCAGACACAGACCGCTTCGTCGCCCGCGGAGAGCAGGCGGTTGAGGATCTTGACCCGGTGGCGGTCGGCGAGCGCCTTGAACACGCGTTCCAGTTCGGCGGCCTCGTCGTCGCTGAGGCGCGCGGCGCCGAGTGGGGCGCAGCACTGGATCACCGGAAGCGATGTCATGCCTTGGAGGATATCGAAAAAACTTGATGACCTGTGAAATCTGAGGTACGGTGCACCGCAACGCATCGAATTTTCTCGATTCCATCTGAGGTGAGCTGATGTCCCACACGAATCCCGAGCGCGTCGCGGTGATCGGCGCCGGCCCGGTCGGCCTGGCGGCCGCCGCACACCTGCTCGCCCGCGGCCTGCAGCCGCTGGTCTTCGAGGCCGGCGACGAGGTGGGCGCGAGCGTGCGCGCGTGGGGTCACGTGCGGGTGTTTTCGCCGTGGGAGTTCAACACCGACCCAGCCGCAGTCGAGCTGCTCGAGCGCCACGGCTGGACGGCACCCGAGCAGACCGGCTATCCGACGGGTGATGAGATCGTCGAGCGCTATCTGGAGCCGTTGGCCGCGACACCCGAGATCGCCCCGACGCTCTACCTCGGCGCCCGCGTGGTCGGCGTCACCCGCGCCGGGATCGACAAGCTCAAGGACGCGGGGCGCGAGACGGCCCCGTTCGAGCTCGTCGTCGACGAGCAGGGCACCGAGCGGCGCTATCTCGCCGACGCCGTCATCGACGCCTCCGGTACCTGGACACGCCCGAACCCGCTCGGTGCCGGTGGCCTGCCGGCGGCCGGTGAGCGCGCCCACGCGGAGCGCATCAGCTACGGCATCCCGGACGTTCTCGGCTCCGCTCGCGCGCGGTACGCCGGTAGGCGCGTGTTGGTCGTCGGCAGCGGCCACTCCGCGTTCAACGCCATCTTGGACCTGGTCGCGCTGCGCGACTCCGAGCCGGCAACGCAGATCGTGTGGGCGATCCGTGGCGGAGCGCCCGGCCGCAAGTACGGGGGTGGCGGCGACGATCAGCTCCCGGCACGGGGTGCGCTCGGTTCCGCGGTCCGTGACCTGGTCTCCGACGGCTCCGTCGCGCTCGCGGCGGAGTTCCAGACGCGCGCGATCTCAGCGCGTGACGGCAAGCTCGTGCTGGCCGACGGCGGGCGCGAGCTCGTCGCCGACGAGGTGATCGCGGCCACGGGTTTCCGCCCGGACCTGGCGCTGCTGGGCGAGCTGCGACTGGATCTCGACGATCGCGTCGAAGCGGCCCGCGCGCTTGCTCCGCTGATCGATCCGAACCTGCACTCCTGCGGCTCCGTTCCGCCGCACGGCGTCGACGAGCTCTCGCACCCCGACGCCGGCGTGTACATGGTCGGCATGAAGAGCTACGGCCGCGCGCCGACGTTCCTGCTGCGCACCGGCTACGAGCAGGCACGCTCGGTCGTCGCCGCCCTCGCGGGTGACTGGGAGGCCGCGCGCAACGTCGAATTGGTGCTGCCGGAGACCGGAGTGTGCAACCGCGTGGCGCTGCCGGTCGTCGCCGGCGACGTTCCCGAACCGGGAGCGCAGAGCTCCGCGTGCTGCGGCTGAGCACCGAACCCGAGCTTCCCGGGCCCGCGTGGCGAACGCGGGCCTGGGCGATCGTCGGCGCGCTCTCGATCACCGAGACGGTCTCCTGGGGCATCCTCTATTACGCATTCGCCGCGTTCCTGGTGCCGATGCAACGCGACCTCGACGCGTCAGCGGCGCAGCTGACGGGCGCGTTCTCGCTCGCGCTCGCCGTGTCGGCCATCGCCGGGGTATTCGTCGGCCGCCACCTCGACCGCCGCAGCCCGCGCACGCTCATGACGATCGGCTCGATCGCCGGCACCGGGCTGGTCGTCGCGTGGTCGCAGGTCCACGGTCTCATGGCCTTCTATGCGCTGTGGTTCGCGATCGGCCTGGTCATGGCCGCCGTGCTGTACGAGCCCGCGTTCACCGTGCTGGCCAAGCAGTTCCACGACGCACGCGAACGTCGCCGGGCGATGACCGCCATGACGCTCGTCGCCGCGCTCGCCAGCTTCATCTTCCTCCCGCTCTCGCAAGCGCTCATCGATGCCTACGGATGGCGCGACGCGCTGGTCGTCCTCGCGGTGATCCTCGCCGCGACGACCGTGCCGTTGCACGGTCTCGTCTTGCGCCCGGCGGCTGCGCCGACCCGCGAGCCGGCACCCTCGGCACCGGCGGGAGCGGTGCTGCGCTCGTCACCGTTCTGGCTGCTCTCGGGCGCGTTCGTGCTGGCCGCGCTGGCCACGATCGCGATGACGGTGTTCGCGATCCCGTTCTTGCTCGAGCGCGGTCACTCCCCCGCCTTCGCGGCGTTCGCGGTGGGCTTGATCGGCGTCTCGCAGATCCCCGGGCGCATCCTGTTCGCGCGCCTGCACGCCGAACCGTGGAACGTCTTCGCGCTGATCGGACTCGGCGTCGCCGTGGTCGTCGCGTTCGACTCGACCGCCGCCGTCCTGATCGGGCTCGTCCTGCTCGGGATGGGCAACGGCATGGCGACGCTCTCGCGCGCCACCGCCATCGCCGATCTGTACGGCGCCGCGGCCTACGGCACGATCGCGAGCGTGGCCGGAGGCGTGAACACGGCGGCCCGGGCCGCCGGCCCGTTCCTGGCCGCGGTCTACGCCACGGTCGTCGGCTACACCGGACTGTTGTGGACGCTCGTCGCGCTGGCCGCGGTCGCCGCGGTACTAGCGCGACTCGTGCGGAACGACGACGTCGCGGGCCTCCGCGGCGCTTAGGTCGGGATACAGGAAGCGCACCAGCCCCAGGGCGAGGGCGCCGCCGGCGAGCTGCGCAAGGATGAACGGAGCCACGGACGCCGGCGCGATCCCCGCGAACGTGTCCGAGAACACGCGCCCGACGGTGATCGCCGGGTTCGCGAAGCTCGTCGAGGACGTGAACCAGTACGCCGCGCCGATGTAGGCGCCGACGGCGGCCGGCGCGATCGCGGCTCGACCGGAGCGCACGAGCGAGAAGATCATCACGACCAGCCCCGCCGTCGCGACCACCTCCGACAGCAGATGCGCGGCGCTGACCCGATCGGTCTCGGAGATGCTGACCGCCGGAAGCTCGAACATCGCGTTGGCGAGGACCGCGCCCGCGATACAGCCGGCGATCTGCACCGGGACGTAGAACGCGGCCGTCCGCCACGGGAGCCCGCCGAACACCGCGTCGACCAGCGACACGACCGGGTTGAAGTGCGCGCCCGACACGGGCCCGAACATCAGGATCAGCGCGAACAGCCCGAACGCCGTCGCGACCGAGTTCTCCAGCAACTGCAGCCCGGTGTCCTGGGAGAGCTCCTGCGCGGCGATCCCCGACCCGATCACCACCGCCGCGAGCAGCGCGCTGCCGAGGAACTCGGCCAGCAGCCGCCGACTCACGCAGCCGCCAGGAGCTTGTCGGCGTACTCGGTCGGCAGCCCGGACGCGGCCACCTCACGCGCTACCGCCTCCGCGTCGTACTCGACGCGCTCGATCGTCACCTTCACGCCGGCCTCTGAGGCCCGCAGGATCGCGAACGCGCCGCGCGGATCGCCGTCCTTGGGCTTGCCGACCGAGCCGCAGTTGACGAACCGCACCCCGCCGTACTCGTGCACCCACGGCTTGTGCGTGTGCCCGAACACCAGCACCTCGTCTGTCTCGGCAGTGGCCAACCGCTCGTACAGCCGCGCCGGCTTGTCCTCGAACAGGTACTCGTTGACCTTGCGCGGCGAGCCGTGGACCAAGTGGACGTCCGTCGCCCCGACCTGGAAGTGCAGGTCGAAGGGCAACTCGCGCATGAAGTCCTTCGATGCCTGGCCGGTGTTCGCGAGCGTCCACTCCACCGACCGCTGCCCCAGCTCGCGGTCCTCGGGCGTGATGTACGCGCACCCGCAATCGTCGAGGTCACGCCCGATCGCGTAGTCGTAGTTGCCGTAGATCGTCGGGATCGCCCGTTCGGCGATCAGCGCGCACACCTCGTCGGGATGTGGCCCGTACCCGACGAGGTCACCGCCGCAGTAGATCGTCTCGATGCCCAGCTCGTCGATCCGCGCCAGCGCTGCCTGGAGCGCCGGGAGGTTGCCGTGGATGTCCGTGATCACGGCAACGGCGTCGGAGCTCATCGCGCCTCCAGCACGTCGCAGGTCTCTTGGCGCAGGCACTCGCGTGTCTGGCGATGCGCCAGCACTTGCACGTAGCCGCGAACCGTGACGTCGTCGAAGCGCGAGAGCACCGCGTCGGCGCACGCGCGGATCTCGTCTGGCGTGCGCGTGGTCTCGAACTCGTCGGCGAGCGAGGGCAGCAGGTGGGCGAGGCGGAACTCGTGCGCCGTCGCGTCTGAGCGGATCGCCTCGAGCTTGGTGTCGACCAGCTCGCGCACGCGCGCTTCGATCTCGTCGCGGATCGGTCGCACCTGCTCGATGGGCAGGCCGGCGGGATCGGGCACGTCCCAGGACTCGACCGTCGTCGGCACGTACGGGCACGCGTCGCCGCAGCCCATCGTGACCGCCCAGTCGGCGTGCAGCTGCATCTCGCGCAGCAGCTTGCGCGGCTTGCGATCCGCGACGTCGATGCCGACCTCGGCCATCGCCTCGACGACCGCGGGCCACACCCGCTGTGCCGGCTGCGAGCCCGCCGACTCGGCTCGGATGTCCGCCGGCGCGTGGCGTTCAAAGAACGCCTGCGCCATCTGCGAACGCCCGGCGTTGTGGTTGCAAACGAAGAGCACGTACTTCATCGAAGTCCTCGCTGGACGCGGGGTCACGGTCGGGCGGCAGACTACTCCATTGACAGTTGTCACTTCAATAGGTATTTGTAGATCGATGTCCGTCGATTTCGAGCTCGCGCCCAAGACCAAACGCGCCCCCGGCGAGCCCTGCTGCGAGCCCGTCGTCTATCCCGACGTCGAGCGCGAGCACGCCGTCCGCATGGCCGCGGTCGCCAAGGCCCTCGGCGACCCGATCCGGCTCCAGCTCGTCGACGTCCTGCGCAAGCACGCCGGCAAGGTCTGTGTCTACGAGCTCGTCCCGCTCTTCGACATCTCCCAGCCCACGCTCTCGCACCACCTCAAGAAGCTCCGCGAAGCAGGCATCGTCGACTCCGAGCGCCGCGGACTGTGGGCCTACTACTACGTCAAGCCCGACGCCCTTCAGGAGTTGACCGCGTGGCTGGGCTGAGTACCTGAGCTACGAGCCCGGCGATGTCCACGACCCAGGACCGGTCGCGGCGCGCACGAGCGCCTGCCCGACTTGCGACTTTCCGGTAGCCGAGCGGCTTCGCGACAGCCCGTTCGCACGGTGATCCGGGACGTGACCCTAAGCGTTATCGACGGTCGTTCGCAACAAGCCGCCGTTCGCAACAGCGCGCACGCGGCTCGACCGGGAGACGACTTGGATGCGCTTTCGAGCCTTGATCGGGACAGCGGCCGCGGTGCTGGCCGGCGGCGTCGTAGGGTGCGGCGGCGCCGACGCGCCGGCCGCACGCAGCGTCGAGGACGACACGTTGGTGATCGCGCTGCCGAGCCAGCCGGACAACCTGAATCCAATCGCGTCGGACAACCTGTACGAGGGCAACCTCAAGTTCTTCAACGGGCTCCTGCGCTACGCCAAGGACCTGACCCCGGAGCCGGATCTGGCCGCGAGCCTGCCGACCCGCAGCGCCGACGGCCGGCGCGTGACCGTCAAGCTGCGCGACGACGTCACGTTCCACGACGGTACGAAGCTGACCGCCGATGACGTCGCGTTCACGTACAACGCGATCCTCGACAAGGACGCCGCATCACCGCTGGCCACGCTGCTCGACTCGCTCGACGAGGCGCGCGCCGTGGACGCCACGACCGTCGAGTTCAAGCTCAATCGCACGGACCCGGCGTTCTTCGACAAGCTGCAGGTCGGGATCGTCCCGGCGCACGCGCTGGCGGGGCAGGACATCAAGACCGCCGCCTTCAACCGCCGGCCGATCGGGACCGGACCGTACGTGCTCAAGGAGTTCCAGCCAGGCGGGCGGATCGTGATGGAGGCCAACCCGCGCTACTTCCGGGGCGCGCCGAAGATCAAGCGGGTCGTGTACACGGCCGTGCCCGACGAGAACGCCCGGGTGGCGCTGCTCGAGAAGGGCACGATCGACGCGGCGGGGATCGTGCCCAAGCTCGCGGGACGGGCGCGCGAGAACGGCAACTACAACGTGCTCGAGGTCCGCACGGCCGACGCGCGCGTCGCGGCCCTGCCCACCCGCGACCCGGTGCTGCGCGATCCGGCGGTCCGGCGCGCGCTCTCGCTGGCGATCGACCGTGAGCGGCTCGTGCAGGGCGCGCTCGACGGTGTGGGCGAGCCGGCGTACGGACCGATCATGCAGGGCCACTGGGCGTATGACCCCGCGGGCGAGGTCGCGTACGACCCCGCGGAGGCCGAGCGTCGGCTCGACGCGGCCGGCTACCCCCGCCGCGGCGGCGGCACCCGGTTGTCCTTCACCTTCATGTACCCGGCGGCCGACAGCGTCCGCAAGGACATCGCGCTCGGCGTCGCGTCCGACCTGGCCAAGGTCGGCGTGGAGGTCAAACTGGAAGGGCTCAGCTTCGACGTCATCGCCAAGCGCCAGGATCGCGGCGCGACGGAGTTCGGCTACGGCACCCCGTACGACCCGGACCTCGAGCTCTACTCGCTGCTGCATTCGAAGTTCGCCACCGGCGACGACGACGCGTTCACGAACTACCCGCGCACGAGGAACCGGTCGATCGACGCCGCGCTCGACACCGAGCGCTCCACGCTCGACGAAGGCGTCCGCAAGCAGGCGTTCGCCGACCTCCAGGCCGAGCATGCGCGCGACGCGAGCTGGTTGTGGCTCGTCCGGCTGCGTCACGTCGTCGCGATCTCCAAGCGCGTCAACGGCGTCGACCCGCAGGTCGAGCCGCACGCGCACGGGTTCTCGCGTGGCACGTCGTGGAACCTGGAGGACTGGACGCTGGGGCCGGCACGATGAGCCTGCGGAGGATGGTCGTCCGCCGACTGGCCGTGCTGCCGCTGATCCTGCTGGCGGTCGCGGCGACGACGTTCGTGCTCGCCGAGGTCTCGCCGTTCGACCCGGTCGAGGCGTACGTCGGGGCCGAGACGCAGCTCAGCCCTGAGCGGCGCGCCGAGATCGCGCAGACGTGGGGGTTCGATCAGCCGCTGCCCGAGCGGTTCGGGCGCTGGGTGTGGAACGTCGCGCACGGCGACCTCGGCAACTCGGTCGTCGCCGGCGGTCAGCCGGTCGCCGGCGAGATCGTCTCCCGCGCGGGCAGCTCGCTCGCGCTCGTCGGCGGCGCGCTCGCGCTCGTCCTGCTCGGCGGGCTGTTGTTTGGGACGCTCGCGGCCGCGCTGCGCGGCACGGTCGTGGACTGGGTGATCCGCACCCTGTCGTACTTCAGCACCGCGGCCCCGTCGTTCTGGGTCGGGCTGCTGGCGCTCTACGTCTTCGCCATCGAGCTCGATTGGCTGCCCGCCGGAGGGACCTCGGACCCGCGCGCGGCCGGCTCCGCGAGCGTCGACTTCAGCCACATCGTGCTGCCGATGGCCGTGCTCGCGATGACGCAGTTCGCGTGGTTCACGCTGTTCGTGCGCAACACGCTGCTCGAGGTCCTCCGCGAGGACCACGTCCAGTTCGCCCGCGCCCTGGGTCTGCGTGAGACGACGGTGCTGCTGCGCCACGCGCTGCCCACGGCGCTGATCCCGTTCGTGACGCTCGCGGGCGTCAACCTCGCGGAGCTGATCGGCGGCACGATCCTGATCGAGAGCATCTTCGGCTGGCCCGGGCTCGGGCTGCTCGCGCTCGACGCCGCCCGGGGCGAGGACATCCCGATGATCGTCGGCATCACGCTCGCCGCCTCGATCCTCGTCGTGCTCGGCAACCTGCTCGCGGACGTCGCCTACCGCGTGCTCGACCCGCGCGTGCGGGAGGCGACGGCATGAAGAAGTACACGCTCGCGGCGGCACTGCTGGTGGCCGCCGCCGTCGCGTCGGCCGTGTTCGCTGCGCCCGACGACACCGCGGTGCACCTCGAAAGCGTCCTGCAGGCCCCTTCGACGGCCCACCTGATGGGCACGGACGAGGTCGGGCGCGACCTCGCTACGCGCGTGCTGGCCGGCGTGCGCATCTCACTCACCATCGCCGCTGTGGCCGCGCTCGGGGCAGTCGTCGTCGGCACCCTCGTCGGCCTGCTGGCGGGGGCGATGGGCGGCCGCATGGACGCTGCGGTCATGCGCGGAGTCGACGTCCTCTCGGCCCAGAACCACTTCCTCTTCGGGATCCTGCTGATCGTCCTGTTCCGCCCCGTGTTGGGCGGCGCCGGCGCCATCGTGCTGGCGGTCGGCCTCACGCACTGGCCGTCGATCGCCCGCATCGTCCGCGGCGAGCTGCTCTCCGTGCGCGAGCGGCCGTTCGTGGCCGCGGCGGTCGGCGGCGGCGCGAGCCGCCGACGGCTCGCGCGCCGTCACTATCTCCCGCACCTGCTTCCGGCGATCGGGCTCGCATTCGTGCTCACCGTCCCGCACGCGATCTTCCACGAGTCCGCCTACTCATTCCTCGGGCTCGGGCTGCCTGCCCATGAGGCGTCGTTGGGCAACATCCTCGCCGACGGCCAGCGCTCCCTGCTGGCCGGAGGCTGGTGGATCGCGCTCTTCCCCGGCTTGGCCATCCTGCTCGCCGCCGTGGCCGTCGGCACCCTCGCCGAGCGCTGGCGCGAGCACCTCCACCCCCGTTGGCGATCGGAGCTCGAGCTATGACCCCGCTGCTCGACGTGAATGAGTTGAGCGTCGGTTTTCGCACGGGGCGTGGCGTCGTCCAGGCGTTGTCCGGGGCGAGTATCGACCTCGCGCCGGGCGAGATCCTGCTGGTGGTCGGCGAGAGCGGGAGTGGCAAGACCGTGCTCGCGCACTCGCTCCTGCGCCTGCTGCCCCGGAACGCCGGCGTGAGCGGCTCGGTGATGCTGCACGGACAGGACCTGCTGGCACTCCCGCCGCGCGCCATGCGCCGCATCCGCGCCCGCCGGCTCGCCCTCATCCCGCAGACCCCGGCCTCGGCGCTGAACCCGGTGCGCCGGCTGGGCGGGCAGTTGTTGGAGGCCGCCCGCGCACGCGGGTTGACCGACGACGCGGCCCGTCGCCGCCTCCGCACGCTGCTGGCCGAGCTCGACCTCGATCTCGCCGCCGTCGGCGCCCGCTACGCCCACCAGCTCTCCGGCGGCATGCAGCAGCGCGTCGTCAATGCGATGGCGCTCGTCGGCGAACCCGACGTCGTGATCGCCGACGAGCCCACCTCCGGCCTCGATTCCGCGTTGGTCGACACGACCGCGCAGCAGTTGCTCGACATCGCCGCACGCGGGAGCGCGTTGCTCGTGATCACACATGACCTGCGCCTGGCCGAGCGGCTCGGCGGCCGGCTCGCGCTGCTGTACGCGAGCCGCATCGTGGAGGTCGGGCCGAGTGCGGCGTTCTTCGCCGGGCCGACCCACCCCTATGGCCGCGAGCTCCTGCGGGCCCTCCCCGAGCGCGAGGGCAAGCCGATCCCCGGGCTCTCACCCGAGCTGACCGCGCTCCCGGCGCACTGCGCGTTCGCCGCCCGCTGCCCGGACCGCTTCGAACGATGTGGCGGTGCCCTGCCCGACCTCTACCCGGCCGCCGACGGCGTGCTCTCCAGGTGCTTCTCCCATGCTCAGCGCTGACTCCGTGACGAAGACCTACGGCCGTACGCTCGCGGTGGACCGAGCGTCGCTGGTGCTGCGCCCGGGCACGCGCATCGGACTCGTCGGGCCGAGCGGATCGGGCAAGAGCACCCTCGCACGGGTCCTCGCGCTGCTCGAGCCGCCCGACACCGGCGCGCTGACCATCGACGGACAGCGCGTGAGCACGTGGGGCGTGCGAGCGCCCCGCGTCCTCCGCCACCGCGTGCAGCTGATCTTCCAGTCGCCGCGTCTGTCCGTCGATCCGCGGCTGCGCATCCGTGACGCAATCCTCGAACCCCTCCGCGCCAGCGGCATCGCGCCGCGCGATCTCGCCGCCGCGGCCGAGCGCGTCGGCCTCACGCCCGATCTGCTCGACCGTCACCCGCACGAGGTCTCGGAGGGACAGTTGCAGCGCGCCTGCCTGGCCCGCGCCCTGATCGTGCGCCCGCGCTACCTGATCTGCGACGAGCTGTCGTCGATGCTCGACGTCTCCACCCAGGCCGCGCTGCTCGAGACGATTGCCGCCGTGCCTGACCTGGGCGTGCTGTTGATCACCCACGACCGCGTGCTCGCCGAGGCGTGGTGCGACGACATCCTTTCGATCGCGACGGCCTCACCGGTCACCACCCTCGACGGAGGATGAGACCCTCTACCGGTGACGCTCGACTATCCCGAGCCCGATCTCAGCGACGACACCATCGCCCTTCGGCGGTGGGCCGAGCGCGATCTCGCGTGCATCCAGGAGGCGGCCACAGACCCGAGGATCCCGGCCGGCACCACCGTGCCGGCCGTGTTCGACCCGGACGCCGGCCGCGCGTTCATCCGCCGCCAACGGCAGCGCGTCGTCAACGGCCAGGGCGTCTCGCTCGCGATCGATGTCGCAGGCCGTGCGGTCGGCCTGCTCTGGCTCGGCATCCGGCCGCAGCCCAGAGTCGTCGGACTCGGGTACTGGATCGTCCCAAGCGCGCGAGGACGCACGTACGGCACCCGAGCGGCACGACTGGCCTCGACCTGGGCGCTCGCCGACGCGGGCATGGCTCGCGTGGAGGCGTGGGTCGATCCCGACAACGAGCCCTCGCTGCGCCTCCTCGCCTCGGCCGGATTCGAACGCGAGGGCGTCCTGCGGGCGTTCCTCGACCTCGGCGATCGGCGCGGCGACGCGGTCGTGCTCTCCCGTATCGCGTAACGCCTCGGACGCTCAGAAGCGGTCCGTGTGCGCACTTTCCCGCCAGAACGACGAAAGCCCCGCGAGTGCGGGGCTTTCAGTACAGCGCGCCCGAGAGGATTCGAACCTCTGACCTTCGGTTCCGTAGACCGACGCTCTATCCAGCTGAGCTACGGGCGCTGGTCGCGCTGCGGCGTGGCAGTTTAGCGCCCGCGCCGCCGGGGACCGGGTCCGGCGCGTCCGCGAACTTGTCGTAGCGCCGCAGAAGCCGTCCGATCCGCGCCTGGAGCGGCAGCACGAAACGGGTCACGAGGCTCGGGATCGTCGTCATGGCGAACTCGGAGCGGTAGCGGGTGAGCAGGAAGGCGGCGTCGAGGGCACCGGGGCGGCCGCCGTGCTCGGCGGTCGACGCGTAGACGGCGGAGAGGAAGTACTCGAGGTTGTCGGCGGGGAAGACTTCGCCGACGAGGTGCAGCGGTTCGTCGGCCGCGTTCCAGAAGCGGTGCTCGACGCCGGGGGCGAAGGACGCGAGCTCGCCGGGACCGAAGAAGCGGTCCGGGACGCCGGGCATCGCGACGCCCATCCGGCCGGATTCGACGCGCATGGTCTCGGTCTGCTGCCAGTGGATGTGCATCGGCGGACCGGAGCCCGGGGCGACCTCGGAGGAGACGAGCAGGCGGTCGCCGTCGCGCCCGAGGAACGTGAGCCGTTCGCCGTGGCCGTTGTCAATGGTGTGTGGGTACATTTCGATACTGACGGTATCGGTATTCGGCAATAGGGTGCAAGGGGTGCCAGCCGTACCTGAACCGCCAAAGCGGGGGAGGCCGCTCGACCCGGAGATCGACGATGCGATCGTGGGGGCGGCGGTCGCGATGTTCCTGGAGGTCGGGCTGCAGCGGATGACGGTGCCGGGCGTGGCGGCCGCGGCGGGCGTGGCGAAGACGACGGTCTACCGGCGCTATCCGACGCCGACGCAGCTGGCGCTCGCGGCGATCGGGCGGCTGAACGCCGGCGCGGAGGACCCGGATACGGGATCGGCCCGGACCGACCTGATCGCGACGCTGGAAGCCGTGCGCCAGCGGATCGATCCGACGGTGACCGCGACGGTGCTGGTCGAGGCACAGGAGCACCCCGAGATCCTCGAGCTCGCGCGGCAGAACATGATCCGGCCGGCGGTGGAGCGGTTCCGGCGCGTGATCCGCAAGGGCATCGACACCGGCGAGCTCCGCGCCGACCTGGACGTCGATCTCGCGGCCGACGCCGTGCTCGGCTCGTTCTTCACCCGTTTCTACGAGCGCGGACGACCGGAGCCGGAGTGGCCGGAGCAGGTCGTCAACCAGCTCTACCCCGGATTGCGGTCGCCTGCGTGAGCGGGCCCGGTCCGGGGAAGAAGACCTGAATGATCCGTCTGGTTGCGGCGCTGGTCGCGTCGCTGTCGCTCACCACCGCGTCCGCGCAGGCCAACTCGATCGCGGTCAGCGTGCACCCCGACCCGGTCGCAGGCGTGGAGTTCCCGATCGCCGCGATTTGGTCTGTAGCGACCGCCCCGTCGGGGTTCGTCGGCGTGACCGTCAAGCCGACCGGCGCCGGCTGTGCGCCGAACTTCAACATGGACTTCAAGTGGGCGCACACGCCGGTCGGGACCGGCGACGACGTGATCATGACCGAGGCGATGACCGGGAACGAGACCGGTGTCCACATGGAAGCCGCCCCGGGCTCCTACACGATCTGCGCCTATCTGCAGAACTCCGAGGACAGCAAGGTCCCGGACGCGATGACGGGACCGGTCCTGTTCAACATCCGCGCGGCGAACGCGGCACCCGCGCCGGCCCCGCCGCCGGACCCGTGCCCGGCCGCGCGGGTGGCGCTGGAGGAGACGACCCAGGCGGTCACGCTCGCGAACACGTACGTGAAGCGCTTCCGCGCCGCGCACAAGCGCTACGACCGCCTCGCCAAGCGCGCGACCGGCACCCGGCGAGCACGCCTGCAACGCCAGGCCGCGCTCGCCAAGAAGAACTACCGGACCGCCGTGCGCGCGCGGACGAAGGCCCGCGCCGCACACAAGAAAGCGGAGTCCGCGGTCGCGGCGGCGAACTGCCCGGCCTGACCACGGAGTACTTCGACAAAGCGGACAGGGCGGGATTCGAACCCGCGATGGGGCTATAAACCCCATACTCGCTTAGCAGGCGAGTGCCTTCAGCCTCTCGGCCACCTGTCCTCGGTCCGCGGAGTGTAGAGGGCCGACGCTCAGCCTGCCCGGTTACGACGTCCGCGCGGCAACGTGTCGAGTTCTTCGAGGGACATCCCGGCCCCCGTCGCGACGCACGCCAGCGGGTCGTCCGCGACGCGCACGGGCATGCCCGTCTCCCGCGCGACACGGTCTTCGAAGCCACGCAACAAAGACCCTCCGCCGGCCAGCAGGACGCCTTCGGTGGTGATGTCCGCGGCCAGCTCGGGCGGCGTCTCCTCCAGCGTGGCGTGGATCGCGGCCATGATCTCGGCCAGCGGCGAGGCGATGGCCTGCCGGACCTCCTCCGACGTGAGCACGATCTCCCGCGGCAGCCCGGAAGCGAGGTCGCGCCCACGGATGGACGTCTTGATCTCTTCGCGCAGCGGGATCGCGGACCCGGCGGCGAGCTTGATGGCCTCGGCGGACTGCGAGCCGATCGCCATCCGGTGCTCCAGCCGGATGTGGTTGGTGATCGCGTCGTCGAGGTCGTAGCCGCCGACGCGCAGCGACTTCGCCACGACCAGTCCGCCCAGCGAGATGATCGCCACCTCGCTCGTGCCGCCGCCGATGTCGACCACCATGCGGCCCTTCGGCTCCGCGATGTCCACGCCGGCGCCGATCGCGGCGGCCAAGGACTCCTCGATCAGATGCACCTCGCGGGCACCCGCGCTCAACGTGGCTTCCTCGACGGCCCGGCGCTCGACCTCGGTGATGCCGGAGGGAGCGCAGATGACCATGCGCGGCCGCGCGAACCGCGACTGCAAGACCTTGCCCACGAACTGCCGGAGCATCGCCTCCGTGACCTCGAAATCGGCGATGACGCCGTGCCGCAGCGGCCGGTCGGCGGAGATCGTCGCGGGCGTACGCCCGATCATCCGCTGGGCGTCCGATCCGACCGCGTGCACCTCGCCCGTGCGCTGGTCGATCGCGACGACGGATGGCTCTGACAGGACGATTCCGCGCCCACGGACGTACACGACGGTGTTGGCCGTGCCGAGGTCGACCGCGACGTCACCACCCGACCGCAAGCGGCCGACGTGGCGTCGTCGGCCGGAGCCGAAAAGTCGGAGGGACATTCGCCCGCCACTCAAGCAGATGCAGCGGCGACTCCTTCTAGAGTCCAGGCCGTGGAGGGGTTTGTGCTCGACGTGGCCGCGTGCCCGGAGGATGAAGGCGCGCTCGAGCGCCACGACGACGACGTCCGCTGCACCACGTGCGGGCGCGTGTTCGGTGTGGAGGGCGGCGTGCTCACGCTGCTTCCGGACCGGCTGGCCCACGTCCGGCAGCCCACTCCGGCACCCGAAGCCCGGTCCGGCGAGGATGACGTCCGCTGGATCGAGGACGAGCTTGAGTGGTGGAACCCCTGGCATGACGCCGAGACGCTGCAACCGTTTCGCCCGCGCTCAGGCCTGCGCGGGCGCTCGCGCGAGAAGCACCTGCTCGGCCGCGTCCGCGGGCGGGTCGGCGACCACCCGATCGTGATCGAGATGGGCGCGGGCGTCAGCCGCACCGTCGCCGGGCTCTGGCCGGAGGGTCCACGCTACGTCGCCACGGACATCTCGCTGCCCGCGCTGCAGGCCGGGCGACGGATCCTCGGTCCGCAGACCGCGTCGGTGCAGTGCGACGCGGTCACCTGGCCGTTCCGCGAGAGCAGCGCCGATGTCGTGCTCATCCTGGGCGTCCTGCACCACCTGTCCGACTGGCGCGCCGCGCTCGAACGCGCCTGCCGAACTGTCCGCCCGGGCGGCTTCCTGCTGCTGCACGAGGCCGTGACCAAGCCGCGCGTGCTCGCCCGCTGGCGCGCCGGCGGGATGGACGACGGCTGGGTGAGCCCGCACGAGGGCGACGTCCCGGCGACGGCGCTGCGCGCGGAACTCGAGCGTTCCGGCGAGATTCTGCACTGGCACGGGGAGGAGTCGCCGCTGCGCTTCGGGATGGTGCGCTACCTCGTCACCCGCCCCGGCCGCCATGAGCTGCTCGAGGGCTCGCCGGCCCTGACGATCGCGTTCAACGCACTCGACCAGGCGTTCGGGCGCGGCCCGGGACGACTGTTCCCGAGCCTCGGCTTCAACGAGGTCACGACGGTCTGGCAACGCCGCACTTAACGCTCGGGGCTATCTTTCTCGGGTCCCGGAGGGGTGGCAGAGTGGTCGATCGCGCTGGTCTTGAAAACCAGAGTCCGTGTAAGCGGACCGTGGGTTCGAATCCCACCCCCTCCGCTCTCGATCACCGAAAAGTTGCCATTGCATTGACATTGGAATCCTTGAGCGCTTAGGGTCGACCTGCCGCTGGCAGTCGCTCAAGGAGGGTCGGGATGTCACGCCGTCGCTTGCTGCTGGTCACGCTCGTCATGGGCGCGGTGATGCCCGCCTCGGCGGTGGCTGCGCCCGGGGTCGGGCACCGCGTCGAGCGCATCGAGGTGCCCGGAGCGGCAGCGGGTGAGCAGCGGAAGGTCGACGTGCACCTGTGGTATCCGGCACAGACCGCGGGAGAGCCGAAGACGGTCTACACGTCCGCGCTGTTCGGCAAGCCGCTTCCGAACAACTGGGAGCCGCTGTCGTGGTCGGTCGAGGCCGAACTCGCCCGTGAGGGCGCACCCCTCTCGGGTGGACCGTACGCGCCGATCGTGTTCTCCCATGGCGCGAACAACGACCCGATCGACTACGCCCACATGCTGGAGGAGATCGCGGCCGCCGGGTTCGTGGTGATCGCGCCCACGCACACCAACAACACGCAGGACGACGTGCGGCGTGACTACATCAACGCGCTCGCCGGCCAGCGAGTGTTCGACTGCGAGGACGGTCTGGCGCACCCGACGGTGCCGACGCTCAACGCGAACGGGTTCCCAAACCCGCCGGACTGCGCGAAAGCGAGCGTCCCGAACAGCATGACCGATCGGGTCCGGGACGTCGACGCGGTGCTGGACAACGTGCCCGCGTGGTTCGACGGCGCCGTTGACGCCACCCAGGCGGGCGTGATCGGTCATTCGCGCGGCACGGTCACCGCGCTCACCGTGGCCGGCGGGAGCACCGTGTGGGGCACGCAGCCCGACCCGCGGGTGAAGGCGATCATGGGCATGGCGATCGGCGCCGTCGCCATCAACAACAACGCGAACCTGGCGAACATCCACGTCCCGACGCGACTGTTCGCGGGGCGGCTGGACAGCAACACCGCTTTCGCCAATACCGAGGCCGCGTTCAACCAGATCCCCGCCACCACCGACAAGGCGTGGGCCATCGTCGAGAAGGCAACGCACCGCAGCTTCGACTCCACGTATTGCGCGCAGTTGCAGTCGGCGGGCGCGGCGCTCGACACCGACGGCGACAAGATCGTCAGCCCCGCCGAGGCCGCCGCCACGAACCGGCCGCTCGACAAGTGGAACGTGCCGCTGATCGCGGCCTCCTACCCCGGGCTCGCCTCCGGCAAGGCGTCCAACTACTGCTCGCTCGCGACGTTCACCACCCCGGTGAACATCGAGCAGCTCGTGGCGGCCACACGCAACGCCGAGTACGCGTGCAGCGCCGCCGGGTGCGGTTGGGCTCCGCCGCAGGACGGGACAACGGTGTGCACGGTCGCCGGCGCCGCGCCGCCGTGCACCGGCCTCGACACCGACGAGGTGAAGGCCGACATGACGGAGGAGGCGGTCGCGTTCTTCGGCCCGCGGCTCGACATCCGCGCTCCCGAGATCCACGTCGCGGACGTCACCGTGAACGCCGCCGGGCCGACGGGCACGACGGCGAGCTACGCGGTCAGCGCGACCGACGACACCGACCCAAGCCCCAGCGTCACGTGCACGCCGCCGTCAGGCAGCGTGTTCGCGATCGGGTCGACGAACGTCACCTGCACCGCCACCGACGCCCGCGGGAACGCGGCGGAGAAGACGTTCACCGTCACCGTGCTGGGCGCCGGACCGCAACTCGCCAACCTCGTGACGGCCATCGTCGGCGAGAGCCCGCTGCTGCGCGCACTGCTCTCCGGCTTCGATCCGCAACGGCCGCTGCAACGCGCCGTCGCCTGCGTCTCGCTGCGCACGTTCACGACGCTCGCGCGGCTGCTCGCCCCGACGCGCGCCGCGGCGTGGATCACCGACGCCAACCGGATCCGGGCGGTGCTCGCCTGCTGAACCTCAGCCGTGCACGTGGAGGCGCTGGCCCTGGGGCCCGAAGATGCCAATGAGCTCGACGGGCCCCTCCACGGCGCCGAACCAGTGCGGCGTCCACGTGGAGAACTCGACCGCTTCACCCGGCTCGATGACGAAGTCCTCGTCGCCGAGCCTGAGCCGCAGCCGCCCGCTCAGCACGTAGATCCAGTCGTGGCCCTCGTGCACGGGCAGCTCGTCCGGCGGCTCTCCGGTGTTCGCGGGCACCAGCAGCTTGAACGCCTGCAGCCCGCCCGCCGCGCCGCGGTTGGTGAGCGGCCACGCGGTCATCGCGCCCATCTTCACCGGCCGGGCCCGGACGCGCGGGTCGGGCGCCGGCGCGGTGCCGAGCAGGTCGTCGGCCTTCACGCCCAGGGCGGCGGCGAGCCCGGGGAGATGGTCCAGCGCCAGCCTGCGCTTGCCGGACTCGAGCCGGCTCAGCGTGGAGATGTCCAGGTTGGCCCGCTCGGCGACCTGCTGCAGCGTCAGTCCCTGCTCGGCCCGGAGCTCGCGCAGCCGTCGCCGGACCCGTGCGTCCACGCCTTCGTTTGCCTGCATGGCAAACCATCTTGACGCATCGTGCAACCCCGACCACCCTGAATCGTCATGACTTGGGATTGCATCGTCGTCGGCGGCGGGGCCGCGGGCCTGAGCGCGGGGCTCGTGCTCGGCCGCGCCCGCCGGCGCACATTGATCATCGACAAAGGTGAGCCGAGCAACCGGTTCGCCCACGGCATCGGCGGCCTGCTCGGCCAGGACGGCCGCGCTCCGGAGGACTTCTACGCCGACGGCCGCAAAGAGCTGGAGAAGTACCCCACCGTCGAGTACCGCCGCGGCGAGATCGTCGACGGCGCGCCCGGCTTTACGCTCACGCTCGCGGACGGCTCAACCGAGACGACGCAGACCGTGATCCTCGCGACCGGCATGGACTATCGCTACCCGGACGTTCCCGGGGTCGCGGAGCGCTGGGGCCGCACGGCGTTCCACTGCCCGTTCTGCCACGGCTGGGAAGTGCAGGACCGCCCGCTGTTCGTGCTCGACCCGTCCGAGTTCGGCGCCGACCGCGCGAAGCTCCTGCGGGCGTGGAGCGACGACGTCACGCTGCTCGACGAACCCCCACGTGAACTGCGCGACGACGAGATCGTCCTCGCCGACGGCACCACGCGTCCGTTCGGCGGCCTGCTGATGGGTGTCCAGCTCGCGCAGAGAGACGATCTCGCCGCCAAGCTGGGCGCGGCCGCGAAGGAGCCGAACCCGATGTTCGTGGACGGTCTGCAGATCGACGAGCGCTTCGCCACCACCGTCCCCGGTGTGTTCGCCGCCGGCGATCTCACGGGCACGCCGCCGTCGGTGGCGAGCGCCGTCGCTTCAGGCTCGATGGCCGCGGCGATGGCGGTACACGCGCTGGTACTGGCGCACTAGCGCGAGCACGAGCACCGCCACCAGCCCAGGCCAGCCGAAGACGAGGACCAGCGCCCCGGCGCCGAGCACCGGGGCGGCGATCGCGGCGGGCTGGCGGGGCGGGCGGGCGATGATGAAGCGCCGCCCGTCGAGCACGAACGAGGATCCGGCCCCGCCGCGGAACACCACGCGCGCGACCGGCGCGGGCCGGTCCCGCAGGCGCTCGTAGGCGAGGTTGATCGCCTTCATGCGCTCCTCGTCGGGCGCCGCGCCCGCCTCGGAGTACTGCTTGACGAGGCGGTTGCGCACCACCCGCAGGTCGCCGTCGAACGACGGGTCGATGCCGAGGGCCTCGTAGTGATCCATCAGCGGTGCTGCGCAGCCTCCGGCGATGCGTCCCAGAACGCGTCGATCTTCGTCGCGTCCTGGCGGCCGAGCTGCTTGGAGATGGCCCAGATCTCGACCGGCTCGTCACCCTCGTTGCGGTGTGAGCGCGGGGTCTTGGGCGCCACGCGGACGACCGACGGAGCGCTCACGCGCTGCACGTCGTCGCCCGCCCGGAACGTCAGCGTCCCGCGGGCGACGATGTAGAGCTCCTCGATCTCGTCGTGGTAGTGCCCGGTGCCCTGCTCGAAGTCCGAATGGGGCGGGACGCGGATCAGCGTGACCGCGACCTGCTCGGCGCCGAGCGCGTCCGTGAGCCGGCGAAACTCGCCCGGAACATCGCTGTCGGCGTAGGCATCCTTGGCGTCGTCGGCGTTGAGAATCGTGTAGTCAGACATCTTGTTGCAACCTACCCGCAGCAAGTCTTAGAACCATCGGGGTTTCAAAAGCGCAAGGGTGGTCATGCGCCTCCTCGCCGTCGCCTTCGCCGCCCTCCTCCTGCTTCCTGCCGCGGCCAGCGCGCACCCGCTCGGCAACTTCAGCGTCAACCACCTCGCCGAGGTGGACGTGCAGCGCGGGCACGTCGACGTGCGCTACATCGTCGACGCCGCCGAGATCCCCACGCTGCAGGGCAACGCGGACCCGCGCGCCGAGCTCGACCGTCTGATCCTCACCGTCGACGGCAAGCGCACTCCGCTGCAGACGCGCGGCACCACGGTCACCAACCCGCCCGGCCAGGGCGGCCTGAAGACGACGCGCACCGTGATCGAGCTGCGCGCGGACGTCTCCGGCGAGCGGGTGACGCTCACCGACAACACGTTCCCCGGCCGCGTCGGTTGGAAGGCGGTCGTGACCGACCCCAGCCAGGACCCGACGAAGGGCCTCACGACCTATCCGACCGACGCGCTCTCCAGCCCCGCCAACACGCGCGCCGCGACCGTCAAGGCCGACACGGGCTTCGCCGGCATCCTCGACGGCGACCGCCTGCTCATCGTCCTGCTGCTCACCGCCTTCGCCTGGGGCGCGATCCACGCGCTCTCGCCCGGCCACGGCAAGGCGATGGTCGCCGCGTACCTGGTCGGTACGCGCGGGCGCCCGCGCGACGCCGTGGCGCTGGGCGGGATCGTCACCGTCACGCACACCGCGGGCGTGTTCGCGCTCGGCTTCATCACGCTCGCGCTCTCGAACTTCGTCCTGCCCGAGGACCTCTTCCCCTACCTGAACCTCGCCTCGGGGCTGATCGTGATCGCCGTCGGGCTCACCGTCCTGCGACGCAGGCAGAAGCACCACCACCATCACGACCACCACCACCACCACGACGAGGTCAGCCGCAAGAGCCTGCTGGCCATGGGCACCGCGGCGGGCCTGATCCCCTGCCCGTCCGCGCTCGTCGTCCTGCTCGGCGCGATCTCCCAGGACCAGATCGCGCTCGGGATGCTGCTCATCGTCGTGTTCAGCCTCGGCCTCGCCGGGACCCTGACCGCGCTCGGCCTGGCCGTCGTCCAGGCCCGGCGTCTGCCCCTGCCCCACCCCGTCATCCACGCCCTGCCGATGGCGTCCGCGATCGCGATCGTCGCCGTCGGCGGCGTGCTGACCGCCCACGCCATCCCGACCCTCTAAGGCCCCCATGCACATCCCTGATGGTTTCCTCTCGACCGAGGTCGCGCTGGCGTGCGCCGTGCCCGCCGCCGCGGCGGTCGGCATCGGCCTGCGCCAGGCCAACCGCACGCTCGACGAGCGCCGCGTGCCGCTGCTCGGAGTCACCGCGGCGTTCGTCTTCGCCGCGCAGATGCTCAACTTCCCGGTGGCGGGAGGCACGAGCGGGCACTTCCTCGGCGCGGCGCTGGCCGCGATCCTGCTCGGCCCCTGGCTCGCCTGCCTCGCCCTGGCCGTCGTGCTCGGCGTGCAGGCGTTCGTGTTCGCGGACGGCGGGCTCACCGCGCTCGGCGCGAACGTGTTCAACATGGGCGTCGCGGGCGCGCTCGTCGTCGGTGGCCTGATGCACGTCGCGAACAAGCTCGCGCCGAAGCGGATCCTGCCGATCGCCGCCGTCGGCGCCTGGCTCGCGGTGATGACGGGCGCGGCGTTGACCGCGCTCGAGCTGGCGATCTCCGGCACCGTCCCGCTCGGCACCGTGCTGCCCGCGATGCTCGGCACCCACCTGCTGATCGCCGCCGGCGAGGCGGTCATCACCGTCGCCGCCGTCAGCGCCGTCCTGAGCACCCGTCCTGACCTCCTCCGCCGTCCGGTGTACGCATGAAGCGCTTCACGATCCTCGCCCTCGCCTTCGCGCTGACCCTCGGCGTTTTCGTCTCGCCGTACGCCTCCTCGCGGCCGGATGGGCTCGAGCGCGTCGCCACCGACCAGGGCTTCGTGGACGCGGCGACGTCGTCCAGCACCTACGGGACGTACGCGGGCCTCACCGGCACGCTGCTCGTGTTCGTGATCGGCGCCGGACTCGCACTGCGGCGGCGATGAGTGGCTTGCACGAAGCGGGCGTGGTCGGCGACAGCGCGATCCACCGGCTGGACCCGCGCGCGAAGCTGCTCGGGCTGAGCGCGGTCACGGTGATCGCGGTGTCGACCACGGCGTGGCCCGTCCACGTGGCGTGCGCTGCCGCGCTGCTGCTCGTGGCGACGCTCGCGCACATCGGCCCACGCACGATCCTGCGCCGCGCACGGATCGTCGCGTTGCCGGTGATGCTCGTCGCCGCGTTCTCCCCCGAGATCGCGCCGAAGGCCCTGATCGGCACCTTCTCCGCCGTCCTGCTCGGCGCGACCACGAGCTTCCCGGACGTGTTGCACGCGCTCGAACGGCTTCGCGCCCCGCGCCTCCTCGTGCTGATCGCGGCGTTCATGTACCGCTACCTGTTCACGATCGTGGACGAGGTCCAGCGCATGCGGGCCGCACTCGCCGCCCGCGGCTACCGGCCCCGCCACGCGCTCCAGATCGCCGCGCTCGGCCGCGTCGCGACGGCGCTGTTCCTGCGCACCTACGAGCGCGGTGAGCGCGTGCACCTGGCGATGCTCGCGCGTGGCTTCAACGAGCGCATGCCGCGCCTGCACGCGCTCGCGTTCACGCGCGCCGACGCGCTGTTCGTCGCCGCGCTCGCCCCCGTCCTCGCCGTCCGGCTCGTCGCATGATCCACGCTCGCGGCCTCCGCTACGCCTACCCGAACGGCGTCGCCGCGCTCGACGGCGTCGACCTATCCGTCGCGCCCGGCGAGCGCGTCGCGATCGTCGGCCCCAACGGCGCCGGCAAGACGACGTTCATGCTCCAGCTCAACGGGCTGCTGCGCGGGAGCGGCGAGCTGACCGTCACCGGCGGCATCGGTCTCGTCTTCCAGGACCCGGACGACCAGCTGTTCATGCCGACGGTGCGCGAGGACGTCGCGTTCGGTCCGCTCAACCTGGGGCTGGCGGACGTGCCCGCCCGCGTCGAGGCGGCGCTGGAAGCGGTGCGCATGCGCGAGTACGCCGACCGCGCCCCGCATCAGCTCAGCCTGGGCCAGAAGCGCCGGGTGGCGATCGCCACCGTGCTGGCGATGGATCCGAGCGTACTCGTGCTCGACGAGCCGAGCGCGAACCTCGACCCGCGGACGCGGCGCGAGCTGATGGAGCTGCTCGAGCGCCTGGACCGCACGCTGCTGATCGTCACCCACGACCTGCCGCTCGCCGCGCGGCTGTGCGAGCGGGCGGTGCTGCTGAGCGCGGGCCGCGTCGTCGCCGACGAGCCCGCGCTCGACCTGCTCGCCGACGAGCAGCTCCTGGCCGAGCACGACCTGGAGCTGCCCGAGGGCTACGTCCTTACGCGGCCACCTCTGCCCGCTTAGCCTCGATCCGGTCCAGCAGCTTCTCCATCGGCGTCACGAAGGCGTCGATGCCGTCGCGCAGCAGCTTGTCCGTGACGTCCTTGAGGTCGATGCCGGCGTCGGCCAGGGCCTTGAGGTCCGAGGACGGGTCCTCGGCGCCCGTCGCGCCCTCCACGCCGCCCTCGGCGCGGGCGGCCTCGAGCGTCGCCATCGGCATCGTGTTGACCGTGTTCGGCGCCACCAGACCCCAGACGTACAGCGTCGAGGGGTAGGCCGGGTTCTTGACACCGGTCGAGGCCCACAGCGGGCGCTGGACGGACGCGCCCGCCGCCTTCAAGGCCGCGAAGCGCTCGCCTTCGAAGACGCGCTGGTAGGCGGCGTACGCGGCGCGCGCGTTGGCCAGGCCGGCCTTGCCCTGCAGCTCGGTGTTGCCCGCGGCCTCGAGGCGCTTGTCGACCTCGGAGTCCACGCGGGAGACGAAGAACGACGCGACCGAATGCCGGTCCAGCGGCAGGCCCTCCGCCTGACGGCGCTCGAGACCCTTGATGTAGGCCTCCATGACGGCCTCGTAGGACTCCACCGCGAACAGCAGCGTCACGTTGACGTTCAGGCCGTCGTAGATCGCCTGCTCGATCGCGGGAATCCCGGCCTCGGTGGCCGGGATCTTGATCATCAGGTTCGGGCGGTCGACCGCCTTCCAGTACTCGTTCGCCTGGGCGATCGTGCCCTCGGTGTCGTGCGCGAGGTCGGGATCGACCTCCCACGACACGTACCCGTCGAACCCGTTGGTCCGGTCGAAGACGGGACGCAGGACGTCGCAGGCGGCCTGCACGTCCTGCAACGCCAGCGCGCGGTAGGTCTCGGCGGAGCTCTTGCCTTCACCGACGAGGCGCTGGACGTCGTCGTCGTAGTCGGCCTCGCCGAGGGACTTCTCGAAGATCGCAGGGTTGGAGGTCACGCCCTGCAGCGAGTCCTGCTCGACCATCCGCGCCAGTTCGCCGGTCTCGACCAGTCCACGGGAAAGGCTGTCGAGCCAGATGGATGTTCCAGCCGCGGTCAGCGCGGCCAGACGCTCGTTCACTGCGGTTGCGCTCATATGACACACGATACGTAGGCTGCGTCCATGCGGGCGATCCAGATCGTCGAGCTGGGCGGCCCCGAGTCGCTGCAGCTCGCTGACATCGACGAGCCGACAGGCGAGGGCGTCATGGTCGACGTCCGCGCTTGCGGTGTCTCCTTCCCCGAGGTGCTGCAGACACGCGGCCTCTACCAGCTCAAGCCGGAGCTGCCGTTCGTACCCGGCAGCGAGGTGGCGGGCGTCGTGCGCGCAGACGGGCACGGGTTCAAGGCCGGTGACCGGGTGGCGGCGTTCTGCATGCTCGGCGGGTTCGCCGAGACGGTGGTCGCCCCCGCGCACTTCACGTTCCGGTTGCCGGACGCGCTGGACTTCGCCCAGGGCGCCGGGCTGGTGCTCAACTACCACACGGCGTACTTCTCGTTGGTGGACCGCGGGCGCGTGCAGGCCGGCGAGACCGTGCTCGTGCACGGCGCCGCCGGCGGCGTCGGCACCGCGTCCATCCAGGTGGCCAAGGGGTTGGGCGCGCGGGTGCTGGCCGTCGTGTCTTCTGACGAGAAAGAAGCAGTGGCGCGCGAGGCGGGCGCGGATGAGGTGCTGCGCTCGGACGGTTCGTGGAAGGACGCCGCGAAGGCGCTCGGCGGCGCCGACGTCGTGATCGACCCCGTCGGCGGCGACCGCTTCACCGACAGCCTGCGGTCCTTGAACATGGACGGGCGGCTCGTGGTCGTCGGCTTCACGGCCGGTGCGATCCCCGAGGTGAAGGTCAACCGGCTGCTGCTGAACAACCTCGACGTCGTCGGCGCCGGCTGGGGCGCCTACATCACCAGGCGGCCCGAGGTGATCGCGCGGACGGCGCAGGCGCTGGACGCCCTGATCGAGTCCGGGCACATCCGCCCGATCGTCGGCGCGCGCTTCGGCTTTGAGGAGGCCGCCGCGGCCCTGGAGCTGATCGACGGCCGCGGAGCGACCGGTAAGGTGGTCCTGGAGCCGTGAGCAGCACCGTGCACATCCCCTTCGACGACGCCGGCCCGGCGGTCAAGGACGTGATGATGCTCGAGCCGCGCTCCGTCGGCCCGGATACACCGATCGCCGAGATCCGCGAGACGTTCTCGAGCCCGTCGGTGAAGCTGATGCTCGTCACCGACGGCGAGCGCTTCCTCGGCACGGTCACCCGCGACGACCTGCCGGAGAGCGGCGACGGCCCGATCGAGCCGCACGTGCGCACCGACACGCCTTCGTTGAAGCCGGATGACCCGGTCGCCAAGGCCCTGGAGCTCTTCGGCGAGCACGAGCTGAGCCGCATCCCCGTCGTCACCGACGGCGACCGGCTCGAAGGGCTCGTGTGCGTGAACAAGAGCCATTCGGCCTTCTGCATCTACCCGCGCTAGGCGGGCAGTGACGCGTCGAGCGCGTCGTCGAATGTTCCGAAGATGAACTCCGCGGCCGCGCGTTCCTCCGGGAGGATCTGGTCGACCACCATCGCGGTCTCGCCGTCGCCGGCGAGCCGCGCCACGCGCGTGAGTTGCTCGTAGGCGCCGATCTCCAGGTGCTCGACGGCGTAGGCGAACATCGCCAGCTTCGCCGGTGTGTCCGGGTTCGCGGCCCAGAAGCCGCTCCAGTTCAATGCGCCCAGCTTCAGCGCGGCGTCCTTGACGCGGCTGGGCTTGCCGCCGCGCTCCTCCAGCCGGCGCTCGAGGTGCTCGAGGTGGCGGTTCGTCTCGGCGTGGTGGTTCTCGAGGATCTGCGCGAGCCCGGGCGTGCCGACGAGCTTCGGACCCTTGTCGAGCAGAGTCGCGGACTGCGTCTCCAGCGCGTGCGCATCCGCCAGGTAGCCGTCGAGGGTTTCCGCGGCGTCTCGGCCTTTGAGCGACGCCGCGACGGTCCGGTCCCACTGCTCGCCGATCCGCACCGCCATGGCGTGTTCCTCGGCGCGGATCTCCCGCGCGACGGCCGCGGTCTCCTCGTCCCCCGCGCGCTTGGCCACCTTCTCCAGCAGGTCGTACGCGGCGAGTTCCATGTGCTCGTACGAGTAGGCGTGCGTGGCGAGCTTGCCCGGCGTGTCCGGGTTGGCCTGCGCGAACAGCGTGAACCCCTTGCCGCTGAGCTTGCCGAGCAGGTCCTCGATCCGCGACGGCGCGGCGTCGTGGGCTTGGAGGCGCTCGCGGATCAGCGACTCATGGCGCTCGGTCTCGGTGCAGTGCGTCTCGAACGCGGATGCGAGCTGGGGGTCGCCGGCGAGCTCCGGGGCCTTGCGCATCTGGGCGAGGGCCTGGATCTCCATCGCGTGGACATCGGTGAGGTACTTGACGAGTTGCTCTGCAAGGGATTCGGGGGCCATGGGTGGTGCCTACCCCGTTTGTGGTCCGGGTGCGGGGCGGTTAGAGCAGCACCGAGGGGAAGGGAGCCGTTTCAACCCCGCCTAGTCCGCGGCGGGCGGTTCCTTGTCCGGCAAGCCGGGCAAGGGCGCGTCGTCCTCGTCCATGTCCGCGGGCGGGCCCATCGGCTGGTCGTCGTCGACCTCGGGCGAGCCGTCCTCGGCGGGCGGCGGGTCCTCGGGGATCTCGGGGTCGGTCGTGCTCATGTGTCGTCCCTACCCATCCGTGCGAGGCGGCGCACGGCGAGCGGGGCGAGCAGCACGGCGACGAGGACGCGCACGCTCTGCACGGCGACGATGAACGTCATGTTCCCGCCCGTGCCGAACGCGATGGCCAGGACGGCGTAGATCCCGCCCGGGGTGGTGGCGAGGTACGCGTCGCGGAGTGACAGGTCCGTCAACAGGTGCAGGAGGACGGCGAGCCCGAAGCAGGCGACGAGCAGGCCGAGGACGCCGAGCAGGACCGGGACGAGCAGCCGGCCCATCTGCCTCACGGTGTCGATCGTGAAGCGCAGACCCACCTGCAACCCGATCAGCGCGAACGCGAGCTCGCGCACGACCGGCGGCACGACGAAGTCCACACCGGCGAGCGTCAAACCGCCCGCGAGCACCATCGGCCCCATCAGCGTGCCGGCGGGCACGTTCAGCCGCCGTGCGACCAACGCGCCGCCGGGCGCGATCAGCGCCGTGAGCAGCCAGTCGCGTGGTGTCGCGAGCACGGCCTCGCTGGGCATTTCCCCGCCTCCGCCGCCGCCCCACGCCAGCACGAGCAGCGGCGTGAGCAGCACCACGACGAGCACCCGCATGTACTGCATGAAGGCCACGAGCCGGTCGTCGCCGCCGAGCTCGTCGGCCATCCCGACGATGCCGGAGGCGCCGCCGGCGATCATCCCGAGCGTCGCGGTCGCACGGTTGAGCTCGGTTCGGCGGGCGAGGATGAGCCCGGCGCCCATGCTCACGACAAGCGTGCCGGCGCTCACGAGCGCAACCGGGAGCCAGGCGCCGCCGACGGCCTCCAACGCATCCGGCTCCAAGTAGGCGCCGAGCGTGACGCCGAGGACGGCCTGCGCGGCGACGAACGTCCAACGCGGGAAGGTGATCTCGCCCGTCGGGCGCCACAGCGCGGCGGTCAACCCGACGAGCAGCGCGGCGAACAGCGTCGCGGACGAGAGCCCGACGAGGTCGAGCGCGAAGGCGACCGCCGCCGTGAGGGCGCCGAGTACCAGCAACGACGCCGCTGTCCGCATCGCGCCCAAACGCTAGCGTTCGGCCGATGCTCGTCTCCGAGGCCGTCGGTCGCACCGTCCACGCCCTGGGGGGAGACGTCGTGTTCGGCCTGATGGGGAGCGGGAACCTGGCCGTGACGAACGCGATCGTCGCCGCCGGTGGCCGCTTCTTCTCCGCCCGCCATGAGACCGGGGCGGTGTGCATGGCCGATGGCTATTCGCGGGTGAGCGGGCGCCTCGGCGTCGCGTCCGTGCATCAGGGCCCGGGCCTGACGAACGCCATCACGGGCCTGACCGAGGCCGCCAAGAGCCGCACGCCGGTGCTGCTGCTCGCGGCAGACACGCCGCCCGCGCAGCTGCGCTCGAACTTCAAGATCGACCAGGACGCGCTGATCCGATCGGTCGGCGCCGTCTCCGAGCGGGTGCACTCCCCCGCGACCGCGGTCGCCGACACCGCGCGGGCGGTCCGCCGCGCGCAGCGGGAGCGCCGCACGGTCGTGCTCAACCTGCCGCTCGACGTGCAGGCGGCGGAGATGGAGCTCACCCCGCCGCCCCCGGTTCCCGACCTCCCCGCCACGACGCCGAGCGACCTCTCCGCCGTGGTCGCAGCGCTCGCACGTGCGGAGCGACCCGCGATCATCGCCGGCCGTGGTGCCGTCCTGTCAGGCGCCGGCCCGACCCTGCGGGCGCTCGGCGAGCGCCTCGGCGCCGTGCTGGCGACCACCGCCGTGGCCAACGGGCTGTTCGCCGGCGACCCGTTCGACCTCGGCATCTCCGGCGGCTTCTCCACTCCCACGGCGCAACGGCTCCTGAAGGAGTCGGACCTGATCCTCGCGTTCGGCGCCGCGCTGAACCAGTGGACCACGCGCCACGGCGCGCTGATCGCCCCCGACACCACGGTCATCCAGGTCGACCGCGACCTGGACGCGATCGGCGCGCACCGGCCCGTCGACCTCGGCGTCGTCGGCGACGCGCGAGCCACCGCCGAAACGCTCCTCGAGACCCTGGGCGACGTCCGCGGCAGCGCCTACGAGGCTTCCCGGCGCAGCATCAAGCTCGCCGCCGAGATCGCCGCCGGACGCTGGCGCGACGTGCCCTACGAGGAGAGCCGCAACGGGCTCGACCCGCGCACGCTGAGCGTCGCCCTCGACGACGTGCTGCCGACTGAGCGCACCGTCGTCGTGGACTCCGGCGCGTTCATGGGCTACCCGGCGATGTACCTGCAGGTTCCCGACGCGCAGGGCTTCGTCTTCCCACAGGCGTTCCAGTGCGTGGGGCTCGCGCTGGGCAACGCGATCGGCGCGGCGGTCGCGAACCCTGACCGGCTCACGGTCTGCGCGGTCGGCGACGGCGGCCTGTTGATGGCGCTTCCCGACCTGGAGACGCTCGGCCGGCTCAAGCTCAACATGATCGTGGTGGTCTACAACGACGCCGCGTACGGCGCGGAAGTGCATCACTTCCGGCCGATGGGCATCCCCGTCGAACTCGCGCAGTTCCCACCCACGGATTTCGCCGCGCTCGCGGAAGCGGCGGGTTGCCAAGGCCTGACCGTGCGGACGCCGGGCGATCTCGAGGGCCTGACCGACCGCGACCGTCCGCTGGTCGTGGACGCCAAAGTGGACCCTGACATCTGTGCCGAATGGCTTGAGGAGGCATTTCGTGGCCACTGATCAACTCGCCGCCGCGCTTGCGGACGGAACGACCCGTGTCGTCGATCTCACGCAGCCGTTGAGTGAGACCACGCCGGTGCTGCAGCTCCCACCGCCGTTCGCGAACACGCCGGGACTCTCTCGCGAGACGATCAGCGAGTACGACGACGCCGGACCCGCCTGGGCGTGGAAGACGCTCACCGTCGGCGAGCACGTGGGCACGCACTTCGACGCGCCGATCCACTGGATCACCGGCCGCGGCGGCGAGGACGTCGCCAGCGCACCCGCATCCAAGCTCGTCGCCCCGTGCGCGGTGATCGACAAGTCCTCCGAGGCGGCCGGCGACCCCAACTACCTGCTGACCCTGGAGGACATCCAGGCGTGGGAGAACGAGCACGGCGCGCTGCCAGACGGCGGTTGGCTGTTCCTCCGCACGGGCTGGGACGCCCGCGCCCACGACCAGGCCGAGTTCCTCAACGGCGGTGAGACGCCCGGCCCGGACGTCGACGCCGCCCGGTACCTCGCCGAGAAGGCCCCCATCGTCGGCTTCGGCTGCGAGACCGTCGGCACCGACGCGGGCCTCGCCCACTCGTTCGACCCGGCCTTCCCGGTCCACCACCTGCTGCTCGGCGCCGGCAAGTACGGCCTCACGCAGCTCGCGAACCTGGCAGAGCTCCCGCCGACAGGCGCGATCGCGATCGTCGCCCCGCTCAAGCTCGTCGACGGCACGGGCTCCCCAAGCCGCGTGTTCGCGCTTATCTGAGCAGCCGCTCGCGCAGCGGAGCCGGGTCGAAGCCGTGCTCCGCGAGCCAGCCCGCCGCGCCACCGTGGCGTTCGTCGAGGACCTCGAGCACGCGCTCGAGGTACTCGGGGCGCGGCATGCGCTGGTCGTCGGGGATGCCTTCGAGGTCGCGCCGGTAGGTCTCCGAGGCGCGCAGACGGTCCATGATCGCCTTGATCCGCTCGCCGGTGGCCTCGTAGTCGGCGATGATCGCGTCGCGCTCCACGCCCACCGCCGCGAGCGCCATGGCGACGACCACGCCCGTGCGGTCCTTGCCCGCCGCGCAGTGCACGAGCACCGATCCGTCGGCGGTCGCGATGTCCTCCAGCGCACCGACGATCGAGTCCGGACGGTCGCGCAGATACGCGAGGTAGTACTGGACCGCGGGGTTCTCGCCGTCGGCGCGGGAGATCATGACGTCGGTCAGCTGCCCCTTCTCGGGATACAGCGAGCGATGGCGGATCTCCACACGGTCGTCGGCCACGAGCGGGCCCGGGCCTTCGAGGTCGAGCTCGGCGTGCGTGCGCAGGTCCACGACGACGCGGACGCCGAGCTCGTCGACGAGCCGCGCGACGTCGCGCTCGGTCAGTCCCTGCAGATTGTCGGACCGGACGAGCACGCCCGGTGCGGTGACACCTCCGCCCTCGACCGGCAGCCCGCCGATGTCGCGGACGTTGACCGCGCCTTCGAGGTCAACCCAGGCGCGCAGGGGCGCCCCACTCCTGCAGGACCTGCGGGATCTCGACCCCGCCGTCGTCGGTCTGGTGGTTCTCCATCAACGCGATCAACGCGCGGCTGACAGCCACGGCGGTGCCGTTGAGCGTGTAGACATGCGTCGGTTTGCCGCCCTCGGGCCGGTACCGGATGTCCAGGCGACGGGCCTGGAAATCGGTCGTGTTGGAGGTGGAGGTGACCTCGCGGAAGCGCTGTTGCGACGGCAGCCAGGCCTCGATGTCGTACTTCTTGACGGCCGAGTTGCCGAGGTCGTTGACGGCGATGTTCACGACGCGATACGGGATCTCGAGGCCCTGCCAGATCTCCTCTTCGATCGCGAGCAGGCGCTCGTGCTCGGCCGCGGCGTCCTGCGGCTCCACGAACGCGAACATCTCGACCTTGTCGAACTGGTGGACGCGGAAGATGCCGCGCGTGTCCTTGCCGGCGGCGCCCGCTTCACGCCGGAAGCACGGCGAGAAGCCGGCGTAGCGGAGCGGCACCTCGTCCATGATCTGGCCCGCGTGCAGCGACGCGAGCGGCACCTCGGAGGTCCCGGTGAGGTACAGCGGATCGTCGGCCAGGCGGTAGATCTGCTGCTCGGTGTCAGGCAGGAAGCCGGTGCCGAACAGCGCCTCTTCCTTGACCAGCACGGGCGGGACGACGGGCTCGAACCCGTGCCCGCGCAGCTTCTCCATCGTCCAGCGCACGAGCGCCAGCTCCAGGAACACGAGGTCGCCCTTGAGGTAGGCGAAGCGCGAGCCCGACGTCCTGGAGCCCGCCTCCATGTCGATCATCGCGCCGGCCAGCTCGAGGTGGTCCTTGCCGGCGGGGGCGAACGAACCCCACTCGCTGAGGACGTTGTCCTCGTCGGCGGCGGACGGGTCGGGCGGGTTGGGCAGCGTCGTCTCGAGCTGGTAGAGCTCCTCCGCGAGGCGTGTCTCCTCGGGCTCGAGCTCCTTGACGCGCGCGCTCACCGCCTGCATCGCGGCGATCGCCTCAGACGCGTCGGCACCGGTGCGCTTGGCGTCGCCGATCGCCTTCGCGCCGGCGTTGCGCTCGGCCTGCGCGGCCTGCAACTCGGGGCGAATGGCGTTCAGACGTTCACGCGCGGCCAAGGCGGCGCGCAGGCGTTCATCGCTGCCGTCCCCGCGCCGTGCGAGCGCGGCGAGCGCCGGTTCCGGGTCGCGGCTGATCGCGCGCAGGTCCAACATCTCGGGCGGCCTACTGCGTGGCCGGGCAGTCGGGGATGTCCCCTTCTTCCGGCTTGGAGTATTTCTGCAAGAACTCGGCCACCAGCTTCGCGTCGTCGCCGGTGATGATGTTCTGCGGCATCGGGCCGGACGAGAAACCGCCGTTGCGGATCGCGTACAGGGCGCAGTTCACCGAGACGTGGCGCTGGTCGAAGTTCGGCCCGTCCTTGTACTCACGCGTCCGGATGTTCGTCGTGGAGCCCTGGGTACCCGCCACGCTGAGCGTGTGGCAGCCAGAGCAGTTCTCCTTGAAGATCGCCGCGGCGGCCCGCTCGTTTTCGGGGACCGAGATCCCCTCCTCGCCGCAGGCAGCGACACTGCCGGTGGTCGCGGCGAAAAGACTGGCGATCAGCAGGGCGCGGCGGAACCTCTTCATCGGGTGCGACAGCATAGGGGACTGATGCGTCTGCGGACTCCTACCTCCCTCGCGCTGGTCGCGCTCACTCTCGCCCTCAACGGCTGCGGCGCCGCGGGCGCACCCGTCCGCGAGCGCGGGACCACCTTCACCGTCACGGTCGACGAGTACCTGATCCGCCCACAACAGCTCCGCGTCCCCGAAGGCAAGCGACTGACCATGACCGTCACCAACCGCGGCCGGGCGGGGCATTCGATCCGCATCCGCGGCGCGACGAGGAACATCCTCGACTTCAAGTTCTTGCGGCCGGGTGAGTCCAGGACCCGCGAGTTCAGCCCCGGACCCGGCTCCTACACGATGTACTGCGTGCTCGCGAACCACGAGGAGCTCGGCTTGCACGGGAGGCTGACGGTCGGATGAAGGTCGTCGAGCCCCAGCGCTTCCGCGCCGTGATGGGCCATTTCGCCACCGGCGTCACCGTGGTGACGGCGAGCGGGCCCGACGGGCCGGTCGGGATGACCGCGAACGCCGTCGCCTCGCTCTCGCTCGATCCGCTGCTGGCGCTCGTGTGCTTCGACAACGCCGCGCGCACGCTGCGTGTGGTGCGCGAGCAGCGGCGCTTCGGCATCAACGTGCTCGCCGCCGGCCAGGAGGACCTGGCGCGCCTGTTCGCGTCCAAGACGCCGGAGGCCGAGAAGTTCGCCGGCGTGCAACACACCGTGCACGAGGGCATTCCGGTCATCGAGGGGACCATCGCCTGGGTGGGCTGCACGCTCGAGCAGCTGATCCCCGGCGGCGACCACACGATCGGCATCGGCGCTGTCATCGCCGCCGAGCGCGCGACCGAGCGCGACCCGTTGATCTGGTACCGCGGCGAATACCGATGAGGGACCTCCACGTCTGGATCGGCGCGATCACAGTTGGCGCCAACACGCTGGCGGCGGCCATCGGCGGCGTGGCGTGGCTGCTGTGGGCGAACCCGAAGATCTTCTGGCTCACGCTCCGCGCCGGCCAGGTCCTGGTGATCGTCTCGGCGGTCATCGGCTCGGTCCTGTTGCTCGAGGGCCGAGACCTCCCGCGGCTGCATCTCGTCTATGCGCTCACCCCTGTCGCGGTCAGCTTCCTTGCCGAGCAACTCCGGATCGTCACGACGCCCACCTTTCTGGAACAACGCGGCCTGGAGGGCGGCAAGGACGTCGCGAAGCTCCCGATGATCGAGCAGCAGGCGCTCGTCTCCGCGATCCTGCGGCGCGAGCTGGCGATCATGGCCACGTCCGCGGGCGTTGTGGCCACGTTGGTTGCGCGCGCACAGCTCTGGCTCTGAACTCGGCCGCCCAGAGCCCCCGCAGCCTCAAAGCCGACCATTGAGGTATGGATTTTTTGGCTCTATTCCGACCGTTTCGGTAGGTCTTTAGGTGCGCTTTGTAACTAAGTAACAGCGGCGCACAAGGTGCTACAAATCCCAGACGTGATCCGCGCGTACCTGCCGGCGATCGTCTTCGTGGTCCTAGGCATCGGCCTGGGCGCCGTTTTCGCGTCGCTCAACAGCGTGCTTGGCCCGAAGCCGCGCCACCAGCGCAAGGCGACCACCGAGCCGTACGAGAGTGGTCTGCCGTCAGAGGTCAAGAAGACGATGCGCTTCGGCATCTCCTTCTACCTCGTGGCGATGCTGTTCATCTTGTTCGACATCGAGACGATCTTCCTGTTCCCGGTGGCGATGCAGCTCAAGACCTTCGGGACCTTCGCGTTGGTGGAGATCTCGGTCTTCATCGTCTTGTTGTTCGTGGCGTTCGTGTACGTCTGGCGCAGAGGGGCACTCGAATGGAAATAGTTCGCCAGAAGCTCGGCAGCGGCGACGGGGGCGACTTCCGCTCGCGCCAGCTGACCGCGCGCCGCATGCTCAAGAACGAGCTCGAAGGCCCGGAGCTGGAGGAGTTCGTCGAGCAGCGCCTGCTCACGACGACGCTCGAGAAGGCCGGCAACTGGGCTCGCGGCAACGCGTTCATGCCCGCCACGTTCGGCCTCGCGTGCTGCGCGATCGAGATGATGGCCACGGTCAACCCGCGCATCGACATCGCGCGCTTCGGCTTCGAGGCGTTCCGCGCGTCCCCGCGCCAGGCCGACCTGATGATCATCTCGGGCCGGGTCAGCATCAAGATGGCCCCGGTCGTGCGCCGCGTGTACGACCAGATGCTCGAGCCCAAGTGGGCGATCGCCATGGGCGCCTGCTCGTCCTCGATGGGCGTCTTCAACAACTACGCGATCGTCCCGGCCGACAAGTTCCTGCCGGTGGACCTGCACATCCCGGGCTGCCCGCCGCGCCCGGAGGCGCTCGTCTACGGGATCCTCAAGCTGCGCAACATGGTCATGGCCAAGCCGGACGAGGGCTGGCGCGCCCGGTACGGCGGCGGCGGCACCGAGGAGTTCGACCCCAAGCAGATCGAGGTCGACCCGGACGCCGTGAACATCGCCGCCCAGACCTTGGGCAGGGCAGGCACCAGTGCCTGACGCGACCGGCCTGGAGCTGATCGCCCAGGAGCTGCGTGAGCGGGACGCCGATTCGGTGCTCGACACGGAGTTCTTCCGCGAGAAGGCCGCCATCACCGTCACCGCGGGCTCGATCCGCGAGACGCTCGAGTGGCTGCGGACGAAGGGCTTCAACTTCCTGGCTTCGGTCCACGGCGTGGACTACTTCCCCGAGGAACCGCGCCTCGGCGTGCAGTACGAGATGCTGGACATGACCGAGGTGGACCGCATCACCGTCAAGGTGCGCGTCCCCCTCGACGAACCGCACGTCCCGTCCGTGATGGCCGCCTGGCCCACCGCGGACCATCAGGAGCGCGAGGTCTACGACATGTTCGGCGTGATCTTCGACGATCACCCGGACCTGCGCCGGATCCTGATGCCCGAGGACTACGAGGGCCACCCGCAGCGCCGCGACTTCCCGCTCGGCGGCGAGGCGATCCTCTTCACGCACAACGAGCCGAAGAACCCGGGGTGGTGGAAGAAATGAGCGACGTCACGCAACGTCCCGGCACGCAGTCGGCGATTCCCGGCGCCACCTACCGGGAGATGGAGCAGAGCTACGACGTCGGCTACGTCGAGCACCCCGAGCACGACGAGCTGCTCACCCTCAACTTCGGTCCGCATCACCCCGCCACGCACGGCGTGCTGCGGCTCATCTCGACGCTGGACGGCGAGATCGTCCGGGACATCAAGCCGGTCATCGGCTACGTCCACACGGGCATCGAGAAGAACTGCGAAGACAAGTCGTACTGGAAGGTCATCCCGCTCGTGGAGCGGATGGACTACCTCTCGTACTACTTCAACGCGATGACCTACTGCGGTGCCGTGGAGACGCTCGTCGGCATCGACGTGCCGCCGCGCGCCCAGTACCTGCGCGTCGCGCACATGGAGCTCAACCGGATCGCGTCGCACCTGCTGTGGCTGGCCACCGGCGGCCTGGACCTGGGCGCGATGTCCGTGTTCTTCTACGGCTGGCGCGACCGGGACACGATCCTGGACCTGTTCGAGATGTCCTCCGGCCAGCGCATGCACCCGCGCTACTTCCAGGTCGGCGGCGTCGCCGAGGACATCCCCGCGGGCTGGATCAAGAAGGTCAAGCAGTTCACGGCCGGCTTCCCCAAGCGCCTGGACCAGTACGCCGAGCTGATCGACCAGAACCAGCTCCTGCTCTCGCGCCTGCAGGGCACGAACATCGTCGACAAGGAGACGCTGCTGCAGTACGGCGTCACCGGTCCGCTGCTGCGTGCCGCCGGCAACCCGTGGGACCTGCGCAAGGCCGCGCCCTACTCGAGCTACGACCACTTCGACTTCAAGATCCCGATCGGCACGGTCGGCGACAACTACGACCGCTACCGCATCCGCATGGCCGAGATGCGCGAGTCGGTGAAGATCATCGACCAGGCCGTCGACGGGCTGCCCGAGGGCGACTACATCACCAGCGACCGCAAGTACGCGCTGCCGCCGCGGCACGAGCTGGCGACGTCGATGGAAGCGCTCATCCACCACTTCAAGCTGGTGACCGAGGGCTTCCGCGTCCCGCCGGGCGAGGCGTACTACCCGATCGAGTCCCCGCGCGGTGAGCTCGGCTGCTTCGTGCGCTCCGACGGCTCCTCCAAGCCGGCGCGCGTGCACATGCGCGACCCCTCGTTCGTGAACCTGCAGGCCTTCAAGCCGATGGTCGAAGGCACGTACGTGGCCGACCTGATCGCGTGCCTGGCCATGCTGGACCCGATCCTCGGAGGCATCGATCGCTGATGGCCATCGATCCGAGCCAGATCAAGCGCTACGCCCACGGCTCCCGCGTCCCGGGCTGGGACTCGTCCGTGGACCTCACGAAGGACCCGGCGGTCGTGCCCGACCCCGCGACGACCTACGTGCCCGAGCACGTGCGCGAGGCGATCGAGACGCTGATGGGCCGGTACCCGGACGTGCGCTCCGCCGCCATCCCGGCGATGAAGATCGTCCAGCGCGAGCACAGCTGGCTCTCGCCGACGGCGATGGAGCAGGCCGCGTGCGTGCTGCGCCTGACGCCTGCCTACCTCGTATCGGTCGCGAGCTTCTACGACATGTTCGAGCTCGCCCCCAAGGGCAAGAACGACGTGTACGTGTGCACCAACATCTCCTGCTCGATCCTGGGCGCCGACGCGGTCTACGCGCGGATGAAGGACGAGATGGAGGGTGACCCGGACTTCAACGTGCGCGCGTTCGAGTGCCTCGGCGCGTGTGAGATCGCGCCGATGGCGTCCGTCAACGGGGTCTACGTGGGCCCGCTGACCGAAGACGACTGCGTGCAGATCAAGGAAGACCTCAAGGAGAACCGCGAGGTCCTCCCGGACAAGCAATTGGCCAAGCGCAAGGCCGCCTCCAAGCACTGGAACCGCTGATGCTCGCGAACATCGACACGATTCTCTTCAAGGACATCGACGAGCCCGGCCTCAACACCCGTGAGGTCTACGAGCGTCGCGGTGGCTACGAGATGCTCCGCAAGGCGCTGAAGATGGAGCCGAGCGACGTCCTCGACGAGATGCTCGCGTCGGGCGTGCGCGGCCGCGGCGGCGCCGGTTTCGCGATGGGCCGGAAGATGTCCTTCATCCCCAAGGGGACGATGGACAAGTACCTCGTCTGCAACGCGGACGAGTCCGAGCCCGGCACCTTCAAGGACCGCGAGCTGATGCAGAAGAACCCGCATCTGCTCATCGAGGGGATCATCATCGGCGCCTACTGCATCGGCGCCTCCAAGTCGTTCATCTTCATCCGCGGCGAGTACGACTACGTGGCCGACATCCTCGACGCGGCGCTGGCCGAGGCCCGCGCGGCGGGCTACCTGGGCGAGAACATCCTCGGCTCGGACCACACGATCGACCTGGTCGTGCACCGTGGCGCGGGCGCGTACATCTGCGGCGAAGAGACCGCGCTGCTGGACTCGCTCGAGGGCAAGCGCGGCAACCCGCGCCTGAAGCCGCCGTTCCCGGCCGTGCAGGGTCTCTACCAGGGCCCGACGCTGATCAACAACGTCGAGACGCTGATGAACGTCCCGGTCATCCTCGAGATGGGCGGCGCCGAGTACGCGAAGATCGGCACCGAGACGTCCACCGGCACGAAGCTGATCTCGATCTCGGGGCAGGTCAAGTACCCGGGCAACTACGAGATCGTGCTCGGCACCAAGACGCGCGAGATCCTCTTCGACCTCGCGGGCGGCCCGCTGGACGGCCGCACGTTCAAGGCGTGGTTCCCGGGCGGGTCCTCCTCCCCGGTGATGCCGCTGACCGAAGAAGTGCTGGAGATGCCGTACGACTTCGACTCGATCGCGAAGGCCGGCTCGATGCTCGGCTCGGGCGCGATCATCGTCTTCGACGACTCCACCTCGATCGTCGACGTCTGTTACAAGACGGCGCACTTCTACCGCCACGAGTCCTGCGGCAAGTGCTCGCCCTGCCGCGAGGGCTGCAACTGGACGGAGAAGATGCTCGTCCGGATCAAGAACGGCGACGCCACCCCGATGGACCTGGACATCATCGAGTCCGTCTGCCAGCAGATCATGGGCAACTGCCTGTGCGTGCTCGGCGACGCCATGGCGATGCCGGTCTCCTCGATGATCAAGCACTTCCGGCCCGAGTTCGAGGCCTACATCGAGGCCAAGCGTGAAGAGGCGGGCTTCGGCATCGCCATCCCGCAGGTCAACCGCGGCGCGCACGCCGGCCCCGGCCCGCTCCTCTCCCCCGCCCAGGCTGCCTGAATAAATGCCGCGCCCCGTAGTTAGAGAGATCACCTTCACCCTCGACGGTCGCGAGATCAACGCGCCCGAGGGGATGATCCTGGTCGACGCCGCGAACGCGTACGGCGACACCGAGATCCCCGTCTTCTGTTACGAGCCCAAGCTCGGCCAGCCCGTCGGCGCGTGCCGTATGTGCCTGGTGGAGATCGAGGGCATCCCGAAGCTGCAGACCGGCTGCTCCACGCCGATCCGTGACGGCATGGTCGTCCACACGCAGACGCAGCGCGTGCACGAGGCGCAGCGCGCGGTGGTCGAGTTCCTGCTCATCAACCACCCGCTGGACTGCCCGGTCTGCGACAAGGGCGGCGAGTGCCCGCTGCAGGACATCACCTACGGGTGGGGCCCCGGGACGAGCCGGTTCGTGGAGCCCAAGCGCCACTTCAAGAAGCCGCTGGAGCTCTCGCCGCTGATCGCGATCGACCGCGAGCGCTGCATCCTCTGCTACCGCTGCGTGCGCTACTCGCAGGAGGTCTCCGAGGACTACCAGCTCGTCCTCCAGCAGCGCGGCGCCGACTCGTACGTGTCCACGTTCGACGGGCATCCGTACGTCGCGCCGTTCAGCGGCAACATCATCGAGCTGTGCCCGGTGGGCGCCTTGACCTCCCGCGCGTACCGCTTCCGCGCGCGCCCGTGGGACATCGAGGGCGCCGGCACGGTGTGCGCCGGCTGCACGGCCCAGTGCAACGTCGAGCTGACCGTCCGCGACGAGCGCGTCCTGCGCGTGCTCAGCCGCGACAACAGCGAGGTCGACGACGGCTGGCTGTGCGACAAGGGTCGCTTCAGCTACCAGGCCGTGCACTCGGACGAGCGCATCACGCAGCCGTTCGTGCGTGACGGCGAAGAGCTGCTGCCCGCGAGCTGGGAGAAGGCCATCGCGGCCGCCGCCTCCGCCCTGAAGAAGGCGGGCGACCGCGCTTCCGCGCTGGCCGGCGGCACGACGACCAACGAAGAGGCGTTCCTGCTCGCCGGCCTGCTGCGCGACAAGCTCGGCTCGAGCCATCTCGCGACGCGTCCCGGCGAGGACCTGCCGCTGGACGTCGTGCGCGCGCTCGCCGACCCGAAGCTGCAGGCGACGGTCCCGGACCTCGAGTTCGCGCACACCGTGCTGCTCGTGGACTGCGACCCGATCGACGAGGCGCCGGTCTGGGACCTGCGCATCCGCAAGGGCGTCCGCCGCCACGGCACCAAGCTCGTCGTCGCGTCCGCGCGCCCGACCGCGCTGGACCCGAGCGCCACGGCCACGCTGCGCTTCGCCCCGGGCGGCGCCGAGGGCTTCCTCGTCGCGCTCGACGCGGCGCTGAGCGGCGACGCCGGCAACCTCGGCGGCGCGGCCTCCGCGGCCGGCTCGAACGCGACCGCGATCCAGGAGTTCGCCGACGCGCTGCGCGCGGCCGGCGAGGAAGTCGTGATCGTGTACGGCGACCGCGCGCTGAGCGGTTCCGCCGGGCGCGCGCTGCTGAACATCGCGTCGCGCCTGAACCTGGCCGGCATCGCCAACGCGGGCCTGCTCGAGCTGCCGTCCACGCCGAACGGCCGCGGCCTGCGCGAGGTCGGCTTCGCGGCCGGCCACGGCGCCGGGTTCGCGTCGCTCGCGACCCCGGGCCACGGCGGCGAGGCCATCGCCTCCGGCCTGGCCAGCGGCGACCTGCACACGGTCTGGCTGCATCACGTCGACGTGCTGCGCACGTACCCGAACCGCCCCGCGTGGGAGCAGGCCCTGGGCACCGCGCAGACGGTGATCGCCGTCGAGTCCCAGCTGACCGACACCGTGCGCGAGTTCGCCGACGTCGTCTTCCCGGCCGAGGGCTATCCCGAGAAGGACGGCACGATCACGCACCCGGACGGGCGCGTGCAGCGGCTGCGCCAGGCGATCGGCCATCCGCGCAACTCCGGCGGCACGCCCGGCTCGGGTGTGCGCCCGCTGTGGCAGGTCATCTCGGAGATCGCGCGCGAGCTCGGCTACGACGAGGGCGCCGCGGTCACGAGCGCCCAGGTGTCCCAGCGCGTGTTCGCCGCGGTGCCGTTCTACAACGGCCTGACCCTCGAGGCCATCGGCGGGCGCGGCCTGCGCTGGCAGGACGACGCGACGTATGACGCCCCGGCTTCCGAGCCGGCCGCGCTGGACGTCCCGCAGGGCCTGCCGGCGAAGGGTGAGGACGGGCTGCGGCTCGGCACCTACCGCTCGCTGTGGGCGCACAAGGACGTGGACCTCTCGCCCGCGCTGCAGTTCATCCGCGCCAAGCAGGTCGTGGAGCTCTCGCCGTCCGACGCGGCCGCGCGCGGCATCAACCAGGGCGACCGCGTGGAGGTCGGCAACGGCACCCGCATCCCGGCCACCGCGAACATCCGCGCCGCGATCCCCGCCGGCAGCGTGTTCGTCGCCGACGGCATCGCCGAGCACAACTCGAACGTCTTGACGCACGGCATCGTCGACGTGCACCGGGTCGGCCCGGGCTCCGTCGACCCGTCGTCGATCCCGATCCAGTCGCAGCCCGCCGTCGAAGGCCTGGCCGAGATGCCGCCCTCCGCCGGTCTGCCGATCCCCCCGCGTGAGGTGACTTGATGCCGCTGTACGCGGAGGTCGGCTACTACGAGCCGTGGTGGATGCAGCTCCTGAAGGCGGTCGCGATCTTCGCGGTCGTCTTCAACATGGTGCCGCTCGCCCTGCTCGCCGACCGCAAGCTGCTGGGCCGCTTCCAGAACCGGTACGGACCGACCCGCGTCGGCCCGTTCGGCCTGCTGCAGGCGATCGCGGACATCGGCAAGCTGCTGTTCAAGCAGCAGTTCATCCCGGCGGACTCGCGCAAGTGGCTGTTCATCCTCGCGCCGGTGATCTCGATGGTCACCGCCGCGGCCACGCTGGCGATCATCCCGTTCTCGGACACCGTCGACATCTTCGGCGTCAAGACGGGCCTGTACGGCGTCGATCCGTCGATCGGGATCCTCTTCGCCTTCGCCTTCGGCGGCATCGCGTTCTACGGCCTGATGCTCGGCGGCTGGTCGTCGAACTCGAAGTACTCGTTCCTCGGCTCGATGCGCGCCGCCGCCCAGCTGATCTCGTACGAGATTGCGCAGGGCCTCTCGATCATCGGCGTGATCATGATGGTCGGCTCGCTGTCGCTCGTGGACATCGTCCAGTGGCAGGAGACGAACTTCTGGCTCTTCGGCCCGCAGTTCGTGGGCTGGCTCATCTTCCTCGTCGCCGGCTTCGCCGAGACCAACCGCCCGCCGTTCGACCTCGCCGAGGGCGAGGCCGAGCTCGTCGGTGGCTACTTCACCGAGTACAGCGGCGGCCGCTTCGCGGCGTTCTTCGCCGCCGAGTACCTGAACATGGTCGTCGTCTCGCTGCTGTTCACGACGATCTTCTTCGGCGGCTGGGACGTCCCCTTCTGGGACCAGCCCAACTGGATCGAGCCGATCGTCGTGCTGGTGAAGATGTGGGTCTTCGTCTTCTTCTTCATCTGGGTCCGCGCGACGCTCCCGCGTCTGCGCTACGACCAGCTGATGTCGTTCGGGTGGAAGATCCTGCTGCCGCTGGCGACGCTCAATGCCCTTGTCACTGCAGTCCTCGTGGTGGTGCTCGACTGATGCCTTATGACCCCGGTGACGACGTCATCGTCATCCACCAGCCGCGTGACAACGCTGCAGCCGGGACGTTCCGGGCCTTCGCCGCGACGCTGAAGGGTCTGAAGATGACCTTCTCGCGGACGCTGGAAGGCACGTCGACGATCGGCTACCCCGAGGAGAAGACGCCGGTCTACCCGCGCTACCGCGGGCGGCACAAGCTTCATCGCTTCGAGGACACCGGCCTCGAGAAGTGCGTCGGCTGCTCGCTGTGCGCTGCGGCCTGCCCCGCGGACTGCATCCGTGTGGTCGCCGACGAGAACACGCCGGACAACCGCGTCAGCGCCGGTGAGCGCTACGCGGCCGTGTACGAGATCAACCTGTCGCGCTGCATCTTCTGCGGCTACTGCGAGATCGCGTGCCCGTTCGACGCGATCACGCTCGGCCACGACTACGAGATGGCGGACTACAACCGGTCCGACCTCATCTTCACCAAGGAGATGCTGCTCGCCGAACCGCTCGAGCGCACTCCCTTGAGGCAAGCGGACGAGTAGATGGCCGAGGTCTTCTTCTTCCTAGCCGCCACGGGGGCCATCGCGGGCGCGCTGGGCACCGTGCTGCTGCGCGACGCGTTCTACTCCGTGCTCGCGCTCGTCGGCCACCTGATCTGCCTGTCGATGCTGTTCCTGCTGCTGCGCGCGGAGTTCGTCGCCGCGGCGCAGGTGATCGTCTACGCGGGCGCCGTGATGGTGCTCTACGTGTTCGTGGTCGGCTACGTCGGCGGCCTGGAAGCCGGCCTCGCCGGCCGTTCCGGCCCCGCCCTGCGCGTGATCTCCGTGCTGTTCGCGCTCGCGCTCTTCGTCGAGCTGACGATCGCGCTGATCGGCACCGGCCTCGAGGCGCTGAACACCGAGGGTGCCGCTTACACGCCCGTCACCGAGGCGCAGCGCGCCGCGGGCGAGGGCGGCTTCGGTGAGCCCGCCGAGATCGGCCGCCTCTTCCTGACCGACTACCTGGTGGCCTTCGAGGTCGCGTCCCTGCTGCTGCTGGTCGCGGCGGTCGGTGCGGTCATCCTCGCGCGCCGGCGCAGCGGCCTCGGTGACCCGCGCGAGGTCTCGGTCGTCGAGTACCTGCGCACGCCGGTGACCAAGGGCGACGCCCGCGAGGAAACCATGATCGAAGCCGGCGGGCCCCGGGACATCTGATGGACATCATCTGGTACCTGATCGTCTCCGCGCTGATCTTCTGCATCGGCGCCGGAGGCGTCCTCACCCGCCGCAACCCGCTCGTGGTCCTGCTGTGCCTCGAGCTGATGCTGAACGCCGCGAACCTGGCGCTGGTCGCCTTCGCGCGCGCGCACGGGGACATGGGCGGGCAGATCTTCGCGCTGATGGTCATGGTCGTCGCGGCCTGCGAGGTCGCTGTCGGCCTCGGCCTGGTCGTCGCGATCTACCGACGCCGCCTGCCGATCGACGTGGATGAGCTGCGGGAGCTTCAAGGATGAGCGTGCAAACTGCCGGCTGGCTGGTGCTGCTGCTGCCCCTCGCGGGCGCGGTGCTGATCGGCCTCACCTTCAAGGCGCTGCCCCAGCGCGCCCACGGCATCATCGGCGTGGCCGCCATCGGCCTCGCCTTCGTCGCCGCCGTGCTGATGTTCTTCGGGCTCGAGGACCGCGGCGAGGAAGAGCGCCAGATCGTCTCCGTCGCGTGGGACTACGCGAACACGGTGGGCGTCGACGCCCAGATCGCGATCCTGATCGACCCGCTGTCAGTGCTGATGTGCCTCGTGGTCACGGGCGTCTCGACGCTGATCCACGTGTACTCGTTCTCGTACATGGGCGGGGACCGCGGCTACACGCGCTTCTTCGCCTACCTGAACTTCTTCGTGTTCAGCATGCTGCTGCTGGTCCTGGCGGCGAACTTCTTCCTGCTGATCGTGGGCTGGGCGTTCGTCGGTGCCGCGTCCTACATGCTGATCTCGTTCTGGTACCGCCGGAACACGGCCACCAAGGCCGGCATCAAGGCGTTCGTCATCAACGTGGCCGGCGACGTCGGCCTCGTGCTCGGCGCCTACTTCATCTTCAAGGGCACCGGCACGCTCGACTTCCTCAAGAACTTCGAGCTCGTCGGCGAGGCCTTCACCGAGAACCAGACGGAGCTGGTGGCGGGCTGCATCCTGCTGCTAGTGGGCGCCTTCGCGAAGTCCGCGCAGGTCCCGTTCCACACCTGGCTCCCGGACGCCATGGAGGGCCCGACGCCGGTCTCCTCCCTGATCCACGCGGCGACGATGGTCACCGCGGGCGTCTACCTGATCGCCCGCCTGCACCCGCTCTTCGAGCACGCGCCCGACGCGGCCATGGTCGGCTCGGTCGTCGGCTGCGCGACGCTGCTGATCGCCGCCACGATCGGCATGGTGGTCACCGATCTCAAGCGCGTCATCGCGTACTCGACGATGTCGCAGATCGGCTACATGATCATGGCCGTGTCCTCCGCGGTCTACGCGGCGGGCATGTTCCACCTGATGACGCACGCCTTCTTCAAGGCGCTGCTCTTCATGGCGGCCGGCTCGGTCATCTCCGCGATGGGCGGCAACCAGAACCTGGACAGGATGGGCGGCTTCCGCAAGGTGATGCCGTTCACGTTCGGCTGCATGGTCATCGGCGGCCTCGCCCTGTCGGGCATCCCGCCCTTCTCCGGCTTCTTCTCCAAGGACGAGATCCTGGCCTACATGGTCGATCGCGGCGGGGTCTACCTCGTCATGGCGATCCTCGGCTACGTCGGCGCGCTGATGACGGCCTTCTACACGTTCCGGATGATCTTCCGGGCGTTCTTCGGCGAGATGTCGCCGGAGGCGGAGGAGCTCTCGCACGGCCACCTCTACCACGCGCCCGAGCCGACGAACCCGGCCAACGGCGAGGTCGAGGACACGGACGTCGGCTTCCCCGGCCCCGAGCACCACATCGCCGAGCGGGCAGGTGGGATGAAGATCGCGATGGGCGGCCTCGCCGCGCTCGCGATCGTCGGCGGTCTGCTGCAGATCCCGGGCGTCACGGACGAGCTGCATCATTTCCTGGAGCCGACCTTCGCCGACTCTGAGCTGTTCGAGGAGATCCACCCGTCGGCCACCGCGGAGTGGGCGGGTCTCGGTGTCGGTGCCCTGATCGGCGTGGCGGGCATCCTCATCGCCTGGAAGATCTACGGCAAGGGCGGCAACGCCGCGTCCTTCCAGGCCCGCTTCCGTCCGCTGCACACGTTCTTCGTCAACAAGTGGTACTTCGACGAGGTGATCGACTTCTTGATCGTGCGTCCGGCCGCCTGGCTCGGCCGATTTGCCAACAGCACGTTCGAACGGCTCTTCGTCAACGGTGCGCTGGTCGGCGGCTCGACGGGCGCGGTGCGCGCGCTGTCGGCCGCGGTGCGCGGCATCCAGTCCGGCTACCTCCGCTATTACGCCGCGCTGCTCTTGATCGGGTTCAGCGGTCTGGGCGCCTACTTCCTGATCTCCGCATGACCATCCATCTGAGCATCCTCGTCTTCTTCCCCGCGCTGATGGGGCTCGTGTCGGCGTTCTCGCCGCGCACCCTCGCGCCGAAGATCCTGCTGATCGGGACGCTGATCCCGCTGGCCTACACGATCTTCATGATCACGGACTTCGACGCCGGCGCCGGGCTCCAGTACGTCACCGACGACGCGTGGATCTCCGAGCTGGGCATCCGCTACAAGCTCGGCATCGACGGCCTGAACCTGTGGCTGATCCTGCTCACCTGCGTGATCGCGTTCGCCACGGCCCTGTGGCTCTGCGTCCGCCCGCCGGAGGACCGTGCCGGGCTCTTCTGCTTCCACTTCGCGATCGGCCAGACCGCCGTCCTCGGCGCGTTCGTGGCCCAGGACCTGGCGCTGTTCGTCCTGTTCTTCGACCTGATGCTGGTGCCCTTCTACTTCATCGTCGGCCAGTGGGGCGCGGGCGACCGCGCCGCCGCGGCGATGAAGATGGTCATCTACACGCTCGTCGGCTCGCTGCTGATGCTCGCCGCGGCCGTGGCCACGGCGGTGCTCTCGCAGACGGACGGTCCGCTGACCTTCGTGCTCAGCGACCTGCAGGCCAACCCGCTGCCGGAGTCCACGCAGAAGTGGCTCTTCATCGCGTTCGCGCTCGCGTTCCTGATCAAGATGCCGGCGTTCCCGTTCCAGGGCTGGATGCCGGACGCGTACAAGTCGATGCCGCTGCCGGCGCTGGCCTTCTTCTCCGGCGTCGTCTCGAAGGTCGCGGCCTACGGCTTCTTGAAGCTCGTCCTGCCGTTGTTCCCGGCGGCGACGAACGACTGGAACGTGGCGCTGCTCGTGCTGGCCGTGATCTCGATCCTCTACGGCTCGATCCAGGCCTTCACGCAGACGAACGCGCGGCTCATCCTCGGCTATTCGTCGATCGCGCAGCTCGGGTTCATCACGCTCGGCATCTTCGCCATCGACTCGGCCGGCCAGGGTGCGCAGGGCGCGCTGCTGCAGTCGGTCAACCACGGCCTGGTGGTCGCGCCGCTGTTCTTCGTCGTCGCGCTGCTCGCCGAGCGCGCGGAAGGCTCGGAGGACATCCGCGACTACGGCGGGATCGCGTTCCGCGCGCCCGTCCTGGCGGCGCTGTTCCTGATCGTGGCGCTGGCGACCTTGGCCATGCCGGGCAGCGCGAATTTCGCGGGCGAGTTCCTGATCCTGCTCGGCGCCTTCTCGTCCGTGCAGTTCCTGGCCTTCGTCGCCTCCTTGGGCGTGATCCTCGCGTCGGTCTACGCGCTGCGCATGTACATCCGCTCGATGCACAACCGGGTCGGCCCGAAGGTGACGTCGTTCGAGATGACGGCGCGCGACGGTTTGGTGCTCGTGCCTCTCGTGATCGCGATCCTCGCGTTCGCGCTGTACCCCCAGCTCGCGCTCGACGCGGGTGAGGCGACGGTTCGGTCCACGGTGGAAGCGGTGTTGCGATGACCGGGCTGCTGGCCCAGGCGACCACGAAGGGTCCGCCGATCGACTGGGAGGCGCTCTCCCCGTTCATGTCGCTGGTGGTGGGCGCCTGCGTGGTGCTGCTCGTCGGCCTCGCGCGTGGCGCGTTCATCCGCCGTCAGGTCGTGCCGGTGCTCACGCTCGTGACGTTGGGCGTCACCGCCGGACTCGGCGTCTGGCAGTGGGACATCAACGAGTCGATCATCGCCGACGCGATGGTGGTCGACAACCTGACGCTCGCGCTGATGATGATCTTCCTCGCCGGCGGCATCGCGGCGACGTTCCTGTCGTGGCGCTCGATCGCGACCGCCGAGGCGGGTGAGGGCGAGTACTACGCGCTCATGCTCATGTCGATCCTCGGCATGCTCGTGCTCGTCGCGGCCACCGACCTGGTCGTGTTGTTCATCGGCTTCGAGCTGCTTTCGATCCCGCTCTACGTGCTGTGCGCGACGCACATGCGCCGCGAGCAGTCGCTGGAGTCGGGCCTGAAGTACCTGATCATCGGCTCCGTCGGTTCCGCCACGCTGCTGTACGGCCTGGCGCTCCTATACGGCGCCGCCGGCGGCACGAACTACGCGGACATCGCGGCGGCCGCGAGCACCATGTCCGACGACGTGCTGTTCCTCGCGGGCATCGCGCTGGTGCTGGCCGGCCTGGCCTTCAAGGCCTCGGTCGCCCCGTTCCACCAGTGGACGCCGGACGTCTACGAGGGCGCGCCGACGCCGGTCACCGGCTTCATGGCGGTCGCCACGAAGGCCGCCGCCTTCGGCGTGATCCTGCGCCTGTTCGTCGGGCCGCTGATCGACGCGACCACTACGTGGGCCCCCGCTTTTGCCACCTTGGCCGTGATCACGATCATCGTCGGCAACGTCGGCGCGATCGGCCAGTCGTCGCTGAAGCGCATGCTCGCCTACTCCTCGGTCGCGCAGGCCGGCTACATGATCGCCGGCGTGGTCGTCACGACGCAGCTGGGCGTCGCCGCCACCGTCTTCTACCTCGCGATCTACGTGGTCATGAACCTCGGCGCGTTCGCGGTGATCACCGCACGTGAGCGGGAGACCGGGCTGGGCGACGACATCTCGTCGCTGTACGGCCTCGGCCGCGACCGGCCGCTGCTGGCCTGGCCGATGACGATCTCGATGCTCGCGCTCGCGGGCTTCCCGGTCACCGCGGGGTTCTTCGGCAAGATCTACCTGATCAACGCCGCCGTGGGCAACGGCTACGGCTGGCTCGGCGTGATCATCGTGCTCGGCTCGGCGGTCTCGCTGGCCTACTACCTGCGCGTCGTCGCCGCCGTCTGGATGCGCGACGCACCGGCGACCTCCACGTCCCTGTCGGCGGTGCCGATCATGGCCGGCGGGTCCCCGGAAGAGGACGAAGCGGCCTACGCCGCCGGCCGCGAGCCGGGTTCCGACATCGGTCGCGTCGTCTCCGACGACTTCGCCGAGCCGTCGGTCGTCGTCACCGACCGCCCGCCGCTCGCGCAGCCCGAGGTCGTGTTCGTCGCCGTCGTGTGTGCGCTGGTGACGGTCGCCTTCGGTGTCTTCCCGGAGCCGCTGTTCGACGTCGCCCGGGACGCCGGCGAGGCGTTCACCTCGCTGCTTTGAGTCAAAACACCCGCGCTTCGTGAAATCTCTCGCCCCCGGCTGATCCCCGGGGGCGAACTTTTTCTGGGCCGCCCTCTGTAGGTCGTGCACAAGCGACCCACCGCCGGCCAGGCCACGACCGAGTACATCGCCGCGATCGCCCTCATCGCGGTGATCCTCGCCCTCGCCGCGCCGGCGGTGGGCGCGCCTTCGATCGCTTCCGCGGTCGTCCAGCAGATGCAGCGCGCCCTGTGCATCGCGGGACTCGACATCTGCGACGCGCAGATGGCCGCCGATGCGGGGTTGGCGCCGTGCCCGATGAAGACGGATGTGACGGGGCACGAGGCGACCGCGACCGCGTTCAGCATCGAACTCGGGCATCGGATCACCTTGACGGTCACACCGAACTCCGACGGGACGGTGAGCGTGGTCCGGTCCGCCACCGGGATCGCAGGCGTCTCTGGCGGCATCGGACCCGATCTGTCAGCCGGACCGGTGGCTTTCGAGGGAGGCGCTTCGGGCGCGCTCACCGCCCGCATCCAAGGCGCTCGCGCGTGGGTGTTCCCGAACCGCTCCGCCGCGGACACGTTCCTCCAGCACGCGGTGGTCAACGGGTTCCGCTGGGAGAGGTTCCCGCCGGCGTGGCACTCGGTCGAAAGCTCGGAAGAGGTCAGCGCCGCGCTCGGCGTCGCGTTCGGCGGCAAGGAACGAACCGATCTCGTGGGCGTGGGCGCGTCCGGGCAGGGGGCGATGGGCGCGCGCATCGCCCCGGGCCGGATCATCACGGTCTATGGCCGTGTCGCCACCGACGGGCCCGAGCTGACGCTGCCGCTCATGCCCTCGAAGGGGCTGGGCAAGCAGGAATGGCTCGCAGAGGTCACGCTGAGCCCCGACGGGCCCCGCGAGATCGCGTTCCGGCGCGCAGCCGCCGGAGACATGGACAGCACCCTCACCGAGACGGTCTACCGGCTGGACCTGCGTGACCCCGCCAACCGTGCGGTCGCGGCGCCACTGCTGGCCGCGAAGCTCCCGTGGGGCAATCGCGAGGCCATCGCCGCCGTGGCCGAGCGGATCAAGAGCCACGGCACGATCGAGCGCACGGTCTCGTCGGTCGAGGACGACACTCGCGGCGTGTCCGGATCGGTCAAGGGCGGCTGGAAGTTCGGCGGCGCCGTCAAGCGCATCAAGGTGCACCGCGAGCTGGTCTCCGCCAGCGCGCGGGCCGGTGGGCTCGAACGGGCGCGTTACGACTGCGTCAAATGACCGGCGACGTCCCAGGTCCAGAGTTCGACGAGGTTGCCGTCGGGGTCGTCGACATAGGCCGCGCGGGAGTGCGCGTACGGGCCGAACTGGTGCTCGCGGACGTCGAGGCCGTGCTGGCGCAGGTGCGCTACGGCGTCCTCGTAGTCGTCGGGTGCGATGTGCATGGCGTAGTGGACGTGGATGCCGCCGCGGCCGTTCTCGAGGCCGACCTGCGGGCGCCAGAGGCCGATCCGGGTGCGGTCGCCCGCCATCAGCCAGATCGCCTCCCGCTCAGGCCAGCGCTCCACCACCGGCAGGCCGAGAATGTCGCTGTAGAACGCCTCGGCAGCCGCCAGGTCGACCACCTCGAGGACGAGTTCGCTAACTCCGGTGACTGGGATGCCCATCGGCTCGATTCTGCCGGATTCGACGCTAGTGTCGAGGGCGTGGAGACCTTCACGTCAGACGAACGCGCCCTGCTCGCCCCCCACTTCTCGAACGTGGACGGGCCGGTGTTCGCGCTCGTGGATCTCCCGGAGACGGTCAAGGCCGCGATGTTCGCGCGCTATTCGCGCTATCCCGGCACGCTGCGGCGGTTGTTCCTGGACGAGTTCGCGGCGTCGCTCCCGGCGCGTGGTGCCGCCGATGACGATGTCGAGGGCGCGCGGGCGGCGGAGCTCTTCGAGCGCATCTTCGTCGGCTACGGAGACGATTCGGTCGCGCAGCTCGGCGGGATGCACGTCGCGGTCGAGTGGTGCTCGAACGTTCTGACGAAGATCCTGCAGCGGCCGCGGCTCGCGGGGTATCTGGAGCAGTCCACGCGCTACATCGCGTACGACGCGCCGATGCCCGGTGGCGGCTACCGCTATTACCGCGACGAGTCGCTGGGCGCCGAGTACGCGGCGTCGATGGACTTCCTCTTCGACTCCTACTCGGAGGCGCTCCCGCGCGTGAGCGCGTGGGTGGACGCGTCCTATCCGGTCACGGAAGGCGAGCCCGAGGCGGCGCGGCGACGGGCCGTCAAGGCGAAGGCGCTCGATCTGTTGCGCGGGTTGCTGCCCGCCGCGTCGCTGTCGCACATGGGCATCTACGCGAGCGGCCAGGCCTACGAGCAGCTGATCATGCACCTGCTCGCCCATCCGCTGCCCGAGGCGCGCGCGTGCGGCCGGCAGTTGCTGGAGGCGGTCAAGTCCGTCATGCCGTCGTTCGTCTCGCGGGTGGAGCGCGAAGGCCGCGGTGACGTCTGGATCGACTACCTGAGCGAGCGTCGCGCCGCCGAGCAGCGCTGGGTCGAGCGGCTCGGCCTGGACCGCGAAGAGCAGGCCGAGGCGCACTCGTCGGTCCGGCTCGTACACGTGGACGGCGACGAGAACCAGCTGCTCGCCGCGCTGCTCTTCGAGGCCGCCGGCGTCCCCGAGGACCGGACGCTGGCCACCGTCGAGACCCTCTCGGACGAAGACCGCGCGGCGATGCTCGCCGACCTCGTCGGCGAGCGCGCGAATCGCCGCCACCGCCCCGGCCGCGGTTTCGAGGCCGTGCGCTACCGCTTCGAGATCGTCTCCGACTACGGCGCCTTCCGGGACCTCCAGCGCCACCGGATGCTCACCGTCCAGTGGCAGGGGCTCACGCCTGACCTCGGCGCCGAGGTGCCCGAAGAGGTCGTCGCCGCCGGCTGCGGCGAGCTCTACGAGCGCGCCCTGGACCGCTCCCGCGTGGAGTATCAGCGTCTCCGCGATGCCGGCCTGGTCGACGCTGCCCCCTACGCCCTGTGCCTCGGCTACCGCATCCGCTACGTGCTGGACATGAACGCGCGCGAGGCGATGCACCTCACGGAATTGCGCAGCGCCCGCGAGGGTCACGCGAGCTACCGCGCCGTCGCCCAGGCGATGCACGACGCGATCGCGGACATCCACCCGTCGATCGCCGCGACCTTCAGGCACGTGGACCACTCCACCGAGCCCCGCCTCGAGCGCATCCTGGCGGAGATCCGCGGCGAGTCCCGCGCCCAGCTCACCGCATGACGCTGTGAGCGCGGCCGACGAGGTCCTCGCCGCCGCCGCGCGGCGCTCCGCCGCGCTCGTCGCGCGCGACCCCGTTGTGTTGCGTGAGTTGCACCATCCCGAGTTGCGCTGGACGACCCATCGGGGCGACGTGCGCGACCGCACCGCGTACATCGCGGGCAACACCGAGGCCGACCTCGTGTGGCGCGCGCAGCTCCTGCTCGAGGCCGAGGTCGTCGTGGTGGCCGACACCGCGGTGCTCGTCGGTGTCGTGCACGACGAGTTCGAGCGGGCGGGCGAGCCAGGCTCGTTCGACATGCCGCTCACCCTCACCTGGGTGCGCGAGGAGGGCTCGTGGCGCGTGCTCGCCGCGCACGCTGGGCCGCCGCGCTAGCGGCGCTCGCCGTCGCGGGCTGCGCCACCGAAGCGCCGGTCGCCGATCGCGACTGCACCGACTTCTCGGACCAGGCCGCGGCACAGCGGCACCTGGACGCTGACCCGGCGGACTCGGACCGCCTCGACGGTAACGGCGACGGCGTCGCGTGCGACTCCATGACCCCGCCCCTGACGGCCGACCAGATCGCGCCGGAGCGCCGCGGCCGCGTGGTGACCGTCATCGACGGCGACACGATCAAGGTCGAGGTAGACGGACGCGCCGACACCGTCCGGCTCGTCGGCATCGACACGCCCGAGAGTCGCCGCCCTGAGACCCCCGTCGAGTGCGGCTCCAAGAAGGCCGCGACCGCCCTCCGCCACCTCGTCCTCGACCGCGACGTCGTGCTCCTCAGCGACCCGACCCAGGACGCCGTCGACAAGTACGGTCGCGCGCTGGCCTACGTCGAAGTGGACGGGCGCGACGCCGGCGAGGCGATGGTCGCGTCCGGGTGGGCGAAGGCGTACGTGTACGGCGGTGTGGAGTTCTCGCGCGTCGCGGCCTACCGCGCGGCCCAGGCCGCGGCGGCGAATCGGCGCGCCGGCGTGCACGGGAGCTGTGGCGGGGACTTTCACCGGGCCGCGTGAACGGCAACGGCGAGCACACCCGCGGCCGCCGCGTCAAGAAACCCGTGCCCAGACGGTCGCGGAGCTGCGCGGCGTCGTCACGGGGTTTCTTGACCCGTCGGGGGCGGGCGTGCTGATTGCGGGTGAGGCGGGTGCCCCGCACTGCGTGAACGCCGAGGCGTTCACGTCTTTTCACGCCGTGGGACGGTTCTCGCCACGCGAGGTACGAGTTTGTCCGGCTCAGGCTGACAAAGTCGTACCTCGCGAGGCGGGTGGCGCGTTGCCGCTCTTCCGAGCCGGGGTGAGGAACAAACCGGTCCTGACAGGACCGGATCGTGCCTAACCCACGCCGAGCAGGCGCTTCGGCCCGCGCCCGGGCGCACCCGGTGCAACCGGCTCACCCGCACAAGAGCGCACCGGCCGCCGCGGGTCAAGAAACCCGTGACCACGCCGCATCCCACCCCGTCGCCGCGAGCACGGGTTTCTTGACGCGCGGCCCGACGGTGTGCTCCCCGAACCCGAAAGACGAACCGCGCGAGAGGAGCGGAGCTCTACGCGCGCACCGACGTATCGACTTCCAACGTCCGCGCCCTGTCGCGCGGCCACCCACGCTCCACGCGCGGTGGCATCGCCCACAACGCGCGCAACCGCCCGCCGAAGCCGAGCCCCTGCGCCAAGGCTCGCCGCAACGCGCGGCGCCCGCCCCGCGACGGCGGCTCGAAGTCCGCGGCATACCGCCCCGATGACAGAGCACGCAGGTACGCGGCCACCTCGGGCGAATGCGACCCCAGCCGGCGCTCCAGCTCGCGCAACGTCGTGCCGGTCGACACGGGGCGCCCGACGCGCCGCAGCGCGTCCTCGACCTCCGCGATCGCCCGGTCCATCGGGGTGGCACCACGCGGGCGGCGGATGAACAGCACGACGGCGATCACCAGCGTCAACGCCGACACGATCACAAGGAACCAGAGCAGCCAGCGCCATCCGGACCCGTCGTCGGCGCCCGTGACAGAACCGTCGGTGCCGACCTGCAGGTCCGGGCGGACGGCCTGCGGGTTCGTCCCGTCGTTGGGGGCGGGGGCGGTGTCTTCGCCGCTGTCGGTCGCGGAGGGCGAGGAGACCGGCGCGGCGGTAATCGACGAGGCGACGCGGGAGCGGGCCGGTGTGGCGGATGGGGTGGGATCCACGGTGACCCAGCCGTACTGGTCGAACCACACCTCGACCCAGGCGTGGGCGTCGGTGTCGCGGACGATCCAGGCCTGCTTGCTCTCTGAGTAGCCGCCGGGCGAGAAGCCGGTCGCGACGCGCGCCGGGATGCCGCCCATCCGCAGCATCAGGGCCATCGCACCCGCGTAGTGCTGGCAGTAGCCGAGGTGGGACACGTTGATGAAGTAGTCCAGCGGCTCCTCACCGCCGGGCGTCGCCGGCGGGCGCTCCTCGTAGCGGAACTCGGGCTGGTGCAGGTAGGCGTCAACGGTGCGGATGTAGTCCAAGGGCGAGTCGGACTCCTCCTTCATCCGCTTCACGAGCTCCCACGTGCGCTCGTACTTCGAGCGCGACATGACGTCGTCGACGGACCGCTCGATCTGGCCGCCGCGCCGCGGATAGGCGGCGCTCGAGGGCTCCATGCTGCCGAAGGGCGCGAAGTACACGCGCGCCTCCCCCACGGGCCGCGTGCTGCTGAACGCGCCCTGGGGGCGAAGGATGCCCTGCCCCTGCTGGAACGGGACCATCAGCGTCCGCATCCCGTCCTGGCGTTCGGCCTCATCGAGCGTGGCCTGCTCGATGCCCTCGCCCGTCGGGTTCGGATAGTGCACTCGCGCGTAGTAGGAGTCGTTGCGTTGCAGCCCGCCCGGCGCGTCCCACGTGCCGGGGGAGAAGCCGGGGCGGACGGGCGAGGAGTTCGCGCCGATCTCGATGATCGTGCCCGCGCCGATCACGTCCGTGGTCTGGACGCGCTTGACGAAGACCTCGATCTCGCTCGTCCACGTGGGCCGGTCGGCCCAGTCCTCGGGCAGGTCGGACTCCCAGGGCTCTTCCGTGAAACGCGTGTCCTGGATGTCCTCGCGGATCTCCCAGGCGTTGCCGTTGAACGTGTCCAGGTTGCGCGCCTTCCAGTACAGCGGCTCACCCGACACGACGCGCATGACCTCGTTGCCGTCGCGCGGCCAGTTGATCGGCCCGTAGCTCTGCGTCCACGAGAACCGCACCGGGTCCTCGGGGCCGAGGCTCTCGGCGAAGGCGCGGTAGTCGAACCAGGGCTCACCGCGGTCGGCGGTCGCCGCCACCGGCAGTGCGCCCAAGAGCGCCACCACCAGCAACCCCAGCACGCCGAGCCCAGGCTTGAGCGGCAACCGCTCCAACCACAGGAAGCAGACGGCCAAAGCCGCGATCGTCAGCCCGAGCAGCACGGGCCGCGTGCCGCCGATCGACACGATCGGCGAAGCCACCACCACGATCAGCACCGCGAGCGCCACGAACGGGTAGCCGCGCTCGGGCACTTTCAGCGGCACACGCTCGTCCGCCCGCATCGCCACGCGCGGCCAGAACGTCAGCAGCCCGGCGAGGATGAGCAGTTGCACGCCGAGCAGCTCGAGGGCGACCCTCGGCCACGGGTCGGCGCTCGCGTACGGCAGCCGGACGGTGCCGAGCGCCTGGAGCCCGCCGCCGAGCCCGGACAGCAGCTCGTCCCAGTGCCGCGGCCGCAGGTACCAGAGCTCGAGCCCGGCGAGCAGATAGCCGGCGAGGAGCGCGGCGCCGACCACGACCACCAACGAGAACGCGCGCAGGCGCACACCGAGCCGCCACCGCCGGCGCGGCGGGGCCGTGACGGCGAGCACGGCGAGCGCTGAGCCCACCGCCGCGAGCACCCACAGCAGCACGCGCGTCGTCGACAGGCCCTCTACCAGCCGCTGCCACTGCAGCGCGCCGACCGTGCTCAGCGCGGCAAGCCCGAACAGGCGCGCGCTCCACTGCGGCAGCAGCGCACGGCTGGCCGGGCGTGAGCGGTCACGCCTCCCTGCGACGACCGCGGTGGCCACGGGCTAGCGGTTTCCCTCCAGCTCGCGCTGGCGCAGCTCGATGCGCCGGATCTTGCCGGTCAGGGTCTTCGGGAGGTCCTCGACGAACTCGATCCTCCGAGGGTAGGCGTAAGCGGACAGTCGGTTACGCACGTGCGCCTGGATCTCAGCCACCAGCTCGTCCGAGCCGGAGTGCCCCTCGGCCAGCACGATGAACGCCTTGACCACGCTGCCACGCCGTTCGTCGGGGGAAGCGACCGCCGCCGCCTCCTTCACCGCGGCGTGCTCCAAGCAGGCGCTTTCGACCTCGAACGGGCCGATCCGATAGCCCGCGGCGATGATCACGTCGTCCGCGCGGCCCTCGTACCAGACGTAGCCGTCCTCGTCGAACTTGGCGGCGTCCTTGGTGTGGAACCAGTCGCCGCCGAACGTCTCCTGCGCCGCCTCGTCGTTGCGCCAGTAGCCGAGCGGATAGTGCGGGTTCGAGCGGGCGCGCAGGCAGATCTCGCCGCGCTCGCCCTGCGGCACCGGCCGCTCGTCCTGGTCGAGGATCTGCACGTCCCACCCGGGCATCGGTTTGCCCATCGAGCCCTCGCGCACGCCCATGAAGGGGAAGTTGGCGCACAGCGGATAGGACTCGGTCAGCCCGTAGTAGTCGAGCACGGTCAGCCCGTACTGGTCGCGGAACCAGCGGATCGCCTCCGGGTTCAGCGGCTCGCCGGCGCTGCACACGATCCGGAACGCCTGCGGATAGCGCGTGCCCGCATCGCCGATCCCCATCATCGAGCGCATCGCGGTCGGCGTCGTGAAGACGTTCGAGGCCTGATGGCGCGACAGGAAGTCGAGCTGCTTGTGCGGGTCGAACCCGCCCTCGCGCTGGTAGACGAGTTGCACCGCGCCGAAGCGCCACGGGCCGAGCAGCGGCGCGATGCCCGCGGCCCACGCCCACTCGCCCATGCCGTGGAAGCGCTCGCCGTCCTGCACGTCGTGGCAGTAGATGAACTCCTCGTGCGCGAGCAGGTACCGGTGCGCGTGGACGATGCCCTTCGCGAGCCCGGTCGTGCCGCTCGTGTAATAGAGCTGCGCCGGGTCCTCGGCGAGCGTGTCCTCGGGCTCGAACGCGGCGTCCCCGCTCGCCAGCAACTCGTCGTCGAGCAACAGCACCTGCTCGACCAGCCCCGCATCCACCCGGCCCTGGTTGGCGGCGTTGGTCACGAGCACCTTCGCCTGCGAGTCACTCACCCGGTGGCGGATGCCGTCATCGCCGTACAGCACCGACATCGAGAGCAGGATCGCGCCGCACTTCCAGGTGCCGAAGAACGCCGCGGCGGTCTCGGGGGTCGGCGGCAGCAGCATCGCCACGCGGTCCCCCTTCTGGACCCCGTGCGCCCGCAGCACGTTGGCGAAGCGGTTCGAGAGCTCCTGCAGCTCGCCCCAGTGCACTTCGCGGACCGTGCCATCGAAGTGCTCGTGGATCATCGCCAGCTTGTCGGCCGCGTGCTTGTCGCACACGTCCTGGGCGATGTTGTACCGCTCGGGCACACGCCATTCGTGCTTGGCGACGGCCTCTTCGTAGGACTGATGCGACACAGCTCCTCCTCGCCTCGCGACCGGTTCGAAGAGCATAGTTACCGCCAATGGATGTGCTGCTGGGTGTCCTACTCGGGGTGGTGCTGAGCGCGTCGGTGTTCGCGGTCAGCCGGCTGGCCGCGCCGCGGCGGGTGCTCGCGCCGGGCGAGGAGGGCGTGCGCGAGGCGTTGCACGCCGCGGCGGCGACGCTCCCGCACCTGCGCAAAGGGCTCAGTCGCGAGTCGGCCGGGAAGGCGATCGGCCATCTGCACGCGCTGACGCAGGCCGCGGGCGTGCTGATCGACGACGGGCAGACCGTGCTCGCCGCGGACGGGCTGCCGGCGAAGGACCTCGCTTGGCTGCCGGACTCCGAGCGGGTGGAGGTCCAGCGTGGGCCGGACCCGTTCGGGAACACGGTGATCGCGCCGCTGATCGTCGGCGGCGAGCGGATCGGGCGGCTCGCCGCGTTCTACGGGCCGGAGCGACGGCTGCGGCCGGAGGACACGCGCGTGGTGTCAGAGGTCGCGGCGCTCGTGTCCGCGCAGGTGGAGCTGTCCGCGCTGGCCGAGCAGGAGGAGCGCCTCGCGCAGGCCGAGCTGCGCGCGCTGCGGGCGCAGATCTCCCCGCACTTCATCTACAACGCCCTCGCCGCCGTGGCCAACAGCATCCACACCAAGCCGGAGGAGGCGCGGGAGCTGCTGACCGAGTTCGCCGAGTTCACCCGCTACGCGTTCCGCGGCAACCGGTCCTACGTGACGCTCGCGGACGAGCTGCACTACGTCGAGAAGTACCTGCGGCTCGAGCAGGCCCGGTTCGGCGACCGGCTGCAGGTGCGGGTGAACGTGGCGCCCGAGGTGCTGACCGCGGTCGTGCCCGTGCTGTCGGTGCAGCCGCTGGTGGAGAACGCGGTCCGGCACGGCGTCGAGAAGGCCGTCGGCCCGTGCCGGGTGGAGATCCTCGGCGCGGACCTGGACGCCGACGTCGAGCTGACGGTGCGCGACGGCGGCGCGGGCATGAGCGCCGAAGAGGCCGACGCCGCCCTGCACGGTCGCGGGAGCGGCATCGGGCTCGCGAACGTGCACGCGCGGCTGCAGTCCACGTTCGGCGCCGAGTACGGTCTGGAGGTGGAGTCCACGCCCGGAGAGGGGACCGTGGTGAAGATGCTCGTGCCGAAGTTCCGCGCCGGAGTGCGCGCCGCGTGAACGCGCGCGGCGAAGCCGCGCGGGTGTCCGCGCCGGGGGCGGGCGCGTAATGCGCGTGCTCGCGGTCGACGACGAGCGGCCCGCGCTCGACGACCTCGCGCGTGTCCTGCGCGCTCAGCCGGCCGTCACGGAGGTCGACACGGCCGAGTCCGGCGAGGAGGCCTTGCACGCGCTCGCCGGCGGCGCGCACTACGACGCCGTCTTCCTCGACGTGCGCATGCCCGGGCTCGACGGCATCGAGCTCGCCCGCGTACTGCGGCGCTTCGCCGCCCCGCCCGCGCTCATCTTCGTCTCCGCGTACGAGTCGGCGGCGGTGGAGGCCTTCGAGCTGCGCGCGCTCGACTACCTCATGAAGCCGGTGTCGAGAGCGCGCGTCGCGGAGGCGCTGGGCCGGATCGAGGAGAAGCCCGCCGACGACACGACGGTGACGCTCGCCGTCGACGCGCCCGGCGGCGGTACCCGCCTGATCCAGCGCGCGGACATCCTCTACCTGCAGGCCCACGGCGACTACGTCCGTGTCGTCACCGCCGACGCCCGTCACCTGGTCCGCGGCACGCTCAACGAGATCGAACGAAGGTGGGCGCCGCACGGCTTTCACCGCGTGCACCGCCGCTACCTCGTCAACCTCAAGCGCGCGTCCGAGGTCCGGCCCCAGCTCAACGGCACCGCGGTCCTGATCCTGGCCGACGGGGCGGAGCTCCCGATCGCCCGTCGCGAGGTGGCCGAGCTGCGGCGGCGGCTCCGTTCATGAGTCGTCTTCCTTCCGAGGACCTCAGTGAAGCCACCGCGCACGCCGCGGTCTACCTGCGACGCCTGCGGCGAGAGCAGCTGCGGCTCGCCCTGCTCAGCCTCGTCGCGTTCGGCGGCGCGATCGGCGCGCTCCCGCTGATCCTCTACCTCCTGCCGGGCCTGCACGACGCGCAGTTCCTCGGGGTCCCGCTCCCGATCTGGCTCGTCGTCGTGCCGCCCTTCCCGCTCTTCTTCTTCATCGGCCTGCTCGAGCAGCGCCGCGCCGACGGCCTCGACGAAGCCTTCCGCGACCTCGTCGAGGACCCTTGACGCTGAGCATCATCGCCGTGGTCGCGGTGACGAGCGCCGCGCTCGGCATCGGCACCTACGGCGTCAAGTTCGCGCGCACCACGTCCGACCTGTTCGTGGCTTCCCGGGCCGTCTCGCCGTGGTGGAACGCGGCGGCGATCTCCGGCGAGTACCTGAGCGCCGCGAGCTTCCTGGGCGTCTCCGGGCTGATGCTGAAGTTCGGCGCCTCCGCCCTCTGGCTCCCGGTCGGCTTCACCGCCGGCTACCTCACGCTGCTGCTGTTCGTGGCCGCCCCGCTGCGGCGCTTCGGCTCGTACACGATCCCGGATTTCGCCGAGGCTCGGCTCCCCGCGCCGTACATGCGGCTGCTCGCGGCGGGGATCGTGCTGCTGATCAGCGGCTGTTACCTCGTGCCCCAGCTCAAGGGCGCGGGGGTGACGCTGCGCGCGATCACCGACGCGCCGTACTGGGTCGGCGTCGTCATCGTGTCGCTGATCGTCGCGCTCAACGTGAGCCTGGGCGGCATGCGCGGCGTGACGTACGTGCAGGCCTTCCAGTACTGGGTGAAGGTCTTCGCGATCGCGCTCCCGGCGCTCCTGCTGCTCATCTACCTGGGCGGGTTGCCGGCGCGGGCCGCCCTGTTCGGCGAAGAGCTCCCGACCACCGGCCCGAACGGCATGGTCGTCGAGCTCGACAAGCCCACCACGCTCACGTTCCCGGACACGGGCGAGACCAGAACGGTCCCCGCGGGCGAGTTGCGCATCCCACCGAACACGTCCATCCCGGTTGCCGACGGCATCAGCGCGCAGACCGGCGACGAGTGGTCGCGCCCCGTCTCGGAGTCGGGCCGCGGGTCGCCGATCCTGATCTACAGCCTGCTGCTCGCCACGTTTCTCGGGACGATGGGCCTGCCCCACATCCTCGTCCGCTTCTACACCAACCCGGACGGCTCCGCGGCGCGCAGAACCACCGTGCGAGTGCTCGGCCTGCTCGGCGTCTTCTACCTGTTCCCCGCCGTCTACGGCCTGCTCGGCCGCGCCTTCACGCCCGAGCTCTACGTCACCGGCGACACGGACAGCGTCGTCCTGAGAGTTCCAGCCGCCGCGTGGCCGGGACCGATGGGCGACATCCTCGCCGCGATCGTCGCCGCGGGCGCGTTCGCGGCGTTCATGAGCACCGCGTCCGGGTTGCTGGTGAGCATCGCCGGCACGGTCTCCCACGACGTCCTGCCCGGCCGCGCGCGCGGGCGCCGGATGCGGTTCCGGATCGTCAGCGCCGTCGGCATGCTCCCGCCCGCGCTGCTCGCCCTCGCCACACCGAACGTGGACATCAGCGTGCTCGTCGGCTGGGCCTTCGCGCTCGCCGCCTCCACCTTCTGCCCGCTGCTGCTGCTCGGCGTCTGGTGGCCGCGCCTGACCGCCCCAGCCGCCGCGGCCGGCATGCTCGCCGGTGCCATCGTGGCCACCGGGATGATCACCGCGGGACTGCTCGGGAGCGTGTCGGAGGATACGGCCGCGGGCGCGATTCTCACCCAGCCCGCGGCCGTCTCCGTGCCGATCGCGTTCGCAACGATGATCTTGATCTCGTTGCGCCAGGCACCCCGGAACGTGAGCGCGGTGATGGCCGCGCTGCACGTACCGGAGCCGGTGTCCCCCTGACCCTACGCCTGGTTAGGCGACCTTCTCCAGGGCTCGCTCGGAGCCCAGGCCTGTCTCCGCCCGCACGAACAGCTCGTCGTAGCTGCTGTGCTCGGATGGCGTGCTGCTGCTGAGCAGCGTGCCGACGATGCAACCGAGGAACCCGAGCGGGATCGAGACGATGCCCGGGTTGTTGAGCGTCCAGCCGATCGGCGAGCCGGTGACGGTGTCGGCGCCGGGCCACACCTTCGGGCTCACGATCACGAGGAAGATGGCGCTCACGACACCCGTCACGACACCGGTGATCGCGCCTGTCGTGTTGAAGCGCCGCCAGCTCAGCGCGAGCAGCAGCGCCGGGAAGTTCGCGCTCGCCGCCACCGCGAACGCGAGGCCGACCATGAACGAGACGTTCAGACCCGAGCCGCCGATGATGGCGATGACGATCGCGATCACGCCGATCGCGAACGCCGCGATCCGCGCCACGAGCACCTCTTCGTGCTCGGAGTCCTGGCCCTTGCGGACGATCGAGGACCAGATGTCGTGGCTGAAGGCCGCCGACGCGCTGAGCACGAGGCCCGCGACCACGGCGAGGATCGTCGCGAACGCGACGCCCGCGATGAACGCCAGGAACAGGTCGCCGCCGAACGTGCCTTCGCCGCCGCCGAGGAACGCGGCCAGCGTCGGCGCCGCGAGGTTGCCGCCGGTGCCCGCGGCCTCCACGCCCCCTTCACCCAGGAAGGCGCGCGCGCCGAAGCCGATGAATGTCGTCAGCAGATAGAAGAAGCCGATGATGAACATCGCCCAGACCACGGACGAGCGCGCGGCCTTGGCGTTGGGCACGGTGAAGAAGCGCATCAGGATGTGCGGCAGACCGGCTGTGCCGAGCACGAGCGCCAAGCCCAGCGACACGGTGTCCAGCGGCTTCGGCAGGTAGGTGCCGGGCGCCAGCGAGAACGTGGACTCCGGCCCCTTGTTCGCGTCCGCGCGGTTGAAGAGCTCGACCGGGTTGAAGCCGACCTTGGCCAGCACGAACACCGACATCGTGAAGATGCCGGCCATCAGCAGCACGGCCTTGACGATCTGCACCCACGTGGTGGCGACCATGCCGCCGAAGATCACGTAACACAACATGAAGACGCCGGTGACGAGCACCGCGAGCGAGAAGTTGATGCCGACCAGCTTCTCGATCAGCACGCCCGCGCCGACCATCTGCGCGATCAGGTAGAAGGTCACGACGGCGAACGTGCCGAGCGCGGCGGCCGCTCGGGCCGGCGTCTCGTTCAGGCGGAACGACAGCACGTCGGCGATCGTGTACTTGCCGGCGTTGCGCATCCGCTCGGCCAGCAGGAACATGACCGTGAGGAAGGCGACGAGGAAGCCGATCGAGTACAGGAAGCCGTCGAAGCCGTACAGGAAGATCAGGCCGGCGATGCCGAGGAACGAAGCCGCGGACAGGTAGTCGCCGGAGATGGCGAGGCCGTTCTGGCGGCCGGTGATCTGGCGGCCCGCGGCGTAGAAGCCGACCGCGCTCGACGCCTTCTTGGACGCCCAGAACGTGATCCCGAGGGTGACGGCGAGGATGATCGCCGCCATCACCAGCGCTTCGACGTTGATTTCCGCGAAGAGGACCATCAGGCCTTGACCTCTTCCTCGTCCTTGCGAACGAACCGGACGTCGCCGCCCTCCGCCTCGGCGGCCGCGGCGACCACCGCGTCAGCGAGCGGGTCGAACTCGTTCTCGGACTTGCGCAGGTACCAGATGCCCAGCACGAACACCATCAGGAACTGCGTGAGCGCATAGCAGTAGCCCACGGTCAGCCCTTGGTAGACCGACTCGCCCATGAAGTCGGGCGCGTAGCCGGCCACGATGATGAAGGCCATGTAGTACACGAGGAAGAAGATCGTCGCCGGTACGACGAAGCTCCTCCGGCGCTTCACGAGCTCCCGGAACTCGTCCGAGCGCTCGATGCGTTCCCAGTCCGTCATCGCGTCTCTCTCCTCCTTGCAGCGATTTGAGAGGACCCTTGCGCACGGATCCTTGTGCGCAAACGCTCAATCGACGGACGGCGGTTGTGGCGCGACGAACGGTTGCGCCCCTACGACGGACGGCTCGCGTCCGGAAGCTGCGGCGGGCACGTTCCGCCGGCCTCGATCACGCGTTCGAAGTGCCAGATCTCGTTGGCGTAGATCTGGCACAAGCCGTAGCGGGCGCCGTGCTGCGCGAGCCAGTAGGCGGCGTCGGTCGGGCCGATGTCGACGGCCTTGCCGGTGACGTGGGTCGATCGGTCCGGCGTGTTGACGTACTGACGGGCCACGCGCTCGGAGCCGTAGGTCTTGATCCCCTCGTCGAGCAGTTGCTGCTGGTACTCGCGGGTGCGTACCCCGCTCGTGATCTCGAGCGTGATGCCGTCGAGCGCCGCGTCCGCGGTGGCCTCGTCGACCGCGCGCTGCAACGCGGGATCGAGCGTGGTGGCGTCGCCGGCTCCGAGGAACGGGGCGACACAGGCGACGATCAGGATCAGGCACAGATACCTCATGCCGTCAGCCAAGCGTGGTGGCCGTTACGCCCGCGTCTGCGGATTCGCAGACGTTTTCGCAACATCGCCGCGCCTACCCTGCGAGGGATGCGGGTGCTGATCGCCGAGGACGAGCTCTACCTCGCGGAGGCGCTGCAGACCGGCCTCCGCCGCGAGGCGATCGCGGCCGACATCGCGCTCGACGGCGACGCGGCGCTGGAGCGGCTTGCCGTCAACGCCTACGACGTGCTCGTGCTCGACCGCGACCTGCCGGGCACGCACGGAGACGACGTGGCGGCGGCCGTCGCCCGCGAGCACCCCGAGGTCCGGATCCTCATGCTCACCGCCGCCGCGCGGCTCAAGGACAAGCTCGACGGGTTCGCGCTCGGGGCGGACGACTACCTGGCCAAGCCGTTCGCGTTCGCCGAGCTCCTCGTGCGGCTGCGCGCGCTGGCCCGGCGCCCGCCGGCGTCCGCGCCGCCCGTCCTCGAGTTCGCGGGCCTGCGGCTGGACCCGTTCCGGCGCGAGGTGTACCGCGACGGCCGCTACGTGAAGCTCACGCGCAAGCAGTTCGCGGTGCTGGAGCTGCTGCTGCGGGCGAACGGCGGCGTGGTGAGCGCCGAGACGATGCTCGAGAAGGCGTGGGACGAGCACGCCGACCCGCTCACGAGCGCACCGCGCGTGACCATGTCGACGCTGCGCAAGGCGCTCGGCGAGCCCGACCTGATCGTCACGGTGCCGGGCGCGGGCTACCGGCTCGCCGCTGCATGAGCGCGCGGCTGCGGCTGACGCTCAGCTACGCCGCGTTCCTCGTCGCCGCGGGTTTGATGGTCGCGGTCGGCGTGTGGATCATCGTCCGCACCTACCCGAACTATCCGCTCACCGCGGCCAACCCGCGCGACCAGTCGGCGGTGCCCACGCGGGCTGAGGTGCTGGACACGGTGGTGAAGGCGTCGGCGGTCGTGCTGACGGCGCTGGCGGCCATCGGACTCGGCGGCGGGTGGCTGCTCGCGGGCTGGATCCTGCGGCCGCTCGACGACATCAACGAGGCGGCCCGCCTCGCCGCCTCCGGCCGCCTGGACCACCGCATCCGGCTGAGCGGCCGCAGCGACGAGTTCAAGGCACTCGCGGACAACTTCGACCACATGCTCGAGCGCCTCGACGACGCGTTCACCAGCCAGGAGCGGTTCGCGGCCAACGCGTCGCATGAGCTGCGCACCCCGCTCACGGTGACCGCGACGATGCTCGACGTCGCCCGCGCCGAGCAGGACTCGGAGCTGCTGCGCCGCCTGCAGGTCACGAACGCCCGCGCGATCGGGCTGACCGAGGCGCTGCTGCGGCTCGCCGACGCGAACGCGGTGAGCGCCGCGTTCGAGCCGGTCGACCTCGCCCAGATCGTGCGTGACGCCGGTGTGGACGGCGAGCTCGCCCCCACGATCGTGCACGGGGATCCGGACCTGCTCGCGCAGCTGGTCGAGAACCTCATCCGCAACGCCGCCCAGCACGGCACCGGCGAGACCCGCGTCAGCACGTCGTCAGCGACGCTCCGGGTCGAGAACGCGGGCCCGGAGATCCCGCACCCGGAGCGGCTGGTGGAGCCGTTCCTCCGCGGGAACGCGCGGACCGGGTCCGGACACGGGCTGGGTCTCGCGCTCGTCGCGCGCATCACCGAAGTGCACGGCGGGACGCTCACCCTGGACCCGTGCGAAGGCGGCGGCCTGATCGTCACGGTGGTGTTCCCCGCCGAGCGGTGAGGTTCGCCCACCGGTCAATAACTAGGGTGCCCGTCTAGGGGTCGCCCGCTTGTCCCGGGGGCCGGGACCCGAGAGCGTCCGGACCGTGACCACACGGCCCCTCAAGATCTTCCTGCGCTCGGTACCACTGCTCGCCGTTCTCCTGGCGCTCGCGGCACCGCCGATCGCGGTGGCGGGGCCGCAAGGCTTGCAGTGGTCGACGCCCCGCCAGATCGACGGAGCGCCGCCGTACGTGCTGCGCGCCGTCTCGTGCCCCTCCGGCTCGTTCTGCGCCGCGACGGATGACGCGGGCCGCGTGCTCACGTCCACGAACCCGGCCGGGGCGTGGAACAGCACGATGGTCGCAAGCGGCAAGCGGCTCAACGACATCGACTGCCCGACGGCCGGCTTGTGCGTCGCCGTCGACGATGAGGCCCACGTCTTGACGTCGACGAATCCCGGCGGCGGGGCGGCGACCTGGAAGCGCTCCGGGGTCGACACGCTCTACGAGCTCGTCGCCGTGTCGTGTCCGTCCACCGGCTTCTGCGTCGCCATCGGCGCGGCGGGGCACGTGTTCACCGCCACGAACCCGAACGGGGGTACGCCCGCGTGGACGCGGACGTACCTGGGCGCCTCCGACCTACGGTCGATCTCGTGCGCCTCGGCGAACCTGTGCGTCATCGGCGAACGCAACGGCGGCGTCAGGGTCTCCACCAACCCCCTCAGCGGTACGCCCACATGGACTCGCGCCCAGCTCGACACCCGCGTGGAAGTGGGCCTGTACGGCGCCGTCAACGACCTCGCGTGCCCGACGGACACGTTCTGCGTGGCCACGGACTCGAGCCGGCGGATCCATACCACGACGAATCCCACGGGTGGCGCCGCCGCGTGGAAGCCGACGCGCCTGACCGACGGCTCCCTGTTCCCCGACGCCATCTCGTGTCCGACCAGCGCGTTCTGTGCGGGCACGGACGGCGACCGTTCGTTCTCCTCCTCCACGCCGGGCGGCAACGCCGCGGACTGGGCGATCCGCGCGGCCTCGACGTCCTACCTGACGGACATCGATTGCATCTCTCCGTCGCTGTGCGTCTCGGTCACCGGGCGCGGGGAGGTGCTGCTCGGCACGCCGGCCGGGCCCGCGACGCTCACCGTCCACACGGCGGGAAGCGGCACCGTGACCAGCTCAGCGGCGGGGATCGACTGCGGCGCCGCGTGCAGCACCACGGTCGCCGACGGCACCACGGTGACGCTCACGGCCACCGCCGCGCCGGGGTCACGCTTCGTGGGCTGGAGCGGGGCGTGTGCGGGCACCGCCAGCACCTGCCAGGTCGACGTGGGCGGCGCCATGGACGTGACGGCGACGTTCGTCGGCTCCGCGTCCCTGACCGTGTCGAAGACCGGCACCGGCACCGTGACGAGCACGCCGGCCGGCATCGACTGCGGCGAGACCTGCACCGTCACGCAGGACCAGGGAACAAAAGTCACGCTGACCGCGACCGCGGCTGAGGGGTTCGTCTTCGCCGGCTGGTCGGGCGCCTGCACCGGCGCGGGCACCTGCGAGGTCACCCTGTCCGAGCCGAAGACCGTCACCGCGAGCTTCACCCGCATCCTTGGCGCCTTTCCCTTCCTCGTCGACGTGTCGGGACGGGGCAGGGTCACGTCGCCGCAAGGCGTCGACTGCGGCGCCTTCGCGCTGTGCGAGTGGCGCGTCATCGAGGGCGTCACGCACACGCTGACCGCGACGCCGGAGGCGGGGGCACGCTTCACGGGCTGGTCGGGCGAGGGCTGCCTGGGCACCGGCGTGTGCACGATCACGGTCAACGAGGTCACGTTCGTGTCGGCGCGGTTCATCGACCTCTGGACGCTCACGGTGGCGAAGTCCGGGTCGGGCACCGGCTCCGTCGCCGCCGACGTCGGTGCCATCGACTGCGGGAACACCTGCACGGCCGTCTACGACAACGGAACGCAGGTGACGCTGACCGCGACCCCGGCAGCCGACTCGGCGTTCGTGGGCTGGGAAGGCAAAGAGTGCCTGCACCTCGGCCCGTGCACGATCACCGTCGTCGCCGACCGCAAGCCCACCGCGATCTTCGTCACCAAACCCACGCTCTCGGTGACCAAGAACGGCACCGGAACGGGCACGGTCACGAGCGCCGGGGCCGGCATCGAGTGCGGTGCGACCTGCACGTCCGAGATCCACCCTGGCGCCACCGTCACGCTGACGGCAGCCCCGGCGGTCGGCTCGACGTTCACGGGCTGGTCGGGCGGCGGCTGCTCCGGCACGCAGCCGTGCCAGGTCAAGGTCGACGCTTCCAAGTCCGTTACCGCGACGTTCACCGTCAACCCGCAGCCCACCGCCACGGCTACGCCCACACCCACGCCGACCGCGACGGCCACCGCGACACCGCCGCCGTCGCCGCCCGCGACGCAGCAGCCCACGATCCGGCCCGGCGCTCAGCCGACGCCCGCCCCGACCGTGACCGCGCCCAACACGCGCCTGCTCAAGAAGACGATCAAGGCGGCCAAGCGCACGGCGACGTTCAGGTTCAGCGCCGTGGGCAAGGCCACGGGCTTCCGCTGCGCGCTGACCGCCCGCGGCAAGAAGGTCGCCTACAAGACCTGCAAGTCGCCGGTGACGTTCAAACAGCTCAAGCCCGGCAAGTACACGTTCCGGGTGGCGGCCATCGGGGACCCGACGCCCGCCACCACGACGATCACGGTGAAGAAGCGGCGCTAGCCCTCGCCGGCCACGTCGCGCTCCTTGATCTTGCCTTCGAGCTTGGCCATCACGTCCGGGTCGCGGAGCGTGGTGACGTCGCCGAGCTCGCGGCCCTCGGCGATGTCACGGAGCAGGCGGCGCATGATCTTCCCCGAGCGCGTCTTGGGCAGGTCGCCGGCCCAGATGATGCGCTTCGGGCGGGCGAACTTGCCGATGCGCGAGGCGACGCGCTCGCGGATCTCGTCGATCAGCGCGTCGGTGCCTTCGTCCTCGACGCCCTCGAGCGTCACGAAGGCGGTGATGGCCTGGCCCGTGTCCTCGTCGGCCTGGCCGATGACGGCGGCCTCGGCGACCTTCGGGTGCGAGACGATCGCGGACTCCACCTCGGCCGTGGACAGCCGGTGGCCGGAGACGTTCACGACGTCGTCGATGCGCCCGATGATCCAGAAGTAGCCGTCGGCGTCCTTGCGGGCCGCGTCGCCGACGAGGTACGTGTCCTTGCCGTACTTGGAGAAGTACGTCTCGATGAAGCGGTCGTCCTCCTTGTAGAGGGTGCGCAGCATCGACGGCCACGGACGCTTGAGGATCAGGTAGCCCTGGCCCTCGTCGACGTCCTTGCCTTCCTCGTCCACCACCGCCGCCTCGATGCCCGGGAGCGGTTTGCCCGCCGAGCCGGGCTTGGTGTCCAGCAGGCCCGGGAGCGTGGTGATCATGATCGAGCCCGTCTCGGTCTGCCACCAGGTGTCGACGATCGGGGCCTTCCCGCCGCCGACCACGAGGTGGTACCAGAGCCACGCCTTCGGGTTGATCGGCTCACCGACCGTGCCGAGCAGGCGCAGACTCGAGAGATCGTGCTTCTCCGGGTGCTCGGCGCCCCACTTCATGCACGCGCGGATCGCGGTCGGCGCGCAGTACATGATCGTCACCTTGTAGCGCTCGACGATCTCCCACCAGATGTCCTTGGCGGGGTAGTCGGGCGCGCCCTCCCACATCACCGAGGTGGTGCCGTTCGCGAGCGGCCCGTAGATGATGTAGCTGTGGCCGGTGACCCAGCCGACGTCGGCCGCGCACCAGTAGATGTCCTCTTCCGGCTTGAGGTCGAAGACGGCCTGGTGCGTGTAGGCGACGCCGGTGAGGTAGCCGCCCGTGGTGTGCAGGATGCCCTTCGGCTTGGCCGTGGAGCCGGACGTGTAGAGGATGTAGAGCGGGTCCTCGGCGTCCATCGGCTCGGGGGTGTGCTCGGCGTCGGCGGCTTCGAGGAGCGCCGCGTAGGAGTGGTCACGCCCGTCCTTCATCGGCGCGCCGATGCCCGTGCGCTCGACGACGACGATCGTGTCCACGAGGTCGCCGATGACCTCGTCCACCGTCTCCTTGATCGGGGCGGTCTTGCCCTTGCGGCGCGCGCCGTCGACCGTGATCAGCGTCTTGGCCTCGGAGAACTCGATCCGCTCCTTGACCGACTCGGCGCTGAAGCCGCCGAAGACGACGTTGTGGATCGCGCCGATGCGCGCGCAGGCGAGCATCGCCACTGCGACCTCGGGGATCATCGGCAGGTAGATCGCGACGACGTCGCCCTTGGAGACGCCAAGGCTCGTCAGCGCGTTGGCGAACTTCTGGACGTCGCGGTGCAGGTCGGCGTAGGTGATGTCCAGCTCCTCGCCCTCCTCACCGCGCCAGTGGTAGGCCACGCGTTCGCCGTTGCCGGCCTCGACGTGGCGGTCGACGCAGTTGTAGGCGACGTTGAGCTTGCCGCCCACGAACCACTTCGCGAACGGCGGGTTCGACCAGTCCAGCACCTGGTCCCACTTGGTGTCCCAGTGGAGCGCTTCGGCGCGCTCGGCCCAGAAGGCCTCGTAGTCCTCGGCCTGCTCATAGATCGCATCGTCCGAGACGACCGCCTGCTCCTTGAAGCCGTCGGGCGGCGAGAACGTCTCCTGGTCCAGCAGCTCCTCGAGTTGGTCCTCGAGTGTCGCCATGCGATCTCCTCCTCAGTGTCTTACGAACGCTTCTTCCGCTTGGAGCGGCCCGAGCTCGGCTTGGGCTGCTGCGGTCCTGCCGGCTGCGTCGCCGCGCCCCGTTCCGCCCGGGCCTGCGCGGCCGCGGTCGGCGACGGCCACGGCTCAGCCTTACCCGTTCTCCAGGCCGGCAGATCCCCACCGGGCCAACGGCCGAGGAACAGGAAGCCGAGCGCGCCGACCCAGAACACCTGCACGACCGGCAGCGGGACGAGCACCAGCAGCGCGCCGGCGACGATCCCGATGTAGCCGAGCAGCTTCGTGAGCAGGCCGACCCGCATGGCGTTGAGCGAGATGATCACGAGGCCGACGGCGAGCAGCAGCGAACCGACGCTGAACATCACCTGGCCGAACTGCTGCAGCCCGGTCGACGTGCGGGTCGCGGACTCCACCGTCCGCGGGCCGTCGAGGAAGTCGTTGGTGAGCACGGCTACGGAGACCTGGATGATCAGCGTGCCGAGCCCGAGGACCACGCCGCCGATGATCGGGACGTAGATCAGAAAGCGCCGGAACTCGGCCGAGCGAGCGCGGGTGGCGACGCCGACGAAGCCGGCGGCCCACGCCATGCCGAGGAAGCCGATGAAGGCGCCGATGCCGATCGCGAGCACGAGCCACTGCTGGTCGTGCAGGTACTGGAACTCGGCCAGGCGCAGCGACGGAAGGTCGGCGACGGGGCCGGGTTGGAGGCCGCGCTCGAGCGCTTCGAGCCCGCTGATGGTCGGGCCACCGGAGCGCAGGCGCTCCATCGCGACGTAGTACACGAGCAGGCCAAGGGCACCGACCAGCGACGCGATCGCGGCACGGGGGCGGTGGCGCTTCTCCCAGGAGAGCGTCTTTTCAGGATCCAGCGTCGCGGCAGCCACGTCGGCTGACACTCTAGTGGCGCGTGCCCGGCGGAAGACCCGGCCGTCGCGCCGGCTCGGGTCCGATCTGGTTGCGGCCGACGACCTTCGACGCCTGCTCGCCGGCGTACAGGACGAGGTCCAGCGCGGGCGCGGCGAGCCGGATCAGCGCCTCCACGCGGTGCTTGTTGCGGACCTGTGTCGTGCTCCGATGGGCCACGGTCGCGCAAGGGTACACTCGCCCGCGATGTTGATCGGAGAGGTGATGACGGAGGCGGTGGTCACCGCCAGCCCGGACGCGTCGGTGCACGAGGTCGCGGGGCTGATGCGCGAGCACAACGTCGGCTCCGTCGTGCTCGTCTCAGGCGACGGGCGCCCGGTCGGCTTCATCACCGACCGGGACATCGTGCTCTCGGTCGTCGCGCAGGCGCGCCCGCACACCGAACGGGCGGCCGAGCACGCGTCCTCGCCGGTGATCCGGGCGGAGCCGGACATGGAGGTCGAGGAGGCGACGCAGCGGATGGTCCGCCACGGCGTGCGGCGACTCGTCGTCGTCAGCGGCGGTTCGGTCGTGGGCGTCGTGACGCTCGACGACCTCTCTTCACGCGGGCTGGAGCCGGAGCTCGCGTCCCGCGTTACGCGAGCTGCGCTGCCTGAGTACTTCTTCCACGCTCGCGGCGGCTGACGACCGCTTCCGCGAAGGCGCGGATCACCGGGTGCGCGCGGGTCCCGTCGCCCGCCAGCTCGGGTTGGAACAACGTCCCAAGGAAGAAGGCCGAGCCTCGCCCTTCGGGCTCGTTCGGCTGTCGGGATCGCCCAGAGGGCGATCCCGCGGCCTCCGGGCCCAGCTCCAGCGCACGCGGCGCGCCGTCCTCGTCGTGGGCGCCGAAGATGACGCCGGCGCGCTCGAGCTCTTCGACGAATCGCGGCGCGATCCCGTAGGAGCAGTGGTAGCGCTCCAGGCGCTGGTCGACGCCGGCGATCTCGGCGATCAACGTGCCGGGCGTGTAGCGGATCACGCCCTCGTGGCCGACGAGGCTGCACTCCAGGGGGACGATGACGTGATTGTCCGCGTCGGGGTACTCGGCGTGGTCGGCGTCCTCGATGTTCGCCAGCTCGCGGGCGAGGTGGAGGATCGCGTGCTGGAAGCCGCCGCACGTGCCGAGGAACGGGATGCCGTTCTCCCGCGCCGTGCCGACGGCGTCGATCACCTTCTCGCGGTCCGTGTACGGGCTGCCGGGGACCACCCAGATGCCGTCGAAGCCGGTCAGGTCATCGGCGTCGGTCGAGTGGATCCAGTACGGGTCGAGCACGAGCCCGTCGCGCCGGCGCAGCGCATCGATGAGCAGCGGGATGCGCCCGTGGGCGCGCACGGTGGGCGAGCGGTCACCGACGAGCGCGAGCTTGGCTGAGGTCGTCATGGGCGATCATCGTGTCGCGAGCGCTCGATCGTGTCCAACGATCATCTGTGGGGTTACGATCAGCGCTACTGATGGACCCCCGGTTCTTGAGGACGTTCGTGCGGGTGGTGCGCCTCGGCTCGTTCAGCGCGGCGGCGCGCGAGCTGGGCTACACGCAGTCCGCCGTCTCCCAGCACATCGCGGTGCTGGAGGCCGACGTCGGCGTGCCGCTATTGACGCGCCGGCCGGTGGGCGTGACCGAGGCCGGCGCGCGCCTGCTCGAGCACGCCGAGCCGATCCTGCTGCGACTCGACGCCGCCCGCGCGGACGTGGCGCGAGTGGCGAGCGGGCCGCCTTCGCGGCTGCGGATCGGCGCGACGCCGCTCGCGTGCGGGTTCGCGGCGGAGCTCGTCGCGCCCGCGCTGGCCGTGACCGTGCGCGTGGGCGCGCGGGATGAGATCGCCCGAGCGGTGGCGATCGGGGAGCTCGACGCGGGCGTCGTGGACGGCGTCGCGGCGCCGAACGACCCGCTGCGGCTCCCCGAGACGGGCGCGCGCGTCGCCCGCGTGATGGAGGAGCCGCTGGCCGTCGCCGCGCCCCTCGATCACCCGCTCGCGGGCCATGCTATACAAATGGAAGTATTGGTCGATGCACGCTGGATCGACGCTCCTGGCATCTGTGTCCCGCTTCCCGAACTCTCCTCACTCACCCGCGCCGACGGGTTCCGCGCGGCCCTCGTCTACGAGGGATCGGACGTCGCCGGGTTGCTCGCGCTCGTCGCGGCCGGGCACGGCCTCGCGCTCCTTCCCGTCCGGGCGCTCCACGGGGTCGCGGCGCTTCCCGTTGCCGCGCCGGCGCTCGTCCATCGCACCGAATGGCTGCGCGACGACTACGGATAACCCGACGTTAAAGACGGGAGCCTGCCCCGTGGGTTCTCGGCCCCTTCGAAGCGACCATGTCTGACATGGCCGCAACCGTCGATACCGCCGACCGCCCGCTCGGGCGGATCTCCCCTCGGCAGATCGTCGTGCTCGTCGTCGCGAGCGCGGTGATGGTCGCCGGTCTGGTCGTGATCGCTCCCGCGCTGGCCGATCTCCCCGATGTCTGGTCGAAGCTGACGACCGGCCATCTCGGCTGGCTGCTGTTCGCGCTCGTGCTGCAGGTCGCCTCGTTCGTGGGACACGCGATCCTGTTCCGTGCCGTCTCGATCGACGCTGACGGCGACTCCTCACGGATCGGGTTCCGCGCGAGCACCGAGATCACGCTCGCCGGCCATGCCGCGACGCGCCTGTTCGCGTCCGCGGGCGCCGGCGGCATCGCGCTCACGGCCTGGGCGCTCAAGAAGTCGGGCATGGAAGCCCGCGACGTCGCCGCACGCATGACCACGTTCATGGTGCTGCTCTACAGCGTCTACATGGGCGCGCTGCTGTTCGGCGGTCTCGGCCTCTACACCGGCATCATCCCCGGCGGCGGTTCCTTCGCCCTCACGATCGTCCCCGCGATCTTCGGCGGCGCCGTGATCGCGCTCGTCGCGAGCGCGCAGCTCGTCAAGCCGGGCGAGTCGCGGCTGCGCCGCTGGCTGGCCCCGGTCGGCGACGGCGTGCGCGACGCGCGCCACCTGCTGCGCCGCGGCAACGCCGGCCTGGTCGGCGCGCTGATGTGGTGGGCGTTCGACATCGCCTGCCTGTGGGCGTGCTTCAACGCGTTCGGCCACTCCCCGGCCGTCGGCGTGCTTGTGCTGGGCTACTTCATCGGCATGCTCGCCAACACGCTCCCGCTCCCCGGCGGCGTCGGCGGCGTCGACGGCGGCATGATCGGCGCGTTCATCGCCTTCGGCGTGGACCCGGCCGGCGCGATCGTCGCCGTGCTCGCCTACCGCTTCTTCGCCTTCTGGCTCCCGATCGCGCCGGGCGCGGCGGCCTTCGTGACGTTGCGCCGCACGGTCGCGACCTGGGAGGCCGAGGACGCGGGCGAGGTCGCGCGCCCCGTCCGCCGCAAGCGTGCGCCCGCCGGGCAGCACGGCCTCTGCCACCAGTACAGTTGAGCCCATGGAAGGCTTTGGCGGTTTCTTCAACGACCCCGATTTCCAGCGTCGGATGCAGGAGATGGCCGAGCAGATGCAGTCGGCCCAGACGCTGGCGTGGGCCGACAACGCGATCAAGCTCGCCGTCGACATGACGGTCGCGGCGATCAACCGCGTCAACATCCAGGGCACGACTGAGCAGCAGGCTCAGCAGATCCGCTCGGTGATGGCGACCGTCTTCCCCGAAGCGGTCACGCTCGTGCGCGAAGCACGCCAGGGCCTCCAGTAGCGCGCAGCGCTACTCGGGGCCGCTCCGCACGTTGTAGCGGTCAATGAAATTGGTGCTCGCAGCCATCGCTGCACTCGTGCTGCTCGTCGGCACGAGCGGCTCGGCGGTCGCTTCGCCGAGCTGCTTCGGTGCGGCGGCGCGTGATGTGGCGCTGCCGTGCGTGAACCCGTCGCTGCGGCTGAAGGTCACGCCGCAGCCGCGTAACGCGCCGTTGGTGAAGGGCGCACCGTGCTCGAAGCTCCCGCCCGAAGGGGTGGTGGTGCCGTGCGAGTTCGGCGTGCTGGCGGCGAACGCGCGGGCCCACTTCGCGCTGGTCGGCGACAGCCACGCGGCGCACTGGCGGCCGACGCTCGCAGAGATGGCGCGTGGCCTGCAGTGGCACGGCTACCAGCTCTCGCGCAACTCGTGCTCGCTCACCACGGTCCCGCTGGCACAGCCCGAGCCGTACTTCTCGCAGTGCGGCGCCTGGAAGACCCAGGTGGCCGAATGGCTCGGCCGCCACCCCGAGGTGACCACGGTGTTCCTGACGACGAAGACGCCGGGTCCGCGCGACTTCGCGCCGAACCCGGAGCCCGCGTTCGAGACGCAGGTCCAAGGCCATCTCGCCGCCTGGTCCTGGCTGCCCGCGTCCGTCACGCGCGTGTTCGTGATCCGCGACAACCCATCGGCGCGCGTCACGACGATGGACTGCGTGCGCCGGGCGATCGCCCGTCGCCGCGCGCCGGGGCCGGCGTGCGCGGTCCCGAGGGCGCATGCGCTCCCGCCCGACCCGCAGGAGGCGGCGATCGCGCAGGTCGACCCGGCCCGCTTCAAGTTCGTCGACCTGACGCCGTTCTTCTGCGACGAGCGCAGCTGCTATCCGGTCGTGGGTGGCGTGCTGGTCCATAAGGACATCAACCACCTCACGCGGCACTTCGCGGAGACGCTTGGCCCGTATCTGTTGCGCGCCGTCGTGGGCAGCTAGCCTCGCGGCGCTGGCGCTCGCGTTGGCGGGCTGCGGAGAACAGGCCGCAGATCCGACACCCACGCCGACGTCAACCCCCACCGCGGCCGCGGAGCAGGACTGCCTCGGCGCCGCGGCGTTGGCCAACGGCTGCGAGGAGCCACCCACGGTGGCCGTCGACGGGCGCAGCGCCCCGTGTGAGCGCACCGAACCGCTCGGCCTCGTCGAGCCGTGCGCGTTCGGCCCGGCCGGCGGCGAGACGTTCGCGCTCGTCGGCGACAGCCACGCGAACGCGCTGCGCTCGGCGTTCGCGGTCGCGGCACAGGACCTGGGCCGGCGCGGCTACGCGCTCACCCGCAACGGCTGCCCGTTCGTGCGCGACGGCCGCGCGGTCCCGGAGCCGACGTTCTCGCAGTGCGCCACCTTCAAGCAGCAGGTCCCGCAGTGGCTGGCGCGGCACCCCGAGGTCACGACCGTGTTCGTGATCGGCCTGCCGCGCAACGCCGCCTCGCAGGACCCCGGGAACTGGCTGGCGGCCTGGCAGGCGTTCCCGGCCTCCGTCAAACGGCTCGTGGTTCTCCGCGACACGCCTGAGCTGCGCGAGGATACGCTGGCCTGTGTCGATGCCGCCGCGGAAACGCCGGGCTCGAGCTGCGCCGTGGACCGCGCGACGGCGCTCGCTCCGGATCCCGCGGTGACCGCCGCGCAGCAACGCGGCGCACCTTTGATCGACCTGTCGCGTTACTTCTGCGATGAACGCCGCTGCTTCCCCGTCATCGGTGGCGTCCGCGCCTACCAGGACCTCACCCATGTCACTCCCCAGTTCGCATACACGCTCGGCCCGTACCTGGCCGACGAGCTCCGCCGGCTTGGCTAGCATCGGACCGATCCGCCGCCTCGCTCTCACCCTCTTCGCGTTCTTCGTGCTGTGCGCGCCCGCTCAGGCTTCGCGCACGATGGAGATCGGCATCCAGGACGACGCCGTCTTTGTCCAGCAGGTCGGGTTCACGCGCCAGCAAGCGTTCGACCGCGCCGAGGAGCTCGGCGTGACGAAGATCCGCGCGAACGTGCTGTGGTCGCGCTTGCTGGCGGGTAAGCAGGCCGACCAGCGCACCCGACCGGCCACGCCGCGCTACGACCTCACGCATATCGGCACCTTCGTCGACGAAGCGATCACACGCGGCTTCAAGGTGGAGCTCACGCTCACCGGCCCGGCCCCGCGCTGGGCCACCGCCGACCGCGCCAAGGCCTCCACGCGCAACCCCTCGCCCAAGGAGTTCGCGCGCTTCGCCTCCTACATGGCCAAGCAGTTCAAGGGCCGCGTCGAGCGCTACAGCATCTGGAACGAGCCGAATTGGCACACGTGGCTGAGTCCGGCCCGCACGGCCGCGCAGCAGTACCGCGCGCTCTACACCAGCGCGTACTCGTCGATCAAGCGGGCGGACCCCAAGGCCCAGGTCGTGTTCGGCGAGCTCGCACCGCAAGCCCGCCCCGGCGCTTCGTTCTCACCGCTGCGCTTCATGCGTGACGTCCTGTGCGTCGACGCGAAGTACAAGAAGCTGAAGGGCTCGCGCTGCGCTCTCGTCCGCGCCGACGCCGTCTCGCTGCACCCGTACGACTACCGGCACGCGCCGACGGCGAAGAACGTGCCGACCGACGACGTCACGATCGGCACCGTCAACCGGCTCACGAACGCGCTCACCCGCTTCCGCCGCGCGAAGGTGCTGTCGACGTCCAAGAACCGCGAACCCGCTGTGCATCTGACCGAGTTCGCCTATTTCGCCAGCGGCTCACTCGCCTTCCCGCGCTCCACCCGCGCCAAGTACATCACCCAGGCGTTCGAGATCGCACGCAAGAACCCGAAGGTCGCCGAGCTCCTGTACTTCGGTCTGCTGCAGGTCCCTGAAAAGCAGTGGAACACGGGCCTGCTGCGCCCGGACGGCAAGCCCGACGACTCGTTCACGTCGCTGAAGGCGTGGGTCGAGCGCCAGCGCCGCGCCGGGCTGCTGGCGCCCGCCACGTAGCTCAGCGGATGGCGCTCGCGTAGGCGAGGCAGTCGAGGCGGCGCGGTTCACGCTCCGCCCGCGGCAGCTTGTAGCCGCGCGACGCCATCACCGTCTGCAGGCGATCGGGGTAGTTCGTGATGATCCCGTCGACGCCGGCGTCCATGAGGGAAGCCATGGTGGCGGGATCGTCGATCGTCCACGGCACGACGGCCATGCCGAGGCGGTGCGCGTCCCGGACCAGCTCCGGCGTCGTGTACGGGACGTAGTTCGCGTCGCCGACCTTGCCGTTCTGCGGGTTGCCGTGCACGGGTGAGAGCGCGTCGGCGCGGAACGAGTGCGCGGCGCGCACGTAGGAGCCGCCGAAGTCGTCGACGTCGATGCCGCCGAGCCACGGGGAGGCACCGGGCTGGCCGACCTGCAGGAAGTCACCGTTGGTGAGCGCGACGATCGGCAGACGCGGCATGACCTGGCGCCAACGTATGAGCGTGCCCCAGTCGAAGCTCTGGATCGTCACGCGGTCCTGCAGCTTCGCGCGGCGGATCTCCTGCGCCGTGACCTGCACGAAGTCCTCGCGCGGAGCCGTCTCGTGCGGCGCGCCGGCCTCGACCTTGGTCTCGATGTTGAGCCAGGCCTTGCCCGGGCGGTAGCAGTTGGAGAGCGCGAACACCTGGCGCAGCAGCGGCATGCGGACGCCGCGGATGACCTCCTGGGCCGGGAAGTCAGCGAGTCCCTGGCCGCAGTCGAGGGTCCACACCTGGGCGAGCGTGAGGTCCTTGACGTACTTGCCGACGTACGGATATTCCGGGTCCCCGGCCGTGATCGGCGCGGTGTCCTTGCACTTCTGCGCCGACACGCGCCGGTCGTGCGTGACGACGGCGACCTTGTCCTCGGTGATCTGGACGTCGAGCTCGAGCGTGGTGACGCCGAGCTCGAGCGCCTTCTTGAAGCCCTGCAGCGTGTTCTCGGTCGTGAGGCCGATCCCGCCGCGGTGCGCTTCGAGGTCGAACTGACGCGGTCCGCCGTCCGCGGGCAGCGGCCGCTCCCCGGCGAAGGCCGGGGTGGCGGTGCAGAGCAGGCCGCCCAAGGCAAGGGCAGCGACACGTGCGCGCATGCGCGATTCCTCCTGGCTCAGAGGCCCCTCCCGCAGGGCCTCGACCCCGGCGAAGCTAGGGGACGCCCAACGCCGCCGCGTGAAGATCGCGTCACTACCAGCGGTGCGCTTCGTAGCGCGCCGCGATCTCTTCCTTCGGAGGTGGGTGCGCGAGCACCTGTTGGATGCGTACGAGCGCGACCGCGCCGAACAGGGCAGGGAGGCCGAGCTGGAAGACGCGGTAGCCGACGACCGCCGCCGCGGCGAGCGGGAGCGACGTGCCGTAGGCGACGAACATGCCGATCAGGCCACCCTCGGTGCCGCCGACGCCGCCGGGCGTGGGGATCAGCGCGCCGGCGTGGCCGAGCGCGTAGGCGAGGATGAAGATCCCGACGTCGGGCGCGCCGCCGCCGAACGCCTGGAACATGCAGGCCAGGCTCGCGACGTCGAACGCGAAGTAGGTCACCGAGCCGAAGATCAGCAGCGGGTCGCCATGGAGCACCAGCGTCAGCGACGTGCGCACGCCGTCGTGGGTGAAGCGCCACACGCGCCACAGCAGCTTCCGGACGCGTCCCCCCGACGGTTCCTGCGGCGGACTGCTGCGCCCGAACAGCACCACGAGCACGAACACGACCGCGATCGCCACCGCGGGCAGCAGCGTCATGATCAGCGCCGCGTCCCCGGGCAGGATGCCGACCGCGGTCAGCCCGCCCGCGAGGATGATCGCGCCGAAGCTCACGGCGCTGGTGACGAGGAAGAGCGCGGCGTGACGCTGGGACGCGAGGTCGGCCGGGACGCCGAGGCGCGTGAGCACGTAGGCGCCGTAAGCCGGGCCGCCGGCGCCGCCCGCCGGGAGCAGGACGTTCGCGCCCTGCTCGGCCAGCCCAAGCACGAGCGCGCGGCGCCACGGCATCACGCGGTCGAAGGCCGACCACAGCGCGCGCACGAAGCCGAGCATCGAGAGCAGGCGGAAGCCCGCGGCGGCCACGATCCAGCCGGGCTCGGCGTTCGAGAACTCGGTGCGCACCTCGTCGATGCCGGGCAAAGCCGCGAGCGCGGCGACGGCCAGCACGAGCACGACGGCGAAGAACAGCGCACGCTTCGCGACCCCGCGGAAGTCGATCCCTGCTTCGTGGGCGCCGGCCATTCGCCCGTTAGGTTGGCAGCGGCGCGATATCTGACTAGAGTCAGAGATATGGACGAGGTGCAACAGGTCCGCTCCTTCAACCGCACGGTGACCGAGCGCGTGGGGGCGCTGATGGACTCGTATCTGGACCTCGGGCGGCCGCTGGGAGCCAATCGCGTGCTGTGGGAGGTGGACGCTCCGACCGACGTCCGCGAGCTGCGCGCCCGCCTGAACCTGGACTCCGGCTACCTCAGCCGGCTCCTGCGGACGCTGGAGACCGAGGGCTTGGTGCGTGTGGAGGCCGACGGCGCCGACCGACGCCGCCGCAGCGTCCATCCCACCGCCGCCGGCCGGGCCGAGCGTGTCCGGCTCGGGGAGCGCAGCGACGATCTCGCCCGCTCGTTCCTGGAGCCTCTGAACGAACGCGGGCGCCGGCAACTCGTCGAGGCGATGGTCACGGTCGAGCGGCTGCTCACGGCGGGCATCGTCGAACTGGCGGCGGAAGACCCGACCAGCGAAGCGGCACGCGTGTGCCTCACGCGCTACTTCACCGAGATCGACGAGCGCTTCGAGACGGGCTTCAGGGAGAACGTCGCGCTGCCGTTCGACTCGGGGGTGTTCATCGTCGCGCGCCTGCGCGGCGAGCCGATCGGGTGCGGCGCGCTCAAGACCGCGACGCCGCCGGAGATCAAGCGCATGTGGGTTGCTCCGGAGGCGCGTGGGCTGGGCGTCGGCCGCCGCATCCTGGCCGAGCTCGAGCGCCACGCCGTGGAGCAGGGCGCCTCAGCGATCCGGCTGGAGACCAACCGCGTGCTCGGCGAGGCGCAGCAGCTCTACCGCTCCTCCGGCTACGTCGAGGTCGAGCCCTTCAACGACGAGCCCTACGCGCACTACTGGTTCACAAAGCCGTTGGCGCCGTCGGAGTAAACTCCCTAAAACCAGACCCCCTTTCAGGAGGAGTAGACGATGGGCGTCACGATTGGCGATACGGCTCCAGATTTCGAAGCGGAGACCACCGAGGGCACGATCAACTTCCACGACTGGCTCGGTGACTCGTGGGGTGTGCTGTTCTCGCATCCGCGCGCGTTCACGCCGGTGTGCACGACCGAGCTCGGTTACCTGGCCTCGATCAAGGGTGAATTCGACGCGCGCGGCGTGAAGATCATCGGCATCTCCGTCGACCCCGCCGAGAACAACATCGGCTGGTCGAAGGACATCGAGGAGACGCAGGGCACGGCCCCGAACTACCCGATCATCGGCGACAGCGACTTCAAGGTCGCCAAGGCCTACGGGATGCTGCCGGCCGACGTCGCGGGTGAGGCCACCGAGCGCACCCCCGCGCAGAACGCGACCGTCCGCAACGTGTACGTGATCGGCCCGGACAAGAAGATCAAGCTGGTGCTGATCTATCCGATGACGACCGGCCGCAACTTCGACGAGGTCCTGCGCGTGCTGGACTCGCTGCAGCTGACCGCGAACCACGCCGTCGCCACGCCCGCCCAGTGGCAGCCGGGCGAGGACGTCATCATCGCCGGCTCGGTGTCCAACGACGCCGCCAAGGAGAAGTACCCGGACGGCTGGAAGGAGCCCAAGCCGTACATCCGGATCGTTCCGGCCCCTACGGCGAGCTAAGGCTCCGCCAGAGGTGCACGACGGCGTACGCGCGGAACGGTCGCCAGCGTTCCGCGTCAACCGCGCCGTCGTGCAGCGCGTGGCGCACGCCGAGGTCCGTCGGCAGCCACGCGTCGCGGTCGCCGAGCGCCCGCATGCTCACGTAGGTCTGCGTCCACGGCCCGATCCCGCGCAGGTCGATCAGGCGGTCGAGCGGCTGCCCGGCGAGTGAGCGCAGCGTGTTCCGGCGCGTCGCCGGCATCGCGAACGCGCTGTCGGGCGCGCCCGCGATCGCGCGCAGCGTCGGAAAGCGGTGCGTGACCGCGCCGACCGGGCGCTCCAGCGGCTCCCCCACCGCGGCCACGAGTCGCCCCGCATGGGTCGAGGCGGCCTGGATCGAGATCTGCTGGCCGAGCACGGCCCGCACCGCGATCTCCTCGCCATCCACGCAGCCCGGCACCCGCGTGCCCGCGTCGTAGCCGGGCAGGTCGATGCGCGCCGCGATCTCGGCCGCGGGCGCGTCGAGGTCGAGCAACCCCGCGACGTCGTGCGTGGCGTCGAAGCCTTCGGGATGCGGTCGCAGCGCGACGACTTCGCCGTTCGGCAGGCTGCGGCGATAGACGCCATCGACGTACTCCTCCACGCCCGGCACCATCCGCCGGACCAGGAAATCGAGCAGCGCCGCGCCGTCATACGGCTGCTCCGCCGCGCGCAGGATCACGCGGACACTTCCTCGGCCTTCTCCGCCTCCCGTTGCGCCTTGCCCGCCGCGATGACCTCCTTGAACGAGCGGAAGCGGAAGATCCGCGTGAGCGCGCCGAGCCCGATCAGGAACGTGAGCGCCGCGATCGCGATCTGCTGGCCGACGGAGTACGCGGCGACGGTCGCGCCGCTGCCGAAGACCTTCACCAGCAACGCCTGCTGCACGCCCGCACCGCCCGGCGTGAACGGGACGAGCGCCGCGATCGCGTTCACGCCCAGCACCAGCAGCACGTTGCTCACCGAGCCGCCGACGTTGAACGCCTCCAGCAGGCACCAGAACGCGGCGAAGCGGAACAGCCAGCCCGCGAACTGCACGAGCCACACCTCGCGGAAGTAGCGCCGGCGGTCGCCCAGGATCGTCAGGCCCTGGCGCACGCGGGCCCAGAACCGCGTCACGCGCGCCGACAGCAGCGCGAAGCCCACGAGCACACCGATCCCCAGCACCGTCAGCAGGAACAGCGTGAAGCGCGGGTTGGAGGCGAAGAACGCGAGGTCGAACGCCGGCAGCGACGAGAAGTCCGGCGGCTTCGGGAAGACGCCCTGGCTGAACGCGTACGCCAGCACGGGCACGGCGATCGTCAGATCGAAGATGAACTCGATGCTGAACGCGGCGGCGACGGCCGGGTAGCTCGAGTTCGGCACCGACGTCTTGGTCAGGAAGAGGCGGATCACGTCACCGCCGCGGGCGGGGATGACGGAGTTGAAGCCGTAGCCCGCGAAGTACGCGCCCCAGATGCGCTTGAACTCGATCTTGGAGTCGGGATAGGCCGCACGCAGGATGTGGAACGAGGCGCGCGCCCGCAGCGTGAGGTAGGTCGTGAAGAAGACCAGCGCGAGGAACAGTGGGATCCACTGCACGCCGGCCAGGTTCGAGAAGAACGACCCGACCGCGTCGAAGAAGGACGAGAAGGAATCGCCGATGCTTGCGAAGGTCACTGCTACTAGCGTGCCATGCGCAGCGGTGCGATGAAGACGCCGGCGGTCGCGGCCAGGATCCCGGCCCCCAGGAACCCGAGCCGCGGATCCACGTGGTAGAGCGGGAGCCACATCACCGGAGCGACGGCGTTGCCCGCGAATTTGAACGCGCTGACGACGGACGTCCCGCCCGCCCGGTTGCCCGGCACGGCCTCCACCGTGAGCACGTTGATGCCCGCCCACATCAGGGCGGAGCCGAGCCCGATCGCGAACCACAGCGCACCCAGCGCGAGCGCCGAGGGCGCGAAGCCGAGCGCGACCACCAGCACGGAGCAGATCGCGATGCCGACGAAGATCACCGGCGTGCGCCCGAAGCGGTCCACGGCATCCCCCGCGGCCCGGCCGAGCAGCATCCCGGCGACACCGAAGCCGGCCAGCAGGACGCCGCGCAGGATCGAGCCGAGCCCGAACTCGTCCGCCGCCTCGACGGCGACGAGGAACCCGATGCCGGTCACGCCCGCGTAGCCGGTGAACGCCGCGCCGCTGAGCAGCCCGACGCGGCGGGTGAACGCGGCGCGCAGGCGCGGGGGCGTGTCGCGCCGTTCGGCGTCGTGCGGCGGGAACAGCGCGAGGCCGAGCGCAACGACCACCTGGCTCAGGAACGCGAAGCGCCAGTCCACCGCACCGAAGAGCCCTCCGCCGAGCGGGGCGAGCGCGATCGCCGCGGTCTGCACGGCGGCGAACGTGCCGACGGCGCGTCCGAGCTGGCCCGGCGGTACGAGGTCGGCGAGGCCGGCGAGCAGGAGCGGCGTGAGGAACGCGTTGGCGGTGCCCTGCAGGGCCCGGATGACGATGAACGTCTCCAGTGTCGGCGCGAAGGCCGCGGCGAGCGAGAGCAGCGCGTACGCGATGTACGCGGTGCGCACCACCTTCCGGCGCCCGATCCGCTCACCGATCGTCCCGGACACGAGCTGGAAGAGGGCGAACGGGATCAGATAGGCCGGGAGCGTCGCCGCGACGCCGGCCGTGGTCGCGTCGAACGCGTCGCGCAGCTGCGGGACGAGCACGGCGACCACGCCTCCGCCGAACGGGCCCAGGAAGCCGCCGATATAGAACGGGAGCGCACGCACGGCTGAGGACTTACCCTGGCACGCTGATGTTCCGGCGCAAGGCGATCGCACCCGACGGATCGAAGTGGAAGCTCGGCCGGCGCTGGTTCCCCCGCCGCGACAACGACCGGATGGACGTCCTGGACACCGGTGAGCTCCCGTTCCCGGACTTCGGTGACGCGGACGACATCCTCGGCGCGATCCTGCTCGTGGTCTTCGCCGTGATCGCGGCCATCTTCCTCGCGCTGCTGCTGTTCAACGTGGTCGTGCTGGCGATCGAGATCACGATCCTGCTGCTCGGCCTCATCATCGGCCTCTTCTCACGCGTGGTCCTGCGCAAGCCGTGGACGGTGTTCGTGAAGTCCGGGCCGCACACGGTCGAGCGGCACGTGGTCGGCTGGCGCGCGAGCCGGCGACTGATCGACGAGCTGGCGGGCGACGTCGAGTCAGGCCGGTTTCAGCTCGCGCTGAGCGACCGGCGACGACTGGATGATTGACGTCGTCGTCTGCCCGTAGGGCGTGAAGCAGTCGATGACCTCCTCGAGGTGCTCGACGTCGCGCACGTGGACGCGCATGTAGAAGCAGTCCTCGCCGGTCACGCGGTGGCACTCGGCGACCTCGGGCGTGGCCCGCGCGACCTCCGTGACCTTCGGGATCTGGCGCGGCGCCGGGCGCATGCGGATGATGGCGGCGAGCGTGAAGCCGAGCGCGCGCGGATTCACGTCGGCGCGGTAGCCCGCGATCGTGCCGTCGCGCTCGAGTCGGGCGAGGCGCTCGGCGACGGCGGGCGCGGAGAGGCCGACGCGGCGACCGAGCTCGGCTTGGCTGATCCGGGCGTCCTGCTGCAGCTCTGACAGCAATCGAAGGTTCGTGGCGTCGAGCGCCCCATTTTCCGAAGGCATCGAGCGCAGAATAGCTTCGATCAGCCCTTCCGTCACGGCGCATTCCCGACGATCCTGTTTCATCGATGGCCGCTCGCCTTCCGTTCGTCGTCAGCGCCGTGTTCCACTACCTGGGTCCGGCCTTCGCCGTGCTGCTGTTCGTGCGTGTCGACGTGCTGGGCGTGGCGTGGCTGCGGATCGCGGCGGCGGCGCTCGTCTTCGCGCTCTGGCGCCGGCCCTGGGCGTTGCTGCGGGACCGCGACGTGATCGCGTGGGGCGCGGTGCTGGCCGCGATGAACTGCTGCTTCTACCTCGCCATCGACCGGTTGCCGCTGGCGACCGTCGCTGCGATCGAGTTCCTGCCCGTGATCGCGCTGGCGGCGCTGGGCGCACGCTCGAAGCGCAACGTCGCGGCGCTCCTCCTGGCCGTGCCGGGCGTGTACCTGCTCACGGGCCTGCAGCTCGAAGTCGAGCCGCTGGCCGTGATCCTCGCACTGGCGAACGCCGCGTTGTTCGCGGCCTACATCGTGCTCGCCCACCGCGTCGCTTCCCGCGGCGTGGGCGTGGACGGGCTGGCCGCGTCGATGCTCGTCGCGTTCGTGTTCGTCACGCCGATGGCGGGCTGGGCCGCGGTCCCCGCGTTCGGGGACCCGGTCGCGATCCTGGCCGGTATCGGCGTCGGGATCTCCTCCTCGGTGATCCCGTACGTCGCCGACCAGATCGCGATGAAGCGGCTCACGCGCGCCGGCTACGCGCTGATGGTGTCGCTGCTCCCGGCGACGGCGACGGTCATCGGCCTGATCGTGCTGTCACAGGTGCCGTCGGTGCGGGACGCGCTCGGGATCGCGCTGGTCATCGCGGGGGTGGCGCTCCATCGCGAGCCCACACCTCCGCCAGCCGGATCACCACCGCCGCAGCCGCAGCCATCTCCTGCACCGATGCCCATTCCCGCGGCGAGTGGTAGTCGTGGCCACCCGTGAACAGGTTCGGGGTCGGCAGGCCCATCGCGCTCAGACGTGAGCCGTCCGTGCCGCCGCGGATCGGGGTGCGGATGAGCTCGATGCCCTCGGCGCGGATCGCCTCCTCGGCCGCGGTGACGGCGCGCGGGAACGCGTCGATGTAGCGGCGCATGTTCGGGTACTGCGGCGTGACCTCGACCTCGAGCCGCGCGCCGGGGTGGCGAGCGACCGTCTCCTCGGCGGTCTTGCGGAGCAGGGCGGTGTGCGCGTGGAGCTTGTCGTCGTCGAAGTCGCGGACGATCGCGCGGACCTCGGTGCGTCCGGAGCCGCCGCTGACCTCGTAGACGTGGATGAAGCCGTCCAGGCCTTCCGTGCGTTCCGGCGTGAGCTCCGGCGGCAGCGCGGCGACGATCTCGGCCGCGATCCGGGTCGCGTTGACGAGCACGTCCTTCGCCCAGCCCGGATGCGCGTCCACTCCGTGGATGGTGAGGATGACCTCCTCGGCGCTGAATGTCTCGTCCTGCAGCTCACCCAGATCCGAGCCGTCCAGTGTGTAGGCGCAGACGGCGCCGAAGCGCTCGACGTCGAACAGCGTCGCGCCCTCGCCGATCTCCTCGTCCGGGGTGAAGCAGATGCGCAGCGTCGGGCGCGGGAGGTCGGGGTTGGCGGCCAGGTGCGCGACCGCGGCCATGATCTCGGCCACGCCCGCCTTGTCGTCGGCGCCGAGCAGCGTGTCGCCGGAGGAGGTGACGATGTCGTGGCCCGCGGGCGCGTCGACGGTGGTGCCGCTGAACGGCAGCTGGATCAGGCCGCCGGGGTGGTCGCGGTGCACGATCGGTTGGACGTTCGCCCCGGGCGCGTCGGGGCTCGTGTCCACGTGGGCGATCAGACCGACCGTCGGGCCGGTGCCTTCGAGGGTCGCCGTGACGTACCCGTTCGCGTCCAGCGCGGCATCGGTCAGGCCGATCGCCTGCAACTCCTCGACGAGCAGCCGGGAGAGGTCGAGCTGCCCCGGCGTGCTCGGCGACTGCGTGCGCTCACGCGTGGACTGGGTGTCGATGCGGACGTAGCGCTGGAAGCGCTCGAGCAGGTCAGGGGCGAGCTTCTCGGCCAAAGGCGATGTGAACGTCACGATGTGGATGATGATCGAGGCGATCCGCGCAGGGCTGGCCGAGCGCGCCGATCCGGCGAAGGCGCCGGAGATGCAGCGCTACATGAAGTCGGAGATGCCGTTCCGCGGCGTCCAGAAGCCGGAGCGCGTGAAGTTGGCGCGCGCGGTGTTCGTGGAGCTGTCGCGCGACGAGTGGGAGCGGATCGTGCGCACGTTGTGGCGGGAGGCCGGGTTCCGCGAGGAGCGCTACATGGCGCTCGCAGTGTTGCAGGACCGTCGTTACCGCGCGTACCGAGACCTCGACGCGCTGGCGCTCTACGAGGAGCTGATCGTGACCGGCGCGTGGTGGGACTACGTGGACGAGGTCGCGTGCGGGCCGCTCGGCGCGCTGCTGCCGGAGGTCGCGCCCGTGCTGCGGGAATGGTCGGTCGACGCGGACATGTGGAAGCGGCGCGCGTCGATCATCGCCCAGGTCCGGCGCAAGACGGAGACCGACTTCGCGTTGATGGCGGACTGCATCGAGCCCAACCGCGGCGACCGCGAGTTCTTCATCCGCAAGGCGATCGGCTGGGCGCTGCGCTCCTACGCCTGGGTGGCGCCAGATGCCGTCGTCGCGTACTGCGACGCGCACGAGCTATCCCCCTTGAGCCGGCGCGAGGCGTTGAAGAACATTCGCGCATGATCAGCGTGTACTCCCCGAAATTCGTGCTCGGCCTCGTCACCGGCATCACCTCGATCACGTTCATCGCGCTGGGCGTCGTGTTCTCGATCGTGTTCGGGACGTTCGGCCTCATCTTCCTGGCCATCGGCCTGCTTGATGCAGCCGTTGCCGCGTTCGTTCTCCTCGGTGGCCGCAAGCGCCGCGCGAGCGACGAAGCGGCGCGGATCTCTCACGGCACGGCCCAGATCGTCAGCGCCGACCAGCAACTCCACGTGCGGGTCAACGACCGTCACCCGGTCAAGCTGACCGTCAACCTTGCCGGCGGCCAGTACACGCAGTCGCTGCTCGCCCCCGCGCACATCACCTGGCAGCCGGGTGAGCCGGTCGACGTCCGCTACGCGCCGGACAACCCGGCGAACTTCGTGCCAATTGCCTGAGGTTGGGTAGGCCAGTTGATATGGCTAAGACCTTGGATATCCCGCACATTGACCTCGCAGGCGACGTCTCGATCCCGCAGTTCGGCCTCGGCGTGTTCCAAGTCCCGCCGGACAAGACCTTCGAGAACGTCACGCACGCGCTGAACGTCGGCTACCGGCACATCGACACCGCCCGCGCCTACCAGAACGAGGCGCAGGTCGGCCAGGCTGTGAAGTCTTCGGACCTCAGCCGCGAAGAGCTCTTCATCACGACGAAGCTCTGGAACTCGGACCAGGTCAAGCCGATCGACACGCTCAAGCAGAGCCTCAAGCTGCTCGAGACCGAGTACGTCGACCTGTACCTGATCCATTGGCCGGCGCCCGGCCACGACCTCTACGTGCAGGCCTGGGAAGGTCTCGTCGAGGCCCAGAAGCAGGGCCTGACGCGGGCGATCGGCGTCTCGAACTTCCAGGCCGAGCACCTGCGCAAGATCATCGACGCGACCGGCGTCACGCCCGCCGTCAACCAGATCGAGCTGCACCCGTACCTCACGCAGCACGGCCTGCGGCGCGAGCACGCCGACCGCGGCATCGTCACCGAGGCCTGGAGCCCGCTCGCCCAAGGCGCCGTGCTCGACGACCCGGTGATCACGGAGATCGCGTCCGCCCACAACCGTACCCCGGGCCAGATCGTCCTGCGCTGGCACATCGAGCTCGGCAACGTCGTCTTCCCGAAGTCGATGACGCCCTCGCGGATCGAAGAGAACATCGACATCTTCGACTTCGAGCTCTCCGCCGAGGAAGTGGAGCGGATCGAGGCCCTGGACCGGGGCATGCGCACCGGCCCGGACCCCGACACGTTCAACGGCTGAGCGCGGCCAGCCCGAGCAGCTTGAGCGCATCCGCGTCGGGCGTGCCGGGCGGGGCGCTGTAGACCACGACCCGCAGGTCGGAGCCGTGTACCTGGAGGACGTCGCAGTCCAGGGTCAGGCGGCCGGCCTCCGGGTGGTTGATCGTCTTGGTCGCCGACGTGTGGACCGCGACGGGGCTCTCCTTCCACAGCGCCTCGAAGCGCGGGCTCGCCGCCCGCAGCTCGTCGACGATGGCGTGGAGCCGTTGGTCAGCCGGGTGGCGGATGAGCGCGGAGTGCAGGTCGGCGACGATCGACGCGCTCATCGCGTCGTCCTGCTCGGGCGTGCGCTCGATGTAGAGCGACTCGCCGACGAAGTGGTTGCGGGCGATGTTCCCGGTGGCCAGGCCGGTGAGCGCCTCACCGAGCCGGTTCTTCGCCACCAGCTCCCAGGCCAGGTCGTAGACGAGCACCGGCAGGTCGTCGAAGCGTTCGAGCAGCCGCTGGACGGCCGGCGTCACCTCGCTGCTGTAGTTCTCCCCGCACGGCGGCGCGTGACCGGCGAGCAGGTAGAGCACGTCGGTCTCTTCCGCGTTCAGCTCGAGGGCGCGCGCCAGAGCTGCGCACACGAGCGGTGACGGGTGGGTGGCGTGGCCCTGCTCGAGCCGGGTCAGGTAGCCGACCGAGACGTCGGCCCGGGCCGCGATCTCGTCGCGACGCAGGCCGGGGGCGCGGCGACGGCCGGGATCGGCGGGCGTGAGGCGGTCGCGCCAGGTCCGGAGGTTGGCAGCGAGGTCGTTCACGCCTTCCAAGGTATCCCTCTCAGAGGCATGGTCTTTCCGGCTTGGCGCACCAAGCTGCTTTACATGTCAACGATCTTGATCACCGGGGCCAATCGCAGCCTCGGCTTTGAAGCCGCCCGCCGCCTGATCGAGGCCGGCCATGACGTGTGGATCGGCGCCCGTGACGAGGCACGCGGCCGCGCCGCCGCCGAGACGTTGGGCGCGCGCTTCGTGCAGCTCGACGTGACCGACGACGCCTCGGTCGCCGCCGCCGTCGAGACGGTCGGCTCCCTCGACGTCCTCGTCAACAACGCGGGCATCCCCGGCGACTTCGTCCCGCTGCCCGAGGTGACGGTCGAGCACCTGAAGCCGGTCTTCGAGGTCAACGTCTACGGGCCCGTGCGCGTGCTGCAGGCGTTCCGGCCGCTCCTCGAGCAGTCAGCCAACCCGGTCGTTGTGAACGTGTCCAGCGGGATGGGCTCGATCGGCGTGACCAACGACCCGGACCGCATCGAGTCCACCCTGCACAACCTCACCTACGGGCCCTCCAAGACGGCGCTGAACATGCTGACCACGCAGTGGGCGAAGGCGTACCCGAACTTCCGCATCAACGTGGTCGACCCGGGTTACACCGCCACCGACTTCAACCACCACAGCGGCCCGCAGACCGTGACGGAGGGCACCGACGCGATCGTCGAGTACGCGCAGCTCGGCCCGGACGGCCCGACCGGCGGCTACTTCGACCGCCACGGCGAGCTGCCCTGGTGAATCCGTTCGCCCGGAGCGATCACGGCTCGCTGGACGAACTCGCTCAGTAGCGCGGCGGCGGCGAGTTCGACGGCGAGCAGGCTGAGCAGGACGACGAGCTGCGTGCTCGCCGCTTCGGCGGGCGTGGCGCCGCCGAGCAGGAGGCCGACGAACGCGCCCGGGAGCGTGACCAGGCCGACGCTGCGGGTCTGGTCGATCGCGGGCGTGAGGCCGGTGTGGATGGCGCGGCGGATGCTCGGGCGCAGCGCTTCGCGGGCGCTGTCGCCGAGGCACAGGCGCGCCTCGATCTCCGAGTGGGCGCTGTCGAGCTCTTCGAGCAGGCGGCGGCCGGTGAGGCTGGTCGCCGCCATCGCGCCGCCGATCAGGATGCCGGCGGTCGGCACCGCGGCCCGCGGGGTGAAGTCGAAGGCGCCGACCGCGAGCAGGAAGCCCGTCGCGGTGAGCGCGGGAACGGCGATCGCGGCGAACGCCCACAGTCGCGCGCTGGGGATCCCGCCGATCCGCCGGCCGGCCGTGAAGGCGGCCGTGGTGAGCATCACGGCGACGAACGCGAACGCCAACGCGGGAATCTCGAAGACCGCGACGATCACGGCGCCGACGGCCGTGAGCTGGATCACGGCGCGCGCGGCCGCGACCGCGAGTTCTTTCGAGAGGCCGAGCCGGAGCCGCCACGCCAGCCCCACTGCGACCACTGCAAGCGCGATGCCGGCGAGCCCTTGGACGAGGACGTCGCTCACAGGCGCTGCTCCCGGTCCGCCCAGCTCGTGACCACCGCGCGGTCGTGCGAGGTGAGGCAGATGGCCAGGCCGCCGGCCGCGAGCTCGCGGACGTGGCGGCCGATCGCCTCGGCCAACGGCGCGTCGAGCCCCGACGTGGGCTCGTCGAGCAGCAGCACCTCGGGCTTGCGGGTCAACGCGCGGGCGATCGCCACGCGGGCTTGCTCGCCGCCGGAGAGCTTGGCCGCGTCGCGGGCCGCGAAGTCGTCGTCGAGGCCGGCGGCGCCGAGCGCGGCGGCCATGTCCGGCGGCTCGTCCAGCCCGTAGGCGAGGTTGTCCGCCACGGTCCCGGGCAGCATCACGGGCCGCTGCGCGACGAACCCGACGCGCCGCCGCAGCAGGCGCGGGTCGAGCGTCGCGACGTCTACGCCGTCCAGCGTCACCACGCCGCCGTCCAGCGCCACGAGCCGCACGATCGCGCGCAGGAGCGTCGACTTGCCCGCCCCGCTCGGCGCGGTGAGCGCGATCACCTCGCCGGGTGCGACGGTGAGCGCGACGCCGCGCAGGACGTCCCCCACGCGCACGCCGTCACAGATCAGCCCGTCGGTCACCGCCTGAGAGTAGGGTCCGCCCATGGCCGGTGAGCGCACGTATGCGATCCTTCCGTGCCGGACGCTGGACGACATCGTGCCGTTTTACGAGGCGCTCGGGTTCGTCGTGACCTACCGGCAGGAGCGGCCCAATCCGTACCTGGTGGTCCGGCGTGAGGATCTGCACCTGCATTTCGGCGCCATCGACGGGTTCGACCCGGAGCAGTCCTACGCCAGCGTGATCGTCGTCGTCCCGGACGCCGAGGCGCTGTACCAGGCGTTCGCGGCCGGCCTGCGCGCGGCGTACGGACGGCTCCCGACGACCAAGATCCCGCGGCTCCTGCGCCCGCGCAGCAAGCACGGGACCGTGAGCGGATTCACCGTCGTCGACCCGGGCGGGAACTGGCTGCGCGTGAGCCGGCAGGGCGATACCGAGGACGCGCAACCCGTCCTGCGGGGCCTCCCGCTGGCGGTCTCGGGCGCCGCGCGCATCGGCGACGCCAAGGGCGACGACGCCGGGGCCGCGCGCATGCTCGACGCCGCCTTGGCGCGGCACGCCGGGGCGCCGGCCGTCGAACGGTTGCCCGCGCTGGTGTACCGAGCGGAGCTGGCGACCCGGCTCGGCGACGCCGAGGGGACGCGGGTGGCGCTGGCCGCGGCCCGCGAGCTGCCGCTCACCCCCGAGGAGCGAGCGCAGCTCGGGGCCGACCTGGCCGCGATGGACGACCTCTACGCCGGCTGAAGCCCGGCGAGCGCCTTCAGGACCTCGTCGTCGTGCGTCTTCGGCGACGCCTTCGGGATGACGTGGACGATCTTGCCCTCGCCGTCGATGATGAACGTGGCGCGATTGGCGCCCATATAGGTCTTGCCGTACATCGACTTCTCGCCCCACACGCCGAACGCCTCACACACCGCGTGGTCCTCGTCGGCCAACAGCGTGAAGTTCAGCGCCTGCTTGTCGTGGAACTTCTTGACCGCCTTGACCGGGTCGGGCGAGACGCCGAGTACCCGCACGCCGGCCGACGTGTAATCCGGCAGGTGGTCGCGAATCCCGCACGCCTGGGTCGTGCAGCCGGGCGTGTCGGCCTTGGGGTAAAAATACAGTACAACGGTTCCGCCGTGCAGCTCGGAGAGCCGCACCGGCTCGCCATTCTCATCCGGCAACTCGAAGTCCGGCGCTTGCTGGCCTTGCTCTAGCACGAGTCCCAGTCCCTTCCGTCGATCTAACGAAGGGAGCCAACGATACGCGGCCAAAGCAGCGAACTTTTCAAGCTCCCTCTCGCGCGAGTGGTCTAAGCACCAATCGTCGCTCAACCCTTCTCCGTAGGCGAAGGCTCTCACCTCTTCCCTCTCTCCTCTCATACCACTTCAGGCTGCTATGCCCGCTGTAGAGCCGAGAGCAGAGCAGCGGCAGGCCGAGATGGATGGCTTCCTGAAGGCGCAGGAGAGCGGGACGCTGCCCGTTGACGTGCCGACGCTCGACGTGCCTGCGCAGCTAGGACGACCGGCCCACGTGGTGGCCAGGTTCTATGCGAGGGTGTGGGCGCTGCACCACGACCAGCTCCTGCCACGCGCGCCGATGTTCGCCTCGGATTGGGTGGCGCGCCACACCGGCCTCGCACCGATGACGGCGTACCGGGCGCTCAAGCGACTCGAGGAGGCCGGCGTCCTGCGCAAAGCAGGGGAACTGCGACTGCGCTCAGGCAGGACGGTGTTCTTGTGGGCTCCGGGGCTCCCACTGAGCACGCACGGCGTCGAAGCTGAGACCGAAGACGCCGGCGTCTCCGTCGAGCCAGTCGGTGACGGTCTGCATGACCTGCTCGTGCGCAGAGCAGAAGAGGCCAGGGCCAAGCGGCCGCGCAGTGCACGGCCCGAACCCGCAACTGATCCCGATGCTGGGCGGCATACCCGAACCGTACCCGGCCAGGGCGTGAACTTGGTGGACCCAGCAGATGAACTGCCGCCCTACCCCCACGAACGGCTTCATCCCACAGAAGTGGCGCTGCCTCGGAACGCGATCCTCGGAATGGAGTGACCGACAGCAATGACCATCTACAGATTCGGGCATGGCACCCCACCTGGCCCGCAGCCGGACGATGTCGGCCTGCTGTGGGCCATCCACGCGGATGGCCGCACCCTGGTGGCGGAGCCGCACGACACGCGGTACATGCCGATCCCGGAGAAGCTGGCCGAGATCAAAGACCGCATTGCGGTGGAGACAGCGCACGGCGACCAATTGCGCGCGAAGATGGCTGCGCTCGACAGGGGCGAAGATCCGGAGCGGCCACCTACTCTTAGTTGAACGGCTACATCCGCCAGGGTGGGCGCGGGCGGCCCCGCGCCGCCCGCCCTCACCGATTCGGGAAGCGTTGATAGCTTCTGCGACTCAATCGGTGCGGTTTGAGATCTCTGTTTCTCGAATCATCGGATTTAGCGGCAAAGGCGTGGATGCCGTCACCCGGATCGTCTACTCTGTTCGTGTGCCAAGTCGTGAACAAGAAGCCAAGCTGCTCAGCGAGTACGAGCGCGAGCTGGCCAAGGCGCTTGAGGACGTTGAGACGCTGACCCCGATCGTCCAAGGTCTCCGCCGTCGCGTCGGCACGACCCCGGACGAACCGGAGGCGGAAGAGAAGGCGGCGCAGATAAACGTCAAGGTCTCGCCCCCACTTCGCGCCGTTGTTGAACGACGCAGTGCGCAGCTCGAGGCCCAGAACGAACTCGAACCCGCTGACGACGACACAGATCTCCGAACCTATCGCGGACGAGTCACGCTCACGTCGTTCTTGCGTGTCTTCGCCGTTGGTGATGAGCCAGTGGCCCCGGACACGATCGTGGCGCGTGTCGCTGAGGCCCCTCCGTTCAGGAACACGCCGCCCGCACGCAACACCATTTTGACGCGGCTCAACGAGCTCGCGAACGCTGGAAAGCTCACAAAGCTTGAGGACGGCCGGTACGTGCGTCCTCGGGACAGCCACGGCTCTGGGAATCCGGGTGTGAACGCGGGCAGTCCCAGAGGAAGGGGTACTGAGACGACGGGGGATGGATCCTGATCCCGTCGCCTCATCCCTGGGCTGTGTAGCCACCGGAGGGGGAGTCGCTTAGGCGGCTCTCCCTCCGCTCCATAGCCCACTGTAACGCCTTAGCGCCTCCTCGCGAAATCCGATAACGGCACGTACCATTCCGTGCCGTTCCGGTGAAGCCGTGGCCTGGCCGCACTTCACGAGTTGACTCACTCGTGAGGTGCCGCAGTGCCACGCAGCAGCCCATTCTCCGTCCGTTCCAACGGGATTACCTACGGCTACGCGAGCTACGACGCGATGGTCGAGGGGCTCCACGAACTCGACGCCAAGTACCAGGGCCGGGCGATGCCGGAAGCCGCCCGCGAGCACTGGAACGCGTTGAACACGCTGATCGAGGAGCAGCGCGTCCGCAACGATCGGTTGCAGCAACTCGACCGCGCCGGGAACGGCGAGGCGCGCGCCGCGACCGAGAGCGGCGCCTCGTTCCACACGCCGCCCCGCACCGGCAGCCCCGACCCCCGGCAGCAGATGCGGGACACCGGCTTGCGCGCCATCGAGCGGATGGGCAGCTACCTCAGCAGCGCGGCCGGGGATCGGCTCACGGACTTGGTGGAGCGGGACCGCTCCGGCCGGGACGCCGTGTACCTGGCTGCCGTGAGCAGCCCCGCGTACGAGCGCGCGTTCGCCCGCCGCCTCATGAACCCGGACACGGCCGCGTTCGAGATGGGCGCGGAGGAGCACGACGCGGTGCGGGCCGCGCTCCACGCCGAGCAGGAACGTGCCCTCACCATCGCCAGCGGCAACTTCCCGCTGCCCGCCACGATCGATCCGTCGATCCTGCTCACCAGCAACGGCGAGCTGAACCCGATCCGTGAGATCTCGAACGTGACGAGCATCGCCACGAGCGAGTGGCACGGCATCAGCAGCGCGGGCATGAACGCCTCGTTCGCACCCGAGGGCACCGAGGTGGGGGACAACACCCCCACCCTCGTCCATCCGGTGATCAAGGCCGAGAAGGCGCACAGCTACTGCGAATTCAGCATCGAGGCCGGGATGGACTGGCTGAGCCTGCGCAGCGAACTCGAGGCCCTGATCGCCGACGCCCGCGACCAACTCGAATGCGAGAAGTTCTTGTTCGGTGACGGGACCGACGAGCCCGAGGGGATCATCAGCGGCCTCGCGGCGAGCAGCTTCGTGACCGGCAGCGGCACCGCGACGTTCGCCATCGGCGACCTCTACAGGGTGCAGGAGCAGCTCCCGCCCCGGTTCAGCCCGCGCGCCCACTGGCTCACCAGCCTCCCCATCGCGAACCAGACGTTGCAGTTCACGGGGCCGGGTTCGACGCAGGTGGAGGCGTGGAGCGACGACCGGCGGCGGCTCCTGAACAAGCCGTGGCACGAGGCGAGCATGATGGACCGCACCGTCACCACCGGCTCCGAGATCGCGCTGTACGGCGACTTCCGGGCCGGGTTCAAGATCGTCGACAGAATCGGGCTCAGCGTCGAGCTCGTGCCGCACGTGCTCGGCCCGAACCGCAGGCCGCTCGGCGTCCGAGGCTTGTACGCCTTCTGGCGGGTCGGCGCGGGCGTGATCGCGGACGCGGCGATCCGGGCGCTGCGGGTGAAGTAGCCATGCACGCGCCAGTGCCAACCGTCTTCGTCGGCGGGCCTCTCGACGGCCAGGAGGAACAGCGGGACGCAGAGGACCTTCCCGGCACGCTCGGTTTCTGGCTTCGTCATGCCGGCGGGGTCAGTACCGCGAGGTATGAGCGGCGGAACGAGCCGGATGCGCGGTGCCGCATCCGGTACGAGTGCGTCGAGGAAGGGGCGCTCGTCCCGTGCCCCGCGTAGCGAACCCGCAGAGCGTGGCCGGGTGGGTGCGCCGCGCCGCGCTCACCGACCCACGCGGCGACAACCTGCTCGCTGCGGCGCTCGGCGTCTCGTCCGAGCAGGTCCGCGCCGTCCGAGAGCAGGCGGCCCGCGAGGGCCGCGAGCACGTCACCCACCGTGGGTACGGGGGCACGCCGCCTCGTACCCGGCCACCCGCGCCGTAGGGCACGCGGCGCGCACGAGCCCGGAGTCCCCCGTGCGGTGGGGGCTCCGGGCTCACCCCTGCCGGGACGCGGACGAGCCGCACCACATGGCTCGAACCCGGACGGCTACAACCCCGAGTTCAGCTACATGGAGGACACGTTCCTCGACGAGTTCACGCGCTACCTCGTAACTTGGCGCGTTGGCGTTCATTTAGGCCGGATACCGCTGCGCGCAGCGAGATCGAACACAACACCGCCTAGATGGGCGATGTCCAAAAGTGTGCGGAAGTGTGCAGAACTTGCGCCGACGGACAAGTTCTTGTCCCGGTGGTCACTGATGCGGTCCGAGGCGCCCCGTAAGGTTCCTTCGGCGTGACAGGCCGGTCCCGCCCCCTCGGTAACGGTTAGCTGCCAAGAGCCGAGGGGGCGGGGCGCTTAGCCCTGGCGTGGCAGGTTCCTGCCATCCGTTCTACCAAGCTACCAACGGTCCCGGCGGATAACTAGGTTCGCAGTTCCGTTGCTGATTCCGTTCTTGGTTTCGAAGCTGGTCCCGTTCTCGATCCCGTAGCTGGTTCCGGAACTATTGCTCTAGCTGGTGGCGAACCCTGCCAACCGTCTTGTGGTCGCATCCGACGCGGCGGGCTACCTCCCGGTTACTGGCCTCCGGCTCGCGCTCGATCTCGGCCCTGATCTTGCGTTGCAGCGGCGTTCCCCAGTCGCGGCCCGCATCCTGGGGAGGCGGTGGGGCAGGGCCGGGGACGAGAGGCGCACCTTCGGTGCTCTCCGCCAGATCCCCACTCCCCACCTCCCCAACCGGGTCGCGCACATCGCCAAACAGGTGCTCGCGCAGAAGGACGGCGCGTTGGGCGAGTACTTCCACATCCTCGTCGGCCAGGTAGAAGGAGCGGCACCGTACGGGCATGGCCCCCTCCGCGAGCAGCAGGCCGGTACCCCTCGCGCTCGTGCTGATCGTGCTGGCGTCGTAGCCCCTGGCGGCCCAGCCCCGGCCGAGCGCGGTGTCGCTGGCCTCAGGGGTGGTGCAGCGGAGCGCCCACCGGTAGGCCACGAGATCCCGGATGCTGCTCGGGATCACGTCGCTGGATGGCTTCTGCGTGGCCAGCACGGAAATGAGGCCGGCGGCCCTTCCGCGGGCGATGAGGTCGCGTAGCGCCTCGTTGAATCCGGCCTGCTGCTTCTTGGTGCCCGTGTTCACGTAGAACGCCAACTCGTCGATCACGAGCAGGCCGAGTTCGTCCCCGAGGGCGACTTTGCGTTTGCCGGTGGCGCGCAGCTCGGCGTATGAGGCGTCCATCCATGCTGCGGCGTCCCGCAGGACCGCCATCGCTTGATCGTGGTTGGCTCCGGCGAACCCGTTGCAGCACGGCTCCCACATCGCCAGGTCCACGCCTTTGCCGTCGAGCATCCAGACGGAGCAGTACGGATCGAGGCAATCCGTGGCGACGATGAGGCTCTGAGCCACCGATTTACCTGCTCCGGGTTCGCCCGCGAGCAGCACGTTCCGTTCGGCCAGGACTACATCAACCACGCGTCCGTCTTCGTCTACGCCGACCGGAACCGGCTCCCACAAGCTCAGCCGGGCGAGCTTGAGATTGGGCCACGCTCGCCCGCCGAGTCCCGCCAGCGGGTCGGTGTCCCGGATGAGCACCTGGACACGGCTAACGTCGGCGGGGTCGGTGCTCACGCTCACGCCGCGAGCCCGGTACCACGTCGCCAACGCGGGCGCGGCTCGCTCCACGTGCTCGGCTGTCCACCCGTGGCTCAGGGCAACGTGCAGCACGCGGCCAGCAGCGGCCTGCTCAACGCGAAGGAGCCGGGGCGCGGGCCGCTCCCCACGCTGAGCGCCCTCGGGCTGATACAGGCCGGAGTGGCGGCACGCATCGGCCCACTGCCGAGCGTCCCGGCCCGTGAAGGTGCGGCGCGTGATCGAGTAGGTACCCGGCCACGAGAGCACCACCAAGCCCGCGATGACGAGCGGGATGGTCGCGTGGCCGGTGAGCACGAGACACCCGAACGCCACCAGCAGGGCGCAGAAGCGCGGCAGCGCGAACGCCAGGTGGATGAGCGCGGTCATAGCTCGTCTGTCCGCCAGCACCGCGTCTCGATGAAGCTGTAGTCCACGATCACCACTGGCGGAACGAGTTGATCGCGCGGCACGTCCGGGCTCGCCAGCCCTTCGACCAGAGCGCAGTTCACGTACTCGCGGCTGTCCATCCTGAACCCGCCGAGGAGCCAGAACCCGGCCACGCCGAGGAACAGCATCACCAGCAGGGCGCGGCCTCGGCTCACCGGCTCGGACAGGTACTCCTTCACACGCGGCATCACTTGTCACCTCTTGGCTTGCGCTTGGACGATCGAGGGCCACCCATCCGGGGGCCGCTTGTGCCGGGTAGCGGGTCGTTGTTCACCGGCTCTAGGGGTGGCTCGCGTTCGAGGCGCTGCTCCGCCGCACGCTGAACCCAACGCGACAGTGGAACGTCACCCCTGGCGGCATCCACTCTCGCTTTCAACTCGGCCGGTAGTGAGATAGAGAAAGCTGGCATCCGTGCGAAGATGAGCACACATCACACAAATCACCAATCTGCCATCCATCCCAATTGGGTTACGTCACCGCCCGTAACACGATGGCGCGGCGCGCGCCGTGAGTGGCCTGCGGGTGCGGCTCCAAAAGTGCTTCGGCGATGTGACCCTTCCCCCTCCCGGTGGGGTGTGATGTGTGAGCAACGATGCCGCAGTCCCACGTCGTCGGCCGCCCGTCACAGGAATTGATGCCGGCGGCAAGCTGGTGTCCGTGGGCGTCCGATAGCGCGGCTCAGACGCGGCACGGACACGTGGTGGTGAGCGGCCTCCGGGACCGCCAGCGGCTCCGGTTGGAAGGGAGCACGGCGGCTGCGTTGCTAGAGCTACCTCGGTACGGCCTGGCCGCCCACCGAAGCGGAGCGTAGCCCGCTCACTCGTCCTCGTTATTCAGCCAGATCGCAAAGGCCCCGGCCAGCAGGAGGATGAAAACGACGACACCGATCCAGAACAGCGGGCTGAGGATCAGGTCGTTGTAGGCGTCGGCGAGCATGGAGAGACGTCGTTACCCGGCGGTGTCTTAGGCTGAACGCGCTGCCGCCGGGGCTCAGGTGGGGCCGTGCCGGTCCTCGCGCTCACGCGGCCCGTACGGGGCCGGAGACACAGCGAGCCCCGCACGTGGCGGGGCTCGGGGTACTGCTCGGTTGTCGCGGTGGGCGCTACGCGGCGGTAGCGGGCGTGCTCGCGGGCTCAGGCGTCCCCGCCGCACCGGCCTGGTCGGCGGCCTTCGGCTTCGCGGTGCGCTTGCGAGCGGCGGGCTTCGGCGCAATCGCAGCCTCGCGCTCAGCGGCCTTCCCGCGGCGCTCCTTCTGGCAAGCGCGGCACTCCGTCCCGCGCTTGGTGGGCGCGATGGTCGGGAACTGGTTGAGCGGCTTCTCCTCCTCGCAGGTGCGGCACACCTGCTCGCCCTCGGTGGGCGCGATCGAGGCGGCGGGCCGCTTGCGGCCGCTGCGCGTGTCGAACAGCTTGGCCGTGGGCTCGATCTCGGCGCGCTCCTTCTCCAGCTTGGCGAGCTGCTTGCTCAGCTTGGTCTTGGCCGCGCCCTTGGCGGCGTCACGTTCGGCCGTGATCCGCTCGATCTCGGGCGTGATCTCGCTCATGCGCTGCTTGGCGGCGTCGGCCTGCTCGCGGAGGCTCGGCGTGGACTCGGTGGTGGTGCTGCTCTGCGTGGTGGGCATGAGAGTGACTGAAACACCGTCTCACTCAAATGTCGAGGTAACTCACCGAAAAAATGTCACTGTGAGTGCGCGAGTGGGGCCGGAGACGCAGTGATCCCCGGCCGGGAGGACACCAAACCGGGGCTCACTTGCGCTGTCCGACGGGGCACCCGAGAGGTGAGGGCGCTCAGGTGCTACACCCCGGAACGTACACACATCGCGCTCACTTCACCAGAAACAGCGCGCGCCTCGCCGGGGTCTAGGCGAGGCGCGCGAAGTGGGCTACCGGAGAGGCCCTAGCGGCGAACTTAGCTGCTGCTCAGCTGAACGCCTGTGTGGGAGCGGCGATGGTAGTAGACACTCACCTTAGTACCAATCACCTTTCGGCGTAACGTTCCGCGCGTCCCGTGCTAGCTTTGGGCTAGAGCAGGAAGCCGCGCCACAAAGCTCCACGTGCAAGCGGCCCCCACGGGAGGGCCAGGAGTTGGGACCAATTCGCAGCGGCTAGGAACCTCGCCCCGGTTGGCAACGGGCGGCCCGGAACACGGAGCCGTCCCGATGGAACCCACGCGCACCGAGAACGATCCCCACGAGATCGTTCAGTGCAACGTCCGCATGCCGCGTGGCCTGCTGGAAGACCTGCGCGCGCTCGCGGACCGCAGCTATCGCCCACTCGCAAACGAAGTGCGGTTCGCGCTCGCCGAGCACGTCCAGCGAGCGAAGGCATGAGCTTGCCCGAGGCCAACCGCGCTGAGGTGCGGCGAATCCTCGATGGTGCGGCCCGGCGGCTACTCGCCGAACAACTTCACAGCGACGCGGCCGGCGCCTCGTCCGGGTGCCACGGTGGCTCGCTCGATGGTGGCGCGGATGAGGGCGCGCCGCTCGGCCAGGTTCAGCCGATCCCAGTCCGTGGCGGGGTGGACCGTGATGGAGGCGCTCGTGCCGCGTAGCTGCTCTACACGCTCGCGGTCCGCGTTGCGCTTCGCCGTGGCGGCCTCGAGCCGCACACGCGCGGCAGGCTCCAGCGGATCGAGGATGGCGATCAACGCGTCGAGTTCGGCTTGCGAGCGTGCCAGTGCAGATTCCGCGTCGCGAGCGTTCTGCTGCATGCTGGCGCGGCCCTGCTCGTCCGCGATCGCCTTACGCACGGCGGTTTCGACGGCGCGCTCCACTACCTCAGCGGAGATCGTTACGCGGCGCGGGCAGTCGCCGGTCGGGCTACAGCGGTACAGCGGGTACTCGCCGTGATGTGCCGAGCCGACGACCATGAAGCCGTCGCACGTCGCGCAGCGGAGCACCTTCAGCCGCGCCAGCAGGCGGTCGCTCTTGGCTCTCCGGCCGCGCGAAACCTTGGCGCGCTGCACCGCCTGCCACAAGTCCTCCTCCACGATGTGGTCGTGTGCGTTGAGGTTGGGCTCGTACCCGCCGAAGTGGATCTCTCCGCGCAGCACCCGCGAGCACAAGAGCGTCTGCGTCCCGTGGTAACTGATGGCCGGGTATCCGTTGGCACGCAAATGGTCCCGCACGTTCGCAACGCTCTGTCCGTCGGCGCGCAGCGTGAGCGCGTCCACTACCGCCTGCACCCGCTCCGGCGTATCCGGGCGGAAGCGGCCGTCCTCCCCACGCACGAAGCCCGGCGTCACGTTGGGCCACGGGGGCACGCCCCGGTTGATCGCGCGCTGCACCGCCGCGCCGGATCGCTCCTTCGCGGATCGTTTGAAGTACTCGCTCACCGCTCCCAGCATGGTGCCGGAAAGCCACTGGGCCGCGCTGCCGTTCTCCGTGACGCGGCCAAAGTCCACAGTGAGCACTTCCCCGCGCACGGCCTCGACGCGCTGCACGGCGTCGGCCTGCTCCCGCAGGTTGCGAAACAAGCGGTCGAAGTACGCGCCAGCAAGCACTTCGGCCTCTCCGGCTTCTATCGCAGCGATTGCCGGGCCGAGACCGGGGCGTTCTTCCAGTGGGAGCCCGCCAGAGACATCCATCTCGGGCAGGATTCGGATCAGGTCGATACCTTCGCGCTCACATGTGGCGCGGAGCCTGTCCTCCTGGACGTCGGGCGAGGCGAATCTCTCGCCTTCGCGCTCGCCTACCTGCGAGACGCGAGTTATGCCGATAGCGCGGCGGCGCATGGTTTGAGGAGCGGCAGCCATTACTACCTATTTTACCCCACGGGTCGGCCTTCGGGTAGAAGTAGAGGACGACCGTGGTGCCGGCCAGAGCGGACAACGTGACGTCTTCGCCGTTCTCGTCGGGCAGGGTGAAGTCGGGAGCCGTTTCGCCAGTCTCGAGCATGAAATGCAGGCTATGACATGAGCGAACGCGTGGCGGTGGTCGGGGTGGGAGCGATCGGCGGGCTGGTCGCCGCCGAGTTGATCGCCGCCGGGGCGGACGTGACGCTGTGCAGCCGATCGCCGCTCGACCGGCTGGTCGTGGAGCGCGACGAGCACCCGCGGGACTTCGCGGTGGAGACGGTCACGGACCCCGCGGACGCCGGCCCCGCCCGCTTCGTCGTCGTCGCCCTCAAGGCCCAGGACAGCGCGCACGCCGCGCCTTGGCTCGCCCGGCTCGCCGGACCGCAGGACACGACGGTCGTGGTGATCCAGAACGGGGTCGAACACGACCAGCGGCTGGCCCCGCACGCCGTCGTCCCCGCGATCATCAACACGGCCGTCGAGCGCCTCGCGCCCGGGCGGCTCAAGCACGGCTCCGGCGACACGCTGACGCTTGCGGATCGCCCCGGCGCCCGCGAATTCGCGGCAATGCTCGACGGCAGCGCCGTCAAGACCGCGCTCGAGCCCGACTTCACCACCGCCGCGTGGCGCAAGCTGTTCGCCAACCTGGCCGGCAATCCGCTCACGACGATCACGCAGCGGCGCAGCGAGGTCTTCCAGGTGCCCGAGGCGGTCGAGCTCGCCCGACGCGTGCTGGAGGAGGCCCTGCCGGTCGGCCGCGCCGAAGGAGCACGCCTGACCGACGATGACCCGCAACGGACCGTGGACTTCCTCAGCGCGCTGCCGCCCGACGTCGGCTCCTCGATGCTCTACGACCGCCTGAACGGGCGGCCCTTGGAGATCGACGCGCTCGTCGGGGCGGTCATACGCGCGGGGCGCCGGCACGATCTGCCGACCCCCCGTGCCGAGACTCTCCACGCGCTCCTCACTGCTCTGCGCCGATCGTCCGTCCGGCACTCATGACCTCGAGTGCGCCCAACTGTGTTCCTCGGACCCACTGTTTGCCCAGCACGACCCAAGCACGGACAGAGGTCCGGCCCCCGGTGCGTCACTGCACGCCAATGTGCTCATCCTTGGCTGATCGCCCTGAGGTTGGCGGCGATCAGCATCTGTTGCTCCGCAACGACGGGCAGGCTGGACGTACGCAAGAGCAAGACGCGGATGTCGACGATGCTCGCGCGAATCGCGCTCTTGGCGTAGTCCCAGTCGCGCTCTGAGCCGCGCACGAGTTTGGCCAGCACGAGGTCATGAGGCTCGAGGCACCAGGCCACCGGCTTGCGGTCCGACGTGACACGCGGCGGGATGTCCATGCGGATCAGACGTTCCTCCCATCCGACCGGCGCCTTGGCTGTCTCGGGCCCGACGGCGTGCGCGAAATACCCGAACTGCTCCTCGAACGGCGACCCGTCGCCCAGCGCCCCGTCGATCCGATCGCTCAGGTCCGAGCGATGGCGCGGGTAGATGTCGGCCTCCATGGACTGCAGGAGGTCTTCGGGCGGCTCGGCTACGGCACCGAGGATCGCTTGGCTGCCGATCACGACGAAGTCGTCCTCGCCAATCACGTTGGCGGCTGCGGCAATGACGTGCTCGAAGTCGGATCGCCGCAACGCGCTACCTGATCTCCCGGAGGATCTTGCGGCGCTCCGCCTCGCTGAGCATTCCCGCGAACGGAGAGTTCTGCCGGAGGTCCGCGGCATCAGGACTGTCCTCGGCCATGACCGTTCGTATCTCCGGAAGCGGTGAGCGGAGCACGTCTTCCCATCGCTGGGCGTACTGCGGGTCGATACGACCCTCTGTGCGCCATTGCCAGATTCGGTGAAGCGCCTCGTCGACCATGGGCCGCCGCAACTGTTGCGCGACTGCGCGGTGGTAGGCGAGGGAACGGAGCCGCGCTCGTTCGTGACCGTCGCGCGGTTCGTCCTTGAGGTCCGCGAGCAGCGCGCGAGGATCGAGGCGAGCGGCCTTGCGACGCGAATCCGCAAAGACGGGTTCGATCACGTGGGACGTCCGGCTGCCGGTCTGCCGCTCTTGTTGAACCCGCTCGTGGAGCCGGAGCAACGCCTGTACGGGCACGCCGCTGCGCCCCGATGGAGCCATGAGCTCTGGGATCTCGCCGGCCCGTACCCACCGGCGAACCGTTGTGTGGCTGACGCCGAGTACGACTGCGGCCATCGACAGGGACACGACGGGCCCCAGGTCCTGCTCGATCTGCGAGCGCACCGCGACGATGTCCTCGTCCTCCGGGTGCGCTCGCTCGGCGCGGCGCAGGCGGACCAGTTGGTCGAACAGCCTTCGCCGGCGCTCAGCAACGCTCACACGACGAGCCTAGCAAAGGTTCAGATAATCGCATAAATCTGAACCTTTGCTAGCGCAACGAGCGCTTTATGCCAGGTCGAAACGGTCCAGGTGCATGACCTTGGAGAACGCGGCGGCGAAGTCGTGCGCGAACTTCTCGCGCGCGTCGTCGCTCGCGTACACCTCGGCCACGGCGCGCAGCTCGGAGTTCGAGCCGAACACCAGGTCGGCGCGGGTGCCGGTCCAGCGCAGTGAGCCGTCGGCGTCGCGCGCCTCGAACTCGTCGCCGGACGCGTGCCACTCGGTGCCGAGGTCCAGCAGGTTGGCGTAGAAGTCGTTCGTCAGCACGCCCGGCTTGTCGGTGAGCACGCCCACCGAGGAGCCGTCCCAGTTCGCGCCGAGGACGCGGAGGCCGCCGATCAGGACGGTCAGCTCCGGGGCGCTCAGCGTGAGCAGGTTGGCGCGGTCGACGAGCAGGTGCTCGGCCGGCAGGCGGTGCGTGTCGGCGCGCAGGTAGCTGCGGAAGCCGTCGGCGGTGGGCTCGAGCGGGGCGAACGAGTCCGCGTCCGTCCACTCCTCGGTCGCGTCGCCGCGGCCACCGACGAACGGGACGGTCACCGTGACGCCGGCGTCGGCGGCGGCCTTCTCGACCGCGGCGGTGCCGCCGAGGACGATCAGGTCGGCGAGGGAGACGTCCTTGCCGAAGCCGGACTGGATGCCCTCGAACACGCCGAGGACCTTGGCGAGCTGCGTGGGGTTGTTGACCTCCCACGAGCGCTGCGGCTCCAGGCGGATGCGGGCGCCGTTGGCGCCGCCGCGCTTGTCGGAGCCGCGGAACGTCGAGGCCGAAGCCCAGGCGACCGACACGAGCTCGCTGACGCTCAGACCGGAGGCCAGGATCTGCTCCTTCAGCGCAGCGACGTCCGTGTCGGAGATCGCGGGACCGGCGGGGACGGGGTCCTGCCAGATCAGCGTCTCTTCCGGCACTTCCGGGCCGAGGTAGCGCTGGATCGGCCCCATGTCGCGGTGCGTGAGCTTGAACCAGGCGCGGGCGAACGCGTCGCGGAACGCCTCCGGGTCCTCGTGGAAGCGGCGCGAGATCTTCTCGTAGGCCGGGTCCGTGCGCAGCGCCAGGTCGGTCGTGAGCATCGTCGGCAGACGGCGCTCGCCACCCTCGTTCGGCGCCGGGACGGACACCTCGCTGGTCGCGCCGACCGGCTGCCACTGGTGCGCGCCGGCGGGGCTCTTGGTCAGCTCCCACTCGTGGCCGAACAGGTTGTCGAAGAAGCCGTTGCCCCACTCGGTCGGCGTGGCGGTCCAGGTGACCTCCAGGCCGGACGTGATCGCGTCCTCGAGCTTGCCCGAGTTGTAGGACTGCTTCCAGCCGAGGCCCTGCTCCTCGATCGAGGCGCCCTCGGGCTCACGACCGACGAACTGGTCCGGGTCGGCCGCGCCGTGCGTCTTGCCGAACGTGTGACCGCCGGCGATCAGCGCCACGGTCTCCTCGTCGTTCATGGCCATCCGGCCGAACGTCTCGCGGATGTCGTGGGCGGCGGCGAGCGGGTCCGGGTTGCCGTTCGGGCCCTCCGGGTTGACGTAGATCAGGCCCATCTGGACGGCGCCGAGCGGCTTCTCGAGCTCACGGTCACCCGTGTAGCGCTCGTCACCGAGCCACTCGGTCTCCGGGCCCCAGTACACGTCGGCGTCCGGCTCCCACACGTCGGGGCGGCCGCCGGCGAAGCCGAACGTCTTGAAGCCCATCGTCTCCAGCGCGACGTTGCCGGTGAGGATCATGAGGTCGGCCCACGAGAGCGCCTGGCCGTACTTCTTCTTGACCGGCCAGAGCAGGCGGCGAGCCTTGTCCAGGTTGCCGTTGTCCGGCCACGAGTTCAGCGGGGCGAAGCGCTGCTGGCCCGCGCCGCCGCCACCGCGGCCGTCCTGGATCCGGTACGTGCCGGCGCTGTGCCACGCCATGCGGATCATCAGCGGGCCGTAATGACCGAAGTCGGCGGGCCACCAGTCCTGCGACGTCGTGAGGCTCTCGGCGATGTCCGCCTTCACCGCGGCGAGGTCCAGCGCCTTGAAGGCCTCGGTGTAGTCGAACTCCTCGCCGAGCGGGTTCGAGACCGCCGGGTTCTTGGCCAGGACCTTCAGGTTCAGGCGCTCGGGCCACCACTCGGCGTTCGCATCACGCTGGGTGGGATGCGGCATGCGATCGTGCGCGACCGGGCACTTGCCCTCCGCCTCGATCGGCTCGTTCATGTCGCCGACTACGGCGTTGGGATGCTCTTGATCAGCCAAGGGAGACCTCTTCCTCAGGAGGACGGGACTACAGACGTGCAGGCGGGGCAGACGCCCCAGTAGACGACCTCGGCCTCGTCGATGACGAAGCCGTGGGCGTCCGACGGTGCAAGGCATGGCGCTTCGCCGACGGCGCAGTCGACGTCGGCGATCACGCCACAGGATCGGCACACGGCGTGGTGATGGTTGTCACCGACCCGTGACTCGTAGCGGGCGACCGAGCCGGGCGGCGTGATGCGACGCACGAGGCGCGCACCGGTCAACGCGTGCAGGACGTCGTAGACGGCCTGCTGGGACACGTCGCCGAGCTCCTCGCGGACCACACCGAGAATCGAGTTCGTGTCGGCGTGCGGGTGCGCGTAGACCGCGTTCAGCACGGCCACGCGCGGACGCGTGACGCGCAGCGACGCTCCACGCAGCAGCTGCTCCAACTCGGGGACGGCCGGCATCGCCAGCATCCTACGAGGTTTTCTGGAGTCGTTCCAGAAAACGCGTTACATCTGCGCTACACGGCGGCGCTTGAGCGCCCAGGCGATCAACCCGACCACGAGCACGCCGCACGCGAGGACCACGATCGTCGCCACCGGACCCACGTAGTCGGCCACCTTCTCGTACTGGCTGCCGAGGCCCCAACCCGCGCCGATCAGCGCCGAGTTCCACAGCGCCGACCCCGCCGCCGTGAGCAGCGTGAACCGCCACACCGGCATCTCGGACAGGCCGGCGGGAATCGAGATGATGCTCCGCACGCCCGGCACGAGCCGGCCGAAGAACACGAACCACGACCCGCGCTTGTCGAACCACGCGTCGGCCTTGTCCAGGTCGTCCTCGCGGATGCGCGCGAACTTCCCGAGCTTGAGCACCACGGCGCGGCCGCCGAAGCGGGCGATCGTGTAGAGGATCAGCGCCCCCACGACCGAGCCGATCGTCGCCGCGATCACGGCGAGGACGAAGTTCATCGTGCCCTCGCCGACGAAGTAGCCGGCGACGGGGAGGATGATCTCCGAAGGGATGGGCGGGAACAGGTTCTCCGCCAGGATCAGGCCGGCCAGCGCGGGGTAGCCCCCGGTGTCGACCGCGTTTCGCGCCCAGTCCCCGGGCGCCGCGAGTACCGTCATCATTCGCTCATCCAGGCTACCCGGCGCGTTCCCGCGCCACTCTGAAGTACCCTCGCCGCGTGTACAGGATGTGGCTGGTGGCGTTGGTGTTGTTCGCCGCGCTGGGCGGAACGGCTTCCGCCGACGTGTTCGACGACAACCCGGCGGCGGTGTCGCTCGGGCCTGGCAGCGTGCAGCTGTTCGCGCGCGGGGCCGACGGCCGGATTCTCCATCGCAGCCTGAGCGCCGGCACGTGGACCAACTGGGCACCGGTCGACGGACTGGACGCGGGCTCCGGCCCCGCGGCGGTTGTCTTCGGGGACAACGTCTACCTGTTCGCGCGCAGCGCGACCAACGGCGCGATCTACCAGAACGTGCTGCAGACCGGGGCCTGGTCGGGCTGGGTCTCGCTCGGCGGGGTCGCCACCTCCAGCCCCGCCGCCGCGACGCGCAAAGGCAACGGCGTGATCGACCTCTTCCATCGTGGCGTGGACAACGCGCTGTGGTGGCGGACGCTCACCCCCGGCTCGGGCTGGGGAGCCTGGTCGCAGGTGGGCGGGAACCTCAGCTCAGGGCCGACGGCATACGGGTTCTCGAGCCTGGGCTCGGTGGACGTCGCCATGCGCAACGCGGCCGGCGGCGTCACGCAGACCTACTGGTACAACGGCGCGTGGCTGTCTCCGAACTGGCGCGACAAGGGCGGCGGCACCACCGGGGCGCCCGCGTTCGCGTCCCCGGCCACCGACATTCTCGACCTGTTCATGCGTTCGTCCGCCAACGACGGGCTCTACCACCACCGCCATGAGGTCGACCCCGACGGTGTGTGGCGACTGGTCGATCCCACCAAGCTGAGCTCCTCACCGGCCGGGACTTCGGACGAGAACGACCATCTGTTCCTGTTTGCGCGCATGGGCGAGAACCTGGTCATGCGCTCGGTGACGTCCGCCAACTCGATGAGCCAGAACTGGGGTGCCTGGAGCGACCTCGGCCCCGTCGCCCTGCCCGCGCCGCAGGCCCCGCCGCCCGCACCGGTGATCACGCCGCTGACGGCGCTCAACCCCAGCTTGACCTGGACCTACAGGGCTTCGCGCACGTCGACCCGGCTCGGCTCGCTGACGCTGAGCCGGATCGCCGCCGGCGCGACCGTCAAGGTCACGTGCACGAAGGGGTGCTCGGCGAAGCGCTGGACGACGACCCCCAAGAAGTCGTCGCTGTCGCTCAAGCGCTTCATCCGCCGCTCGATCAAGGTCGGCCGGATCATCCGGGTCGAGGTGTCCAAGCCGGGCACGATCGCGAGCGTCAAGACGCTCAAGATGCGCCGCAAGAAGGCGCCCCTGCTGACCTCACGCTGCCTGCCGCCGGGCGCGAAGTCGCCGCAACGCTGCGCTACTTGAGCAAACGGGACAGACGCCGGTCCTTGAGGATCCGGCCTTCGGTCTGGCAATGCGGGCAGTAGCTCATCACGTAGTCCTCGTAGAAGACGGCCTCGAGCACCGTCTCGCAGCGCGGACACGGCTCGCCCTGGTGGGCGTGGACCTTCGTCGGCTTCGGGAACTTCTCCGGGAGCGGGAGCGCGACCTTCTTCTCGTAGACGTCGAGCACGCGCTTAAGCTCGCCCACCATCGCCTTGCGCAGCGCCTTGGCCTCGTCCGTGGAGAGGTCGTCTCCACGCTTGAACGGCGACAGCTTGGCCGCGTGCAAGATCTCGTCTACCCACGTGCGCCCGATCCCCGCGATCACCTGCTGGTCGCGCAGCAGTGAGTGCAGCGGTCGCTTGCCGCCGAGAAGCTTCGTCAGGTCGGCCGGCGGCTTGGGCCACGCCTCCGGGCCGAGCGTCTTCAGCGAAGGCTCGGCTTCCAGCCCTTCCGGCGTGAGGAGCTTTACCCACGCCGCCTGCTTGGTGCCGAACTCGCGCAGGCGCAGCTCGCGGTCTGGGTGGGCGGGGTCGGATATACGAATGAGCACGCGCGAGGTCTTGTCGCGCATCGAGCCGCGCTTGTCGTAGAGCATCAGCCGACCGGCGCTCATCAGGTGCACGAGCAACGTGAGCGGGCCATGGGACTCGGTGTCGGCCTCGAGCAGCAGCAGCTTCCCGCGCCGGCGCACACCGGTGAAGCGCGCACCGTCGAGCGCGCTGAGCGGTGGATCGAACGTCTTGAGCACGTTCAGGCCCGGCGTCATCACCGACTCGATCGTCTCGCCCGGCAGCGCTTCGGCCAAGCGACGAGCGGTGATCTCCATCTCGGGCAGCTCAGGCACGGCGTCCACGTTAACGTGAAGCCCGTGGATTCGTGGATCGAGCAGGGGGCCGCGGAGATCGCGCGCCGCGCACCGCGCGAGCTGGAAGCGCTCGTGGCCGTCTCTTCACCGTCCGGTGACGTGCACGGTGCGAACGAGTGCGCCTCGCTGTGCGCCGCGCTCGCGCCCGACGACGCGTCGCTGGAGCGCGTGCCGTGCTCGAGCCCCGGGCACGCCGAGGACCTCGTCATCCGCCTGAAGGGCACGGGCACGCGCAAGGTCCTGCTCGTGGGCCACAACGACACCGTCGTCGCCCACACCGAGCACAAGCCGCTCGCCCGCGTGGGTGAGCAGCTCGTCGGCTCCGGCGCCGTCGACATGAAGGGCGGCAACGTGCTCGCGCTCGGCGCGCTGCGCGCGTTCGCCAAGCGCCCGGAGCTGTTCGCCGAGCTCGCGCTGCTGCTCGTGTGCGACGAGGAATGGCGGACCGACGACTTCGGCCACGTGCAGCGCTTCGCGGGCTTCGACGCGTGCCTGTGCTTCGAGGCCGGCGAGCTGCGGGGCGGTGACGAGGGCGTCGTCGTGCGCCGCAAAGCCGCCGGCACGATCCACGTGATCGCGTACGGCCGCACCGCCCACTCGGGCTCCGCGCCCGACCGGGGCGCCAACGCCCTGCTGGCGCTGGCCGCGGCCGCCCAGGCCGTCGCCGCCCGCCACGCGCCCGACGGCCCATCCCACCTCACCGCCGTGCCGACGATCCTGCGCTCCGGCGAGGCGTTCAACGTCGTCCCTGGCCACGGCGAGCTCTACTGCGACGTGCGCGCGGACGACCTCGACGCGATCGAGGACGTCCTGGCCCACATCCCCGCCGAGCACAACGGGGTGCGCCTGGAGGCGGAGCTGATCCGCCGCTGGCCCGGCATGCAGGCCGAGACGGCCACCGCACCGCTGCTGGAGAGCGCGAGCGCGCTGCTCGGCCGCCGGATCGCGCCCGCGGCCCGCGGCGGCGCGTCGGACGCGAGCCACTTCGCATCCACCATCCCGCTCACGGTCGACGGCCTCGGCCCGCGCGGCGGCAAGGCGCACAACCCCGAGGAGTTCGTGCTGGAAGCGTCGCTGCAGACCCGCGCCGAGGTGGCGCTGGCCGTCATCCTCGCGGCGCTGGCAACCTAAAGGGGCCTGGCCCCTTTATCTTCCCGCGGCCGCGATCGCTTCGAGTTCGCGGGGGCGCAGCGCGACGAGCAGCGTGCCGACGGTGCGCTTGGCCTCGAGGGCGAAGACGGCGCCCTTCTTGAAGTCCACGCGGGCGCCGGTGAAGTCGTAGACCACCTGCGAGAACGAGGGCTCGTGGCCGACGACGAGGATGTTCCCGTCGTGCGCGTCCAGCAGCGTGAGCGCGTCGAGGCGGCTGAAGCCGTTGGCCAACGCGTCATCGCGCACCGGGCGCACGTTCAGCGCCTGGCAGGCCAGTGACGCGGTCTCCCACGCACGCACCTTGGGGCTCGCGTAACAGGCGGAGAACTCCACCCCGAGTGCCGCCAGCGCACGCCCGGCGGTCTCGGACTGGCTCCGCCCGCGCGGCGTGAGCTCACGGTCGTGATCGGGCTTCGAGTCGTGCGGCACGGCCTCGCCGTGCCGCAGCATCCAGAGCTGCGCCGCCATGGGCGCGAAGGGTACTCAGGCTGCAGCGTAGAGCGAAGCGGGTTCCTCGAAGCGCCAATGGCTGCGGGCCTTGTACGGGTCGTCCGCGCCGTGGCGGCCACCCGTCAGCTCGGGGGAATCCTCGACCTGCCACGCCGCGAACGGCGTGCGCACGCAGAATCCGTCGATCCAGAGATCCTCGACGGCGAGCATGCGCCGCCCGCCGAACGCCCGGTCAAGCCGGACGACGACCATCTCGACGGCTCCACCGTCGAACGGATAGGTGTCCACGACCTGCCCGATCGGGACCCCGGCCCCGTCGCTGACCTGCTGACCCAGAACGCTCCAACGGCTCCACTGCTTCCTCATGGCAGAGGTATCGGGCGAAGCCGGTTTCCGGCGTACCGGGTCTTGACCCTAATAACTCTTGACCGACGGGCCGGTGTAGGTGGTCCCGTCGGGAGCGGTCCACTTCACGCGGTAGTGCTGGCCCTTCTTGCGGGGCGTCTTGAGCGCGTACACGCCGGAGGTGGTGGTGTCGATCGTCTTGAGCGCGCGCCACGTCTTGTAGCCCGTGATCCGGCGCTCGATCGTCACCTTGGTCGCGGAACGGTGTGGGCGCACGAGGCCCCACAGGACGTCCTCGTTGCCGTAGCCCTCAACCGCGAGCGGCAGCCGGAAGCCGTTGTAGGCCGGCTTCTCCTTGCCGTCGGCGTCCCGGAGCCCGCTCTCGAAGCCGCCGTACTTGTACCCGCTCGAGCGCGGCGGGTCGTCGCTCATCAGGTACTGGGAGAACGCGGCGACGCGCGGGTTGACGTACGCGATGTGCTCGGAGACCGACAGGTACGCGGCCTGGCGCTCGAGCGAGACGCCGCTGATCTTGTCGGGCTCGGTCTGGATGCCGAACTCCGTCAGGTGCACCGGGAGGTTCTTGGGCAGCGCACCGGCCTTGGCGGCCTTGTCGATCGCCGTCGTGAGCCGCGGCAGCACGCCGATGGTCACGTCGTCGCCCTTCGGCGGCACCCAGCGCGGGCCGGCCGAGGTGGTGTACGCGTGGTGCGCGTAGCCGCCCGGCGTGAGCTTGGCGCAGGACTTGGCCATGCGGTACTTGGAGTCCAGGCACAGCATCCCGCGTAGGAAGGCCAGCGGCGCGACGACGTTCGAGTTCCCGCGCGGCGAGGTCTCGGCGATCAGGATCGTGTCCTGCGCGTTGGACGGCGTCGCGCGCACGCCCTTCTCGGCCGCCTGGTAGAGCTTGCGGTAGATCTTCGGCGAGGCCGGCTTGCCGCCCTTGTACTGCGGGCGCAGGAACTGCGGCTGGTTCGGCTCGTTCCAGACCGACCACATGTTCACGGCGTCGCCGTAGCGCTTGCCCATCGCGGTCGCGAAGGCCTGGAACTCCTTCGCGTCCGGCTCGGTGTAGTTGTCGCGCTTGCCCTTGGTCGCCCACTTGGGCACCGGGCCGGTGAGCGTGAGCGTGACGTCGATGTTGCGCTCGCGCGCGGCGGCGATCAGCCCGTCGAGGTTGTCCCACTTGTCGGCGGGATAGGCGGCGGGGTCGCTCGCGTCGAAGTTCGCGGGCTTGGTCTTGCTGTCCGGATCGGGCGCGAAATCACGCCAATACACGAGCTGGCGTACGCGGGTGACGCCGAAGCCCGCGATCTGATCGAGCGTGGCGGCGCGCGTCGAACCTGAGAGCAGCTCGCGCGGCGCCTCGAAGGTGACGGTCTGGCGCGCGGCGGCGCCGGCGGTGGGGGCCCAGGCGCAGAGCGCGATGAGCGGGAGAGTCAGGAGGAGTTTGCGCATCAAAAGGGGGAGCGCCGGCGCACTGCGGGGAAGCCGGCTCACTAGGTCCAACCCGACACAGGGTGGTGGGTTGCGGTTTAGGCTGCCTAAGCAGTGACCTCCATCGTCGATACCCCGGAAGAGGCGAAAACACTCGACAAGCCGCCGCTGCTCGTGCTGCGGCCGCTCGAGGCGTTCCTCGACCAGCACGGTCTCGGGAGCGGGGAGATCACGGCTGAGCCGGTCGGCGACGGTCACTCGAATGTGACGTACCTCGTTTCCAGGCGTGGCGGAGTTTGGGTGCTGCGCCGGCCGCCGCGGCCGCCGCTCCCGCCCTCGGCGCACGACGTGTTGCGCGAGGCGTTCCTGCTCCGGGCGCTCGAGCAGACCGCGGTGCGCGTGCCCCAGGTGCTGGCCACGTGTGACGACGAATCCGTGATCGGCGCGCCCTTCTACGTGATGGAGCGCGTGGAGGGCACGGTCCTCAACGACGAGCTACCGGACGGCGTCACGCCCGCGCGGATCGGCGAGGAGCTGATCGACGCCCTCGTCGAGGTGCACGCCACCGACTGGCAGGCGTGCGGGCTGGAGGGCTTCGGCAAGCCGACGGGCTACCTCGCGCGTCAGGTCCGCCGCTTCACCGGCCTGTGGGAGCACAACGCCACGCGCGAGATCGCCGCGCTCGACGCCGTCACCACCTGGCTCGGCGAGCACGTCCCGGAGTCGGGCCCGGCCACGATCGTCCATGGCGACTACCGCCTCGGGAACGTGATGTTCACCGGCGGGCGGCTGAGCGCGATCTTCGACTGGGAGCTCGCGACGATCGGGGACCCGTTGGCCGACGTGGGCTACCTGCTCGCGACCTGGGCACAAGAGGGGGATCCGGAGAGCACGATCGCCTCTTTGACCACTGTCACACGACAGCCCGGCTTCCCCACCCGCGACGACCTCGTGGCCCGCTACGAGGACCGGTCCGGACGGTCCATGCGCGACCTGCGCTGGTACACGACGCTGGCGCTCTGGAAATCCGCGATCTTCCTGGAAGGAAGCTATAAACGGCGGCTCGCCGGCACCACCGAGGACGCCTTCTTCGACCGTCTCAAAGAGGGCGTGCCGGAGATCGCCGAACGAGCGAGGAAAACCGCACTCGACTGAACCTCTCCGGGGGTCCAGTGGACGCATGTTCGTCTTTCGCTGAAGCGTCCGCGGTGGGACGCTGCCGTCTCCCCGTCAAGGATGCCGGGGGATTCATTTCGGACGAGGGCAAGGTTGCTCATTCTCCAGGGAACGGGACATGAAGCGGTGCGCCGTGCGGCGGATCGCTTGGAGGCGACGGCGGCGCGGTCTGGGTACCGTCGTCGCCGTCACCTCGATACGCCGCAGGACGCGGAGGCGCTGGTCGCCGCCGCGGCCGAGCGTGCCCGCGCCGGTGACGATGACGCGCTGCGCCTGCTCTATCTGCTGTACGCCGACAACGTCTTCGGCTTCGTGCTGGCCATCGTTCGCGATGAGCACGACGCCGAGGACCTCACCAGTGAGGTCTTCGCACGCCTCCCGCGGGCGCTGGGGCACTACAAGCCCGGCGCCACCCCCTTCGCGGCATGGCTGTTGCGGGTCGCCCGAAACGCTGCGCTCGATCACCTTCGAGCGCAGCGTTCGGTGCCCCTCGCCGAGGTCCACGCCACCGGCGCGACCGCCGAGCTGCAGGCCGGCGAGCGGCTGGACGCGCTCAAGGCGGCCCTGGCCGCCCTCCCTGAGGATCAGCGGCAGGTGATGCTGCTGCGGCTCGTCGCCGGCCTGACGCCCGGCGAGGTGGCCGAGCGCCTCGGTCGCTCCGTGGACGCCGTGCACGCCCTCCAGCATCGCGCCCGCCGGCGCCTGCGCGAGGAGCTCACGCAGTCCGGCTGGGCCCCTCCGACGTCACACGCGGCGTAAGGGTGCGCTGAAGCATGGTCGGTGCGTCTGATGTGGTGCAGCCGCCAGTGCCTCGGGCCGCGCGCGAGAGCGATGCGTGCCTCTGGCACGTGAGCCGAGTGGGTGGCGCGAGGTGCCGCGGATGTGCCGCAGCAGGCGTGCCGGAATGCTTCAGCGTGCCCTCGACTTGTAGAAGAGCTTGATGCCGCGCGTGATCAGGTTCGAGACCCGTGCGTTGTAAGGGAAGAAGTGGACTTCGCGTTTGAGCGCCAGGCGCGTCGTGGTGATGGCCTGCTGGCGCGTGTACTTCTTCAGGCCCGCTGGGCCGTGACGGACGCCCAGACCCGACGCTTTCCAGCCGCCCATCGGCAGTTCGAGCGCGAGATAGTTGACCGCGGCGTCGTTGATGCAGATGGCGCCGGCTTCGATCCGGCGGGCGATCCGCTCGCCTTTGGCGATGTCGCGGGTGAAGACCGAGGCGCCCAGCCCGTACGCGGAGTCGTTGGCCTGGCGCACCGCCTCGTCCGCGTCCTGGACGCGCATGATCGGCAGGGTCGGGCCGAAGGTCTCTTCGCGCATCGCCGTCATCGAGTGGTCGGCGTCAGCGATGATCGTCGGTTCGAAGAACCGGCCCGCGCCTTCACGGCGATGCCCGCCGGCGACCACGCGCGCGCCCGCGTCCCGGGCCTGCTGCACGTGCTGCTCGACGATCTCGAGCTGCGGTGGGAACGTCATCGCCCCCACGTCGATCGAGCCCGCACCGTTGGGTGGGCCCTGACGGAGTGCCTTGGTCTTCTCCGTCACCTTGGCCACGAACTCGTCGTAGACCGGAGCCTCCACGTAGACGCGCTCGATCGAGATGCACGTCTGGCCGCCGTTCTGCATCGAGTAGTAGACCGCCGTGTTGGCGGCCCGTTCGATGTCCGCGTCGGCCAGGACGATCATCGGGTCCTTGCCACCGAGCTCGAGCGAGACGGGGGTGAGGGTCTGAGCGGCGCGCTCCATGACCTTTCGTCCAGTGCGCGTGGACCCCGTGAACATCACCATGTCGACATGGTCGATCAGGACGGCTCCGGTCTCACCGGTGCCGACCGCGACCTGGAAGACCCCCTCAGGGAGGCCAGATTCATGCAGACCACGTTCGAACAAGAGCGACGTGAGCGGCGTAACCTCGGATGGCTTGACGACGACGGTGTTCCCCGCGGCGAGCGCTGGGATGGCGTCACCGACGCTGTTGACGAGGGGGTAGTTCCACGGCCCGATCACGCCGACGACACCGACGGGCCGGTAGCGGACGACCATGCGGCGGCCGAGGACGAGGGGGTTCGTCGTGCGGACTCGTTCATCCGCAAGCCATTTCGGCGCCTTGCGCGGCCAAAAACCGAGCGCGTTGATGCCGTAAGCGACCTCCACGAGCATGGCGTCCTCACGCGCCTTGCCCGTCTCGGCCACGATCGTGTCCGCGACTTCCTCCGCATGCGCGAGCAGCCACTGCTGCGCCCGCTTTAGGATTCGGCCGCGACCTTCATAGCCGAGCGCTTCCCAGGCCGGCTGGGCCGCGCGGGCGCGCTCGACGAGCGCTGCGACATCCTCGGGCGCCACGGCCGGGACCTCGCGGATGGTCTCGCCGGTGGCCGGGTTCTCGACGGGGATGGTCGCCATGGGCTGAGCCTAGCTCAGCCGCGGACCTGCGTTTTGAGGCTCTGCGTGGTCTTGGTGAGACCCGGGCCGGTCGCGACCACCTTGAGCGTCGCCTTCACCGTGCCCTTCACGCGCTTGAGCGCGGCCGTGCGCTTGAGCTTGACGCTGAGCGTGCCCGCCTTGGCGGCCGTCGCGCTGCCCTTCGCCACCACCTTGCCCTTGGCGGTGAGCGTCACGGTGACCTCGGCGAGCGCCGAGGCGGGGACCTTCACGGTGAGACCCTTGCCGAGCGCCTTGACCGTGAGCGTCTTGGCCACCTTCACCTTGCCCGCGGCGGCGCCGCCCGTTGGCGCGCCGGCCGGTGCCGGGCTCGCGAACAGCGGCACCACTGGGACGAGCGTCAGCGGGTTGCCGATCGAGTTGTCGACCTGCACCTGCAGGTAGTCGCCGGCATCGCCCCGGGCGCACGGCGGGCCGTTCGGGCACTGGCCCGGGCCCGAGCCCGCGCCCGAGAGCTGCCGGTCGGCCACGAGTGGGACGAGGAACTGCAGCGGCGGCTGCTCGTTGGCGATCGGCCACAGCGAGTTCTCGTTCTGCTCCGGGACGAGCTTCGCCGAGCCGTCGGGGAGCGTGAGCAGGCGCACGCCCGAGGTCTGCCACGTCTCGCTCTGCCCCGGGTAGCGCCACTGGACCGGGTGCTGGGCGTCGACGGCGATCCGCACGCCGAGCGGCGGGATCACCGTCGGCGAGATGCTGGCGCCGCTGCACGAGCGACCGACGAGCCCCACGGAGAACTGGGCGCTGAACACCTCACCCGCGGCCGGCATCTCACCGGTCGAGCCCCACCCCGCGATCGCGGAGATCATCGGCTCGATGTACGGGTTGCCGGTGGCGATCGAGTAGCAGTTGAAGTCGACGCTCGAGACGAGCGTGCCGTTCATGCCGCCCGCGGAGGCGCTCGTCGTGCTTCCCGCCCACATCAGCGCCGCGATCGCGAGCGCTCCTACTCCCCTGCGCATCGGGCGATCCTCACAGCAACCGCCCGCGCCCGTCAAATGAGAACCGGGCGGCGGCGCGCCTAGCCTCTGAGGCTTGCCCACCCGCTTGGTCGTGCTGCTCGCCGTCGCCTGTGGCGCGACCGTCGCGAACATCTACTACGCCCAGCCGCTGCTCGACACGATCGCGCAGGCGCTCGACGTCTCCTCCGGCACCGCGGGCCTGCTGGTCACCGCGACGCAGGCGGGCTACGTCGCCGGGCTCCTGCTGGTCGTCCCGCTCGGGGACTTGCTGCAGCGCCGCAAGCTCGTCTCGCGGCTGCTGCTGATCGACGCCGTCGCGCTGGTCGTGGCGTGCGCCGCGCCTTCTCTCGGCGTCCTCGCGGCCGCGCTCGCGTGCGTGGGCGTGACGAGCGTCGCCGCGCAGGTGCTTGTCCCGTTCGCGTCCTCGCTGGCTCGGGAGGAGGAGCGCGGGCGCGTCGTCGGGCGGGTGATGAGCGGGCTGCTGCTCGGCATCCTGCTCGCGCGCACGGTCGCCGGCCTGGCGGCCGAGGTCGGCGGCTGGCGGCTGATCTACGGGCTCGCGGCGGCAGCGATGCTGGCTTTGTCGCTCGTGCTGCGGCGCACGCTGCCGCTGGTCGAGCCGCCGGAGCGGCTGGCCTATGGCCGTCTGCTGGCGTCGGTCGGGACGCTGATCCGTGAGGAGCCGCTGCTGCGCCGCCGGATGGCGCTCGGCTTCCTGTCGATGGCGAGCTTCAGCGGGCTGTGGACCGTGATCGCGTTCCTGCTGTCCGGGCCGCGGTACGGCTACGGCGAGGGGGTGATCGGCCTGTTCGCCCTCGCGGGGCTGGCGGGCGCGGCGATGGCGAGCTTCGCGGGCCGGCTGGCCGACCGTGGCCACGTGGCCGCCGGGACCCGCGCGGGTGCGCTGGCGGTACTCGGCGGCTGGGGGCTGATCGCGCTCGGCGAGACGTCGCTCGTGGCGCTGCTCGTCGGGCTGGTCGTGCTCGACCTGGGCATCCAGGCCACGCAGATCCTCAATCAGAGCGTGATCTACCGGCTGCGACCGGAGGCGCGCAGCCGGCTCAACACGGCGTACATGACCGCCTACTTCGCCGGCGCGGTGACCGGATCGGCGGGCGCCTCGCTCGCGTGGGAGCGAGGCGGGTGGGGCACCGTGTGCGTGGCGGGAGCGATCGCCGCCACGCTCGGGACGGTGCTCAGCCTTCGATCGTGAGCTTCTCGATCTTCGCGTCTTCGCGGGGGCGGTCGCCGGGGCCCGTGGGCAGGCCCTCGAGCTTGTCGACGACGTCCATGCCGCCCGTGACCTGGCCGAAGTTCGTGTGCTTGCCGTCCAGCCACGGGGTGGCGTCGAGCGTCACGATGAAGAACTGCGAGCCGTTCGTGTTCGGGCCGGCGTTGGCCATCGCGAGCGAGCCGCGCACGAGCTTGTGCGAGTTGATCTCGTCCTCGAACTCGTAGCCCGGGCCGCCGGTGCCCGTGCCGAGCGGGCAGCCGCCCTGGATCATGAAGTCCTTGATGATGCGGTGGAAGCTGAGGCCGTCGTAGTAGCCCTTCGCGGCCAGGTCCTTGAAGTTCTGGACCGTCTTGGGGCTGTCTTCGTCGAACAGCTCGATCGTGATGTCGCCGTGATTCGTCGACATGGTCGCCACGGACATGGCTGGCCTCCTCTTAGGTTCGGATTGGCTCGAGCGCGACCTCGCGGCCACGCACGGAGACGACCTCCGGCGCGGAGCCGGCGGGCACCTCGACAAGCGCGAAGCGCTCGAGGATGCGGACATTGCGGATCGCCTCGCCGTCCAGGCCCGAGGCGGTGAGGCCGGCGATCAAGTCGGCGGCCTCGATGCCCTCGTGGCGCCCGGCGGTCGCGATCAGCTTCACGTAGACGGCGCCGTTGCTCGGAGCCTCGACGTCGCGCGGCTTCGTGTGACGGCGGGGGCGCGGCTCGGCGACCGGGGTCGGCCCGACGTGCGCGCCTTCCACCCACGGAGCGATGGAGGTCGACGCGTGGCGCTCGATCGCCTCGAGGTCGCGCTTCTGGCGCGGCTCGATGAACGTGATCGCGCGGCCGGAGCGACCGACACGGCCCGTGCGGCCGATGCGGTGCACGTAGACGTCGGGCGACGTCGGCACGTCGAAGTTGATGACGTGGGTGACGGTCGAGATGTCCAGGCCGCGGGCGGCGACGTCCGTGGCGACGAGGATCGGCACGCGACCGCTCTTGAACGCGATCATCACGCCGTCGCGCGAGCCCTGGCTCATGTCGCCGTGCAGCGCGCGGACGTTCATCCCGCGGTTCTTGAGCGTCTGGAAGAGCGACTCGGTGCGGATCTTCGTGCGCGCGAACACGATCGCCTGGTCGGGCTTCTCGGACTCCAGCACGCGGGCGAGCGCGTCGTTCTTGTCCTGGGGCTTGGTCTCCAGGTAGAACTGCTCGACCGTGTCGATGGTCAGCGTCGCGGCCTTGACCTTGACCAGCACGGGGTCGTACAGGTGGCGCTCGGCCAGCTTCTTGATCTCGTTCGGCATCGTCGCGCTGAAGAGCGCGGTCTGGCGGCTGCCGGGCGCGAGGCTCAGGATCTTCTCGACGTCCTCGAGGAACCCGAGGTCGAGCATCTCGTCGGCCTCGTCGAGCACGAGGTAGCGCGCCGAGTGCAGCACGAGCGAGTGGCGGCTGATCAGGTCCAGCACGCGACCGACGGTGCCGACCACGACCTGCCCACCGGCACGCAACTGCGCCTGCTGGGTGCGGATCGGCGCGCCGCCGAACACCGCCACCGGGTCGATGCCCTTGGTCTTCCCGTACGCGCGGAGCGCCTGGGTGACCTGGATGCACAGCTCGCGCGTCGGCGTGAGCACGAGCGCTTGGACCTCCGAGTCGTCGGGGTCCACAGCTTCCATCAGGGGGAGACCGAACGCGGCGGTCTTGCCCGTTCCGGTCTGCGCTTGGCCGATCACGTCCCGGCCCTGGAGCAGCGATGGGATCGCCTGCTCCTGGATCGGGCTCGGAGATTCGTAACCGACGTCACGGAGGGCCTGGAGGATCGGCTCGGACAGGCCAAGGTCGGCAAAAGTCGTCATTCCGACCGGTCAGGCTAGCGCTCGCGGGCAAAACCCCCCGCTACGCTCGTGCGCCTTATGTCGCTCACCGTAGTCGGATCCATCGCCTTTGACGCCGTCGAGACCGAGTCGGGCAAGCGCGACCGCCTTCTGGGCGGCGCCGCCGTGCACTTCTCCCTCGCTTCATCGTTCCTCGCCGAAACCCGCGTGGTCGGCCCTGTGGGCGACGATTTCACCGAGGAGGAGTACGCCGTCCTGCACAACCGCGGGGTGGTGACGGACGACATCGAGCACGTCCCCGGCGGCAAGACGTTCTTCTGGGCCGGCCGCTACGAGCGCGACGTCAACATCCGCCACACGCTCCAGACGGACCTGAACGTGTTCGAGACGTTCGAGCCGAAGCTGAGCGACGCCTCGCGCAACGCGGACGTCCTGTTCCTCGCGAACATCCAGCCCGACCTCCAGCGCGCGGTGCGCGAGCAGTGCACCGGCGCGCGCTTCGTCGCCCTGGACACGATGAACCTCTGGATCGACATCGCGCGCGACTCTCTCGTGAAGACGATCGCCGGCGTCGACTGCCTGATCGTCAACGACGGCGAGGCCAAGCAGCTCACCGACGAGCCGAACCTGGTCCGCGCCGCCAAGAAGATCATGGAGATGGGCCCGCGCGTCGTCGTCGTCAAGTTCGGCGAGTACGGCGCGAACATGTACACGGCCGACGGCGTCTTCGGCATCCCCGCCTACCCGACCGCCGACGTCGTGGACCCGACCGGCGCCGGCGACACGTTCGCGGGCGGCTTCGTCGGCTACGTCGCCGCTCACGCCGACGAGGAGATCACGGACGAGCTCCTGCGCCGCGCGATGGCCTACGGCACCGCGCTCGCCTCCTTCAACGTCGAGGCCTTCGGCACCGAGCGTATGCAGACGCTCACCTCCGACGAGGTCAACGAGCGCGTCGCCGAGCTCCAGCGCGTCACGGTGTTCGACGCCTCGCCGGTCTCTCTCCGGGGCTAAAACGGCGTTCACGTCCTTTCACGCCGAGGGACGGTCCACGCCACGCGAGTGGTGAGTTAATCGGGGCGGCCTCACGCGGTCAGCGCAACAGTGCCTGCATTCTTTCAGCTGGGGTGTCCCAGTCGAG